>NZ_QJSW01000002.1:172295-508900 GCF_003217495.1 Paenibacillus barcinonensis | reverse complement strand
ATGATGATCTCCTCCTTGAAATGGAGTCAGATTGTAGCCGGGATTGGCATGGTCACGGGAAGTATGAAAAGTGGCAAGGGTCCCTATAAGGGCCGTGGAACCAGTGCAGCACTGGACAAGGTGAAGCAGACGATTCGGGATGCGAAGGCAAAGCGAGAGCAGGCAGGCAAGAGTGGTAAAGGGACGGGAGAAGTCAACAAACCTAACCTTTATGATAAGGCTGGAAATTATACGGGCGGTAGAACTCAGAAGGAATTGGATGACTTAGCTCGAGATCCAGCAAGTAATGGGAAAATAGAACCTAAAAATATCAGGGAAAGGGAAGTTGGATTAGCAGTAGAAGAGAGAGGTCAATTGGGAAAGCTAGTTCGTGATCCTCAAGCAGAAAATGGAGCAGAGTTTATTGATACTTATTCAGGTTTGAAGTGGGACGTGAAAAGCTTTGAATCATACCCAAGTGGTGACAATGGAATTCCTATAACAAATCCCAAAAAGGGTGCCTTTACTATCAAACAAGGTATGAAGAAGCTACAAAAGGAATTTGATAATGGGAACAATGTAATTATTGACACAAGAAAAATGGAGCCTGAGCATGTTAAACAACTCAAGAAAGCAATTGATGAAGAAGGCGTAACAGATAAAATAATATGGTATCCTTAAGGGGTGGGAAAATGGAAGGGAATCTCAGTAGGAAGTTTGAATTGCATAAAAAATGGGTTGAGACAATTGGTAAAGAAGGCGAAATGCTAAAGTTAGATGAAGTGGACTTGAGAAGTTTTGCTTTATCCGATGTATTGCTTGAACAAGCATATTTAATAGAGTGTACTTTTGATGATCTCAGACTGGAAAATATTGATTTTCACGCATCATTATTAGCCTCGTCAACATTTAAAAATGCATATTTAGATAAATGTGATTTTTATAAAACAGACTTAAGATATTCGGATTTTTCCAGTTGTGTAATTAAAAACAGTAGATTTAGCAAAGCTGATTGTTGGGAAGCAATATTTAGAAATGCATATTTAATAGATTGTAATTTGATTAATGTATCGTTTTACTTAACGGATTTTAGTTGGGCAAGACTAGAAAATATAGATATAAGTGTAGCGACATTTGAAGAAACATTATTAAGTGGAGTGACTTTGAAAAATATTAAAGGTATAGAAGAAGCTCATGTTAAAAGCATTAATATTGGTACGTTGGAGAAGCCAATTTTGTTGAAATCAAATGAAGCAAAGAAATGGATTTTAGAAAAATGTGAAGTAGGCGGCTAAGAGGAATTGGCTACCAGTGCCGAGTGAAATGGATAGCAATGCTCAATCAAACTTAACCCTTATCAGCCCCATATAAAGTTTTACTAAATATGTTTCTACGCGCATCAAATGTTTTAATTTTATGCTATAAATAATGCCAATCCGATACATCAAGCAGGTTGATTGTGGTCAGATATCACCATTATCGACCTGTTTTATGTTATTTTTGTTTTTTCACTTTATCAAAATACAAATCGCAACTATTCGAGTAATCTACTACGATAGTTCGGTGAAAGGGATTGAGTCGTATCTTATTGCGGGGTTAAGGCGACTACTAATATTGTTAGGACTTAACTGAAAATATGGGAAGGTCATGTGTTAAAGACTAGCCACCGATCTCCTCATTCCTATAATACAAGTGGCAGCGAAGAGTACATTCAATGATCCAGTAAAAACTAAAATGAATAAAGGCGTAGAAATTGAATTGACGGATTGTAATATGAAGTGCGACACCTGCTGGAAATTAATAAAAAAATGGCCCATGGCCGGATTCGTGTAGAATGAAAGTTCTCACACAACCATTCACACAAGGAGAATCCACCATGAGCTACACACATCTTAGCATAGTCGAACGCAGCAAGCTAGAAATCCTCCACCCGCAGGGGAAAAGTACCCGAGCGATTGCCCAAGCACTGGGCAGACATCATGCCACCATTGGCCGGGAACTCCGCCGAAATACAGCAGAGCACCCCTACGGCGCGGAGAACGCTCAAGAGGGCTATGTCCAGCGTCGTAAGGCCTCCGTTTCTGTAGGGAAGTGGAAGCCAGAACTGGCGAGTCGCATCGAAGAAAAGCTTCAGGCGACCTGGTCTCCGGAACAGATCGTAGAGCGTTTACGTCAGGAAGGTCAGGCAATGCTATGTTTTAAAACGGTCTATCGTTGGCTTTATACAGGTCGCTTGGAGAAAGGCGTGCTTGCCGTCCTCAGGCACAAAGGGAAGCGGCAGAAGCCCGCAGAGACACGCGGCAAGTTTGCCGTGGGTAAGCCCATCTTTCAACGTCCGAAAGAGGTTCGTCACCGGGAGACCTTCGGCCATTGGGAACGGGATACGGTGGTTTCAGGTTGTGGGAAAAGCAAGGGCTGCGTAGCGACGTTCATCGAACGAAAGACCCGCTTGTACACCGCGATTCGTATGCCTGATCGTACCGGGTTGTCCATGGAGATTGCGTTTGGAGTAGCGGCTTCGCAGTACCCAGTCCATGCATTTCAAACCGCTACCGCAGACCGTGGCAAGGAATTTGCCTGTTACACCAGCCTGGAAGCCGTTCATGGCGTGTAGGTATATTTTGCAGATCCCTATTCCTCCTGGCAACGCGGCTCGAATGAAAATGCCAATGGCCTCCTGCGAGAGTTTTTCCCCAAAGGGACGGATTTCGCCCAAATCACGGATGAAGCTCTGGAAAACGCTTTGAACTTGATCAATCACAGACCACGTAAATGCCTGAGTTGGAGAACCGCTCACGAATCCTTTTCAGAGGAACTGTCGCACTTGGCTTGACAATCCGTCATTTATATATTTGTTGATGGAGGTAATGCTAGACGGGATCTGATTCAGTTACAGATTGAAGCATTTGAGCTCGGAGTGAATCCCTTTACAGGAGAGCCTGTCACAGACGATTACGCCAAGATGATGATCTCCTCCTTGAAATGGAGTCAGATTGTAGCCGGGATTGGCATGGTCACGGGAAGTATGAAAAGTGGCAAGGGTCCCTATAAGGGCCGCGGAACCAGTGCAGCATTGGACAAGGTTAAGCAGACGATTCGGGATGCAAAGGCAAAGCGAGAGCAGGCAGGCAAGAGTGGTAAGGGGCCGGGGAATGGGAGTAAGGTAAATATTTCTAAAGAAGTTGAAATAGTAAACAAAAGAGGAGAATCCCTAGGAGAATTAGATGAGATTGATTTGGTGAATATGATTTTTTATGAGGATAAATCCGCTCAAGGTCTTCACAAAGTTAATCCCAAAACAGGTTTGCCTGCACAAACTCCTCAACAATTTGCCGATAAACAGATACTAATAAAAACGAGAAATCGTATTAATGCTCTAGAAAATGCAACTTCTACACGGGCAACTAAGAATGGTTCATCTGAAATACCTAACCTTGAAGATATTAAGGATATCCGAGAATTTGTTTTTAGATTAGATGGAAACACCCCCGATTTGAAACAGGCAGTTGAAAATAGTCTAAGCAGATTAAGACAAGAATTTCCTGATTACAAGTTCAGTGCAATCTTTGGAGGTAAATAGATTATGACTATCAGCGCATTAATCCTTGACCCACAAAATGATTATGAAAAGAGTTTTTTTATTCCAGTTGCTACGGAGTCCTTCTTTAAAGAGTGTTGGTTGCCTGCAATTGAATCATTGGAATTACAATGGACAGATCTATTCACAACAGGTGTTGATGTAGAGGAAGAAGATGTACCGCATATTATTGAGGAACTAGTGCTTATCAAAGAATGGGCGGCTAAATTTTTAAATGAGGAACAAAAAGAAAAAATGTTTGAAAGGATAAAAGGACTTCAAGATAAATTACCGCTTGCATTCCAGCGTAAGGATGTAGTTGTTTTTATAGGGTGAGGAAATTTTAGTCTATTCATTTCTTTTCAATAGATTAAATAACGAAGATGAACCAATGTTGGAAAGACTTCGGCGTCACGGGATGTTTTATTAACTAATGAGCATCCCGAATTTTCTAAACCATTGGAGCTGTGCTTCATAGAGATATTAGGCATTTATCCGAGTATGATTTTGTGGAATTTCTGAAGATGAATTATAAATGAAAAGATGAAAAGTAACCTAGCTGGTTCCTGTTTTAAAGGACGATGTGTAGAGTGGTCTGGAGGAAGAGTGATGGCAAGAAGAAAGAGTAAGGCCAAACAGGAGGAAGAACTATTTAAGGGGCTAGCTGGCTTGGCGATGCTGGGAGGAACGGCAGGTACATACTCATTAACCACTTCATGGAAAGCTTCAATAGGCGTTGGAGTTCTTGGAGTTATAGGTGTGGTTACATTAATGATTAGTCTTCAGCGTAAGCGAATGAAGCGTTTAAAGAGGTCAGGAATCGCAGAGATTGATCAAATGGATGGATTTCAATTTGAACTGTATCTTGCGCATCTTTTTCGCTCTCAAGGATATAAGGCTGAGGTTACGAAAGCAGTCGGTGATTTTGGAGCTGATTTAATTCTGACCAAAGAGGGAATGCGAATTGCAGTTCAAGCGAAGCGCTACAGTAAAAATGTGGGAATTAAGGCAGTTCAGGAAGCCCAGTCCTCCATTGCACATTATAGAGCAGACGAAGCATGGGTAGTTTCCAACAGTGAGTATACTGCAGCTGCCTATGAACTTGCAAAGTCTAATAAAGTGAGATTATTTAATAGAGAGGCTTTGATTGAGATGATGCTAGCAATGAACGATCAGAAAGTTAATGATTTTCAAGCTGCCGACTCTAAAATATCTCCAATAAAGAACGTCTGTCCAAGATGTGCAAGTGACCTTGTGGAACGTTCGGGTCCCAAAGGAGTCTTTTATGGATGCAGTAGTTTCCCTAAGTGTCGTCACACTGCACCGTTGAAATGACTATCAGATGAATGGATTCAACTGGCGCCTGATCCAAATTCGTAAACTTTTATGAAGACGCAAGCTTAATATACCTCAACATTGGATTCATCTGCCTAATCCTGTACAATGAATAACGACAAAACAACGGTAGATTAAGGATGGATTAGAACGATGAGGATTATTATATCACCAGCCAAGAAGATGAAGGTCGACACCGATCTGATGGCTAGCGCGCAAATGCCGCAATTTATAAACGAGTCAGAACAACTCCTGAGTCTGCTCCAGACGTTATCTTATGAAGAGCTCAAAACGTTATGGAAGTGCAATGATGCTATCGCTGAACTGAACATGGAGCGGATTCGCAGCATGAATGTAAAAGAAAATCTTACACCGGCCATCTATTCGTATGAGGGCATTCAGTATCAATATATGGCGCCTGGCGTTTTTCAGCAGGAAGAGCTAGCGTATCTGGAGCAGCATTTACGTATATTATCCGGCTTTTATGGGATGCTGCGTCCTCTGGACGGAGTTACCCCTTATCGGTTGGAGATGCAGGGTAAGTTACAAGGGCCGGGATTCAAATCCCTTTATCAGTTCTGGGGCAGCAAGCTGGCTGATCGGCTTCAAGAGGAAAGCAATTGCATTCTCAATCTGGCTTCCAAAGAGTACAGCAAGAACATCACTCCTTTTCTGAAAGAGGAAACCCTCTTTATCACTTGTGTATTTGGACAGATGGTTGGTGGGAAACTGGTGGAGAAGGCCACCCGCGCCAAAATGGCGAGAGGTGAGATGGTGCGGTATATGGCAGAGCGTAAGATTACGGATGTGGAAGACATTAAAGGATTTGATCGGTTAGAGTTTGTTTTCTCGGAAGAGATGTCGGATGAGAGTACTTATGTTTTTATTTATTCAGAGGAAAAGTAATGGTTAGCATGCAAGTGATATCAGAGAGGGAATGATTCCCGTTGTACTTCAATAAAAGTCGCCATTCAGCGGCTTTTATTTTTTAATATGCTTAAAAAGAAAAAATCCCCTGTAAAGCAAACTGTACCCTGTAAAGCAGGCGTTTTAAAAATGTCTCTTTACGGGGTACAGCTTTATTCATTTGGTGCTGCTTGGTGTTGGGCTTTAGAACTTAACGAACATTAATCCAAGCGGTCCACTGTGTTGGAATATTAATGGAGTAAACGGTTCCTACGAACTGCCCACCCGTACTAGGTGCCTCATATAGCCAAGAATAAGCAAAGGCATCTATAACACGATCACCATCCAGATCTATAGGTTCAGACCAATTGTTTGTCATTTTATTTCCTGCGAGTGTACCGAAGTGAGAGCTGTCATAACCGATCTGGAACGTAATACACTGTATCCAGTTCCCGCCGTGATCATTGGCAGTGGTCAGGGGGTTGCTATTGAAGCCATAAATTTCTTGACCCCCATTAGGGGAAGCGACAGCGTATACATTAATATGAGATACCTTTGGCGCAGGTGCGTGCAGCACAGGACCGCTATTTTCTTGCTGCGCTCTAAACTCGGCTTTGGCTGCCTCTACAGCTGCGCGGAACTCTTTTGAATTTACCACTTCTTCTTTCGTTAAAGGTTTGGGTTGAGCAGTCTGAGCTTCTGCAAAGACAGCTGCATTAAACGAGAAGACTAAAACAAGAATAAGAGCCAAGCTAAATAACTTTTTCATAGAAATCAATTCCACCTTTCTTGTTATGGATGTGCTGGCAGATAAAGATACATACGCTTACGTAACAAAGATGAGCTTGCAGATGGAAACCTACGAATCCTCCTTTCGTTGTGAGAATGATCCTTCCCATATTTTCTGTTTCTGTTGATAGCACGAAGAGGGAAGAAAGCTGCAGGCTGGAGCGCTCTGGCAGGTTGAGAATGATATATTAGGTAAAGCCTGATAATTGATATTGAATTACAAAATTATTATTTAAATTGAAATATATTCCATATACTTATGGTACTTCTTGTTGTTAAAGGAAGTCAAGTATGTTCACAAATTACACAAAATGTTAGATTGATTGTATTTATAGTAAAAAGAAAAATGTATAAGACTTGAGCACGATTGTAGTTAAATCTGGTGCAGGATAATGTATCAAAATTCAGGAAGTTAGCCGGATGAAATTGCCATCAAACTTCTGCTAACATAAGTATATCCTACATAAAAATAAGCGGTGAAAACGGATGAGTATAATCAAAGTTACCCCTGAGCAGTTACATCACGTATCGAATCAGGTGGATCAGGCGAGGCAGCAATTGGAACATATCCAAGATAATCTCTCCAGGCAGATGATGTTCCTTCAAGCCATGTGGATGGGTGTGACACAGGAGCGCTTTTATGACGATTTTGAGCGGTCGCGTCCCGTACTACAGAAAGCACTAGAGAGCATGGTATATACTTCGAAAGAGTTGAAGGATATTGCGACACGGTTTGAGAATGCAGATGCGGAGAAAGGCAGTCTGGGCGGTGTTATTGGTGCCGTTGGTGCGGCAGCAATGATGAAGAGCTCAGTAAGTGATACGGGTTCGGAGGACAAAGGCTACCGGATGGCACAAGTCGATGTCCTTGGTAGGCTGATGTGGATGCCAGTAAACGAGAATGGCGTTCCCGATCAGGCATCTCTACAGGCATACCAGAAGGATCAGGGACATTTGGATATCAATCGGATGCAAGCAGCAGGCCATGTGGAAGAGCCGGGGGAAGATATCAATGCGTTGCAGATTAAAGCTTTTGAAAATCGAATCCATCCCTTCACGGGCGAGCCTGTATCCGATAAGTATGCTCAGATGATGCTGACTTCTCTGAAGTTCAGCCAAATACTTATGGCATTCCAGATGGTTCGCGGAAGTATGCCGGGTCGCAAAGGGCCGTTTCGCTTGCCTGCTTCTGATCCGGCAGTGGCGAAGATTAAAAAGAATTTGGAAATGGCTGAAGCAAGGAAAGGAAATGGTAAGAAGGAAGGTGCCGGCGTTACCGGACAGTCTTCTAATGTTGGTAGTTTAGTTAAAGAAGGAAACAAAACGAAATATACTAATCCAGCTGGTAATGTTCTGCATTGGGATGATCAGCATCCCAAAAATATTAATCGAGACATTGATCAATTGTTAAACAGTAAGGACTCAGGAAAAGCAACTGAAGCCAAAGCAGCTTACGCTGTAAGAGAAAGTAAGGAAGTTACAGCCTTCAGCCAAAAAATTCAAAGGGCTGATGGTAATCCTGCAGGGGATTTTGACGTAGTAACGAAACATGAAATTATTGAAGTTAAAAAATCATTGAAAGCTATCACAGATGTGGAACAGTTTGATAAATACGTGAATGTAAAACACCAAGATTTCTTTAACTATGAACAGAAGAAGGTCATTTTATATATTGACAAGCCATTGACTAATCCACATCCGAATGATCTGATAAAATTGGAATTAATCAAATCTAAAGGTGTTACTGTTGTGAACTCTTTAGATGAACTCAAGGGGGTATTGAAGTAAAATATGGGTACTTCAGCTGTTATTTTAACGAACAAAGATAAATATTCTCCAGAGCAACTCTTGGCTGATACTATTGTTGCAGCTTTTCATTCCGACTCTGCTCTTTATTTCTATAACAACAAAACGTATACAAACGAAGGAGAGTTTTTGTATACAACGCTTAATATCAACCGTAAGTCATTCACAGGGGATAATGAATCCTCATTAATTTTCCATATTCACAGCATAAATAGCCCAAGTACTGAATTTTATTATCACGAAGATTTAGGTTTAGATACTAGTGAATCGCTATATCAGGTTGGGCATATTGAGGATATCTATGGTAATCAAGAGTTAATACTTAACTTTATCCATGAATATCTCAAGCTGAATCCAGATGATTATTTCTGGATAGCAGATAATGATTGGATATACAGGTTTGAGGACATGCAAAAACTGAAATCTATACCGTATGACCCGGATTGGTGTTATAAAAATCCTACAGAATAACTTCTAAATGATGAAAAAGGGAACATAAAGAATGTTGATGCTGCATTCCGGATTAATATTAAGGAAGAGATAATTGATGTACAAAATGCTGACAACAAAAGTTGAAATAGATCAATTAGTGGAATCTTATTTCTGGATTATGGATTTTCCAAGAGCTTTAACATACTTCGGAGATCAAGAAAGATATGGGTATGGTTCAGGTCCACGGAGGTACAATTTTCATCCTATCATTCGCCAGAAGAAGAGTACATTGGTGATCAGAAAGTATGTTTTATCGGAGAGCCCCCAGCATACGATGAAGATGTAATGGCAGTCATGGAGTATGATGAAATTTATAATTATTTGCTGATTTACAGTGAGAAGTACTTGGAGGAGTATCCAGAAGATAAACAGGAGATATTTCATTTATTAGATGTGGTAAAAAAAAGATGGGGTTTACATTATTAACTTACTGATTATTTAGTAAAGAACTAGAGACTGATTTAGCGGATTTTCCACTAAATCTCTATCTCACCTCATTTCTTGATATACAATCTTTCTGAGGTGACCTTAGCATGAGAGATAACATGTCAAACCTGATCGAAGATTTGTTTCACGGGAACCTACGGTTGGACGAGTCGATTCATCCTGAACAGGACGAGTATTACGAAATTAACAGCCAAATATCGGACACCATGCAAAACTACAAAACAAAGCTCCCGGATACAGAATACGATGCCTTGGAGCAACTGATCGACTTGATCGGACAGTCCACATCCATGTATGTGGAAGCGGCGTTTGAGCAAGGTTTTCGCACAGGTGGCAGACTCATTATTGAGGTTTTAGCCAAACCGTGAGTATCTATCTACCTTTATGAGCCAGTAGACAATACACAGCAATTCAAAAATCCCCTCCTCCATTACCACCGATCAGGCTGGCATGGGGGAGGGGACTTTGCTTTATGAATTATTCTTTTATCTGACCAACCTATACTTACCGCGCTCCAATATTCTTACCTGCTGGCGTTCCCGAGCCAATCAGTTCACTACCACCTGCAAGCTTCAGGAAATTACCCAATACAGGGGTGCCGTCTGGGGCACGGGTTACCGAAGGCACGAGGGAGACAAAGTCGTCTGCGCTGGCGAGCAGGCCTTTGTCGTTGACGCTCTTTTTGTTTTTCCACCAGACGTTGGTGCTGCTGACATCGGTTCCGCTGGTTTTGTCGCTGGCGCCGCCCTGGAAGGAGAGGTTGTTGGTGAAGATGTGTGAGCCTTTGTCAAAAGCAAAGTTGCTTTGTCCGTTGTTCCAGGAGGTGTTGTTGGTCATCTGGATCGAACCGGGATTGCTGTTATAGGTAAAGCCGTGTTTTTTGTTATTAAACGCAATGTTGTTCTCGATAATATGGTTCACTGCAATTTTCTCACCGCCCAGCTTAAAGCCGTTGCCATCACTGTTGGGAGTGGAAGTCCCATCTGCGGTTGCGCCGTTGCCGTAAGCGATGCTGTTGCGGATGGTGACGGCACCGATGGCGCCTGTGTTTGTTTTGCTATAGAGATCCCAGCCATCGTCTACGTTAAAGGCGGCAACACAGCCGTCAAAGACGTTCCCCGGACCTACCGTCAGCTTGGCGGCAAAACCGTCCGCATCCTCGCCATCATCCGGGTCATAGTTGTTGTGAGAGTAGGAGCGAATAATCTCGTTATACGAAGGCCATTCGCTTTTGGCAGCGGTGGAAGCATAACGCCCGAGCTGAATACCGGTATCCCGGTTATGATGGGCTTCAATCTGCTCCAGACGGTTGTAGCTGCCACCGATGAAGATGCCGTTATCGCCGGCACCCTTAACCTCTAGTCCTTTCAGGAACCAGTAGTCCCCGAACAGCTGTAGCCCACGATTGGTGGAAGCGAAGGCTTGAGCGGAGAAATCAAAGACGGGTGTCTCCGATCCATAGGCAACCAGATTTTTGCGTTGTGAAGCTGTGCCACTGTTGCCACGTTCAATGGTTATGGTTTCGGAGAAGCTGTAGGTGCCGCCGCGCAGATAGATCGTTTTGCCTGGAGCGATCTGGGTCAGAGCGTTAGCCAGGGATGTCGGACTATTAATGGTTCCCGGATTGCTGGCAGAGCCGTCAGGAGAAACAACCAAATCGCCTGCAGCCAGTGTAATATTGGAGCTGTTGACCGCTGATTCGGATTCGAAAGCACTTGGCAATCCACCCTCCAGCAATTCTGAGGCACTGATCGCTCCACCGCTGAGCAATAATAGCGGAAATGCGGCGCTGAGACAGATGTTGGTCATTTTCAACTTCAGGGACCGCTGGGATCGTGTAGCGGCATGTGTAGATGTGGATCGGAATAATTTCATAAATGTAAGCCTCCTTGGTCGATTGAAATCACAGCTTAATGGTAATTGTTGTAAACCTTATCATCAATAATCATTTCATCAGGTTGCGAGGAAGGCTGGCAGGGCGGGCATGATCGCCGCACATGTCTATGAATTCGAAGCATATATGTAATCTGAGCATCGGCTGATCGTCCTTTTTTAACGACCATCGTCCAAAATGAACGTGAATGTGCTTGTTTTTCTCTATCGTTTTGCACAGAACTTATCCGGCATACACCTGAATGAACCTGCAAGCTTCCTGCATCTTCCCGTCCAAAGCATACTTTCATCGAAAAGCACGTAAGCCACTCCCTTGATCCGTCCAATGGTTAGGTCAATCTTTGTTCGTTCCAGCTCAGGCTACCTTGTGTTCGACAAAAAAATCTTGTCATGCTGTTCACGTTATGGGATAATTAACTTTTGCCCAGCGGCCTTTTTTGAAACGGAAAAATATAAATCGGACCGCTTTGTCTAAGAATGGAGGCTGACCCAGGATTGTCTACACAACGTTACCCTTTTGCATATGATCCGGCTGAACCTTTTGTATCCCGTCTGGGAGAGTGGGTAGCCGATGTGTTTTATGATATTTTGCCAGAAGCCGGCTTTGAGGTACGGGATGAACAGATTTTTATGGCGTACCAGCTCGAACGGGCCTATGGAGAGAAAAAAACGATTATGGCCGAGGCTGGCGTAGGAACAGGTAAAACGCTCGTTTATTTGCTCTACGCGGTCTGTTATGCACGCTATACGGGCAAACCGGCAGTGATCGCCTGTGCCGATGAGTCTTTGATTGAACAGCTGGTGAAGCCGGGCGGAGATATTGCCAAGCTCGCTGAACATCTGGATTTGCAAGTGGACGCACGTCTGGGCAAGTCACCGGACCAATACGTCTGTCTGAACAAGCTGAGTGCAGTCCGATTCGCCGATGAGGATGCACCAGTAATTGAAGAGGTGCACGAGAGTCTGCCGGAATTCGTGAACACGCCAGGAACACTTCAGGCCTTCCATCCATATGGTGACCGCAAACAGTATCCGCATCTGAACGATCGCCAGTGGAACAAAATCAACTGGGACCCGTTCCAGGATTGTTTTGTATGCCCTAAAAGACAACGCTGTGGTCTGACGCTGTCGCGTGACCATTATCGTCGTTCGAAAGACATCATCATCTGCTCCCATGATTACTACATGGAGCATGTGTGGACCTATGAAGCGCGCAAACGTGAGGGACAGTTGCCATTATTGCCAGACCATAGTTCCGTTGTATTTGATGAAGGGCATTTACTGGAAGAAGCTGCGTTGAACGCTCTGAGTTACAAGTTGAAACACCGCATCTTCGAGGAACTGGTTACACGTCTGCTTGAAGGCGAGATTCGTGAATCCCTTGCGGAGCGAGTGGACGAAGCGATTGAAAGCAGTGAGCGACTGTTCCGTCTGCTCGATACGTATACGGTGGCGATTCCCGGCTCGGAACGGAAGGAAGTGCGGGTAGAGGCACCGCTGCTGCGTGAGATTGAACGTTTGAACGGTGTGCTGGATGCGATCGGAGAAGAGCTGGTATTTGAGAGCGGACTTTTCTCGCTGGATGGGTATCAGATGCGAGTCGTAGAAGAACATCTGGATATGATTCAGACGGCATTGTCCCTGTTCCGCAAGGAGGATGGCTACATCTGTTGGGCGGAAGAGAGCGAGGATGAGACAACGTTGTCGATCATGCCGCGTACCGTGAAGGAAATTCTGAACGAGCGTGTGTTCAACACCGGCATTCCAATTGTGTTTTCATCCGCTACGCTGTCGGTGGACAGCTCATTCCGTTATGTGGCGGACAGCCTGGGGATTGAAGAGTTTGTATCATTCTCTGTAGCTTCCCCGTATGATTATGCGGACAAAATGCAGATGAAAATTGCTGAACAAGCCCTATCTGGACATGCAGCGAACGAAAATCGACTTCGTGATGCAGCAGCCTTGCTTCAGGAGAGCGGCGGTCGTGCGCTGATTCTGTTCCGTACAATGGAGGAGCTGCGAGCGTTCAAGCAGGATATCGTTCATGTGCCGGAAGCTGAAGGATTGCGCTTTATGTACGAGGGAGACCGGGAGATCAGTGATCTGATCTCGGCGTTCCAGCAGGATGAGGAGAGTGTACTGTGCTCCGTTAATCTGTGGGAAGGACTGGACGTTCCAGGTCCGTCATTATCTAATGTTATGATCTGGTCGCTTCCGTATCCACCACAGGACCCGGTATTTAATGCCAAGCGCAGTGCATCCTCTGCACCTTACGAAGAGATTGATCTTCCTTATATGCTGCTGCGGGTGAAGCAAGGTCTTGGACGTCTGATTCGGACAAGCACGGATTCCGGTTCGGCGGCGATTCTGGATGAGTCGATCTATACACAGAAGGAAGCGAAAGAGCGTATTGCGGCGCTGCTCCCGCAAGGCGTGCAATGGACAACGCTGGCACATTAAGTGTTCTGAACGTTTAACGGGCATGGATGTAGCGAGGGACTCCAAGGAGTCGTTGTCTTGTGACTTTTAAGTTTGTATACAAAATAAGCTCCTGTTCACTGGGGATGTTTAATCCACAGGTGAGCAGGGGCTTATTTGTTCTGTGCAGGTTTCATTCTGTACTGAGCTATTGCTGCTTGCCTTCGGCCTCTGTCAAAAAATACCCATGCTCAGATACCGTTCCCCGGTATCCGGCGCAATGCAAAGCACCCGGTGCCCCGGCCCCAGTTCCTTCGCGATGCGAAGGGCGGCCCACACCGAAGCGCCAGAGGAAGGGCCGAGCAACAGCCCTTCCCGGGCAGCAAGCTGCCGCATCGTATTCAGTGCGTCCTCATCGGACACCTGAATGATGGCATCCCACACGTCGGTATTCAAGATGTCCGGGATGAAGCCCGGACTTGTACCGACGAGCTTGTGCGGTCCGGGCTCGCCGCCGGACAGCACCGGGGAACCCTGCGGCTCCACCGCATAGATGCGCAGGGCGGGAAGCTGCTTGCGAAGCTCTTCGCCTGTTCCGGTGATTGTGCCGCCGGTTCCGGCTGTAGCGATGAAGGCATCCAGCCTGCCATCCATCTGCTGCATAATTTCGGGCGCTGTCGTGATCCGGTGAATATCCGGGTTCGCCTGATTTTCGAACTGCTGGGGAATGAAGCTGCCCGGCAGCTCGGCCTGAAGCGCCTTCGCCTTGCGAATAGCCCCAGGCATCCGCTCCGAGGCCGGGGTAAGCACCACCTCTGCACCATAAGCCTTCAAGATGTTGATACGCTCCTTGGACATGTTGTCCGGCATGATCAGGATGGCTTTGTACCCTTTGGCTGCGGCATTCATCGCAAGGCCGATACCCGTATTGCCGCTCGTTGGTTCAATAATCGTGGCCCCTGGCTGCAGCAAGCCGTCTTGTTCAGCCTGCGCGATCAGGTTGAAGGCAGCGCGATCCTTGACACTGCCGCTCGGATTGAAATACTCCAGCTTGACGTACACGTCAGCGGAGTCATTGCCTGTAAGCCGACTGAGCCGGACAACGGGAGTCTGACCGATTAATTCGGTCACGTTCGCGGCAACGAGTGGGTGTGATGATGTATTATTTTTTGAACTATAAAGAGGATTGGAATTCGATTTCATGATGTGCAGCTCCTTGATCAGACTGACATTGTGTGAATATCCTTTCCCACATCGGGAAGGTTGGATATGTCTTCTCCATCTTAATGACAGAGCACGCAATGGTCAACCTGTTAGCCTGTCGCTTGCCTGAAATGATGAATCTCGACAGAGTTTTGCTTCTTTCATGCTGTTGTCTTGGAAACAAACCGCACTACATGCCTCGATAACCAATCATACTCAAATTTGTGTCAGGTCCATCTGCAGATGGCGGCTTAGCTCTTTTTTGACCTCATTGCGTGCAAATGTCCAGAGCATGTAGAACCGCTGCCAATATCCCCTGCATAGGTATACGGTTTCGATGCCGTCCTTTCCACGGGTTTCCTCCAGAACTTTAACACCGCGATTTTTCATCTGCTTGCGCAGTCCAAGCATCTCTTTGAGCACCTGATTTTGAATACGGGTGAGCGACAGAATATAAACCTCGGGCATTTTCAGAAGCAACGTATCCAGTGTGCGAATATCTCGCTCCAGTACATCCAGCAAAAGCGTGCGCACAACCAGTCCTTTGATCAGACGGTGATCTTCATCCGCAGGGGATGGGGCGGAAGTAGGGGATGTCATACATTCACTTCCTTAACCTATAATTGGAATTTGTTCTTTACAGAACACTTGTTCTTATATTATAATCAATATATGCAATAGGAATACGTTATACAACCGATAAATAATGGAAATTGATTTCAATGAGAGATCTGCATGTTAACAGAAGTGATGTTACAAGTGGAAATAAAATGAGGCAATACCGGCTGTACATGACTTCAATGTGCTTAGCATCAACGGACAAGCCTGCTCCAAAATTTAGGTATAATTTATGGGTTTTGCAGGAAACCTAAAGACGAGAGAACAAGAAACTTGCTTCAAGCTTTGTTTATGTTGGTCATTGATGGACTTTTACTGAATGGATATTATGTGCAGTTTGGCAATTTGCGCTTCAACATAACCAAGCACACAACAAAAAAGCCCCAGCCTTGGGCGGCGGGGCCTGATAAGCATTGCTGCCGTTGCAGCGGCAGAATGAGTGGAATCTGATGTGTGCCAATTGTAGAATGAAGAAAAGTGTACACAATCTACAGCTTTTGCTTTTGATAAAGCTACAGCCTAGTGAATTTGTTACAAAGGATCAAGCAAGGTATTGAGGTTTTTCGTAATACGCCTCTTTTTCCAAAATAACCTTGTAAGGCCGCTCCTTGCCCTTTAGTGATGGACCTATAGTAATAAGCGGTACGGCCGGCTTGTGGAAACGATCCTCTTCCTTGGGTTCCGGAACCGGTCGTGATGAATCAGGCGCAGAACTAAGGCGTACTTTCTTTTCACTGCCCCAGCGCTTGTTTATTTTTTTCATTTCCGGTCTCATTCCGGGTCGCCTCCTAACAAATCGTTGATGGCGTTAAACAGTTGACGATTTTGCAAGTCAATCTTCTGAAATACCGCCTCATCCGCTTCAATATGACCAATAATGTGAACGGTAATGACATACCTCTTGGCTACAGGATAGCATAGCAGGTATTCTTTCTCAAGGTAATCGTCATACAGATTTACTTTGATTTTGTTTTCCCGATACGAATCGACAACAAGAATGCGTTTAGGATCATCCGGCAATTTATCATCATTAGCGGACAAATCGTATTTCCTGCCTGGTTCTCCAACATTGCCACATAGCTGCTCGATGTAACCTTTGCCGTCTGTGCGGTAGATTGCTGTACCGCGAACAGTAAACGGAGGATGTGAGACAAAGGCACTTCGGAGCGCATCACTCATACGTTCCAGCATATGGGCGTCTGCTTTGCGTGTGCGCAGCAATTCTCTAAAGAAGCGCAGCAGTTTGAATAACTGCAGACGTGCCTGATCTTCGGAGCGCTTGTGACTTTCGATAATACGTTCTGCCTCCGGGTCGCTCCAGCGTCCTTGTTCCTCGATGCTGTCTGTAATTTTGGAGCAGGCGACAGAAACGGCTGGTGCCCATTTTCCGTCAGAGCGAATCTCATATACAAGCGGATTCAATCCGAGCAGATCGGTGGGCATCCGCAGCCCTTCGACTTTGGAGGCATCCTTAATATCCGTAATATCCTCAGGAAGAATGAAAAAAATACGCTTCCGTCCCAGACAGCCCATGAATAGACCCATTTCAAGCATTGTATTATCCCGAACCGATGCGTAGTACTTCCCGCGAATTTTGGATATGTCATCCGGATGGAAGATAAAAATGGCAAAGTCCGTTGTGCGTACCTCGGCTTCCAGATCGTCCATAGTATAACTGCTTGGATTAAATACCCCCGAGTACCAAGGGGTAACTTCGGCTGAAAAACGCAAGTTTTCGTGTACAGCGGCTGCAATCGGCTTCGCTTCCAGCGAGCAGCCAATAAAGACTCTTGGCTTTAACGTTTTCATACATCCGCCTCGCTTAAACGGTATTGGGATTCAATTGTTATATTATACCATAAAAAGCAGAGTAAGTCTGGAAACGTCTGAATTCAATTTATCCATACCGTTTGCTATAGTGTATGTGCACCAGGAGAGGGATTCCTTAGCGAACGACCAGAAAATAAAAAAAAGGCCCGGAATTGTCACAGTTGGGTGACTACCTGTTATATTTGGAGGCTTCGGTCATAGAATAAAGGAGCAGACAGCACCATTAGCAAGCATTGCTTATCCTGGTGTGTCTGTATGACGGCTGGAGCAGTCCAGACACTGCTTTATGCGTGTTTTTGCTGGGTTGCTTGTTTAGACCCGGTCACATTGGTGTTATATAATAGAAGTACAAGCAAGTTAGCTTTGGTGTTTAAGCAGAATTGAAGATTACAGGTTTGGATTCACGTTTGAAATTATATTCACACAGGAACGGAGAATGCAGAACCCATCTGTAGAAGCGAAGCGTTCGCGTTTATCACAGGATTTTTCCTTTTGAAAAAGGAATCAAAAAAATCCGGGGATAACAGCGATCGAAAGAGGGTACTGCAATCGGAGTGGTTAGGTGTGAAACAAGGTGTTCAATGTTGAATCTCTGTAATGTTCCCATTCGTTTAATCAAGCACAGCTAACCACAACACACAGAAAGGATCAGGATACCATGAGTCCCCGAAGGACAATCTCCCCAAGGACAATCTGGAAACGTTACGATCTCTCATACACATAGCGCCCCTTGTAGAGTAAACCAACCGTATTTCAACAACGGCTGACTCTGCGAAAGAGGGGATTGGGATGAATATTCGAAGGACGTACACGATGATTTCTTCCAGGCTTACCTTTCGCAGGGTACGGTCGGTTTAAACCAACCTACAAATTGCGAGGGAACCTGTATGAAGAGAACATCGTTAACCGTACAACACGTTAAGACAGAAGCAATCAAGTTTGCAATTATGCTGCTTGGTACATTTATTTTGGCATTTGCTTATTATCACATTAACTTTCAGAATCATTTATCGGAGGGCGGATTTGTCGGTCTGGCCCTGCTCGGAAAATATGCAACAGGTTTATCGCCGGCGATCGGCATGTTGCTACTCGACATTCCTGTCATGATTCTGGCCTGGTTCATTAAGGGCTGGAAGTTTATGATCCAAGCTTTGCTTGGTGTGGGTGCATTTTCGCTGTTCTATGACGGCTTTGAGCGTTATTCCACACTGGTGATGAATTTTAATGGAAACCTGTGGATTCCCGCAGTGCTATCCGGTGTTTTGACCGGGATCGGCACAGGAATCGTGTTACGCTTTGGCGGAGCGACAGGTGGAGACGATATTCTCGCTGTGCTCATTAGCCGCTGGAAGGGCTGGAAGCTGGGAACAGTTTTCTTTGTCAGTGATGCGTTCGTTTTGGGATTGTCACTTTTCTTTCTTCCGGTAAAAGAAACTTTATATACAATTCTGGCGGTGTGGATTGCCAGCAAAATGATTACGTATATGGTCAGTATACCGGCTCGTGGCACGGTGGTGACAACTTCGGCTGTAAAATTGCCGATTCCGTCGGTTGCGGCCAAAGCTGTTAATGTTGCGGCATCGCGAGCTTCCGTAGCACAAGGCGTAACACATTGAGCACGCAGTTGAGCATGATCCATAGCTCAGATGGCATGAAAAGTATTCGGTTGTTATCAAGCTTCAATCCGCTTGACATAAGCTTTGATTTAGAGAGGAATCCCTTTTGTCTGCAAACTTCGCAGCAAGAGGGATTTTTTGTTTTGCCGAATGCTCGGCCGGAATCTGCAGGCACAACATGAATATTATTATGGCTTTTGCATGAAGAGATAGGTTCGGAATGGCGGCATTCCCTGAAGGATGACTGCGAAAGAGTGGATGCTTTATTCTTCTCCTTGGAAGATGTACTGGAATCGGAGACCGCCTCATGCACAGGATGGTTTTCATCCCATTCCTCGGCCTTGGCTGTGGCAATCGCAATTGCGAGTCCTTCCTCATATCCGTCATCCAGCAGGGCATTTGCGATGTCTATAGCTTTGTGCCGGATACGAGGCTTCAGGTTTTTCATGGATGCAGGGTAATCCTGTTTGCTCCATGGCATATGTTATCCCTCCAGAATAGTATGGGTTAGTAGTATATTACCCGCCATATGATGAGATAAACGAAACATTTTCCAAATGGGGTGACGCGATGATTTTTGAAGTGAAAGTAGAAATTTTCTAGTCACGGAAAGGGGATGTTACCGGGGCCTTCTCAGGGAAAGAGCAGATAGAGTGTAATCCTTGTCACCTTCACCTTGGCTTCTATACTTTTAAGAAGGGGAGAAGTATAATACGTTAATGTCACAGATTGGATATATCCATCAACATATTCAAAATAAAGGAGTATACATATGAGTATAAGTCTTGCTCTTCCGATGCTGTTTACGATGCTCATCCATGCTACGGACAGCTTGTCGTATGCGCTCCGGCTTGGTGGTCTGCGTACTCGCAGAATTGCTCTGGCGATATCACTCGCAGGTATTTTGCTGCTGGTTTCCCGCACCTCCAATATGGCGCAGGGGCCTATGATCGGCAGTCTGGTGGACGCGGCGACTCGCGGAGCCAACCCGAACTTTGCCGCACAGCTTCATTGGTTAATGGGGGCGGCAACGATTGGAACAGTGCTCGCCATATGTTGTTTTCCAACGATGGTCAAGCTCTCCTCCAGAATGGTTGTACACTTTGAAAGCGCAGGTTCTATTCCCGGTATGGTACGGAATCTGCTGAAGCGCAGTAAGATTCGCAATGCTGCATATTATATTACTCCACCCTCCTGGCAGATGGCCAAACGATTGGTACAGCAAGGGATGCCAAGACGTTTAATGCTGCTCAATGTAGCGGTAACAGCCATTTACACCACAGGTGTGTTATCCAGCCTATATGCTGCTTATCTGTATCCAGGGCAGGCTGTAGCTGCCTCACAGTCAACCGGTATGATTAATGGCATGGCAACGATATTGCTCACCATCCTCATTGATCCTAGGATTTCGCTGCTCAGTGACAGATCACTTCGCGGGGAGATTCGGCTGGATCGCATGAATCAGATTTATGGCTGCATGCTGATATCACGCCTCTTTGGCACGATGGTTGCTCAGCTTCTGCTCATTCCTTTGGCCTACTGGATTGGCTGGATTGTTAGTATGATGTGATGACCGTTAAAGAGCTTGGTTTTATGCATACACTGACACGCGTTCAGGTATTCTCCAAATAACTAGAGCAGGCCGCCCACTCGTATGCAACACAGTTCGATGTCAGGATGAAATACAGAAAGAGCAACGGGAATCCCGTTGCTCTTTTGCACATTTTTCTGTACAGACTTGTCTGTACAGATTTTTATTCAAACAGAACTCGATACTCGCCGTAGCCTTCTTTTTGCAAATCCTCCTTCGGTACAAAACGAAGTGCCGCGGAATTAATGCAATAACGCAAGCCGCCTGCTTCCGTAGGGCCATCTGGGAATACGTGCCCGAGGTGGGAGTCGCCTTCACGGCTACGGACTTCGGTACGAATCATAAAATGGCTGAGATCCGTTTTTTCCTTCACGTTATAATCCCGAAGTGGGCGTGTAAAGCTCGGCCAGCCACATCCCGAATCGTATTTGTCGGTAGAACTGAACAGCGGCTCGCCGGATACGATGTCCACATAGATGCCATCACCGTGGTGATCCCAGAATTCATTATGGAATGCGGGCTCGGTCGCGCTGTTCTGTGTTACTTCATATTGAAGCGGAGTCAGGCGCTCCTTCAACCCGCTTTTATCCACATTCCCCGACCAGTTGCGCTCAATAAAGTCCTGACGACCTGAGCCTTTGCTATAGCGTTTGTAGTGAGCCGGATTTTTGCGATGATAGTTCTGGTGGTGCTCCTCAGCTTCATAGAACGGTTTGGCAGGCAGAATTGGTGTGAAGATGGGCTTGTCAAAACGTTCGCTTTGTTCAAGTGCAGCTTTGGAAGCCTCGGCAATCTGACGTTGCTCCTCACTATGATAGAAGATCGCCGTCTGATAGGAAGAGCCGCGGTCATGAAACTGGCCGCCTGCATCGGTTGGATCAATCTGTTGCCAGAAGAGCTCAACCAGTTTCTCATATGGGAAAATGGACGGATCAAATGTGATCTGTACTGCCTCTACATGACCAGTCGTCTCCGAGCATACCTCTTCATAAGTCGGATTTTCGGTATGTCCGCCTGTATAGCCCGAAACGATCTTATGAATACCGGGTAGCTCCTCAAAAGGGGATACCATACACCAGAAGCATCCGCCTGCAAATGTTGCTTTTTCTAATGACTGTTGTTCCACGCTATACTCACTCCATTTCTGACGAAGATGCGGTGCTTGACACCCGAATTGCTGCGATACTTATTGCAGGTGAATCACCTGACAGTCAGTCATACGCTCCGGTTCAGGTGTCTGCTCCAGCCATCTCGCTTTATTTAAATTTTTGAATATAAATATTGGGCTTACCTTCTATTATATCCCGAATGGTCAAGTCAACCAAGCAGGACCGGCGGCAAGCAGGAATCACACTTGAAGATTTCCTTCCCTGATCATGCCTTTTTACGTGATCTGTAGCGAAACAGCATTAGTACCATTGCCATCAGCACCATATATCCAGCCAGAATGGCGAGACTGAGCCAGATGGATGAGCCAGCTTGTGCACCTGCGTAGGCGAAAACAAAGATAGCAGGCATTTTGCCTATCGCGGTCGCCACCATGAACACCCAGAAGGGCGTGAAGGTGATGCCTGCATAGATGTTAACAGCCATTTGAGGCACTACGGGTAGCAATCGCATCGACATCACTCCCATGAAGGGATGAGCCTCCATCCAGGCTGTGAAGCGATTCAAGCCGCGAATGCGCTCCAGATAGCCTCTGGCCTGTTGCCTGAAAATAGTTCTAGCTCCTGCGTAGACCAGCATCGCTGCCAATGTCGTGCCCAACCAGCAAATCCATGCTGCCATGGTCATGCCATAGCTGTAACCAAAAGCAATAATAATGACCTTGTACGGGATCACGGGCACGAGAGCAAACAAGGTTGCCAGGGCTAGTAAAAGTGGAATGGACTGATGATCCTCGGTCCACGCCAGCAGTTCATATCTGTAAATAAACGTGACTCCGGCAAGTAAAACATACAGGAGGAGCCATAACCATTTTCGCAAAAGCCAAACGCTCCTTTCAGTTCAGACCGATCTGATGAGATAAAGCAGCAACCAGTCTGCTGTATAGCCAGTTTACCATGCCGGGCTGCTCCATGAACAATGCTACAATTGCTGAAAAGGGCTCAGGGGGCTTGTTGGCAAGATGTATACAGAAAGGTTACACTATAGAACGTGGATCGTTATCGGCTGGAATTGTGAGTAAGGAAGGCTGACCAAGCGAATTAAGTTGAAGGTGGAATGCTCATCATGGAAACAATCAAGCGTACCCGAATTGCCATCATCGGACTCGGAGGAATCGCACGTAAAGTATATTTGCCGCTGCTCACCGCTCATCCGGGTGTTGAGGTTGTCGGCATCATGAATCGCTCATCGGAGCCAGTAAAGGAAATGCAGCGAGCATATCGGATTGAGCAAGGAACTACCGATCTGAAAGAGCTGTTATCCTGGGAGCTGGATGCGGTGTTTGTACATACAGCAACAGAAGCACATTTCGAGATTGTGATGTCGTGTCTGGAACGGGGACTTGCTGTATATGTAGACAAGCCGTTGTCCTATACAATCAGAGAGTCGGAAGAGATGACTGCATTTGCAGAGGCACAGGGCTTGTTGCTCGCCGTGGGATTCAACCGCAGGTTTGCACCGATGTATCAAAAGGCAAAAGAATGGATGCGGGGTGGAGCAGGCATTGAAACACTCACCCTGACGAAACATCGTATGGGAGTGCAGGATCGTCCTGCCGCCGAGACAGTCTATGATGATCTCATTCATCTGCTGGACTTGATGTTGTGGTATACCGATAATGATGCGCAGCTCCTGCACAAGTGGCTTCGTCTGGATGAGCAGGGCAGACTCTTGCACGCTTCTGGAACAGCGATACAAGGGAAAACGACACTCGCTCGCTTTGATATGATTCGCTCAGCTGGTGCCGATCTGGAGAAAGTAGAGCTGCACGGCGGTGGAAGATCGGTGGAAGTGGTCAATATGGATTCAGCTCATTATGCAGAGCAGCGGGGTCTGGAATCCAGAGAAACGTTTGGAAGCTGGGATTCGGTGCTGGTGCGCAGAGGTTTTGCAGGTGCCGTCGATCATTTTCTCGCCTGTCTGGACACACCGGATGATTGTCTGATCAGTGCCAGTTATGTGATGGACAGCCATGAGCTGGCTGAGCGGCTGATCAAAGGGTAACGTGAATCGGATTCGGAATGCGATGCAGGAGATTGCGGATTGATTTTCAATAAGTGAAATGGAGTTTAAGCAAAGGAGAGCTACCGCATGGATGAATATCAGAAGGAACGCAGTAAACAGATTGAGGAGGCCGTCATCGAGAGCTACAAACAGGAAGAAGAGATGATGATTCTGGTCTTCGCCCAGTGGTGTGTGAATAATGGACTGGACCCGGAAGAGCTGTATCGTCAGGCTTACCCGGAGCAGCAGAGCAACGAGCATTTGCAGCAGGTGCAGAAGCTGATTATACCCAAGGAAGAGGCTGGAGATATCCCGGATGATACCGTGCTAGGGGTGCTGTCCATGTTTGGCAATGATGACCTCGCTATGGTGGTGTCCGAGGTCATCGCCGCACGAAAATAATACGTTGTTTTCACGCATACAGATCGCCAGATCGCTACATCTGTTCCCGGTGGATCAGCCGAAACTCCTTCGGTGCCATGCCGAACCGGGAACGGAATACGCGATGGAAATAGGTATAGTTGTTGAAGCCAGAGGATTCAGCGACCTGTTCAAGGGTCATGGGACTGAAAATGATTCGTTCTCTCGCCATATTGAGCCGCACATCCAGCGTATACTGCATAATGCTTTTGCCAAACGTTTCTTTAAAAATATGTACACCTCGCGACACACTGATCCCCAGATGGGTTGCTACATCGTTCAGCTTGAACAGGGAAGAGGCATTTTCCTCGATATAATTTTTAATTTCGTAGGCGACATGATTGGTCTTGGTATTGGTCGGATGCTCCGAGAGCAAGCGGTCCACTTCAAGGCACAAAATCCGCATATAATAGCTCGAAATCTCGGGATAAGGATTGGACAGGCGGCGCTGCTCCAGAATCAGCTGTCTGAACAGGGTTAGCAGGCTCTCGGACAATTCCACCTTGATTCGGGTTGGCCGTTTATGTCTTTTCCACCATTCATCCACCCAGGAACCGTTGAAGAAAATATGATAGTCCCCACTCTCCACCAATCGTTCCCCCATCGGATTATACTCATTATCTATTCTCAGCTCATAAGGCTCATCCGGGTCAAAAAGAAGCAAGTCTCCTGCGTCCACCATGGACATGGAGCCATCAATACGAGCGCGGCAGCGTCCATCTGTTTGCAGACGCATCAAATAATTTTTCACTCCGTCCAGCTGGACCATGCTGTAGGGCTTGCGATGAAATGAGAAGCCAGCTGTAAGAACTTGGCAAGAAAGGTCTGTTGGCATATATATACTCCTTGTGTGATTGCAAAAATTATGACCAGATAGTTCATGTTTCAATCATATTATTCATTTTAATTGAAGCGTAAACATAATACCATAGATATAGATTTAAGCAGCAATAATGATCCACAGATCCAGCAAGCATTTCAAACAGATGCACATGCGTTCTCACATGTGCGTAAGGAGATGAACATCGTTGTGGAGAAAATGAAAGCAGGCATCATCGGGTGTGGCAATATCAGTGCCATCTACCTGGAGAATCTCAAAACAAACCCATATATCGAGGTTGTGGCGGTCGCTGACCTGATTCGTGAGCGTGCTCAGGAGCGGGCAGATGAATTTAATATCGCAAACGTTTACAATGTAGATGAGTTGTTACAAAATAATGAGATTGAACTTGTGCTTAACCTTACGGTTCCTGGCAGTCATGCAATGACAGACCTTGCTGCACTGGAAGCTGGCAAACATGTGTATGCGGAGAAACCACTCGCCATTTCACTGGAGGATGGACGTAAAGTGATTGAGCTTGCCGAGGAAAAGGCACTCTATGTTGGCTCTGCGCCAGATACGTTTCTTGGCTCGGGTATTCAAACTGCTCGTAAAGCCATTGAAGAAGGGCTGATAGGCAAGCCGATTGCTGCAACCTCCTTCTTTATGGGTGGAGGGCCTGAGGCATGGCATCCGGACCCCGAATTTTTCTATGTGGCAGGAGGCGGGCCAATGTTTGATATGGGACCGTATTATTTGACCGCCCTTATCACTTTGCTAGGTCCGATTCGCCGGATCAGTGCATCAGCAGGCATTCAGATTGCGGATCGCAAAATCGGTTCAGGTCCGAAGGAAGGCACGGCGCTTCGCGTAGAAACACCGACCCACCTGGCAGGAACCATTGATTTTGCCGATGGGGCCATCGTGACGATGATTACGAGCTTTGATATTCGCGGAGCCTCGGATCTGCCGCGTATCGAAATTTACGGTACCGAAGGCACGCTGAGTGTACCTGACCCTAACTTCTTTAATGGCGAAGTGAAGCTTCGCCGCTATGGTCAAGACGTTTGGGAGACGGTGAAGCCGGCATTCGAAAGCGGTCATAACGAGCGCGGCATCGGCGTAACCGAAATGGTACAGTCGATTCGGGCGGGACGCGAGCACAAGGCAAGTGGCAAACTGGCGTACCATGTGCTTGAGGCCATGCATGCCTTCCAGCGGTCTTCTCTTGAAGGCAAGCACATTCATCTGGAGAGCACCTACGACAGCGTGGTAACAACCGACTCTTCCGAAAATAACACCGTACAATCTCATTAAATTTTCGGGATAGAATCAGGCTTGTTTTTCCACAATAATTAAACAAGCCTGAGAACGGAACAAGCAAAACACAGAAATGATATATTATCTAAATTCAGGGAGGAATTGCACTTGAAACTCGGCGTATTTCTGGTACTATTCGGTGGACGTAAATTAGAGGATGCACTTGATTTTGTAGCTTCAAAAGGACTCAAAGCAGTAGAGATCGGAACAGGTGGACATCCGGGAAATGCTCACTGTAAGCCTGATGAATTGCTGGGCAACCCGCAAGCTCTGAAAAACTTCAAAAATGCGGTGGAATCCCGCGGTCTAACCATCAGCGCACTTAGTTGCCATGGTAACCCGCTGCATCCACAGAAGGACATTGCAAAAGGTTTTCACGATGATTTTGTAAAATCGGTAGAACTGGCTGAGAAGCTGGAGGTGCCTGTTGTAAATACATTCTCAGGCTGCCCTGGCGACCATGAGGATGCGAAATATCCGAACTGGCCTGTTGCACCTTGGCCGAACGATTTCCAGGAAGTGCTGAAATGGCAGTGGGAAAACAAAGTCATTCCTTACTGGACCGAGTGGGGCAAATTTGCTGCGGATCGTAACGTAAAAGTAGGCTTGGAGCTGCATGGTGGCTTCTCGGTGCATACACCGGCAACCCTGCTGAGACTTCGTGAAGCAGCTGGTGAAGTCATCGGCGCCAACCTTGACCCGAGTCATATGTGGTGGCAGGGCATTGACCCGGTGCAGGCAATTCACATTTTGGGTCGTGAGAATGCAATCCATCATTTCCACGCCAAGGATACAACGATTGATCCGGTGAACGTTAATAAACATGGCGTAACGGATATGCAGGACTATACCAACATGCTTGATCGCGCTTGGCAGTTCCGTTCCGTTGGTTACGGACACGACAACAAAACGTGGGCGGACATTATGAGTGCGCTTCGTCTGGTTGGATATGACTATGTTGTAAGCATTGAACATGAAGATGGTCTGATGTCGGTCGAAGAAGGTTTCTCTAAAGCCGTACAAAATCTCCAGCAGGTGTTGATCGAAGAGCCGCTGGGCGATATGTGGTGGGTTTAGAGCTACACTAGGGGGAAATAACACATGATTAACGTCACCATTTGGAATGAGTTTGTCCATGAGAAAATCCATGATGAAGTCAAGGAAGTTTATCCGGACGGGCTGCATCGTGCATTGGCTGAAGGTCTGGGCGGCGACGGATTTGCGATTCGTACAGCTACACTGGATCAGCCCGAACATGGCTTGAGTGATGAAGTGCTGAACTCTACAGATGTACTGATATGGTGGGGACATATGGCACATGATCGCGTTAGCGATGAGATTGTACAGAAGGTTACACAGCGTGTATTGAATGGTATGGGCATGATTGTGTTGCATTCCGGGCATTTCTCCAAGCCATTCAAGGCGCTGATGGGAACAAGCTGTGATCTCAAGTGGCGTGTAGCAGATGAGCAGGAGATCGTATGGTGTGTCAATCCGTCCCACCCCATTGCCGAAGGGATCGAGGGCAAGATTGTTTTGGAAAAAGAAGAAATGTATGGTGAGTTCTTCGACATTCCGGTGCCGGATGAGCTGATATTTGTCAGCAATTTTCAGGGTGGAGAAGTGTTCCGAAGCGGGTGTACGTTCCGCCGTGGTGAAGGTAAAATCTTTTATTTCCGCCCAGGTCATGAGACATATCCGACCTATTACAATCCGGAGATTTTAAAAGTGATCAGCAACGCTGTAAAGTGGGCCTCCCCGGCTCGCAGCTTCAAGCCGCAATATGGCAAGAGCGAACCTGTAAGACCAATCGGTGGCGTGCTGGTCTAGGCCGCAGCATTTTGAGCAGTGGACGATTTCTATAAGAAGATTGAACCGGAACGAGAGCCCTTCTCCCAGTTGCATGACTGTGGATGAAGGGCTTTTATGGGTATTATAATGATAAGGGTTGTTAAACGATTTTTTCATGGTTACCTGACGCTACGTGTTGTATACTGTAGATGTTAGTTCGAAGTCTCGCTTCTAAAATTTGAAGTTTTTTGAGGCAGGCGTTTTCTTTACAACCTAAATATGTTATTATGAAATATACTAACAAAATGTAAGCCGAGTGATCTCTAAAGAGGTGATGAAAGTGGAAGATCAAGATTTGCGGATGTGTCCGCGTTTTGAAACGGCGTTCTCTTTTTTGGGCAAGCGCTGGAACGGTTTGATCATTCAAACGTTAATGAGTGGTTCAAAGCGGTTCAAGGACATCTCCAATCTGATTCCGTCCATGAGTGACAAGATGTTATCTGAACGGATGAAAGATCTGGAGAGCGAAGGTATCCTGGTACGCCATGTATACCCGGAAACGCCTGTACGGATTGAGTATGAGCTGACCGAGAAGGGCAAAGCGTTGCAGCCTGTAATGAATCAGATTCAAGACTGGGCCGAGCATTGGGTCGAGTAAACCCGAGTTGTGCGACCTGAAGTAATAACAATAAAACTCTTGATTTCCGCTGGAATCAGGAGTTTTTTGTCTTCTTGAGCTTTTCGGAGCGTGCTTTTTCTTGAGTCCTGTGCACATGTTGTCGTGAGATGTAGTATAATCTATAGAAAATGGCCGCAGGCGGCCGGAGCGAAGGAGGCCACTTGTCATGAGAGAAGAAAGCTTATCCCGTGAAATACGCTACGGCAAACAAGATATTGCGGAACTTGAGAGCGCATCCATTCAGGTTCATCTGATTTATCAGAAAACGGCGGAACTGTTCAAACGCAGCGCAGATTCAGCTGGGGACCGAGACAACCCCGCTCAAGCCGAGGAACATAGGATACATCGTGCTGGGCCGCGATCGTCTCCGGCGGTGCTGCAAAAGTGGATTCAGGCACCCGGCGGCTGGAAATGTATCGGATGTGAGCTACGGCTACCGGATGGAACGGTATTTCATGAGAAACAACAACCTCTCAGTGATCGGCTATATATGAAGGCAGCGAATGGTAAACGGGTCCAGATTGAGATGTTTATTCAGGCTGTAGTCTGGTCACAATATGAAAAAATTCGAATGTTGGCTCCATGGCTGGGTGACGAGCCATTCTATACAGCAGAGGAGCTGGATGTCATCGCACGTTATATCGTGCCCACCTATTTTTCGGATCGACCGTTTAATGAGCAGGGGAAGCTGTTCAAAATTCATCAGCCCTACGGACATATTCCGCTTTATCAGGAATACGTGGACGCCCCTTCCTGTTGTGTGCAGGTTGATGGGGAGCTGCTGGAGGGTCGTTTGTTAACGGGTGTTTTTGTATCAGAGACACAAGCCTTTGGACTCAATCCTTATCTGAAGGATGGGGATGGAGGACGGACATACATGCAAGCTTTTGTACAATAATCAGTCCAGTCCAAGAGCTGGACAAATGCTAATATAGAGGGCCCTGCTCCAAGGGGCCTTTTTTAATTTCTCTGTTTCAGCAGAAGGTGACATGACAAAAGTAACGGCATTGATACTGTTTTTTATTGAGGAATGTGCCATAATAGAGCTTATGGACAACAGGGTGAATGATTTTACGCAGGGTGGTGTTACCTACATGATGAAGACAATTCCCGTTTACATCGGTCTATGTTTGCTAATTCTCGCAGTTCTAACGAGCTGTACCCGAGAGCCGAAACCTTCTGAGCAGCCGGTTGTTTCCGACAAGGATTCAGCCAATACGATTACGGTTGCGATTGATGGCAGTACATTTTTACCCGATGCAACCAAGTCCATCAAACGTGATTTCAGTGAAGGCTTGACGCTCAAAAAAGCACTGCTGAACAGCGGGCTGGTTGATTTTACGGCAGATGGAAAACGGATTCAATCCGTTGGTGAGGTATCGCTGGATTCTTCTCTGAGCTGGGCAGTAAAACTGAACGGTAAGGACATTAAACAGGAAAATTGGGATATTGAGCTTCATGCCAAAGATGAAGTCACTATATATGTCAAAGCTGCTGATAGTGGAGGAGACGGTGTTGTATATCAGACAACCCTGCTCAAAGTGAGTGGTGGAAGTGTCATGCCCAATCTGAAACGGCAATATGCCGGTATCTATGTGCAGGAGTGTACGGTTCGAGACGTATTAAAATCAAGTGGCGTTGTGCGCATGTCGGAAAATAACAAATATGTTGTTGCCGTCGAGAATGTAATTCCCCGTGTGAATGAGCGCTGGGTCATTATGGTGAACAATAAGGAGCTAATGGAGAACGGTCTGGATATGAAATTAAGTCCGCGGGACGCGGTTAAGCTCGAACTGGCCAAAGTCTCCTGAGGCTGGCATATGGAATGAAGCATGAAAAGCCCAAACGGTTTTTAACCGAATTGGGCTTTTGCCTTTGACTTCTGCAATTGAGCATTGAAAAGTTGAGTCCGTTTGTCGGAACGGTGCAGTGACTTGTTTGAATGCTGGATTTCTCGCATCAGATGCGGCAAATTTCATTTGGACACAGTTCGCAATGACAGATGCCCTGTAGCATTTTCAAGTCTTTAATGACGATCATGCCATTGTCATATTCGAGCGCGTCCTTTTTACGCAGATCGCTGAGCATGCGGTTTACACTTTCACGGGTAGCGCCAATCATATTGGACAGGTCCGTGTGTGTAATTTTTTTATGAATAATCACATGATCTCCATGGGCTTCCCCATACGAATTCGACAGCCGGATCAGCGTAGAGCAGAGGGCTCCTGGTTTACCATACAACATCAGATCACGGAATTTGGTTTGCGTCAGACGGTGGTGAATGCCCATCCACTTCATAAAATCAATGGCAAAGTCACAATGCTGACAGATCAGCATTTCCAGGTCTTTGTGCTCCAGCACACCAATCTCGCTATCCTCCAACACTTCCGCCGAAAAGCTGTGTTTAGAGCCAAAGAAGGGGTCGGCTTGCCCGATCATATCACCAGTCTGATACATGTACATGATCAGTTCCTTGCCTTCGTCGGTGGATTTGGTAATCTGAGCACGCCCCCGTTTCATATAATAAAGCTTGTCGGAGACGTCACCTTCCCAGTACAGATGTGTTCCTTCCGGGTAAGTACGATCTTTCATTGTGACGAGCAGATGATTAAAATTGACTTCCGAGAAACAGTTGGTGTTACCGCGTTTTTCCAGTACGTTTGTTAAATCTCCCATACGTTCTCTCCCCTTTGTATCCATCGGACGGCTATCCTTTTAACAAAAACAGCCCCGTGGTTTGCCGCAAGCTGTGCCATCCTGATCTGGTCATCTCGGCCGTGTGGAGGTACGGTACAAATTGCGGTGGTTCAATTTTTAAGTTCAGTATATACCTAATCCTGCGGTTTGAGGGGCATGGAAAGCCTGCAAAAATGGCGAAATTTCAAACATTGTGATTAAATTCACTTTCGAAAGGGAAGCATGGGTTTGACGGCACTATATTTAAAATAGAAAGCAAAATGGCAGGGGGAACGCCTTGCCGGAGGATGTTAAAAACTTAAATAAAATTTGTTATACTTTGTGAAAAAAATCACATATTTATTCTTTTACGCATGGTACGATGTGCATGTAAAGAAGAGAGACAAACAATACGAACCTTTAGGAGGATGAGGGAGATGGCTGTGAAGAATGAAGTCGCCCCAGTAAAAGAACCGACAGCAGGTCAGTATATTCAAACGTTAATTGACAAAGCAAACAAAGCACATGCAGCATTCATGTCCATGGATCAGGAACAAATTGACCGGATTGTGCAAGCGATGGCGCTTGCGGGACTGGATAAACATATGCTGCTCGCCAAAATGGCCGTAGAAGAAACAGGCCGCGGTGTATATGAAGACAAAATCACTAAAAACATTTTTGCAACAGAATACATCTATAATAGCATTAAATACGAAAAAACAGTAGGGGTTATTGAAGATAATGAGTATGACAGCTTCCAGAAAATTGCGGAGCCGGTTGGCATCATCATGGGGATCACACCAGTAACGAACCCAACATCCACAACGATGTTCAAAGCACTGATTGCGATCAAAACACGTAACCCGATCATCTTTGGTTTCCACCCATCTGCACAGAACTGTAGCCGCGAGGCAGCGAAAATTTTGCTTGAAGCTGCTGTGAAACACGGTGCTCCAGCTGACTGTATTCAATGGATTGATGATCCTTCCATGGATCGCACAAACGCACTGATGAATCACAATGATGTAGCGCTCATTCTGGCAACAGGTGGATCAGGAATGGTTCGTGCAGCGTACAGCTGCGGTAAACCGGCACTCGGCGTAGGACCTGGTAACGTACCATGCTTTATTGAGAAAAGTGCAGATATCAATCAGGCAGTAACGGATTTGATCCTGTCGAAATCCTTCGATAACGGTATGATCTGTGCATCTGAACAAGCGGTAATTATTGAAGAGCCAATCTTCGATCAAGTGAAAAAGAAAATGATTGCGAATGGTTGCTACTTTGTCAACAAAGATGAAGCAGCCAAGTTGACAGCAGGTGCGATCAACGCAGAGAAATGTGCAGTTAACCCGGCAATCGTAGGTCAGTCCGCTGTAAACATTGCTAAAATGTGCGGCATTGAAGTACCGGCAGGTACCAAAATTCTGGTAGCCGAGATTGAAGGCGTAGGTACTAAATTCCCGTTATCTGCTGAGAAATTGAGCCCGGTACTCGCTTGTTACAAAGTAAAAACAGCTAAAGACGGTATTGAGCGTGCAGCAGAAGTGGTTGCCTTTGGCGGTATGGGTCACTCCTCTGTTATTCACTCGAACAATGAAGAAGTGATCAATAAATTTGCAGATCGTCTGCAAACTGGACGGATTATCGTGAACTCCCCATCCACACACGGAGCGATTGGTGATATCTACAATACTAATATGCCATCATTGACGCTTGGATGCGGCTCGTATGGACGCAACTCAACTTCTTCGAACGTTACAGCTGTAAACTTAATCAACGTGAAAAGGGTGGCTCGCCGTACTGTGAATATGCAATGGTTCAAAGTGCCGAACAAAGTTTACTTCGAAAAAGGCGCAACACAATATCTTGCCAAAATGCCGGATATTACTCGCGTAGCCATTATTACAGATGCCATGATGGTGAAACTCGGTTATGTTGAAAAAGTAGAGCACTACCTGCGTCAACGTCAAACGCCGGTTGCCATTGAAGTATTCTCTGAAGTTGAGCCAGACCCATCAACAACAACAGTAGATCGTGGTAAAGCAATGATGGATCGCTTCCAGCCTGACTGTATTATCGCACTCGGTGGCGGATCACCAATGGATGCTGCCAAAGCGATGTGGTTGTTCTATGAATATCCGGATACGGATTTCAACAACCTGAAACAAAAATTTATGGATATCCGCAAACGGATCTACAAATATCCAAAACTCGGCATCAAAGCGAAATTTGTTGCGATCCCGACTACATCGGGTACAGGTTCCGAAGTAACATCGTTCGCAGTAATTACTGACAAAGAGCAAGGAAATACCAAATATCCGCTGGCTGACTATGAGCTGACTCCAGACGTAGCAATTGTGGACCCTGAGTTCGTATACAGCTTGCCAAGAACAGCAGTTGCTGATACAGGGATGGACGTCCTGACTCACGCCATTGAAGCATATGTGTCCGTCATGGCGAATGACTACACTGACGGTTTGGCGATTAAAGCGATCCAACTGGTATTCCAATATCTGGAGCAATCGGCACTGCAAGGGGATAAACTGGCTCGCGAAAAAATGCATAATGCTTCGACCATTGCTGGTATGGCCTTTGCCAACGCATTCTTGGGAATCAACCACAGCTTGGCGCACAAATGGGGCGGTCAGTACCACACTGCACACGGTCGTACGAATGCAATCCTGATGCCACACGTTATTCGCTACAATGCGAAAAAACCGACGAAATTTGCATCGTTCCCTAAATATTCGCACTTCGTAGCCGATGAGCGTTACGCTGAAATCGCGCGTATTCTCGGATTGCCTGCTCGCACAACAGAAGAAGGCGTAAACAGCCTGATCAAAGCAATTCGCGATCTGAACAAAAAGCTGGGTATCGAAGAATCGTTCCAGGAAATCGGATTTGACGCTAAAGACTTCGAATCGCGTGTAGATTACTTGGCAGATCGTGCCTTCGAAGACCAATGTACAACAGCAAATCCAAAACTGCCGCTGGTGACTGAGCTGGCTGATGTGTACCGCAACGCATTCTACGGCAAGTTTGAATAACAAGCAGCATAAATAAAATCAACCACGAAGGTTGAGGCAATTACACAGGGTTCCCCAGGCCGGGGAGCCCCGATTGCCGTATCGTCGCCTGAAAAGTAAAGAAGCAGGAAGGAGGTGGGAAAGGGGAGTAACTCCACAAGAGATGGGCAGAAAAACGGAGAAGCAAAGCCCCCGTTTTTCAGGAGCGTTCAGTCGCGGGCCCGCACGAAGAACAGCACGCGCAGCGGATCAAAGACAGCAATCCACAAGAGATGGGCAGAAAAACGGAGAAGCAGAGCATCCGTTTTTCAGGAGCGTTCAGTCGCGGGCCCGCACGAAGAACAGCACGCGCAGCGGATCAAAGACAGCAATCCACAAGAGATTGGGCAGAAAAACGGAGAAGCAAAGCATCCGTTTTTCAGGAGCGTTCAGTCGCGGGCCCACACGAAGAACAGCACGCGCAGCGGATCAAAGACAGCAATCCACAAGAGATGGGCAGAAAAACGGAGAAGCAGAGCATCCGTTTTTCAGGAGCGTTCAGTCGCGGGCCCGCACGAAGAACAGCACGCGCAGCGGATCAAAGACAGCAATCCACAAGAGATGGGCAGAAAAACGGAGAAGCAGAGCATCCGTTTTTCAGGAACCTCCGAAAGGTCCGTGGTTGCTCCGAGCGTAGCGGAGCAACCACTCCCAAAGGGAAGAGGAACGAGGGGGGAGGTGGCTGTTTGCACGAGAGAGGTTCACACGATAACGGAGCGGGCAGGACAAACTGGAGAAGCGGAGCGTTCGCCTTTATCCCCGGATTTTCACTTTGGAAAAAGTGAATCGAAAAAATCCGGGGATAACAGCGATCGGAAGTTGTGCTGCCCGCGGAGTGACCTAGTGTGAACTCAGCTCCAACCTATGTGCAATGAAGACAGCGCCCAGCCAGAGTGACGTATATTGCTGGCTTTGTGACAAAAATCACAGATGATGAAAGCACCAAGACGTATACTGAAAATGTAAGAAAAACATTCATTCCGCGGTTCCGGTTCCCAACCAGAGAGAACGTGTTCCGGCTTATGTGAAACAATTCACATCAATCGCGGATCTGGACACCTAATGATACGAGCATTGCAACAATAGGATGTGTCCAGAAATCCAAAAAAGCGGAGGGATTAAGATGTCGGTGATCGAAAAAGATGTCAAACAACAAACAGGCTGGAGAAACTTTACTAAAGGAACATGGACCAAGACCGTAGATGTGAATGATTTTCTGGTACACAACCTGTCTCCTTATTACGGAGATGAGTCTTTCCTCGCAGGCGCTACCCAGAATACCAAAGAATTGTGGGATATCGTCTCGGATTTGACCAAAAAAGAGCGGGATAACGGCGGAGTGTTAGATGTGGATGTAAACACACCTTCCACCATCACTTCTCATCAGCCGGGTTATCTGGACCAGTCCAAAGAGCAGATTGTAGGTGTTCAAACAGACGCACCATTCAAACGCTCCATTCAGCCATTCGGCGGAATTCGTATGATGATTGACGCATGTGAAGCATACGGTTTTGAAATGCCTCAAGGTGTCATTGATATATTTACAAACATTCGCAAAACGCATAACCAAGGTGTGTTCGACGCTTACACTTCAGAGATGCGTGCAGCACGTAAAGCAGGGATCATTACAGGTCTGCCAGATGCTTACGGCCGCGGCCGGATCATTGGTGACTATCGCCGGGTAGCGTTGTACGGGGTAGATTTCCTGATTCGTCACAAAAAAGGCGAGCTCAATGCACTTGAAGTGGATGTCATTGACGAAGATGTAATTCGTCTGCGCGAAGAAGTGTCTGAACAGATTCGTGCATTGCAAGAGCTGAAACAACTGGGTGAAATGCATGGCTTCGACATTTCCTTGCCAGCAACAACAGCGAAGGAAGCATTCCAATGGCTGTACTTCGGTTACCTCGCGGCAATCAAAGAACAGAACGGTGCGGCGATGTCCCTTGGACGTGTATCCTCCTTCCTGGATATCTACATTGAACGTGATCTGCAAGAAGGTGTTCTGACAGAGGAACAGGCTCAGGAACTGGTTGACCACTTTGTTATGAAACTGCGGATTGTGAAATTCCTGCGTACACCGGATTACAATGAATTGTTCAGTGGTGACCCAACATGGGTAACCGAGTCCATTGGGGGAATGTCTGTTAATGGTGAAACACGCGTAACCAAAAACAGCTTCCGTTTCCTGCACACACTGCACAATCTGGGCCCTGCACCGGAGCCAAACCTGACCGTACTGTGGTCTACCAAGCTGCCAGAAGCCTTCAAAGAATACTGCAGTAAAGTGTCCATTGAAACCAGCTCCATTCAGTATGAAAATGATGATCTGATGCGTCCGATCTACGGTGACGATTATGGTATTGCATGCTGTGTATCCGCGATGAAGATCGGTAAACAAATGCAGTTCTTCGGTGCACGTGCCAACTTGGCCAAAGCTTTGCTGTACGCAATCAACGGTGGTCGTGATGAAAAATCAGGAGCACAGGTTGGTCCAGAGTACCCTGCCATTACAAGTGAAGTGCTGGATTACAATGAGGTCATGAAACGCTTCAAACCGATGATGGAGTGGCTGGCTAAACTGTATATGAATACACTGAACGTGATCCACTACATGCATGATAAATACAGCTACGAACGGATCGAAATGGCACTTCATGACCGTGATATTCTGCGCACCATGGCTTGCGGTATTGCCGGACTTTCGGTTGCGGCTGACTCACTCAGTGCTATTAAATATGCCAAAGTTAAACCGATTCGCAACGAACAAGGCATCGCGGTTGACTTTGAAATCGAAGGTGAATTCCCTTGCTACGGTAACAACGATGACAGTGTAGACAACATTGCTGTTGAACTGGTGGAAACCTTCATGGGTATGATTCGCAAGCACAAAGCATATCGTAACGCAATGCCAACACAATCTGTACTGACCATTACTTCTAACGTGGTATATGGTAAGAAAACAGGAACAACGCCAGATGGACGTAAAGCAGGCGAACCGTTTGCACCAGGGGCAAATCCAATGCATGGTCGTGACAAAAAAGGTGCACTGGCATCCCTCGGCTCTGTAGCGAAACTGCCTTATGAACACAGCCTGGATGGTATCTCCAACACCTTCTCCATCGTGCCAAAAGCACTGGGTAAAGAAGATGCAACACGCAAGTCCAATCTGACTGCAATGATGGATGGATACTTTGGTCAAAATGCGCATCACCTGAACGTAAACGTGTTTGATCGTCAGCAGCTGATTGATGCGATGGATCATCCGGAAAATTATCCACAACTGACCGTACGGGTATCCGGCTACGCAGTAAACTTCATTAAACTGACACGCGAGCAACAACTCGATGTCATTAACCGTACATTCCACGGTTCGATGTAAGCTGTCCTTGGATAAAAAGGTATTCTGGCTTTAAAATAAAAACGCATGGCGGATGCGGGTACAGAAAGGAAGAGGCAGCATGGTTAAAGGACATATTCATTCACTCGAAACTTTCGGGACGGTTGACGGCCCTGGCATCCGCTTTGTGCTTTTTATGCAAGGATGCCTGCTTAAATGCCAGTATTGTCATAATCCTGACACGTGGGCACTGGATGGCGGGAAAGAGATGAACCTGGAGGAGGTACTGGCCGAGATTGAGCCGTATCTCTCCTACTACCGAAGCTCGGGCGGGGGACTTACCGTTTCTGGCGGTGAACCGACACTCCAGGCACATTTTGTGGCAGAGGTGTTCAGTGAGGTTAAACGTCGCTGGGGACTTCATACTACGCTGGACAGCAACGGCTTTAACGAACCTGAGCGAATTCATGAGCTGCTGGACAACACAGACCTTGTACTGCTGGATTTGAAGCATATTGATGATGAGAAGCATATCAAGCTAACGGGTAAATCCAATGAACGTACATTAAAAACAGCGAAATGGTTATCTGAACATGGTCGAAAAATGTGGATCAGACATGTATATGTGCCTGGCATTCATGATCAGGAGCAGGATCTGCTGGACCTGGGACGTTTTATTGGAACGCTGAACGGGGTGGAGAAATTCGAAATTCTCCCTTATCATCAGATGGGCATATATAAATGGGAAGCACTGGGCAAGGTCTATCCGCTGGATGGCGTTCCTTCCCCTACCGAAGAAGAAGTACAGCGGGCATACCGGTTGATTGAGCAAGGGCGTGCGGAAACAGCAGGTATAACATGCTCAGGGAATTAAAGCAGAACTATTTTAATATAACAGCCATGGCTTGAACACATACCAAGCAGTCTTTACGAACATCGTTTCGTGAGGGCTGCTTTTCATTTGCGTGCTTACTTATATTGTCGAATGGAGGTTGTCCAGATTAACAGATCACTATTTTCATAGTTTTTCACTTCTATATAAAATTTACAATTGTAATTTAATGTTTTTAGCAACTTTTCCCGTTTCTGAGCGTCTAATCATATGACTTTTAGAGGGGATATTAATAAATGGGAGCAGAAGGAGCCAAAGACAAAGAATGAATTTGAAGAAAAGATTGTCCATACTTACCGCTTTTGCTGTATTTCAGGCCTTTGCAGTGATTCCTGCGAATGCACAGGCGGCTGATTCGAATGAAACGGCACCAGTGAATATCGCTAAAGTGAAATCCGTCGAGGTTGTGAAAAAAGAACAGCCGATTGCTGAGTCCGAAGTGAAATCGGGTGCAGCAGGTGAACAAACAACCAATCCATCAAGCAATACACAACCTGCCAACAATGGAACTGCCATAGAGACAAAGCCTGAAACATCAGTTCCTTCCGCAACGGAAGCTGCACCTGTTACCCCTGAGAATGGAACCGGCGGAGAGCAGGGAACGAAGGAAGAGGGCTCGTCACCTGAACCTGCTGAAGCTGTGCAGCCAACGACAGGTACACAATCTGCAACAGCAGGCTCCGGCGGAGACCTGACACTGTACATGAACAGCAATAAAATGGTTCAGGATGGAAAAACCTATCTCGCTGGACAGCCAATGGCCGTGAAAAATGGTGTATCGTATGTAGCCATTCGCGCACTGGTGGACCGGGTTGGGTATAATGTGAAATACGATAACAAGACCAAAGAAACCATTATTATTAGTGGTACGGACGAACTTCGCTTCAAAACGAACAGTAATGTGTACACCGTCAATGGTCAATCCAGAACGATGAAAGGTCCTGCATACCAGGAGAAAAACACGTTCATGATTCCACTGACGTCAATCACTCAAGCATTGAACATCACTTATACCGTTAATCAATCGGCCAAGACGGTGGTATTGAAACTGAACACGAAGCCGATAGCCAGCTTTACTGTTCAGAAAGAAATTTTTGCAGGGGATCAAGTGATCTACACAACGAAAAACAGCTCCCCAAGCGGCCTTCCTATTGTAAATGAGCAATGGACTGGGCGTCAGGATTCCTTTGATCAGCCAGGAGTGTATACGGTCACATACACAGTGCAAGACTCCAGCGGTCAGTGGAGTAATCCGTTCACGCTCACGATCAAAGTAGAGCGTCCTAACCTTCCGCCGGTAGCTATGTTTACAACGGACAAGGAAGAGTACAAGATGGGTGAAAAGATCACTTATGTTGACCAAAGCACAGATGATGAAAATGCTATTGAAAAAAGAGAATGGGATAACAACTCACTTGCCTTTTTCATCCCAGGACCTAAGACGGTATCTCTTACCGTTACAGACAAACACGGCCTTAGCGATACCTACACCAAAACCATCATGATTACAGGTGAAACGCTCTACACGCTGTCTGATTTCAATCAGCTGTTCACACCGGTAGGCGACAAATTCACCTTTAATGGCGGAGAAGTCCCGGCAATGGAAAAGGTAGCCTTTACGTATACAGATGAGCCAAGTCTGCTGATTCGCAGTAACAGCCCTGAAACCGTTAATCAGGAAGGTATCGTCTATAAGGAATCCTCCTTTGGACAGACACGCTTCATGATTCACCATGTCAACAATACGGGAAAAAGAGTAAAAATGTATGTGGTTGCAACCAATAACAATCCTTACACAGCTGTATTTGAACAGCAAAATATGGGCTTTGCAGGACCAACACCTTTTGCTACAGTAGCGGGTAAATTGTCCATTGATAAATGGTTCAAATCCATTCAGACTGGTGCAGATCAGAAGAGAGTGTACATCCAGCCTGGTGAAAGCAAATTGATCCTGACTGAACTGAGCGCTACTCCGATGAAAGAAGGACAGGTTATCTCCCTGTATTCGGACGCATTCAGTGACTACACCCTCGATTACAACATCGTGATGATCGAAGAGAACAAGGACCCGATGGCTGTATTGTCATCCTTGCCTGTTCTGGATCGCGACGGCGTTCATAACCGTGGAACGTACCCGAATGCAACGCGAATCATCACGTATGATCAGGAGGTAGGTTCCAAGCCTGCACGTCTTCCATTAGGAGATAATGCAAGTGATCCGAACCTTGACGGTACTGATCCGATGGCCTTCACAAGCGCTTCTAACGCGGGTAACTTCGGTGTGCTGTACAAAATCACCCTGAACAATGTTGCTCCGCGTACACTGATTTCGTTTAATCCGCGTGGAGGCAAGTATTATGGCTCAGCACTGGTGAACGGACAGCTGGTACAGCTGTCGAATGACAGCCGCTCCCTGAGCGCGCCGAACGAGCAAGGTGTACTGTATCGCACAGGTTCTTATGGTGAAAGTGTGACGATTATTTTCTCTGCTGCACCGGGAAGTAACTTGCCGGTCAACATTCTATTTACACCACTGCCAGCTGAAAAATAATATACAACTGAGCTAACCATGTACGGTTTGGAGTGAAAGCTTATATTTCATATACCCGTTCACCCCAAAAGTCGCCAGAAAAATTGATCTTCTGAACCGTCAAGAAAGGACTCCATGAGCATGGGGTCCTTTTTTAATTCATTGCATTTGCTTGATGTCTGAAGCTTGTACACACTTATAGTACACCTTCGTTGACTATAGTCTTCATTTCATGCATTATTAGAGGTATACAATAAGGGTAAAGGTAGCAGCTTTTGCTAGACACTGTCGCATGATGAAGAATGCAAATGTTTGTATGACAGGAGGTGCTTTAAATCATGCTGTCGACAGAACAGATTATAGCCACTATGTCCTCGCAGGGGCTTCGCATAACTGACCAGCGCAAGACGCTCGCGCGGTTATTTGCTGAATCTCCGGGGTATCTTGCACCCAAGGACGTCTATGAATATATGGGCAAGACTTACAGTGGATTGAGCTTTGATACGGTATATCGTAACTTGCGTGTGATGCAGGAGCTTGGTGTACTGGAGCAAGTTATTTTTGAAGATGGTGTGAAATTCAAGGCGCATTGCAGTGAAGATCACCACCATCACCATATGATTTGTCTGAATTGTCAGAAGACCTATCCCATCGTATTTTGCCCAATGCAGCTTGCGGATGCTCCAGATCAATTCCAGATCGTGGATCACAAGTTTGAAGTGTTTGGATATTGTAAGGATTGTGGGGAGCATGCTCCAGCGAAAAAATCCTCTGCGCATCAACATGCGCACAGTCACGGGAAGAATTAACGATGAAGCTTTCACGTAGAATGATGCAGGCCCCGATAAGGGTATATCGTAGCTATATTTCTCCGTTGAAGCCACCGACGTGCCGTTTTTATCCGACATGCTCGGCGTATGCGATGGAGGCGATTGAGGTGCATGGTGCACTCAAGGGTTCATTGCTCGCTGCGAAGCGGATTGCGAAGTGCCATCCGTTTCATCCCGGCGGGGTAGATCTGGTTCCACCTAAGGCAGAGAAAAAAAGCGTAGCTTCAGAGCAGTAATGCTTGCATAGCAGCGAGAGCACTTGACAATAAGGGCGGCAATTCAGTATATTTTTTGTATATGAATTTCCAGTGAAGGGATAAGTACAGACACACCCCCAGTGCAGAGAGCCGGAACAGCTGAGAACCGGTCTGGGAGGAGGATGGAAGATGGTCCCGGAGGAACCTCTTTCGAGCGTGCAATCAGCATCTAGATGCTGTTGTCGTAAGGCTGGGGCGTGATCCAGCGTTAATGGGCGGTCGAAGGACCGGCAGAGCCTGCGTTTTGTGAGAAATGCGGGGAAATTGGGTGGTAACACGTGAGAGATACTCTCGTCCCATAGGGGCGGGAGTTTTTTTGTGTTCATTTGCAGATGAGGTTTTTTTACAAGTCGGTATATGTAACACATCTCAGGACATTTGAAGGAGGAGAAGTCATTCATGACGGACCAAAAAACATTTTATTTGACAACACCGATCTATTATCCAAGCGATAAGCTGCACATCGGGCATGCGTATACTACAGTAGCCGGGGATGCGATGTCCCGCTATAAACGTCTGCGTGGTTATGCTGTGCGTTATCTGACTGGAACGGACGAGCATGGTCAGAAGATTGAGCGCAAGGCTCAAGAGAAGGGGCTGTCACCACAGGCGTTTACCGACGAGATCGTAGCAGGTATCAAGGATCTGTGGAACAAGCTGGATATTTCCAATGATGATTTCATTCGTACTACCGAGGAGCGTCACAAAACGGTCGTACAGGATATTTTTGACCGTTTGCTGAAGCAGGGAGATATCTACAAAGGGGAGTATGAAGGCTGGTACAGTATTCCGGATGAAACGTATTATACGGAGACCCAGCTGGTGGACGTGGAGAAAAATGAAAAGGGCGAGATTATCTCGGCCAAAAGTCCAGACAGCGGACACCCGGTTGAACTCGTCAAAGAAGAATCATACTTCTTCCGTATGAGCAAATACGCAGACCGCCTGTTAAAGTATTATGAGGAGAACCCTGGCTTCATTCAGCCGGAGTCCCGTAAAAACGAGATGATTAACAACTTTATCAAGCCGGGTCTTGAGGACCTCGCTGTATCCCGTACTACATTTGAGTGGGGAGTCAAGGTTAAAGGAGATCCCAAACACGTCGTTTATGTCTGGATTGACGCTTTGTCCAACTACATTACAGCACTTGGGTATGGTTCTTCGGACGCGTCGCTGTATAACAAGTTCTGGCCTGCTGACGTGCATCTGGTGGGGAAAGAGATCGTTCGTTTCCATACGATCTATTGGCCGATCATGCTGATGGCGCTGGACCTGCCGCTTCCGAAAAAAGTATTTGCCCATGGCTGGCTGCTGATGAAGGATGGCAAAATGTCCAAATCCAAAGGCAACGTTGTTGATCCGGTGACTCTGATTGACCGTTACGGCCTTGATGCACTACGTTATTATCTGCTTCGTGAAGTGCCATTTGGTTCGGATGGCACATTCACCCCGGAGAGCTTTGTAGAGCGTGTGAATTCCGATCTGGCGAACGACTTGGGGAATCTGCTGAATCGCACAGTAGCTATGGTGGATAAGTACTTTGAAGGTAAAGCTCCTGCATTTTCCTCCAATGTCACTGCATTTGATGCATCATTGGAAGAAGCGGGTCATGCAACTTTGGAAAAAGTGGAGCAGGCGATGGAGAACCTGCAGTTCTCTGTGGCGCTCACCGCAATCAGTCAATTTGTGAGCCGTAGCAACAAATATATTGATGAGACACAGCCGTGGGCTCTTGCTCGTGATGAAGCCAAACGTGGTGAACTCGCATCCGTTATGTCTCATTTGATCGAAAGCTTGCGCATTGCTTCCATTCTGTTACAGCCGTTCCTCACTCGTGCACCGCACAAAATCTGGGAACAGCTTGGCATTCAGGAAGGCGAGCTCACTTCTTGGGATTCAGCGAAGCAATGGGGTGTTATTCCTGAAGGAAATGCCTTGCACAAGGGTGATCCGATTTTCCCTCGTTTGGATGCAGAACAGGAGATTGCCTATATCTCTGAAGCGATGACTGGTGGACAAAAGGCTGCACAAGCCGATGCAAGCCAGGCAGAAGCGGGATCAGAGGCTCCGACGGAGCCTGTAGTTGCACCAGAAGGTAAGGAAGAGATTGGCATTGATGATTTTGCCAAAGTAGAGCTCCGTGTAGCTCAAGTCATCGCTTGTGAACCAGTGAAAAAGGCTGATAAGCTGTTAAAGCTGCAGCTCGATCTTGGCTATGAGAAGCGTCAGGTTGTATCTGGAATTGCGAAGTTTTATTCGCCTGAAGAGATGGTCGGTCGCAAAGTCATCTGCGTAACCAACCTCAAGCCTGTGAAGCTCCGTGGAGAGCTGTCCCAAGGCATGATTTTGGCAGCATCACATGGAGATCAGTTGACGCTCGCTACCGTACCTGACAGCATGCCTAACGGTGCGCAGGTGAAATAATGGTGGTATACCAACGGACTTGCGTAATCTTACGAAGATTGTCACAAGTTCGATAGAAGGTGGTCCGAAGGCATTCGGACCGCTTTTTTATGCTCCAGAACAGAGATGAAAAACTGGAAACAAGCATATATTGTTTATGAACTCTGCTCCTCGGGAAAGAATGATGGATGCGAGCCTTGACAAGTGTGGGCGTCTTCCCTATAATTCTTTCAGTAATATTTACGATTAAGTGATGCGGAGTGAATCATACATGACAGTTATGCAAAAGAAAAGACAGGTTCGACTGGATCGCTCCAGCCGAATTGGTAAACAGAGCACATGGAAGATGCTGTGGAGTGGTTTGCTCATTCTCAGTTTGCTAGTGCTGTCCGCTTGTGGACAGAATAGTGAAAGCACAGCAAAAATTGTGGAGGGCAAGGTCAATGTTGTAACGACCTTCTATCCCGTATACGCGTTCACTGCGACAATTGGCGGAGAGGATGCCAATGTTATCAATCTGTTGCCTACAGGTGTAGAGCCGCATGACTGGACGCCTAAAAGTCAGGATATTGTAAACACGTCCAAGGCACAGCTGTTCCTGTATAACGGAGCAGGGCTGGAAGGATGGGTGCCTAATTTCCTGAAGTCGCTGAATAATGACTCCAAGGTGAAGGCAGTGGCGGTCAGTGAGGGTGTTAAGCTGCTCACAGCCGAAGGGGACGATGGTCATGGACATGGCGAAGAGCATGCGGCGGATGATCATGCTGACGAGAGCGGTAATGAACAGCAGGCAGTCGATCATCACATTGATCCTCATACGTGGGTGAGTCCCAAGTCGGCGATGATCATGGCTGAAAATATTAAAAACAGTCTGGTTGAGGTTGATCCTGCGCACAAAAAGGGTTACGAGCAGCGGTATAGCGAGCTTCGTACCAAGCTTGAAGCACTTGATCAGCGTTTCACGAATGAACTGGCGTCTGTGCCAAACAAAGAGATTGTTGTATCACACCAGGCCTTTGGTTATCTTGCCCGTGATTACGGCTTGACGCAGCATGCAATTATGGGTCTTTCCCCGGATGCTGAACCGACAGGACAGGATATTGTGAAGCTGGCGAAGCTGGTTAAAGACGAGGGCATCAAGTATATTTTCTTTGAAGAGCTGGTATCCGACAAATTGGCCAAGACACTTGCCAGCGAAGCAGGCGTTCAAACCATGGTGTTAAATCCGGTGGAAGGTCTGACTCAGGAACAAGTGAACAATAAAGATGATTATTTTACCCTGATGCAGAAAAATTTGCAAAATCTGCTGATCGCATTAAAATAAGAAGAATAGAGTGTACGTCCAGAAGTCTTTGCCGTTTGATTGGCGAAGACTTTTGGAGTGTTTGGCAACAGGTTTACAGCATTATTTATTATGAAGGGCGGCTTTGCCATGCAGCAAATCATGCCACTATGTCATGATCCCATTATCGAGATTGAAAATCTATCTTTTTCCTACGGGGACCAGCGTGTGATTGATGATCTCAACTTTATGGTTCAGCAGCGGGATTTTGTAGGTATTATCGGTTCGAACGGTGCAGGGAAAACCACGTTGCTGCGTATGCTGGTTGGACTCCTGCCTGCTGCGCAGGGAGATATCAGGCTGTTCGGACAGTCGATTCGCAAGTTCAAGGATTGGAACCGGATTGGATATGTGCCGCAAAAAAATGCATTTAATCCGTTGTTCCCGGCAACGGTTCGAGAAGTGGTCATGTCTGGGCTGTACAATAACAAGAACATGTTTCGCCGTATAACACGTCAGGGACAGCAGCAGTGTGCTGATGCTATGCAGGTGATGCGGATTGAGGATATTGCAAACAAACGCATCGGACAGCTGTCAGGTGGACAGCAACAGCGTGTTTTTCTGGCTCGTGCGTTAATTAATCACCCGGATCTGTTGATCCTTGATGAACCTACCGTGGGGATTGATGCCGAATCACAAGCCAGTTTTTTTGAACTGATTACACATATGCACGAGCATCATCGAATGACTTTTCTGATGGTGTCTCATGATATGGACCGAATGGAGAGTTATCTGGGCTCCGAAGCTGCCCTTACGAATGGCAAGATTCATTTCCATGTTCGTCATTCGCATGAGGTAGAGGATTGTGCAGAGACTAACCTGCAACATACTACCGCACAGGTACGCTAGTGATGTTTGTGGGCTATTAGATAGCCAGGCCGAAGGAGTCGAGTTTGTTTTGGAAATATTATGGAGTGATTTTTTTCAGCGTGCGCTTGCAGGCGGTTTGCTTATTGGCATCACCGCTCCACTGATCGGGCTGTTCCTCGTATTGCGAAGACTGTCAATGATCGGAGACACTTTGTCTCATGTAACGATTGCAGGGGTGGCGCTAGGTTTTTTGATTGAGGTATATCCGATTGGTGTAGGGCTGATCTTTGCGGTGCTCGCCTCATTTGCCATTGAGAAGCTGCGTAAGGCATACAAAAGTTATGCAGAGCTATCCATTGCCATCATCATGTCTGGAGGTGTAGCGCTCGCTTCTCTGTTCTTTACGCTGGGCAAAGGCTACAACGCGGATGTTATGAGTTATTTGTTTGGCAGCATTTACACGCTGGATGCAACAGATTTGAAGCTGGTTGGAGTGGTAACCTTAATTGTTGTGATTGTGGTGGCCTTCTTACATAAGGAGTTTTTTCTGCTCAGCTTTGAAGAGGATGCAGCTGCGGTTACGGGACTACCTGTCAAAATGCTGAATATGTTAATTACAGTGATGACAGCACTTGTAATCAGTACAGCGATCAAAATCGTCGGGGCCTTGCTGGTATCGGCCTTGCTCACTATTCCTGTGGCTGTCAGTTTGCTTATGGCACGAAGCTTCAAATCAGCCATCATTCTGTCAGTTGTCATTGGAGAAATCGCCGTAGTGATTGGTCTGGTTGTAGCGGGGATCTGGAATTTGGCACCGGGAGCAACGATTGTATTGCTGCTGATCATGATGCTGATTTTAACATTGATAGGAAAAAAAGGGTTTCGGGCCTGACGTCATGTTAATGAGCAAGTGAGCCCGAGGAAGGGAGACATTGCTTCATGCCTGATGTTAATGTATGGCTGGCTTTTCTTGCTGGCCTCGCTTCTTTTATATCACCGTGTTGTCTTCCGCTGTACCCATCATACCTTTCATACATTACAGGAATGACCGTACAGCAGTTAAAGGATGATCGAAACCAGCGTGAGGTACGGTTCAAAACGTTGACCCATACACTGGCGTTTATTCTCGGATTCTCCGCTGTATTTTATTCGCTGGGTCTGGGTGCAGGATTGTTTGGCGAGTTTTTCAACGATAATCGTGATCTGATTCGTCAATTGTCAGCGATTTTAATTATTCTGATGGGACTGTTTCTGTTAGGTATTTTTAAACCCCATTTTTTAATGAAAGAGCGCAAGCTTGATATGAAGTGGAAACCCGCCGGATATTTAGGGTCGTTTATTTTTGGAATCGGCTTTTCGGCAGGGTGGTCGCCTTGCATCGGACCTATTCTTACAGCGATTATTGCAATGGCTGCAAGTGAGCCGTCCACATGGTTTACGTTGATTACCGGTTACACCATCGGATTTGCCTTGCCATTTTTTGTGTTGGCCTTCTTCATAGGCTCCACCCGCTGGATTCTGCGATACTCCAACATGATGATGAAGATTGGCGGAGCATTAATGCTTCTGATGGGCATATTGCTGTTCACGGACCAGATGACCAAAATAACAATATGGCTGCAACAGATTACACCCCAGTGGATGATTATCTAATCCGGGGTTACTATTAATTCGTGTACAACTGACGAATGATAAAGCAGATAAAGCAGATAAAGCAGGCTGCATTGAACCAGAAGTGTTCTGGTTTCATGCGACCTGCTTTTTAATCTGAACGGTTAAGGGATATATGAGAATTAGTCATACTTGCACGGAGAAGCGCTGACTCCGGGTTTAAGTGAAATAATCAATGTTGGCTAACGGAAAGTGCTCGAATATTCGTTCGGTAATGAATTCGCGCAGCGCATCCTGCTGGTCATCCTTATACACATATTTGTACTGACCCCAGCGGCCCCATTTCATTTTACGTTTCTCAATATCCATTTCAAGCTTGGTTTTGGGATAACGCTTCTCGATGGTGGCCTTCGCTGTTTTGGTGAACCGGTGCTGAATCATTTCAAAGGTCAGATCTTTTGTAGCTTCTTCAGGAAGTGTATCTGCAAGCTTCTGTAACAATTCAGCATAACCTTCCTGCCAGCCATCGTACCAGATTATCGGGGCAATGATGAAGCCAAGCGGATAACCGGCATGTGCAATTTTGCCTGCCGCTTCAATTCGTTCCTCAAAACGTGAGGTTGCCGGCTCAAAATTTTTGATGACGTAATCGGCATTGACGCTAAACCGAATCCGGGTATGACCATTGTGCTTGAGCTTTAGCAGCGGATCAACATGATGATATTTGGTTACGAAACGCAATCGTCCGTATTCTTCATCTGCCATAAATTTAATCAGATCGCTGAGGTTTTCTGTAATATGCTCAAGACCGACCGGGTCGGATGTACAAGCCGCTTCAAAACGTGTAATTTCAGGCTTACGTTCCTCGATATAGCCTTTGGCGGCCTCAATAATTTCTTCGGTGTTCACATATACACGAACATATGGCTTGGCGCCTAACGTTGTCTGAAGATAACAATAATGACAATGGCCCATACAGCCGGTTGAGATGGGGATCGCGTATTCTGCAGACGGCTTGGACTGGTCAAATTTGAGTGTTTTACGTACGCCGACCACTAAAGTTCGCTTGGCCATCCGATATTTCTCCTGCTCGGTCTCACCAGGGAGATTGGTAATCCGATTATGAGACGTGGTCATCTGATAAGGGATGTTTTGAGAGGTTACCCATTCCATGATGCGCTTGCCTTTTTCATATTCCAGTGCACCGGGTTCAAAATACACCAAATCGGGAATAAAGGGTTTAGTGCCTTTTGCTTTTCGAGCAGGGGGTCGCGCAACTGTAGTGCTCACAGAAACACTCCTTTCATGGTGAAACTAAGGTTAGTTTGCCTCGAATGAAGCAAAGTCACGCCTGCCAAATCCTTGTGTGCATACGGAGCTGAAGAGGTGTAGGACTTGCCAATGCGTATTGATAACATGTATCATTAGAAGATAGGGACCAGGTACGTAATGCCGGTCAGAGAGAAGAGAGGGAAGCAGATGCCAACGCCCAGTATGGAAGACTATTTGGAGCGTATATACAAATTAATTGACGAAAAGGGCTATGCTCGTGTGTCTGATATAGCTGAAGGACTGGAAGTACATCCTTCATCGGTGACGAAGATGATCCAAAAGCTGGACAAGGACGAGTACCTGATCTATGAGAAATACCGCGGGCTGGTACTGACGCCAAAAGGGAAAAAGATGGGTAAACGGCTGATGGAGCGCCATCATCTGCTTGAGCAGTTTTTGACAACCATCGGTGTACAGGAAGAGAACATTTACAATGATGTTGAGGGTATCGAGCATCATTTGAGCTGGGACTCCATTACTTGCATCGAGTCATTGGTGGAGTATTTCCGTCAGGATGAGAGTCGCTTGCGTGACCTCAAAAATATTCAAGAAATCATGAGTAACACGGAATCTTGAGTTGTCGATGAATTTAGATTATAAACAGAGAGATGCTTCTTGCCGATGGTATGGCGAGAAGCATTTTTATGATGTGCATATGGATTCAATCCTATTTCATTCACCCGATATTTGGTTATTTTCGCAACTAAATCGCTCTGCCAAGCGTCTATTAAACTAGTAGATTTTACCGCAAATTTAATGATGTTGGAGGACTGATGGATGAAATTGCGTAAAGGATTGTTGCTGCTGCTTATTTTTGTACTTGGCTTGCAGACAGCAGGGGTGACTGCTCAGGCAGCTTCCCAGAAGGAAATTTCGATCTTTCTGGACGGTCAGCGTCTGGAATCGGATGTAGCTCCTTATATTCTGCCTAAGGTTAATGTAACGATGGTACCGCTTCGGGTTATTAGTGAAGGCTTGGGGGCTTCTGTTTTATGGTCTCAGGCAACTCGTACCGTAACGATTCAGAAGTCTGATTCGGTGATTACGATGACCAGTGGACGCCAGCAAGCGACAGTGGACAATGCGATCGTTAATCTGGATGCATCTGTGCAACTAAAGCAGGGGCGTGTAATGGTTCCGATTCGTTTCGTAAGTGAAAATCTGGGCATTCAGGTGAATTGGAATCAGACGGCTCAGACCATTGATCTGTACACGGGTAATGGAACAACACCAGAACCAACACCAGAACCAACACCAGCAGTTCCAGCGGAGCCAGGAGGTACCGTAACTCCGTCAACCGATCAAATGCGCGGAGCTTGGATTTCAACGGTGAATGGAGATTGGCCGTCTTCTGGAGCAAAGGGTAACGTGGACAAACAGAAGCAGGAGTATTCAAGCCAGCTTGATCAATTGAAGGATTTGGGCATCAACGCTGTATTTGTGCAAGTCAGAGCCAATGCAGATGCAATTTATCCTTCGAATCTGGTGCCTTGGAACAGCGTGTTGACAGGGACACAAGGGAAAGATCCTGGATATGACCCGCTCGCATATATGATCGAGGAAGCACACAAGCGTGGTATGGAATTCCATGCATGGTTTAATCCGTTCCGGGCGACCAATTCGGCAACAACATCCAATTTGGCAGCTAACCATATTTCCAAACTTCATCCAGACTGGATTGTGAATGCGGCAGGCAAGCTGTATATTAATCCGGGAATTCCGGAAGCAAGGCAGCATATCATTGATACCATCATGGAAGTTGTCAACAACTACAATATTGATGGTGTGCACCTGGACGATTATTTCTACCCATCGAATGTAACGTTTAACGACGATGCTGCTTTCAAAACGTATAATACGTTAAACACAACAGATCGTGCGGCATGGCGCCGTGACAATATTAATCAGTTTGTGCAGCAGCTTGGACAGAATATTCATCGTGTCAAAGCTAATGTGGAATACGGCATCAGCCCATTCGGTGTATGGCGTAACAAGGCCAATGATCTGACCGGATCGGATACCAAAGCAGGTGTCACAGCTTATGACAGCATGAATGCGGATGTACGGACGTGGATTAAACAGGGCTGGATTGATTATGTGGCACCACAAGTGTACTGGAGCATGACCCTCAGTGCTGCAAGGTACGACAAGGTCGTGGATTGGTGGGTTAATGAGGTAGCTAATACCAATGTGAAGCTGTATATCGGTCATTCTCCTTACAAATTGGGAACACCGGAAATTGGATGGCAGACCTCTCAGGAGATTATTGATCAGCTAATCTATAACGAGAAGTATCCGTCGATCGGAGGAGACATTTATTTCAGCTCACAATACCTGACGAAGAACCCTCTGGGTATTATTGAACGTTTGAAAACCTATTACGGTCTGTAGCACATCAAAAATGATCTTATCCATCTATCTATATAAATTGAATGGAAAAGGGAACCCGAAAAATCTGGGCATAACAGCTACTTTCCAGGTTGTTCAGTTATCGGAGTGGATGGTGTAAAATCTTTAGTTCAATATAACAGTTATATGAACAACCCCTGTTCTCATACAGTGGCAGTAGAAGCATGGCTGCCTGGAGAACGGGGGTTTTTTATGTTAATTAACGGAGTGTTTGAGGGCGGAGGCGTGAAAGGCATTTCGCTTGCAGGTGCGGTGCAGGGAGCGCAGGACTGCGGAGTTCAATTTAATCGAGTAGCCGGCACATCATCCGGCTCGATCGTTGCAGCTCTGCTTGCGGCAGGTTATCGGGCTGAGGAAATGAAGGTTATTATTGAAAGTACACCGTTTGCTTCGCTGCTGCAGCGCTCAGCAATATTTAATACACGTTGGATTGGACCTGCGGCAAGACTTTTTTTGAAAAAAGGACTTTACTCAGGAGAAGCGCTTGAGTCGTGGATTCGCAAGATGCTGCAACAGAAAGGAATACGCACCTTCGCTGACTTGCCATCGGGCAAGCTGCTCATTACTGCTTCCGATATTTCCAACGGCAGTATTCTTGTGCTGCCAGATGATATTCGTCGGTTCGGTATTGAACCGTCCAAGCTGGAAGTGGCCAAAGCGGTACGCATGAGCTGCAGCATACCTTACTTTTTTGATCCAGTGATCATACGCAAGTCACCCGTAATGTCTAAAGGTCTTCCTTTCCCGGACCAGTTTGTATATGTAGTGGATGGAGGACTGCTCAGTAATTTTCCGCTATGGCTGTTTGACGGAGAGCGCTCAGAAGAAGGCGGGGGGATCATTCCGGTTGTTGGCTTTAAGATGGTGGGCAAGAACGAAGTGGAGCCCGCACGAATCAAAGGACCGCTTACTATGCTGCAGGCGCTGGTTGAAACGATGCTTACTGCACATGATGAGCGCTACATCGAGCAGATTAACCGATTCCGTACCGTCAAAATTCCTACGCTGGGCATCAAACCGACACAGTTTAATTTGTCAGTTCAGGAAAGCACAAATTTGTTTCGCTCTGGCCTCGTTGCAGGTAGAGAGTTTTTCAATGCCTGGAATATGAAAATATACAATGAGCAATTAGAGAAACAGCGCAAAGAGCAGCGGAAGAAAAAAGCAGATGCTCTGCCTCTGCTTCCCGTATGAAAAACGAGCTAAAGTTTAATGATTGCAGACAGTATATGTCCATGCCCGCCAATCCAGCTTTTTATTGTAGATGCAGGAGCGGTATGCCAAAAAAAAGCAATTCCCACCAAGGTGAGAATTGCTTTTTTTGGAGTATATGTGCAAGAGGAATGGATGAAATTAATGATATTTTGGAATATCCTCTTCGCTCTTGCCCTTCTGTCCCTGGATGACCTGGAAAGGGTAATCCTTGCGTTTTCTGGAAGAGCTGCTTTTCCGGGCAGAAGCATTATTCTGTGCATTCACTTTAGCCATCGTTTTAGCCGAAGGTTTGATCTTGGGTGTCTTGGCTTTGCGTGACCAACGTGCAGGCGGATATTTGTACAACAGGAACACAACTCCGAACACGATCAGAGGGATAAGAATACTGGACAAGGAAGCTCTGCCCAATATACCGATAATTCCAAAAGTAGCCAGTATGATTACCGTCCAGAATACAATGGCCTGCTTATTCATATCATTCACCCTTTCACAGGATCAAATGTAGCTACAGGAACTTCAGTTGCCGTAGAGACGTTCGCGAGCTTGGCATCCAGTTCACGCATGCGATTAAACGATGCGATGGAAACCTCCACTTGTGCATTTGTCGGTTCTTTGGTGGTGAGCAGTTGCAGCCAGAGACCTGGATATCCGAGATAACGAAGGACAGGAATATCACGAAGCGAATTCGTGATTTTGAGAAGTTCAAATGAAACTCCTAATACTACCGGAAGCAGGAGCAGACGCTGGCCCATACGTTCCCACAGACTGTCATAAGTAAATACAGAATACAGGAATATACCGATAATTACAGTCAGCATGATAAAGCTGCTTCCGCAGCGATAATGCAGTCTGCTGTATTTTTGCACATTTTCAGGTGTCAGTTCTTCTCCGGCTTCATAAGCACTGATAACTTTATGCTCTGCTCCATGATATTGGAACAGACGTTTAATCATCGGTGTTTGTGAGATTAACCACAGATAGGCGAGCAGCAGAATCAGCTTGATAACACCTTCCAATACATTATGCAAAAATTGATTGTTGAATGCATTTTTAAATAAGAAGTCCTCGATCACAACAGGAAGCAACGTCAGCACAATTTTGCCAAAAAGGAAGGAAAGAATGGCTACAGCGGTCACACCAATGATCATACTAAGGCTCCAGCCGGAACCTTGCTTCTCTTCTTGTTTGGCCTTTTCTTCCGGCTCCAGTTCATCATCAGCATAAGCGTCAGCAGAGTAATTTAGATGTTTGCTGCCCTTGACACTTGAATCTATAATGCTGACAATTCCTCGCAATAACGGAATCCGCCGCAATTTCATGACCCAGGACTTGTCTTGCTTGGGAACTTCCAGATACGTAATTTCGCCGTCTTTTCTACGAACAGCTGTAACGTTAACGTGTTTTCCGCCAAACATTACACCTTCAATGACAGCTTGCCCCCCGTAGCTGACAGGCTTGGATTGTTGAGGCAAATCATTCACCTTCCTATTCTGTTCTACGCCTTTACAGTGAAAGGCAGTTTAATATCCTTATTGTATCGAATTTTGTGAGCAATTTCTAGTTTACGAGGTAATCCGCAGGTGATGCTGTTAAGATTGTCCTTTTTTGAACATACTACGCCCTAGAACTGTGAGAAAATGTCTAGCATATCGCAAGAGCACATGACAAAGAAGGGGACGTTAAGCATGACGGATTATAATGACGAGGGAATGTCAGGTCGTGATCGCCACGATGAAAAAACAGACCAGAGCTCTCAGCGGCAGCGTCCGCATAAAAGAGATGACAAGGTGATGGGACGGCGTTCGACTCCCAAGCAGGGAGATGCACACTATTATACGAATCCGTTCTCCTTTGCACTGGAGCTGGGGTTCTTTGCCGGTTTGATCTGGGGCGGCATCCACTGGCTGTTCCATCTGCTGCATTTTACTGTAGTGCCTGTCGGGTTTCTGGCTGAGCCGTTTTTTAAACATGAGTATATTTATACTCCGGCAGGGCATCTAACCGGATGGCTGTGTTTCATACTGTTTTCGATGTTGACTAGCCTGTTATACACCTTTACTATCCGAAAATTAAAAGGGCCTTTTCCGGGCATGGTGTATGGCATCGTTTGGTGGGTGATTCTCTTTGTTTTGGTAGGTCCCAAGCTCGGGATGATGAAGCCGCTGAATCGGTTGACATGGGATTCTATCATTACGGAAATCTGCTTCTTCCTGCTCTGGGGCTTGTTTATTGGTTATACCGTGGCAATGGAGTATACGGACGAACGAAAAAGGGAGCCGGAGCACGCCGGAGCCTAGACGCAAAAAAGCTTCTCAATCCGGCAATGGCTGTGTTAAAATAGCAGATGGTTATTTGCAGAGAGGGTGGAGAAGCAATGAAACGAATTATTGTGATCAATGGCCCAAACCTGAACATGCTTGGAGTTCGTGAACCAGGCATCTACGGCACGATGAGTCTGAAGGATATTGAAGACAACATTCGCAGACAGGCAGAGCAATTGGGTGTCTCCATCGCTTTTTATCAATCCAACCATGAAGGGGACATCATTGACCGCATTCATGCTGCTCTGGGTGAGACAGACGGGATCATATTGAATGCCGGGGCGTTTACCCACTACAGCTATGCTATACGTGATGCAATCAATGCCGTGAAGGTTCCTACCGTGGAGGTTCATCTATCCAACATTCATGCACGCGAAGCGTTCAGACATCATTCAGTGCTTGCAGCAGAAACGATCGGGCAGATTGCCGGATTTGGCGAAGTAAGCTATGAACTGGGATTGCTGGCTCTCGTGCGTCATCTGGACAAACAAACCTGAGCCGGGAACCCGGGAATGTGAGAGAAAGAAGGGTTACCGATGGAAAACAAACGAGTACACAAGTTACGCGAGGCGATGGCTGAGCGTGAACTACAAGCAATGCTGATTACAAATCCGATCAACCGTCGTTATATGACGGGCTTTACGGGCTCGGCAGGCTATGTGCTTATCACGGAAAATGAAGCATACCTGCTGACTGATTTCCGTTATATGGCGCAGGCATCCTTGCAAGCCAAAGGTTTTAACGTGCTGGAGCACGGTGTTAAACCGATGGATTCTGTGCGGGATCTGCTCGTAGCTGCTAACCTCAAGGAAGTAGGCTTTGAGCAGGATTCAGTCACATTCGGTACACATGCTGCTTATGTAGAAATACTGCAATCCGTTAAGCTGAAAGCTGTATCCGGGTTGGTAGAGCAGCTTCGCATGTTTAAAGATGCGGACGAAATTGCGGTTATGCAGCGGGCGGCAGACTTGGCTGATGCCACGTTCAGCCACGTTCTGCAATTTGCCAAACCAGGCATGACTGAACGTGAAGTGGATCTGGAGATGGAGTTTTTCATGCGCAAGCATGGAGCGACGAGTTCTTCCTTTGATACCATTGTCGCTTCGGGTGAACGCTCTGCAATGCCTCACGGCGTGGCAAGCAGCAAGGTCATTGGACAGGACGAACTCATTACATTTGACTTTGGTGCGCTGCTGGACGGATATTGCTCCGACCTGACACGTACAGTTGCTACAGGCAACCCTGTTCCTGAGCTTCGCAAGATTTATGATATTGTACTGGAAGCACAGCTACATACGCTGGAGCATCTGAAACCAGGTATGACCGGACGGGAAGCAGATGCACTTGCACGGGATATCATTGCAGGCTACGGATACGGAGATCAGTTTGGACACAGCACGGGCCACGGTCTGGGTATGGAAGTTCATGAAGCTCCACGTCTGTCCAAGCTCAGCGATGATGTGTTGAAACCGGGCATGGTGGTTACTGTTGAACCAGGGATTTACATTGATGGACTTGGCGGTGTACGGATTGAGGACGATGTGGTGATTACCGAAACAGGTATCCATATCCTCACGAAATCGGACAAGAAGTTCACCGTTATTGGATAATCTGCCAGCTGCTTGAGATATGAAATAATTCATATCACTCACTTTTTACTTATACCAGGAGGGATTTTTTGTGATTTCAGTTAACGATTTTAAAACAGGCTTGACCGTACAAGTAGACAACGATATTTATACCGTACTTGATTTCCAACATGTTAAACCAGGTAAAGGCGCTGCCTTCGTACGCTCTAAGTTGAAAAACTTGCGTAACGGCAATACCGTTGAAAAAACATTCCGTGCAGGCGAAACAATCGGTCGTGCCATCATCGAGAACCGTGGTGTATCTTACCTGTATGCAAGTGGCACAGAGCACACGTTTATGGACAACGAAACTTATGATCAGTTCACGTTGACAAGTGATCAACTGGAATGGGAATTGAACTTCCTGAAAGAAAACATGAACGTGAAAATCGTCAGCTACCAAGGTGAAATTCTCGGTATCGACCTGCCTACAAGCGTTGAACTGAAAGTTATTGAAACAGAGCCAAGCGTTAAAGGGAACACAGCACAAGGCGCTACCAAAAACGCTAAAGTAGAAACGGGCTTGAACGTTCAAGTTCCTTTGTTCATTAACGAAGGCGATATGCTGTTGATTGATACACGTGAAGGTAAATACTCTTCCCGTGCGTAACTTTCATACGCTGTAAGCTATTAAGCGTGAATGAAAACCCTTTGCCACTCATCGGCAGAGGGTTTTTTTGAAAAAAGATTAGCCTATCAGGCGCTTTCGTAATATACTGGGTTAAAGTCATTTCTCGGAGAGAATAATGACGAAAGACATCAATTTATGCATAACTGCACAAGGTAGGGAGTGGATTTGCGTTGTCATTGTACGTCATGAAATTTGGGGGCAGCTCGGTCGGAGATACAGAGCGCATGAAGCGTGTAGCCGGTCGTGTTGTGGAAAAAGCGGATGAAGGACATCAATGTGTTGTCGTGGTTTCGGCCATGGGAGATACAACTGATGATTTGATTGATCAGGCAAAGCTGCTGAACAGCGATCTGCCTGCTCGTGAAATGGATATGCTGCTCACAACAGGAGAGCAGATTTCGATCTCGTTATTGTCTATGGCTATACAGGCACTTGGACGCAAGGCGGTATCCTTCACAGGATGGCAGGCCGGTTTCCGCACTGAGCCGGTTCACGGCAAGGCTCGCATTCAGGATATTCGTCCTGAACGTGTCAAAGCAGCTCTGGCTGAGGGCAATATTGTTATTGTAGCCGGTTTCCAAGGCATGACGGAAGATGGTGAGATCACCACCTTGGGCCGTGGCGGCTCGGATACGACAGCGGTTGCACTGGCCGCAGCCATTCAGGCCGACGCTTGCGAAATTTATACGGATGTGGACGGAATCTATTCCACAGATCCACGGATCGTCAAAGTGGCACGCAAGCTGAAGGAAATTTCTTATGACGAAATGCTGGAGCTTGCGAATCTTGGAGCAGCGGTGTTGCATCCTCGTGCGGTAGAGTACGCGAAGCATTCCGGTGTACCTTTGATTGTAAGATCAAGCTTTAACCATAATGAAGGAACGGTTGTTAAGGAGGAAGCAGCAATGGAACAAGGCGTAGTGGTAAGTGGGATAGCATATGATAAAAATGTAGCACGTATCAGCATTTTGGGAGTACCCGATGTGCCTGGTGTGCTGGCTGAAGTATTCGGTGCACTTGCTGCCGAGCAGCTCGATGTAGACATCATTGTACAGAGCGGCGTGATGGATGGCAAAGCGGACTTCTCGTTCTCCGTTGCGCTATCGGATCGCGAAAAGGCATTGCATGTCATTGAAGGCTTGCACAGCCGCCTGCCATATCGTGAAGTAACCTCCGAAGAGAACCTGGTTAAAATCTCGATTGTAGGCGCAGGTATGGTAAGTCATCCGGGTGTGGCTGCCAAAATGTTTAAAGTGATCTCCAGCGAAGGCGTAAGCATCAAAATGGTAAGCACATCGGAAATTAAAGTTTCCTGTGTTATTGATGGAGAGAAGCTGCATGATGTGATTAAAGCATTGCATACAGCATATGATCTGGATACAGAAGAGCAAGCTGTGATCGGTGGACCGCAAGTCCGCAGATAACGGATTGTAAAAATAGGTTGATGAAGAGGTGTACCGTTGCCGATAGGGCAGGGTACACCTCTTTTTGGTATGCACCGTTGTTTGCATATATTATCTTCCAACCCTCGCAGTAGCCCTGATGATAATTGATAGATTTAGCGTCATAAAATGAATGTACAGGCATAAACTTGAGATATGAACAAATGTCAGAGATGAAAAATAAGATGAATGACAAAGTTGGAGGAGCCTACACATGAAAGTGAAATGGAGGGACCTTTTTCCGGAACCGATCCGAACCATCTTAGGCAGAATGCCACCTGCCCAATTGGACCAAGTGGAAGAAGTTCGTATTCGAGAAGGCAGACCCCTGGAGATTAATGCGGGCAACACCTACCACTTTCTTACGGCAGAGGGCTTGATGACGGGTAAACCGGAAGAGGCGTATATTCCCCAGAAGGAAGTGACGCACAGACTGCTTGATCTCATAAGTAATCATTCCCTGTATACCTTGGAAGAGGAGCTACGAAAAGGTTTCATCACGATTCCCGGCGGACATCGAATTGGACTTGCTGGTCGAACCGTGCTGAGTGGAGGGCGTGTAGAATATTTACGGGATATTAACGGATTCAACGTTCGGGTGGCCCGAGAAGTTGAAGGCATCGCTGACCCAGTTCTTCCTTATCTGCTGGATATGAATAGCGGACAAGTGCTGCATACGTTAATTTTGTCTCCACCTCAACAAGGAAAGACAACGTTGCTACGTGATCTGGCAAGACAGATTAGCAGTGGTACAAAGCTGGCGTCCGGTAACGAAATGAGACAAGGTATACGCCCGAGGTTAAAGGTTGGCATTGTGGATGAACGTTCTGAAATTGCAGGGAGCTACAAGGGAGTACCCGGATTTGATGTTGGGCCACGGACAGATGTCATGGATGGATGCCCGAAGGCAGAGGGCATGATGATGATGCTTCGTTCAATGTCGCCGGATGTTCTCATTGTGGACGAGATCGGCCGGCCGGAGGATGCCGAAGCGGTGATGGAGGCTCTGCATGCAGGGGTTTCCGTTATCGCGACTGCACACGGTCGGGATCTGGCAGAGCTGTCGGCCAGACCTGCCTTGAGAACGTTAATAACCGAGCAGATGTTTCAGCGGTATGTGCTGCTGCAACGGACGAGCCGAGGCATGAGCTTCAAGCTGGCTGACGGCAAGATGCGAGGCATGCAACATGCCGGGGCAGGAGGTGAAGCCTTTGGTTAATATGTTCGGTGCAGTGCTGATTATGATCGCCAGCTCACTTGCAGGCTTTTATAAGGCGAGACAATATGCATTGCGTCCAAGGCAGCTTCGAGAATTAATCGCTGCACTCCAGCGTTTGATGACAGAGATCAATTATGGTCTAACGCCGCTTCCAGACGCGATGAGCAAGATGGGGGCACAGACAAAAGAACCGGTGAGGACTCTATTTATGCATGCTGCAGCACAGATGGAGCCCCCTCTCGGGCTCACGGCCAGAGAGAGTCTTCAATCCGGTGTCGAGCAGGCGTGGGGAAGATCTGCCATGAAGTCAGACGAGCGTGAAGTTATGATGCAATTAAGCTTCAGCCTTGGCACCAGTGATCGTCAGGATCAGACCAAACACATTTCATTAGCTATACAGCAACTTATGCATGAGGAGTCCCGCGCACAGGCCGATCAAGTGAAGTATGAACGGATGAGCCGCAGCCTGGGGATGCTTGTCGGAGCGTTAATCGTCATTCTGATCTTCTGAAATAGCCGGGATAGCGAGGTGCCAAGGTCATGAATTTAGAAGTGAACGCAATCTTTCAAATTGCGGGCATTGGAATCATTATTGCGATGATTCATACAGTGCTGAAACAAATGGGAAAGGAAGATATGGCTCACTGGGTGACCGTCATCGGATTTGTCGTTGTATTGTTTATGGTCGTCCGTATGCTGGACAGCCTGCTGCAAGAGATTAAATCCATATTTCTTTTTCAATAAGAACGGTCATGAAGCCGGATGGTGGTGACCCGTGGAGATTATTCAAGTTGTTGGTCTGGCACTCATTGCAACCGTACTGATTCTCGTCATCAAGGAACAGAAGCCGATGTTTGCCTTTCTGATTGCGGCAGCAGCCGGTGTGGTCATTTTCATGCTGCTGATTGGCAAGATTGGAGCCGTTATCGAAGTGCTCAAGCGTCTTGCTGAACAGTCGGGCATGGAGAGCATCTATCTCAAAACGGTCCTGAAAATTATAGGCATTGCTTATATTGCTGAATTTGGCGCTCAGATTGTCAGGGATGCGGGGCAAGAAAGCATTGCATCCAAAATTGAGCTGGCTGGCAAGGTATTGATTCTCGTACTGGCAATTCCAATCATCAGCATTATTATTGAAACCGTCATGAAACTGATGCCGGTGTAGAAAGGGCGTGCGGACAACCGATGAAATCTCTGCATGACAAGCCGCGCTGGCACCTCATGATGGTGATGATGATTTGTTTGATGTTTGGCATGCTCGGGCAGGTTATGGCCAGTGCGCCTTCGAACGAGTGGATGCAGCAGCAGGCTGATCAGCTTCCGAAGGATCAGGTAGAGAAATACTGGGATCAGCTTATGAAGCAATATGGAGGTTTTTTTCCCGAAGGCAAGACGCCATCTTTCATGGATATGTTAATACCCGGGAATGAGGGCTTCAGTCTTAAAGCTGTATTTTCCGCGATTGGCACATTTATGCTACATGAGGTTTTATATAACGGCAAACTGCTAGTCACGATTGTTATGTTAACGGTACTCAGCATGATTCTAGAGACACTGCAGACTGCCTTTGAGAAAAATAATATTAGCAAAATCGCTTATGCCATCTGTTATATGGTCATTATTATTATTGCAATCAACAGCTTCAGCGTTGCAATCGGTTATGCCAAAGAAGCCATATCCAGCATGATTAACTTTATGATGGCGATGGTCCCGCTTTTATTCACATTACTGGCCTCCATGGGGAATGTCGTTACCGTATCGGTAACGCACCCGCTGATCATATTCATGATCCACATGGTAAGCACGCTGATTCACTTGCTGGTGTTCCCACTTCTCTTTTTCTCAGCTGTGCTGCATCTGGTGAGTTCAATCTCAGACAAGTACAAGTTGACACAGATGGCGGACCTGCTGCGCAATATTAGCGTAGCCCTGCTGGGTATTCTGCTGACGATGTTTCTTGGTGTCATCTCGGTACAGGGAGCATCGGGCTCTGTTGCAGATGGCGTCAGTTTAAAGGCGGCCAAATACATTGCCGGCAACTTCGTGCCTGTGGTCGGCAGAACCTTTGCAGATGCAACAGATACGGTCATAACGGCATCATTACTGGTCAAAAATGCAATTGGGCTGACAGGCGTCATTATAATTTTGTTTCTGTGTGCTTTTCCGGCAATCAAAATACTGGCGCTGGCCTTAATCTACAACGTGACCGGTGCGATTATGCAGCCGCTGGGGGATACACCCATTGTGGAGTGTCTGCAAGCGATTGGCAAAAGCATGATTTATGTCTTTGCCGCACTGGCGGCCGTTGGACTGATGTTTTTTCTGGCAATCACCATTTTACTAACCGCAGGGAATCTGACCGTCATGATGCGATAAAGGATTGCAGACAGAGAAAGGGGATGGTGAGGATGGGGTGGCTGAGCAGTTGGCTACAGGATCTGATTTTGATCATTTTGTTAGCGACATTTGTTGACATGCTGCTTCCGAATCGTTCCATGGAGCGTTACGTCAAGCTTGTGCTGAGCCTCCTTATTCTGCTAACCCTGCTGTCACCGATTACCAAACTGCTGCGAAGTGATCCGGTAAGCGAGCTGAAACGAGCGATGTCTGCAATGGATGCACCCTCAGATGGGCAGGCAACATTGGAACAGATTCTGGCGAAAGGTAGACAGCTGCAAGCCAATGAACAACAGCAGTCCCTCCGTTGGACGGCCAAAGAACTGGCTAACGTGATGAAAGGACAGATCGAGGATACAACTGGTGCGAAGGTGCAGTCTGTCGAGGTGCAGCTAGCGATGAAGAAACAAAGTGCTGACGCAGAAATAGCTTCTTCGGTGGATTTGCCTGTCATTCAGCGTGTTGCAGTACAGATGGCGGGTGGAGATAAGAAAGAAGCAGACGAGCAGGCGCCGATAGATCGACCGATCTTTGCCACGCATGAAACAGATGAAGCTGAAGCGAATCAGCCAGGGTCTCAGCCAATCGAGATTCAGCCGATAGAAATTTCCAAGGTACAGGTTGAGTCAAAAGGTCAGCCCCCGAGCAGCAATGTCACACCTTCCAATCAAACGTCAGAATCAGTTGCTGCACAAGGCGCAGATGAAGGCTATGATTCACAGCCAGCTAGCGCTTCACGATCTGAACATGCTGTCCAGATTATTACGCTGTTAACCGAGCAATGGAAGATTGATGCGAGTCAAGTGCAGGTGACCGAGATGAAACAAGCTGAAGTGCTGTAACAGCACGGAGAAGGAGGGGAAACAATGAAACGGTGGCTCAAGAAGCTGGAGACCTGGATGAGCGGCGGGGAAAATGGGGCAAAGCGAAGTCAAACCTTCCGCTGGCTGATCATTCTTGGACTGATCGGGGTAGGCATCATGCTGTTTAATTCTTTTGTTAACGTCAAAAAAATTGATTCCGAGAACATTGGTCGTGAACCGCCGGAGCAGGCAACTTCGATGTCGGCTATGCAGAATGAGCTGCTTGAAGAGAATCCTTTCCAGGCGATCGAGAGCGCTTTTGAAGACAAAATGAAAGGGATTCTGGAAAATATCGTCGGCGTAGGTACGGTTGATGTAATGGTTACCGTTGATTCAACAGAAGAGCTGGTCGTTCAGCGGAACGTTAAAGATTCACAGCAACTTACCGAAGAGACGGATGCAAATGGCGGCAAACGCCATATGACGCAATACACCCGGGACGGCGAGATTATTACTTATGAAATATCAGGGGATCAGACGCCGATTGTCACCAAAAAGCTGAAGCCGCAAATACGTGGTGTGCTTGTGGTGGCGAGAGGTGCGGAGAACAAGGTGGTCAAGGATCTGATAACAGATGCTGTTGAAAAAGGTTTAAACGTTGCGGCCTACCGTATTTCGGTCGTTCCGCGCAAGCAGGATTAAGATCATTCATCCATGAGCTGCGAGATATAGGCATGATTCTGCCACAATCAACACTATTTTGAGGAGGATGTTATAAATGAATAACAAACGTCAAACGATATGGCTTGTTTCCATGCTGAGTCTGATGGTTATTTTATCCGCGTATTATCTCTTTACGGAGGATTCGGGGCCTGTAAATCCACCTGTGGCTGACAGTCAGCAAGTGGATGGCATGAAGCAGGGAGAGGCGAAAGAGACAGCTGGCATTATGGACCCTACAGATGGCCTGGTGATCAACGAGGTGGTTAATGGTGGGAAGGTTTCCGATGATGCTAGTGCAGCAGATCCGGCCGGTAACGCGTCAGGGGCAGAGGGACAGGAAGCAGGCAATAAGGAGAAAGCGCCCGCAGGAGATCAGGGAGCAACCGAAGGTGAGAACGGCAAGAAGCCGGATGCAACTACAGAAAAAGGAACGACAGCCGCGCCTGAAACAGAAGGTAAAACAGAGGGGAACGCAACAAAGACGGATGAAGAAGTACTCAAAGAGATGGAGCAGCAAAATACGGCAGTATCGGCCAGCAGTCAATTCCAGAATTACCAGTGGCAGCGTGAGGAGAGCAACAATCGCAAGTATGAGGAACTGCTGACGGTGGCGGGTGATTTAAGCAAAACACCGGAGGAAAATGCAAAAGCAACAGAGCAGATACGGGCGCTGGAAGATAAACAGGCCAAAATTACAGGTATCGAAGAAACACTGTCCCAGCAGTATCCAAATGCCATCGTTCAGGAGGAAGCAGACAAGTATAAAGTGGTGGTGTTAAGTGAAAAATTGGACGTCAAACAAGCGGTTTCGATCGTTGATCTGGTGATGAAAGAATTATCTGTAGCGCAAAATAAAATCAGTGTGCAATATGTCACGGAACAGTAATCGGTAATGTGGTAAAGGGCGCCGGGAGCGTGTTCGACTCTCGGGCTCTTTCCATTTTTAATGATTATGATATAATACATAAAGCCATATGACCGTCCTCGTGAGACTGGCATGATGCCGAAGGAGTGAATAATGGAAATGTTTAAATTGAGTGAAATTAAAGAACTGATTAAATTGGTGGATGAAAGTTCCGTTCAGGAATTGGAAATTGAAAATGAAGGATCACGTCTTTCGATCCGCAAGCCCGGCAAAACGGAAATAGTGCAAGCTGCTGCAATCCAGCCGCAAGTGATCGCTGCTCCGCAACAACAGGTACAGCCAGCAGCTACTGCAGTTGTGAATGAGCCTGCTCCTCAAGCGGATACAACAAGTCATTTACATAAAATTGTATCTCCGATGGTGGGTACGTTTTACAGAGCCTCTTCACCGGAAGCAGGTCCTTTTGTAAGCGTGGGTGATAAAGTTGTTGAGAAAACAACGGTATGCATCATCGAGGCTATGAAGCTGATGAACGAGCTTGATGCTGACATCAAGGGACAAATCGTTGAAGTGCTGGTTGAGAACGGACAGCTTGTCGAGTATGGACAACCTCTGTTCCTGGTAAAACCAGAATAACCTGTTATAACGGGCGAACAGCAGCCGCATGAGCTTCGAAGGAGGACAATAACCAAATGAAATTTCATAAAATTTTGATTGCCAATCGCGGCGAGATTGCTGTACGAATTATTCGTGCGTGCCGTGAACTCGGTATATCGACAGTAGCTGTCTACTCGGAAGCAGATAAGGATTCCCTGCATGTCCGTTTGGCAGATGAGGCTTACTGTATCGGACCAACGCTGTCCAAAGACAGTTATCTTAATTTTACGAACCTGATGAGTGTAGCTACTCTGACGGAATGTGATGCTATCCATCCGGGCTACGGCTTTTTGGCCGAGAATGCTGACTTTGCGGAAATCTGTGGTTCCTGCAATATTACGTTCATCGGTCCATCGCCGGAGGCTATTACAAAGATGGGGGACAAGGCTGTTGCGAAGCAGACGATGAAGGATGCGGGTGTACCTGTTATCCCAGGCTCGGACGGCCTTGTTGAAACAACGGAAGAAGCAATTATGATTGGCCGTGATATCGGTTACCCTGTAATTATCAAAGCTACTGCAGGTGGCGGGGGTAAAGGAATTCGTATTGCTGAAGACGAGCAAGAGCTGGTAAAACAGATCACTGCTGCTCAGCAGGAAGCACAGAAGGCGTTTGGCAACGCGGGTGTGTATCTGGAGAAGTTCCTGACAGGCATGAAGCACGTTGAGATTCAAATCATGGCCGATAAACATGGCAATGCTGTGCATCTTGGCGAACGTGATTGCTCGGTTCAGCGCCGTCGTCAGAAGCTCGTTGAGGAAGCACCGTGTCCTGTGCTGAATGAGGAAGTGCGTACTCTCATGGGAGAAGCTGCTGTCCGTGCGGCGCTTGCGGTGGATTACTCGGGAGCGGGTACGCTTGAGTTTCTTCTCAGTCCAACGGGCGAGTTTTACTTCATGGAGATGAATACTCGTATTCAGGTGGAGCACCCAGTAACAGAGATGGTAACGGGCGTCGACCTGATCCGTGAAATGATCTCTGTGGCAGAAGGCCATCCGCTCTCTTTCCGTCAGGAGGATGTTGTGATTAACGGCTGGTCGATTGAGTGCCGGGTTAATGCAGAAGATCCTGAGCGTAATTTCATGCCTTCACCTGGTAAAATCGGATTTTATCTCGCGCCAGGAGGACCTGGTGTTCGCGTAGACAGTGCAGCCTATCCAGGGTACACAATATCGCCTTTCTATGACTCTATGATTGCGAAGTTGATCGTATGGGGAGCAACCAGAGAAGAGGCCATTGCCAAGATGAAGCGTGCACTGGCAGAGTTTGCGATTGAGGGAATATCTACAACGATTCCGTTCCATCAGAAACTGCTTGAACATCCAACGTTTATTCGCGGAGATTTTGATATTAAATTTCTTGAGGAAAACGAGATTTAACAGTCATATTGGGCTTGTTTGTCATAAACCAGCTCAAATGATATAGTATGTAATAATAAGAGCGCATGTCTCCTGCACTGGATAAGCCCGCGTCAGCGGAAAGGCTGCAGGAGTTCCGGTAAAGCCGGACCGGAAGGGTTCTGGAGCTTGTGGATATGAACCGGCGCCCTGACGGATGGCCGCAAACTTATCTCGCGAAAGGTGTGTTAAACATTTATGAGTACACTACCGACTGAATTTGAACGTACGGATATCGGTGAAATCCAGATCGCACCTGAAGTTATTGAAGTGATCGCTGGACTTGCAACAGTGGAGGTTAAAGGTGTTGCAGGCATGAGTGGTGGATTCGCGGGCGGATTCGCGGAGCTGCTTGGCCGCAAAAACCTCTCCAAAGGGGTTAAGGTTGAAGTAGGGCAACGTGAAGCTGCAGTGGATGTGTCCGTTATTATTGAATATGGATACCGTCTGCCGCAGGTTGCAACTGAAATTCAGCAAAACGTGAAGCGCTCCATTGAGAACATGACGGGTCTTAACGTGAATGAAGTGAATGTGCATATTCATGACGTTCAGTTCAAGAGTCCTGAAAAAGTGGAAGAAGTTGACCTGAACACGCAACGTGTAAAATAAAAAGAGACAGATTCCCCCGGCACACTTGCCGGGGGTTATCCCGTCTTGGACAGGTCTTCGATATCCTGCTTTTGGCTGGACAAGGATATGCTCGTCATACCCTTCAGCAGGTTTAGTAATGTGAGTGAGCAAGGGAGGCTGTGCAGTTCGTGGCTAAAATTCTGGATCGGCTTCTGTTGTTTATATACAGCATAAGCGTAGGAGCAATATCGGCAGCAGTTATTTTACTGATTAGCGGTGTGCTGCCATACGAATTGAATTACCAGCAGGAACAAAACGTGATTGTGGCCTCAATCGTCACAGCAGCGATTTTGTTTGTTCTGAGTTTGCGTTTTTTCTACATCTCGATTCGGCGTCAACGCGGCTCGTTGCCATCTGTGGATCAGCGTACCGAGTTCGGGGATGTGCAAATTTCGATGGAGACGATTGAAAATCTCTGTTTGAAGGCAACTTCCCGTTTCCGTGGTGTACGTGACGTCAAGGCGCGTATTCGTGTGGTGGAGTCGGGACTGGAGATCAAGATTCGGGCGGTTGTGGATGGTGAGACACCTATTCCAGCGTTGACAACGGATCTTCAAAGGGCGATACACGATCATGTGCAAGAAATTACGGGCATTCCGGTTTCTTTTGTCACCGTGTATATTGCTAATGTAACCCAGTCGCCTAACTACAAGAGTCGCGTGGAATGAGGTGAGTTTCACTGATGTTGTGGAAAGAGATTTGGGATAACTACAAGGGCCGCATTCTTGGCGTTGCTTTTGGTATTTTGTTAGGGTTTCTTTATGTTTGGATCGGTTTCTGGGATATGTTGTTCTTTGCACTCTTGGTGTTCATCGGTTATACGTTTGGCAGACGAAGCGATGCGAAGCTTGGCTCGTTTATTCCCTGGGGGGAATTGCGAGAGTGGCTTGGGGATCGTTGGCGTCCGTTCAAATAACCTGTCTGAGCCCTGCAATATGTTTCTTCCGAAAATAGAACTTTAGTTTGAGTTGCCCGATTTTCGGAGGAAACGTTTTGCAGGTTTTTTTGTGAGAAAAGAGCGCAAGTAGGAGCAAGGTGTCATGGGTATCCTTTAAATAGGGTAGTGGATGGTGCCTTGATTTTTAAAATAAGCATGATGACGCTCTGAGAAGAGCGCTGCAGGAGGCAGGACATGAAAAGACGTTTGGCAAGGGAAATTGCAGTACAAAGTCTGTATCAGATGGAAATGAATGAAGTGAGCGCAGCTGAAGCGGTGAATATGCTCATCAATGAAGCAGCGGAAGAAAATGAAACGGAAGTTGTTATCCGTAATGAAGAAGTAATGCGCAGCTATGTTACCGAGATGGTGCAGGGTACCTGGAGTCACAAGGAAGCCATTGATGGTTTGCTGGTTGATTATTTGAAAGGCTGGCAGCTCAGCCGTTTGTCGCGTGTTGATCGCCAAATTTTGCGTTTGTCTACGTATGAGATGGTGTTCCGTGACGATGTTCCGGCTAAAGTTTCGGTCAACGAAGCAATTGAGCTGTCCAAGTATTTTGGTACGGACGAGTCTGGCAAGTTTGTTAATGGTGTGCTTGGGCGTATGATTCAGGAAGTAGACAGCATCAAGCAAAAATTATCCTGACCAGCGTTCTTAAACGAGCAGGCAGGCCAGCTTTCTTTTGAGATTACATCCAGATCGTTTTATCTAATATATGTTCATATAGGGGAGAGAGAGTACAATGACAGCATCTATTATTAACGGCAAAGAAGTATCCCAAGAGCTCCGCGCAAGCATGACCGCAGAAGTGCAACAGCTTAGCGAACAGGGGGTAGTACCTGGTCTGGCAGTTGTGCTCGTTGGTGAAGATCCGGCATCTCAGGTGTATGTACGCAACAAGGAAAAAGCATGCCATGATCTCGGTTTTTATTCCGAAGTGCATCGTTTGCATGCAAGCACATCTCAAGCAGATTTGCTTGCGCTGGTGGACAAGCTTAACAAACAGGAATCCATTAATGGGATTCTGGTGCAGCTACCGCTCCCAGGACACATTGAGGAAAAGGCAGTGATTGATGCGATCGCTGTAGAGAAAGATGTAGATGGCTTCCACCCTGTTAATGTTGGTAATCTGGTCATCGGAGATGACAGCTTGCTGCCATGTACTCCAGCGGGTGTTATTGAGCTGATCAAGCGTACCGGAATTGAAATGTCTGGTAAACATGCAGTGGTAATCGGCCGAAGCAACATTGTCGGCAAGCCGGTATCCCTGCTCTTGCAGCGTGAGAACGCAACGGTAACCATGTGTCATTCTCGTACAGCCAACATGAAAGAAATTACACGTCAGGCAGACATTCTCGTTGTAGCCATCGGTCGCGCGAACTTCGTTGATGCTGAGTACGTTAAACCGGGTGCAGTAGTCATTGATGTCGGCATGAATCGTTTGGATAACGGAAAACTCGCAGGTGATGTTGATTTTGAAAGTGTTAAAGAGGTCTCCGGCCCAATTACACCTGTGCCTGGCGGCGTTGGCCCGATGACCATTACGATGCTGATGCAGAACACGCTGATCGCGGCGAAGCGCGCTCACGGACTGGCCTAGGTATCTGTCTGTGGCAGAGCAGAAAATTTATTCTATCAAGGACCTGAACCGTTATATCCGGATGAAGCTGGAATCGGATCAGGTTCTGTCGGACGTCTGGCTACGCGGAGAGATTTCGAATTTCACGCATCACTCCAGCGGCCACATGTATTTTACGTTGAAGGATAAGGATAGCCGAATTAAATCAATTATGTTTGCTTCTCATAATCAGCGATTGCCCTTTGTACCGAAGGAGGGTGCAAGGGTTATTGCGCGTGGTAATGTGTCTGTGTATGAACGGGATGGTCAGTACCAATTCTACGCTACACATATGCAGCCGGATGGCATAGGCAGCTTATATCTGGCTTATGAGCAGCTGAAAAAAAAGCTGGATGAGGAAGGGCTTTTTTCTGCCGCTCGCAAAAGACCTATTCCCCGCTACCCGCAAACGATTGGTGTTGTTACTTCGCCTACAGGCGCGGCTGTACGTGATATCATGATTACACTCCAGCGGAGATACCCGTCTGCGAGGGTGGTGCTATACCCCGTGCTCGTTCAAGGAAAGGGTGCGGCACCATCCATCGTTAAAGCTATTCAGAACTTAAACTTCATGAAGGAAGCAGATGTGCTGATTATAGGACGGGGCGGGGGATCACTGGAGGAGCTGTGGGCGTTTAACGAGGAGATTGTTGCTCGCGCCATTGCTGCTTCTACCATTCCAGTCATCTCCGCGGTGGGGCATGAAACGGACTTTACGATTGCGGACTTTGCCGCAGATTTACGAGCTGCGACTCCTACGGCGGCGGCTGAGCTTGCTGTACCGAATCGGGCAGAGCTGCTGGAACAGATTGCTCAAAGACAGCGGCAGCTACAGAGCAGTTTGAGACAGCGTGCGGTATATCATCGGGAACGGTTGACCCGATTACAGCGCTCTCCAGTGCTGGTGCATCCACGGAGGACGTTGATGCAGCACACAGAGCGTCTCGATATGCTGCAGCAGCGTTTGCAGCGAAGTGTGAATACACGTATGAGGTGGACCCTGGAGAAGCAGGAACGCTTGCGTGCAGCGTTGCAGCGCTTTAATCCTCGGGAACAGGTGAACTCAGCGCGTCGTGATCATGCGGCAGCGCGAAAGCAGCTTGAACTGGCGATGAGGTCCATCACGCGCAGCAAGCAGCAACAATGGAAATCATTTGTGCGGCATCTTGATGCACTTAGTCCTTTAAAAGTCATGTCTCGAGGTTATAGTCTCGTCTATGACGAGCATGAACAGCGATTAATCAAATCTTTAAAAGATGTACAGCCTGGAGATTCGGTTAAGATCAAATTAGCGGACGGGCAGCTTGACTGTCAGGTTTGGGGAATGAAGGAGGACGACAACATCCATGGCAAATGAACCGGAACTGAATTTTGAAGAGGCAATGGCGGCATTGGAAGACATCGTTGGTCAACTGGAGCATGGTGATGTTCCTCTGGAGCAAGCGATTGATCTGTTTCAGCGTGGTATGAAGCTCTCCCAGTTGTGTGGTCTCAAGCTCGAACAAGTGGAACGCAAGATCGAGATGATCGTAGAAGAAGATGGAGAGCTTCGTAAAAAGCCGTTTGGTACGGCGGATGATGAGAGCGGTGAAATGAATGAGTAACCGTGCTCCATTTGATGTTTATTTGCAGGAGATTACTGGAGAAGTTACCGAAGCATTGAAGCATATTCTTCCTGAGCACTGGGATGTACCACGTTCGCTGACGGAAGCGATGCAGTATTCTTTAATGGCCGGAGGCAAACGCCTTCGTCCACTTCTGGTCGTTGCTGCGGCGGAAGCCTTCGGTGCGGAGCGTAAAGCTGCGATGCCGGCAGCCTGCGCCGTGGAGATGGTTCATACGTATTCCTTGATCCACGACGACCTGCCTGCTATGGATAATGACGATTATCGCAGGGGAAAATTAACGAATCACAAAGTTTTTGGTGAGGCCACAGCCATCCTTGCGGGTGATGCTTTATTGACCCATGCTTTTTACAGCATTGTTCAGTCTGGTCGCCAAAGCGGAGTGAGTGCTGATGCTTTGTTGTCGATTGTGGAGGATCTGGCAGAGCTTGCGGGAGCCAGAGGCATGGTCGGTGGTCAGGTAGCGGATATGGAAGGCGAGCAGGGGATGACGGACTTGTCACAGCTCCAATATATCCATTTGCATAAAACAGGTGATCTGATTGTTTTTTCACTCATTGCAGGTGCACGGATTGGCGGGGCCACGGAAGGGCAGCTTGAAGCGTTAAGTGTGTTTGGACGTGATCTTGGTCTGGCATTCCAGATTCAGGACGATATTCTCGATCTGACGGGTGACGAGCAGAAGATGGGCAAGAAAACACAAAGTGATGTGAATCAGCAGAAGGTAACCTACCCGTATTTTATCGGCATGGAAGCTTCCATTGCCGAAGTGAAGTCGCTCACACAATCCGCCAAGGATGCCCTTGAACGAGCCGAGCTGCCTGATGCTTCAAGGTTAATGGAGATTGCTGATTACCTGATGAGCCGTGACCATTAATTTCGTACCGTCCTATGAAGTGTGCTGATTCAAAGAGGAAAGAATGGTGTAAACAATGTAATGGCCTTTTCTTGCCAGTACGTGAAAGCCCCTTTTCTCATTGTACAAGGATACATAATTCAGAGCTTCGCATATGAACCGGCCACCGGAAATTGTGATCGGATGCACAGGCCGTAAATTATGATTCTTGTTTTTTTATGGTATAATGGTTCAATGTTATGGAATCAATTACGTTTCATTCAATGAAAAAACAACAAATAATAAACAAACATTCTAGGAAAGCGGGGAGATTCTCGTGCTGCTTCCACAAATTAAACAACCCAGTGATCTAAAAGGGATGTCCCATGATGATCTTGCCCTTTTGTCGGCAGAGATTCGGCAGTTTCTGATTGAGAAGCTGTCAGCTACAGGCGGGCATCTTGCACCAAACTTAGGAGTGGTTGAGCTCACGGTGGCCCTGCACTACTGCTATAATAGTCCGAAAGACAAAATGATTTTTGACGTAGGGCATCAGGCTTATGTGCATAAAGTGTTAACGGGCCGAATGGATCGCTTTGACACGCTTCGCCAGCAGAATGGATTATGCGGATTTGTCAAACGCAACGAAAGTGAGCATGACGTATGGGAAGCTGGTCACAGCAGCACTTCATTGTCTGCGGCTATGGGCATGGCTCTTGCTCGAGATCTGAAGGGTGAAGATAATCAGGTTATTCCCATTATTGGTGACGGTGCACTGACTGGTGGTATGGCGTTTGAAGCGCTCAACCATATCGGTCATGAGCAGCGGAAGATGATGGTGGTGCTGAATGATAACGAAATGTCCATTGCCCCTAACGTGGGTGCGATGCACAAATATTTGAGTAAAATTCGCTCCGATCGTCATTATTTGAAGGCAAAAGATGATGTAGAGGGCATGCTCAAAAAAATTCCTGCCATTGGCGATCGTCTGGCCAAGTCGGCAAGCTGGATCAAAGATAGCGTCAAATATATGATGGTTCCTGGTGTGCTTTTTGAAGAGCTGGGATTCAAATATTTGGGGCCGATTGACGGACATGACATTCCTCAATTAATCGAAGCGTTCAAACAAGCGGATAATGTGGACGGCCCGGTGCTGGTGCATGTACTCACAACAAAAGGTAAGGGTTATCAGCCTGCCGAGGCTGATTCGCATAAGTGGCACGGCATATCTCCGTACAAGATTGAATCGGGTCAGGTGCTGAAGGCCGTCGGCAAGCCCATGTATACGGAGATCTTCGGACAAACGCTGGTTGAACTTGCCAAGGAGGACAAACGCATTGTCGCTGTTACACCTGCAATGCCGACAGGCTCAGGTCTGATCCCGTTCAGCAAGGCTTATCCCGATCGAATGATTGATGTCGGTATTGCCGAGCAGCATGCAGCGACGATGTGTGCGGCACTTGCGATGGAAGGCTTGAAGCCGGTCTATGCGGTATACTCGACATTCATGCAGCGTGCGTATGACCAGATTGTGCACGACATTTGTCGTCATAACGCCAATGTAATGTTTGCAATTGACCGCGCAGGATTTGTTGGACCGGATGGTGAGACACATCAAGGGGTATACGATGTTGCCTTCATGCGTCACATTCCGAATATCGTGCTGATGATGCCAAAGGATGAGAATGAATTGCGCCATATGATGAAAACGGCGCTTGATTATAACGAAGGTCCGATTGCTTACCGTTATCCACGTAACAATGTGGTTGGAGTACCTTTGGATGAGGTGCTTGTACCTATTCCGATTGGGACATGGGAGCAGCTGCGTCCAGCTGAGGGTTACGCTATCATCGCTTCCGGTTCTATGGTGCAGCTGGCTGAGGAAGCGGCGGAGGTAATCAAGCGTGAAGGTATCAATACCGGTGTAATCAACGCACGCTTCCTGAAACCGCTGGATGAGCAAATGTTGCGAGATCTCGCTGTGAGGGGAACGAAATTAATTGTTCTCGAAGAAACCTCTCAGGCGGGCAGTATGGGCAGTGCGGTATTGGAATTCTATGCCGAGCAAGGGATACATGATGTTCAAGTGCACCTGATGGGCATTCCTGATCGTTTTATTGAGCATGGAAGCATCAAGGAGCAACGTGAGGAAGTTGGACTTACGGTGGAGAACGTGTGCAATGAACTTCGGAAAATGGTGGTTCAATCTTCATACGGAATGTCCAAAACACGCTTTCCATCTTAATAGCTGTTTAAAATGAAAAGAATGATTCATTGCTTTAGTGAGGGTGGATTATTAGTGGATAGGAGAAAGACATGTCACTCCCGAAAGAACGAATAGATGTGCTGCTGGTGGAGCAGGGCTATTACGAAAGCCGTGAGAAGGCAAAGGCTGCAATTATGGCGGGTCTTGTATATGCCAATAATGAGCCGATTGAAAAAGCAGGGATGAAAATTCCGAGGGATGCGGAGATTAAAGTCAAGGGCTCTGTACATCCATATGTAGGTCGAGGTGGACTGAAGCTCGAAAAAGCGATCCGCCACTTCGATCTAAATATGAATGAGCTTGTCATGCTGGATATTGGCTCCTCCACTGGCGGTTTTACCGATTGTGCTCTTCAGCATGGTGCATCCCATGTTTATGCTATTGATGTCGGGTACAATCAGCTGGATTGGTCCTTACGAAACGACGAGCGGGTCACAGTTATGGAACGTACGAATTTCAGATACGTCACACCTGAGGATTTACTCGGACCTGTGCCAAACTTCGCGAGCATTGATGTGTCCTTCATTTCCTTACGGATTATTTTGCCACCTCTTTTAGCATTGCTGCAGAAGCCTTCAGATATTGTGGCATTGATCAAACCGCAATTCGAAGCAGGGCGAGATAAGGTAGGAAAATCCGGGGTAGTTCGTGATTGGAAGGTACACAAGGATGTATTGCAAACGACGCTTCATTTTGCCAGTCAACTCGGTTTAACGCTGAAAGGGCTGACCTTCTCTCCGATTACAGGCGGTGAGGGTAATATTGAATTTCTCGCACATTGGCGACTGGAAGCACCGGAGGCCGAACAACCAGAGAACGACAGCGCTTTACTTGAGCTTGATACACTTGCTGAGCAGGTGGCCAAGGAAGCGGCACATACTTTCACGGGAAACTCATCATAGGATGAGTTTCTTTTCGCTGGAAAGATGTTTCAGGATAAAGGAAAACTGCTGTTCAATCTCGAATATGTTTTCGAGGTGAGCAGTGATGAACGGGCAATCTGACACAATAGTAATTGGTGTATTAGCTGTCTGTTTGATCGTATGGTTGTTTTTTGGACTGCGTAGCTGGGTGAATCGTCCCATTCCGGTAAGCCTGGCAGAGCTGCAGCTGAATGAACATATTCAGCCTTCTCCTGCACTGGAATTGCTTGAAGAGAATGGGTATGACGTCATTGGTGGCAAAATGAAGGTTCCATTAGCCTTTGAAGCGGATGAGGCCGTATTATACAGCAGGCTGTTCATTGATTATGTTGCGGAGCGGGAGGATGCTCGATATTTAGTGAAAACATCCCGCCGCAGACTGCCGCTTGAACTGAGCGGACCTGCGGTCAGAGACCGTTTCCTTTCTTATCTGCTCTTATATCCTGGATGTGAAGGTTTACTGTATGTTGACCTTGAAAATTCCGATATTATTGTTATCAGGCTTATGGATTATCAGGAAGACGTGTATGATGGAGAAGATATGGACTAATCTATACTAAGCATGAAATTTGACGCTCGAAAATTTGACATAGGACAGCATTGCGGTGATGTAAGCCGCTTGATTGCAATACATTTTACTGGAGGCATGTATGAAAGGACAACGACATATTAAAATTCGTGAAATTATTAGTCAGAATGAAATAGAAACCCAGGATGACCTGGTTGAAGCACTGCGCCAATCGGGTTTTCAGGTTACGCAGGCAACGGTATCCAGGGATATTAAGGAACTTCTATTAATTAAAATTCCGATGGATGACGGGCGATACAAATACTCCTTACCGACCGATCAGCGTTATAATCCGATTCAAAAGCTCAAGCGTGCATTGGTGGATAACTTTCTGCATATTGACCACACAAACAATCTTGTAGTTATGAAATGTTTGCCAGGAACGGCGAACTCCATTGCTGCATTGCTGGATAACATTGAGTGGACTGAAGTGATGGGCACCATCTGCGGAGATGATACGATTCTGATCATTTGTCGTACGGAGGATAACAGTGTGACTGTCATTGAACGGATTATGGGATATATTGCTTAAATCAGCCGGAGGTGTTTTTGCAGATGTTAGTTACGTTATCCATTCGCAATCTGGCCGTGGTGGAGGAAGTGGACGTTGTCTTTCATCCGGGATTTCATGTTTTGTCCGGGGAAACCGGTGCGGGTAAATCCATTATTATAGATGCTTTAGGCTTAATCGCAGGGGGACGAAGCTCGGCCGATTTAATTCGGTACGGATGTGATAAGGCGGAGATGGAAGCGCTGTTCGAGATGGAGCCTACACATCCGGTGTGGAGCACGTTGGAGCAGCTTGGCATTCACTGTGAGCCTGAAGAACATCTGGTCATTCGGCGCGAATTAAACACACAGGGCAAGAGCACGTCACGCATTAATGGACAGCTGGTCAATCTGACGATGCTTCGTGAAGTGGGCGAGAAGCTGATCAACATTCACGGTCAGCATGAGCACCAGAGCTTGCTGCGCGCAGAAAGTCACCTTGGTTTGCTGGATACGTATGGCTCCGAAGTTATAGGTCCAGTCAAGGCGAAGTATCAGGAGCGATACAGCAAATTTATCGCCGCAGAGAAGGAACTAAGGGCACTTCAGGAATCCAGCCAACGGGCATATCAGTTGCTGGATATGTACCGTTTTCAGCTTGAAGAGATTGCAGCCGCCAGCCTTACCCGAGGAGAAGATGAATTACTCGGTGAAGAACGGGTCAAACTATCCCATAGCGAGAAAATGATGGACAGTGTAGTTGGTGCATATGAATTGCTGAGTGGACAAAAGGGCTTGGAAGCGGTCAGTCTGGCTTTGTCTCGTATTGAGGATATTTCCGGTTACGACAGTAAAGGTTTACAGCCGATTGTTGAACAGCTGCAATCTGCTTTTTATCAACTGGAGGATGTGACGTTCCAGCTTCGGGACTATCGGGAACGAATCGAGTTTAATCCGGGCAGGCTTGAGGAAGTGGAGCAGCGTCTGAATCTGATCTCGGGCCTGAGACGTAAATATGGCGACAGTGTTGAATTGATTCTGAACTATTATGAACAGATTAGCCATGAAACAGACCAGCTTGAGAATAAAGATGAGCGTTTGGAGAAGCTGCGTTCAGAGCGAGACAAGCTGCTGGTACACGTTATGGAATCTGCCGAGGAACTGAGCAAGGTACGGAAGCAATGTGCCGAGGAGCTGGCTGCTCAAGTCGAGAGTGAACTCAAAGATCTACAGATGGAGCGGACATCATTGCGTGTTCAGATCGTGCCTGCAGAAGATCCAAAGGGAATCGAGTGGAATGGTCGCCGTATACGCTTTAGCCGCCAAGGTGCAGACAATGCTGAGTTCCTGATCTCGCCAAACCCCGGAGAGCCGCTGAGACCACTTGGCAAGATCGCTTCGGGTGGAGAGCTGTCCAGAATGATGCTGGCGATGAAGAGCATCTTTGCTCGACATGACCGAATTCCGGTATTGATTTTTGACGAGGTGGATACGGGGGTAAGTGGTCGTGCGGCTCAATCCATTGCGGAGAAGCTATATCGTCTATCTTCGACTTGTCAGGTGTTTTCGATCACACACTTGCCGCAGGTGGCATGTATGGCGGATCATCAGTATTTGATTGAAAAGCATGTGTATGATGGCCGCACGATGACCCAGGTGGAGTCGTTATCTCAAGAAGGTCGAGTGAAGGAATTGGCACGTATGCTTGGTGGCGTGGAAATCACAGAAAAAACGCTGCATCATGCACAGGAAATGCTGAATTTGGCGGAAGCCAAAAAAGGGTGAAACGGACGGCTGGCGTAATGTTTGACAGTAATAAAAGCCTGGGGGCAGGGTTATCTTATAGGTACGCAATTGGCGACCACCTTTCGTCAAGCGAAAGAAGCAAAGGGAGTGTGACAGCCATTGAATTCCCCCCTCAGGAAAAAATTGCTAGGTCTTTTATTTGCCTTCTTTCTATGTGTACTTAGCCAGGCTATACAGCCGATGCAAAGTTATGCTTCCCTGCCTGATGAAGTGCAGGTGTTCGCAGGCAGGCAGACAGACGTCAGGCTGGCAGTACCGGCCGCTTCAAGCGCAGTAGTGGATCGGCCGGATATCATAGGCCTGGATCAACAGTCTGCATTAAGAGTAACCAGACAAATGCCTCTGCATCTCCATCCTCAGCAGACGGGGCATGCCAAATTAACCTTGAAGTTATGGGGTAAAATTCCGGTCAAAACCGTTAATGTCAAGGTTATTCCTGATCTGCGTGTCGTTCCCGGGGGTCAAACCATTGGTGTTAAGGTTAAATCGGCCGGCATTCTGGTTGTCGGACATCACTTAGTACGTTCGGGTGCCGATGAGCGAAAGTCTCCAGGCGAAGCTGCGGGTATCAAATTAGGTGACTTGATTACTCACATGGATGGCAAACGCCTGGATGGTGTGTCGGGTGTAGCTGAAGCTGTGGAGCTTGCAGGCAAGCAAAGCAAAGGCATTGATGTCGTTCTCAAGCGCGGAGATGAAACCGTTAAGACCAAGCTGACTCCAGCTTATGATGCAGAAGACAAAGCCTGGAGATTGGGGCTGTACATTCGAGATTCAGCAGCAGGTGTGGGCACATTGACCTTTTATGCACCTGATCAAGGTGTATATGGAGCGCTGGGTCATGTGATTACGGATATGAATACACAGACCTCTATCGTTGTAGGGAGCGGACAGATTGTTCAATCAAATGTGACCTCAATTGCAAAGAGTGAGACAGGTGACCCAGGAGAAAAACGTGCTCATTTTCTTAAAGAGAGCAAAATTTTAGGCAATATTGAGCGAAATACAGCATTTGGTATCTTCGGGAAGATGTCTCAAAATCCAGAGCACAGCTTATATTCTCAAGGTATTCCTGTCGCTTTTTCACATGAGGTCAAAGAGGGTCCGGCTGAAATTTTAACCGTTGTGGAAGGTCAGCAGGTGGAGCGGTTTGCCATTGATATTGTGCATGTTGCAGACCAGTCAGAGCCAGCCACAAAGGGACTTGTGCTTCGCATTACTGATCCGAAGCTGATTGACAAAACAGGAGGCATCGTTCAAGGCATGAGCGGCAGCCCCATTGTGCAGAATGGCAAGCTGATCGGCGCTGTAACACATGTATTTGTGAATGATCCAAAGTCCGGGTATGGATGCTTTATTGAATGGATGCTTCAGGATGCGGGTGTAATGATGAAAAAGGAACAATCCAAAAACCTTAAGGCTGGATAGACAGCCCTAAGGTTTTTTTGTCGAAAGTAAACATATTATATCGGATGCTGAAATAAAATATTCATTATAAAGGAATACGAAAAAAAAATAAAGAAAAATAATTTTCGACAGAAGGAATTTCATTGTACGTGTCGAAAATTTAACCTGTAAGGAAATGTACGATACTGATGTTCTAAATAAAAGGAGGATACCGTTTTGCAAAAAATTGAGGTATTGCTGGCCGATGATAACCGTGAATTTACGAATTTGCTTGCCGAATATATATCCGAGCAGGAAGATATGGAAGTCACCGGAATTGCTTACAATGGTGAAGAAGTGTTGCAATTGCTGGAACAAACGCGGGATGTGCCAGATGTATTAATTCTGGATATAATAATGCCTCATCTGGATGGACTCGGTGTACTGGAGCGCCTGCGCAGTCTGAATCTCTCTCCACAGCCTAAAGTCATTATGCTCACCGCATTCGGCCAAGAAAACATCACACAGCGTGCCGTGCAACTCGGAGCTTCCTATTACATTCTGAAGCCATTTGACATGGAGGTGCTTGCGAATCGGGTACGTCAGCTGGTAGGTTCGCAAACGACGATGTCAACCGGTAGCAGCTCATCCTCTTCATCCTCCATGTTCATGAACAAATCTAACGTTGTGCCGATGGGCAAACACAAAAATCTGGATGCCAGCATCACGTCAATCATACATGAAATCGGAGTTCCTGCGCATATTAAAGGATATCAGTATTTGCGCGAAGCCATTACGATGGTGTACAACAATATCGAAATTTTGGGTGCCATCACCAAAACATTGTATCCAGCCATTGCCGAAAAGTTCAAAACCACGCCGTCTCGCGTCGAACGTGCCATCCGTCACGCCATTGAAGTGGCATGGACACGCGGCAACATCGACAGCATCAGCCACCTGTTTGGCTATACGATCAACATCAGCAAGTCCAAACCGACGAACTCCGAGTTCATTGCGATGGTCGCTGACAAGCTTAGAATTGAGCATAAGGTGAGCTGAAAGGATCGGGAGTAGATCGAGATAACGACAACGATGATTAAACACCCAAATACGTATCATAATCCTGTCATTTTATGATCAGCACCTCTCTAATCATTCGCTTCAAGCGAATATTGGAGAGGTGTTTTATTTTGGATGAAATTATGACTTTTTACCTAATTTTGTGCAGGATAAGGTGCGGATTTGGTATTTTTTCAAAAAAATTTACCTGTAGTTAACGCTTTTTTAGGTAAAAAGTGGTACGATGTGACCACTGATAGATCAAAAGTGACATGGTTGCTACTACGGCAAGGGAGTTGATAGGTGTGTTTACTCAGATAGGTGAAATTGCTGAACCGATTCCAGTAGTACAGCCGGAAACCAAGTGTGATGCCTTGTATCAACTGTTTAAATCCAATCCGAATCTGGAAGGTGTAGCGGTTACAGGGAAAAACGGCATATCTTTAATGATGAGAACGAGATTCTTTCAGCAGATTGGAACGCAGTATGGTTACAATCTGTACATGGGCCGCCCTGTGAAGTTGTTGATGAATGTGAATGCACTGGTCGTCGATTATGCAGAACAGATCACGAATGTCAGTGTCGCTGCGATGGAACGTGAAGAAGCGGATCTCTATGATCTGGTTCTAGTAACATCTGGGGAGCGATTTCATGGTGCGGTGAGCATTCGTCGCCTCCTTCTGGCCGTAGCAGATGTAAGAGCCGAAATGGCTATATTTATGAATCCGTTAACAGGTCTTCCTGGCAATCGGATTATAGATGATCGTTTAGTTCAGGTGCTTAAACAGGATCAATTCAGTGTGTTATATATTGATCTGGATCAGTTCAAATCATACAACGACAGTTATGGCTTTAAAATGGGGGACGAGCTTATACAGGCAACGGCCAGTTTATTGCGAGAGCATTTCGGTATACCGGAGGCATTTCTTGGTCATATTGGCGGGGATGATTTTATCGCCATTCTGGCACATCATCAATATAAGCAGGTGTGTGAAGAAGTGATTTCCCGTTTTGAGCAAATGAAGCGCAGCTTTTACAACGAACAGGACTGGCATAATCAGTATGTGATGGGAGAAGGCCGTTCAGGGCTGAATCGACCTATTCCTTTAGTGTCCGTGTCTATTGCGGTAGTCACCAACCTGGTTCAACGCTATGAGGATATTAATCAAATTATTAATGAAGCTACTCGCGTGAAGAAAAGCTGCAAATCCATCATTGGCAGCATTATTTGTGCAAATGATAGGAGGGGAGAGGTGGTGCACCATTAGGTTGTGCATATATTCAGCGTGCTTGTCCACTCCAATTCGAATATACACAGAAAAATTAGACGAAGGATGGGCAATATTGAGCTGTTTGAAGTAGCAGACTTTAGCTGTCCTGGACTTTCAGGCTCCTGCATATTATTACGCAAGCCAACCAGTTTTCCCATCGGATCCTAGGTCTGGCTTCGCTTGATTAGAGTATAAGAGAAACAATTAATAAATATCCATTGAATTTTCTACAGATTACCATTAAACTAGAATATGAACGATAATGATAATCAATATCAACTATAATCGGTGATCTGAAAATTCAAACACGTGGAGGTTTATATAGATGAAGCAGGAGCTGGAGTTGTATGATGTAACAATTATTGGAGGCGGCCCGGCGGGCATGTACTCTGCTTTTTATAGTGGTATGCGTGATATGAAAACCAAGCTGATTGAAGCAAGAGACAGACTTGGGGGACGCATGCTTTTTTATCCGGAGAAAATGATCTGGGACGTTGGCGGTGTGACTCCTATCCTGTGTGAAGATTTAATCAAGCAGCTTGAACAGCAGGCACGTACCTTTGATCCAACTTTGGTATTTGAACAACAGATTGAAGGATTTGAGCGGCAGGCTGACGGAACGATTCTGCTCACTGCGGCAAGTGGAGAACAACATTGGACACGCACGGTTATTCTAGCAATTGGATATGGTATTTATAAAATGGCGAAGCTTGAGCTTGAAGGAGCAGATCGCTACGAGGTATCGAACTTGCATTACACCGTGCAGGAGCTGGAGCCGTTCCGTGGTAAACGCGTGCTCATCTCCGGAGGGGGAGATTCGGCAGTAGACTGGGCTAATGAGCTGGAGAGCCTTGCCGAGCAAGTAACGGTGGTGCATCGTCGTGATCATTTTGGAGGGCTGGAACGCAACGTGCTGCGAATGAAAGAATCTTCAGTGGACGTGCGGACACCTTACGCAATAGAGAAGCTGCACAGCTTAAGCGGAGAAATGATCGAGCATGTAACCATTACCCATATGGAAAACGGACAGACAGAGATGCTTGAAGTCGATGCCGTCATTGTTAATCATGGCATGAAGAGTGATTTTGGTCCGATTCGTGATTGGGGATTAGATTTGGGAGAATGGCATGTCACCACAACGGAGAGACTGCAAACGAATATCCCGGGTGTTTTTGCAGCAGGAGATTTCGTAGAGTATGGCAGTAAATTATACCTGATTGCAGGAACGTTTACAGATGCGGCTCTGGCAGTAAATAGCGCGAAACTGTACATGGACCCGGATGCGGAGAAGGTTGCATATGTATCTTCACATAACAGCCGATTTAAAGAGAAAAACAAGGCGCTCGGTGTGGTAGAAGAATAGCTTATTCATTGTGAACAGGATAGAGTGATATGAATAATCTCGGGAATAACCCGAGGTTATTTTTTTATCTGCCGGGTATGAAGATAATCAGACTGCACAAGCTAGAAGAGGCTTGATGAATAGAACAATTTGAAGAGCAGCTCCAAACAAACTATAATCAAATTCGATCAATAAATAAGTGAATAAATAAGTAAATGAATATCAGGTTCTCATGAATCATCAAGAGTGGAGTGTAGCCTATGAAAAAAAATTTACCTTCAAGGCGAAATGTTACGTTCATTGCGCGCTGGTTTAATCGAATTCACATAAAACGCATCAAATGGTCTCAAATCTATCTAGCCCTGGCCGGAGCGATTCATCGTTTAGTGATAGAGGGGCGCCGTAAACGCGTAGCTGCCAGAAGACAACAGCAGGACCTGCCGCTTAGTGAATTAACATCAATGCAGCTTGAACCGGGGGATATCTTATATACACCAAGCTCGGAGTCAACGTATTATGCCGGCCATATGGGCATTATTGGTCTGGATGGCAAGGTATATCATGTGCACCCTTATGGACCTGTTTTTGCAGATACGCTGGACTGGTACCTTACCCGTTTCTATGAAGGAGATCGCTTTATTGTATTTCGCTCCAAGCTTCGTCAAGTCGGAGATCTGGCAGCAGAATGGGTAAAGGATCACTATCAGCAGGTGAAGTATTATCGTTTGCAAACGGATCTTCGAAGCATTGAACGAAACTATTGTTCCAAATTTATATACCAGGCGTATACGTTTACTTCGGGACTGGACCTGTGGGGGCGTAGATTTTCCAAAGTCAAGCAGGGGTTTATCTACCCTTTTCGGATTGAGCGTTCAGCAGATCTGGAGGTGCTAGGTACATTTTACAAATAAGAAACAAGCAAAAAATCGACTTGTCATCTGTTTCTCCATTGTGAGAGAGAGAGGTGCAGTCGTTTTTTTTTAATATGTACCGAGATTAAAACAGGAAAAACACCAAAAACGTCGAATAAAATATGAGATAGACACGCACAACTTGGAATCGTATACATAACAGGTGGCGCGATTTTAAGGCCAAGGATTAGAAGCGACTACAAGACTGGCGAACAGAAAAGAGTGAGGCGAATATGAATTGGCTGAGCTTCTTGCGGCGGTTTAAACGGCGGCAAAACGTAGTGAAGCTATCGGACTACATTCCAAAAAAGGAAAGGAGGTACTACTGTTCCATTTGCAAGAAGCACGTGAAAAACATCGTGCATTACGCAGCTCCGCAGGGAAATGTTACAGGTATATGCAGCTCCTGTAAGTCTTTGGCGGACGAAAGGGGTATGTTCCCCATTTAATAAGAAGAAATGCGCTAAGGAAACAATATTATTTTGATTTATGCGCGTTTTTGTAGTACATTAGCAAATGTATTCGAAGGAGGATTCTAATGTACTCAGGAAGACAAGACGATACTTTATACATCATGACCTACACTTTAAACAGCGGTATCAAGGGTACGGTTCCACTGTCCAACAAGCAGATTATTGAATGGCTCGATTGTTATAGAAACGAGAAGCGCTTCGTGACGGAGATCGGTAAAGAGTTTTTTGGATTAAATGCTGGGCTGGTTGCAGACTTTAAGGTTCAAAATCATCTATCCGACTATCAGCAGACGATTATGCCTACGCAGCAGCAGGATAACCTGGATCGTTTGTCCAGTGCTTATAAATCAACCGAGATATTAATGAAGATTGATTGTAAATGTGGCACGGCTTACGTGACGGAATCCCCTTACAAGCGTACAAAATGGTATTGCACGAAATGCAAAGAAATTGTGTTCCTGGATGCCAAAAAAGGAATGGTTGAAACGTCGCGCGGAGATGCGTATTACATGACCAACAAATATTTTGTTTCCCGGGATTAGCGGGAACTGATTTGGGAGCATCGCATTATGCGATGCTTTTTTTATGCGTGATGTGCATGCTTCGTACTGCTGATCTATAAATAGTACTTCATAATGCACATCTTCAGTGTAAACAAAAAAGCCCAGCAGGGCTTTTAAGACGGACACTCGACTTTATGAGGAGGAATGAAGCAGCAGCGACAGCGGGGCTCATAAGCCTCCGAATCACCGATCATGACCACTGGACCCAAGGTCACAGGTTCTCCGTTGACAATGCGCTGTGTGAACGCAGCGTCCGGGCTGCCGCAAACAGCACAGAACGCAGATAATTTCTCAATATCATCCGCCATGGCAAGCAGGCCGCCGATATATCCGAATTCCTTGCCGCGATAATCCATATTCAGTCCATCAACAATGACATGTTTACCGCAGTAAGCCAGTTCAGAAACGAGTTCCATGATTGCACTGCTGAAAAATTGCACTTCATCAAAGGCAACCACATCGGCATCTATGGTCTGCTTGAGAATTGTCTCTATAGATTCCGGCGTTAATTGCCGGGGAATGGAATGTGCGGGAAGTCTATAGCCAATTCGACTCACGATCTCATCCTGAGCGAAACGATCATCCTCGGCTGGTTTGTAGGCAACGACCTTTTTACGGCCAAATTGAATAAGCTTCTGACAACGGCGAATAAGTTCACCGGATTTTTCGCTGAACATCGGTCCAGTAATGACGGTAATACGTCCAGTTTGCACGGTGCTACTACCCCTCTCGCATACGGAATTCAAAAAAAGCGACCATTACAGATTACCACATCTGCTTTGAAAAGAGCCAGAACTAAAATGGAGCAGTTTGTGTTACGATATGGTTTGTTGCGATATTGGTCACGGCAGATGTAGAGTGAAATGAATTATTTTGAAAAGAGGTGTAACCAATGAACGAAGCTTTGAACTCGCTGAAGCAGCGTTACGAAGAGCTGCAAACACGGGGTAAGCTGGATGAGAGCGCTCAGGCTTTATTTGCCGAGTTAATGGCAGAGGCAGAACGACTGCAGGCGAGTAATCTCACCTTGCGCAGAACCATTCTGAGATCCTCCTCCAAAGAGTCGCGTATGTCCACCAAACTGCGAGATGCATTATACGAATAACGGCTGGAGCTCAGCTAATTCAGATGAAGGAACAGAGCAAGCTTATTCTGTATCCTCCTCTGATTTTAATCTGTGAGGGAACAAAATACCGGCTGTGATTCTTGCAATCATGGCAAAGGTGAGACCAATTCCGGCAAACATATAAATGACGGTAAACGCTTTGCCGAATCCCGTAGATGGCACGAAATCAGGGTGGCCTACAGTTGTTAACGTAACTGCGCAGAAGTAGAGGGCGTCGATCCAGTGTAGTCCTTCCACCCGGGTATAAAACAGCGTGCCCGAAAGCAAGGTTGCTGTTGTTAAAACGAACAGAGCCAGAAATTTCGGGTCTTTGAATGCGTGAAATATGCCTTTAAGCAGGCGTTTTAATGTCAGTACGAAGGAAACCATAACCAACCTTCCTGTCTATATAAAATGGGGAAAACAAAAAAGCCCGGAATTATGAACTGCTTCCGGGTGTTTCGACCTGTTCAGGCTGCTTTTTCGAACGGAAACGAGGGCCTACATAGTTGCGTTTACGATCGCGGAACAGAATCCAGCCGCCCAGAAAACTCATACCTGCCACAAACAGGACGAGTCCGCCGAAGAAGGAGAGCCACTGGAAGCCGGGAGAGATCAAGTCATTTCCATGCTCGGCGTAATATAGAAACAGGGCGTCTTTCATCATAAGGAAGCCCTTCATGGCCATCAAGCCGGGGATAACAAGTACAATAATCGCGAGAAAGCGCGCAAAGACTATTTTTGTATTCATGAGCATTATACCCTTTCTGCCAGAGTAGACATAATATAAAGGTTACGCTTACAGAGAATTCCTGTTTATATCATAGCTTGGAATGCACGGGCTGTCCATGTGAGATTCATCAAATTTTGAGTTGACTGCGCAAGGAGAGTACAATGAGAAGTAGAGGGCATGCCATTGTTTGGGATGCAAGCACCTATTTTATTATTTTTGAATACCCCAAAATGACTGTATAGAGGAGAACGTAGAGATGCCAATACCATGTGATGTTGCCGTACTGGGTGGAGGAACCGGAGGATATATTGCCGCAATTCGTGCCGCACAGCTGGGCAAGAAGGTTGTTATTATCGAGAAGGACAAGCTGGGCGGAACCTGTCTGCACCGTGGCTGTATTCCGAGTAAGGCGTTGCTGAAAAGTGCGGAGATATACGCCGAAATACAGGACAGCGAGAGCTATGGCATTGAGACAACAGGAGCCACGCTGGTGTTTCCTAAAGTACAGGCTCGTAAGGAAGCTATTGTTGAGCAGCTGCATAAGGGTGTTCAGTATTTGATGAAAAAAAATAAAATCGAGGTTGTACACGCCAAGGGCCGTGTGATCGGACCTTCCATCTTCTCGCCGCAAAGCGGTGCTGTAGCGCTGGAGTTCGAGGACGGCGAGATGGATACGGTTGTTCCAACGAACCTGATCATAGCCACGGGATCACGTCCACGTATATTGCCTGGGCTTGAGCCGGATGGAAGATATATCATGAGCAGCGATGAGGCGCTTCGCATGGACGAGCTGCCTGCTTCAATCATCATTGTAGGCGGCGGTGTTATTGGTTTGGAATGGGCGTCAATGCTCAATGATTTTGGAGTGAGTGTGACGGTGGTGGAGTCGGCGGACCATGTGCTTCCGGCAGAGGATGAGGATGTAGCCAAAGAAATGCAGCGTTTGCTTGGCAAACGGGGGGTTCGTTTCCTTACGGGTGCGAAATTACTGGTGGACAGCTATCGTGCAGAGGAACAAAGCGTGTATGTGGATGTGCAGCTTGCAGGAGATAAGCTCGAGACGCTGACTGCCGAAAAAATGCTAGTGTCGATTGGACGTCAGGCTAATGTCGAAAATATTGGACTGGAAAACACAGATATCAAAGTAGAGCGTGGCTTCATTGCAGTGAACCAGCATCTGCAAACGGGTGAAGGCCATATCTATGCGATCGGGGATTGTATTGGCGGATTACAGCTGGCGCATGCCGCAAGCCATGAAGGTATACTCGCTGTGAATCATCTTGCGGGTGAGAGTGTACACCTGGTTGAGGCTCACCGGATTCCGCGCTGTGTGTACACACGTCCAGAAGCGGCAAGCATCGGTTTTACGGAGAAAGAAGCCAGAGCTCGCGGTCATGAGATCAAAATGGGCAAGTTTCCTTTCCAGGCAATCGGCAAATCGGTGATTCATGGAAGCCGCGACGGCTTTGTGAAGGTAATCGCAGACGCTAAAACGAATGATATATTAGGCGTACATATGATTGGCACCCATGTAACCGAACTGATTGCTGAAGCTTCGCTGGCGCAGATGCTGGATGCCACTCCGTGGGAGGTTGGACAGACCATTCACCCGCATCCTTCCCTCTCTGAAATTATGGGCGAGGCTATGCTGGCCGTGGATGGTAAAGCGATTGGCATGTAAGCCGGACAGGCTTATGAGAAAGGTCCTTTCCTTTTTCGGGGAAAAGAGATTATAATAAGGTTAAGCCAAGTCTTAGTACCAGGTTATAAGATCGGGTAGTAAGGCTGAACAGGCTCTGACTAAAAGGAGGTACCTCATATGAGTTCACAAGGTACTGCAGATGCGGTCCACCGCCATGAACAGCTTGGACTTAGCGATGGTGAAGTTTTGGATATGTACAAATACATGCTGCTCGCACGCAAGTTTGACGAGCGCTGCTTGCTCTTGCAGCGGGCCGGCAAAATTAACTTTCACGTATCCGGTGTAGGTCAGGAGGCTGCGCAGGTTGGCGCGGCATTTGGTCTGGACCGGGATCATGATTATTTTTTACCTTATTATCGTGACTATGGCTTTGTACTGGCTGTAGGCATGACGCCGCGCGAGCTGATGCTGTCTGCATTTGCGAAGGCGGAAGATCCGAACAGTGGTGGGCGGCAGATGCCAGGTCACTTCGGACACAAAAAGCTGCGAATTGTTACGGGCTCCAGCCCGGTTACGACGCAGGTTCCTCATGCCGTTGGATTTGCACTGGCTGCCAAGATGCAGAAGAAGCAATTTGTTTCTTTTGTTACCTTTGGTGAAGGGTCAAGCAACCAGGGGGATTTCCACGAAGGGGCTAACTTTGCAGGGGTGCACAAGCTGCCTGTGATTATCATGTGTGAGAACAACCAATATGCAATCTCTGTGCCGCTCCACAAGCAGCTCAGCGGTAAAGTGTCGGATCGTGCACTTGGTTATGGCTTCCCTGGTTTGCGGGTAGATGGGAACGATGCACTTGAGGTGTATGCGGCTATGAAGGAAGCACGTCGGCGTGCTATTGCAGGTGAAGGACCTACACTCATTGAAGCGATGATGTATCGTCTGTCTCCGCACTCCACTTCGGACAATGATCTGGCCTATCGGACGAAGGAAGAGGTTGAGGAGAACTGGAAGAAGGACGGCGTGCTGCGCATGAAAAATTATTTGATCGAATGTGGCATCTGGGATGAGGCTCGGGATGCGGATTTGGCTTCCCAGCTTGCGCTGGAGATGAAGGAAGCAACTGAATATGCTGACAATGCGCCATATCCGAAACCTGAGGACACGCTGACGCATGTCTATGCGGACAGTGAAGAAGGGGGACGGTAATCATGGCTATGATGGAATATATTGATGCAATTCGTCTCGCAATGAAAGAAGAGATGGAACGGGACGAAAATGTGTTTGTTCTTGGTGAGGATGTCGGGGTAAAAGGTGGCGTGTTCACTACAACCAAAGGGTTGCAGGATCAATTTGGCGAGATGCGTGTGATGGATACACCGCTGTCTGAATCCGCCATTGCGGGCGTTGCAATTGGTGCGGCGATGTACGGCATGAAGCCGATTGCCGAGATGCAATATTCGGATTTTATGCTGCCTGCAACCAACCAGATTATTAGTGAAGCGGCCAAAATACGTTACCGCTCCAACAACGACTGGAGCTGTCCAATCGTCATTCGGGCGCCTATCGGGGGCGGGATCTTTGGCGGGCTGTACCATTCTCAATGTCCGGAATCCATCTTTTTCGGTACGCCCGGATTGAAGATTATTGCTCCATATTCTGCGTATGACGCCAAAGGACTGCTGAAAGCAGCTGTCCGTGACCCGGACCCTGTACTCTTTTTCGAAAACAAAAAATGCTATAAGCTCATCAAGGAAGATGTTCCTGAGGATGATTACATCGTTCCGATCGGAAAAGCGAACGTTCTTCGTGAAGGTGCAGATATTACGGTCATCGGATATAGTCAGCCTTTGCATTTTGTCATGCAGGCTGCAGAGGAGCTGGAGCGGGAAGAAGGCATTACCTCCCATGTACTGGATTTGCGCACATTGCAACCGCTCGACCGCGAAGCCATTATTGCTTCTGCCCGATTGACGGGCAAGGTGCTGATCGTGCATGAGGATAATAAAACGGGTGGTGTTGGTGCAGAGGTTGCGGCTATTATCAGTGAGGAATGTTTATTTGATCTGGATGCCCCTATTCAGCGTCTGTGCGGTCCAGATGTACCAGCCATGCCGATCAGCCCGACGATGGAGAAATTTTTCATGTTGAGTAAGGACAAGGCCAAAGCAGCCATGCGTGAACTTGCCGAATACTAATTTAAAGAAGATATCTTAATGATCGTTAATGGTATATACTTCCATTAAAGGTTAAAAGTAAAGTTTGGAGTGATAAATCAATGGCTGAACGTATGAAATGGATCGACGTCATCATGCCGCAGCTGGCGGAATCGCTGGTTTCGGCGACCATAGCCAAATGGTTGAAAAAACCGGGTGAACCTGTGGAGCAGTACGAGCCGATCTGTGAAGTCATTACCGATAAAGTCAATGCCGAGATTCCATCTACAGTAGACGGAACGATGGGAGATCTGCTGGTAGAAGAAGGAACGACCATTGCTGTAGGTGAAGCAATCTGCCGTATGCAGGTGGTTGCTTCCGAAGAAGATGCAGCGCAGCAAGCAACACCTGCTGCATATGAAGAGCAGCAGGTACAGCCATCGCTGGTACAGCGGAATGCAGGTCAGCCTGCCGCTACTGGATCAACTGCTGCGGCATATGATCCGAACCAACCGATGCGCAATCGTTATTCGCCAGCAGTGCAGTCTCTGGCAGCAGAGCATGGACTGAATCTGCAGCATATTCAGGGAACAGGTGCAGGTGGACGCATCACACGTAAGGACGTGCTTTCATTTGTTGCACAGGGCGGTCAAGCGAGTGCAGCATCAGCATCGGTGCAAACCAATAACGTGGCTAGTCCACCAGTACAGCCAGCATCCTCATCGCCTTTCAGCGGGATTAACCGTGATGCTGGCTTGCATACTGGCTCAGCATCTGCGAATAGTGCAGCAGGTCAGACGATTCCTGCATCCGATGCGGGGGTTCCTGTACGCCATTCCGGAATTCATCTGACGGAAAGTCCTAAAATTCCGCAGATTGAAGTGGAGGGCGGCGGTCAGGGAAGATCGGAGTATTTCATTGATGTGACACCTGTGCGCAATGCGATTGCACGGAATATGCGTCAAAGTGTGTCCGAAATTCCGCATGCCTGGACGATGATTGAAGTGGATGTTACCAATCTCGTGATGCTGCGCAACAAGCTGAAGGATGAGTTTAAACGCAAAGAGGGCATCAATCTGACCTATCTTTCGTTTATGATGAAGGGTGTCGTCAATGCGATTAAAGATTACCCGATCATGAACTCGGTATGGGCTGTTGACAAAATCATTGTGAAGCGGGACATCAACCTGTCCATGGCCGTGGGTACAGAAGACTCTGTGCTTACACCAGTAATCAAACAAGCGGATCAGCGCAACATTGCAGGGCTTGCTCGCGAGATTGATGATCTGGCACGCAAGACCCGTGAAGGCACACTCAAGCTGGATCATATGCAAGGTGGAACCTTTACCGTGAACAATACGGGGTCATTCGGTTCGATTCTGTCCCAGCCGATTATCAACTATCCGCAGGCGGCGATTCTTACCTTCGAATCCATCGTGAAAAAACCTGTGGTTATTAACGATATGATCGCTGTACGCTCGATGGCGAACCTGTGTCTTTCTCTGGATCACCGTATTCTGGATGGAGTCATCTGTGGCCGGTTCTTGCAGCGTGTCAAGGAGAACCTGGAAGGCTACAACATGGAGACAAAAGTTTACTAAGTGTATAATACAAATGACGGGAAAGTGTATGTGCCTCAGGCCGTGCACTTTTCTGATTGTCTACGGACGGGTTTATCTTCATATATTAATCAATGAGGCAGAAGGATGTGTGGAATGATGGGCAAATCGCTGAATGTGGCATACATACCGATGCTGGATTATGAAGAAGCATGGAATCTTCAGAAATCTATCGTGCAGCAGCTGGACGCGGGCGATGGTCCTGAACAGCTGCTGCTGTTGCAGCATCCGCCAACCTATACAATCGGTTCTCAGAATCATCCCGAGCATCTGTTATGGAGCGAGGAGGAGCTGAAGGCTCAGGGAATCTCCTTGTTTCAAATTGATCGAGGCGGGGATATTACTTATCATGGACCGGGGCAACTGGTAGGATATCCTCTATTGGTGCTAGGCCGGGATGAGGAGCTGGATCTGCACGGTTATCTGCGCAAGCTGGAGCAGGTGATGATTGATTATCTTGCGGCTCAGGGGGTTGAATCCGGTCGTAAAGAGGGGTATACGGGTGTATGGATTGGTGATCTGAAAATCGCGGCCATCGGCATCAAGTTTAACCGATGCAAGCATAGACGTGGTTTTGTAACGAGTCACGGCTTTGCCTTCAACATTACTTCAGGAATTCAGCATGCCGGGTTTCAAGGCATTATTCCATGTGGCATCCAGCAGTATGGCGTCACCTCTCTCGAGGATATTACGGGCAAGAGATATACAGTGGAGCAGGTGGCTCAGGAGATGATTCCATATTTTCAGCGGATATTTCCATATGACATCATGTGGAATACAGAAAAAGAAGCCCTCCAGCGTTTATAACAACACGTCAGATGGGCTTCAAGGGACTATCCAAATAGCAGCGGCTCTAGTGCAATGAACAGAGTGGAGCCAATCATGGCGAGCAGCATGAGATAGATCACAATTTTGAACCATTTCTTTTTTTGCATGAAAAGTGAACTCCTTTCAGACCTTTTAAACAAGCATAGTAGCTTTATTGTACCGTATCTACAATAGGGAGGAAAGTCTAATGATTAATGAGCAACGTGTTATTCAGCAGTTTATGGAGCTGGTGCAGATAGATAGCGAGACCAAGCATGAGCAAAACATATCCAAGGTGTTAAAAGAACAGTTCGCTGGCCTCGGCCTTCACGTCTATGAGGACGATACGATGAACCAGACAGGTCACGGTGCGGGCAACCTGGTCATTACAATGGAGGCCTCGGGTGTGGAAGGTGTAGATCCGATCTTCTTCACATGCCACATGGACACCGTAACCCCCGGTCAAGGCATCAAGCCGGAGCTGGGTCAGGATGGCTGGATTCGCAGTGACGGCACGACGATTCTCGGAGCAGATGACAAGGCTGGGATCGCGGCGCTGTTCGAAGCCATTCGTGTTATTCAGGAAAATAACATTCCACACGGCAAAATCCAGTTTGTTATTACCGTTGGTGAGGAATCTGCACTTGCGGGTGCGCGTGCGATGAATGCCAAAGACATTGATGCTGCATTTGGTTACGCGCTTGACTCCAACGGTGCGGTCGGCACAATCTGTGTAGCGGCACCGGCCAGAGCTGAGATTCTGATGAACATCTATGGCAAGTCAGCGCATGCTGGTGTGAATCCTGAGGATGGCATCAGTGCAATCCAGGTTGCAGCAAAAGCGATTGCAGCGATGAAGCTTGGACGCATTGATGGTGAGACTACTGCGAATATCGGACGCTTTCAGGGCGGATCGGCACTGAATGTTGTATGTGATTTCGTTCAGATTGAAGCGGAAGCTCGGAGCATTGTGCAGGAGAAGATTGAACGGCAGGTGGCCGAGATGCGTGAAGCGCTGGAGACGACCTGCCGCAAATATGGAGCTACGGCAGAGTTCCGCAGTGAAATCAAGTATCCTGCCTTTGGCTTTCATGACGATCATGAGGTCGTGCAGCTGGCACAGCGGGCGATCCGCAGCCTCGGTCTTGAAACGAGCACATTTGCTTCCGGCGGGGGCAGTGACGCCAACGTATTTAACGGCTTCGGTATTCCTACAGTGAACCTTGCGGTGGGGTACGAAGATATTCATACTACGAAAGAGCGGATTCGTGCTGCGGACATCGTTAAGTTATCCCAGGTGGTTGTAGCAATTGTACAGGAAACGGCGACAGGGAAGTAAGAGACAAAAGATACAACGGAAAAGAAAGTCCGAATTCGGTGAAGGCCGGGTTCGGACTTTTTGAACAACCGTATAATTAAGCCTTGCGTCCAGCCAGCATCTCGCTTAATTTGGTGTCAGGGCCCCATTCGCGTACCCACTGTCGGATAATGAGCTGTACTTGTCTGGCTTGTCCAACAACATGCGCAGATTGAGGTGTAAGATAACTTTTCATTTAAGTTGTCCCCCTTGTAACTAACCTTTCGTTTGCTCTTAGTAAAGCGTGGTTAGCTTCCTATAGACTCACCATATGCCCAAAAGCAATGATTTATACATCTCAGTTCACTTGAACTTACCACCATTAGAAACGGAGCTGAAAAAAAACATGAAATCCAAAACATCTGCTGAATCAATCTATGCCAAGCAACCCGCGAACCCGAAGCTCGATGAAGTAACGGTATCCACTAAACCGATCTTTGAGGGAAAGGTGATCTCCCTTCAAGTGGATACGGTCAAGCTGCCAAATGGTCAGACCGCAACCCGGGAGATTATCAAGCACCCGGGAGCGGTAGCGGTGCTGGCACTGAAGGGCGACCGGATGCTGGTTGTGGATCAGTACCGTCAGGCCATGGGACGTACTGAGGTGGAGATTCCTGCCGGCAAGCTGGACCCGGGGGAGAAGCCAGAGGTTGCAGCTGCACGTGAGCTGAAGGAAGAGACGGGGTATACAGCCCAATCGCTGCGACACTTGCGATCCTTCTACACCTCACCAGGCTTCGCAGACGAGATTATTCATCTGTACATCGCTGAAGAACTGGAGGCCGGAAATATGGCGCTGGACGAAGACGAGTTTCTTGAAGTTTCGGAGATCACGCTCGAGGAAGCTTACAAGCTGATGGATGAAAACCGGATCAGTGATGCCAAAACGATGATGGCTGTCTATGCATGGGACATTTACAGAACGACAGGGCGGTTCTAGGGATGACAAAGGAAATGGAAACAACGGCGCTGCTGCAGCCCTGCTATGCAGATCTGCATATTCACATCGGGCGTACTTCCCGCGGTGAAGCGGTTAAAATCAGCGGCAGCCGTGATCTGACCTTTGAGAACATTGCCCGGGAGGCCACACATCGCAAAGGCATTCCATTGCTTGGTGTCATTGATTGTCATTCACCTGTGGTGCAACGAGATATTGATGAGCTATTGGAGAATGGAACGATGTCCGAGGTTGAGGGCGGGGGCATCGCTTATCGGGATACAACGATCTTACTTGGCACAGAGATTGAGCTGCGTGAGCCTGAAATGCGTGAATTTCATATGCTGGCCTACTTTCGTGATCTGAGCACCATCAAGTCCTTTACCGCATGGATGACACCGTACATGAAAAATGTAAACCTTAGCTCCCAGCGGGTCTACGTTTCTGCCCTTGAGATGCAAGCGGAGATCAAGGCCCGCGGCGGGCTGATTGTGCCTGCTCATGTGTTCACACCGCACAAGGGCATCTACGGCAGTACAGCGCCGCGTATGGCGGATGTGCTGGATACAACCCTTGTGGATGCAATCGAGCTGGGACTCAGCTCGGATTCGTCGATGGCCAGTTATATCCTAGAACTGGATCAGATGGGATTTCTAACCAACTCGGATGCCCATTCATTGGGGAAGATCGGACGAGAATACAATGAGCTGTTGGTTGCCGCTCCTTCCTTTGATGAATTTCGTCTGGCACTAAAAGGCGAAGAAGGAAGACGTATTACAGCGAATTACGGCTTGAATCCAAGGCTTGGGAAGTATCACCGGACGTATTGTGCAGCATGTGGCAGTGTAATGGATGAGCACGATCTATCAGCGGAGCGGTGCGCGCTTTGCGGCAGTCAAAAGCTGGTTCAAGGTGTACTTGATCGGATACTGGCCATTGCGGATCGGGAGCAGCCGGAGCTTCCTGCGGGTCGTCCTCCGTATCACTATCAGGTTCCGCTGGAATTCATTCCGGGGCTTGGGAAAGCCAAGCTGCGTCAGCTGCTGGATCGTTTCGGCACAGAAATGGCTGTACTGCATCGCACGGACGAAGGTCAGCTGGCCGAGGTTGTTGGTTCGGTGCTGGCCGAGCTAATTGTTGCTGCACGGGAAGGGCAATTGGTGCTGTCCTCCGGCGGCGGTGGTACGTATGGTAAAGTGGATTCAAAAGCACAGAGGGCGTAGCGCATTACAAAACGGACAAGATGTCATACAGGCGAGTTCCGGTTCATAGGCTGAACTATAAGGATGATGAGATCGTAGCGAATCCTTGCAGCAGGATTATCGGAAAGGGGACTCGTACCTGGATGCGTTCTTCCTATTTTACGTTCAAAGGGCAAACCTCGTTATATGTATTCGTCGCCGTGTTGTTTCTGGTAGGTGTTATTTTTGGTGCATTAATGGTCAACGCCCTGTCCCTGGAGCAAAGGCAGGACCTCGAAGGATACTTGGGCAACTTCTTCATGACCGTGCAGCATAGCTCCCAAGGCGTGGATAGCGGAACCTACTGGGATATTGCCATGCTTCATCTGAAATGGGTCGGGCTGATTTTTATTCTTGGCTTGTCTGTCGTTGGATTGCCGGGCATACTGGTGCTTGATTTTTTGAAAGGGGTGCTGATCGGTTTTACGGTAGGCTACCTCGTCGGACAGTATTCTTGGAAAGGGCTGCTGTTTGCACTTGTGTCGGTTGCTCCACATAATCTGTTTGTCATTCCGATCCTGCTCATCTGCAGTGTGGCTGCTATGACGTTTTCATTGTATATCATTCGAAATCGGGTGTTAATGCATCGTTCACCAAGTCGCCAAAGACCATTTGCTTCCTATGTTATTTTGACACTGGCTATGGCTGTGCTGCTGCTTGGTGTGGCGTCATTTGAAGCGTGGGTCACGCCTGCTATGATGCGCTGGGTGACTCCGATGCTGCTTCCCGTCTAGCTTGGGCAGCATGGTCTAAAATGTTGACTTTAATATTGAACTCCCCCTATAATGAAAAGAGTGGGTTAAGTTGCAGTGTGCAGTGATTTCCTAGGGGGAGGGAGAAAATGGAAGCACGGATTGATAAAATTAAGCAGCAACTACAGTCCCAAGGTTATAAATTAACGCCCCAGCGGGAAGCCACCGTCAGAGTCCTTTTAGAGAATGAAGAAGATCATCTGAGCGCAGAGGACGTATTCATGCTCGTTAAAGAAAAGGCTCCCGAAATCGGTCTGGCAACCGTGTACCGTACCCTCGAACTACTGAGTGAGCTGCATGTTGTAGAGAAAATCAACTTCGGCGACGGTGTAGCGCGTTATGATCTGCGCGGAGATACATCCAAGCATCACCATCATCACTTAATCTGCGTTCAGTGCGGAAGTATGGATGAAATACGTGAGGACTGGCTTGGACCGCTTGAAGAGCGACTGGAGCGGGAATTTAACTTTTCGGTCGTAGATCACCGACTGGACTTTCATGGAATTTGTTATCGTTGCAAAGCTAAAAATGAACAAAAGCCCAAAGATGAAGAATAACATAGCCTATCTTCAAGCTCTCACCGGCGGTTTTGACGGGGGAGCTTTTTTGGTCCCGGACCTCGTGTGAGGTTCTTCTCACCAAGGTATAATCCTTTCTATACGAACATACCCTGTTTCAAGGGCCATACTGGACTTGAACACGGAAGGGGATCGTTCCATGATTATATCTGTACGGAGAGGGCTCCGTTTTATACGTTTTATTATATTTTTCGCAGCGCTTGTGTATTTGTTCTATCACGTGCTTGATCTGTTTAATGGTTGGATCTCTCCTGTGGATCAGTATCAGATGCCAACCGGCAACGCAGTCAAGGTATTTCAGGAAACGGATTGGTCAGGCATTGGAGAAGCGCGTCCTACGATGGCCGAGCGGCTCCGTCTCTTCTATTGGTACGGGGAATAGCTGTCAGCCCATGCAGGCAGTTTGGGGCAGCCAGGATGCAAATACGGGAGCAGCAGTCTGCCTGTTGGCATTGCTGTCAGATGAGGAGTGTTGAACATGAATCAGACCATACACGCCTATGCGTTATACCTGGAAGAAGATAAGGGGATGTCCAGCAGTACGCTGGAATCGTATCTCCGAGATGTGGACAAGTTCGTGGAATTTGTGAGAAAGGAATACAACATCCGCGAAGCGAGCGAGGTAAGGCGGACACACGTTGTTTTGTTTGTTGGTCAGCTCAAGCAGGATGGCCGTGCGAATGCAACAATTGCCCGCAGCATCGTGTCGCTGCGCTCATATTTTCATTTTTTGATGCGGCGCGGAGAGATTATTCAAGACCCTACATTTGATGTCGAGGCACCTAAGGCAGACAAAACACCACCTCAAGTGCTGAGCGTGGAGGAGATCGAATTACTGCTTGCTGCTCCTGATGTGACTTCTTCGCAAGGAGTACGAGATCGGGCAATGCTGGAGCTGTTATATGCCACGGGCATACGGGTGTCGGAGCTAATTGCACTTGATGTTCGCGATGTGCAGCCTGGCATGCGCTTCATTCGATGTGGCGGAGCGGGGAAGGAGCGCATACTGCCAATAGGTGCTCCTGCTGCCCATTGGGCCAGCGTGTATATCAACGATTTTCGGAATCAAATGCTTAAAGGTGCAGCGGACGAGCAGGCGCTGTTTGTCAACGTGTCGGGCAGACGATTAACCCGGCAGGGGTTCTGGAAGCTGTTGAAAAAAGCGGCAGTGGACGCAGGCATTTCAGGCGAGATTACGCCGCATACGCTGCGCCATTCCTTTGCAGCCCATCTGATCGCAAGCGGTGCAGACACTCGCGCGGTGCAGGACATGCTTGGTCATGTTGAGCAGCCTGGGCAGCAATACAGCCAGCATGGACGCAAAACGATGAAAGAAATTTATGAAACCCATCATCCGCGGGCAAGATAACCTTTGCCGTATATTTTTCACAATGGCGGGAAGAGTGATGGAACATTTTAGGGTAAAATAAATTCGAACAAACCAAACGCCGTTATACATAGACAGCTGTGTGTTGAAATATACCTGATTGCCCAGACGGGTACAGGTGACGCAGTCGCTGTTCATCAACGGATCGTTTTTATTCAAGGAGGAACTACATCTTATGACAGCTTTAAATCAACAAATGATTACAGAGGCGGCATCTTATATTCAAAGTAAAAGTTCGATCAAGCCGGAGGTTGGCTTGATTCTCGGATCAGGTCTCGGTGTGCTCGCCGAACTGATTGAAGATGGCGTGAGCATTGCTTATCAGGACATTCCGCATTTTCCAGTGTCCACTGTCGAAGGACATGAAGGCGAGCTGCTGATTGGCACGATTCAAGGTCGCCCCGTTGTCATGATGAAAGGTCGTTTTCATATGTACGAAGGATATGGCCCGGAACTGACGGCATTCCCGGTTCGTGTCATGAAAGCACTGGGCGTAAGCAGCCTGCTTGTAACCAATGCGGCTGGTGGTGTTAACACGTCTTATCAAGCGGGAGATTTGATGCTGATCTCGGATCACTTGAACCTGACGGGCAGAAATCCGTTAATTGGACCGAATGATGCAGCGCTTGGTGTACGCTTCCCGGACTTGTCTGAAGCCTACAGTCGCCGCTTGCGTGCTCTTGCGAAGGATACGGCAGCTGCACAGGGCTTCAAGGTGCAGGAGGGTGTATATGCAGGTATGCTTGGACCAAACTATGAAACACCTGCTGAAATCAAAATGCTTCGCACTCTCGGTGCAGATGCGGTGGGCATGTCTACCGTTTCCGAGGTCATTGTTGCTCGTCATGCGGGCCTGGAAGTGCTCGGCATCTCCTGTATCAGCAACATGGCTGCCGGTATACTGGATCAGCCGCTGTCACATGACGAGGTGATGGAAACAACGGAGCGTGTTCGCGAAGCATTCCTTGCGCTTGTGCTGGCTGTAATTCCGAAGATGTAATGTTGATAGAGCTAAGGTTGAATTGAATTCATCTTCCTTAGTTTAATAAATTGTAAATTGAGCAGGGAACAAGTAATGGGATGAGGTATTCTCCATTATTTGTTCCTTTTTTAGTGATAATGAGGAGATAGGATATCGTGAACACGGCTGTAATGAAACATTTTATGAACGTATACGCTCTCCTAATCAGGGAAATATCGTCCTTCAATAACCAGACTCTTTCAACGAAGAATAGCTATGTCTTTTAATTCACCAAAAAAAGTTAGGGAAAACCTGCTGAGAATGGAATAATTTACTGCGAACGGGCCGACAATGGTTAGCAGTACATGCGAGGACACACACCAAGCATTTCATTTGAGGAGGGAACCTAGTGAGAAAAAGAATATGGGCATCTTTCATGACTGTTTGTATGCTGCTGCCTCTGATGACAGCTCCGGCGGTGGCAGAAGAGGCACCAAAGGCTAGTGGAGGAGCGGATTTGGCTCCATCGGCACGCTCTGCCATTCTGATGGATGCGGACACGGGCACCGTTATTTATGAGAAAAACAGTCATGATCAGCTGCCTCCGGCAAGCATTACGAAGATTATGACAATGCTGCTTACGATGGAAGCAATTGATTCGGGCAAGTTAAAGTTAACGGATAAAGTAAGAACGAGTGAATATGCGGCATCTATGGGCGGTTCACAGATTTTTCTGGAGCCAGGTGAGGAAATGTCCGTGGATGACATGTTAAAAGGGATCGCTATGGCCTCAGGTAATGATGCATCGGTTGCGATGGCAGAGAAGCTGGCTGGCTCGGAAGAGGCCTTTGTGCAGCTGATGAACGAGCGTGCGCAGGAGCTGGGCATGAAGGATACACGTTTTGCCAATGCGAACGGTCTGCCTGTGACTGATCATTACTCGTCTGCACACGATATTGCGGTGATGAGCCGTGAATTGTTGAAGCATCAAGGCATCACCAAATATACAGGTGCTTATCAGGATTACCTGCGTAAAGACTCGGAGAAGCCGTTCTGGCTTGTGAACACGAACAAACTTGTGCGTTTCTATCAGGGTGCAGACGGTTTGAAAACCGGGTACACCTCGGAAGCCAAATTCTGTCTGTCGGCTACCGCCTCGAAGGATGGGCTGCGTGTCGTTGCTGTTGTTCTGGGTGAGCCGAATACCAAAACCCGAAACAGTGAAGTTTCTTCAATGTTCGACTATGCCTTTGCTCAATACACAATGAAGTCACTTTACAAAGCGGGCGATCTGCTGGGCAGCCTGAAGATTGAAAAAGGCGATGTCGCCGAGCTTCCGCTGAATGCATCCCAAAACTACAGTGTCCTGATGCGCAAAGGGGCCAAGTCGAATGATATTCGTCATGAATTGATTGTCGCCAAGGAACTGAAAGCACCGATCAAAGCAGGACAAAGCATAGGCAAGCTCGTTGTATATCAAGGCAACGAAGTCATTAAGGAATTTGATATCCAGGCTCCACAGGATGTAGGTAAAGCAGGCTGGTGGAAGCTATTCAAGCGTACAACCTCGGGCTTGTTTGATTAAATGGCAAAAAACGTCTTTCTCCTTGCACCTTGAACGATTTATGTAGTTAAATAGGGGTTTTCTTCTAGTTTTGTCGTGGGGCAGGAAAAGCTTCTGGCAGCGTAGAAATCCTTGTTCAAGACAGGGAGGAGAGTGGGCAAACGTGAATTTGAATGTGGACATGGAGCATCACCGCGGGATTTTGATTGTACGATTATCCGGGGAGCTGGATCACCATACAGCCGATATGGTTCGTATGCAGATGGACGAAGCGATTCAGCGTAGACAAAGTGAACACCTGGTGCTCAGCCTGAAGGATCTGCAATTTATGGACAGCTCAGGGCTTGGTGTTATTTTGGGGAGATATAAACTGATCAAAAATAAAGGCGGCAAAATGGTCGTCTGTGATGTCAATGCGCCGGTATATCGTTTGCTGGAAATGTCGGGCTTGTTCAAAATCATGCCGATATACGAAAATGAGGGAACAGCTCTCTCAGGTCTGGAGGTCGTCTCATGAATGAAGGAACAGGGACAAATTTCATGAATCTGCAATTCGCGGCCAAGTCGGAGAATGAATCGTTTGCACGGGTGACGGTTGCTGCTTTTATCTCGCAGCTTGATCCGACGATGGACGAGCTCAGTGACCTGAAAACAGTGGTCTCCGAAGCGGTGACCAACAGTATCATTCACGGATACAATAACAACCCGGAAGGTGTAGTGACCATTCAGGCCGAGATTCGTGAGGATATGATTACGATTATTGTAGAGGACCGCGGTGAAGGCATTGAAGATCTGGATTTGGCCAAACAGCCGCTGTATACGTCCAAACCTGAACTTGAGCGGTCGGGCATGGGCTTTACCATTATGGAAAACTTCATGGATGAATTCGAAGTCAGCAGCGAGCCCGGCAGAGGCACCTCCATCAAGATGAAAAAAAGGATTGAATCCAAGAAAGCATTGTATAATTAGGGGTTGGTATTCTTATGGATGCTGAAGTGAAACCATCTTCACAGACCTACTTGGACGATGCCGAGGTCAAACGGCTGATTGCGCTCAGTCAGTCGGGTGACCATGTATCTCGGGATACGCTGGTGAACTGCAACATCAGACTCGTCTGGTCCGTCGTGCAGCGTTTTATGAACAGGGGATATGAGCCGGAGGATCTATTCCAGATCGGCTGTATCGGCCTGCTCAAGTCAGTGGACAAGTTTGATCTTAGTTATGACGTAAAGTTCTCGACGTATGCGGTACCGATGATCATTGGTGAGATTCAGCGTTTCCTGCGGGATGACGGGACCCTCAAGGTTAGTCGATCGCTGAAAGAGATGGCTAACAAGGTCCGCAAAAAGCGGGATGAGCTGTCTAAACATCTGGATCGGCTGCCAACGATCAAGGAGGTTGCCGCTGAACTCGGGGTTACTCCGGAGGAAGTCGTATTCGCCCAGGAGGCGAATAAACCACCGACCTCCATTCATGAGACGGTATTCGAAAATGATGGTGATCCGATTACACTGATGGATCAGATCGCGGATGAAACGCAGGAGAAGTGGTTCGACAAGCTGGCGCTGAATGAAGCCATCGGCGGCCTCAGTGAGCGGGAACGACTCATCGTATATCTGCGATACTACCGGGATCAAACCCAATCCGAGGTGGCAAGCAGGCTGGGTATATCCCAGGTGCAGGTATCACGTCTGGAGAAAAAAATATTACAATCCATCCGCGATCAGATCGCACAGTGATTCAGAAATGAATCATGGAGGATTGCATCAATAATGATGGTGCATATTCATCATAATACGACAACTAACAACCTCAATTCGTGCTATTTGGCGATGAGGTTATTTGTCGTTTTGTTTGTCACTTCCATCTCTTTCGGAAAAAAGAGAGGCTGGCCAGCGGAGGGATGGAATCGGTAAAAGGAGCGAAGCGAGCGCGTTTATCACCTGATTTCCTCCTTGGAAAGGAGAAAACCAGAAATGCGGGGATAACCAGCGCCCGATACCGATCCATGCCGCGGCGTCCAACGCCCCCTCCATATTCTTTTCCAACTTAAATGTAATAAATTTGTACATTCTTCAAATACTAACCAAGGACGTGTCTTGAAACCGCTGAAGTGCATCTTTTACCACCTTTTCGCCCCATGCTCGTTACTTTCCCTTGAAATGCCCCGGCACGCCTGCGGAAAGTTTCCTGGCCTGGAGCGAAAAATCAGCAAAATCTGCCTCCTCCAGTGTTTTCAGATACACCCTAAATTACGCAGTAAAGGAGTGCTTTGGATGTTCCAGACACCCCCTCCGACGGTCTACGTTCGCATGCGCAGTCGAATTCGCATCCAGAGAGGTCGAGTGGTTAAGCTGCGGGATATTGCCCATGTGCTGGCCTCATCCGAGCAACAGGAGGACAGATTGTTGGAGCTCGAACTGCTGCGGCCCGGACCGGAGGATGGCAACCTGATTCTCATTGATATTTTGCAGATTATTCCCCGGATTCGGCAGCAGTTGCCGGACGTAAACGTGGAGCTGATGGGATCGGGACATACATTGGTTGAAGTGATGGCAGGTAATGGTCAGCCTTCGAAATCGCTCTTTATTCTCGTATGGCTGCTGCTGTTTTTTGGCTCGGCGCTGACGATTATGAATTTTCATGCGGACGTCAACATGCAGGAGGTTCAGATTCGGATTGTGGAGATGCTGACGGGTCAACGGGATGAGCATCCGTATTTGTTTCAGCTGGCTTATTCCTTGGGGATCGGCTTTGGCATGGCTGTCTTCTTTAATCATCTGTTTAAGAAAAAATGGAATGAGGAACCGACACCACTCGAAGTAGAGATGTTTCTATATCAGCAAAATGTGGATCAATTTGTGGTCATCGAAGAGACCGAGCGTATGCATGAGCGGTACCGCAGGGAGCTGAACGACGATGAGCGTGCTTAACGGGGCGATCAGCATTGTACTTGGCATTGCGGGAGGCATTGCAGTGGGGAGTGGGGTTATTGCACTCATTCTGGTGCTGGATATGATTCCAAGACTAGCACAGGTGACACAATCCTATGATAAAACCCATTGGTATGAGGGTGCTCTCATTGGAGGTTCATTACTGGGAACGGTAGCGGATTTCTGGCATTGGAAGTTGCATGGGGTCATGTTGCTAAGTCCTATTGTCGGGATGTTCTGTGGTGTGTTTATCGGTCTGCTGGCAGCGGCGCTGACAGAGGTGCTGAATGTACTGCCCATTCTGGCCAAAAGGCTGGGCATGAGATCGTATTTATTTGGGCTGCTGCTGGCGATGATTCTGGGCAAAATGACAGGTTCGTTGTTTGATTTTTTCATATATCGGCGGTAAATCGGCATCACAGGTTAAAGGAGGATGGACATGGACGAACATACAGAGCGTTCAGAACACGCGGGTTATGAACAAGGTGATGGGATTACAGAAGGCATGATACACAAGTCCGCATACGAAATCCAGATGGAAGAGGAGGAGAGGGCACAGCAGAAGAAAAAACAAAACGAGATGTCCGACAGCATTGAGGAATCCGTACAGTATTGGCAGCACAACGATGACATCTCCCCACGTATGAGTGATAACAAAAATACGCTTAAACAAGTGCTCGGGCTTGGCGAGTCCTTCGATGTCGATCTGAGAGAAATGGTGCTTGGTGGCAAGCATGTGGGATTGCTGCTGCTAACAGGTTTTGCGAAGGATGAAATATTGCTGGAAGTGTTAAAAAGACTAACCTATCTCTCCCCGGACCAGGTATCGGAGCACGCGCTCAAATCCTATTTTGAATGTTATATTCCCCATATTCAGGTGGAACGTGTCGATAAGATGAGTGCTGTCATCCGTAAGGTGTTAATGGGCATGAGTGCTATGTTTGTGGAAGGAGACCGCTCTGTTCTGATTATGGACACCCGGAGTTATCCGGTAAGATCGCCCGAGGAGCCTTCATTGGAACGTGTCGTTCGAGGTTCGCGGGATGGCTTTACGGAGACGCTGCTGACGAATGTGGCGCTGGTACGCCGCAGAATACGGGACCCTGGCTTGAAGTTTGAACTCATGCAGGTCGGGCGGAGAACGCAGACGGATGTGTGTGTGGTGTATATTGACGACATTGTTGACAAGGTGCAGGTGGATTCCGTTCGTGAAAAAATAAAGCGAGTGGATATCGACGGCATTCCCGCTGCTGATAAGCAGCTTGAGGAAGCGATTATCAATAAAGGCTGGAATCCATTCCCGCTGGTTCGGTATTCCGAACGGCCTGACGTTACAGCCTCTCATCTGATGGAGGGACGTGTGGTTATTTTTGTAGATACGTCTCCGAGTGTGATGATCCTGCCTACGACCTTTTTTGACCTTTGCGAGCATGCTGAAGAGAACAGGCAGACGGCTTTGATGGGAACCTATCTGCGTTGGGTACGTTTTGCTGGCATTTTGATTTCGTTGTTCTTGCTGCCACTGTGGATGCTTATGGTCATTGAACCCTCTCTCAAACCACCGGGGCTTGATTTCATCGGTCCTCAGGAAAGTGTAAAGCTGCCGATCATTCTGCAGTTCCTGCTCATTGAACTCGGGGTAGACCTACTACGAATGGCAGCCGTTCATACACCAACTCCGCTAGCTTCAGCCATGGGGTTGATTGCGGCCATTCTGGTCGGAGATATTGCGGTGAAGACAGGTTATTTTGTTAATGAAGTGGTGTTGTATATGGCTATTGCAGCCATTGGAATGTTCGCTACACCGAGCTATGAGTTAGGTCTGGCAAATCGACTGGTCAGGTTGTTATTACTGATTGCGGTTGCGATATTTAAGGTGCCCGGTCTCGTTGCTGGAACGACAATCCTGATTGTAGCTCTGACCATTCACCGCTCCTACAATTCTTCTTATCTTTGGCCGTTTATACCGTTTAATGCAAAGGCATTTGGCAGCTTCCTGTTCAGGCTTCCATTGCTTGTTAGCAAGAAACGTCCATCAATCAACAAAACACGTGACAACACCAAGATGTCGGATGATCCTGACGGCGAGTTGCAAAAAAGTAAAAAACACAAATGATGTGCCGAAAAATCCATTCATCTCCCAGCTTAATTTGGTATACTGGTGTAAAATCATTGGAATAGCAAATGTTCCAGTATATAAAAAGTGAGGAATGCAGACGATGTATTTACACGGTACAAGTAGAATAAATGAGCAAGGTCATCTGGAGATTGGTGGAGTAGACGTAACAGATATGAAGGAACAATTCGGCACACCGCTCTATGTTGTGGACGAGCAATTGGTTCGCGAGCGCTGCAGAGAATACATGGAGGCATTCCGCGCTTCCGGTCTGGGCTTCCAGGTTGCGTATGCGAGTAAAGCATTCTGTGTCATGGCTATGTGTGCTCTTGCAGCTGAGGAAGGTCTTTCCCTGGATGTCGTATCTGACGGGGAGCTGTTCACAGCGTTGCAGGCGGGATTCCCTGCCGAGCGTATTCACTTCCATGGCAATAACAAAACGCTGGAAGAGATCGAAATGGCACTGGATGCCGAGATCGGTTGCTTCGTAGTAGATAACTTTAACGAGTTGCACCTGCTTCAAGCTGTTGCAGCGGATAAAAATCGCAAAGTGAACATCCTTCTGCGTGTGACGCCAGGTGTTGAAGCACATACGCATGAGTATATCTCGACAGGACAAACCGACTCGAAGTTCGGCTTTGATATTGGGAACGGCACAGCCTTTGAAGCGATTGAACTGGCTTCTAATCAGCCAAACCTTGTATTGCTTGGTGTGCATTCTCACATCGGTTCGCAAATCTTTGAGGTGGAAGGTTTCCAGATGGCGGTTCAACGTGTTGCTGAATTTGCAGCAAGTGTGTATGAGCGCCTGAACGTTGCTTTTAAGGTTGTAAACCTTGGTGGCGGGTTCGGCATTCGTTATATTGACGGAGACACGCCGCTGGAAGTGGCACAGTACGTGAAGGCCATTACGGATGCAGTGAAAAATCATTTTGCTCAAATCGGTTATGCAGTGCCTGAAATCTGGGTTGAACCGGGTCGCTCGATCGTAGGTGAAGCAGGTACAACACTTTACACGGTTGGAACAAGCAAAGACATTCCTGGTGTGCGTAAATATGTTGCGGTAGACGGTGGTATGACGGATAACCCGCGTCCTGCACTGTATGAGTCCAAATACGAAGCGGTGCTGGCTAATCGTGCAAACGAAGCAGCTACAGAAACGGTTTCTGTAGCTGGCAAATGCTGCGAGAGCGGTGATATGCTGATCTGGGATCTGGATCTGCCAAAAGTGGAGAGCGGCGACCTGCTGGCTGTGGCCTGCACAGGCGCATATAACTACTCAATGGCAAGCAACTACAACCGGATTCGTCGTCCAGCTGTTGTGTTTGTCAAAGACGGTCAAGGTGATGTTGTCGTGCGTCGCGAGTCGTACCAGGACATTATCCAGAACGACCTCGTTCCAGCGCGTATTGGCAAACAGCCGGTTACTCGTTGATTCATTAATAAGAGGCGGGAGAGGGGCAAGCCCTTTTCCGCCTTTTGTCATGCGGATTAAGGACGTCTGGAGCATGTGAATTGATCTGGTGCTTCGTACAGGAAAATCCAAAAAAATTGCTGTTTGTTTTGCGATTCATCTATTTTCGGTGTAAACTAAGAAAAGTGCTGTAATTCTCGACCTCAGGGTTGGTGTTACGTCACAACAATTCACTTTGCTCAAAATTGAAAGGAGTCATTTACATATGGCGAAACAAGCGAAAATTAAATTGGCAAACGGCGGAGAAGTTCTGATTGATCTGTTTGATCAGGAAGCTCCAAATACAGTAGCGAACTTTGAAAAGCTGGCAAACTCCGGCTTCTACAACGGTCTTGTGTTCCACCGTGTTATTCCGGGCTTCGTAGCTCAAGGCGGATGCCCTAGCGGTACCGGTACTGGCGGCCCTGGCTACACGATCAACTGTGAGATTAACCCGAACAAACACGAGCGTGGAACACTTGCAATGGCACATGCTGGACGCAACACAGGTGGAAGCCAGTTCTACATCTGCTACCAACCACAGCCACATCTGGACGGACAACATACTGTATTTGGTAAAGTAACGAAAGGTATGGAGTTTGTTGATGCATTTGAAGGCCGCGACAAGATGGAAACGGTTGAGGTTGTAGAGGTTTAATCTCAGGCTACAGCATAAACATATAACTACTGAACCCCTGGTAACTTCTATTACAGAAGTCCCAGGGGTTTTGTGTAGGTATTCGATTTTTTTAATGAAAGTCTTGTTTGATCTTGTCAAAATAAGCTTAAAGGAGCTGGCGAGTCGATGAAATCTGAATTATTCTAAGCTGAAGACATCGTGATTGGCACTCCATAGTGGGGTATTATGACATGGCATGGAGTCCCGGAATGAAGAACATAAGTAACGATCTTACCATTGTCGAGTATTTGGAGGGAGTGTTTCCAGATATGCCAGGCAAAGAAGACCTTATTCTGACGGTTCGCCCAAGGCACGATGCACGCTGGCAGCGTTCAGCCATCGGAATGGACTCTACGAGCTGGGTTAGAAGAGTAGCCAGGAATATGCCGGCTCCTGTTGCTGAACAGCCAGCACCGGACCGTATTCCGTTCAGTGCTGCTAAGGAGCTGAGGCATATGGCGAGATGGTGTTTTCCTCATCTTTAGAAGGTTATTTTCGAGTAGGATTAGAATTCGTGTCTCGTGCGAAATAGGATTCGATTACATAAATGCTTATTAAAAGTTAGTATGTGACAAAAAGAAACAAAAATAAATTGATTTTTTGACACTAAAGTGCTAACATCCAATTAATAACGATAGCGAATCCTTCAGGGCAGGGTGAAATTCCCTACCGGCGGTGATGTCATGTTGAGACAGCATACGTATTCAACATTGCAAAGTCCGTGACCTGTCTGCCTGTGGCAGATGGCTGATCTGGTGTAATTCCAGAACCGACAGTATAGTCTGGATGGGAGAAGGAGAGTGTGCATGCCTAACAGGCTGCACTCCGCAGGAGTAATGCTGCACAGCCGTTTCACAATAGCTCGCAACGCTGTGCAAGGAAGGTTCGTAGTTGAGTGAAGCTTCCTGTACGTCATACCGTTTTATAAGAAACTCTTTACCTGAACATTGTATTTATCAGGGTATGTGTTTGTTTTCACTTGCCTGAAATGTGATTTTGGGTGAAGTACGGGTATGGTGTATTCTTTTTACTCTTGCAGATGACATTAGTCTCTCATCATCCCCACTCGAACGGATTGTTCGGCGGGGATTTTTTAATTCAAGATTATATACCGCGGGGTGGACGGATATGGAAATGATCAATGATGAATTTTATATGGCATTAGCACTGGATATGGCTGAGCGAGCACAAGGACAGACTGGAATTAATCCAGTTGTTGGCTGTGTTGTTGTCAAAGATGGCCGGGTTGTTGGCTTGGGAAGTCATCTCAAGCGTGGGACAGGTCACGCAGAAGTACACGCCCTTAACATGGCTGGAAGTGATGCGCAGGGCAGCACCGTTTATGTAACACTTGAACCTTGCAGTCATTATGGCAAAACACCGCCGTGCAGTGAACGATTGATTCATGAGAAGGTCAAACGAGTTGTTGTCTGCTGTGAGGACCCGAATCCGCAGGTATCCGGTACAGGCATCAGTATGCTTCGTCAACAAGGGATCGAGGTTGAAGTGGGTGTTTTGCGCGAACGCGGAAGACGCATGAATGAGAAATTTATCAAGTTTATTACGACGGGTCTGCCGTTTGTCACGCTGAAAACAGCTTCAACACTGGATGGGAAAATTGCAACACGCAGTGGCGATAGTAAATGGATCTCCAACGAGCCTGCACGTGAAATTGTACATGCGCTTCGTCATCGCCATCAGGGCATCATGGTAGGCGTGGATACGGTCATCGCCGATAACCCTGAGCTGACAACGCGTTTGCAGGTAGAGGGCATCAGTCCTGTAAGAATCGTGGTGGATTCCAAGCTGCGTCTGCCTGTGGGGTCTAAAATGGTGAAGGATGGCCTTGCACCTACCTGGGTGCTTACGACAGATGAGGCCAGTCAGGAAGCGGCTGAGCGCCTTGAGGCATACGGTGTTGAAGTGATACGCTGTGGTCCTGGACCGCGTGTGGATCTGTTACATGGATTGAGCAAGCTGGGAGAACGTGAGATCGGTTCGATATTGCTTGAAGGCGGCGGCACATTAAACGGTGCAATGCTGGAAGCACGTTTGGTGGATCGACTGCTCATGTTTATTGCTCCGAAAATAGTGGGTGGGTACGATACCCCTGGCAGCTTCCGTTTTGAAGGTGTGGAGCGAATGAGTCAGGCAATTCAGCTGCATCAGCTGGAAATTGAGCAAGTTGGAGATAATATTAGCATTGGCGGCATTCCAGTCTGGCCGGAGTGACAGGCAGAATAAGGCGGAGTGGAACGAGATAAGGTCTTATAAGAAATAGGATTAAAAGTGTACAGCGTTTTGAAACTAGGGGAGGCGGCAGCATGTTTACGGGTTTGGTGGAAGAAGTGGGTCAGATTCGGCGCATTGGCCGTAAAGGCGAAGCCCTGGTTCTGAACATCAGCGCGTCTGTCGTTATGCATGATCTGAAGATTGGGGACAGTGTAGCGGTGAACGGAGTTTGTCTGACAGCCACGACGCTCGAGAGCGGAGGCTTTACGGCAGATGTTATGCCTGAAACGTATCGTCATACCAATCTCAATCAGCTTCAATCCGGCAGCAGAGTGAATCTGGAGCGAGCGATGCTGTCGGGCGGGCGTTTTGGCGGTCATATTGTGCAAGGTCATGTGGATGGCACAGGTGTAATTGCTAATATCTCGCGGGATCAGAATGCAGTTGTGTTTGAGATCAAGCCGAATGACGGAGAGCTGTTCAAGTATTTGATTCCGAAAGGATCTGTTACTGTTGATGGCATAAGTCTGACAGTGGTTCAAACGAGCCAAGGCTCGTTTACGGTTTCGATTATCCCGCATACGATCGGAGAAACCGTGCTGAATGTAAAAAAGACGGGGGATACCGTCAACATTGAATGTGATATTTTGGGGAAATATGTAGATCATCTGTTGCAGTACGGTAAAGGTCATGCAGAGCCGAGTGCTGGCAAGCCGCGCAGCATCAGTGAGGAGTTTCTGTCCAATCATGGCTTTGCATAATTAGGGGTAGCAAGGATTCACAGAATCAGGTATTAAATAAAACTGGAAGCAGGAGGTGCATCCATGTCAGAACAAGCTGAACCATCCGTTCTGGATTCAATTGAAGAAGCGATTTATGATCTGATGCGTGGTAAGCCGGTTATTGTGGTTGATGATGAAGATCGGGAGAATGAGGGAGACTTTATCGCCCTGGCCGAAAAGGCAACCCCGGAGGTCATCAATTTCATGATTACAGAAGGCAGAGGGCTGGTATGTGTGCCGATTACGCAGCAGCGTGCAGACGAGCTGAATTTGAAGCCGATGGTGCAACAGAATACGGATTTTCACGGGACAGCCTTTACTGTCTCGGTGGACCATACAGACACAACAACTGGCATCTCGGCGCATGAGCGTTCCATCACAGTTAAAGGTTTGATTGATCCGAATGCCAAAAGCAATGATTTTCGCAAGCCGGGTCACATGTTTCCGCTGATTGCCAAGGACGGAGGAGTGCTTCGTCGTGCCGGACATACAGAAGCAGCTGTTGATCTTGCAATCATGTGCGGATCTTATCCGGCAGGCGTAATCTGTGAAGTGATCAAGGAAGATGGTACTATGGCCAGACTGCCTGATCTGCAGGAGATTGCACGCAAGCATAATCTTAAACTGATCAGCATTCAGGATATGATTCGTTATCGGAATGAGAAGGAACAGCTTGTGCAGCGCGAGGTGTCTGTTCGCATGCCAACGGATTTCGGGGAATTCCAGGCGGTGGCCTATACCAATGCTGTAGACAATAAAGAGCATATCGCGCTGGTCAAGGGAGAGATTGATGGCTCCAAGCCTGTGCTCGTTCGTGTTCACTCGGAATGCCTGACTGGAGATGTATTCCACTCTCATCGCTGTGATTGCGGTCCGCAGTTTGATGCTGCGCTGAAACAGATTCATGAAGAGGGAAACGGTGTGTTGCTCTACATGAGACAGGAAGGCCGAGGTATTGGTCTGATCAACAAGCTCAAGGCATACAAGCTGCAGGAGGAAGGTCTCGACACGGTGGAAGCCAATCAGAAGCTTGGATTTGCCGCTGATCTTCGCGATTATGGTATCGGAGCGCAGATTCTCAAGGACCTTGGTGTTCGCCAGATTCGTTTGTTAACGAACAACCCGCGCAAGATCAAAGGTCTGGAAGGTTACGGACTGGAAGTGGTCGAGCGAGTGCCGATTCAGATGAAGGAAAATGCAGACAATACGGCTTATTTGCACACAAAGCAAGCGAAGCTGGGACATATGCTCAAGTTTGATGATATCGAGCAGAACGAACAGTAGCTTCATCTAAACATCTGTGTAATCCATGGATGTGAGATGCTGGAAACGAACTAATTAAATAATGGAAATGAAGCTGAACTGAAGCTGGTATTAAGAAGCTCCAGCAGAATCTATAACTTACCTATCGACAGGAGATGACGAGAATGCCTAATTATTTTGAAGGACATTTAGTATCAGAAGGCTTGAAATATGGTGTGGTGGTAGGACGCTTTAATGAATTTATTACAAGCAAGCTGCTCAGCGGGGCGCTGGATGCGTTCAAACGTCATGGTGTACAGGATAACGAAGTGGATGTAGCCTGGGTTCCCGGAGCTTTTGAAATCCCGCTGATTGCTCAGAAAATGGCTGAAAGTGGAAAATATGATGCCGTGATCACACTTGGAACCGTCATTCGCGGCTCGACTACGCATTATGATTATGTCTGCAATGAAATGGCGAAGGGTGTAGCGGCAATTAACCTGAAAACAGGTGTGCCGACCATCTTTGGACTGGTGACGACAGAGAACATTGAACAGGCAATTGAGCGTGCCGGAACGAAGGCTGGCAACAAGGGCTGGGATGCAGCTACAGCTGCAATTGAAATGGCAAACTTGACGAAACAGCTAAAATAGTGCTTATTTAATAGTAGTGCCCTGCTTTGCGCAGACGATATCGAGAGATCGATTTCGTACGGCTGGCAGGGTTTTGTATTTTTCTGGCGGGAGGATTCGTCTAGTGACGGTAGTTACATATAAACTGGAGACTTTTGAAGGGCCTTTGGATCTGCTGCTTCATCTGATTGATAAGGCTGAGATTGATATCCAGGATATTCCCATCAGCGATATTACCGATCAATACATGGCGTATCTGCACTCCATGCAGGAGCTGGAACTGGATATTACGAGCGAATTTCTGGTGATGGCGGCTACGCTGTTGTCTATCAAGAGCAAGCTTTTACTGCCTAAACCGCCGGTTATCGAGGATTTCGAGGATTATGATTATATGGAAGATGAGGATTATGATCCACGAGCTGAATTGATTGCACGGCTGATTGAATATCGCAAGTATAAAGGAATTGCACGACATCTCCATGAACGGGAATGGGAGAGAAGTCTTATTTTCTCCAAGGAACCTGAGGATTTGCGGCCCTACATGCCTGCACAAGAGCAATTAAACCCGGTACAGGGTCTGCATACTTCTGATCTCATTGCGGCCTTCCAGAAGGCATTGCGCAAGGCTGACAAGCGTACAACAGTCACCCGGATCAAACGTGATGAAATATCGGTCAAGGATCGTATAAGAGAAGTCATCGGTGCCTTGGAGCGTGTGGGTCCTGGGGGACGACTGTTATTTTCGAAGCTGATGGATGACCAGATATACCGGCATGAGATTGTAGTGACGTTTCTGGCAGTGCTGGAGCTGATGAAGATGAAGCAGATTGTGTGTTATCAGGAGCGATTGTTTGAGGATATCGTTATGGAGTGGAGAGGGGAAGCAAAGAATCATGGATTTTCCGAAATTGAAGTCGATTATTGAGGGCCTGCTGTTTTTGTCCGGAGAAGAGGGCCTGAGTATCAAACAAATTGCCGAGATCGTCGATCAGCGTGCAGAGCTGGTTACGGATGCAATCGAGGAGATGATAGGCGAGTTTTCACGTCACGGACGCGGTGTGCAGATTATGAAGATTGCGGGAGTGGTGCAGCTTGGCACACTGCCAGAGCATGCGGCGTACTTTGAGAAGCTGGCGTATTCCCCTGCACGTAGCTCTTTGTCCCAGGCAGCTCTGGAGACGCTCGCCATCGTCGCTTATCGTCAGCCGATCACTCGGGTAGAGATTGAAGAGATTCGTGGTGTGAAATCGGAACGAGCCATTCATACTTTGGTGAACAAGGATTTAATTGTCGAAGTAGGAAGAGCGGAAGCCATTGGACGCCCTATTTTGTATGGAACGACGAAGTCATTCCTGGATTATTTCGGGCTTGCCTCGATTAAAGATCTCCCGGAACCGGGCCTCTTTGAAGACTCTGAAAATCTGGAGGAGGAAACACAGCTGTTATTCAACAAGCTGGATATGCAGCAGCCTGATGCTCCAGAGAACGATGTGCAGAGTGTGTTTGATTTTGAAGACGAAGGGTCATCCAATGAGCAGGATTTTGCTGGACATACAGAAGACGAGGACCCGTGGAATTCATCCAAGTAGATTATATAACATTTAATTAATAAAAGAACTGCCAAGACGAAGTGCAGGTTGGTCCTGCTTCGTCTTTTTTGTATGCTTGCAAGCGGGGGATGCCCCGTTAAGGGCATGTGAGCCTAGGAAAAAGTTGGAGTTTTCAAACGAATCGTGAATTTTTTCCAATGAGGAATGCCATACTAAACATGAAAAGAATTGAGGGCTTGGAGGTAAGGCCTGTGTGGATCTGGCTTGGAGGAATCGGTTTGTTCATCGCACTGCTGATTGCCGCAGTCCTCATCTCAAATGTTCATGTACATGTTGTGTTCCGCAAACATAAGAGCGATGACTATGCGAATATTAATATTCGGCTGTTATATGGCATCGTACGTTTCAATTACGAGATTCCGAGCATTGTTTTCCGAAATATGAAAGAGGGGTTCCTGCTCAAAACAGAGCAGTCCATGAATCATTCGAGAGGTGAAGTGCTAGGGAGTCAGCAAGTGAACAAACGCAAAGTGAAAAATTGGGCCAAAGATGTCAAGGTTATGCTGCGAGCAACCGAGGCCTTGAAGCTGTGGGTTAAACAAACTCTTCAGCGTGTGCACATTACAAGGCTGCTCTGGTCTACAACTATAGGTACGGGAGATGCTGCCTACACGGCGATGCTGACAGGCATGCTGTGGAGTGTGAAGTCGATGATGATCGGTTTCCTGACCTATCAGATGCGATTCAGAACGGCGCCAGTACTGGAAGTGAATCCTTTCTGGGCGGATGAACCGGAGTTTCGAACAGAATTGGAGTTGAAGCTACGTATGCGCATGCTGGCAATCCTGACCGCAGGCATGAGGTTAATGACACGAGTGCTTCAGGTTGAAGGGGGCTGGCGCATGTGGCTCAAGCTTATTCAAGAGCAGCGTCGCAAGTTCAAGGAAAAGAAGAAGTACAAGCATATTGTGGATAAAGAACCGCGTTTCTCCGAAAAGTAGAGGTTCTGCGGACATGCTTTGGCGATAGAACAGCTAAAATAAGCAGTGTTCCCCTGTATTGGTTACATAAGTCCCTGAAGTTTGGGGATGATATGGTTAGATCAAAAACCTGCAAGTTGAACGGATGCTTTACATCTCTTTTTTAAGTTCAGCTTGTATAGTTTACATTGAAACTGGAGGGAATACAGATGTCAGATCATCCAATTCAAGGCTTAATGGAAACTGCAATGGAAAATATCAAGGCCATGGTGGATGTCAATACAATCGTTGGCGATGCTGTAGAGACACCGGATGGGTGTGTTGTTAATATAATAACCAGAAAAGCTGCATTAAATCCCTAATGTTTATAAATATATGATAAGATTTATATTGAGGTGGATTTCATGAATAAACTAAATGCAGAAAAGGCACTTATAAAGTATCAAGAAATGAAGTCAATTATCGAATCAGAGGGATACAAATTGCTCTCTAAGCAATGGGAAGGGTTCAGAGGTTACTATGATGTAGAGTGTCCCAGAAATCATTCCTACAGGGTACAGTGGCCTAATTTTAAAAGAGGCGCAAGATGTATCAAGTGTCATCATGAAAACATGGCTAATGATAATCCAAACTTCAAAGGTAAAAGTAGAGATGTGCATTGCAGTGAAATGGATATTAAGTTTAAAACTGAATTGACCAATGAAGGATATACCTTTGATGATGATGTAGAAAAGTACAAAAACAATATAACAAAACTGAACGTAATTTGTCCCAATAATCATGATTGGGAAGTGTCTTGGAATTCATGGTCTTCAGGAAAAAGATGTAAGAAGTGTTTTGAAGATAGAGTTAGAAAAGACACGGAAGAGATACGGAGAGAGCTTGATTTGGAAGGGTGTCAATTGGTTGGTGAGTATAGAGGTGCACTGAAAACATTTAACTATATTTGTTCTTGTGGCTTTCCGAGTAAAACTAGAATCAAGGACTTTAGAAATGGAACGAGATGTTCTAGATGTAGAGGAGACAGAAATAGAGAGAAACTTAGAGATTCAAGAATCAGGAAACTTCAAGAATGGGAAGAACAAAATTTAGGAGTATCAGAAAAAGAAAAAAATAGCCCCTCAAGAGAATAATATCTCAAGAGGGGCTATTTTGTGTTTAATTTAATATTTGCACTATTTTACTCGCTTCAATGCCTCATCAATTATAATCTCAATTAACTGACGTTCAGAATCCGTTGGTATGACAGCGTTTTTTGCAAGCAAATCTTCGATAATTCTTAATGAAATTGCCCTTTTATCAACATTGTCATCCATGTGCTCATTTACATAATCTACAACCCTATCTGCAATATCTAACGCAAATGTGGCCTTTGTCTTATCTAATTTATCTGTCTTGATCACATCAAGTACAAGACGAGTTACTAATAACATTTGTTTCATGCCATCTGTTTTATACTTCGTAATCCATCCATTTTTCTTAGCAAAGGGAATAACAAATAACCCTCCTACAACAGCAGCAAGGATGATTGCAATTACATATAAATTGTCCATGTATCTTATCTCCTTTATGTATAATTACTTACTTACTTTGATGTTATTGTCTTTGCGGTAATTAATCACGAGTTGTCTCCAGAAGTCATAACTACCTGTGGTGTCAGAGATGTAATCCTTATAATATTTGTAGGCTTCTTGTGCCCATGTTGGACATTCCATATTGGCTTTTAATTTCTCTGCTTTAATCCAGTCTGCTTGTTGTTGAATTGTTTTCTCAAGAGTAGCGACTTGTAATTTTTCAGCTTCGGTCATAGGTTCATCATCCTTTGGTTTTGTAATTGGAACTGGAGTGGCATTTGGGATATTGTTTCTTAAACGATCTAATTCAGCTTTTATTTGAGGTAGAAAGTTTCTATTAGCTGCGGCAATACTGTTGCCATCACCCCAAAAGTTTGTTCCCGGACACGTCTTACTAGACACACCCGGAACAAAATCTTTCAATCTTTCACCTGTTTTTGCTTTATACCATGCGTGATATACAATTGTATCGGTATTTACTTTCAAGTTTAATTTATCAGCGAGACAGGCATACAGATGGATGGTGGATTTCTTTTGAGTGTCAGTCATCTTATCTCCACCCTTATCAAAATTACCGACAATCTCTACACAAATTGCACCAGTATTTGAGCCAGCAATTCCAGCAGGAGCCTTATTTAAATCTCTATCTAGGCTTATAGCTATCTGACCATTCTCAGCAATCGTAATATTCTGACCTGTTCCTGACCAGCCTTGAGACAAATGATATGTTCGCATTCCCTCTAAGCACTTCCAGATATCTTGTTTAGCCACTCCATTGATTACTTGTCTGGTTGTATAATTCGGTGAAGCTGTGTGATGTACTTGAAGTCTATTGATATTCCTAGTTATAGTTTGCTTTTGCAACCATGGGCGAAACTCATCAATATCAAGTAGTAGAAAATTTCCTTTTTGAATCATTCAATCACTCCTTTGTTTTATCTTCATGACCACTTTTTTCTTTTAAAATTGAAACTGCTTTTTTCACCTGCTCGGGTAAAGGAAGATCTAATCGTCCGTAATTTTCTAAAAGGCTAATGAATTCATTCATTAAGTAGAAGTATGTAGCGCCCACAGCCAAACTTAATGTACCGTTCAATCCCAGCAAAGTATCTATACGGAACAAAACTGCAATAACCGTAAACATTAGTACTTTCTTTAGGATTCCAAAGAAGCCCTTACGCGAATTTAATCCCTTATCGTCACGAGTTGGATTCTTATAGCCTTCATACGCAGATGCAGCCAATCCAGTAATCCAATCTAAAACCGTAAAGATTACAAGTAAAGCAAGAGCTTCATTCCAACCACCAAATGCATAACCTACTATTGCACCAACCACCCCCACAATAAAGTTTAAAAATTTGTCTGACACATTGTTTTCCTTCTCTCAATTGAAATAAGACTCCCCAAAATGGAGAGTCTTGAAATTTAAAGTATGTAATAATAAGCACCTGAAGAGATACCTCTAATTAGAATAGATGAATTCATGTCGCTTACGTCACGTTTGCGAATGCTAACAATAGCATCAGTATCATGCAAGCCACCAACTCTTGGATATAGGAATCCTGTGAGATCGGGTCTAGATATTGACATACTGGACTCGACTTCTTTGATTTGTTTAATCATGATGGTAGACTCTAAATCATTAATCTGTCTAATATCAATAACACTGTCAAGATATTCACGCTCTTTAATGTAAATATAACTATCTTGATCTGAAATGTACTTAACAGTGAGAACAGAGTGTAGATCTGGTCTTGATATTCCCACAGATGCTTCATAATCTTCTACCGCTGGAACGTTAATATAGGAACCTAAATCACAATTTTCGATTGCACGAATGTACAATGCTGAAGATAAATCGGGTCTTGAAATTCCAATAGAACTATCATAGTCTAGATTTGCTTTTACATTTATATATGAGTCCAAATCTTTATTTGAAATAGCTCTGACTTGAATACTTGAATTTATATCTGGCCTTGAAATTGCAAGGGAGCTATCATAATCCAAGGCTGCTCTAATATTTACATACGATTCTAAATCTGAATGTTCGATAGCCCTTACATTAAAATATCCACTAAGATTAGGTCTAGATAACGATACGGAACCTTCAGTATCATGATTCGCTTTTACGTTTATATATGAGTCTAAATCTTCATAGTACACGCCACGAATATACAACTCACCCAGTAGATCAGGACGACTCACATTTATAAAGGCATCTTGATAATGACGTTCAGTAACATTTATGAAGGCTTCTACGTCATATTGATCTATTTCACGTACATTTAATCCGCTATTTAAATCTGGATTAGATATCCCCACAAAAGAATCGAAGTCATCGTAGATTTCATTTCTAATTGATACTTCAGCATCAAAGTCTAACCTTATTCGGTTATAATCTGAGACATCTAAGTAAGAGGGTAAGTCTGGGCTTGAAACAACTATACTCCCAGTTAAATCTACATAAGATCTGTTTGCAATTGAAATCTCGCTCGCCAAACTCATCTTAGGGTCAACAGTTATCGATGACAAAAGATCTGGTGTAGAAATAGTCAATGAACTGTCTGACTCCGTAATTCCATCCTCTATGATAGATATATAAGAATTCAAATCATTGTAAGTACGTATTGCAACAGTCAGAGAAGAGTTAACATCGGGGCGACTAACCCCAATCGAACTGTCAAACTCTTTAAACATTGGGTCTTCATATCTATGAACATACAAAGATGATTCAAGATAATTCCATCCACGATCACTTTTAATGGTTAATGACGAGCTTAAATCTTTATTTCCTTTTTTGTAGACAAACAAGGCAGAATCAATTTCAGATCGACCATGAGATTGTACGGCTGAAGTAATATACCTAACCTGTAAGAGTGGAGGCTTTGAAGATTCACGAGTATTGAAGTAGATAGGAGTATTATCGCTTGATTTAATGTTTAATCCATAGTTTATCAGAGTTCCATCTTGCCAACGCTTAAGTACATCCAATACATTAATTTCAATATATTTCTCAACTGTATTTATGGTGTACTGGTAGGCAAGCAATTCTGTAGCGCTTGGTTTATTAGCGTATGTAATACCATATTCACGCCATAGTGTGCTCGGTTGATAAATTTCAATATTGGCTCCAGATTTAATTGTTCCCGTGTAATACAACCTTAGGTTTGCATCCTCAAGATACAATAGATCTGGTATAGCAACTTTTAAATCACTAAACTTAACAAATGATTCAAACTCCTCAACATTATCATGACCAATCATCATACGTTGAGTATCGCCATAGTTAATTGTTTGTAAATCAATACGACTACGTGTTGTAGCATCTCCAATTGGTTTTAATTCAATGTTAGTTCGAGGAGCTTCGATTAATTCAAATCTACCTTGTGCTCTATTATGTGGTCTGACATTAATCGAACTTTCTAGTTCGGTGAACATTATAGCTTCAATTGTAGATTCTAGATCGCCATAAGCACGATACATAACATCTAGACCGCTTGAGATGTCTTTGTTTCTTATAGATGACTTAATAGAAATGATTGACTCTAACGTTGATTCTTGTCTAGTTGCTATAACCAGTTCAGACTCTAAATTTGTCTCATCTTGAGCATATAATACATACTTACTTGTAAAACGGTTGGAGGGACTCTTTACATATATAATCCCCTCCGTATCATGGTCATAGTACAAAAATGTCACTCCTCATCTCATTGTATTGAGATTTACACACGATCAGCGTTAACTACTAACTCAAAAAGTCCATTAGGATTTGGCTGTGCTCTCATGTCTGTAGCAATACGAACATAAAAATCAATCGTTTCGTCTGGTTGTGTAAGTCCATAAGTTAGATAATCAATAGGAAGGAATGGATTAGCTTGTCTGGACAGCTCAACCACGACACCATCACGTTCATACTTCTTATCCATTGCCAAATAGACATTATCAATCACATAACCTAACTGATTCTTGATTCTTACCTTCTGAGTCAATGTGGTTTGTCCAGCAATAATAACTCCAAAATCTAATTGCTTAAGAATTCCACCAAATGTATCGGATAGATACTCACCCGATTCATCCATAAACATTAGCCCTGAATATGTTCCTACAAATGTTGTTTCCCAATAGTCAGTCTCGCCCCAATAATCTTGAAATTCTACCTTAAGGACATTCGGCTGATTAAATATTACGTCACGATCAGAAATGTTAAGATCAATATCTTGAGGAGAGGGCGCTAGGCGTGTGAAGCTGCCATCAGATGGATAATAAGGGTTATCATTAAGTAGAATTCGATATTGGACTCTACCTTTGTCGCTATCATCTAAGATACCTGTTAACTTACTACCTGTCAGAGAAAGTTGGATTGTTGCATTAGTGTTCAATACATAGAAAGCAACATTGTCCATTTTGATTGTTTCCGTAGCTGAGTTGATATTTAACTTCATGCTATCAATGCCGATCCCGGGGTCTGAATTATGTACATTGTCCTCGATATAATAAGCAAATCTAATCTTGTTGCCTTTATCCTTCAATGCTGTTGAGTAAATCAGTGAAATATCATAATGACTCATTCCATTTTTCTTAAATGTTAATTGACTTGAGATATCAATTGTTCTCCACTTACCAAATTTACACACTTCCCATGTACTGCCCTCGTTAAATGAGACAGCATATCGTAATGTTCCGTTTGTTGAGTTGAGTTTATCTACAATCGAAAGTAGATCTCCATACATATTATAATCATCTGTTTGGATAATTGATTGAGGAGAGGGAATAGAAGAGGCAGATGCAGCTTTTGGATTACTATTGTCACTCCACGTAACCACGTCAAAATCTCCCTCAAGTTCATCCAATGGGGAGTAGTTAGCCGTGATATTTAGTTCCGCTGATGTTTTGGATGGATCGTCCGTGTAGTATAGAACGTCTACACTATCACCCAACTCATCGTAGAGGGTAAATGGTTCGGTTTCGATTGTAATCGTTGATTCAGTTTGGTTGGGGTCATCAGTGTATTCGATGATTTTGATCTCTTTATCTTCCCATTCTTCGGCTAGGGTGAAAGGATTGGTTTCAATATTGAAGAATGCTTCTGTTTTTGTTGGATCATCCGTGTAGTAACATAGTTCTATTTCGCCAGTGAGTTGTGACCATGCGGATTCAGGTATGATGGAGATGTCGTCCATACCATAGTTTAAATAGTCCTGCTCGGTGGGGCTAGAAGAAGAGAGGGTAATCCAACTAGAAACTGAATAATATTTGTAGACGGGGTTGTTGAAAATAAATGCTTTCTGAGCTATGACATTATTATAGGCGCTATATCCGTTGGGAATAGAGTATGTAAAAGGAGTTGATCCAAAGTTAAACACCACTCTCTTCGAAGCCGTACCTCCCGGCCTATAAATCGGATAAACTATGCCCAGATTTTTAATGTCTGTGTGTGAAACTCCCATGCTCACACCATTGCGATAAAATTCAAGTGTTCCTTGATCTAGATTTAAAGCTATTCCAATTGTCCCACCAGATGAGGTAGATGATCCGTATGAACCGTTCTCGGGGAATTTTGAGCCATTGTAGGCATAATAAGTCCTAATATTATTATTTGTTACAGGGTCACTTAGCCCAAATGTTGCATTTGATACTCCAACGTGTACCTCATTGTTGCCGCTGTCCAATTTTACTTCCCAATACCATTTACCTGATGATCTTCCATGAGTAGCTCGAATGGCAGTTGTTGATGTACTTGTGTCTGTAAGGTTGTTATTAGACAACACATGACCAGCACCCATGTCATTCGGATTAAGGGTAACATTCAATATCGCCAACAAATCATCACCTTTCTAAATTTAAATCAAACAATCATTTTACATAGTTATGTGATTGATGCTTTCTTAATTGGTATCTTAGTTGTGTCGATCTTTTGCCTGAAGACTTTTCCTGAACCAAGAGGGCTATAGTTTGTTTCAATGATCTGACGAGATATCAGTTCATCATTTAAATCTATCGAATCATTTTTATTCATTCCATAGCTCCCAAATATACGATCTGTTATCGAGGTGCATTCAATCAGTTTGCTTGACTTATACATCTTTAATTCATTTATAGCGGTATAATTAGCATATCCATTGTTAGTCGTCCAATTTATCCTGTAAAATTTGAATGACTTTTGATTTGATGGATTAATTGCAAACTCTTTTTCTTCTGTCGCAGGAATTGACCAGATTTGATTTACTCTTGCGTCCAACACAGTCCAATTGGCTCCATCATTAGAACCTTCAAAAGTCCAATCTTTTGGCACTGCCGTTCTTAGATCTGAGTTGCTTGCAACATAGCTTTTAATGGCATAGCCGCGAATTATAATTGGTTCATCAAATTCATATCCTAAAAATCCATTTGTTCCTGCACCCAAAAAAGGAGTAACACTGTCTATTCCATCGAAAGCCCGATAAGCAAAATATACAGAGTTTTGAAATAAAGGACTTGAAAAAACTTTTGTTGAAGGAGCAGTCTGTATTGGGACAGCAGTTTCTTTTGGAACGTAAGGAACAGAGTAATACTTATCTCCTGATACAATCAAGAATTTACTGGAATTAAGCTGTTTACCATCGTAGGAATTATATCCAATTGGTAAAGGATATTTAAATGGTGTTGCTCCGAAATTAAATGTTACTGATTTGGAGGTTGCAATTCCACTTAGAACGAAAGGGTATATTTCCCCCAATGTTTTTATGTCAGTATTGCTTATGCCCAAACTTTTGTTGTTTCTTCGAAACTCCAGAGCACCATTGTCTAAATCAATTAGTACCCCCACTACATCTCCAATGGCTGATGCCTCACTGTATAGGACTGCATCTGGATATTTATTACCATTGGCGCAATAATATAATCTTTGATTCATATTTGATAGTATATTTGAGTTAACAGGCATGTTTTTATTAGATATCCCAATTCCAATACTGTTACTACCACTGTCAATTTTCGTCTCAAAGTACCATTTTTTAGACGATCTACCATGTGTTGCTCTGACTGAAGTATTACCAGCAGTACTAACAACCGTTAAGTTGCCATTACTTAAGGTATTACTGGGACCCATATCACTAGGGTTAAGTGTTACATTAAAAACATCTATCATTCAACCATCTCCTTTCAAAACAAATAGCACACACCATATAGATGTGCTCCTCATAAATTTAGCCTAATACAATTTTATCCACTCGGAGTTTTGACATATCAATTGAGTGCTCGTAGGTTTTGCTTGAACCAAGAGCAGTGCTTGTGTTTTTTATGTCTTTCATTTTTGTTAAGTAGCCATTGAAACTTGAAGTTGAGTCTGCGCCATAACTAATGAAGTTTTTCTCACTGTCTGTGTTTAACTTATAGGCAGAAGAATCCTTTAATGAGTAAACCCCATTAAAGGATGAAAGTAAGATTTTACTGACTGGTGGCGCTTGATAATTCATAGCAAGATAGCCTATTGACAGATTTGCTCCACCGTTATTAAGGGAACAGTTCACTCGGTAGTTAAGGTATTGAGTGACATTTGAAAATGAGTATACTCTTTCCTCTTTAGTCTGCCAATTGTCTTGATTGGTTCTTGTGTCTAGAATGTTCCAATTCGTTCCATCATTGGAGCCTTCGAATGTCCAGCTCTTTGGCATTCCATTTAGAGCGGCAGTCCAATGCATTAAACTATATTTGTTAATTGCAGTAGCGGTGGGAAACTGATAGCGAATCCAGCCTGTAGTTGTTGAAGAAAGCCAGTTTCCATTGTCGGGAACAAATGCATAGAACGCTGAATAACTTGCACTGCTGACACTGCTTGCACTTGCTACACCTAATGGAGCTGTATTGGATGTCATAATGGGGATTAAACTAAGCATCTGTCCATCTCCTTTCTAATTGAAATCATTATTTTACAGACAAATTAGTGATCTCAATATATTTCTTTAAATTTACCGTTGATTTAAAAACTTTGCCTGAACCAAGCGCACCAGTGTTGGTCATATTCTGCACAATAACTTTACTGCTACGATTTAATACACTGAGATCAACTATGCCATCTGAAATAAATACACTTTTAAGAGGCAATGTCGTTGATAAATTAATCCAAGTGTTATTCTTAAATGTTTTATAGTTCACTGAATCTTGAATTAGCGAATAATTAGCCACGATATCACCTCAATCATTGAAACGTTATTCCATTAATCTTGCTTAATTTGCTTCTCCCAAACTTTGTGCGATAAAGAAATCCATCTTCATGCGTTGATACAGTAGGGGAGAGAGTTATATTTCGTTTCAATCTCAGTGACCCGTCAGATGATGAAACATAATCTGTATTGTATTTTCCATCAGTAAACTCATCCACTGTGAGTAATGCTGGAACCAAAGCAGAGGATAGTTCAATTTTAATTCGAGCATATAAACCAACTGGACTGTTAATTTTTCCATCGAGATATGTAATCTCTGTATATTCTGACCATGTAATATTGTCCGTGGATGACTTAGTGAAAATCTTGTAATCCACATTTGAACCAATGCCAACCATAGTTTTGACCACTCGTTGAAAGGCAGTTACTTTATCACCAATCGATATAACTGAAGACTCCCATGTCCCCTTAGCAGCATATATAGATTTGCCAGTAGAGTCGATGGCAATTTCTTTAAGTTGAAGTTTTCCTTCTTTGATTTCAGTGCCATTATGTACTCCAAGTGTCAGATCTATAGGTAATCCAATTTCTTTTGTAGACAATTATCTCAACTCCCAGTTGATATTGCCTGAATGATTTGCTTTTAGTGGGGCAATAATTTCATCAACAATTAGACCATTTTTTCGAATAATCAGTCGACCGTTCAAATCTTTATCAGAAGTGATCTTAATTTGAAAATAAGGAATTTCAACATCGGGAAGAGAGAATACGCATTGATAATTTATATTTACATCATTTAGATTCATTGATTTTTTGTAGCCAAAGTTAAAGCAGTCGATGCTATTCTTAAATTTCCCCTCTTTTGCTCGTGTATTTAAATTTGCATCAGATGAACCATTCTTAAATTGAATGTGATCATTATATAAATACGCTCTACCTGTTAGTGGGAACTCTTCATCTTCGGCAATATAAGAGATTGAAAATCGATCTTGATTGATATTGAACACACCATTGGCAACGTTATAAAACAACTGTGAGCCTTGACCAATAATTCCAAAACTGATTAGTTTTTCTCTGTCAATACTGTAGAAATCATTAGACTTTTTTGTCTGAAAATCGTATTCAACTAGATTTGTGCCATCATAGTAATCCGCTACCCACATAAATTTTTGAGGAACAGGTGAACGAGTGAATTGTCTGTTTCCTAGAATCAAAATTAAACCTCCTTTAGAAATTAAAAAAAGGACAGAGATAGCTCTGCCCTAATGGTTACATTATTAACTGGAAATATTATACAAAACGATAAGAGATTCTCTTCTTGAACAGTTGTCGTCCCGAGCTGGCATTTAGGGGTACTTCGCATTGAATAGACAGAGTTACATAGTTACCCGCTGCGTCAACAGGGTTACCATTGTTATTCACTCCAAGAATTTCTTTAACTCCCGGTTTAATAGGCGTAGTGTAATTTGCTCCAGAATGATCTTTCTTTGTTGTTCCTGTTGTACCAATGGGCTTAGAAAAGTCTTTACCTACACGAGAGCTTTCCTCATCAATATCTGTTTCACCAAGAGAGTCTACTTGTACGTGGAACCAGTTATTCTTAACTACTTCGACTTCATTACCTACCGTATCTCCTGTACCACCACTCATATCACGAGTAGTGATTGTGCAATCTTCCATCTTGGAGACATCTGTTGCTCCGTTGTAATTATTCCAAACATTAAAAATATAAATGGGACTCTTGTCATCTGCGTCAATTACTCCGTAATCAAAAGGACCTGTAATTTCCTGTGTGTGAGTCGAATTTCTCCAGCTTACTATTGGTTGAGCCATATGATAAAACTCCTTTGTAATGTGTTTTAGGTTCTAATTGTTAAGTGAACTGTAAGATTCTGAAGGTTTAATCCAGACTTCTTAATGTTAATTCTAAAAATATCTCCTGCTTGAACTTGCTTTGTTTGTATGACTGCCGTTCTGTTATCGTAGTGACTCTGTGGGTTGAATTTTAAATTCGAACTCATCACATTTAGCCATGTATTAAAATTACGTGTTCTTTCAATCTCGATTTCTGTTTCCGTTTCTCCAGCGACACCACAAAAACCCTTAACATCAACTAGCTCACCGTTGAAAGGGAAGGGTGCTAAAATTCCTATGGGTTCCTGAAATACATATGAATCTTTACATAATACAATTACTCTGTCTTGCAATTCCAATGGCATATCTTTGAGCTTGAGATGTTCTGCAACACTCATCAATCCATCCTTAAACTCATTAACAGGTTGAAGGTTTGACCCAAATACATCAATTTCAATCCAGTTATTACCGTCATATCGATATCGTTTGCCATCTTTATATGTTTGAGCTGTCCAACCAATTTCAGGCAATGGATATTTTAATCTCAATTCTGCTAAGTCCTGAACAGGTTCTTTGTAAACGAGACGGGTAGTATTGTAGGCATCCTTTGCTTTAATTGCTGACTGTGTTGCATCTTCAGCAGCTAAATTAGCCTTATCGGTAGCCAACTTTGATAGTTCTGTCTGGGCTTGAGACTGTCTAATGGCATCTTCGATCTTACCCAATGCAATTTGATTCTCATTAATCTTCGCTTGGATTTGATCAATATAATCCTGCAATGTAACCACCACGTCTGGATTACGACTCACCATTGCATAGATACGTGATGCAGGATACATAATTAATCCTCTACCTTTGTACCTGCATAGATGTGCGGTTCCTTCTTGAGACTGATGGAACTGAATTACACCCATGCCATAGTGAACTAGAAATTCATGTTCATTAAGATATGGTCGATTCTCAAAGACATCTTGATCAATTTCAACGAATCCAGCAATGTTAACTTTATCAGTAGAAGAGGGTAGTTCAAGAAGAGTTAGGATTCCATTGATAACAGGAAGAGAGTCGGCACGATCAATGAATGGATCTTGTGGAGTACCGCTACGGGAGATAATTGTTACGGGGTCATTATATTGTAGATATGTACTTAAATCCGGCAATTGTTCACCTCCTTAGTTGACGAATACATTGCTGCTGCCAGAGGTAATTGGTGTTGTCGTGCTTAGATGCGTTGTCACGTTTTTGGTGATACTCGATACTGCTTTACCACCCACAAAAACAGTTGAGCTTCCTGTTGAAACCTGACCCGATCCTGAACCAGATGTACCGGGACTAATTGAAATAATTGAACCGCCAAGCTTAGGGGAGGGAGATGGGTCTGCTACCCATTGTTCTTGTGTGGGTGATGATACCGAAGCTATTGGTTGTCCGTTGACATAAACAGTAGATGTTGAATTGACTGTACCTGTAATCTTTGCACCAGTTGTGTGAGTTGTCGTACTATAAACAGGACTATAACCCGTACAGTTGCCGAATTGATCCCAAGATGAACATTCAGTTCCACTCTGATATCTCTCAACATATGACACGTGACCACTTTTATTTGATTCTTGAAGTGTTGATCCTTTATATGCTACTCCGGTCATATAGCCTCCTATTGTAATAGTGTGAATTGATATCTGAATTTAATATCTGCATCACCAGTTACCCTTAGTATGTTCTTGCCAACAGGGAACGACAGATAGTTGTTATTGAAATCTTTATAACGATACGTGACCGCTAAAGATGTTTCAATGTCCTGATTCTCATTGTCAACAAACACTGTTTCACCATGAATGAGACTTTTAAACTTAAACTCTTCATTGTTGTGAGAAGTGTTGATTATACTGAAATCACCGTTACCTTGTTTGGTTATCCATATTTCAGGGGAACAACTTTTATCTCCCTTATTGTCAAACAATAAGATTGGTTCAAAGTAAAAAGTTATGTCCCTAAATTCAGGTATTTCATCGTAAGTATTTCTCATGAACAAAATCCGAAACATGATACTGACATTATAGAATCCCACATCCTCAACAACATCTGGGATATGAGCGCCATTGATACAATTCTGCCACTCTGACCAGTTGAGATTGTCACGAGTAAAGCGAGTTTGAACAACAATTTTAGAGCCAATTGACTCAACTGATTCCCATGACACTTTACTCAACACACCATCTGCGCTAATTGGGATTGGTATAGGTTCAGAAGTATAGTTACCTTTAAGATTGATAATTGATTGCCATGTAGTCATATCATCACCTAACCAATCTTACCAAATGGATAGAATAATGCTGCACTTCCAGCTTCTTTCCACCTCGTTACTCTATAAGTAGCCCATGAAGCATTCTTATCATAAGTGGTAGCACCATCAACGGTTTGCCAAGGTGGTTCTGTGTTTCCAGATTCTCCTGCTTGAATACATATGTAAAATCGACCATTATCAACTGTGGGTAACACTATGTCATTGAGCTTATATTGTGTAGTCGCTGCCCATGTACTTGCTAATCGAGTATCGTTAAATTGTGCATCAGTAGACACAGGGAAGACAGGTTCCGTGTAACCTGATGTTCCTGACTGGACACAAATAAAGACATGACCATTATCAACTCTAGGTATAATGTAATCGCCAACAGTATAGCTCTTAAGTCTTTGCCAAAATGGAGCTGCTTTACCTGTTCGTACATTTACCCAACCAACGTAACCTTCGTATACTGGAGCGCTATTGTATAAACGCCTAGTTCTTATGTAATCTCCATTAGTAGGGGTAGCAGATACATAATCATCTGATATGAGATCAAGTAGATTGAAATTATCGCCAAGTTCTCTGATGGTATTTTCAATTTCATCTGTAAAGGAGGGTATCTTGAGCTTAAGTTTATTTGATTCAGTAGACATTTGATTCTCCTTTCTTTAAATATCTGACCATTTAGTACCAGCCTCAAAATCAGACCATTTTGGCCTTGCTGGATTAAGTATTAAATTTCCTTGTGGATTAGTTATTGTTGATTGATGTGTTCCAGTTGAGTATGTATTCTTCTTGATCTCCATTGGAGTGTAATTCCACTTGTAAACACGAGAAGTCATGATAGGAGAGTATGAGTAGGGAGAATCGCAGCGAAAGGTCAAGTTGATATATCCTTGCTTAAGACAATTGTGTACGAGTGTAGAATCATCGACAACCATGGCATAGAAAATGCGTTCAGCGCCTATTGCAAGATCATTAGTAAAATACAGTTCTTGATAATAATCATGCTGAGTCAACCACTGGGCAACTTCTCGGATTTTTGCTGTGTTCCAAGTTTCTTCAAATGCAAAAGAGACCGAAAACTTTAGTGGCTCAGTTTCAGTCCTCATAAAATATGGTTTGTCGTTACCTTTAACTTTTTCCTCAACTATTTCTCTAGAAGGAAAGAATATCTCTTCTTGCATGCCACTGTTTATATTGACGTTGATGAGCCCATGCTTAACAGATGTTTCACCAGCAAAAGAAAAGTAGAGGGAGTCACGTATTGTAATCCAAATCACCTCCAATATAAAATTTGGACAAATAAAAAAGCCCTATTTATAAGGCTTTTTGGTAGCTAATTTCTATGTAAAATCGGTATTTTAAGTTTTATTTCTTATCGCATTTTTTCTTTTTGATGAATTTTGAGATCTTTTTTGCTTTCTTCTTTGTTCTTTTGAGTCATAGTACTCAAATTCCTCAGATTTTAGAACAACGTTATTCCAGTCATCTTCATGGAGAACACCTAAATAATCGTCTCTAGTTACGCTACTTTTACTTATAACTTTTAACTGATTAATAATTACCCATGATTCATTTGACAGGGGGACGCTTTGCCATTTATCGATGTGCAATTTCCAAAGGTCATTTAGATGTTTCGGGGGATCATTAGGAGAAGAACTAGTAATAGGCAAGCAATAGATATCGTCATCGTCTATATGGACAACCAGATTGGGTCTATGCTTACCTTCGGTTGGAATATCAACAAATTCTCTATAAATATTGTAAATGTCTTTTGGTATAATTAGCATCAGTCATTCTCATATCCTTCAGCCCAAGCCTTATGGTCTGGATTATTACGATCTAAAGTGACTTTGCCATTTTTACTTGGCAATCTTTTAGCGGTTTTAAGAAAGCCCACACTAATACCAGCCGAATTTTTATTTGTTACCTTTTTGTCCTTTTGAATTGTAGACATCTTATTTTCCTCCTCACACATATTACACACCTCCACGAAATTCTTAGTTGTTAAAGTATATACCCTGAAAATCAGAATATACACATCGCCCAACAGAACAGTGGAAATTCTTAACTTGCGAAAGCTGAATAAAGTACTAGCTTCCATTCAATATAGCATATTTCATATAACATATACAATGTAGATGCGACACTTTTACCAACTATAATTTACCTATACGAAGTGCAATAAGAGGAGTTAAACGAACTTTTACTAGGTAAAAGTATGCTTTCATGGGAATATCACTATACAATTGGAGTTTGAATAACCCGATAAAGATTATAGCCCCTGTATAAGAAAAAGGAGGGAGGAAGGATAAATTCGAATAGATAGAGTAATTATTAGGGTCGGAATATTGGCTTTGACCATTCTTTCATTTGTGCTATTCTCTGATATTAGTCAACCTGTCGAGCATAAAGGTAACTTTTACACAACTGAGAAGGCTAGTTTTGGTATGATGCTTAGCTTATGCGTAACCGCTATACTGGGTGCGATAGTTGGCTATTCAGCTACCGAAGAAAAAGTACTCGTAAGAGCCTCATTATTGTACAACTTTTCAGCATGGTTGTTTATGTTGGTGATACAGTATGGAAGAATTGTGTACAATAAAGGTATGTTTGATGGATTAATATTAAGCATAATGGCGTGGTCAATATTATTTGTTGTAATACATATGGTTTCTGCTTTCTTCTTATCCAAGATAGATAGGAAAAGAAGAGAGCGAGAAGAAGAGGATCGGTGGAAAGAAAACATCAAAAAGGTTGGCATTCAATATGTGTATACGTTTGATGATGGAAGTGAAATTACAGTAACACAAGAAGATATGCTTTTAGATGAAAAGAAAAGTGAGTAGAGAGGGCAATTTAGCCCTCTTTTCTTTAGGTGCTGTATACTTCAACTAAAGCATATCAATTCGCTACAAGTTGTTTAGAGTGTTCTTTTTTTAACTTCTCAATGATATACACTTGACCTTTAGGAGTCACTTTGATTGTTGTACTCAACTTTACTCCATAGGGTGTGTTTACTGTATTTTCTTCCACCACAAACAAGTTTAAATTCATTGCATACTGTGATGGTTCACGTTGACTGCTTAAAATCAACTTCCAGTCACGAAGTTTTTGATAGAGTTTCTTTTCTCCAATGTTAATACCCTCATCTTGAACAATCTTACTTAATTCGCGAACAAGTATATTGTCGCTGGATTTCAAAGCTGTCTCAGCAAAAGTAATGAGTGGCTTATATTCCTCAATTTTTACTTCTAGGAGTTTCTTTTCTTTCATTTGAGTAAAGTAAGCAATAGCCCGATCCTCTTCAGATAGCATCAAGTATTGATTCGCAGGATTATGGATAAATGCCTGAGCGAGAGCATCTTTGGCTTTAAGTTGATACTCAATAAGTTTATCAACCACCTCTGGACTGTTATCTTTCATGGTGGGTGTTATACTTATTTTTGCAAGCCAGAGCGGGAGATACTCTACATCAATCGTTAAAATATCTTGAATTCCCCCATTGGTAGGGAGGGTTAAATTTAACCCCCCTTTGTTAAGTACAACATCGTTCTTTATTCTTTTGCGTTCATTCTTCATTTGATCTTCTGTAAGACCAATTCCCTCACATACCCATCGAACACCCACATAGACTTTACCATCATCAGTTTTCACTCCTAGAAGTTCACTTCCATTGAACTCGACAAGTTTTTGCTCATAACTTTCCACAATGCTCATTTTACCGACCCCTTTATGTATTTATTGATATCAAGAAGAATGTCGCAAGCCATTAAAGTGGACATCTTCATAAATCTAAATGCATCCGCGTTATCCCAACCAATGACGAGTTCATATTCAGTTGTTTCTTGCAAATCCATCTGCTCCAACATATCCAGTACAAGATTCTTGAAGTCGTAAGAATGTGGTTTTCTATTAATTGTTGTTGGATTATAATAGATAAACGTAAGAATTCCTTCGCCATGGGAAATTGCGTCATATGCGTCTGCTTCATCGTGTCCTGTCGTATACCAGACTCTACCAACAATATCTCTAATGTAATAGATATTGAAATCTTCATTTATTTCAATACACTGAATTCTTTTACGCAAAACTAACTCATCTCCTTTATCTGTTTATAGATAGATAATACATCTATATATAGATAAAGTCAATTGAGTGTTGTAGTTTATTGCAATATAATTTATAATAAATATGTATTATCTTTGTGTATTAAGGAGAAATGAAATGGTTAAAATCGATATAGATAAAGTGTTAAGCCGTTTAGGTGTTTCATATAATCAACTTGCGGTACGTTCTAAAATCAGACCAAACACACTTACCGAACTTAAACATAATAGAGCTAAGCAAGTGAGTTTTGAGACAATCGACAGAATACTGACGACACTAAATGACATTGCAATCGAAAGAGAATTGGGAGTTGTTTTTGATATTCAAGATATAATGAAATATGACTATAATAAAAATGAAATCAAATAAAGCACCTATCTCTAGGTGCTTCTTAGTTGGATGGCATTAAAACATATAGATTTTCAATGAATCATAAGTTGTTGATTTGGGGTCGGCTAAATCAATCGCAAGTTTGCCCGAGGAGTTTTTAATATTTGGGTCAGCTTTCATTTTCTTAAGTTCCCCAAAGTAAAAAATGTTTTCAGTTTGAATCGCGAGATGGAGGGAGGTATTACCATCCTTGTTTTGCAGATCTGGATTTAAAGAATTTCTATTAATTGCTTTAAATGCTTCGTAATTGTTTTCTGCAATTACATAATGAAGAAGAGAGTTGAGCGACTCACTGTCTTGGGCATTCACGTCTAATGTGCCATTGTTTAGTGCTGTACGAATTTTTTCAGCATCCAATTTGCCTTCTGTGCTATAAGTTTCCTTCAAATTCTTCACCTTTTTACTTGCTATTGTATTTGTACTTGTTGTTGGGTTGCTCGGAGCGGTAGATGTGTTATTCGTAGGTGATGTAGTTGTGCTAGAGTTTTTTTGCGATTCTTTTAGTGACACTTGAGAACTAGTTACAGATTCAACTGAGTAGCCCATGGCATTTGCCGTGTCTCTAACAGGGAGATAAAGTTTCCCATTAACATTGAGAGGACTTTCAGATAGTTTTGCTTGAGACCCGTCAACTATTAACTTTACATTGGACTGCGTTGCTTTCAGATAAGTTGCAGCTCCGACAGCAGATCCAGCAGTTACTGCTACACCTACAATTGCCCCAAGCATGAATGTTGGCAGTTTAGATAGTATTTTTTTCATTTGTTATGTACCTCCGAAGTTTTATAGTAGAATTATCCTATTTACCTAGATAGATTATACTATATTCATCGGCAACTTAATTGGAAAAGTTTAGTTCAGATCAATACGAGTACCATTAATTTTCACATTTCTTGTTGAATTGATGTTTATGTCACCGTTTTGAGTAATTTCAATGTAAGATCCGGACTCAGTGCCGATTTTTACTGTTTTTGCAGCAAGAACATTAAACGAGTCCATCGTAATATTTACTTCCCCGCCCTCACTTTTAAGGGATATACCGTCATCGCGCAGATCAATACTTCTTAATCTTGCTGTATTTGAAGCTTTATACTCCTGTTTATAGCCGCCATTGTATTTGGTGTTGACCATTTTAGCTCGATCATCAGCACCGCCATCACCTGTACCAATTTTCTCGACAGGTTGAGCTGCATCACCAGATCCCTCAAAGGTCGTTTCACGCTTAATCTTCTCTTCCATATTATAGACCATAACAGGCCATGCAGTTTCTTCAACTGTCATTAATCCCATTTGTTCTGATGTAGTCCAATAGAGTTTACGTCCATCTGAAAGTTGTTTTTGTGATCCTGCACCAGTAACCCTACCAGTAATCCATTTAACCGAATTACCCTCAATACGTACATAGTCTGACCAACCTTGAATTGCAGCATTAGTAAGAGTGGAGAGCTTGCCAGCAGTGAGATTGGATATGATCCCATCTTGAGCAGTAAGCATGTTGGCAGCAATAAGTTCAGCGTCTAGAGCACCTATACCTATTGCATCAAAACCGCCAAAGTCGATGTATTTCTTTTCGGAATCAATGAGGAGAGTGTTGTTTTTGTCTGTAACGACAAGCTTCTTAAAGATTGCTGTACCATCCATCTTTATCCACATTGGTGCTAACATTGGATCGTCTGCACCTTCAGCCTCTGAGCCCGCCCAGAATCCTTCGCGGGGCCACAATTTCATCAAATTTCCACCGTCACGAAGGGTGAGTTTGTTGCCATTTAGTTCACCATTCTCGAACTTGGAATTAGTGATATATGCGTTTTCAGCCCACAACGATTCGAGCCAACATTCTCCGAGGTAATTTACACGAAATGGAGAATTTTGCCAAATTTCAGATCCAATACCTAGTCCGAATTCGTTAATGACAATTACTTCATTGTCATCACCTACACGCAAGCGGAAGTTGCCATCTAAAGACAATCCTAATACATTAGAGGTTACTCCATTACGTATTTTATCGATGTAGAACCCTCTAGAATTATCCATACCAGATATGTTTGTAATTGTTCTATCATTACAATTGTTTGAAGCATATCGATTTACATGCAGTCCGAATACATCAGGTTGTTCTGATGTTAACCCCAAACGTAGAACAGGGCGACCACATCGATCATCAATCATAAGTTTTGAGCCTTCGATTGTAAATACACCTGAGTCATCTTGAATGACCACTCTAGAGCCTAAAATAATTTTCCCTAGCACCATCTCAGCGATAACGCCATCAGCGGAAATTGCTGTCTCATACTTTAGTCCACCACTGCGTGTCAGTGCTAAAGTTCCGTGTGTACCTCTCAGGAATCTGAGGGGATCATCGGGGTCATATATTGTAAGCCCAGTTCGGGAAAGTTCTACAAATTCGTTGCTCGCCATATTAATTTCATTGGTAATCTTATTCCAAAAGTTATCGAACAATCTGCTCATCTCAGAAGTATCAACTACAGCTTTAGTCCAATCAGGTCTTCCATTACTAACAACTACATTGGTATTTTTAGTGTCTTTTAAGTATTTCTCTAATCTTGTACTCTCATCGTTAACATTTTTAGCATTACTCAACGTTAACTTAATACTCGATCCACCAAAGTCATAACTAATCTCACTTATCCTCGCTGTTAACTCAATGCCCAATGGTTCATATTTTACATTAACGAAGTCACCAAGGTTTAACTTTTTCCAATTCCTTTGCTCCTCAATAATCTCCAGAAAGTTGACTATATCAATCTCTACCGCTAATTGAGGAACTTGCAACTCCTTGAACTTTTCCATTGCTGCATCATATAAATCTTGCTCATCTATGTACACATCATCGCTAAAATCTTTATTGATCATATAAGGATTCAATTCATACAGTTGTTCACTGGTAAAGTTATTCTCAGAATCCAACAATACTTGCAACGCCTTAGTTCGATTCTGCACATCTGTAATTTGATTTAACTTGTTACTAACTTCGATTTGTTTCAGGTTGATCTGATTTTCCTTATTATCTAAACTGTATCGCTCAACTATAGCTACATCATTACCAGCCATCTGATACTCTTCAATTGAAATCGTTGCAACTTGCATGAACACACCGGTGGATGATCCATTAACGGTAATTGTTGTAGTCTCAAGGTTATTTAACTTGCCTAACATTGTCCATCTGCCTGAAGTCACAGGTTTAACAGATCCATTCAATGCAACAGTTACACCAGAAGAGGAGTCCACCTTAATCATAGCTGCATAGTTATAACCCTTATTCAACTTGAATGTTCTCGATGTGCTTCCACTATGACTATACTTCTCAAAGAACATCTTATCTCCAAATTGTTGAGCCAGTGTTACTTCCTGTACAACTTTTTCATCTTGCTGTAGCTTATTCAAATCAATTTTAAGTTGATTTAACTGTGTCTCATAGCCTTCTAATTCCTCAAGATATTGTTTAAACAATCCAGTCTTACTTTCAACTAACGCCTCGTAATCCAACAGCGCATGGCACAGTGAATCCGACATCCAATGACTTGATGAAATCACTGTTTTATTGGCATCTCGCTTAAAGGGATAAATCCAATACCCATAGTTTTCAATGTAATTCTGACCAGTTGGATTTACCTTTTGAATGCCAAGTCCATCTTTACCAGAAGCGGAGAGACGTGTAACCATTTCTTCTGAGCTTCTATTTCGACCCATACTCTTCATCAGTTTGCCATATGAAACAGTTAGACCCATATTGATTCCCGTTAGCTCTGGTTTGGTCATACTTAAAGTGCGAGTGTCCGTGTCAAATGTAACTATAGCATTGTAAACTTCAGCAATGGAGTAAATAGCTTCGAGAACAGTAGAAGAGGGGAATTCAAATGATCTGTAACTAGCCTTAAAGTCTGCGTCAATATAATCTATATTCCAAATTGTATTTCCCATGCGAAGCATATCTTGAATTACTTTATCTGCTCCATATGACACAACTTCATAACTCTTAATCAACTTATCAGATAATTCCCGTACTAACGAGTAACACTTTACGTTCATAATGTCCGAATCATCCAGATTATCACTAATATCATTTACGATAAACCACTCAATGTTCACCCCAGTAACAACTTTGATTAAATATCGTTCCTTGATTAACTCCACATTCTTATTCGGCTTCAACTTGTGATGCTTATCAATAAAGTAGGGGAGGGAAAATGATAATTCGCTCACATCATTCAATTTAACATTCATGTTGTCGTTGAAGATTTCGCTTAATTTACTGATAATCTCACGATTAGGTTTAGCCAGAAAGTATTGTGGTTTAATAGGTTTCCTATTACGGTCAATTTCTCCTAACATACACATTCCTTTCTGATAAATAAAAAGAAGAGGGTGTTACCCCTCTCCTTAAATCATTCTAGTTCTCATTTGTTTGTTTACTGCGTCTCCGAGTTTACTGAGTATGCTCGTGCCAGTATCTTTGTCAGTTGCATGTATCTCAACCTTCTCTATTTGAATGCGGTTATCATTTGTTGAAGAAGTAGGTGTTGCTTTCGAGAATAGACCAGAAAAGTCCAATCCGTTTTTAATCTTATCTGTAATCCCACGAACAACATCTACAATTTTCAATACATTTGATGTGTCCGTTTTGTTCAAGACTAATTCTTTCTCATGTGCCAGTAGGAATTTACCTTCCTTGCCTATACCAGCAGGGGTCATACCACCAGTTTCAGCAGAGAATATCTTTTGTGTCACTAAATCCTTAAAACTACCATCAGGAAACCCATAAACTGAACGAAGTTGATCGTTTTTGGACTTGAGTGAATCAAACTGTTGAGTAAGATTCTTATATTGGCTAGACGCTTTATCAAGTTTAGACATTTCAGCCTTAATCGACTCAGCAGACTGTTTATTGCTCAAATACTCTGTCCAAGCCACACGGGCAGCAGTTGTCCCCTTAATGGTTCCAGTTGAGCCAGTAGTTCCTCCATTAGAGCCACTGGAAGATCCTGAATCTGGTGCAGAGTAATCACCGCTAGAATATTTATTCAAACTCTCCATTGATTTTTGGAAGTTATAGACCATATTCTGCATTGCTTGAGACGTTTCGAATGTATGATCTTTAATTGTGGCAAACAGCTTATCATATTCTCGTCCAATTATGCCTAGAGTTGCCGTTACTATTGTTGCATCATTACTCATTAAGCCCTGTTTGAGATCATAGAAGTATTTCTGATTTTCTAAGATGTCTTTGTATTTACGCTCAGTTTTCTTCTTTTCTTCATCTAACTTATCAAGCGTGTCATCATGAAGTTTATCTTCCCCGTCTTTGATTTTATCGTTGTAGTTTTTGTGATCATCGAGTTGATCTTGCAATCCCTGCTTGACCAATTCACGATCTCGATCACGTTGATATTTACGAATTTCTTCATCAATAGTAACGAGTTGATCTTCTAATTCTTTTCGCTTCGCTTTGCCAGCCATTGAATTATCAGCAGAGAGAACATTAATTCTGTCCTGAATCTTTTGACGCTCATCCATTTTCTTCGTAAGTTCTTCTGTATAATCAGTAGATGCATTTTCACGGTCAAATGCTTTGAGTCGAGCATTAATATAATTTTCAAATTGTTTTTGCTCATCATCAATGTTCTTTGTGCGTTCCTCATGACGTTCATTCTCTTTTTTAATCTCTTGATCAAGCGCATCCAATGCCAAATCACGTTGTTGTTCAATGACTTTTTTATATTCTTCAATAATATTGTCGGCAGCAGATTCCCGCATATCCTTGAGCGTCTTATTTACATCGGCAAGAGCAGAATTAGAATCTAACAGTGACAAATTGAGCTCTTGTAAGCGCTCATTGTAATAAGCAGTCATAACAGCATTGTTCTTGTTATTGGCAATCAATGACTTTGTATATTCAATCTCTTTAGTCAATACAGCACTTTTATGTTCAAGTACAGGAATCTGGTTTTGTAGTTCTTTGGTGTATTCAACAGTTCCTTCAGTCATCAATTTTAACTTAGCTTCAGATATCACTAAGGAATCATCATCAGTCTTAATTTGTTTATCATAAGCTGACAATTGACTATCAAACACATTTTTACGCTTCTCATCAATTTGAGACTGATAGTCCCACCACTTAGCACTATTCTCAGCAATCTTGGCATCGTATTCACCTTGAGTGATTTTCTGCTCCATCAATTGTTGACGAATATCTTTGTTTTGCTGTTCAATTAGTTTCTGTTCTTGTTGCAATAGACTGCTCTGAGACATTTCCTCTTTTCGCCACTCTGCGCTATCCTGTGTAAATCGACTTTGTTTATTACTCGATAAATCACGTTTAGCTTGCAGTTTGGCAATTTGATTGTCAGTTCCAGCAATAACGGCATCAACAATATCTAAACCAAGTTGATATGCTTGTGATTTACCAGATAATATATCTGCCTTAGTATCACGAACAGCATCATCAAGTTCTTTCTGGGTCGCTTTAGTTGTCTCTGTGACAGTTTTTCCATCAGAGCTTGTAGTCTTAGTTTTGGATGCGTTAGAAGTTGAAGCAGGAGTAGAGGGAGAGGAGGATTCACCAACACCATTAACTCGTTTTGCACCTTGGTATTTTGGAGCCCAATAGCTACTATCTAAGCTTTGTTCTTTTAAGCCACTATTACCCATCTGAATAAACTTACCATTTCCAGTGTAGATGCCGACATGACTGTTAGCCTTGCCTGTAGTGTTGAAGAATACTAAGTCACCTTTTTTAAGGTCTGCCTTTTGTACCGCAACACCTTGTTTGGCTTGTTCAGCAGCAGTCCGGGGGAGGTTAATACCAAGGAACTCATCAAACATCTCCTGAACAAATTGAGAACAGTCAGAGATTGCACCTTTGACAAATTGATCATATGTACCCTTAAATTTGCCACTCACTTGTTTATAGGTGAATTTACCTTGTAGTCCCAATGCATTAGACAATAAATTGTCTAGTTTTGTTCCTGAGTTCGATGAAGTAGATGAAGATGTAGAGGAAGAAGTATCACTAGGAGTAGTGGTAGTTGTAGTCTTAACTTTAGTTGAAACCAACTCGGATGGATTCTTAAGAGCCTTTTCTTGAGCCGCAATTTGTTGTTCAACTAATTTTTTCTCTTCCTTGAGGCTGTCTATGTATTGCTTTGATCCCTTAACCATTGTGTTGCGTTCACTTTGAACCTTTTTGATTGCATCGGCAAGTTCAAGTAGTTTTTTCTGTGTTTTGGTTAAGATTTCATAGCTGTCAGTATAAGACTCTTTTGATTTATCATTAGACTTCGTTGCATCTTTGGTAGCCTTACTGGATTCGTTAGACGCAATAGTTAAATCGTTTTTAGCACTTTCCAGCAAACTAAGATCAGCCATTAAATCTTTTAGTGCGACCCGTTCCATTGCATATGCTGAAGTAGTATTATTATTGATCACATTACCTTTGGAATCTACTCCAGACTGGTTTCTTCGATAAACTCCAAACATCTGCTCAGCTTGTTGTTCATTAATTAGACCAGCTTCAAGTTGAGCATTTAGTTCATCAATTTTAGCAGAGGCCTCAACTTTGCGTCTACTTTCCCATGCAGCCATTTCAATTTCATAAGCCTTGATTCTTTTTTTTGTCTCTTCAATAGTCGTTTTAGTTTTATTGATTTCTTCATTTACAACAGATATGCGCTCTTCTTTTTTTGCGGCTACATATTTCTTGATCGCATCTTTACTTAATCCTGTAACTTTGATAAAATCTTCGTATTTATCGTTCATCTTTTTTATTGTATCCGTAGATAAGCGATTACCTTTAGCTAACTCTTCTTGCGCGGTATTCAATACACTGATTTCTTTTTTAGTTTCAGACACAAAAGTTGCAGTTTCACTAATTTTCTGAGACATTTCATCTGTGCGTTCAACTGTTTCTTCTAAGGTTAAGTTGAAGTCATTAAAAGCACCGTCTAATGACTCTACACCTTCAACCACTGGAGAATAGCTATACTGAGACATAGCTGCCATCATATCTTTATATGAAGTAGATGTTAGATTCATAATCCCCGGCATTTGCTTAAGAAGATTGATGCCTTCTTCTGCATTCGCCAAGTCTTTACCTTGGATAGAACGAAATACTTCGCCCAAATTGCTTTTCAGCTTATCATCTGAAACACCACTCTCAGCAGCAGCACGGGCATAAATGTCCATAAATTGACGAGTTAAGCCTTTAACTTTAACATTGTTGGCTTCTTGTTCATCAATGAATGATTGAGAAGCGCTTTTGTAAGCCAATACCTTTGCATTCATTGCTGTTTGAAGAGAAGTTTTAGAATCAGTTAGAAGTTTAGACTCTTTTTTTAAATTAGCAGCTAGACTCTCATTAGCACTCTTGCCCATTCCATATTCATAACTTTGTGTAACGGGATCATATTTGGCCCACTCTTTTTTGTTTGCTTCATATTTAGCAAGTGCATCATCGTAAGCTTTTTCTCTTTCAATTAATGCATCTTTCTCTCGCTTAATATCCTTATCAATCTTATCGGCATTGGAATTATACTCAATTTCGGCAGCAAGCCTAGCAGCCTTTAATTCATCTTCCCGTAAGTCAATCTGTGTTTGAATTGCTTTATTATTTTCTTGTAGTGACTTTGTTTGTCCATCAACGCTTTTAGTGGTTATGTTATATTTACTAGACAATTCGCTCTCGACTTGTGCTAAGCGTGACTTTTCTTGAAAGCTCAACTCAGTCTTTTTGGACAGTTCATTATACTCTTTGGAAAGGGCTTTAAGATTAGCTAAATCATATTGTTTCTGATTCAACTCTTCGGTTTTGTCAGAAAAGTCTTCAGTAGCGGTTGTTGCATCCGAGAATTTACCCACTATCCATTCGAGAGCAGAGCCAAGCAATACGAATGCACCACCAATAATCGTTGAGGCAAGGAGGGCTTTAAGTGCGAATTTCAGGGCTGTCACAGCACCTCTAGCAACAGTAGCTGCACCTGCCAAAGTTTTCATACCCAAAGATGCAGCAGCAGAAGCAGGGGAAGTGGCAAGCATAGTAATATTTGTTTTGGTGAAATCCCAAATTAAAGCTGCAAGTTTAGGGCGTAATATTGCAATGCCAACACCCACAGCACCAAGTACAACAGGTAGTGCTCCAAACTCTTTAACTAGAGATGCAGTACCATTCAACATGCTGGCGAAGAGAGAGGTGAGGGTGATGATTGTATCTGAAATTACGGCTTCACCGAAGGCAATAGATAGTGTTTCCCATGCAGTTTTCATTTTTTGGATTCGTGCCTCAAGGGATTGCATGTATTTTTCATTTTCTCGTGTAGCAGATCCTTGAGAGTGAAGTGCGGTTTCTGTAGCGGAAAGGGAAATATTGTAATTTTGCATAAGTGCCAAAAATCTGGTGAGCTGATATCGTCCAGCCAGATTAACTGCTGTATTTTGTTGTGTTTCTTTAGATAGGCCATTCCATTTGCTTGCTAGTTCATCCATGATGTCGGAAACATCGCGAGTTTCACCATTAAGATTTTTCATAGAGACACCAGCAGCGTTTAGCACATCTTCAGACTTATTCATAGTTGTAATGCGAGAATAAATTGATTTCAGTGAGTTCAATCTGTTACTTTCAGATAGATTATCTATCTTACTGACTATACTAAAAGTATAGCGGGAATACTTCTTCCAAAAGTGTCTTTACACTTGAGCATTCCTCTCTATGTTTCCATAGATGTGCAGACTATCGCTTTGTCCGTTCTGGACATCTCTACACTTAGTCGTTCAGGCTGTATTTAAACTTGCCCCTTGTCACCCACGTTCTCACGTTAGGGTTTCCAAGTCAATTAGAAGAGATTTTCACTAATATGTTCCCATATTAGGCGGCAACAAGTTTACCGATCACTGATCCTGATTCTCTAGTGGCTGTTGCAATTGCTGTAGTATGTCCTAAAAGTTCTTCCATTGATACCGATTTGTTACTCCTCTAAGTAAAAGAGGGGGCAAGTCATTTCTGCTTGCCTCTGCATTTTCTTTATTAAGTAATCACTTAATGGATTATAGATGCAGACCAGACTCTATCTTTATCTTCCGTAGGAGGTGGTGGAAGATAGTCAGCGTAGAATTATAATGTCACCATTATAACTACTTAGTCGTTACGGATAACTTTATAAATTCGATTAAATATAATAGTCAAGTGTTTATATAATTTCTTTAAGTGTTCCTTTTATATCTTCATAAATGTCACATTCCCATGCCATAATAACTTTGTGTCCACATGTTTCTAGATATGCCTTTCTAGCTTTATCTTTGTTTATTTGTCTTTCTTGCTTGGGTGTTAAGGGGATAAGATTATCTGTTTTTCCGTATTTGGTGGGATTAGCGTGCCAATAATCACCTAAAACTTCTATGACTATCTTTTCTTTGGGAAGATAGAAATCTACAACGAACTTATCATACATTGATTTTTGAGTCTCATAAGTAACGTGATTGGAATCTAAATATTCTCTAACTGCTTTTTCTGGTTTAGTTTCAGAGAAATTTTTTAACATTGTGGATTTGATCCCACCTTTGATTAAATGTTGCTGTGCTTCTTCAGTTTTTGAATATACTGTGCTTATCCAAATATTCAAGCATTTCTTTGAGCAACATTTATTTCTATCTTTTTGATTATTTTTAACTTTATATGTATTCTTGCAAATTACACATTCTTTTTTTACATGTAACTTTTTAGTCTTTGAGTTCCATTTTGATCTACAGGTGACCGAGCAAAAATTATTGTCATGTATCATTGATGGTTTTCTTACTATCGCTGTTCCACATAAATCACAGTTTAAGTCTACGACGACCATTCGATACAATGAGGAACAGCCTAGAGAACAAAATTTTATTTTCTCATTTTTAGTTAAAAAATCATTCTTACAATGCAAACAACTCTTTTTCTTTGCTTTCTTTGTAAAGTTCATAGATTGCCATTTTTGAAGACAGCTCTTTTTACAGAATAGATTTTTTACTTTTCCAGATTGAAGATCATTATACTTATACTTTGGAACAGTAAACCCTACATTGCAGTTTCCACAGTTAACTTTTTGCTGCTTATAGATAGGATTGTTCTTGCCTAATTTATTGGCTGAGTTCCATAATCCGTGACATTGGGGATTACAAAAGTGATTTTTATTTCTTTTAATTTCGTGAGGTCTACGGATTAACTTCACACTACATTGTGCACATTTTACTTCCATGCAATAACCTCCATTACTACATGACTAATACAATTTAATTCGAATTTATAAAGTTCTTTCCTCGGAATTTTCTATCCCTAGACGTTTCCCGATATGGCTGACTGTTCACTAACCGATCACTCGATTAGGCGGCTTGGGTAATGACCCCACCGAATGTATTTGCACTTGCTCCAGCTCTGGTCATTGATGTGGCTAAGTTTTGAGTTGTTACTGCGAAATTGTTATCGCTATATCTGTTACTTTCAGACAATTATTGTCCTACTGACTACGATATTCGTAGCGGAAGTACTTCTTCTAAAAGTGTCTTTACACTTGAGTACTTCTCTCTGTATTACTACAGAGTGCAGACTGTCGCTTCATCCACTAAATAGTGGAGCCTTTTCACTCAGTCGTTCAGGCTGTATTTAAACTTGCCCCTTGTTGTCCCGGTGGGATATCCAAGTCAATCAGAAAAGGTTTGTCTACGTGCATTGCTACACGAGGAGACCGAATTTAATCTCATTTAACTTATTCGCAATTTCAATACTCTTACTTGCCTCAATATTAAAAATGGTCATAGCTGCTGTTAATGTATCTACTGCCTCTTGTGGTGTTAATTCAGAAATGTTTTGTAGCAATGTTGATGTCTTCGCAAGGTTCATCGTTTGATCTTCATCGAATCCCATACGTGCAAATCCAATAGCATTCTCATTTACTTCAGTAATACTTCTACCTAACTCATTCGCCAACTGAATACTGCGACTCAACATGCCTTCAAAGTCAGTAGATTCATCCATTACACGTTTTAATTGTGTCATTTGGCTATCTACTTGAATAACCACACTAACCATATCTCTTAACGCTCTTGTCACCATGTATAATGACGAAGTAGCACCTGCCCACATAGCCAGCTTAGAAGCCACTGCACCAAAACGTTGCGCCAATGTATTAGTCTCGTTCCCAGCCAATTTTGCCTGAGTAGTAATCTGTGTAAGTTTTGTCTGCAACTCTGTCAAAGCATTCTTATAATTACTCACCTTGGACACATTGCTCAACTGAGCATTTAATGCATTTAACTCAGCAACAGCAGAAGAATTGCCTTTAAATCTTGTTTGAGCGGCAGTAATTTTCGCTTGCATATCAGCAACAGCTTTTTGTCTATTTAATCCTTCCGTGATTGCCGCTGAATGTGCTCTGTCTAATGCATTACGATCACGAGCAATACGCTGCTCTTCAGCAAATCTATTTCTAAGTTGATTTATAAATTGTTGATTACGTTGTTCTTCTTCTTTGAGATTCTTATCTGCTAAAGCCTTACGGGTTGCATATTCCTGTTGTGCTACTTGTTCACGTTGCCTATTAATCGCTTGCTCTTTTTGCAACGCCTCTTGCTGTTGTTTTAGATAGTCTGTCACTTGACTATAGTTCTTTACATTTCCATCTCGATCAACATTAACATTGACCTGTTGACCAGCCTGATTTTTATATGTATTAGTAGTACTATTGATTTCGCCTAACTTATTTTTATTGGCTCTGGTTCTTGCTAGAGAATAACCATCTAATTCTTTCTCAAGCTGTTGTAGTGTTTTCTTCTGCTCATTATAGGCTTGAGTTTCTTCATTAATCTTCTTCGTTGTCTGAGTAATAATTGTTCCATTAGCTAATTGTTTCTGTGTTACTTTTTCAATTGATCCATCTAACAATTTAGTTGTCTTAACTGATTCATTTACAACTTTTTGTTGCTGTTCGAGTGCATTACTCAACACTTTAGTTGCCGAGACAAACTCATTCATTGCTTTAACGAATGACTTATCAATATCCACTTTCAAATTTAAGGATTTGAGGGAGGGGTGAGACCCTAAAGCCTTGATATCGTTATTTATGTTCTTAATGGAACTTCCGACATTGATTGAACTGTCTATGAGGATACGCAAATCTTGACTCATATTACTTAAATCACTTCCTTTTTGCTTCTAGTGTTAAAAGAGAAATAAAAAAGAAGCGATTCAAATGATCGCTTCCTAATGTTTACTCGTATTCAATTTGTTCAACCAACTCACACACCATATCATAGGTGTCTGCTTCATCACCTTTAAATGTAGCGGGGGAATGGTTGAGAACACTATCTTTAATGGACAATAACATTTCTCTGTTGTTGATATCCTGTGGAACCTCATATGCTTCATTCATTAACTCATTGATATCGGCTACACGCTTCACATTATCTTTGATTAGATAATCACCGTTCTCCTTAATTGGTTGATTATTTTCATCATGCGCTATGTATTGCTTATTGATTTCAACTGTTTCATCCATAACTGTTTGCAGTTTATCTATCAGTAAATTCTTAAAGCGTGTTCTCATACGAGAATCTTTCCGTTCCAACTCAAGCGAGTGGAGGAAGACAATTAATTTCTCAAGTTGATGATTGTATATTTTCATTTTTAGCTCCCTTAAAATCAAAATGAAATGGTAATTTTACAGTGTTTAAATTAGAAAATCTGATTCTTTTCTTCTTCGAAATCTCTCAAGTCATAAATCTGTGTTGTTGAAATATCATTGTGGTGGGCGACATATTTAGATACCAAATGCATCGGCACGCCAGATTCTAGCAAATATGTGATACATGAGTTTTTAAATATATGTACATTGATTCTACGCTCTAACATGTCTGATAAAACATTGGTACAGAAATCATTAGCCCATGCAGAAGACATCGCTTTTATCTCATTGCCATATCTAGTTGTAAAAACAAATTCGCTTTCGTAACCTCGTGTATCAATCCACTTTTGCCAATATGGTAAAACCTCTAATGGAACCATATATTCGAGTGGTTTACCATCGGTGCTAGGGCCCTTACCGCGAACTACGTGAGATAGTACATAGTTCTGGCCTTCAGGAACTTTATAGTCCATGATTTCCGACTTGAACTGAATGATCTCTGAACGTCTAGCACCTACAAGGAAAGCTGTAGCAAGCCATGCCATACCTAGCCAGTTTTGATCTTCTTCAAGAATCTTCATCATTGAGTCATATTCATCTTTGGTAACTTTAACCTTCTCATAAACTCTATTCCGCGCGATAGCAGGGAGTCCACGAGTAAAGTTTCTAAAACCTTTATAATTCTCTTCTTCGTCTGCGATAATATTTTCAATGTGGTTGCAAAGACTAGATACAACAGATTTTCTCAAACTAATTGCTGAGGAGGACATTTTACGATTGTCACGTATGAAACTTAGATACCGCAAGAAATCACGTTTAGTGATCTTATAAAATGGCTTGTCATTCATTGAACTAAAAAGATACCAACCAAATTGTCGAAGCACACTTGTATATTGCTTTCTTGAAGCAGGGGAGAGATCTTGTACGGAGATAAATTCATCTACAATTAATCTATAATCCTCATTTACTTGTAGCCACATTTCCTCAGTTACTTCTGCTTGTTTCTTAGCTGGTTCACGCAATGTGTTTTGCTTAACTTCTTTTTTACTCAATTAACATCATCCTTATGTATATTGATCGTAACTTTCCAATGCCATAAATAACACGCTCCCTGTGTTTTATTATTTCAGTGTAATTCCTTGAGATTTCAAACCTTTATACATAGCCGCTTTGTGAGCACCAGTATTTCTCAACTCTTCACGTGTTGCCTCAGTAAATGGACGTGGTACTCCTGCATACTCAAATCCAAATTGATAATTCTGGCCGCTCTCCACGACTTCAGCAACATTCCTGTCTCCATCTGAACGTACATTTTCAACTACTAGAGTTGTTTCATTAATCAATTCAGACTTCATACTTTCCTCACTACCCAATACTCCAGTACGTGAATACATTGTTGGTTCATACACGTCATAGACTTCTTCTTTAACTTTTTCTTTCATGGTCTGCTTAACTGTCCTAGCTACATCATCACTCAATGCTTTTGCAATAGGTTGATTCAACTTTTGTAGAAACTTAATTAAATCCTGTTGTGTCTTAACCTGCATCTGAGATTTCCTGAGCTTGAGCAACTGAAGCTACAGCCATTTCAGCAATTACTTTAGCTGCTTGCTGCTGAGCTGCTTTAAATCTTTGTTCAAGTTTGTCCAGCTCTTCTTTAGGGAATGAGTTGATTACTTCATTAGTAATCCCGTTGTCCATAAATTTTCGTGAAATGCTAATCAGACTTCCCAAGTCCATTTGCTTAGGAAATGGGAGATCGGTAAATTTTTTCATCACTAACACGTTAAATAAACTCAATGTTCCACGAATTAACACATCGTCTAGCTCTGTCTGAGTTCGCAATTCTTCAACTAGAGCAATGTACTCTGTTACTGCATCTTCCATCAACGACTCACGAAAATATGTATGCACGTTTACTTCATAGTTCTCAGATGTCACATAGATTGTTTTGCGCTGATTATTCTTACTATCGACAGCATTAAGTTTTGCCATCGTAAGTTTATTTGATTTTGCCATTTATTCATCTCCCTTTATGGCTTGTAGCCATGATAAGCATTGATCACTTGTTCAGCTCTCAAGTTATAATTGTGGTACTTGTACACGAATTCTTGTGCTTTTTTAGCCTTCTGTTCACGTTGTATATCTGTCATACCCAATACTTCATCAACCATTAATAACATCTCATCAGTATTCCTAGGCAAATAGACATGATCATGGAATAGATATTGCTGAGCAGGAGTAAAAGGGGAGATCAGAATACCTCCTCCAATTCCTAAGCTTTCCGCAGGTCTCATTGACGTTTGAGTAATTGACTTATCATCTAAATTTTGTCCTAGAATTATCTTGCTTGTTGAATACAAGTAGGGGAGATCTTCGTATGCACCGTATCCCTTGTAGGTGGAAGGGTGACTTAGCAAATTTGCCTCGCGGTCTTCATCCATCCACCACTCATTACCAAAGATGCTCACATCATAACCACGCTCAACAACTGGCATGATGAACTTTCGAGTTTGTTCAAATCTGCGCTCATAGTTATTTGCAATAAGCACAATATCTCTTTGTATTCCTGAATCAACTCGCTTATGAAAGTCAGGATTACATCCAAACAACATCAACTCAGCTTGTTTACCTTTGTTCCAGTAGTTAGGAAGACACTCAGCAGTTGTTGTAAAAATATAATCAGCATAATCAGACCAATAATCACCAATCCAATGATCAAAAGGTGTGTCCTCAATTGCCCAAAATGCATGGAATATTCCCTTTTCTTTTGTGTGTTCAAATATGCCTTCAGCAAAGTTGGCGAAACACTCAGAAAATACGATATCTACATGATTGTTCTCTATGTATTTCTTAATAAGTTCAACCTGAGTTTCCTTATCCTTGTCCCATAATTGATATTTGCCATCCATAATATGTACTTCATGTCCAAGATTTTTAAAGCCTGAAGCAATTCCATATTTGATCAGAGATGAATTGTTCGTAAATAAAACTTTAAGACCCAATCACAACACCACTTTTCAGTGTATAATCCTCAATAGCTTTTTCAATTTGTTTGAAACGCACTTCCCAAGTGTTTTCCGATGCAATCCGTTTAGCTTCATCTCTAAATCCTTCTACTTTAGATTTGGCAATTGCTTCATCAACCTTAGCGAGAAAGTCCTCATCATTTTCTGCGGTAAGCACTGCCGATGGATAGAGATCTGTTTCATGCCATTTTGTTGCTACAGTAATTGTTCCAGCAGCCAAGTGTTCATACATCTTAACCGGAGAGGCGGATTGAGTAATATTTGTTTTTGTATTGAAGGGGATGAGGCAAACATCTGCTTGAGCGTAATAATCGTATAGCTCATCATGATTCTTACATCCTAGATTGATGACATTTGAGGGACACTGCTTACCAAACTCCAATCCTACAAACACAGTAGGGTATTTCTCAGCTACTTTCTTAATCAAATATGTACTCGTCCACGAACCTAAAGCACCAACAAACGCAACAATGGGGCCATCGATATCTTCATATTCCTTAGGTTTATTAGATGGTTTATTGATATATTCAGATGGAGCTGCATTGCGAACAAGATGAACATTGTCGTGCATTTTGCTTCTGATATCATACAGTCTCTGACTTGAAGTAAGCATTATGTCTGCACTGTTTACGGCAAACTCTTCATACATTTCCCAATCTGGAAACTCGTCGATACTATCGTAAATGTTGATTTTTGCATTCACCTTATCAAAGTGTTCGGCTGATTTTGCCCATGTAGCATAAGCCACATCGATTTTATACTTCCCGTGTTTGACATCTTTCATGAAGGATTCGAAATTATGGATTACATAAATGTTAGGTTCAACCTGTTCAATAGGCTTCTCGGATTGAGTGTTATTGCAAAAGTAAACTGTCCATCCGTTACGTGCAAACTGTGAAAGTATCTGTTGTGGACGTTGTTTTAAAAATTCCCAGTTAAGGACGGGGAAGTAGAGTATTGTTTTTTGCTTCATTCATAAACTCCCTTAATTGTTGTTCAGACATAATGTGCTGACTATAGGCAAACAAATCACAAAAAAGCTCAAAGCCATTGTCTTGAGCCATCTTACAAAAATATGCGTCTTCGCCTTGTGGATGAAATCCGTATTTTATAGACTTATAAACTGATTTATCCAATAAAATGACTGCTCCCGTTAAGTCCACTCGTTGCAGCTTAGAACAGAGTAGGGCAGGAGCAGTCTTAACATGATAGTTTGTTATATGCCGATATTGACCATTATCATCCAACTGCATAATATTTGGATATAGATATGGCTTATCTTTATTGGTCAAATATCCATTGTAAATCAATCCCGATATGATCTTTTTCCCATGCTTGAGTAACTTAGTAATAACATCAGGTTTTACAAGGATATCTGTATCGATAAAAATCAATTTATCGGTTCGAACTTTGCTCATAATGTAATTCTTTAAGTTGCTCAAACTTCTATATATGTATTTGTTTCTTACCGAAAACTCTCGTTCATCTTCGGGTGAATTATTGTTAATTACATCGATTCTAATGTTATTGTACAAGCCTTTATTGTCTTTTTTAAATTCTGTCAGAAATTCAAATGTTTTGTCTAAACTATCATTAACAACGAAATGTAGATCGATTAAAGATTTGGGGTAATTGATCTCAAAAATCTTCAATAAATATTGGGGAAGAATCCATTCTCTATTTCGTACTGGTGCAGCTATTGTAATTGTTTTCATGTTTACTCCTAGAAAAAAATAGGGCTAAGCCAATTAGACTCAGCCCCTAAAATAATTAAACCATTTCTTCTGCATCATAAATCGTCATAGTATATAGCTCTTTTTTATCAACTGGCTTGAGAATCTCCATTGGAATATCAAAGACAGAAGGGTCTCCCTCAGCAGCCATATCAAGATTCCAGTTGTCTTCCATTTTTGCATCGGAGATATGGATCTGAGCAGCATAGTCTTGTTTATCAATCACATTACGAACCAAGCAATCCAATACTACTTCATATGTACCAGCAAATTTATCTGAGGAAACAGTAATAGTCTTAGCAGATGCACCACTTTGAGTAGTGTAGTAAGCAACAATTTCTGTACCATCGGCAAATTCACCAACATTAAATGTCAACTCCTTGCCAACAATCGCATATTCACCTGTTCCAGCAGTAGAAGTTGATGTGACCACAATTTCTTCCTCATGTGTCTGATCAGGGTTTAAAGTGTAAACGGAGTTCAAGACATCAGCTCCCAATACAGGAGTTGCCGGAGTATATGTAAGTGTTGCTTTATCATTCATTACTTTGAGCACATCGCGATATTTAACTGGTGTTTCACCTTTTTTAATATCATTACCAGTCATCATGGCAATAACTTCATTTGTAAACACGGCATCCTGCAATGCAATTCTACCGCCACGGTTACCAGAAAATCCTACAATTTTGTTATTACCTTGACCGCCCATCGCATATGAAATATCAGCGGTGTTTTCAATACCAGATGTCTTCAAGTTTGTGAGTTGAATCTTTGCTTTTTTTGTTTTCTTATCGTAGAAGGTTGCTAATGCCACTTCACGAATTGCCCATACATTTGGTGTAGACATTTATTATAATCACTCCATCTTATTCGCCCAATGCATATCGGACAGTTTAATTTTTTTGCCATCAATAGTGCCAGCATATAGCGCAGTCACAGTATGGGAGATATTTTCGATCTTATCGGTTGTATGTAGGCCGTTGTAAATTTGGAAGATATTCATATCTAAGATACTGTCGATACTCTGACCGTTGTCCTTCCAGATCAATCCCGATACTATACTAAACAGATCCATCTTTTCTTTTGGTGGCGGCTTGTTTTTCTTGTTCTTCATAATCATTTCTATCATTTTTCTGGCTTTGGAATTTGCTGGCTTATATTCTGATTCAGGAGATGATAGTTTGACGTTATTACCAAGCATTAGTACTTTTTGCAACAGAGAGAAGTTGTTTCTGTCTATTCTGCCTTCAGATATTTTTACAAATACATCATCGCCTTCCATAGCGATAGACGGCTCTGACTTAAAGAATAAATTTAGTGCTTTAAATGAAACTTCTTTGAAGGAATAATTGTGATAGCAGTTGACTATAAACACATCAAAATTTGAAATGTCTTCATCAACCTCCGCTTCTAAGGCAGACTTATCTATGAGTAAGGCTGAAAGGTATTCATTGTAAATAGACATGTTTAAGTCAAAAATATCTCTTATGGATGGAATATATATATTTCCAGCACCCTCTATAGTGACACTCCTATTACCAAGAAGTTTAAACTTGATGTCTTGTTCATCCATAGCAATATCCTTCAATTAAAATCATATGTTTTATAGGCAACATAAGATCCATGATAATCAGTATTGACACTCAATTCATCCATGTCATAGAACTCTGCTTTGCCAATACCTAACTTCTTATTCTTATTGAACAACTCATCTAATTTCATAATTATGTAGTCGGTTCTCAATGTTCCGTAGTCTGTACAGAAAAGATCCTGATGAGTGAAAACATTGAACTTTACTATCCCAGATTTAAATGACCCTTCAACATTTTTATACCTACCGAATGAGATGGTTATATAGGTCTTCATTTTCTCTGAAGTTTTCGGAATAAATCTATAAGGGAAGATATGTTTGTACATAACTGAGTCAACATCGACGTCTTCTTTGTCTAAGAAATTGCCTTCATTATGTACTAAAGCTTTTAAAATTTCTTGCGATGAGGCAATTTCCTCAATCACCGTAATCTTATCCCTAGCCAAACTTTCAAACCTTGACATGTGTACACCTCCTTAGAGGTTAAGTAACCCGATAATCCCGTACAATTTGATAACTCAAGAATCCACTCACGTCAACTGAACGTGTGTCATCAAAAGTTGAAATAACGTTCTTTAGCTGATCTAGTGTCTGTGGAACAGTACGATGCACTTCTTCCCCTAGACTGTTTCTGGCAATCGCCACATATAGTCCACCGTTTGCTTCAAGATGTCCCAATTCATAAGTGATGCTGATGCATTTGAGCGTTTCGATTGCCGATGCTTTACTATACTTAGTCTTATCAAAAGCCATCTTCAATTTGTTATCTGTCCCAATTGAATAAGCGAATTCATATTGTGAATTGATTGCTACATCCAAGTCAACATCAACGATTTCTACGGTTGGCGTAGCACTGATTACAATGTCACCGTCAATACCAGATGAATGTTGACGCGAGTAGGGGAGAGCAGAGAAGGTAATCCATGCGTTATTCAAACCCTCTGTGTAATTCTCTGGTTTCAGTTCACCAAAGCGAACAATACTTTGACCCATGAACACACTCCTTTATATTAGTGATTTAATTTTTATTTCTCTTTGTCCGTTGGACAGTCCATTAGCATTTTTGACATGCAAAATAACAGTACCCAATTTACGGTTACTGTTTGCCTTGACTGTACATGTATTTGCTATAGGATCTTGCGAGGATATTGATGCGAGGAGAGTAGGGGAGCCATCCAAATTTGTTAATGAAAATGAACTTTCATCAGAAATTTTAATTCCATTATTATAAAAACTAGCTACATAAGTAGACTCACGGTTTAAGTAAATATCATTTGCTCCGTCTATTGTAGCTGCATAATCATAATGGATGGTGGGTGCTACATAAATATTCAGTTGTTTCTCAATGCCATAAGCTGAAACAGTAACATTTGTTTCGCCTGATTCATGGATAGTAATGATTCCTTGCTCATCCACACTAATCAAATCAGTATTCGAACTAGAGTATACAATTTGCGGATCACTTATTTCTGATCCATTTCTCATTACTCGGACATTGATTCTAGCGGTTTGATTGATGCTTAAAGACAGTGGATTGTCATTGAGGATAAGCAACTCATACTTGCTCAACTTATGGTAATCAGCAATACCCAATTCAAGATTGTCTTTGACTGGATCAATTTGATCTGATTGTAAACTTAAATTGACAAGTCCATCATCAGACATAAAGTCCGTATCGATTACCTTGAATGCTTCGTTGCCTACAATAAACCTTACATCACGCCTGATTTTGACTGTATGCTCATTGGATTGTATAGTGATTTGTCGACGACCTGCGGGAAGATTCATAGTCTTATCTTCTTCCGTACCAAAATTGGAACGGGCATTAAAATATAGAACAGAAGGGTAAGTTTGTATAGAGCCTTCGGAATCAATCCATTTAAGGTCAAAATTACATTTTTCCATTATTGCCTGAGAAATAAAAATGTTGTTGGGTTTCTTTTCAGTAACCAGCCAAATTTCTTTATCCCATCTAACACTATCTCCCGGTAAAAGGTCATTTTGATCAGGGCTCGTAGATATAGTTAATATGTTGTTTTTGGTGCTTGAACTTATCGATATTGTGCGAGGCTCATCATTTATCTCGACATTAATAGTCTGAACATTGCTATTGAAGTTTCTTGAAATCTGATTTCGAGTTCGATTGATAGCGATATCCCTTTTATTTTCTATCGCAAAAGCATTGTTTATTTTCAGAAAATAGTTGATATCCATAATTATCACTCGAATTGATAAGCTTGATAGTCAATTGTTTTTAGCTTACCCGTCGATCTGTCCCTAGAAGAGTAATTGTCCATCAGTACAGCATTATCACGCTTAATTGATTCGAACATATCCATAAAGGTTTTTCTCTCATTGGCTGGACTAAATACCTGTAAATCTTTAGGGCTAAATTGTATCTGAAATGCTTTAAGTAAAGAAAAATCACGCTCAAAGTATTTTTCCTTCATGAGCGAAGCTAAGAGATTAATCTCTGTCATAGTTAAATCGTCGCACATTGTTTCATTGTTGACATCTACGTTGAAATCAATATCTGAACTAGTGGTCAGCTTTATTTTCGTAGCAGCTTCCAGAAGATAGTCCCTAGCACGAGATCTTGCAATAACCATTGCTTCATCGTTACTTACGTTGCTGTAGCTAAAGAAGTCTAAGTCCTTTTCAATCATGCTAAAGAAGGTGTTGAATAAAGTATCAAAAGGAGTTGGCATGTGCTACACCTCTACTCACTACTCTGATTTCGAGTTTTTCGAGTCGTCTTAGGTTCTTCATTTGCGATATCGTTTTTATCACTATCTTTTTTAATAGAAAGCTCCAACAATTTCTTAAGTTCTGCAATTTGTGACTCAAGTTCATTCACTTTACTATTTGAGTCATTTTCTTCAACCTTCGCAGTTTCATATGCAGTAGGCCTAATGACAATTTCAGTAATTTTCTTCCCGTTATACAGTTCTTTGTATCGTTCCGTAATGACATTTTTCACACGAGTCGAGATATCATACTTATTCGAATTTTCTAACTGTACAAGCATGCCTCTAATACGCTCAAACATAGAAGATGATTGAATTTTCAAGAATCGTTCAAGTCCATCTTTAGTTGGATTTAGGATACTATGTCTGATATCTTCGTCAGTCAGGATAGACTCATAATTCCTAATTCCAAGTTTTTCATAGATACTCTTTTGTTCGGTTTCTCGAAATCTCAAAAAGCCCTCACGAAAGAGATTCGATTGGCTGTTGATTCCTCTGATCTCGGCAAATGAAAGTTGTAATGCAAAGGGGTGATCATCAATAGCAGGGTCAAACAAATAGCCATCAGGTTTAATGTGAGTGGAGACCACTACACAACTATCCGAATAATTTAGAACATCAATAATTGAACTATCAACTACATCCATATTAATTCACTCCCAAAAAGAAAAGGCGGTAAAGAATTTACTCTCCACCGCCAATATTATTATTTTTATGTTAAAACGATTTTGGCAATCTTATCAATTTTATTGATTGCAGTACCAAACTCAAATCCAGTAATTTTAAGCTGTACTTGTTCACGTTGGTTGTCGAATGTTTCATAGACACGAACTTGTCCGCGCATGTCTAGTGCACCGATTTTACCTGCAATACCAAACACGCGCTTATCAGGTAGGAGCTGCATGTCGTCACCAGTACGTTTAGCTCCAGAAATTTGACCAACACGAACACCATTGTAGAAGTCTACAAGGCCATAACGGTTAAAGTTATTTTTCATTTCTTCGCTCATGTATGGGGCATGACCGCTCATACGCGCAATTTGTTGAGCGTACTTGGACAAAGAAACTGTGAATGGATTTTCTCCTCGATCAATCAAATATAGAGACAATTGATCCATAGCCGTAGTTGTCAAATTTGAACCACCAGCATTAATTAGTTGCTCACCACCAGCAATTGCAGCATCGACTTGAGAGAAGATATCAAAGAACATCTTATTCTGAAGAGCTTCTTTCGCAAATACAGTTAAATTAGCTACTGTTTTAAATCCATTTCTACGTAGGTCTGCGTAAGAAATTTCAGTCTCAACTTGCTTATGTTTCCAAACTGGGGCAGCCGCTTTAACATCAATGTATGATTTCTCTACGTTACCACCTTTAGCTGCATCGTGAGCAACAAGTGTGTTTTTTGGATTTTCGTTCATTTTGTAATCATCAAACTCACCAATAGAACCACGGTCAAACATAGCATCGAGCAACTCATCTGGAACATCGTAAATCTCTGGATTTACAATTTTAACAATAAAATTTGAGAGTTCTAGATTTGGATCAGATCCTTTTTCGCCAATGTTTCTTGCCCAAGCATCAACAACTTGAGAGATGTCTTTATCTTCGGCAGAAAGTGATTTCTTGTAATCCACTTTTGACGCCCATTCGTACATTTTACCTTTTTCATTCATCAAACTTGCAATTTCAGTATGTAGCATATTGTTGTTTTCCTCCAATAGTATGTATTATAGAATTTCTACTCGTCCGAGTGTGTGACCGTTATCAACCTTCGTGCCTCGAAACTTAAATTGCGATGTAGCCGCACTTTTCTTTAGTTGCCCAGCATTATCTCCTGACGTTTCAACTTCGAGGTAGTCTCCTTCTGCAAGTCCAGTTAGTGCGATTTGGTCGGTAGCATACACTTCGCCCGGAAGTGGTTTTTCAAGTACAACAAATTCGCCAGCTTTGACATTCTCTAAACGAACATCATAATCTGAAAGCTCTCCTTCGAGACTTAGGAGGCCAGTAGGGTAGTTATCTTTGTTCACCCAATAGAGACCTTCTTGTGATGTTGGAGACACAATAGTTTTTGTGGAAAAATCCTTCTGAGCAAGTCGTCCTCGGACTGTTGGTGTAGCTGCTTGGAATGTAGCGTCTGCTGCTTTATGTACATGTACTTCTAGTCGTCTTAGCATTTATTAAATCCTCCAAATATATGTTTTAGTTGTTAAAGAATGAAGCCATAACTTTGCTGTGATCAAGTGCTTCATCATCATTAAGAATATTAGCTTTGGTGCTTGTGGCAGTTGAAACATCGATATGCTTAGGATCTTTAGCTAGTTTCTGCATCATACGTTCTGCAATCAGAGCTTTAATACCCTTTTCATCAAGATTAGCGATTAATTCTGCAATCAATTCTGAAGTTTCAATCTCTTCGCTAGAGATGTAATTGCCTGTTGATGCAAGGGTCTTGAGCTCTTCTTTTTTACTAGCTGTTTCTGCTTCACGCTGTTCAAGTTCAGCGGCTTCCACTTTTTCTTTATAAGGCTTAAGCTCACTAACTTCACTTTCAAGCTCGGTAATTTTTGAAGCCGCTTCAACTAATGCTTCTGTTTTAGATTCGACCTCCGAAGTAAGTTCTTTAATCGACTCGCTTAATTCTTTGTTAGTCGTTTCTTTATCTGCAATCAATTTAGCTGCTTCATTTAAATCCACGCTAATATTTACATTAGTCTTTTCTGCAATCAAAGTACTTAATTTCGTATTTTTGATCTCACCAAGAACAACGGTATCTTCATCGACTGTATAATTGACGACCAAATAATCATCTTCTGATTCTCGTTCGATATCATAAGCCAGAATTCTATGTTCTTCAGGGTATATCTCCCAAATGCTGTAGTAAGGATTACTATTCCAGCCCTTCGGGTTTAAAGCTTGATAAACTTTTTGATGCAAGTCCCTAGTAGTAAGCGCAGAGACATGGACTACTTTTTTAGGCAATTCATTTTCCTCCTTTTTTATGTGTTCGGATATATCATTTACTAGAGCTTTGGATAGCTCATTATCTGTATCTTGCGAGGCGACATTAAGAAGTCCACTAGAAGGGTAGGCGGGTCTAATTGTAGAACCGAGTAGGGCATGACCAATAAAATTACCGTTGTCGATATATTTGATCTGTTTTCCATCTATAGTTTCATAATGACTTTCCAGTGATTGAATTTCCCAAGACGTTTTAATACCATCCCCAGAAGACATCCTATTTGTAATCACTTCGCAAGCCTGACTAAATCTCTTCCATATCTTTGCGTAAGCAACTATGTACTCAATATCATCGATAGTTTCGATTTCAACTTTGTAGAAACTGCCAAATGCAGATGTGTCAAATTCAACTTCTTGATACTTATCGCCGTTGTCATCAACCTTTTCTACAATTTTCATGTTGTGTCCAGAAAAATCAGCTCCGTTTGTGGTCGTAATTATTTTCCCAACAAGCGGCTTGTTAATTAGCGTTGAAATCCATGTGTCGATGGTGTCACGAGTGAGAGCAACATCATTATCATTTGGGTTGAAATCGCAAATAATAAATTTTCCATCTAGGGTGTCTGCCCCAGACTCACTAATTTCTAATTTAAATTGGCTTGTGAACTTAATTGTTTCCATTTTCTTTCTTATCACCTCCTTCAGCTAATTCAATATTGAAAGTTTTAGAAATTTCTTTAATTAAATCAATATTATTTTCGTCTACTTTGGGCACAGGGTGCATCAGATCATTAGTTGGAAACTTATGTTTACAGCAGGGACAAGTTACAATCTGATCAATCATGAATTTCTCCTATCTTGATCTTGCAATTGCTTATCTGGATCTTTATTGTTAACAGGTCTGCCAGAAGATTTATCGCCTGAATTGGTATAGGCGGTTAAACGAGGCGTGAATATGTCATCATAATTCTCATCGTTCTCTTTAATTCTTCGTTGTTTTTCATCTTCAACGTTAATTCCCAAAAGGCCATAAGCAGTCTCATAAGAGGAGTTGAATTTACTATATAACAACTCTGCAAGTTTAAGTTTTAATTCTTTATTTAACTCTTCGGAATCAATTAACCTAATGGAAGGACAATGTTCTAGAGAGATGCCGTTGGTCTCAAGGACTACTTTGTACCATTTTTCAAGAATATCTTCTAACTGCTCTGATATTTTATTTATGGTCTTCATCAGTTCAGTAATTGAGATATTTGCTGTGGTGTAAGATTGTCCTGAGCCAACATTAAGGAAGTTAATACCTAATGAAGTCATCTGCTTGTTACGATGATAATTTACATTCTCAATATTGATATTTTCCGTCTTAGGTTCGACATATTTAACGTCCTCAACAAAGGCAGCTCCAGTATAAACTACTGTCTCATTTTTCCAAGCAGACATAAGGTTGGTGTGTGCATATGCCATTTCTTCAAATGCCTGTTTATTGTAATCTTGACCCAATATTTCTTTGTGGAGTTTTTGAAAGATGATCTTCTTGGCTTTTGCTTTAGCATTTATTCGATCTGTACGCTCAAATGTTTCAAGCATGAGAGAGGATTTTAGCGCGCGAAAAATTGAGGTTAGACCATACTTTCTGTTCATGTTGTTCAAACGAATAATTCCAGACTTCTTAATATCTAGTTTGACATATGTATCTTTTTCTTGGAGACCTTTATAGACTTCTGGAGGATAATTGTTCTTAATTTCATCCTCAAGCTTATCAAAGAAAAGACTCTTACCTTTTTTACTTTTCTTGTTTGTTTTTTGTAATCTTGATTTAAGTTCGGTCATATTAATTAATAAAACAGGTTCGCCATCAATCTCGTAATCACTAACCTCTACGACTCCTAGCGGATAATGATCGACTACATAACTATTGTTCTTAGAACGCAAATACATAGGGTAATTGCCCTCGGAATAAGCAAGTGGAATGGACTTGCGCATCAGATGTTTTAGATTTATCTGTGAATTGAACTTTTCGATGATATCTTTTGCCCTTTTTGAGCTGTCTATTTCACCGTCAACTTCTGGAAAAGACAATCTATAATCTGTGTTTATATTACTTTCTATCGTTTCATAAACTAGGCCAATTAGATCGTCCTTATTGATGTAAAAACGAATAATAGAATTAATCTTCTTAATCTTCTCTAAATCGTTCTGCGCATTATCTGCAAGCATATCTAATTCTTCAGGAGTAATTTGAGTTCGATTGAGCGAATTTTCATTAAGAAAAGAAGAATACTGATTATAATTATTCCCAAATTGAAACATGGCCTGTTCAAGCCAAACTTTTCCTTTGTCTTGAGAAGTTAAAACAACAGTATCATCATCAGGCTTTGATGCATAAACAACCTCAAAGTCTTCACTGGATGTGGACATTTTTCACCTCCATACTTTAAAAATTAACAGCAGAAATGAAAGATGGTGCATTAGCCCAATCAACTTTTTCTGTAGTTTTCTTAGTAATACTTTCACGTCTAAGATTCCGCAAATACCACGCCAACATCGCAATTGTATAAGCTCTGTCATCCCCGATTTTATTTAATTTATCAGGAGGAAGATCATATCTTACACTGCCGTTTGTGCTCTTGAAGGAGTAGATACTTACGAGTTCTTCTTTAGCAATATCTACATTAACCAATGCTATTTCTTCATCTGAAGAAAGTTTATATTGTTTACTTTCCCCATCTTCATCAACAAGAGTCAAAAATCCCTTGTTGTCGTACGTCTCTGTAAATGTAATTAAATCTAAGCTCATCATTTCAATTAGCGCATCAAACATGTCTTTCTTGAATTTCTGAGGAGAAACCAGAGTTAAAATCTCGCTTGCGTTTGGATATTTACTATTATGTATCTTGTATTCATCGTGCTTCGAGTCGATTAGTCCTTTATGGGTAACTCCTCGCTCATCAATCCAGTCGTCCAATAGTCCATCAGCCCAAGAGGAAACGCCAGATCCACCTGCACCAGAGTCAATGAGTACTTGCATAACATTTTCATAATCAGCAGCTTGCTTGCCATTATAATCTAGCAATAAGTTTTTGAAATGTTTGATTTGATCCGGTGTTTTCATTGGTGTCTTCTTCTTCTTGGCGATATCTACAAAGCTTACCGAGTTACTTAAACTCATCTTCCAACCAACATTCTCATCAAAATAGAACTCAGCAGGGGTACAGATCGAATTATCGTGTTGTCTTGCAGGGTCAACAGCAAGCACGAATTTTTTCTTCCCCTCATTTGCAAGCACGGGAACACTCACTTTGGAATTTCGTATGATAGCTGCTCGTTTAATAATTTGCTGATCGGAGCCCTCGGTTGTGAAAATGTTTTTATACTCACGCATAGCTTTTTCTTTATTGTCTCTCATGGCTGTATCTACTTTTTCTTGCGAGAGGAGGGATACTGGGTATAGAATGCCGTTGTAGGTCGCGCTAATAACAACATCGCTGCTAATATCTGCAACAAAATAGCGCTTGTCACCCAGAAACATCTTCTTAGCAAAATCTTTATACTTTCTATAGAAGTATGTGTCAGTAGAGGATGCAGAGGAGGCGTATATCAGTTGATTGGGGAATTGTTTAGGTAGGAGAGTAACGTCTACATCTCCACCTAGTCTAAAGTCACTATTTTGTGTGGTAAATGGCTCAGAAGTAGTAAATAACTCATCAGGGGCAAAGCCAGATTCATCGTAAAAGTTTAAATTACTACGCTTACTCCTGTTATTATCAAAGGAACCATTTAGAGATCTTATAACACTACCGTTATAGAGCTTATACGAGAATGATGCGGGATTGTGAGTGAATCCATCCGTATTAGCAGAGCTCTTCACTGTCTCATTGTAGAATATATCAGTGAGTCCAGTAAAAGAGGCGATTTCGCGTTTTGCAATCTTTTCAATCTTCATGAACATTTCTTGAGATTGTGAACCTACACCAGCAAGTATATATCCTTCAAAATTAGGAATTAGCAATGATTTTGCCATAATAAACGGGGAACCCAAAGTGGTTTTACCACTCGAACGACCCATGCACCACAATACAAATGGAGTAGACCAGCTTTGCATAAATACATACTTTTGATAGTCCAATAGCTCCATGCCGAAAAATCTCTCAACAAAACGTACAGGATTCTTGCTATCGTCCCCATTGAATAATCTGAGCTAGTTTTAAGTAGCCTTCAATTTTACGTGTAGACATATTTTTATTATCCATAGAGCATATCACCCCCAATATTACAGGGAGATTCTTTCCTCATTCTGTAATTGTCAAATGTTTTTCTCTGTTAACTTTAGAAGTTCTTTTTTCAAAACTCTTATTTCCTCTTCGTATTTGGTTACTTTCCCACTCAGATCACCTATAATTTCTCTTTGCTCTATTAGCATTGCAGAGTAGTCATTTTCATCAAATTGAAGCTGTTTGAAGATGCTTTCATTACTAATATCAGCAACTTGACTCATCCCTGCACAAGTCTCTATATCGAATAAGTTGACGCTAGATTCCTCAAATCCTTTTTCCTGAAGTTGCTTGATAATACCGCTAAGCGTTCCTGAACCTTTGCTCTTATTGTTATTGTGGTTTACAGAAATTCCATTATCTTTGGCAAGTGCAAGTACAGATTTGTATAGTTTATCTTTGGCGTCGATGAGTGATTTGATTGTTCCTGCATTTGTTGTTAGTGATTGAACATCTGTGGTCATGTTTGATATGGTGTTGTTTATCTTATCGAGTTGATTAAAAGTTTTAACAATTTCAATAACTGTAGGTAATTTAAAGCCGTCTTCCAATGTTCCCTCATCAAGAAAATCGACTAACTTATTATAAAGGTGTCTTCTATCTCTATCATTTTCAAATTCAAAAGGGTCATAACCAAGCATTTTGATAACATCGAGGCGATTATTGTCTTGTAGTTCGGATTCAATCTGCTCAATTTTTAGTTCATCATTAACTGATTCTTTTTCTTTCGAGGGAGTGGGAGAAGAGGAAGCTTTTTTAGTCGCCTCAACATCATCACTATCTTTCCATGTCAAATCTCGAAAATCTTTCATCTGAATTGTTTTAATGTACAATCCAAAATGATCTTGATTCTTATTTTTAGCCTCTTCTGATGATGAAATCCAGATAGAGTGAATGTATGGGCGGTTTATCTGTGTTAGAGTGTCTTTAACTGTCTGAATATTATTGTAATCGATGCTTTCACGTAGACACTTGCGACAGATTTGCATATGATTGTCGGCATCGAATTTACTGTATGATTTATAAAAATTAGACGAAATAGTGATATTTCTTTTACAAGATGCACATGTCTTTTTCGTGTCTCCCATATTTCACCTTCCTTGAGGTAGATTAAAAAACCATGGGGTAGGAGGGAGCGTCCGGTTTAAAGAACCTTATGGCAGGATCTCCCCATGTAAAAATAAATAAGAAAAAACCCGATTCTTTACTTAATCAGGTAGTCGATTTATGTATTCTTTTATAGTTTACAATCTAATGTTATAGGTGATAAGAATTGAGATCACACTACATATTCCATAAGAGAAGAAAATAGTTTATCTGGAATTTTACTTTGCAGTGAGATGGCAATATCTTTAATTAATTTTTCTTTGTATTGTTTATATACTGTATGTGCTTCTTGTGGCGTATCGTATATCCCAAGATAAATCGGTTTTCCGTTTTTATTGCAACTAGCTTGATATTTTTTTGTTTTTTTATGATACGAAACACCCAGTGGTGTATCACCACTATCCGTTCTTGTTCTTCCGTTGATCAGCATATTTATAGAATTTGGTGCAATTATACAATGATTTTCCGAGTATGTTTTGTTATCCTTAGTTAATATATCTTTATCTAGCATCATCACTTGTCCATCAATTTGATAGTAATTGTCGTTATACCATCTTGCGAAATTTTGATAATTATGCCAGTCGGATGAAACATTACAATCAGAGTACGATGTATCTTTTACGCGAGTCTTATTAGTACCGTAACATCTCTCTATCATCCCTCGCCATATATTGTGAGCTTTGTAATTTGAATCAAATTCTCCATATCCCATAAATCCAACACCACACAAACTTGGAGTGTACGGGTTTGTAATACTTCCCCTTTTGAAATTTACGTAATATACATCTTCCAAAACGAATCCATCATCGAACATTACTCCAATACTCTTCGCATTGTTATATGAGACTATTATCATTTTCTGTCCATTGTTTGTGTAACCAATTTCACCAATACGATAATTCTTTTTAATGATTACGTCCTCCTAAACAAATTAAATAGGAGGGTAGTAGGAGTGCACCCTAGAATGAGTCACCCAATTATATCTATTCTACGGTTGTATAGATTGCATCCATCAGACCCAATTCTTTGTCCCAAATAAACGATTGACCAACCTTTAATGCCCCAACGTATCCTGACTCGTAATGCCAAGTGTCAGCTCCAGTAGGTGAATTCAGATAGCGAACAATTACTCCATTATCTTTTGTAACAGTTCTTTCTGAGTGATAATGTCCAGCATGAACCTCATGATAAACAGTTCTTCCCCACGCTTCTCTGGCTTCTACGGGCATCACTTCGCCAATTCGCTTACCCTCAGCGTGTCCATGGGAAAATTGAATTAGGCATTTACCGAATTCAATATATTTCCTAATCTTAGGGTCAGTGTCCACTTTTACATTTGTATCATTCCTAAACCATGCAGCAAGATGCTCAGTTGCGACATAACTTGTCAACTTATCATGATTGGCTCCGACATAGAAAGTTTCTACTGGGGCAAACTGTGATAACAAATCAACTGCTTCAATCAACATCTGGGTTCCGATTTTATACATTTGTGCGAATTTTAAATCAGTGTCTTGAGGAGTTCCGCCAGTTGTAGTCTTAGTTAAACCATCGTAATGGAAGAAATCATTGCTCCAACAGAATAGAATCTTCTCGAATTTATAAGTCTGTGTCCTAGTTAGAACATCATTAATGATATGGAAGAATCGCTCTCTCGCAATTTCCCAATTATATGTATCATTTGAATCACCCATCCAAGCTAGTTTTCCAAGATGAATATCAGCAATGGAGACTTCGAGCATCATACCATTCTTGTTATAACGAACAGGATTGTGTGAAGGTCGAACGTACATATCTGACATTTCTTTGAATACAGAACGAATTGACTCAAGCGATAGTTCATCTTTCTTAGGCTTGACGGATATTTTACTGGAGTATAGTTGCATAATTCCATCTTTTTTAGAATATGAATTCCAAATATTCGAACGTGCAGAAGTCAGCTCCCACAGGTCAGTATCATAGCCGTGTGCCTTTAGTAGATAATTTACATCTTTAGAGTCTTCAATAGACATTTTGATGAGCTTAATGCTGCTTTGTGAACCATCTTTGTTGATCTCAATAGACTCTTTAAAGTCTTCTTTAATAGACAAAGTTTTATTTTTATTTCTATCTTCATTCCTGAGTCGATTCTTAACCCATAAACGATATTGTTCACCATCAGAAAACATTCCGTCACCAAAGTTTTCTGCAAGGGAAGACCAACTATCTACAATATCTCCATTTCTCTTTTTAATCCCAATTTCAAGAAGCTTTTCTGGGGTTGTAGTCATTTAATCACCCCTTATTCTTTAACTAAATGACTCGGGTTAAAATCTGAAGCAAGGGTGAAAGAAAGTTGCTCACCATCAAATTCTTGAAGTAGAGCCTTTAGGTCATATGTTTGAAATCCATCCTTACTTTCGGCTACGATTTGCATTTTATCCATATCAAACGTACCCGTACGATTAACTGTTTTACTATCCTTGTTCTTTGCCATATTATATTGCCCCCAAATTATTTTATTGTAATAGAAAGAGGATAGGAGAGAGGAATTACCTCTCCCATCCGATAAGTATATTTATGTATTTTTTTATTGTTAAAATTATATGATATTGTATGGAATTACTCTTTTACAGTATCTTTTAGTGCTTTCGCGGCTTTGAAGGCGGGTTTCTTGGAGGCAGGGATATATACACTTGCCTGTGCTTTTGCGGTCGCTTCATCTACGCCTTGTTCTTTTAGCTCTTTCAAGAGTTTCGGATTTACACCGTTACGTTCTTTTGTGTCGCGAACTTCAAAATTACCGAATCCAATGAGTTGAACCTTATCTCCATTTGCTAGAGTTTCAGTAATAGCTGCTAGAGTTTCGTTAATAACTTGTTCCGTATCTTTTTTAGTCAATCCTGTTTTTTCTGCTACTGCGTTTACCAATCCTGATTTATTCATTTAAATATCTCCCTTGTAATTGTTTTTTTGGTGAAAGTATGCCAGTTAAAACTTCTATTACTTGTCATTAAGCTGCAATAGCATACCCTCCCTAAAACACCCATCTAAAATAGTCGTGTTTTTCAGAAAACCCTTATGTATCAAGGGTTTGTCAGAAATAGTGGTTCTTTGAAATGATTACACAAAAATAATTATATGATATTCTTCTTATTTCTTAAATTTTTCACATTTTCTCTAACTTTATCTTTTCTTACATCCAAAGAGCATGAATCACAATACTTCCTAGAGTTTGTGCTCTTGTCTCGTACATTTGAAAAAACTGTATTGCATCTTTCACATGTTTTTATCCTAGACTCAAGATTTTTTTTAAGATTATCGACAATTATGTCTCCGAAACTAGACCAAAGAGTTGTTTTATATCCTGTGTTTGATCCACTATAGAGATATTCAATAATTACATCTGCAATATAGTATGGATCATTATGTATTTTCAAAAGCTCATTTCTTATGTAGCTATAAACAGGGAGGTGGTCGGCATTGTTAATGTCACTACTTTTATTTCTAGAAGACAGCATCCACTTAATATCATTTAACTCTTTATACTTATCTAGTATGGTGTAGTATAAATCATCCTTTGTTCTTTCTTGGTGTATCATGTTCTTATAGTCGAACTCATACTTGTCGGACACTGTTTTAAATCTAATACGGACATCTGGAAACATCCCTTTAAGTCTGTTAACTGTTGTAGTGTTAGTCCAAGGCTCAGTGGTTCGCTTAGATTTCTTGTTTTTTCTGTCCTGTGGTTTGAGTCTGTATTTTTCATAAGAAAAGAAGTGTGGCATTTTCATTTTATTGAATGGTTTAAATAATTGCTTGATATGCTTTGGTCGAACTGGCTTATAGTTTGTCTTAGCAGCGTCAATTTCAAAGTTATTTTCCATCGTTCTAATTTTAACAAGATCAATATCTACGGAATCGCTATTCCAGAGTTTCGTTATATCATTACTAATGATACCAATGTTGCCACTAAAGGCTCTTTTTAGATTCTGCTTTATGCTATTTCTGTTGATTTTTTCTGCTGGCGCTTTTTTCATGTCATAGTACAGAGGTACAACGTCTGCCATATTCCTTTCGGCAACACTTACTAATGTATTATCATTGCTTACTGTTACCTTATCACCATCACAATCAAACATAAGTATTTTACTGATGGGATCGTGAATAGAGGTATGAACGCTTTTGCTAATGAACCATTCTTGAGTTTGATCATTTTTAACATTTAATCTAACAGCATGCTCCTTATAAAGATGAGGGCTCCGCAAACAATCAACTTTCTCGCCATTCTGAATTGCAACGCATGACACTTCTCCATTCTTCAAGATACCCATTGGATTGCTATTTCCCTCAAATAAATACTCACAAAAAGCATACAAGTCTGGAGCGATAAAAGTGTAACAACCATCGACCTTAACTTTTCCTGTATACACCTTCCTCATCAAACTAGCTTTTGCTTCCTTAAGTTTGTTTTTTACATGTGGGTCCAATAAAAGTTCAGGATATATGTATAATGATTGTTGTAAATTGTTTTTATCTTCAAACTTTCCCTTAGTTGCCCCCAATAAGTTGAGCATTTCCTCTGGATTGCTGACCGTTTCTTGAATTTCATTACGCGTAACTGATACTAATTTATCTAATTCTTCTTCGGAGATAAGGGTCAGAGTTTGCAACATTTGATAGCAAAGTCGCGCTGAGCTTAATTCATCCTCTTCTGTATTGGTTAAGCTTGCATGACAATTGTGTTGCTTATATAGAGACTTATATTCATCCCAGCTTTGATAATACTTCCACATCTTAAATTGACTCTTGGTAAAAATAACCTCTATTTTTTCTTTAATTACATCGTGTTTCTTACCATAAATGTCTATCAAGAACCTATTCTTCTCATCGACGAATTTATTGAAGGGGAATGGGACTAGCAATCCTTTAACCCATGGTAGGCGAACCATGAATGCTTTTTTACTTTTCTTCGGTAAAATCATTCCGCAACCATCGGTATGATTTATGGGTACATCCATTTTTCTGCGACTAACTGTGTAGGTGACATCATCTACATAATCAACTGTTGTATTGATCGAAGTTTCGAAATCATCTACAACAATTGAACGATCTATGTTGAATCCTTCCCATAAGTCAGTTGCGCTTGAGCATAGCGCTAAATATGCCAAGTATTTATTTATACTTACACCGTATAGTCTTTTATCATTCTTGCTAATATCGTAATGATTGTTAATTCTGTCCTCTGAGAGACCACACATCAGAGTTTGCTTAACCTCATCCCAAGTGTTTTTTTTCATAAATACGGTTTTTTTAGTTCTAATTTGTCCTGCTGAAGCTGTAAATGGTACATACTCTTCATCATTAAGAGTAAAGCCGTTCTCAATGAGACTGTCAAAGATGCTGTAGTAGTGTGTCTCTACAATAATTACATCTTCGTATGTATTGTTTTCTTTAAGTCCCAGCGTTCTTGTGAGTGAGGACTCAAATAATGAGACTTTATTGGCTATGGATAAACTATTTGGATTAAGTTTACGTTTTAAATGTACATTAGAATCGATGATATTACGAAAACTCTTATCAAGCTCTTTAACTTTCTCTGTTTCTTTTTTTAATTTTGCTTTGTTGATTTCTTTACGAAGTAAGCTTTCCTTTCTTGTGAAGAAAGCGCTTGTGTCAACGCTATATATGTAGACTTGCTTATCCAATGCCATTCAAACACCCTTTGCTGATTTTTTATTTTATAATATGTATTATCTATGTGTATTGTTTTTCAACCACAAGACTTCTTGATCTACTGCCACTTCTATGTATTCGATACAATCATCAATTCCTTGTTTCATATACTCTGATACCATTCTTTCATCATAATAATCCCAGTCATCGCCGTATCCATCGTAGTATCGATCCTCCCACGTGATAGTTGAATGATTTCCCTGTTTTCCTTTTCTCATTAAGTCTTCCCTTTCGGCTTAGTAGCCTTCGTTTATTCGGATTTGATGTCCGTAGATACAATATAAGTTTATATTTAAACTTTGTCAAGTATTATCGTTGTGTTTTAAATGCTTATCATATATAATGAAATCAAGAGGTCGAAGGAGGAATGCTTTATGAAAAGCGAAGCAAATGTAATTCAGTTGTATAGTAGAAGAGTTTATGAAGACATTATGACTTTCATAGGCAAGTTCGAGAGCAAACACACACAAAAAAACTATGAGAGGAGTATTCGAAATTTCTTTTTATGGTTGCACAATGTCAACAAAGACATAGAATATTTGACCGTTGATGATTTGAAAGTTCGCAATGCGGATATGATTCGATATCAAAAGCATCTAAAAGATCATGAAGCTGAGTACACCAATATCACCATAAACAATTACATAGCTCCGATCCAAAGTTTATATGAGTTTCTGGAGATAAACGAGTATCCCATCAACTCGAAGCATGTAAAAGTCGATATGCTTTCTGATGATTCAGAACACACTGGCCCACTATATCTGAATGAAGCAGAAGAAATGGCTAGAATTGTTCATGATGACAGAAAACAAGGACAAGAAAAATCTGCTCTAATTAGAACTGCTTACACTACTAGTTTTAGAAAAAGTTCGATTTTGTCGCTAGAGTGGGATGACATAAAAAAGAATCCTAATGCAGAAAACTATTTAGTTACAACTATAGGGAAGGGAAATAAAAGACATACAATGCCGATATCGGTTGATCTGTACAATGAACTCTTGAAAATCAAAGACCAGAAATACTATCACAAATACAAGGACAATAAGATATTTCATTTATCCAACAATACTATACAGACAATGATGAACAAGTTGAAAGAAAAAATGAATATCTCTTCTGATAGAAATGTCAAGTTTCACAGTTTCAGAAACGTGGCTGCGAGCTTTGGTACTTTAGAAGAGGCAAAGAAACATCTTAATCACTCAAATATCTCTACGACTGAGACTTACTACCGCCATATAAACGAAGACTATTCAAACAGTATAAGTTTGAGAATAGAGGATAAAATTGATGACTCTGTTCTTGAGCAACTTACTAAGCAAGAACTCATTGATTTGATTATGAAACAAAATCATGGAACATTGTCCCAAATAAAAAGAGAGGCACAAGAGTTCATTCAAAATAAAGGAGAGATGAGTAATTGAGTATTATTGAATTGAAGTTAACACCAGAGAAAATGATGTTCCCAAGAAAAGAAGCAGATAACAAAAATGATTTTAGGATATACTCATGTAACACAAATAGCCCAAATGTGCTTTTAAACTCATACGGGAATCTTAGCGTTAAAGGGGTCATGCAACGACTAGAATTAGGTGTGGAGTATGAAGCTCAAATTGAACTTGAAAAAGTTGATGCAAAATATGGAGCAAGTTATAACGTGTTATCGATATATCAGGATGTTCCTGAGACAATGGAGGGTCAGAAGGCGTTTTTAGCGACACTTATGACGGATCTACAGTTAAAGGAAGTATATAAGACCTATCCAAACGAGGATATTGTTAAGCTGATTGTAGATAATAAATTTGAATATGAGAAAGTTAAACAGTTTGGATCAAAGACATATAACAAGATAAGAGATAGAATTCTTGAGAATATAGCCTATAGAGATGTATTGAGTCGATTGGGAAAGTACGGCATAACATATGACATTATTTTAAAACTTGAGAAAACATTTGGATCAAAGGAATTAGCCATCCAGAAAATTGAAGACAACCCATATGAGCTTACTCAATTATCTGGATTTGGATTTAAAAGAGCTGATAAGATAGCACAGTTAATGGGTTTCAAGAAAGATGATCCACATAGAATCAAATATGGGATAAGATTCACCATTGATGACAACCAACAACAAGGACACACATATATGTTAAAAGATGAGTTGCTGAGAAACGCTTCTGAGAAACTAGAACTTGCTGAAGTAATGATTGAGAATTTTCTATATGATACAGATGGATTAGTATTTGTAGATGACAAAGTTTCTCTTACTAGAACTTACAACGCTGAAAAGTATATAGCGAAACGATTAGCGGAAATGTTGGAAAATGGAATTTCACTAAACTTTGATCCTGATAAGTACATTCTGGAGATTGAAGCAACGTATAAGGAAGATATACCCAAAGGACTTACATATCAACAAAAGGATTTCTTTAGAAGTATTCAGAAATATTCAGTCAACTTACTTATTGGGTACGCAGGAACAGGAAAAAGTAAGCTTCAAAAGTTCCTTGTAGATTTGCTAAATAAATTAGGACTCACATATGTATTACTATCCCCATCTGCAAAAGCAGCGAAAGTTACTCGTACCTACACAGGAGTAAATGCTCAAACTATACATAGAAGAATTGGTTTTGGTATGGATAAGGAAGAAGAGATGATGTTAGAGATCCATGAAGACTTTGTGATTATTGATGAATCCGGTATGACCGATGTATTTATACTATCATCATTACTCTCTAAGATTAAAAATCCGAATACAAGAATATTATTCGTTGGTGATGATTTTCAGTTATTATCTGTACAGGCAGGAAACTTTCTTCACGATGCTATTGTAAGCGGAGCAATTCCAATGACTAAATTGGACATCGTGTTTAGACAAGGTGATGGAGGCATCCTTGATGTTGCCACTAAGATAAGAGAAGGTAAACAAATTGTAAATAATGACTTTGAAGGCAAGCAGTTGTTTGGAAATGACTTTTTACTGCACTGTGTTGATCAGGTACAGATTGAAAAGGGATATAAACACTATTATAATTTGTTGTTGAATACTTATAAGCCTGAAGATATTATGGTACTATCTCCAACTAAGAAAGGGAAGTTAGGAACCGTAGAATTAAATAAGCACATACAAGAGCAAGTCAATCCATTTGATTCAACAAAGAAACAACATGAATATGGATATGATGGTTTAATTAGAGTTGGAGACTACATCCTTAATACAGTTAATATGTACCAGATAGCAAACATGTCTGAAGAAGGAACAGATATAGTAAATGGAGATTCAGGGAAAGTGATCGATATAAAGCTGGAAGATGATAAAAAGAATAGCGACGATGAATTAGCGGAGAGTGAAAGAAAAGGAATTATAATTCAGTTTGATGATCAACTGGTTAGATTAGACATAGGTTTAGCAGCTCAATTACTATCTGCTTGGGCATTAACGATACATAAGAGTCAAGGAAGTTCTAGTGAAGCAACATTAATAGTAGTGGATAGATCCAATAAGTTTCAGATTAGTGCCAACTTGATTTATACAGCAATAACGAGAAGTGTATCTAAGTGTATATTCTTAACTCAGGCAGAGACACTAAATTTTGCCATCAGAAAAGTAGAAAGTAAGAGACGCAATACTCATCTGTGCAACCTGCTAAGAGAGATTAATTAAATATATGAAAAATTGAGCCCATTGGATGAAAGAGTCCAGTGGGCTTTTTTGTATTAAAAGTATAGCATCGTAGATTGATATACAATCAACGCAAAAACATATATGTATCAAGGGAAAATAAGAATAATAATAGCTGAAATGTATGCTTCGAATCGTAAAAGGCTTATAGAATAAGGGGAAAATGAGTATTTAGGGCAAATGGGGACTAATATTCAGCCAATATGATAGACAGTAAACATATTAAAACGTTGATAAATCTATAGTTTTACGATTGGGAGTACGATTGAGAGTGCATGAAAATTAGGCTGAAAATGTGTAATTCAAAATAACTTGATGACCCATAGAGAAGTGCTAGCGGATTATTTTCCAGATATTATTACTTTCTGGGTGTAAATGTACCCCCCACCTATGGTTCTATCAGGTATATAAGATACATTGTATTACTGATAGAACCACTCACCAACATATCTGCAACTGATCTAGTATGCTGCCTATTTGTCAATATAATTTTCAAAAAAATATTCGAAAACTCAAAAAAATTCTAAATTTCCATCTCGCTTATTATATACCCTATGGGGGTATCTGAATCGCTGGGTAACAGTGTTTGCATAAATCATGACTTATTATAATCTAATTGATATTTGTCTACTATATTACCTATCAACTATCTCCACTATCACTATCACTATAACTTATCCATTCATCTCATCACTCTCACCTTAGCCTATCTCTCATCACAATGTTCCACTTATCACCCACATATTATCCTACTCATCTCATATACTCATCTATCTATCTGCTATCAGTCTTACTTGTCATATGTATAATCTCATCCAAATTTCAATCTCGGCAATTCCTAATCCGAATCTCGAATCCAATTTTCCATTATCAATTTTACTTTTCACTTGTCCACTTCATAATCTCATCTCAATTAAAAATACAAAGATAATACTTTCAATTTATATAGTTAAATGGTATAATTAGATTATCGAATAAGCAATCCACTATTGGGGGTGAACATCATGATACATGAACCATTATCAACTGATACATTACTAACACTTATACCACAACTAGCATCACAGAGACATATCATATTATCATCACATGCTGAACAACGACTATCTCAACCAGATAGAAACTTCACTTTTGAACGTTTACTGTTCATCCTTAAGCATCCAAAGACTATAACGCATGAATGGGATGAAGGTAGGCAAGCATATAAGTATAAGGTTCAAGGGTTCAATAAGCGTCATACCATTGTCAGTCTTATCATAAGCAATACATATATCAAGGTAGTCACGGTGTTCTAACTGTGGCTACTGGTTTCATTCACACGAACAATCCAAATTACATTTACATATGAATGGGGTATAATACGTATGATTACACTTGGCAATGTAGTAGCCAATACAATTAATGAGGAGGAGTTACATATGAATAGCTTTGATAACTTATACAACAAAGATAAGCAGCTTAAACAAACTATTATCAACGATGTCATTACACCTAACAATACTGAAGCATACAATAATGCAGTAGGATATACAGTTGATGATTTACTGGGTGTAATGGAAGCATATAAACATGGATCTATTTCAAATGAGGTTTTAGCACAGGAGCAAATTAGAATATTTCTAGAAGAGTACACCGTTAAGTTGTTAAGCATAGTCAAAGGGGAATAGTCTTTTCCCTTGTCATTTAACACAATAATAACATATTACATATTCATTAAAGAATATACGCTTCCACTCTGTTATAGAGTTTTACATATATGATTTATATCACTTATCACGGAAGGAGGACTAAAGTTATTGCTCGCAAAAAGAGACTCACAGTAACAGACATCATAGGCAATGAAGTTGAACAATGGCAGCAAGGTGAGATTATCACGATTGAAGCTGGTACAGGTGTGGGTAAGTCATACTTCATCAAGAACACTCTATATGAGAAGGCTAAACGTGAAGGAACCAAGATATTATTCTTACTTAACCGAACACGACTAAGTGAACAATTTCAACGAGAGATTGAACAAGATAATAAAGGAGATACGATTGATATCTTTCTTTATCAAACTATTGAGAGTGCTTTACGCAAGAAGAGTAGGGTATTCAGTAGCAAGTATCAATATATTGTATCTGATGAGTTTCATTATTTCTTAACGGAGTCAAAGTTTAATTTCAATACTGAAGACTCGTTCAATATGATTTTGGCTGATACCAACAAAACTAAAATCTTTATGTCAGCTACAGCAGATTCTTCTATTGAATACTTCAAGCATAAGGGTATCCAATACAGAAGTTACAATGTTCCTCATGATTATAGTCACATTAAGGAATTGATTTTCTATAGAAACGATAAGGTGTTAGAAAAGTTTCTACATGCGATTCCTAAGAATCAGAAGGTGATTTGTTTTACTAAGTCAGCAACTAGAGCAGCGGACTTACATTTGTTGTTTAAGGATTCACTCTTTGTTTGTGCTGAGAAAACAGTATCTGGTGTAGGGAAGAAAATAGACAAAGAAAAAATCAGTCACATGCTTGCTAATGAAATGTTTGAAGAGAAATTCTTATTTACTACATCCACATTGGATAATGGTATTAACCTCAAAGATAGACAAATCAAATATGTTATTGCTGATATTGAAGATGTGGATACTCTTATTCAATGTTTAGGCAGAAAGCGCATTATAGATGGTCGAGATAAGGTTACTATCATAATCAAAGACATGTCTAACAAGATGATGAATAAGAAGATGGTGCAGTGTGAACGTACAATTGTTCCAGCGAAATATTTACTTGAAACTGGATCTGCTGAGTATATTAAAAAATATCGCAGAAGCAATAATCCTCTTATCTACGACAAAGCAGCAAAAAACGTGGTTGGATATGAGAAGGTAGTAAATGAAATAAGATACTTTAAAGAATGCTATGATCAAAATTTATACAATAACTTACTTAACAAAGAGGAAGGATACATCAACTATATGAAAGATAAGCTAGGACAAGTGAATCATAGTGTATTAGATGATACAGTTAACAAAGCTACAATATCGGATTATCTGGATTGTATTGTAGGAAAGCGCTTATACAAGGATGATCAAGCTGAATTAATCAAAAGAATTGATTTAAGAGATGGACGTGGCAGACTACAGAAGGATTGTGATCAGTTAAACATGTACTTCTTGAAGAATGATTTACCTTATAGTTTAAATAATAATGACAGAACGAACAAAGACAGAAGACGGAAATTGGAGGACGGTCAAATCAATCCAAATTACAACAAGAGATGCTGGATTTTGGCTAAATATCAGGCTTTTGACGTGTAGCTTGCGTCCAAATCGTGGAATAATCCTTTATATAAGGGTTTTTAATAGGTAATAACATGCTTGAAACCGTTGATACATAAGGGTTTTTGAATTTTTTTGCGTCCAAAACGTGGAAAATGAAAGTACATAATTGATTATTTTTGATGTAGTAAAACATAAAAAATCGTTGATACATAAGGAAAGTGTAATTAATCATATTGAATCTCATCTTACACCTAATAATAGGTGGCGAGATCCATTCCGTTTCACTCCATGGCTGTCGCTTCACCTTCATCCACAACAAAACCCGTTGTGTCTGTCATTTGGTTTAATTATTCCTTAATTCAATTCTAATCTATAACTCATTTAGGTCACCCATAAAAAAGGTGGCTTATTTGTGTTAAAACACTAAGATAATACTGTACATTTATATATTTATGATGTATAATAAGTATATAAGGTAAAGGAAAACGAAACAAGGAGTTGAAATCAAATGAGTCAGACTAAACTGGCAATTATGAAGTCCCAATGGGCACGTAAGCAAGCGTTGAAGAGTAAAACAATCGTAGGGGCACTAATCCTTCGTTAATATAAATAACAACACAAAAATAATAAATAATAAGGTGGTAATTATAATGACAAACTTCAACCAAATGGACATGGATTACAAAGTGGATTATCTTTCTGAGTTACTCGCTAACCAAATTCGCAAATTTGACGACAAATACAACAACTTGTCTGATGCACAGAAAGGTTCTGTGAAATTGGGATTTCATCTTGATTTGGCTGACAACAATGTTACTGTTACTGATGAATTGATTGAAGCTGTTAAGGCTGAATTCTCCAGCTCTCCTATGGCTGATATGCTGACTGAATTCATGCAAGCAAATACTACTCATGTGACAGAAGATCAGCAAGAAATTATCAACAAACTTGAATTGGGACACAAAGTAAGTATCGTAAAGTTCTCTGAGTTTGGTTTTCCGCAACTAACTCATACAGTTATCGAGTCTGTCAAGGTTGATCGCTACGCACAGTACGAGAATGCGTTATACATAACTCATAAACCTAAGCGTAAGCGGACTAACTGGGTTGAGATTATTCTACCTTACCAAGAGGTAGCGGTTTATGATGGATGGATTGATTTTGATATCGATGCAATATCTCTTACTACAATCACTTCTAATCAACATATAACTGTTAAGCAATCTAAATACACAAGTTTCGATTCTAGATATATGGCTGATATCAAATCTTCATTGTCTATCTCACCACTAATCACAATCAACAGCAAAAAGGAGGTAATTACATGCTAAGAATCTATTACATACATCCAGTACATAAAACTAATCCATATGCAGCGTTTAAGCAGCCAGAGCAAAGAGTAAATTCACAGAATCAGACTAAACGTTCGTCAGCAGGATTATCCTTCAGCCAGCACCTTGAACTTATAAATTCAATTAATAAATAGACTAAAATAATATAAGAATGGATGTGTATTGAATGAAAAAGTTTACTGTAATGTTGATGGTGTTAGTATTGTCTCTAATGGTGTCCAGTGTAAGTATGGCAAATGGGGTCAACCAAAAGGTTAAGCAAGCGACTATGAAGGTCGAGAAGGTTTACTACATGAAGGGTAGTGGCTACTATGTGGCTCACACCACCAAGGATCAGGATGGACGTTTCTGGGTGTTACAGGTGACAGATATTGCTACAACTAAAGAGGACAAGTCATTTACTAATGTATTGCGTAAACAGTATCAAGATAAGCAGGTTGAGGTAACATATGTTGAACCATTAAATGATGATGAAGAAGTAGAGATATGGACAGTCAAAGTTAAATAGTTATTACTCAGGGATTCCACTTAGGAATCTCTTTTTTTAGTTTAATACACAAAAATAATACTGTACAACTACACTGATATAAGTTATAATTAAGGTATCAAATAGATGAGGTGATTCGGATGCATTACTTAGACAAACAAGAAGCAAAGGTTAACATTATGTACAAATTGGTGGACTCAGGTTGGCAGGTTTTCGGATACAAACAAGATGAATCGGATTCAATGGTTGACTATTATTCTCCTGCTTCTTGGTCTGGTGTCGCAACTAAGAATGGATATGTATTGTTAGTCGATGTATGCAAATATAATCTTTCTGACTCTGGTCGCGAAGTAAGAAAATATGACTACAATAAGCAATCATATGTTGCAAACTCTCGTATTGAGAAATTAACGGCTATGATGAATGACGCAGCATCCACAGAGAATGAAAAAGCCTCATGTGCAGTACTTATTGAAAAAGAAATAGAAAAAGCTAACGTTGAACCATCTTATACAGTAATCGAAACATATCCAACATTTGCATTTGCCAATCCTAAGGGAGCAAGTTGGCACATTGAGAAAGATGGTCAAATTATTGCAAAAGGTAACGGCGTATATGCTACTAATACATATGATTGGGAAAACAAAGAGAAATCTGCATCCCAACAAAAAGAAGAAAAAGTTAGTTCTTTGATCAAACGTATTGAAAAAGCTTTGAGCGACTGCGATGCTCTTAAACCTGAGATTGTTAAAGTTCCTGTTAAAACAATTCAAGTGGTTGAAAAATCTGTTAATGAAGTTACTGAAGCAGATATCAAAGAAGGGTTTACATTTGCAATGAAAGTTGGTTACACACATGGAGCGAGTAAAGGAAACAGATACACATTAATTCACATTGATCAACAGTTTAATAAATATCACACTTTTGCAAAGTTAGGGAAAAACAATAAACCATCTAAAAGCATTGATAAGTCTTGGAGTCTTTCCGTTGATAAAATTAATAGCTTGTTGGGTAAAGGGCATATTGCTGTTATTGAGTTTGTTGAAGTTACTGAATATGTTGAAAAAACAGTCTACAAAAAGACTACACGTAAACAGTCCGTATCAAGTGTTCCCGCAATTGAAACAACTCAACAAAATGAGAGTAGTGAGGAAGGCAATGAAACGGTAAACGAAAATGGCAACGAAGAATTAAAAGCTGTTTCTGTCGTTTTGAATGAAGAAAAGAATGGTATTGAAATTTCCTTTACTGAGAAGCCAGATCCTGAAGTAATTGAAGAACTTAAGTCTAATGGATTTCGCTGGTCTCGCTTTAATGGAGGCAAGTGGTGGGCAAAACAATCGCCTGAAACAATTACATTTGCTGAGTCGCTTAAAGTAAATACAAACGACTTACAAGGTGTACCACATAAAGAGGATGCTGAAACTCCTCATAAACAAGAAAATAATACTGTTGATTCTAATTTAAAAGAAAATAGCGTAACACAGGAGGAAAAGCCTATGAACAACGAAGAACTAGCAAACAACACAGAAACATTTGATGATATCTTTTCAAAATTTGATGAGATTGAGATAACTAATGATCAGAGAGTTTCTGATGATGACTATAAATTTTGCCAAGAACAAGAAACAAACTATAAAGCCCTTATAGTGGCTTATGAAAATTTCTATAGTGAGCTAAATAAAGTTCCACATGGTTCCTTTCATGGCGTAATGAGTTCTTACGAATATGAAAATAGTTTAAAAAAAATCAAAGAAAGTTTCATTAGGAATATCTGTTATCACTTCATAAACAAATATAAAGTAACAATTGATAGTGAGAAAATAATCAAAAAATTGGATTTTGAAAGTGATTTTCAAGATGTCTTAGACAATATCTTTATTCAATTAGAAGGATGCTCATTCACTGAAAAAGCTGAAAAAGAAATTAAAGATAACACCAAAGAAATATTCAAATATGGAGAAAAAATATTAATTAAAGGTAATAAACTAAATCTTGACGGATATTTTGCCCATTATGATTCGATTTGGAAAAGGTATGAATTAAATGAAGATCGGGTATCAAAAATTCTCGCATCATTACAATTATTCGATAGTGGATTACTTACAATTAATGAAGAATTAAAAGACAAGTATTGTGGATATCAAAATTTATTGAAATTGGAAAACTATGAACGTTATACAACACAAGAAATGAAAAAAGTAAAGACAATCAAGTTCTTTAAAAATGGGAAATTGGATATTGAGTTTATCGGCAATCAAGAAGCCGCGCGCTTTGCATCTGAATATTGTGGATACAAAAAAGTAGCTGTGTGATATAGAGTAGGGGGTTAAACAAGTGGCTTATCAGATTAAAAATATTACTGTTCCATCTAATAAGAGAGAAAATATAAATGATAAAATAATTCACCTAATTGATAACGGTTTGACTGAAAAATATGGAATAACGGAACAAAACATTTTTGATACATATACAGGTAATGGTGGCCTACACGGATTGAACTTTTCGGATTACCATAATTTTCATGAATATACTGAGGCCAAGAAGGATCTGGAGGTGGGGCAATTCTTTACGCCTCATCTTCTATCTAAATTCCTCATTGACTGTCTAAAGCCTTCCAGAGATGATCTGTTTGCAGATATTACTTGTGGAATGGGTAACTTTTTTAACTGGTTACCGAATCATAATAATGTATACGGGAATGAACTTGATATCAAGGCATTTAAAGTAGCTAAGCACCTTTACCCTGATGTTAACATGTCGCATGACGATATTAGAAATTATGAGCCACAAATCAAGTTTGACATTGTATTGGGAAATCCTCCTTTTAACTTGAAATGGTCATATAACAATGTAGAATACTTAAGTCAATTATATTACTGTTTAAAATCTTATGAACTACTTAAACCTTCAGGGATACTTGCTTTGATTGTCCCTGTCTCATTTATAGTTGATGATTTTTCAGATGCTGGAATGATCAAGACATTAAATGAAAAATTCAACTTCATCTATCAAACTGAATTACCTTCCAACTCTTTTGAGAATGTTGGAGTAAACAATTTTCGAACTAAGATTGTTTTTTTTCAAAAGAAGAGTCAATACATTTCAAATAATAGACCCTATGAAAGTACTATTTCATCAATTCAAAACATAAGCGAAACTACTAGTGATTGCATTTATAAGTCATACATAGAACCAATTGTGAAAGAGAAGGAGAAGATTAAGCAAAAGGTTTTGTTAGAATCATTAAGAAGCGGAAGCGATGATAGTAATTATCAGGATGAGGTGAAAAAATTATTATTTGATATTAAGCGTAATTCCAAAATCAGGAACAAATATGCTAAGTGCTTAGAAAAAGTTAATCAGTTAGCGAAACAAAGACAACCTGAATCAATGAAGTACGATGAATGGGTAAAAGTGAGACTAACACCAAACAAAGTATTGTCATATCTAAAACGTATAATTAAGAATCAACATATAAAAGAGATGGATGAAATTGAACTTGTTAAAACAGCGTCAGGATTAAAATATAAAGCCTATTCTCACAAAACGAAATTGCAACTATCTAAAATGGAGAAAGTAAAAGAAGCATCGTTTGTAGATATGATTCTCAATGAGGACTACCCTTTTGAAGAACGGAAATTTAAGAAACTACAACAAAGAAAAATTAATGCTTACAAGAAACAAGCAGAGCCATTTAAAACAATGTCGCAAGATAAATATATCTCTAAATGGCTAAATGAATATGAACTAAACGACTCTCTAAATGACCGTGTAATCAAGTTTAATAGTATACAATGTGATGATATGGGAAGGATGCTACAAAAGCGATATGGGCTTTTACAGTGGGATTGTGGAGGCGGTAAATCTCTTGCAGCCGTTGCCTATTCTCAGTATCACTTACAGCACAACAATGTGAGAAATATGTTTATAGTTGCTCCAGCTATTGCAATTACGGGCACTTTTGAAACTATACTTACAAGTTATGGTATTCCATTTGTTAAAGTAGACTCTTTGCAAAGTATCTCATCTATTAAACCATCTGACATAGTACTAGTAACGTTTAATATGGTTACTAAGTATCAGAGACAGATTAAGAAGTTTATCCGCTTAAGTGGGCGTAAAATAGGTCTAGTGCTTGATGAAAGTGACAGCATAGCCACCATGACAAGTAAAAGAACGAAGGCCACTTTGAACGTATTTAAAAATGCAAAATACAAACTATTAACAACTGGTACAAGTGTCAGAAATTCAATAGGTGAGGCTTTTCCACAATTTCAGTTGCTTTATAATTCCTCGGTTAATTTTTTGAATCGATGTGAAGAAATATATGTAGAAGACAAGAAGACTAAGGAACTAAAAACAGAATTAAATGTACACTATCTGAAACCCTATCCTCAGTATCACAAGGGGCAGAAGTTATTTAAAGAAAGTCATATACCCGAAAAAATAACTGTGTTTGGAGTATCACAGGCTACGCAGCACATATATAATTCGGATGTACTAAAAGCTTTAATTGATTCAACGATTATTACTAGAACATTTGAAGAAATTACAGGAAGATCAATTGCTAACATTTTTCAAGATACATGCAGTTTCAACAATCACGAATATGATTTATATAAAAAGATTATAGAAGAGTTTTATGAAATGGCGAGAAGCGTAAATAGGACAGGTAACAGCAGAAAAGATAGAATGTTAGAAATATTACAACAGTTAAATATGCTTATCAGAAGTTGCAGCGCTCCGCACCTTTTTAAGGAATATAGAGGTAGCGGATACTCCTCTAAGTTTAAGAATGTATTTAACAAACTTGAGAAATGGAACAATGAACCAGTTGTAATCGGATGTAGATTTAAAAAGACAGTATATAGTTATGCGAGACATATTAAAGAGATATTCCCAGAACGAAAACTATTTATTGTCACTGGTGAGGATATGAGTCTGAAGCAGAGGAAAGAAATGATAATTGAAATGAAAAAATGTATCAACCCTATTATGGTTTGTACTCAACAATCAATGTCTAGCAGTATAAGCATCAATTACGTAAACAAAATCATTGTTCCAGAATTGGCGTGGAATGGGGCAAGTCTGCACCAGTTTACAGCTAGGTTTGTGCGTTTTGATTCAGAATCGGACAATAAAGAAATACACTATATAACTTATGAAAATAGCATAGAAAGTAATCTACTAAAGTTAATTTTAAGTAAGGAAAAGTTGAATCTGTTTATGAAAAATGATGATGTAAACGATGATGAATTATATGAGCGGTTTGGTGTCGATTTCGATATTTTGAACATGGTAATGACAAAGGAAAAAGACCAACACGGATACACACGTTTAAAATGGGGACAACAGGAGGTGATTTAATTTATAAAATACAAAGATAATACTAGACAACAATGTAACTAGGTGTTATGATTACATTATCAAGTTAACAAATAAGGAGACGATACATATGTTTAAATTATTCAAAGGAATCAAAGAAGCGAAAGCACAGAAAGAAGCGGCTCGAATCGAGGCAATCAATGTTCGACTCGCGGAAGAACGTGCCAATCATGAACGCCTCTGTGCAGAGTTCGCAGCAAAAGAAACTGCTCGACTAGATGCAATGCGCAAGGAAAGTAGCGAAAAGTGGAAGCAGCGCTTCCGTGAAGAGTGTGAACTTCAAGGCAAACAAGTACCGGCGTACATGAAATGATATAATAATCTTTACAAGGAGGGGTTTACTTGGAAAAGACTAAGTTCGATGGTCTATATGAGTACATGGGTTTCGTTATTTACAATGGTGGATCTAAGCATGAATGGGATGTGGAGCCCATCCATTGGAATATTAAGGCTGTTGAACGATTTAAAAGCCAGTCGGACAGCCATCAGACGTTGGCTAAAGCAAAGAAGTGGATTAAAGAAAATGCGGATTTAATCAAAGAGAGAGACTACTTATAAGTTAATTATGAGTAGTATTAAACACTAAAATAATACTTTACAATAATAAAAATAGAGATTATAATTACATTAACAAGTTAAGCAATACATAAACAACGTATTCGAACGAGAAACTTTGTACCGTAATTAAATGAATTACTCATTTCATAAGGATAATGGAGGAATAATAATGCTTATCAAAAAGAAAGATGTTGTAGTTGGTCAGGTATATGAAGATGGATCATCTTTTCAGGCTTATTCGATAAACTGGGGTACTGGAGAGAAGAATTTTATTGGCAACTTCGATACATTTGATCTAGGAAAGAAATCGGTACTCAAATATAAGAGGGGAAATTGCTAATATGCAATGTCCTAATTGCAAAATAAAAATGAAAATCAAAACGGATAATGATTTAAATGAAAAATACTTTGATTGTGAATCTTGTGGTTACAATATATTGCAGTCACTAACAAAAGTGAAAATAAGTAAAGAAACATTGGAATTGATTAAATATTCTTGATAAATGAGTGATTTCACTTAGAAATAAGGGGATAAAATATGATTGATAAATTCAAGACAGTAATACGACCTGATAATTTTAAAGTTCAGCCATCCAAGGCGCTCGATGAATTACTGAGTTTAGAAGCGGAATATGGAATTAACACAACGGATGTATTGAGTGAGACCAATACATCAATCCCAGAACGAATTGTAGAATTGTGGATCAACACTTTAGATACATATGTTTTGTTTGATGGATGTTTAACAAATCTTAATCATATAAGCAAATAATGGGGGAATAAAAGATGGACTTCGAACTTAATCAAGTGGTTAATTTTAAAAGTAAAACATATGCCGTACATGCTGACATGGAAACTTATATCTGGCTAATTGATGATAAAGGTGAATTGCTTAGGGTTGATGCATGGGGCAAACAAGCAATTAAAATGAGTGACATTGAAGCAACTTTCGATCACATCAACGGTTACATGGTTCCTTGTTTTAATTAGAGTTGAATGTTTTACGGAAGATGATTTTCTAATAAAATTCTTGCTTTACTTAGATTCAATTGTATGAATATCCGAAATCAAAAGTATAACACTCGCAATTGATGATATTTAAATACAGAATATCGTATAATTATAAATTCATAATGAATGGAGTATGAAAATAATGAAGATTGATAAATTTGTTAAACAAGTCACTAAGAAACTTGATGCTGAAGGGGTGAAATACGAAGTAATTGGGGATGAACATTCATTTGCAATCTCTCCTACATGTACAATACATACAAATAACTGCACAATTGAGATCAATAAAAATCGGATCACAGTTAACGAAAAGGCTGCTGATGACATTGAAGATATGATTGATTTAATTTTAGAAGTCGAGTATTACAGTGTTTAATGAATACTTATCTAAATGAAATGCTTATTTGACCAATTTTTTTTGAATAACAATTAAAATATATTTTAAGGAGGTGGACACATGACGCTCAAAGAAAGAACACAAAAAGTTATTGATGATTATGGAATTAAGAAGTCATTCATTGCAAAGAAACTAGGAATTAGTAATTCTTTGTTTTCATTGTTCATCAACGGGAAACAGCCTTTGCAAAAGGCAGAGATTTTGAAGCTCGAAGATTTGATTTCTATTTACAAACATTAAAATAATATCGGAGGTTTTAAAAATGAATGAAGCATTACAGTTGGATCATGATCAGTTTATTGAAAACAAGAATACAAACTTTAGAGAACAATACATAAACAAGGTTAGCATGCTTGATAAAGTTAAGAAGGTAATACTTCTTCCCGATGGAGAAAGCATGACTGTGAAAATGGCTTCAGAATTTTATGAGGTAGACTACAGCGTTGTAGCACAGATACTTTCTAGACATAATGCTGAATTTAAGAAAGACAATGTGAGGACAATTTCAAGTAAGCAAGAGGGTTTTGACACCTTGTCAAAAGCCTTGTCACCGGGGCAACACATTGTTAAACTGCTAACCAAGAAGGCCGTATTAAGAATTGGGATGCTTTTGAGAGATAGCAAAGTTGCTATCAAGGTACGTGATTACTTACTTCAAGTGGAAGAGGAAGCACCACAAGAGATTAAAACTGAAATCCTTGGAAATTGGACTGACAATGACTTGTACGTTCTTAATCAAACGGTCAATGAAGAAGTGGGAAAAGGTAAGACAAAAATGAATGCAATAAGGATAGCAGCAGGAAAATTAAACAGAAATGCAAATAATGTTCAACAGAAGTATTATCAAATTAAAAGGAAATATGGTTCTCTACAGGACTATATAGTTAAACATAATGTGATTTATCTGGAACCTTCATACGAAAGTCTCACGCCTTCGGAGAACAATTCGACACAACAGCACTCTGACGTAGTTTTGGCTTTAACAACTCATCTAGAGACTGTCTTGAGAGATGTTAAAATAGAATCTAATCTTATGTCTCAAATCAATGAGTTAAGATTAGAAGTTAACGATTTAAAGAATCAACTTAAGTTGAAAGAAGTTCTACTTGAAGGAAAAGATGCTCAACTGAACAACAAAACCAAGTTAAATAGTAAACTAAAAAAAGAAAAGTCCGATTTAGAACATAAACTGAGATTCATTTCCCAGATCCTTAACAGTAGCAAAGTAGTTGATAATACTCATACTGAAATTCAAGACACGAAGAAGTATGTGATAAAAAATGGTGTCATAGAGACCAAATAAAACCAGTCTTTCATGTCGCTTAAACTAACCACATTGTCTTTGTTTGGGGTATGCTCTATACTTGTCATACAATTGTTATAGGAGATGATATCTTTGGGAAGCAAAATTAAATATGAATTCACTAACGAATCTGATTACTTTGTAGTATTGGGAAACTTCAATAAAGTTATTTCAAGCTGGGAAACAAAGAATGAAGCAATTATTGCAATAGATAAGGAAAGTAAACTAAACAATGATAAAGACGTTTTCCCCGAAGATCCAACTCTGAATAATACTATTTGGGCAGATATTTCACTTGTGGAACCGGGAGAAACTATTCAGGGTACTTTATATGGGCACATTCAAACTCCTGAAAGTATTGAACAACGTGAACTCAGCTCACCATCACGGATGTGGGCAGATCCAAGTTTCCTTTATCAAGATTAAGAGTGATCGATCACATATAGACTAAGAGTCCTGATGGGGCTCTTTTTTGTTCGCAAACAAGACTTTTATCATCATTAACACTAAAATAATACTTGCATATGTATATTTATTGTTGTATAATTATCATTAGATAGAGATGATAATACATAGAGAGGTGTTAGGATTGAGTGCAAGAGATCTACTGAAAAGTCTCAAGGAAGATTATCTAATGAATGACAACTTAAACTGGGAAGAAAGAATAAATCTGAAGAAAAGGATCAGAACAATTGAAGACAGATTGGGTATTCCATTGAACTTTAGGTTCATGAGATAATATTATATGGAGGCGATAACGATGGAAATTGTGAGTTTTCTTATTTTTTCTAAAGACTACGGGTTGGTAAGTGTCAAACATGAATTAGTACATATGAAAGAAATTGTCGAAAAAATTGAATGGGCGAAGGTGGAAGTTTGGAAAAATGGTCAGCGCCAAAATGTTGTGCTGTCTGATGTATATTCTATTGATGAGTTAATGGGTTTTGCTAGTTTCTATGTATCTGAATGAAATTTTAATATCATTACGATTACAAATTTAGATGAAGGAGGCATTGAGGATTATAAATTTTTCTGAAGCCAAAGAATGCAAAGATTGTAAAGAGGAAAAACTTTTGAATGAATTTTACTCGCAAAAGAAATACTCAAAAAGAAGAGGAAACTGGATTTATTATGATCCGGTTTGTAAAGTCTGTAGGATTAATAGGCAGGTTGATTGGCAAGGGGGAAATAGAGAATACTACCTGACGAAGATGAAATATTATAATTCAAATTTATCAGATAAGAGTATTTCGACCATCAAGGAAAGTAACAAAAAAAGAAAAGCAGCGGGAAAAGAAAAAGATTGGCAGAGGAAAAATCCTGATAAATTAAAGCTCTATAGTTCCAAGAAGCATAAACATGAAATAACAAAAGAAGAATGGGAAGCTTGCTTAGATTATTTTGAATGGTCTTGTGCATATTGTGGATTTGATTATTTTGTGCATCTTAACAATTTTGGACAGCAGTTACATAAAGATCACGTTAATCACGATGGTAATAATTTTATTGACAACTGTGCTCCAGCTTGTAGAGAGTGTAATTCAAGTAAACATGATAGAGATTTTATTGAATGGTACAATCCCTTGAATAAGATATTTACTTTAGAAAGACTGGAAAGAATCATCAACTGGGTCAAATCAGATTGGATGACATCCACAGAATGAATCTTTACGAAATGTTACTTTGATAAAGAATGGAGATGCATGAATGAAGGATATGGAAGCACACGATAGGAACTCTGTGATTAACGATTGCTATGTAGACACCTATAACAGAGTACCGTCTGAAGATACTATTAAGAATATTCACGAACAGTTGCCCAGTGACATCAAGCACTTAGCAGCCGAATGGGGATGGTTTGACACCGAAGTAAGTGAAAAGGTGCTGGTTTGGATTAGAAATAAAAAATCAATTTAAAGTACTTGTACATAAAGAAGAGGAGTCTGCATATTTAAGCAGCTCCTTTTTTATTTCTTTTTGATTATTGAGTATATGGAGAGGATTAAAAGAATTAGTGCGCAAGTCAAAACAAAATATACATACTCAATTAAATCTGTAAGAACATATAACAGGTAAGCTATGAGAGCCAAACAATTACCTACAAGCCAAATTAACGTGCTCCTATTCATCTTCTTTAATCATGGACATTATCTCATTAACGTCAATATCTAACTCAATGCAGATCTTTTCGATATTTTCAATCGATATGTATATAGCTTCACCATTGATAATCTTACTTATCGTCACATGACGAACGCCTGTGCGTCTTGATAGCTCCCTAGCTGAAATATCTTTGCTATCAAGTAAGTTTCCTAAATGAATCTTCAATCTACGAGAAACCATAGAGAATCCCCCTTTATACAAATTCAGTTGACAACAGACAGTATTTGGTTTAAATTAATATGTGTGTTACCGTTTGGGTAACAGAAAATAGGCATAACAAAAGCACCCTCATTATAGAGAGTGCTTAACTAGCAGTTGATTAAACTGAACTGTTAAGTATCATGAAGCACAAAAGTTAAATGACCTCCAAGGCAGCAAAGTAAAACATACATAAGGAGATTCATCTATGACAATAGAATCATTGTTTGATCTCTTAGAGATCAGCGAAAAGGCTACAATATTAAAATCAAACATCCTGACAATACTGAAGACTCATGAAGTGATTGATGAGTTTTATTTGCGTCTAGATGATGATTATTCAGAGCTGAATATCCATAGAGTATTGTATCAATTCAGAAAATTATATCAAAGTAATTCTATTGTAACTGATACAATATATCAAGAGTTTCAAGAAAATCCCGTAAAAACTTTGAGCGATCTATTTAACGAATCTATAACAGCTTCTCATGTGGAACAGATGAAGCTATACGGGGTTATATTTAGCGATCTGTTCATTTTGTGGAGTGAGAATAAAACAATTAGATTTGGAGTGGTGTTGGGTATACTAGCGAAAGTTTGATACCCTGCTTAAAACACAAAGATAATATTGACAATATATATAGTCAGATGTATAATTTGGGTATGAAGCAGAGGAAACAATGTGCTGGAAAGTTAATTACATAAAGATAATATGAAACAACGATTTCATTTTGAAATGGAGGATTGAAGTTGATATTTAAACTTATTGAGGAACTGGATACTGACACCGACATTGACTGGTGGAATAGTAATAGGGAGAGAGTGAATACAGTCATTAGAGTATTTAATGATTGGCAAACCATTCACAGATTTGATCAATGGGAAGGTAAAGTAGTAATTGCTAAAGCTGAAGCTTGTGAGCGCTATGGGGAACAATATGATTTTTCTCGTTGGCAATACGAAATACTTGGAGAGATTAAAGAGTTTGTAAGAAATAATATAGATGATTCTGAGTAACTACAGTTTTCATTTAGAAGAGGGAGATGAATAATAAATGCTGAAACACTTGAAAGAAAGCAAGTGTCCAGTTTGCGGAGATTCTACAGTTGTTGGTGAAGAAATTGAAAGAGACATATTAAGTAAGACAATAAGGATACATACCAATGGCCAACGGTGGGAAACAAGAACGTTCTTGTGCGGTCAGGCTATCAATTGGATTCCGAATTTCTCAAAATCAGAACTGGATGAGTACTACACTTGCAAAAACAATCCTGAGTATAGACTGAAACTAGAAAAACGTAAGGTAGCTGTGGCAAGAGTACGGAGTTTTATTGATTCACTCAATGATGTAGACGATGAATACAAAACTCATCTTAAAAATGGCAGAGGTTATTCGTGTTAATAAATTTAAGTGAATGCAGGATTTCACTTTCACCTGGTAAAACGAAATAAAAAGCGGATTTTCGATTGTAGTTACAATACTCCACAATGAGTTCCGCTTGATAATGTACGATTGAATTACTTGTAAATATGATGAGTCGACATTTGCTTTACTATGCCATCTTGAAAGAGAATATAAGTTCCTCCGTAATACCAGTGATCAATTATTATATCGCCAGCCATCTTTCGATTAATTGAATCAGGGTCACCTAGTAGACGCTGGACTTCTATTTGGCTCATGCCATGTCCAATTTGGTTTCCAGGGGGTGGAGGGCTTCTGAACCCTTGCTCAACTACTTTGGCAAAATTATTAATCGGTTCTTCGAAATCAGAACTCAAATGAAGTTTTCCGGTTGGTTCTCTTAGAGAATCGACGGAAGAGTATTCATATTCACCATTTGAAGTCTTTACAATTATATCTGACTGATTAGAAATCCCTAACTTTAGACTGCCCTCCCAAAGATTATGAACGTTCAAGAGGCGTTCTCTTTGACTGTCATAATCATTCATTAACGGCTTTAAAAAATCCCACTTCTCTTTAAGACTAAGTACATCAAAGTCTTTATTGAGAGTAAGTATGAATGTGTTTAAATAATCACCTTCTAATCTATATTCTTCAAAGTAATTAATTGCTGGCGTTAGATTCAGATTAACATAAGCATCAAGTTCATTCTCAAACGAATTTTCTAGTTTATTTATTTTGTATTCTGAATATAGTGATGATGAAATTAATGTTATACAACCTAAAATTAAAATGATGCCAAGTATGTTTTTCTTTTTTACCACATTGATCCCCCAGATTATGTATTTATAAAAGATTCTAACAGATTTAATTTTGTCTGTTAAGTTTTTATAAATAAACTGATAAAACAGTTATTTTACAAGGAGATGAAGCCAATGTTTCAAATTGTAGAAATAGAAAAATGTGAAGTTTGTAATACTTTAAAAGTCAAAGGTTATAAAGAAGGAGTGACTGATAATATTGGTATAGGAGTCAGTCATAGGACTAGAGAATTCTGTCTGGAGTGTTTCGATAAAAATACATTCACTAACAGTAATGGCTTCACTTTTTTACGTCTTAAAAATAATCTTTATTGTTACAAACCTTATCAGTATTTGGATTTTGGATTTCGTCCTGTTCGCTCAGAACGAGAGATAGATCGAGCGTTCAATCCAGAGAAGTATGAATTTGAAATGTGGCTAAGTCGTTATGAAAGTTGAATTTCAAATAGAAGGGAAGACACGAAGATGAATATCGATGAAAAGACAATTTATACTATTGTTGATAAAGCGCAGAAGTATGATCAGCTATTGAAACTTCAAGGTAAGCCAGTTCTTCACTGTTCGTTTTGTGGGAAGAGTCAAAATGAGGTTTTTAAGTTGGTTACTGGATCAAATGTATACATATGTGATGAGTGCGTAGATATATGTAACGAGATTTTAGAAGAGGGAGACGATAACGATGGGGCTACTGAAGGAGCTACTAGAGATGAGTCATGAAGATTTAATGGAGCTACTCGATCAAAAACTCAAAGAAAATATAAAAGATCATGAAGAGGCAGTTAAAATAGGATCTCTTGGAGTCTCACCAATTTACATGAGTAGATATATTGAAGCTGTTGAGAAGATTAGAGCATATGAGAACAAACAAAGATAGGAGAATATACATACAGCTATGGCTATGAGTAAACAAGAAAAAGATCTACGTACAGAAGAGAGAAGGAGTAAGAAGTGGAATGAAACACATAAAATAATTAATTATATTAATCATAAAAAATGCAATAGATGCAACACATATCTCCCATCAACTAAAGAATTTTTCTATCAAAATAAAGGTAATCAAATTGATGGGCTAAATCCTTGTTGTGTTAGCTGTGCAAATTTAAAACAAATGAAATGGCACTGGGAAAATAGAGATTACTATCTGAAGCGTAAAAGGAAGTATAATAAACATCAAAGAAACACGAGTGAAAAATGGAGACAGTCTGAGAGAGAACATGCAAAACAACAAAGACTAGACGGTTATTATTTAAGCTGGCAGAGAAAGAATCCAGACAAATCTCGATACTATAGAGGCAAAAGAGAGAATAAAAAACACGAAATAACACCTAAAGAGTGGGATGAATGCCGACAATATTTCAATTTCAGATGTGCGTATTGCGGAAAGACATGGGAGCAAAATAAATTAGAAACTAAGAAAGATTTACATAAAGATCATTTAATCAATGATGGGCGTAATGATTTGAAAAATTGTGTTCCTGCTTGTGCAATTTGCAACTCCAGTAAGGGTGAGCTTTCATTTAATAATTGGTATAACGTTGATACACATAGTTCGTTTCTATATGAAAGATATTATAAAATTTATTTATGGATTAGATATGACTACGCTAAATACATAAAAAGGAAAAGGAAACTCCCTAAGAAAGATTAATTTTACCCAGAAGATCATTCAGTGTTAGAATAATTATGTAGACAACTTAGAACTTACTGGATGGTGGACATCATGGATAATATTCTCATCAAATGTTCAAAGAGCTCTTGTAGCAACTATAGGAGCAATGATACTGAATCAGATCTGTGCTTAGTATGCGAAGAACGTAGGTTGGTCTCTTTAGAGAAAAAGTTATCTAAAACCCCTAAACGAAATGCTCCAGTCAAGAAGGTGAAGGTGGCTATGTTCAAGTCTAAAGAGGATCTAACTAAGTACGATTACAATGTTTGCATTTTGAAAAGTTGTAGAAAGAAAGTTTTTATGAGAGACAGATGTAAGAAGCATTATATAGAGTTTATAAAAACACAATAATAAATACACTATAATTAAAGATGCCTAAAAAGCATCTCTTTTTTATTTAAAAGACAAAGATAATACTTTACAATTCAATAAATATGATGTACAATAAGATTATCAAATAGAAGAGGTGATCACAATGTACCAAGTGGTTGTCATTGAGAAAATTTTTGGTAAGATTACTGAGAATACATATGGATTTCCAACTGAAGAGCAGCGAGACATGTTTAAGGAATTGTGCGAAGATGATGATGTCATTATTATTACACGGGAGCAAGTTGCAGTTTGAATGATACTATAATTTTATAGGGAGTTGAAATGTGATGGAATTGATCTTTAGAGAAAAAGTAATTTTGTATAATCTGATTAGCGAAAGATACCATGAATTAAAAAGTATGCCTGAGACAAGAGACGATAATTCATTTCAGGAAATTGAAGATATGTACATAAAATTTGGTGCTCATTTAGAAAAAGAGTACGGTAAAGATTGGTGGAAGTAAAATGATCCTTTCATGAGGGAGTAGAAAATAGAATGGAAAAACGTATCAGAATTAATCTAATGATTATGAGAACAGAAAAACAGAATACGCTCCTTAAATTGAATGACCATTTGAACAGCGTTCGTAATAAGATAGAAAGTTTGCAAAGTAAAGTAGACAACAGTGAAGTTTTATATGAATCTGATGGGCTTCAAGGCAATGCAGTTTTTATCGATACATGCATTAGTAAATTAATTGTATATGATAGAGCCATAGCTCAGTATAAGGAGCTTCTAAGTGAGTAATTTGTAGTAAATGAAATGAATATTTCATAAGAAAATGAAACTGTAAATAAAACGGAGAACTCAGAAGAGGGAATGAGTAATGATGTATCTAAAACCATACTCAGGAATCAAAGGATTCTATAAGATTTTTGTGGATAGCATCCGCACTGAAATTGGAACAATTCACTATAAAATTAAAGATGGCACTCTATTTATATCTAACCTCGAAATTTATGAGGAGTATGAAAAAAAGGGATATGGTAGAACAGTGATTAAAAATCTAAAATCAATTAAAAATATAAGTATCCTAACTGGAGAAGCAATTGATTCATCTAAACGATTCTGGTTAAAAATTGGTGCGATATTTATTGAAGACACTAATAGTTTTGTGATCTTAGGATAAGATTTGAGAGTGCGTAAATAGATTATTTCATAAGGAGATGACATATGAAAAGAGAATTGAATGTATCGATCAAATTCTCAAATGCAGAAGAGGATTGGGTAGTAAATGTATGGGATAGCGGCTCTGGCTTTAGGATTCCAGAATTAGAGGAGTATTATCTTGATAAAGAATCATGTTATGGATATGTCAATAGCTTGAAAAATAATCCTAAATATATAGTTTCATTTAATGAATGAAATAGCACAGGTTTTGGTAAAAGGATTCTTTCATCTTAATGGGGGAGGGAAGCAATGGACTACCTTAAGATCTTATCATCAAAGTACAATATGACAGAAAAGTGGACAAGACAAGGTGTTACCGTTTTGAAGAGTAGTGATTTATATATTCAACTAATTGAGCCATATCACAGGACAGACTTTCAGTATTGTTTAAGAGCTGACTTTCCAGAGACGTTTGATAGATGGGGTGTGGCGCTACTCGAAGAGGAATTCGTAAACGATGGGGGCTTCTTGCAAGTATTAGAGGCACTTGATACTTTTTTTAAAAGATAAAATAATAATAATTCATGATGTTTTGTCAAAAGGCATGAGGTCGGAATAAAAGAAGTATTTCGAAGGGAGTTGAATTTAATCAATGTGTCAGTGCAATCCCTCAATTAAAACTCCTTGGTGTGGAAAAGGCAATTGTATTCCATCCAAAGAACAAACAGAAAAAATGAATGCTGCCATAAAGAAGTCGAATGAAATTATGAATAGGCTGATGAAATAAGTCTTTCTAAGGAAATTATTAAATACAAAAATAATATATAATAATAAAGGAGATAATAAAATGAACACATACAATATCATCGTAAACAATGAGGTAATCGAAACAGTAGAAGAACAAGGGCGCTGTAAAAATACTATTGCTCACATCCTCATGGACAGAGTGTACTCTCTGACCATGGATCTAAAACAAGCTGTAGATGTGCGTATCGCTCAGACAGGGGAGGCTTACTACTACAGTGTATAAACGAGGCAAACGTCTTCCAGACGGATCTATGTGGGTACAAGACCATGATGGTAGGTGGATGAGCTTAAAAGAGGCTGCTGAAATATATAGCAGAGATCATAATACATATTCGAAGGCGAGAGGGTAACCCTCCGTCTTTTTTTATTACACAAAGATAATATTGACATATTATTATATATTGTGGTAAGATTGAGTTAGTTAAAAGAGATAAAGTACTGTAACGAGCAACGCCGTGATGGAACATAATTACATAAACTTAACATGAGGTGAACCTATATGATAGTCCCTGTAATTGATACTGCGACAAATGAAGTTAAAACCGTAAATGTTTCTGATATTTTCTATGTTACTAGAGGTGGAATAAATGGATCGGTTCTTAAAGTGACTACAGAGGAAAATGATTATCAGATGTTAAGCAACTCTGAATTGATCAGACACTTAAACGTAAAGGGATATTTTGTGAAATCGGATAGAGCCACTTACGTCAATCCAATCAAAGTAAAGAGACTGAACAACATTTCAATGTCTGCTGAATTTGAAAACGGGAAACAGGCACCCGTGTCGAAGTTGGGATTTAAAGCTATAGACGTACTATTGAACAATTCCAAGTAGTGTATATTTCATTGCTACTATATAATAAAAGTATCAATATAGTGGTGATATACATAAGATTGTGAAAGGTTTATTTCATTCGAACTTAATAGAAGGAGGAGAGGTAGCATGAAACCATATAGTAAAATTACATCGAGGGGCTATCAGAATGAAATAGATGAAACAGAAAAGGCAATATTAGAAGCTGTTGAGTTAAATGGGGCAGTTACTTTACAAGGATTTGAAAGCGAAGAATCGGCTAGAGAGTTTATTTCCAATTTTCCAAAATACATTAAACTTAAATTGAGCTCAATAGAGAGCGATTATGACTTTGCTGAATATGGCATCAGAAGCGTAAAGAATACAAGAAAGAAGTGGGATGAATTCCACACTTATGGCGCTTTACTTGAGATATCTTCATTGAATGCTGTGACTGGTGATAAAAACGAAGCTGGCCTAAAAAGAGCGAAAGGCTTCACGTCTCAGTTATTGAAAATGAACCTTATTCAAGGAGAAAATTAATATGAATGATCAAATGCCGACATGGACAGACGTTTGGTTTGATCGGAACATCCGGTTATGGTGTGTACAAGTAAAAAATGATGACGGAACTCAATTTGAAATGGAATCGGAGTATTGTGCCTCCAAAGAACAAGCAGAAGACTATGATCAACATTTTCGCAGTAAATACAATATTGATCTGAAGTATAGTAAGAAAAAGAGAAAAGAATACAAAGACAGTTTAGAGTTGTTTGAATAACCTTCATTTTGAAATTGGGGTGAGTAGATGGACTATGTATTCATTAGTCTATGTGTGATAGGTCTAGCAATGTTTGGATTGAATTTTATCTCCTTCTTCATCAGTTTCTTTGGTAGATTTTACAGCTACATGGCGAAAGACGTAATTCTTTGTGGTGTGGGTTTCGTTTTATTAAGCGTAGGTCTAATAGGCTTGTAAATAAAACAAAAAATTAAAATTAAACAATAATTTGGGGGGATTTCAATGCTTATGTTAAATGATGCTTGGTCTTTAGTTGCAATAATTATTGGACTGATTGGAATCATTGTATCGTTTAAAAAGAAGAAGTACTTTGGTGTTGCGGGATATGTTCTGCTTATTACCGTATTTGCGTATATTCTGCTTTCATCTCCAGATCCCTTTAGTATCTATTAATTGAAAAAATCAACACAAAAAGAGGGTAAATGAAGCTATTGACGATTACATAAAGAATAACAGTAAGTAAAATAACTATTTCGTAAAGATAGGGGAGTGCATATTATTACTCAATTGATATGGGTATTTGTGACATGCATATCCTTAATCATAGGATTGCTGTTAATTAAGAATTTTAGGAACATACAAGATGAGGGTTTTAAATTTGCATATGGACTATGCATAGGGTTTACCTTACTGGGAGGTTTTGGTTGTGGGGTGTTAGGAATAATTCTTAAATCCTATAATCTTTTGGGTAACAGTTGGTAAAGATCTGATCAAATGGCTATTTTATAACGAACATAAAGCATGAAGGAGGAAGTTTTATGTGGGAATACTCGCCTATACCAGAAGATAGATCTTCTGAGTTTAAGGGGGATGCAAGATACTATTATGTTGTTACTTACGAAATACCCTCTAAAGAATATGAAGGGGGAATTATGGTTCCTTCTGATGAAGAGTTAACTGAAGACGAAATATTTAATAAATCACAAGTTTATCTCATGAAACACTTTAAAGAAACGTTTGGTAAATTTCAGGAACACGTCAATGTATCTATATCAGAGTTCTATGATGCTACATTGTAAAACGATAAAAGATGTGTTTATAGGGAAGGAGATGAGAATCGAATGCCAAGGAAAGATGAAGTTGAGACAGATAAAGTTATTTCGGTTGTGAAAGACTTTAACGATAGTAGCTTATATGTTGGTTTTTATTCAATTATATATGTGGAAAAAAATTTTCTGAATGAAAATATAGAGTATTTCTATGATGCCTCAGACAATAAGTTATATGTACGTGACTACAAGCAATACATTGATCGTAGAGATATGGAGATAAGATGATTGTATATGGAAGGATGTGCGACCATGACAGATAAGATTAACCTCTACGTAGATGACCTCAGAGACTGTCCAGAAGGCTTCGTGGTCGCTCGTACATATTATGAAGCCATACATATACTTGAGACTAGAAAGGTGGCTATTCTTACATTAGACCACGATCTGGGCGAGGATGTAGATGGTGTAGAGTTACCCAATGGATATGACTTGGTTAAGTATTTCTGTGAGCATGGATTGAGGGCAGATAAGATATATATACATACCGACAATCCTGTAGGACGACAGAACATGTATGAGACGTTGTTAGCAGCTCAACGAAGAGAGTTCATTGCAGAGGATATTGAGATATACCATTATTCGATAACGGTGAATAAGCATTCTGGGGAGTAACGAGAGGAGTAGTAAGATGAAAGTCAAATATGTTCATGATAGACGCGATGAAGAGTTTACACTTGGAAAGGAATATGAATTTCAAGTTAAGGAGTACGGCATTGAGATCATTGATGACCTCAATAATCAGCATGTGATTGCAACCAAAGACAATCAATACAAACAGTATGAACATGATGAATTTTTTATGTTCAGATTTGAATTCTGTGATTAAGCAAGTAAAAGGCATGTTTCATGAGGAGAGGGAGGGTGGGTTATGAAATGGGAGAAAATAGTTAGTTTTGATGATGAGGATTTCTTTTATAAAGCAATAATAACCAGGGTGGATTCGGAAGTATTAGGAGAACGATACGATATTGAAATCCAAAAATGCTTCGATGATGGCTCCTATTCACTTATAGAAGGTTTGTGGCATGATAAATTAGCTGGTGCAAAAAGATTGTTTGATATGGATTACAACAAGATGGGCAATCAAACGCGATGGACAAAGATCGATTCTGAGTAAAATGCAAGTTTAACGTATTTTTGAGAAAGAGGAATGGTGATTTTTTGAAGCGGTTTGTTTACTTAATTCTATTGATTATAGGGTTGCCAGTTGTATTGAATTATGCTTTGTTTTCATGGCAAGCACCGGGAGTGAATGCAGATGAAAACGCTTGGTTGGGATTCTTTGCTAACTATGTCGGTTTAATTTCAGCGGTTTGTATTGCTCTTTATCAACAGCATATTCAGAGGAAAAAAGACAAAGAAGACGAATTAGTTCAAAAAAAGAAAGAAGAGGATCGACTTAAAAGAGACAACCGTTCATACATTGTACTTCATGACTTTAACAGTAATTTGCGACTGAAGAATGTTAAAACACATGAAAACAGTAGAATAATTGAGACAGAAGGCTATAGAAAGTTAGTTGATAGTCTAAATACAATGACGGGCGCATCTGATGCATTTAACACCAGTTTCCTCAAGCTATCACATTATGGCAATCCCGAAGTGATACTGGACTGTAGAGTGTTTTTACAGACTAAAACTTCGGAAGGGAACCTTGGAAACTTTAAAGTCGATATCGGTGTATTTGAAAAGGGTATTGAGATTTTCATACCTACTGTTCCAATTAATGCACATGTTGGTGATACTGTTGAAATCATCGAAGTGAAAGTAGAATACAGTACATTAAGTAATGAGAAAGTGCATTATATTCATAGCTTACCTGAGAAAAAAGACATATGTAAAATAATTAATGATGGGCAAGAAGAAGTCTTGTATGAATTTCAACTTGATGAATCCAGTTGGATATACCCCAATAAACTTCAGAGGGATTAGCAATATTTAATCAAATGTAGGTTTCACATAGAGACAAATACTAAAACCCACCAATTAAATGGCGGGTTTTTTGTTATGTTCAAACAGCCCAAGCTCAGCAGCTTTAGACAATAATAATGAAAGGGCTTCTTTATTTGCCAAAGCATCTAAATGCCTTTCAGAACGTCTAGCATTGATTTCTAATGATACGTTCTGTATCTTCTTACTAATTATACTCTTCTCTATCTCAGCGCGCTGTAGATCATCCTTAAGAGCCAGAAGGCATGAGATAATACTATCAATTGACAGCTCTTCGTTTGAATACGTCTTTTTATAATTTCTTTTTATTTTATGAGTCTTTGCCTCAGCAATACTTTTGATATATCTATGCCTTACAGTTGAATTCCACCTGAACCCACAGGCAGCAGAGGTTCTACTAAGTTTTAATCCTACATCCTCAAAGGCTTTCAACTGAGTCTTGCCAGATTCGATGTACATTAGTACCGTGCTAGCTAATAAATTATCATCATCGACGTTCCATCCATCTTTTCTTTTCATTTACACACCTCAAATTGATTTGATTAGTCTTAATACCATATATATCCTAAAAGTCAATAGGTTATTCGCCGAAGCAAGTTATATTTTAGTCGGCTACTAAAAGTTCTTGACAGAACAAACGTTCCGTATTGTTTTAATTTTATAATACAACTATAATACTTATATAGAACTTGTAGTTTAAAAACACATTGAATGTGGTACATATAGATTAAGAAGATAATTAATAAGGAGTGTTTGAGATGGCGGTAGCAATGGAGCGAATGATGAAAGACGTAAAGCGCTTAGATATGTGGAATGTGAACTTAGGTAGAAACAAAGGAAGTGTACAGAGCGGAGAGAGACCATGTGTAGTATTAGGAAATGATATGGGTAACAAATATAGTCCAGTAGTAATTGTTGCACCAGTAACAAGCAGAGTTAAAAAGCCTATGCCTACACATGTAAAAGTAGAAAAAGAAGAGATTGGGCTATATGACGATAGTATCATTTTGTTGGAACAGATAATGACTGTATCAAAAGATCAGCTTGATTTTAAGATTGCCGAACTACCTAGACACTTTGGGAATGCAATTAACAAGGCACTACAGTTATCTCTTTCGTTGTAATTTATTACCGCTTGTCACATACCATTAACACAAATATAATTTACATACTATTGTTAAGGTAGGTGGAGCATGAAGAGATACTGGTTAATGAAGCTTATAGATTATGATAAAGAGTTGAAAGTTGAAACTTGGAAGTGTCTCAATTTAGGAACGGAAAAACCACATGAGCTAAATAATTTTTTGTTTAATGGTTATAGAATTTACGACATACAGGAGAATAAAGTAGTAAAAACAAATTTAGATTTACATAAATGGTTAAATGATAAAAGTCTCTAATTGAGGCTTTTTCTTATTTTGCAATGGGTTGAATTGTGTAGTATATTCATAATAGTTTCTTAACATTTTTCCTCGAAATTATAGCACTTTGATATTGGTACATGTATTATTTTTAACTATATGTGCTATAATGTTTGTTAGAGGTGAGTACATATGAAAGTAGATCGTAACATTATTGAAAAAGAAGTATTAGAAAATTTAAAGTTGATTCAAAATTCCAGACAAAAACAATATGAGCTTAATTTAAAACTTGCTGATTATAATGTACCTTTTGGTATGGTGCAAAAAATCTCCCAGAATGAAGAAGTGATATCTGAATTTGATGCACACTACTTGATAGGTATAGTATCTGCAATGCATGATGCAGACAATTCAAATCCCAATCCAGAAACGTATTTTGGTGTAAGAGAAATAAGAGATGCTGAACGTACATTAAAAGATAAAGATCAATATAAATTATATTTACCGCTCACAATTAAAGAGGTTATTGAAATTAAGTTCGATAGCTATGTTACTAAAATCAATATTAAAGAATTAGTAAAAATGGTTGAGAGCCAGCTCATAATTTATGAGGAAGAGACTCAACGTGGAGTAACATATAAAGAAAATAAATCAGGTGGAATAGTCAAAACACCAATCGTTAATAAGACTAGTGTGAAAAGAATTGCATCCAAAGTGTCTGAAAATCAATACTTTGAGGACATGATTACTTTGAACGTGTACTCAACTGAAGTTGAGCCTGTTAGTTATGACACTAACTCTAAATCATTAACCATAAATGATGGTGCAATTGTATCTATTCTCGATGGTTTTCATCGATTACAAGGGTTTATCGCTGCTCTCAGTATTAATCCAGACATTGAATTACACGAAATATTATCAATAAGAGTTTATGACGAAGAGACTGCAAAACGTTTCTTTAGTCAGTTAAATACAATCAATGTTTTAAATAAAGAAAGAAGAAAAGAATTAGCACAAGAAAGAATGTCTGATAAAGTAGTAGCAGACCTTCAGCGTAAATCTGAAATCGGAAAGCAAATTGCTTCAGGCAGCACAGTTAGTTATTTAGCTGGAGATCTAACAACTTTTGATATTATGTCATATGCAATTGATCGTTCCTATACAATTGAAAGACAATTAGATGTCATAAAGATATCAAAGTATCTAAACGAGTTTTTTGTTTATCTTGCAGGTAGTTACCCCAATGAGTTTTCAAAGAACATCAATGAAAGAAAAAACGAGTTCATGGGTCATCCACTAATGTTTATTGGCTACATTGTATTGTCTCGATATATGCAAGACAATGAAATTGATTTTGATGAAATAGAGAAGTATATTGATACTATTAGTAAAAATGCTGATGAATTTGTGCCACTTTTGAATGCAAAGAAATCTCTTACGGGCAACAAAAGAATTCGTGAGAAACTTTTTGATTATTTTGTAAATGTTTTTGGAGGCGATAAGAGTGAATAAAATATATGATGATGAATTTTTTAATAAAGAACAAAAAGACAGATATCTTCAAAATTTAAGCGAAGCTACTAAAAAGGCATATGGTCGAGTATTAAAAAGAGTTTCTATAATGGAAAAAAAGCTTGATAAAGATCTATATGATTTTAATCTTCAAGAAATATCGCAATTTCTATATTTATTAAAGTCTACAAAAGTATCATCTTTGCAACAGGCTGGAAGTATTATCAACAACTACATAGGTTGGGCCATAGAACAAGACTTACGTAAAGATAATATTAATCCACTAAATGCGGTAACATCTTTTGAATGGTATAGTCAGTTTGTGGATGATAGTCGACAAACTTTATTTACTGAAGAGGATATAGAAAACGTAGTAGAAGGCTGCTTAAACTTTCAAGATAAAGCCGTGGTTCAATCATTGTTTGAAGGTATAATGGGACGAGAGAATAGTGAATTACTCAGTATGAAAATGGAACATATAACTGAGACAGATGAAATAGATAAATATAAGATAAAATTATTTAACGAATCTCGTAATGGTCAAGAAATCAGAGAGATAACTATAACAGGATATCTGTATAATATCCTCAGGATAGCAAATAAAGAAGATAAATATATTAAGAACAATGGCAACTTAGTACCCAGTACAAAAGTTACTCACAATAATTTGATTGATAACGACTATATTATTAGATCCGCTGTGAATTCTAGTATCAAACAAGGCGTTGAAGAACCAGCATCAATTTACTTAGTAACAATGAGACTATCTAAGATTGCTGAGTGGCACAACTTACCCCTTCTAACTATTGTAAATGTTCGAAATAGCGGAATGCTTAAGATGGCAAAGGATCTATACGTTGAACGTGGGAAGCTAGAAGAAGAAGAATACAGTATTGTTTGTGATCATTACAACATTAAAAAGGATAAAAATGGCCTGTATCATTACGGTTCCATGAAGTCAGAATTCTTGAATGTTCCAACAATTAAAAAAGTGTACAACCTTTAAAGAATAGAGTGCAAACTTTATTCTTTTTTTGTTGTTTTAACTGTTGACTCTTGATAGAGACCATGTTATATTTAAATCAAGAAATACATATTATCTTTGTGTACTAAATACTACATAACAGGATGGAGACAGTAAGATGAAGAACGATATCGTGTATGCGCTAATGAGTCTAATGGATGGAATAACAATATTTATGTTTGCATTTGGCTGTTTCAAGATCAGCTTTAAAGACTACTGGAAAGAGATTCTAGTAACTAATTTAATAATTTCAATAGGAACTTTCTTTCTTAAAGGGTATGAGACAATTTTAGGATTTGTTCCAGTGCTATGTTTTGCCTTATTGGTATTATCATTAACTTTCTATTTTAGAATAAAATTATGGGAGAGTTTCAAGTTGGCATGTTATGGTTTTGTGGCACAAATAGTGGCTCAGTTCTCAGTTGTTGCATTGTTTATGCTTAGTTCAGGATTAAACTTTACACAAGCATCAAGTGAGTTTGGCTCACTAGTGCAACTGTTAGCAAATGGATTTTTAATAGTTCTTACACTTATCCTAAGACATAAAAGAATCTGGTTCAGTACTATGTCCTACGATTATAGTTTCAAAATTAAGTTAAATAAAATTAACATTTTTAGCACACTCATTGCCATTGTAATTATGGCGCTGTTGTACAATGTGAAAACAGTTGAAAATATATATCTGACTATTTTGTTCTGGGGAGTGTGTTTAATAAATTTAATGTACATAGATATTAAAAAAGAAAAGAGTGGAATGTATGATTGATAGCTTCGCCACACGAATATCAACTAGGCTGGTTGAAAAATTTCCAGATGAAATGCCACCATTAGGCATAACGAGATACGGTATCAAATTCTTAATATCAAACATTGCGCCTGTAGTACTATTATTGATTATCGGCTTATTACTAAATATCGTTAGCGAAGTAATAATATGCTTAGTTGCTTTCTCATCTTTAAGGATGGTTTCTGGTGGGTATCACGCTAAAAAACCTGAAGTATGTCTTGTTATTTCAACCATTTTAATCGCTCTTATTGCGAAGTTTGGATATCTTTTAAGTGACTACACACTGCTTATGAATTTATTAAGTTTAGGGTTGGTGGCAATCTTCGCACCGTCGAACATCGAGAACCAAACTAAGATTCTCAAGGAGCATTTTAAGTACTTAAAGTTGATATCTATAGGCATGATAATAGTGAGTTTTTTGTTAAATGACTATCTAATTTGTGCGGCTCTATTAGTTCAGTCCCTCCTGCTCATTCGCTTGAAGGGAGGTGAAAAGAATGATTAAATCAAAAATGATTAGAATGGGTGTAACTGCCCTAGGATTTTTATTTATGACAGTAGCGACAGTAGGTGCCAATGTCGCAAGCTGGACTGTGATTCATAATGAACCAGTACCAGAAGAAATGAAGTAACAAATTAAGCTCCCTGTTCTTCTTGTAGGGATGGGGAGCTGATTTTAAATGAGGTGAATGCATTGTTTAGAGATAGAATTATGGTGCAGAGGAGAGACGGTAAAAACATTAAGGATGAGGCCGAATGGATTGAAGTTGATGATGTTATAGATTGTAAGAAAGAAATGTTTACAAAGAAAGATTATAGAGTGGTTATATATACGGAAAATGGAGAGTACGTCTATTGTACAAACAATAATGCATTCTTTGATTTAATGAGTGAAAGACATGGTATGATCATGACCGATAAAGGTGTGCTTGGGAACTTAACCAAAATGAAGAGCGTAGATTATGACAATGGAAAAGTATACTTCGATACTGATAAAGAGAAGTACATAACGATTTCCAAACCAAGAGAGAGTCTTGTAAAAGAGTACATTAAAAAGCTGTTTGGCAGATAAGCAGCTATACATAGTAAACCACGTAAACCAAAGCTTTTATAATATATAGGATTGTTGTATAATAAATACGAACATAAGTTCTTCTGTTATCATATTCGACAAAGTACGACATCAATTTGACTGTAAATCCATAATTATGCATCTGTCAACAGATTTAAGTCGGCTACTTACAGTGATTGTCAAGTGTATAAACATGGATTATGATAGTTACATAAGATAATTTACACCCAGAAAATACATTTTTATCACGAGAGGGTTTGAGTATATGCAGCAAATAATTGATCTACTAGGTGTTGACAAGAAGGCTGGAGATTTTTTAAACATGGTTACGTTTCTTTTCCAAGGTAATCTAGATTTTTTTATTGATAAATGCAAAGATAAATCTTCTGGGTTTATGCACTCTTTTTTGTATGACTACAGAAAAGACATGATTAAAAGAACTCGCTTTGCCTCTTTCGAAGAGTTTAATGATACATATAATATTAATGATAAAACTGCCTTAGAGCGCTTGTTTCAAGAGCCTATTTCAAAATGGCAGATGGATAGGTTTAATTGTAATGATACGACGACCATTTATAATCTTCATTTGAACAATCCAGAAATTAGATTTGACCGATTTACAATGCAGTTTATGTAGCCGGGATTTCCCGGTTAACAATAAAATACAAAAATAATACTTGACGGATATAAAAACTAAACTTATACTGAGTAAGTAAGCCAAACAAGTTAATCAAATAATAGTTTCATCAAGAAGTTAAGTTGGGTCTTTCGTCTAATTGGTTAAGGCTCTGATCTCATAAATCAGATAATATCGGTTCGAGTCCGATGAGACCCATTCAACCGAAAATAACACGCTATGCGTGATTATATAGAGGCAGCAATTTCACTTTGAAAAGGTGGTGAAGCATATGACAAGCAGATTGAGAAGTCCTCCAATGTAAATGAATAACCAGAGAGACAACAATCAAAAAATACATATACACAAAGGGAGATAATATTAATCAATGGCAGACTACAAAATCAAGGTAAACAACAATCATGGTGGAAAAGAATTTAATAGTGGATTTCATTTCGTCGGCAAAGTAAAACCCATTAAAGAAAAAGATAAGAATACAGATAATTGGGAAGACATTCCATTCTATTCAACTGAAGAAGATGGAAAAAAGAAAGTATTTCAATTTATTGTTGAAACGGCACTGAGCAATGAATTAAAAGTTAAAGTCACAGGAAAAGAAAAGCCATATGCGTATCCATATAGTAGACAACATGGCAAGTCCGCAAAAGTAGAATGGAATAAAAGATTCAATAAAGAAGGCTATCCAGATAATACATATCATCTCATTGAGCCTGAATGGGATAGAATTGAAAAGTTTAAAGAGATCGTAGAGAAAGATTGTTGGGTGGAAGTTAAGGGGAAATATATCCCATACGAGTTTGAAGCCGAAGACGGAAAAGTAATCAAAGGTATCTCAAGACAAATCAGTTTTATTAATCCGATTAACGAGGAAGGCAAAGTGATTATCGATGGAGAGGTCAAAGAAATTAAAGTCGATAAAAATACTATCAACTATGTTTGTGATTTCCAATCACCTGATTTTATTGAAGTAAATCGTTTTAACATGCAGATTGGTATCAATACTACATATCAAGATAGTGAAACTGGTGATACGAAAGTGAACGCAGTCGTTTTGACAAATGGAGTGGAGAGATCTGAACCAAAAGATGTTGAGATGATGGTCTATCAGAAGAAGGTAGAACAAGGAATCTCGATGGCTGATGCCTTTGCGTCACTAAACACTTATGATTTCATTGAAGTTATTGGTCAAGACAATAACCGTGCAACATTTGCTTATGTAGATGTTGTTGAAGAAATTGGAACTGACGATCCGTTTAGCCAAGTCGATAGTAGAGAGAAAGTAACTCGCCAAGAGCGCGTAACCAATGGAGATAAAAAAGGTTTGGAAGTAATCAGCTATGTTCAGAGTAGTTTGATGCGTGAACTTTTAACTGAAGAAGAATTGAGAAAAACAGTAGCTTTGACAAGTAATGATCCATTCAATAGTGTTAGTAATTCAGACGACCCGTTTAGTCAAACAGATAAAGATCCTTTTTCTAGCAGCAATAGCAACAAAGTTGATGATCCATTTGCATAAGAACTGAGCATTACAAGTGGGGTGTGTAATTGCACCCCATATCAATAGAAACAACAATAAAAAATAATATATAACTCTAAGGAGAGATGTTTAATTTATGGGATTGAGAGACGCAGTAATCAACAATGTACCAAAGGTAGCTCTACATGGAATTCGTTCGCTTATTGTTGGAAATTATAAGTCGGGCAAAACGCGGCTTTGGAAGGAAGTAACTGAACTTCACTACGACAATCCAGATGATTACATGTTGCTATCATTTGAAAAAGGATGGGAAACATGGAGTCTGAAGAACGTTGTTCCTATTCATGCTAAAGGTAAAACTCCAGCAGATCAATGGGAATATTTCCGAAGTACAGTTGTTAAGGATCTTGTTGAGGAAGCGAGTACAAATAAGATTGTTAAACTACTTGGTGTAGATACTGCCGATAAAGCTATGGCAGCAGCGGAAGAGTGGGTTATTAGAGACTTTAACAAGAGAAATGGGTCAAGATATACCTCCTTGAAAGAAATTAGCGACAAAACTACCGATAATGGATACACCCTTCTTACAGCAGAAATGAATAAGCAGTTTGATACATTGGAAAATTCAGGGTATGGAACAATGTCACTTGCTTGGTCTAAAGAAAGAGAAACCACGCTTCGCAATGGTAATAAGTTTACATCTATTGATATGATGATGTCTGCTACTGGCAAGAAAGTGTTCGAATCGCAAGCGAGCCTGATTTGTACACTCTATAATGATACTGTGATTTTAGACAAAGACGGAAATGAATTAGATGAAAATATCAAAGACAAAAAAGGAAAAGATAAGGCAAGCGCTTTCCATGAGACTCAGGTTATGATGCTGTTTAGACCAAATGAATTTGTATCAATTGGTGGTGGACGATATGTTAATCTTCCATCAGAACCTGTTCCCTATAGCTCTAAAGAGTTTATGCGAATCTACGAAGAAGCTGTAAAGGGTCAAATGGATGCAGAATCTAGAAAGAATATTGTGAAAATTGAGGAAGAGCAAGAAACAGTGCAGGAACAAAAAGCTCAAGAGTTTGCAGAGAAAGAGGAAGCAAAAGCTTCAGCCGACGACCTAATCAATGCCATTCAAACAGAGGTTGATCGTTTCAGTTCTAATGATAAAACAGAAAAGATTGTGCCAAAATTTAAAGATATCCTTGGTGTTCCTAATTTTAGAACAATTACTGATACAGAAAAACTTCAAGAAGCGCTAGATTTCGTAAAATCAATCTAATACATAGAGTTTGAATCAAAGACAGATATCATATAAATATAGAAAGGGATAATTAAGAAATTAGAAACGATTATAGAATTGAAGATAACCTTGTCTATATGAAACTTAAGAATAAGAAAGGTGTCCACCTAGAAACGGTATTTAATGTCGATAAGTTGAGTGAAATTGAAAAACTCAACTTATCATGGCATTTGAAATGGGACAATAAAACCAAGTCTTATTATGTCAAAGCAACTGAAACGGTTAGAGACGAACTAGGCAATAGAAAACAAAAGACAGTTCATTTACATAGACTTCTTATGGATGTCAAAGACCCATTGATGTATGTCGATCATATTAACCATGACACTCTAGACAATAGGATTGCAAATATGAGAGTAGTTAATAAGAAACAAAATATGTGTAATCGTCCACAAGCAAATAGGAATAGTAAATCTGGCATTAGAAATGTGTATTGGTGTAAAAGAACAAGAAAATGGACTGTACAAATTCAAATTGAAGGAATCAATACTATTGTTGGTAAGTTTGATGACTTAAAGGTAGCAGACGAATTTGCTAAAAAGATGAGAGCAAAACATTACGGAGAGTTTGCGGGAAATTAGAAACAGTCATACATATGGCCTCACTTAAAATAGTGGGGCTTTACTATAATCAAATATCAGGAAGGTGATACGTTGGAAGTACTCCTATCTCTATTGTTGGCACTGTCCATTGGTAATATTGGTCAAGTTGGATATGAGGGTGTCAATCAAGCACGAGAAGCGAAAAACACGACTAAGATTGAGAGTGTTAAAGTTGAAAAGTCGGTTGAGTCTAAGAAGGTAGCTAAATTGGAAGTTAAGCAAGTAAAAGCAACTACAAGCAAAAAAAGTGACGATGATTATGATTGGATGTATTTTGAGTTAACCGCCTATTCAAATCACGAAAATAGCACAGGTAAGAGTAAGGGTCACCCCGAATACGGAAAGACAGCAAGTGGAGCTATGACCAAAGAAGGTGTAACGATTGCAGCAGACTGGCATGTATTGCCTGAAGGAACAAAGGTTTATATAGATGGAGTTGGAGAAAGAGTTGTGCAAGATAAGGGTGGCGCGATTAAAAATCACAAAATCGACGTGTACTTTAAAAGTGAAAAAGAAGCATTAGAGTTCGGAAGAAAGAAGAACGTAAGAGTAAGAATTATTGATTAGTAGAGGATGAATACATATATGAGCGAAGTAGTTAAAGGAGTAGGGAAGGATGCTCCAACAGTCACCAACGAACTTGGTGGTAAGCAGTCACAAGTCCTTTATCGGTTTGATCTACTCAATCCTGCTGCAATGTTTGAGATGACGAAAGTCTTGAAGTATGGAGCAGATAAATATGGTGCAGATAATTGGATGAACATTGAAGTAAGAGATCACATCAATCACATGTTGATTCATGCATATGCTTATTTGGCTGGAGATACCTCTGATGAGCACTTGTCACATATTATGTGTCGTGCAATGTTTGCGCAAGCGGTAGAACTGAAAAATCAGCAATATCAGAAAGACAGAGTAGTTTGTGAATAGGCTTAAAACAGTCAAATGCATAAGTGAAACCTCTGTAGATGAGATGGTCAGACAGATCGTCTCTAAACAGAGTGACATTAACAAAGTTATTGAATCAGCAAAAGCAAGCAGGACTGAATATGGACTCAAGGTGCAGGAGTTAATTGAACGCCTTGAGTCATAGTAAAAGCTGTATTTCATAGGAAGGAAACATAAGATGGAGAATGGATTTCAGATCACTTGCCTAAATTGTGGGAGTACAGATTGCGAGATTGTTTCTGAAGATCACTATGAAACAAACCATGATGAAGAATATGAGCACTGGGGAACGACCGCTTTTGTTAAGTGTAATGTCTGTTATAAGGACAGCAAATTCTAGTTAAGGGGACAATTGAGTGGAAATCGTCGACAAGAGAGTCAAAGCAGAAACTCATGCAGAACATGGAGACGTACTAGTAACTGAGCTTGGTAACTACGTGTTCATCACCTTTGACGAAAATAGCAGTACATACGGGTTTGTATGGATCGGAGATGGACTTGAGATTAGAGATTGGAAAGATAATCTCAATAATATTTCCGTAGGAAGTAAAATCAGAGGGATGACAATCGTTTCAATTATTAAGAATAAAGATATTGAAATTACGTTTAAAAAGGAGGTTGCACATGGAAGCGATGTTTGATGAAGTTGGAGTTAACATTGCAAATGAGATATCTAATGATTACCCAGTTACGTTTGATGAGGCATATGCCTTCTATGTGATAGCAAAAGGTAATGTTCAAGATATTAATAGAATGGTTGAAAGAATGTCTGTATTGAGGGATATGAGACTGACTATCCTATCATATTACAAGTTTGATATTAACAAAAATTTATTAGATTAAATTCATATAACAAGGAGAGAACGAATGAGTAAATTTAAAGAATTCATTAAAAAGGTAGCAAGCAAATTTAGTACTCCAGTTAAACCATTAGCAGCGGAAGTGTTTGAGGAAGAAAAGGGCATTAAGATTAGTAAGGACAGTATCGAACTGGGGAACTTTAAAATTCACTCGAATGGTGATGTTCACATTACTTCTGAAAAGGGGATTAATTTGACAGTAGGTAATCAAAGTTCGATTGTTGAAACTGAAATGATTGAAACACCATTTAGCCCAAAATGGACCAAGAAAGAAACTGTAAAAAATCCTGATTTGAATAGACGCATGAAGAAAACAAAAAGCACCCGAATTAAAAAGAAAATTCAGAAACGGATTGATGAATATGGAAAAAATACAATCACACGCAATTAAGGACATATGGCGAATTAGAGATGGATTACTCTTAGAGGTTCATAAGTTTAAAACGCTCGGTCATTGCTGGATCAGATCAAAGAAAAGTGTTAAACAAATTAGAGGATGTAAAGGTCTGACAGAACTTAGAGAAGATTATTGTGACAGCTACACTAAAAAGACATTTTCAAAAGGTACGTTGATATACAACACTGTTCCAGTTGAACCAGAGACGAACAAGGACAACTTCAGGTTTGAGATTAAATCAAGCGGTGGTTCAATTTTTGGAAAGAATGCCGAAGAAATAAAAAAGATATTGAACGACATTGAGAAAGCTATTAGTACATATGAGTAGGCAGTTCATAGTAGATTGTTAAAAACGATTGATGGATTTACTTTAAGAACGGAGGAGGGCTAACCAATGAACAATAGATATAGCTGTTATTTTGAGTTACCTCGTAAGGGGATTTACTTTGAGGTTGATACAGAAGCATCACATGTATCCTTCTCCAACTACAAAGATTCTGAGTTTTTAACAGAAGTATGTCTAGAAAAAGATGACGTAGTACGCTTAATTGAACAGCTACAAAGTTATGTTTCAGTAAAATAAAGAATTTATTTAGAATGGGGAGTATAAAATGAAATCACATCTTAAAAATAATTATCTAAACTATATTTTGGTAATCATTTCCGTAGCAGCATCATCGCTTTTGAAAGAGAGTGTCCTTAAACTTAGCTTTCAAGGTATGTGGGTATGGTTTGTATTACTGTTGATTTTTCCTATCATTTTGGCTCATGTTGTCGTCTATTGTTATATGTTGATTATGGGAGGTAGCTATACAGTTAGTAGCGAAGGCATTGTAAATAGATTAAGAAAACTAAAAAGATCTAAGTAAAATTGATATTTCACAGAGAAAGAAGGGAAAGTATAGGCATGAATGCTACGCATGTTAGCACGATGATATTTTCAGACGATCAACTAAAAGCCGAATCAAAGATGAACGAGCTGATTAGATATCTACCCGAAAAAACAATCATCAGACGCAAAAAGGATTATGTTAAAACAGTTTTAGGAACATACCAAGCCAAAAAGTATAGCGATAATTGCAGAGGATTGAGATATCAGGAAGTCTATATTGATAAAACTCTTTGGGATAATGCTTATGATGTTAGTGTAATTATTATGAAGCTACGTCCACCATGTTTTGATGAACGAAATACAAGCGAAAAGTACAATTGGAAAGACTATGTACATTTCTTTTAATAGAAACGTTTAACGTAAAGGGTGTGATAAGGCTGAACAAAATTGTGGTTCGAGAATATTACTATAACTGCTCAGACGGTTGTTGTGGCGATTATGGAACAGAGTTGATTGTTAATGAGAAGTTGATTGGCACATATACAGATGTTGACATGGATGTTGTAAGGAATTTATTAGAGGCGTTAGATGTGGAGTTTGAACTTGAATACATATATGACCATAAGGATTGAAAGGAGTTATATAAGTGTACGATTATTTGTATTACCTAGCTAAACAAAAAAATAGATACTACGAACAACTTTATAGTAAAACAAGTTGTGCGCATCGTGAACATGAATGCATTGACAGGATTAGACTTATACATAGATATGAAATGTTGTTAGAAGTTATTTCAATGCTAGCCCCACAACAACAGATTGAGTTAACCAGTATCGAAAAAGAGTATTTTGAGGATGCTCCATACGTAAGCAAGTAAAATCGATCATTTACTGAGAAATGAGGTAAGTTTAAATTGGAAAAGCTTAAATGTACTGACCCAGAATGTATTGAGCTTTATGAAAATGAGTGGGAAGATATTGAATTGATTTTATATGTAGAAGAAACAATGACTACTCAATATAAGATTCTCGAAAATGGAGTGTTGAATCTATTTGATTCTGATAATGATGGGCAGAAAGTTTGGTTGCGCTGCCCTTGTTGTGATGGAAAGTATGAGTTTAAACAGGAATATGTTGAGGTTGAAAAATGTGCAAGGCTAGACTTTGACATTAAAGATGAAGAAAATCTCCAAATTGAACGGGTTAAAGAGTCTTGGGAACGATAATATTTTAATAAAATCAGCATTTGACGCAGATATAAAGAGGAAGACCACTGATCTCCCTCTAATTTATTTAAGGTCTGCAATTGTCTATCGCCTGCAATAAATCTTCTGTTTTTGGTCTGTTGGTTAAGATAAAGTTTCTTTTCTTCGGCCCTATAAAATGGATTTCTTGATTATCTAGAATGGATACATCCTCAATAATTATTAAACCTTGATCAAGCTTGTCTTGGGGAGATGGTGCTGATGAAAGCATTAACTTGTTATTGAAAGTTACTTTGTGTATTAGTAGTGGTTTGCAATCATACTTTTCAAGGTAGACCCAGTGGTAGACCTTAACGTTCTTCTCTACCCATCCATTAACCAAAGCCATGACTACAAAGTACACTATAAAAACAATTAGCAAATAGGTCAATGTGACTTTAAAAGTATCATCGTTCACTAATGTTGTGGCAAATAGAACTAATACTGTAGCCAATACAGTACCGACCATCGATAAGATAAGAATTTTAGTTATTACCCTATAAAGGTTTCTTTTTGGAGTAAATAAAATTCTTTCATGTTTGTTTGCCAACAACAGTAAAATTCCAGAAGTAATTAGAATTAATACAGGTGAAAGGTAGGAAATTAAAGACTGTAAATCAATATCGTTTAAACTATCTAACATTAGCTCACCACTCTCTGATTAATAGTAACTATATCGGAAAAAAGTAGTATTTATATTAATTATAAAAAGGTATGAAATGAAACTTTGATCAAAAAGGAGCGTTGCAATATTGACAGACAAATGCGCTAAGTGTGATGGAGAAATCTATGAGTCAGAATCTCTAAGTAGATGTTTGAGATGCAGACAATCAACGGGAAGAGAGGTTTCCGGGGAAGATTATTTTAGTTCTAAAAATAACACGAATGCAAAGGAAGAACCTGATGAATTGTTTTGAAGATGTTCAACAGAAGAGATTATTGTTGTGGGAGTTGATTTGAGTGAGAGATTTTACTAAGGAAGAATCCAATAGTTACACCAAAGCCTTGGAAAGTTTGCTTTCTCCTACAGGGCGAGAATTGAACTTCGAAAGAGGTATAATACTCGACAATAAATTGATAAATATATTAAAAAATCTCGTCATAGCTGCTAATGAGTTAGATTCTGAACTCTGTACAATTTGCAGTAGAGGTATCAAAGAAGGTGCTAGTATGACAGGCAATAGATATGAAGAGTTGATGGACTACATAATTGAAGCTGAAGACTATTTGAAGGAACAGGGAGTTGATGTCGATTGAGTTATACGGCAGAGGAAAGAGAAACGGTATGTGTATGTAATGATGAAACAAATGAGTGGGAAGTTTATAGCTGTTCGCCTAAAACAATTACAAAGATCAAAAAGGCTGGATTGGAACTGTTGCGTGTAGACGAGCATGGAGGCCATTATTTTAAAGGTGAATATGGGCAAGTGTCATTTCGTGCCAAGAGTGGTGGTAGAGCGTGGACGGAAGAACAGAAACAGGCTGCTGCTGAACGCCTTAAAGAAGCAAGATCAAAGAAAGGAGTATAGATGAACCAAGAGACAAAAAAAAGAACCGAGACTCAGAGGGATAAGATTATTGCTGCCTTAAAACGAGCTGGAGATTCTGGTGTAACCAATGTAGAACTAAATAAGATTGCTTTACGATACAATGCACGTATTCAAGAGTTGTATGTTCGTGGATATAAAATACATAGTGAAGAATTAGACGGTGGAATAACCAAATACATATTAGTGTCAGAACCAACAGAACCATTTAAGAAGCCAGACAAGGCAGTAGACATTTTGATTGATGATATTGAGAGTAAATATAATGGAAACATTAGCGCGCGCGAATTGAATGAGTATTTAGAAACACGAGGATTCACGGTTAGACGGAAGATTGGATCATATTGCTAATACAACAAATAATATTGTGAGGGGTATGTTTAGATGGAATTATTCTTCACCAAACTGAAAAAATTCATGGTTGAGTGTAAAGACTTAGACAATTCAAAAGTGGCGGGATATTATCGCACCATAGAACAGCTAAATGAAAAATTGAAACAATTGTTTGAAGAATGTGATAAATATGATTTTTCGTTCGTATTCTATGATCCTCCTGAAGGATATTATTCATATTATGAGCCCGAAAGAATAGTTATTAACTTTTTCGAAAAGGGTGATGGAGATAGCGATCCCTACGAATGGAATAAAGAACTAAACTTTATTTATACGATCGAATTGAGTGACGATATGCGTGGCAGCTATTGTACTTGCGAAGAAACTGATACTGGATTTGATTATAGACATAAATGTTGCGGAGTAGGGTGCGATTGGTATGTTCCCAGTGTCATCGTAAAAAGACATGAGACCGTGGCAGCAGATTCATTTGATGGGTACGAAAAAGACATGTGGAGACTTCAAGATAATTGGAATGGAGATCAAAATGATTCTGAAGCCCAACAAAAAGAAGCTCATAAAAGATACATTCAAGAACAAATCGATAGATTGAATAGTCAAATGCAATCACTAGACTAATACATAGAATACTTTATAAAATGTAAATTTTACTGAGAAGAGGAGAAATGTGAGTGGGAGTATGGGAATCATCAAGTATTGAGAAGAATTTTGATGAGATCGTTCAAGAAATTGAGAAAATGAAGGATCTAACAACTTCAAAGTTTAAGAAGTTGGAGGAGTCAACAGGATTGGCGAAAATCAAGCATCTTGTACCACTCAAACTTAGCGAATTCTGTGTAAGACGATCAGAGCATCGAGATGGTTGGTATAATGATAAGCCAATTCTCAGAGTTGAATGGAATAGCTCCGACATTGATAAGCTCGTCCAACAAGGAGGATTACTCAACGGAGTAAACTATAAAGAAAACTGGCATTATACATATGTATTTTTTGATGAGAATAAAAATGATGCTCTTGAGAAAATGATTAGTTTTATTTGTGCAATTGCAGATACAGATAAAGACATCCATCTTAAGAACGTTGAAAGGGTAAAAAGTAACAAAGAAACTGAAACCAAAGTTTTTGATTTATTAAAGCAAGTTGGCATCAGGAATAGTTACTATGGCTATAAAACTGGACGATCAAGACAAACGACTGAATTATATTACAATTTCCCTACAGAAATTAGAAAGCAGATTCCAACCCAATATTCAGAAAATAGATTAGAGGAACTGAAAAAATCCTTGATTGATCAGATTAAAAAGATCTGGAACGATGAGGTCTATAAAATGAAACAAGCGAGGGTTAAAAAGGAGAAGGAAGAAAAGGAAAAAGAGTACAATAAAATGTTGGCTTTGTTATTAGCTAAATACGATCTTGAGCTCACAGATTCTTGGAAGGAACTTAATGAAGCAATCATAGACAGAAATAAATATTTAAGATTAGCTCACTGTCTAGAGGCGAATCGGAATGATTGGACTGATGGGTATAGTTATGCGGAGTCTGGTTTGAGTGATTTCGTAACCGAATCAGATTTAGACTATAAAATATATGACAACATTTCTTCATACATTTACGATAAATGGGATGGAGATGGTCGAGTGTTTAGAGACTGTGAACATAACTACAGTGTAATTTACAGTATAGCAGCTAAAGAAGATCCTCAACTATACAAAGATTATCAAACTGTTCAAGAACATCTGGAATTTGAGGAAGGATGGTGAATGTTATTATAATCAGAGCCAAAGAGATGGATAGTAAATCGATTGAAGAACAGTTTCTCTTCTATAAACAACAGTTTGAAGAAGGAAGTTGTGTTATGTCTGGTTCGGAACTACGTAATGATTGGGTTATTTATAACGATCAAGCGTATAGTACAGAAGCATTTGAAATAGTAATCGCAAAAGAAAAGGCAGAATTAAATGAGCGCATTGAAAGTTTAAATAAGCAAATTAAACGAGCTGTGTCAGAGTTGGATAAGTTAGAAAGCGAGATTTAATGAAACATAGATTTTATGAAAAATACATAGTAAGAAGTGTGATTAAATATGAAATTTGTTAATCATTTAACCAAGGAAGAAATTAAGGGTATGACTTCAAGAGGTCTTACGGAGCGAATGATTTCTACCGAATTGAATAGTCATGTTATTGTGCCCGAAGGTGGAAAGTTGAGATACTATTTAGTTACTGGATATGTTATTGATACCCCCAATTACTATGTTCTGTATGAATTAACTAAAACTCAATACGATAAAAGATTACAGATACATGAAGTACTGATTTAGAGAACTGACCATAACATATACACAAAAGAGGAGAATGTTTAATGAGTAAACTTTATGAGCTTGGTGAACAGTACAGACGCTTTAATGACTTTGTTGATACAGCATGGGATGACGAGGATCTGACTGAAGATGATTTGCAAATGTACATTGAGACTCTGGAGTCGATTGAAGATGAAGTTAGCGTAAAGGTTGAGAACATTGTTAAGTTTATGAAGAATATTGAGGGCGATATTGAGGCTTTCAAGAATGAAGAAAAGCGACTTGAGAAGAAGCGCAAATATCTACAGAACAAATTTGATGGGCTGAAGAATTATATGCAGACCACACTTGAGGTTAGCAATATCGATAAGGTCAATGCTGGTACGTTTAAGGTTAAACTACAGACTAACCCACCTTCAATCAATATTATTGATCCCAAGAAGATTCCTGATAAATACAAGACTGCTCAAGATCCTAAAATCGACAGTAAGGCTTTGCTTAAGGATGTTAAGAATGGGGTAGAAGTCGACGGTGCGGTTCTTGTAACAGATAAAAAACACATTAGAATCTCTTAAAACACAAAGATAATACTATACATTTGGTGAAAACGGTGATATAATGACTTTAACGAGTTGTTACATCGCCGTTTTTCTTATGAAAGGATGTGATACATAGAGTGCAGCAAGGGAACAGAATAGAGAGAATGTTGGGATTAGCAGAGGAACTGAGCATTAGTGTTGCAGCAAGAAATAGATCGCCTAAGTTGCATTCAACTATTGATGTCACAAGAAAGAAAGTTGAAGTTATAGACGTTATTATATTCCTATTTCCTGAGCTAAGAGATAAGCATTAAGGAATTACATAAAAGATCTGTTTCATCAAAATTGGAGGTATCTAAATGAAAAGAGAAGACTGGATTGTAACCGAATATGCAGCAAGACCAGCAGGTAAGCCTGATCGTTGTTTTTATTGCCATAGCTTGATTGGAGAGTCGCATACTTCCGAATGTGTAATTCGGAGTAGAACAGTTGTAATGGATTTTACTGTCAGGATGGTAATAAACGTGCCAGAGCATTGGAAGGATGAAGATATTGAGTTCAGATACAATAAAGGTTCATGGTGTGCAGATAACCTGATTGAAATGATTGTACGAGGAGAAGGTGGATGCTTATGTCCTCATGTTGAAGCGACATTCATACGAGAAGCAACGCCAGAGGACGAAGAGAAGTGGGGCTTAGTTCGAGTAGATGATTTGCAATCATAGTCTAAGTAAAAGGCACGTTTCATAGGAAGAGGCGAAATAATTATGATTGTTCAAATAAGTAGACTTCCCACATATATGGTTACATATTTTCAGAAGCACAGTGGCAGCCCAGAAGTAAATGTACGATGGAACAATTACTGTGACGAAGAGGGGAAGGATTGTTGCAAAATATCGGTCGATAGTATAGATGGAAATGTTAACTATTACTATGATGAGGTATGGGGCAACTTTAAAAATATTGAAGAAGTGCTGGAGGAGTTAAAATGAAGATCATTTGCAAAGATAACTTTAATAGAGAGTCAGAAAATGACAATTTAATTTGTGAAAATGTAAGTGAATATTATGGGAATATGATAGTTGATATCCTAAATGAGAAATTATCAGGTGATCATAGTTCTGATTACTATGAATTGGTCGATAACGACTATGAACTATATAGATGGGAGCCATGATTTATGCCATATATAAAGAGGGACAGTTTGAAAGAAATGCTCCGTTATTTTTTCGCTCAAGGATGTAATGCGGGATACGGTATAGATGGCGAAGAGAGCCTTATAGATCAAGAAGAGGCAGCGTTTAAATTTATCTATGAAGAATATTTTTATACCGCCAAAAAGAAAGGAGGAGAATGAGCAATGTATCAATGTATTGGAGTACCAAAAAGGAATTTCATGCATTTCTCTAGTTCTATCGGTTGTGGTGAAAAATTCAGTGTAGATCTCGATAGATGTCCAATTTGCAGGGGATACTTAATACCTGAATCCATGGTAGAGGAACATCATAGAGATAACATGAGAGATGAATCTAAGACCACAATTCAACCACCAAGCAGCGGAGATCAAACTAAGGATACATATAGTGACGGATTTAACACTAATAGAGTGATTCAATTTTTAAAACAGAATCAATATGATTATGAGTTGAGTGAAAATGATGAGTCGATAAAAAATGTAATCACATGGTTATTGCGAATGCAGTGACAAGAGGGGGAGCGAAATGTATAAAAAATACTGGAATGAAGATGGCAAGAGATACATGGTGAAAATCAACGATGTTAAGGTAGTCACAGATACGAAAGGTCAGACGACTTACTATAAAAATGTTCAAAAGTTAAAGATTTTTGAGAAAAGAAAATACCTCATTGGTTGGAAATGTATTTACATAAACCAGTGGGACGAAGACTCAGGTATAGACTTGAAAAAACAAGTGCGGGAAAGTATTCAAGATTGTTTTGTGGGAAACTAAAAAGGAGGTTAACATGGAATACATAGTTAGACTTTCAGAAGATTATGAAAAGTGTGAAAGAGTGCTAAATAAATTAGGTATCGTGGCATATGTATCTCCTGTCGTTGATGGATTGATTGGATACTGGAGCAAACTTGATATTAAGTATTTAGAAAAGAGAGACTTTATTGTTCAAATTGAAATTGCTCCTAAAGGAACTTTTGTCAGCGATAGGAAGAGAGGAAAACAATGAAGTTAAATGCCGAAGAGATGAAGAAATCAATTGAAAGATATTTTGCCAATGCCTCAGAGGAGCAATTGATTGTGGATTTACATGACACTGATTCTATAAAGTATTTTGAAAATCCAGACGAACTAATAGTGGAGTATCAGGAGATAATTAATGGGAGATTGAGAAGGAGTGAATAATTTTGATGTTGACTTTATCTGGGCTACTAGATTTACTTCCTACGGGAGAAGTTGCAAGGGTGGATTACGCACAAGACGATGAGTGGTATGTGACAAGGAGACATGGGGACGGGGCAATAGTATACTGCGATCAGCATGGCAAACATTCTGACGAAGTTATTAAACTAACTGAAAGCAACCTAGAGGCAAGTTATACGATCTTGTAAAAGGTCTATTTCAGTGAGAAAGGGAGAGGGAAATGAGAGAATATAACTGTGTGGATACTACCATTCTATCTAAAGGAGATTGGGTTCACTACTACAACCAAAACGAAGGGAAATTCTTTATAGATAAGGGTGAGGTTAAAGAAAAAAATCCTTATTTAGAAGGTGTCGTGGTTTACGGTGATGGATGGAGTCAATTCGTTAATAAATACTTCATTGCAAAGGTTGAAAGAAATAATTCTGTTATATTTGAACAAAAAGAAATTTGATAATGAAATGCGTGTTTCACTAACAATGGGAAGGAGACATTATGTTTACAAATAACAGTATTACTGATTTTAATGGTGACTTCGTACGAGGGAAAATAAGTAAACAGCGCGCTGACGAAAGCTTATATAATCTACCCTACCTATTTAATGAATTGCGGTTTAGCCAAAGTCATTGGTCATCAGAAACTTTGAGAAGTCTCTCCAAGGAATTGTTGTTAGTAGCCAATGAGTTAGACATACAAAATAAACCAAAACAGACTTCAGCCACGGTTTTCTTAGATGATGAAGTTTGGAGATTTTCAACTGATAATAGGGAGCAAATACTTTGCCGTTTCAGTGAGTATACGTCATTTAATAAAGTTATCGGTTTGCTAGAAAAAGACGGATGGATATATCGATGGACTCATGCAAATGGAGAAGAACACTATTTTTATAAGGAGAAACTTAATGAAAGTAAATACTGACAGCGTCTGTCTAAAGTGTAAATATTTTTGGCATGAATGCGGAGACTCATCTCAACAAGAAGAATATGGCTGCTTTGAGACATGTAGCAATCCAGACAATAACATTCAGTATACTTTCGAAGATAACTATGAGATTAATGAGTGCAAAGGATTCACAATAAATAAATACATATAATTAGGAGGATGAAACTATGAACAAAGAACAGGAAGAGCTGCTAATGAAGGAGAAAGAAGATTACAACTATCAATGTTTTGATGGAATGATGAACTCCCTATTTGATCTAGCCAATGAGTTACACGATAGATTAGAAGAGGACGAAGAATTGACCGATGCAGAAGCAGTTTTCTTGCGGAGCTTTGATCTTTATGTTGATTCAAGTTGTGAATTGAATGATTTGGACAGTGGGGAGGAGGTTGAAAATGAACAAAGCGGAATTTGATGAGCAATTCTATTCACCCGTTAATCTACATTCAGCAGACTCAGCACTAACGAGATTTATAAACGGCAAAGGTAGGCTGAGTATTCCTGCATCTCCAAACGATGATGACATGCTAATTAGTCGGACAATTAGAGAATTGACTGAGACGAGAATCCTTTTAGCTAAAATTAAAGCTACTGGATCTGAGTTACTACTTCAATACGAAAACATTTACGGCAGCGAGACCGAATTATCTAAAGAGTTTAGTATATTATTAGAATCTATTTGAAATACATATTTTAAGGAGATATGCCATGGGAGCAGGTTACATTAATGAAAAAGGACAGTTCATACTTGGACAGGAAAAATATAAACTTGAATATAGGACAGCCGTAGAAGGTGAATTTATTGTTGGTCAATTTAACAACTACATACCGTGAACGAAACATATTCCCTTATCATGAACCTGTTTATGTTAAGCGGTCATTGAAAAATTTCGTGATGACTGATTACTTAGACTTGGATCATGGGGAGTATTATGTAATTAATAAAATAAAAACAAAAAAAGTTTATACCGGAGAAGATGTAGTTGTAAGACGATTGTTTGGAATACTTATTTATCGGGAGGTAATTATGCACTATAAGTATTACGATTGAATTGATCAAATGAACATTTCGAAGAGAAAGGAGATTTAAATTATTCTGGCTAACTACTTTAATACAGCATTGAGTATGTTGGGAATGATGGCATTAGTATATCTTCCTAGTCGCTTTATAAGTTTTACAAACAAGTCAAAGTTCTCACATAAGGCATATTTTTATGTAATGATGATCTCCTTTATTTTGATTGCGGTACTACAAAGATTCAATGTTATTTAAAAGGGGCTGAGGGAAATAGTTGATTTCGTATACTTAAATTCTCCTGAAGGAAAAGAAGAAATGTATAGAAGACGAGAGGAAAGGAAAGCAGAGGAAGAACTAGAACGTAAAACTGTTTCATTTACAGGACATAGACCGAATAAGCTAGGGAATTGCTACAGTCTCGCAGATGAAAGATCCAAATACATAAGTAAAAAGTTAAAACCAGTTCTGATAGAGCTGATTAAGAATGATGGAATCGAAAGATTTGTATCTGGTGGAGCAATCGGTTTTGACCAGATAGCATTTTGGACTGTTCAGGGATTAAAAAACACAGTACATTCAAGTATCAAAAATGTTGTAGCTGTTCCTTTTAAGAACCAAGCAATTAAATGGACTGATCGTGAGACTCAACACTGGTATAAAAAGATGATTGAAGTAGCCGATGAGGTTGTTTATGTGGACGAGTTGCCCGAATATAAAGTCGAAGGTGTACCCATTGGTGATTATCATGTAGCAAAGATGCAGAAACGTAATGAGTATATGGTAGATAAGAGCAGGATTATCGTTTCAACTTGGGATGGGACAAAAGGCGGTACGGGCAATTGCTGTAGATATATTAGAAAAGTAGGTAAGACATTATACAATTTGAGGCCGCAATATGACTTTGAACTAGACATTACATATGGGTTTAACGGATAGAGGAGATAAAAAATGAAGAATAGAATTTGTGTTTTATTATTGGTAGCAGCAATGATAATGCTTACTGGTTGCGAAAAAGACAGAAAGATAGTTTTTAATCAGACATACATAGAAACAATCAGCACACAAAAGGGAGATATAATGATGTTTAAAAACTCAGATGGACATAAGTATGGTTGGATTCTAGATCCATCTGATTCATTTAATCCAGTTAAAAACGAAACTTATGATATTGAGGTTACACTAGAAACCATCACTACATATGGAGGTTTTATTAAAGGAATTACAGAGAAATAACTTGATGAAAGACAAGTTTTAAAGAGAGAGGACTCATTAAAGAGCCCTTTTTTTGTTTAGAACATTGATGATATTTTCCCGCTTGATTTATCGACATAATACCAGCCATATGTTGCTGTATGACCTTCGCCAGTTTTCTCATCATCAATAACTATTTCATAAACATGAACTACATATTGATTATCTACTTCATTATCAACTTCAACGATTAAATATGAACTATTATAGCCATATTTGTTCTTAACAAGTTTTACTGCTTCTTTCTCCGTAATGTTTAACTTAGGAATCTTCCCAATATAAAGGTTATTATCGCGTAAAGCTACGTTTTGCCCCAATGCACTGCTCATGCTTCTAACTGGCACATATGTAGTGTTATTGTATGTAATTACGTTTGCCGTTGTTTTCTTTGTCCCATCTACATATAAGTTAATCTTCTGAATCACTGCCTTAACCGATGTTCCACTTGCTGCAAAAGCAGTTGCTCCTGTAATTGTGGAACCGATCAAGATACCTATTACTAGTCCCTTTAACTTGTCCTTCATTTTAACTCTCCCTTGTTATGTGAAATAGAATACCTTTTGTATTATACAATTTAATGTTTAATCGAACTACAAAAATTTCCTGTTGCATAAAGAACGTCTGTTCGGTGTATAATACATATACAAACAGACGTTCTTATTTAATTATGGGAGTGATAGTAATGGCGAAGAAAGAACGGACAATTATGTTAATTGACATGCAGTCGTTTTACGCCAGTGTTGAAAAGGCTAAAATGCCACAGTACAAAAACAAACCATTGGCGGTTGCAGGAGATCCAGCAAGACGTTCGGGAATAATACTTGCTGCATGTCCTCTAGCTAAAGCAAAAGGTGTGTCAACCGCTGAACCATTATGGCAATCACTTCAAAAGTGTCCTGAGTTGATCATTGTGAGACCACATATGCAAGAATATATAGAGGTTTCGACTCAAATTATGAGCATTATTGAGGAGTTTACCGATTTAGTTGAGCCTTATAGCATCGATGAGCTGTTTTGTGATGTGACCGGATCTCTACATCTTTTCGGTAATGACCCAATTGATTTAGCAAGACAAATTCAAGATAAGATTTACAATGAAACGGGTGTATATGCGAGAGCTGGTATCTCGACCAACAAAGTGATGAGTAAACTTTGCTGCGATATGATCGCGAAGAAAATAGAAGGTGGAGTATTCTTTCTTAGAAAAGAAGAACTTCATCAGCACATAGGAGATAAGCCAATTCGTGACATGTGGGGTATTGGATCGAGAATGGAAAAACATTTGTGGAAAATGGGAGTTCGTACAATAAAACAACTTGCGAATACTCCACTGTCAAAACTGAGAAGCAAATGGGGTGTAAATGGTGAGGTTATTTGGAGAGTGGCAAATGGACTTGATGACTCTCCTGTAACCATAAATACCCATAGTGTGCAAAAGGATATTGGCAATGGCATGACGCTCCCTAGAGACTATACAGAACAGTGGGAGATCGATGTTTTAATACAAGATATATGTACGGAAGTTTGCAGACGCGCGCGGAAAAAGGGATTGATGGGCAGCGTAGTTACTATGAGTTTATCGGGTGCAGACTTTGATCATCCAACTGGATTTAGCAGACAGGTCAAATTGCCAGATCCCACTAATATAACCGTAGATGTATGTAAGATAGCTAAACAGATCTTTCGGCAACATTGGGATGGTCAACCTGTGAGACGAGTGGGGATATCATTGTCCAATCTTTCTAATGCTGAGACATATCAAATGTCATTATTTGATGATCAAGAACAGAAGAGAGCCATAGATAAAGTAATGGATGATATCAAAGATCGTTATGGAGATATAGCTATACTCAGAGCAAGTTCTATTACCTCTGCTGGTCAAGCCATAGACAGATCAAATAAAATTGGAGGACACTACAGATGAGTAAAAAATTGCAAGCAAATGGACTATGGGAATCAAGTCGCATGATGTTGCCACAACATAAAGAAAGAATTATTGAGCATCGATCCAAGGATAATGTTACAACAAGACCAACTTTACACGAAGACGAAGTTGAGATTATTTCTCTTAACTTGCGTATGTCGTTAAGTTATACTTTGGAGACAGACATTGAAATTTTTAATGAGTATGGTAATAGGATAATTAAGGGTATAGTAGCGTCCGTTAGTGCTTCGGGAAAGAGAATAAAATTGGAAACAGAAACAGGCTATGAACTTCTCAATTTTGATGACTTGGTTTCTGTAAAAATCATTGAAGGTGGAGATCCGTTTGAGACAGACGCATGAGGAGTTAGAAGCTGTGAAAAGATATGTTGAACTTCCATATCTAATGACCATAATTGAAAACGATAAGAAGAAAATATCCGATTCAGATATGAGGATGAAGTCTGTGTACACTAATCACCTCGATGAGATACAGGGAAAAGTAACTGTCGAGATATATAAGTTGAAAAACTACTTTAAAAGTAATGGTATTAAAATCATTGAAGCAGCGAAGACAAGCGACAGTCTAAATGTAGAATATTCAATTAGAGGTTACACTCATAAGATGGTTTTGCTGTGGAGTAAAGTGAAGGTAGATGTAACTCTGATTCTGACTGAATATTTAAGAATTGATATAACACAATTAAAATAGAAGGGTGTTGACTTTAATACACAAAGATAATATAATAATAGTATGATATAAATGGAATGACAGCAGGAAATGGAGACATATTTGTTGAATAATTAATTGATAATATGTAGGGGGCGAAACCATGAGAAACTTTAATGAAGAAATCCAAACTAAAAATGCAGAAGTCGAAGGTTTAAAAGTTGAATTAAAAAAAATACAGGGAATATTTAAAGAAAAACTTATCTCTTTTTTTAGAGATTTGTATAATACAGAGTCTAAAAAACTAGTTATTGAACATGCTGAGAAGGCTGCGGAGCTAGGAGAAGAAAAATTGAGATTGCTGAAAAAAGATGTTCAAACTCTAGTGTCTAACGTTTCAGATGTGGTAGAAAAACACATTGAAAAGGAAGTGCTATGGTGGCATCTGAAGGAAAATAGTCATACGTATACGCATTATAGTGAGCATCGTATACCTGAGTTTTTAGATGAGGAATGTCGGTACATTTATGGAGAACTCGGCACTATATTTGCCAATCACAAAATGATTACAGTTCATGATTCAGAATATGGAGCAGCTAGGGGAATAGACAATAATTTCAATAGAAAAGGCGGAAAGGTCAGATTCTCTTACGGGTTCGAATTGAGTAAGGATATAAAAGAAGAACTCAATCACTACTCTGAAGTGCACAAAAAAGCAATCAGTTTAAGAAAAGAGATTGAAAAAATTAAACAGGAGCAAATGAAAGAAAGAATTGGGGATGTTTGGGATTCTCTTTAAATTAAACAATGAAGTTAACTTCATTAATAAAAGAAAGGAGGGATTAACCAACTTAGTTTATCTTGGATTGCAATGAATATGAGTAAGTAAAATTAGTCTTTCATGAAGAAAGGAGGTAGATTTCTTGAAGGTCACCAAAGGAATTATGAAAACTTTTGAACAGTATATGGCAGTTAAAAATAAGGAACACAAACTAATGAGCGAACTTTATAAATGGATGTCTGATCAAGGGATCGATACAAGTACTAACGAGTTTGCAGATGCAATAGCAGCCAGAATTGGCTATAACGAGTTCGACTCCGCTGAGCACTTTTTTGATGAATTAAAACGCTACATTGATGGGGAACAGGTAGGATATGGTTATAAGGAGACAGGAATATGCTTAGAGATTATAACGATAAAGTGATACATATGGGAGCTACCGCCAGACCTGTTATGGGTCATTTAGCGAATTACGAAGGCGTTGTGGTTGAAATTGATAAGACAGGTGGTTTTGTATCTTTAAAATTCGAAGATGGTGAGATCGGAGTATATTTTAACGACAGGATAATTGTGTTTTAGAAGTTCAAGTGAAAGAGTAGTTTCATAAAGAGGTGATAAATTGAAAAAGAAAGGAACTATTATCAAAGAAGAATGGATTAAGGATTATGTTGAGAAGAATGGCCCAGTTAACATTTTAGATGTTAAATTTGTGGATGCATACATAGATGAGTTCAATCCTAAACATGCAATCCAGCCATTCGGAGCAAATAAATGCAAGGAGCTCGGTAAGATGCTATCAACGCTTTACAATGACAACATCTTAAATAGAAGTAGGATTAGTATTCATGGACTTGGATATGATTATCCGAATTGGGTCTATGTATATGAAGCAAGACAATAACACGAATCTTTTATAAGGAGAGTCATATGAATATCTTTGAAGCCTTCAGTATGATGAGTTTGGGACACATAGTAAAAGACAATGATGGCACTTGGTTTAAAAAAGAAGGTAATGTTCTAGTTGATTCAGAAAACGAAGGGAAAACATGGTACACAACAGAGGAATTGATTTTTAACTCCTCAAATGAACGATGGGAACTGGTTGAATGAAATGTGAGTTTGATAAAAAGGGGAGATGTAAAAGATGGGTGCGTGGGGTTCTAAAATAGAAGATAATGACACAGCTCAGGATTTTTATATGGATTTTGAAGAATCGTTAAAATCGGGATTAAGTGTCGATGCTGCTATAGCTGAGTATAGAGACAGTTGGTATTTTCAAGACAATTGGTCGATTCTGTGTATTGCTGATGTACAGATGAAGTACCAAAGCAGATTAGATGACGATATAAAAGCGGCTGTACAAAAATCAATCAGCGAAGAACTTAGTATGATTAATGATTGGCGAGATCCTCATGAGCGTAAGCTTGCTCTAGAAGAATTTGAATTACGAGTTAAAAGGTATATATAAAAACTCTGTAAAATATGACTTTCTTGGAGAAAGGAGTTAGACTATGCCAAAGAAGAAAGCACATGAACTGACATTAGATCCAAAATACATTACTGTTCATACTGATGACAGATACATAAGTGGCCCTACAGCAAGGGTAATTTCGAAAAAACTATTGAGAAGAATAGTTAGTGAGAAATGCGAGATTTATAAGGCTGGAGAATGCAATGAATGCTTTACAGAGAGTCAAGAACTTGAGTATCCATGTATCAGCGCTTGGAAAATGACAGTGGGCAAAGGGCAAAAATTATATTGAGATGAAACAAATACTTTATGGAAACGGGGAGACAAACATGAAAAGAGATATGGAACTGATAATTAATATACTTAAATGTATCGAAGAAGGATGGGAGGAAAATTTTGAAGAATACTTTGCAGAAGTTGAGGATTATCATTTTTGGCATAATGTATGGCTTACTAGGGATTTTGGCTTAATTGAAACTCAAGATTTTCATTCTCTCGGTAAAGAAACTACTTTTACTCCAACAAGAATTACATGGGAAGGTCATGACTTTCTTGATGCCGCTAGAAGCGAGGCAGTGGTAAGCGAAGCAAAAGAAATCGCAAAAAAGAAAGGACTCGACTTTTTAAACTTACCTTATGAGTTAACCAAGTCTTTATTGGTTGAAGTCACAAAAGGAGCTCTATTTAGCTAGTTAATATGAAACGTACAATTCTTGGAGAGTGAGGTTTGAAATGAGTAAAGCAAAGTCGATAGGACTCATTGTTTTAGCTGGATTAATCACTATTGAAGGACTACTTTATATATTTGGTGCGGAGTTATTTCGACTGAATGAACGTTTTTTAGAAGAGTTGGAGCAAGAGATATATATGGGATCAGTATATCCTTCTGATACATTTGAGTCTCAAATGCTGAAAGTGATGGCACTGACATTTGTAGTTGGTATTTTGGTTGTATTGGCGCTACCTAAAGACAAAAAACATTAAGAATCAATATGAAATTTTCCTTTCACGGAGAAAAGGGTGAGGTAGGGATGAACAAAAGAGTTATAATTAACGATTCAACAGTTTGGAAAGATGCTATTGGTAAATCAGGAACGATAAAAGGGAGTCCGATCCGAACAAGCAATTCTGAAGACTTGTATTTGGTGGAGTTTGACGATGCCGTAACAAAACAACTTAGCAGCTCATATGGCGGTTTCACATTCAAAATGAGTGACTTTAAGTTTATTTAAAATCTTTCTTTTACATAGAATAGGGGAGAGTATAAATGAGTTTGAATGAAAAACAGGCAGATGTATTAGAATTTTTAACGGGGACACATGAGCTAGAGTACGATTTCGCAAAAGAAATAGCAATTGTAACTTATGGTGACATGGATGCAGCAATAGGAGCATTGACTCTTTATAAGTTGGGATGGTCTGAAGAAGAGGTACTGAAATCGATACGCAAATAGGTTTTACGGGGGTGAAGCTGTGGAAGATCTAAAGTCATTTTCAGTAAGTGAAACACATGAAGTTCAGCCGCGCGTAGATGAACTTAAGGATGCGTTAAAATGGATTACTGATCAATTTGAAAAAGTACTAGCAGGAGAACGAGCAGGAAATGTGGTGGAAAGCTTATCTTATGCCAAATCTCTGTTGAAATAATCAAATGAAAGTTTACTTTTACAGAAAGGAGATTAGGCGAATATGGGTTGGAGCATTGATTTGATTTCAGATAGAAAGATAACAGAAGAAGAAGTTGATAAGCTAGTGAGCAATCTACCTCAAGAAATGTCATTTGCTCTGGGTAACAGCAAGCAACCTTGGGGATGGTCGACAGCGGTAGATGTAGTAATCAAGGATGAGTATGCTATATGGTTGAGTGGTTCATATGGTATGTCTGGAGCGATTGCAGAGAAGTTCGCGATACATATGAAAGATGAATTGGAGAAAATAGGCCATACAATTTATTTGGTAGACAGAAGATAAATTAAGCATTATTCAAGAGATGAGGAGATAATATGCAGCATTACCATTTATTCAAGAAGCTCAAAGCGGATTCGTGGGATTGGCACAGTGATGAAGATGATGAATTATGGGAAGAAATTAGACAAGAGTATGACAACGACAAGTGGAAGCCAGTCATGGAACTTCTGGTCAATCAGAATATGAGCAGAGGGAATAAGGCTTTAATTACTAAAACTTCATACAAACTAGCCAAGAGGATTAAGGAGGAACAAGACGTAGATGTTTTCCCTGCAATTGTTAAGATTGACTATGGCTCAATGGCAAAGATGGAACGTTTCGGGTGGAAAATGTATTCGATTTTTGGCGATCATATGAGAAACGTTTATTCAAATTGGTCTCCCAAAGATTTATTGCCTAAGAAATATGAGATTGAATCAGAAGTATTTGGAGCTCTTGATTTGGAGTTACATAGAAACTTGAAGATTAAAGACAAAAAGTAGGGAGTGGCTGGTTTGGATGACGATAAAAAACTATACAAAAAAGCTATAGAGCGTATCGACGAACTTGTAGATGAAGTATTGCAGACATGTAATGAAGTCGCTGACGATAATCATTATGACCGAGATTGGGTTTTAGATCGGTTCAGAACGCATTTCAACAGAGCAAGAAAAGAATCCGTTTAGTACTTTAAAGAAGATATCTATAAAAGGTTGAATTCATATAGAAATGAGGATGAAGAGTGGAAGTTAAAAACCTTAAAAGATGGACTGAAATTAAAGAATCGCTTGATTATGATTCAGAAGTTAGAAAGAAGATGATCGCACTGTCTGCCAAACTATGTGTGGCTATATTGAGAAAACAAACAGACGAGGGGATTAGTAATACAGATCTCGCACTGAAAGCTCAAGTTAGTGAAAAATCAATTGTCGATTTAACTGAGGATGATAATGTTCCCAGTATTGAGGTGTTAATTAAGTTAGCGTTAGCATTGGACATGGAACTGAAGATTATTTAATAAGACAAAAATAATACTTGAAGAATAAAAATATGTATGGTAACATAAAATTAAAGGAGGAGCTAATTATCAATAATACCACATACATAGATAAACACTGGAAGTATTATGAACGTAATAACGGGGATATTCAATTGACATCACGCAAAACAAAAAAAGAATTAAAAAAGTACTGGTATACACAATGGGAACTTTTCAAGGAGTCGGAAGATTATCTCCTCTCGATCCTTCCGGACTGCAAATGGTGCAACGGCGGAGGGGTTGAACGAGCAAGCATTTGGGATACAGGTTACGCTTGTCCCGATTGCAGAGGTACAGGTAAGGATGGCTGGCAATACGACAAGTATGGAAAGATGTCTATGATGAAAGAGTTTGTCAAGCCAAGTGAAAATGCGTTGCGATTGAAGCGTAAAGGTGCACTGAAGCACAAGTGGGTAGAGCAATGATATAAAAAAACGTTCTGAGAGAAGTTCTAAGTAAAAGTACAGTTTCATCAGAATATAGGATAAGGAAATGGAAGATATACGGAGAATGGAAGATCATAAGGGAGGTGATTTTGTTGAGTTTCGAGGAAAACAAGGGTCAGTCATTTAGACATTATAAGGGTGGATTATACAAACTTATAAGACTAGCAAGACACACTGAAACCAGAGAGGTGCTAGTTGTCTACATTGGTGAGGATGACCTTGTATGGGCTAGACCAGCAAACATGTTTTTCGGTCATACAGATGATGGCACAAAGCGATTTGTAGAAATAAATGAATGCGAAGAAAATTAATAAACAAAGATTGGATTGATTGTAAGTGGAAGTAGAGTTTAAAACAGTAGACGATATATTAAAACACTATAATAATAAAGATAAAGAAAATAAGGATCACGAAGTTATGGAGAAAAGTGAGTAAGTGTAGTATATAAAACTATACATATATTACCGATGAAACTGTATAATCCCGTTTGATATACTTAAATGGGTGATTAATATGTTTACTTCTCCAATGTTACTATACAAAGCACCAAACAACTTGCCATTCGATAGTGATTTGCACTTAACAGAGCTTAAACTCGATGGCATACGCCTTATCATCGATTACAGGGATAAGGTAAAAGTCTACACAAGACATAACAATGATGTTACTGCCAAGTTCCCTGAGTTGGTTGAAAACATACCAATTCAAAAAGGAACAACGCTTGATGGAGAACTGATCGTTACTGATTCAGATGGTAAGCCGAACTTTGAATTTGTCATGGAACGGTTCATGGCAAAGAAGAGTAAGCATAGGGTTGCATTCTGTGCTTTCGATATCATCAACTTTGAAGGTGAAAGTGTGATTTCCAAACCTCTTATAGAGCGCAAAGAAATACTATCTAATGCCTTCGTAAACAATGATTACTATGCGAAATCGATCTATATAAGAGGAAATGGAATTAAGTACTTCAACCTCGCTAAGCAGCAAAAACTTGAAGGAGTAGTTTTGAAGGATATCAGCTCAAAATATGAAGTTGATAAGCGATCTGATAAATGGTTGAAGGTAATTGCGTATGAGGTAGGCGAATACTACATTGCTGGATACAAGAAAAATGAATTTGGATGGCTTTTATCTGATGGTAAACGAATAGTAGGAGTAATGAGTTTAGCTGTTGGTACAAACGAGAGAAAAGCGGGATATAGAGTATTCCAGCAACTTAAAAAGAAAGAGACAGAGGATACAGTTTACATTGATCCTGTCATTAAGTGTGTAGTTAAACACCGAGGATACACCAAAAACAACTTGCTAAGATTACCTGAGTTCGAAAGTTTTGTATTCTAAGGAGGTGATTAAACTGGCTAGACCAGTTAAGTGCAAATATTGCAATGAATTCTCAATGTTAGATGATAGTATGACTATAGTGGAAACACAACATAAATATGCAAAAGATAAATTTGATCCTGATGGTAAAAAAATACGCAAGAAAGGTGAAACATACAGTAAGAAAAATAAAGTTCATAAGAAATGTGCTACTTTGTTTCAAAAGAAAGTAGAAGACACCAAAATTGAAAATGAAAATTGGGATGTATTATGCAAATACATAGAAAAACTTCATGATTTAACTGTAATCCCGAAATCAAATATTACTAGGCTTAAAGATTTGAGGGCTGGATTCGAAACTAAAAATGGAGAAAGAATTAGAAAGTGGAGAACTGGCCCAGATTTCTCACTTATGTTAGATGCCTATGTCCTATCAGAACTTACGATTAGAAATAGCTTAAAGAACAAACTAGACGGTTCAAATGATGTTAAATCAATAAATTACTGTATAAGCATAATGATTGGTAAATTAAACGAAGCATTTGTAAGACGTAGAAATAGAGAAAGACAAGTTCAAGAGCAAAAGCTAAACAAAGAAGTTACGATTATTGAAGAGATATCTTACACTCCTAAAAAGACAAACAGTAATGATATTTCAGACTTCTTATAGGGGGGATTAAGTGTCAAGTATCAAAGAGAGATTAAGTAGAGAAATCGTTGCAGCCGAAGGATACCTAACTGGTTTGTTCTGGAGAAATCCTGATAACTATAATTTTTATTCTGAAGAAAAGCTAAATTATAAATCGTTTATGAACACGGCCTACGGATTCTTTTTTACATTGGGAAGAAAGCTTTCTGAAAAAGGAATCAAGGTTTTTGACGACATATCAGTCTCACAGGTAGTTGCCGAAACAAATACTTCTACCACCTATGAAAAATATGGAGGATTCGAAACAATACACGAACTATCTTCGGAGGTAAGAGACAAAGAGGATAATTTAGATGCTTACTATGGCGAAGTGAAAAAGTACAATCTGATCAATAAACTGATTGAATACTTTGGAGAAAGAGTCATTACGGATGAGGGTAAGTACAACTACAAAAAGATGACCAAAGAGCAATTACATACATATTGGAATGATAAGATTCTTCAATTAGGGATTGACGGTGATAACAAATATGATGAGCATTTTTTGCTAGAAGGATTAGACGAAGAAATTGCAGACTGGGATGAGAATCCTACGGTTGGGTTACCATTCTATGAGAGTAAGCGAATGACTAAGATTACCACTGGATGGGATTATGGGCATGTTTATATGTATGGTGGATTCGGTGGTAGTGGTAAGACGAGTCTTACTGTAAACAAAGTTATCATGTCATGTATTCAGCACAAAGAAAAACTTTTAGTTATAGCAAATGAGCAGTCGATCTCTGAGTTTAAAAAAGCGTTAATTGTTACAGCGATGGGTGTAGGAACGAAAGAATATGTCGATAGGCAAAAACTTAATGAAGGCGGATTTAGTGATGATGAAAAAGAAAGACTTCGTAAGGCCGTAAGATGGGTAAAAGATCTGTGTGACGGGGATGAAAAATTAATTACTTTTGTCTTCATGGAAAATTACATCATGGACGATGTGAAAAAACTTGTTAAACATTATGCAGCAAGAGGACTTAAGCGGATCATCATAGATACAGGTAAGCCATCTGAAGGCGATGCAAGCATGGCTCGTTGGGAACGTTTTGTGGAAGACATGAAGGAGATATATAAACTTGCACGTCCTAATGGTGGCGGGTTGAACCTAGCTGTATGGATCAATGTCCAACTCGCAGACACAGCATTAAAGATGAGATTCCTCAATGAATATGCTTTAGGAGATGCAAAGAAAATCAAGAACGAAGCATCTGTGTTAATTTTGGGCAGGTTTATGTGGGATGATGAATACGAAGGTGGTAAACATGAGTTATTAGTAAATCAGTGGGATGATTTTACTCAAACATACATAGATAAACCTCTTAAACGAGATAAGGGACATCAATATTACTTGCTATTCTATGGAAAGAATAGACGTGGAGCAGATAACAAAACTGGGCAAAAGGTATTGGTGTTAAAACCTTACTTTGGAATCAATACATGGTATGAAGTTGGATTCACAACGGTTTACGATGATCATAATTACTAACAGGGGGAGGTTATGTGTCTGACTCGCTCAAACTATTAAAAGAACGAATATATGATGAAGGCACAATTGGGCAGCTATTAGAAGAGTTGGGCTGTTTAGATATAAAGATTAAATCAGGACGCAGCGGAGACGATCTAGTCACAGCTAGACTACCCGGATCGAAAAATCCACGGGGAGCACAGATTTACCTGAATGAGACACTTCATACAGAACTGGTTGGAGAAGGTATAAGTGGAGACATATATGCTCTGGTTGGATTTGTTTTATACGAATGTAAAAACTTCGATGAAGTCAGGTCTAAACTGTATCAAATTAAAACTTACATATGTAACTCTCTAGGTTATGAACACACTGAAACAAACTTTCCTAACGAGAAACCGAAGACCGATTGGAATTGGTGGCTTAGGGATATACAAAAGCAACGTCCTAAAATCTATGAAGTGACAAGCAATCCAGTTCTAGACGACAGAGTTTTAAATGAATTCATTTTAGATGGGTGGTACGATTGGATTGGTGAAGGAATAGATGTTCATACCCAAAGAGAGTTTGGTATTGGATACCATTTACCCACGAACAGAGTGAGTATACCTATTCATAACTCAATGGGGAAATTAATAGGCGTTAAAGGTAGATATGTCGGTCAAGATAAAGAATTACTTGCCCATAAAAAATATTCGTATATTTACCCTTGTAGCAAAGCTATTGAACTATTTAATTTACACAGATCTAGAGCTCATATTCAAGATAAGAAAAAAGTGTACATTGTTGAGGGTGCAAAAACAGCAATGACCTTATGGGGATGGGGAATTAAAAACTCTGTATCCATAGAGGGAGATAGACTGTCTCCTGTTCAGGTTAAACTTCTCAAAGATTTAGGGATTGATATTGATTTAGTGTTTTTGTGGGATAAAGGTAAGGATGAAGAGTTTGTTTTAAATCAATTGAGGCAGATTAAGGGTAGACGAGTCTATTATGTGTATGATAATAAAGATATATTTGCAGACAAGATGTCGCCTGTTGATAAGGGCAAAGAACAATTCAATACGTTTTTGGATGATTGTATTTGCACATTTTCCAAATGAAACTAATTATAAGGGGTGTTAAATGTTTACTGTAAAGCAACTTGAACAGCTTAGCTTTCTATCTTGGTGGGATCTAGAGTGTCCACCATTAAAGTTCTTAGTGAATGATTGGAAAGAGGTCAATGGTTTGAATGATGAAACTATTGAAAAGATGATGGATATTTTGACTGATGTGTGAGTTGATAAAATATAGTTTTCATTCAAAATAATAAACACAAATATAATACTTGACTTATGTTGTTATAGAGTTATAATATGAATATCAGATCGAAAGGGATGGTCGAATGTATGTTGAGATAAGCGAATCTGATTTAGTGCCAACAACAAATGAGGAGGAAGCCACCTATGTTAAAATCGTAGACAAGCTTAGAAATGTTCCAGTCACTGTTGGGGGAATGTACGAGCTGAGGTTAAAAAGATACGACGATTGTGCTGCGATAGATGAGGAAACATACATAGAAGACGACAACGGAAATGAGAACCATTCATTCTGGATGTGCTGTAAAAAAGAATTTTACAAAATCAAGTAAAACACAAAAATAATTAAACAAATTTTGTATTATATAAAAACCAAGGAGTTATGAGAAATGAATAAACAAGCAGAATTCGGAAGTTACACTGCTCATCAACCAAACTATGAAGCGTTCAAAGAAAACGGAAAACTTGATGATTATGCATACCAGTCACTGGTTCACATGCAGAACGCCTCACACCATCTTTCTTGGGCGTTGACGGTTTTAGATCATGCCAATATTCCTGTCGAGCTTTTAGAAGAGATTCGGTTGGCTGTAATTAAAACATCTACTACATTTGGGGACTTGGAAGAAAAGTTGCGAGTTTATAAAAAATAATACTAAGGGAGAGACACAAAAATGAAAACTTGCGACCACATTAATTGCGACAAGCAAGCAATATATACGGGACATATCTATGGACGCGTAAGTGGCTCTGATAATAAAGACAGCTTCATTCCTGTAAATGCCTGTGATACTCATAGCGAAGATGATAGATTTTATCCTGATAAACCTTTGAGTGAAACTGAATAACAACACAGTACCGAGGAGGCGATAATAATTGGACATTGAAAAATTTACTGAATTGCTCGATGAGAAGATATTTGGAATTGCGAAAGAGTTACGTGATGAACACGGGTTATCAAATTTGATCATCAATCAAGATTCAACATACTCTACTGGTCAAATCACAGTCAGTTTGACAGAGAAGTAAAAATCTATTTGAAATTTGAATTTCATAAGGAATAGGAGAGATAGAATTGCGAGCAGATAATGAGTTTCTTATAGCAGTAGCAAACAAGTTGAATGAGATTGCTGAGAAAACAAATGACACAGAAACAGCATATGAGCTTGATGAATTTGTTCAGACAATTATTGACTCATTGCAGTGATTTAATAAAAGAAGAGTTTTACTAAGATAAGGAGGGACAAATATGTTGACTGAAATTAGCGAAAAGGGCGTAAGTTTTTATAAACCTAATATCCGACACAATGAAGAAAACAAACTTGTTCTGGACGGAATCTGCTGGGTAAAAGACGACCAATTAGATTGCTACAATTGGGAAGAAGAAGATATGTTATGGATATTAGACACAAAGCCTGCAAGCGATGACTATCTCCCTGTTGATCTGTATTTTTGTCACAATGTTAATCAGAATGCAACTGGCTGGGTAACGCAAGACCAAGTTAAATTCTCACTCGAATTGGCTGAGTAAACATTTTGGAAAACTTTTATTATGAATAGGAGGAAGACGAATGAATGAAGGCATTGTCAGGGTAGTCCCCAAAGAGCCGTTACTAGGAAAAGATATTGCTGAGAAACATGGGTATGAGGTTAATAATGCGCTTTGGTCACTCAAAGAGTCTCATCATACACATGGAGGAAGTCCAGTCATTGTAGGAGTAGTTACTGTTAATGGGTCGATGAAATCACGATCTATTCCAAGATACAAACTTATGTTCCCGGATGGATTTATTGATTATGCCAGGATCGATAATTTCGACACATTTTATACTCTTGTGCCTGAACTAAATTAATTAAACCAAAAGGAGAATACATAGATGCATATCACAAATAGCATAGAAGAGATTTATGTCATAGGAGTTCGAGATAAGGGATACTTGAATAACAAGGGACAACTTATCAATGATGTTTTCCAAGGTAGAATATACTTGGATAAAGAAGAAGTGATTAAAGTAGCCAAGCTTTACAGGAATACCCGTGAAAACAGTGATGGCACATACGTTAGAGCACTTCATGTTTCAAATGCTGGCGCAATTGAAATCTAAGTAAAAATATACTTTCATTGAAAAGGAGAATTTGAAATGATTATTACAAGCTTCTTGGTCATTTATGTACTAATTGCGATTCCATTTATTCCATGGTTGACTCACATTTCGATGACTAAGAGCAGCACGGAAAGCTGTGGATGGGCAAACTATCAACAATTCAAGGAGAACTGGAATAAGTATGAATGGACTCCATTAAGACATTATCCGAAGTTCTTTGAGAATGAAGAACATAAGTGTTATTTTCATGTAGGTATCATTAAATTTGAAAATAAAGGAATGAAGATTCGCGATCCAATTAGTTACTGGTTAGTAAAAAGATATGTTAGAAAACTACATAGATTGCCAAGTGTTAAGTGGTAACCGAAAAGGTGGTGAAAAAGTGATTAGAACGCATCTGGATTTCATCGAACGAATAGACATTGAACAAGATAGACTCCGAAGACAAAGAACATTACTTGAACAGGCAGCCAATAATCCTCAGTTGTTTTTTGAGAAAGCTTCTGAAGTTATCAGCAGAAAGGATTCACTTTTCAAAATCATGAGTGTTTACGAAGATGGGCAGAGAAAGATGGACACCCATGATCTTACAGAATACATAGGTAAGTTACTGGATTCATTTTTCAAACAAGAATTAAGCAACAAGAATGTAACTGTAAAAACTAGCTCATCGTCTTCAATGTATTGCGTAATGATGGACGATGCTCAACTTGTTCATTTTAATCCATATGAGAGGTTTTATGGACAACGAAGTTATCGTACTGTTAAACAGCTACAAGAAGACTATGACAATACGTTGACTCGACTTAATAATGAGACAAGTGAAGTAAATAGCAAACTTGAAGATATGAAAAAAGCAAAAGAAGCTACATACAAATGGATGATTCAGTACTACATGCAGAAGAATAAGAGCATTTCAAGAAAATTGTACCTTTGTGCGAAAGATACATTAATCTATACCTTCAGAATGAAACAAGTCAATGAAGGTATCGAGAAGAAAATTAAGAAATACGAGTGGCAACTAGAAGAACTCAAGAAAAGAAAAGATAACCACATAGAGTGTGGGACAGGGATTGAATTGTTAGAACTGAGGCTACAAGCCGCAGATGTTATATCAGATGTATTTAAGAAGTATGGATACAGACATGAAACAGAAAACTATAGACTCTACTAAAGGAGAAATTCACTTGAAAAATATAATTGCTAGTTTTGCTCTATTTGCTGGATTGGTTACGATGAACAATCTCGCTAAACCTGTACTTGAGTCATATTCATCACATGTCTTTGAATTGTCGGCAATGTATGGTGCAACCACATTTCTATTGTGGATGATTGCTTTCAAGTACATCAATAAAAGGTTTAAATGAAACTGCTCTTTCACAAGAACAAATAAGCTAGATCGACATGCTATCCAATTAACCTGAAACGGAGAGTGATTGATTTGAGAAAAGTAAATATCAAAATCATCAACAAACAGACAGGATTGGTAGACAAGTGGTTGACGAGTAGTTGGATGAATAATAGTGAGAATATTACATTGCCTGAAAAATTCAAAATAGTTATTCAATAAATTCGGACAAAGGAGTGATTTTGCCATAGCATGGAAACAAAAGCAACCTAAAATTCCGTTTGAACCATACGATAATACATATTCAAAGTTAGCCAAGATAAACGGAATTGAAAATATTGATGAGTTTCTTAATCCACTCTCTAATGTGGTACACAGTCCGTATCTACTAAAGAATATAGATAAATTGGTTGAACGGATTGTGAGAGCGATTAAGAACGGTGAGAAGATTGTAATTTTTGCTGACGTCGATTTTGACGGGATTTCTTCAGCAGTAATACTATATAAAATTTTGTTGAGGTTCACTGATAATGTTCAGATCAAATATGTTGAACGCAGCCAAGGACACGGTTCCAAGTTCGTCATTGAACAGATTGAAGATGATACAGATTTATACATAGCAGTAGACAGTAGCAGTAATGATATAGAACCCCTTAAGTTTCTGGTTGATAAAGGTATTGATTGTCTGGTTATCGATCATCACTCAATTGATATCGAAAATCCACACTGTATTCTAGTGAATCCACAACAAGAGGATTGCAAATACCCGAATAAAAATGCTTCAGGTGGACTGTTGGTTTATAAAGTGTGTCAAGTATTAGACGACTATATGGATACACGACATGCGCTTGAATTGAGCGACTTACCGGGATTCACTTTGATGGCAGACATGATGTCGATGATGGAAATGGAAAATAGATATTTTGCAAAAGTGTCACTGAAAGGGTTGCGACATGAAGGCTTGAAATTATTGTTCGAAGCAATGAACTCAGACTTAAAGAATCTCACATCAACAGACTTTCTGTATGGTGCAAGTCCAGCAGTCACAGCAGCAACGAGGGCAGACAATATTAAGTTGGCAATTGACTTTCTGATGTGTGACAAAGCTACACCAGAAACAAAAGGATATGTTAAAGAGTTAATCAAACTAAACGAACATCGTAAAGTAGTTCAAGCTGAAGCATTAGAGAGGCATAAAGACAGCATTAAAGATGAAGATAAAGTGGCTATCATCTACGATACAACCATCGGTAAGGGATTGAACGGACTAGTAGCGCAAGAACTATTAAAGAAATTTAGCAGACCCGCAATTGTAATAGGTGATGGTGAAGATGAGTATACATACGCTGGAAGCTTCCGTGGCTTAGATGATTTTTCAATGTTAGATTTACTGGATCAGTGTAATAGTACTGAACATACTGGAGGTCATCCCGGTGCTGGAGGATTAAGTCTAAAGAAAGAGAATCTGCAAAAACTAAAAGATGAGTTGAATAATCATTTGAAAGATTTTGTACCTGATAACACCTTATATTACGACTTAGAGTTTAGTGCTGACAGTGTTAATGAAAATCTAATCAACTATCTCACAGAGTTTTTTAGATACTCAGGCAACAACTTCAAGCCCGGAACATTCTTAATTAAAGACTTGTTCATCTCAGACAAGAAACTGATGGGTAAGACCAATAACACAGTAAAGATTGATTGTGGAGGTTTACAGTTGATGAAGTTTAAAACAGATGAAGAGTATTATGACCAAGTACCAGTATTTACCGAGGTTGAAGCTGTAGGTTCACTTAATATGAACGTTTGGACTCAGTATCGACCAAAGAAGAAAGTGATTAAGACATGCCAATTGTTCATTGAAGATTACAGAGAATTAATTAAACAATAAAATAATACATACACGAATGGAGAAATATACATATGAAATTTTACGGAATCGCAACTAACAACAATCAAAACGTGGTAATCGACAACCTTCCTACAGACTACCTTGGTGCTGTTAATGCAGCCAAACAACAAGCAGCTAAAAAAGGCTTCACGTTCCAATATGTTAAGCCAGCAGAAAATGGTCGGAAGGAAGGATCTGTGTTGACAAAGTTTAAGAAGCAACGTACTCAACGCAAGTCTAATAAACGGTAATACATATGAGCAACCAAAAGGTAAGAATCAAGGTTTCGGAACACGCAAGAGTAAGATGTGAACAAAGCAATGTTGGAGTGGGATATCTCATTAAGATGATATCCTCCATTCCAAATGTACAAGGCAAATTAAGATGGATGACTGAAAAAGGTGTAATTGTGATTGAGCGAGTAAATGAAGGGTTGATTCTAGTTCGTACATTCATCGCTCGATTCAAATATAAAGGCAAGAGATATCGCAAAGGATGTACAACTTTTTAATACATAGATAGGTGATCATATGGACAATGAAGCACAAGAATTTATTTTTGGCAGAGTCGTATTTAGTAGGCCAGTAGCATATGAAAGACCGGAATTTGTAGTCAGATATATAGAGCGACATAAAGAATATGACAGGATGAACAAATTTTATGATCTGAAGGATAGATTAATGGAAAGACGGATCAGGACAATTAAAAATCCTTGATATATAAGGCTTTCTTAATCCAGATATCTAGGTAAAAGAACTGTTTCATAAAGAAAGGGGTCAGAACATGATTGTCAGTAAACCTGTAAAAGTGGAAGTTGAAATTGAGGATTTAACAACGAACTGTACTTACAGATATAAAGGTAATTCTATGAAGGATTGTGTGGAATATTTTCAATCATTATTCATAGGGAGAAGACCTTATCAAGTAATACATGCCAAGGTACTGTGATATTTGATATAGGATAAAACTGGTAGTGCTGAGTTTAAATAAAATACAAGTTTGATGAAAAAAAGGAAGGATGATTATTTGAACAAAGAACTATTAGGTAGTATTGAGCTTAATAGAATTTACCAAATGGATTGTCTTGAAGGTATGGCTCTCTTACCTGAAAAGTCAATTGACATGATCCTTTGTGATTTGCCTTACGGTACTACACAGAACAAATGGGACTCCATTATCAATTTGGAACTCTTATGGGAACAATACTGCAGAATCATAAAAGACAACGGAGCTATTGTACTGACCGCACAAACACCATTTGATAAGATCCTTGGCTGCAGCAATTTAAAGATGCTCAAGTATGAATGGATTTGGGAGAAAACAACTGCTACTGGACATTTAAATGCCAAGAAAATGCCTATGAAGGCCCATGAAAATGTACTAGTGTTCTACAAGAATCTTCCTACATACAATCCTCAGAAAACAACAGGACATACTCCGGTACACTCCTACACTAAGCATCAAGAGGACGGAAGTAATTACGGCAAGACTAAAATTGGCATTAGTGGCGGTGGTAGCACTGAAAGATATCCAAGGAGCGTTCAGGTGTTTGCTACCGATAAGCAAAAAGAAGCTTTGCATCCCACACAAAAACCTGTAGCACTGTTTGAATACTTGATTAAAACCTATTCAAATGAGGGCGAAGTTGTTCTAGATAATTGCATGGGAAGCGGAACGACTGCAGTGGCAGCTTTAAAGAATAATAGAGCATTTATTGGATTTGAAACAGAAGAAAAATACATAGAAATAGCTAATAAGCGAATTGAAAGTTTATAAAATAGTGGTTTCACAGAGAAGGGAGATTGAGAGATGAACGAATTGGTCTTACAGATGAATAAAGCAATGAAATCCACAAAAGAGTCTGCGTTAATTTTTGGAGAAGCAATGAAAAGTATCTTGAAGAGATTAAATGAAGGAGGTAAGTAAATGTATCCTGAGTTGAGCTACCTCGATATTACGAAGAAACTTGAAGTTCTACGAACAAAGCAGCGACAAATCAATATTGAGATTGCCAATCTGGAAGAGATGAAGAGCCGTAAACTGTCTGAAGAGTTTATTAACTGGAACTTGTATCAAAGCAGAAAGAAAGATATATACGATCCTTATCCAACTGTTCGTTTCTAGAAAGGAGGCATACATATATGGATGCATTGATTGAGAAGATCAAAGAAGAGATTGAGATTACGCTTAACTATTATAAAGAGTCAGATCCCGTAGCATACGAAGGCGAAATTCTTGGCCTACAGGAAGCATTAGATATTATTCACGATCAGTTGGAGATTAACAAATTATACACTGGGGAGATTTGAAAATATGTTGATTATTGATTTGGAGAACGGAGAAGAATCGTTTACGGAAGTAGATGAAGCTGTAGAATTTTGCGAGAAAGAGTTTGGATATAAGGGTCTTATGTGGGATGCAGTTAAACGAAAGTGTAATCTAAATCAACTTTGTGAACTACTTCGTGCAGATGAGATTTGTGCTTGGATTCATCCATAGAGGAGGAAAAGAATGCCGTTCATTGGAGGACTCATTTTAATCTTCATCCTAGGCTTTGGCTTGTGGACGCTCATGTTCCCTGTGTTCAATAAAGTAGGAAGCAGAATCATTAACAAATACAATGAATTTAAACAAGAGGAGAATGCAAATGAAGAAACTAAAGACATTTAAAGTAGGGGCAATTGCAGTTGGATTGGTAATTATTCTGGGAGTAGCGCTATTGAGTTTCTTTGTAACAAGAATTCCCAATGGATATGTTGGTGTCGTATATTCACCAAATGGAGGAGTAAAGGATAGTACTCTCAGCCAAGGATGGAAATTGGTTGGAGCTTTTGACAAAGTAACAAAGTATCCTATTCGAATTCAAACCGTTGAATACAAAGATATTCAAATTGCTACGTCTGACGGTAAAAACATCACAATCGATTTTGCCTATAACTATCAAGTAGAGCCAAGCAAGGTATCATCTATTTTTAATACATTTGGGCCAATTGGTATTCAAGAAATTGAGGATACATATCTGAAAACACGTTTCCGTGACGCAGCTCGTAAAGGTATTTCTAAGTTTACTGTAATTGATGTTTATGGTGAGAAGTCATCTGAAGCAGGAGTAGATGTTCAACAACGTTTCGCTGATGACGTTAAAGAACTGGGCTTTATCGTATCAAACGTAACCGTAGGTGTTCCTCAACCAGATGCTAAGACTCAGGAAGCAATTGATAAGCGAGTCGAAGCTTCTCAGGAACTAGAGCGTAAGACTACTGAGCTAGAGATTGCCAAGAAAGAAGCAGACCGCAAACGAGTAGAAGCACAAGGTAATGCAGACAAACTCTTAATCGAGGCGGAGGGTCAAGCTAAAGCAAATAATGAGCTTCAGCAATCACTCTCTAATCAACTCGTTCAATACGAGACAATTAAGAAATGGGATGGAGCACTTCCATATGTAAGTGGTTCAAATACTCCAATGATTCAACTGCCAACAACCAAGACAGAAGGGGTAAAATAATAAGAGGGGAGTTTATCTCCCCAATTTACTCAAGCAATTTGAGAAGGAGTGTCCAATATGAAAGAATACGACGATCTCATTGAAGAACTGGGCAGTAAAGTTGAAAAAAGGGATAGGCTAACACAACAAATTGCACTAATGGCTGCGACTGTAGCTGAATTGGACATTGAGATTGATCAATTGAACATACAGATTGATGAGCTTGAAGAGTCAGAAGAAAATTAACTGAACACTTATAGAGCTTATGAAAGATATATTTGACGGAGAAAAGGAGAATTAAAGAATGAATGAAAACCCGGTAGATAGAAAAAATCAGACTGTTCCTAGCAAACCACCTAAAGAATTTAGAGCAGAATACAATGCTGTAAAGAACTACATACATAATGAATTAGGAATCACTAAAGATGATATTCTCCAAATCATAAAAGAAACCGTCCAAATAGAGATCAGCAAGATTAACAAGGTTGCTCATATTGAACGAACGATTGAAGATGTTGTTAAGCAAGAACTCTACGGTTCATTTAGAAGTGACCACTGGTCAAGAGATGCTTTTAAACAGCGAGTGTCTAAAGTTTTGACTGACAACTTGACTGATATTGTCGCAAGCCAACTATCTATCAGCGTTGAAGTTAACAAAGAAAGTTGATAAATGTGAGATTTTATAATGAAGGGAATTAATAAATGACAAAATATGCTGACTGGTACTATGTGAGAGAGGCTGAAAAAGTAGGTTTAGTTGCATCAATGGATGGGGTAGTTGAGCGAAATCGAACTGAGTTAAACAATAGACTTAGTGCCTACTTTAGAAATAAAATGCCCGGATATAATTCTTACTTTAATGAGGATCAATGTGATGATGTTTTGTATTCCATAAATGAATACATTAATGAAAATAAAATTGATAAATATGAAATTGATTTCCCAATCTCAGAAGGCAGTGACATCCATCTACTACAGATTACAGACAACTTGCAGTTGAAGATTCTTGTTGCTGATGAATATCATGGTGGTGGAGATTACAGTAAATATATTAACGTTGATAAATTTATAATTAATGAACAAACAACAGAACAAGATGTGGACATGCTGATTGAGTTTATCAATAAATATCTTAATATCTGTCGGTAAATATAGATTATCAATTAAAAGGAGGATAATTATCTGAAGTGTGTTAGTGCTCTAATATTGGCATGGGTCTTATCGCTGGTCGGATTTGATGAAATTTGCATAAGCGGTTTGGATGAGCTATTTGGAATTACAATTACTGTTGCAGGGTATTATGTTATTTTCTTTCTAGTCGGGGGTTTTTTCGATCTCAATCGAATTATGAATTCTCAATGAAAGGCGTATTTCATAGGAAAGGAGGCTTATAAATACTTGAGTAAAAAAGAATATACATATGATGATCCTCAAGAGCGCGGCTATAAAAAATTCGAGATCACTAAGAAACAGCATAATCATCTTTTCCCCAACAGGAAGAGAAAGTGGAATACAACATATGAGTACTTTTATAACGAGCACAGAGTAATGTTGCACCAGTTTTCAAGTAAAAAAGCAATTATAATGACCACATTATTGTTTCCAGTCCTCATTTTGTTTGCAGGTTTGAGTAATTTTAAAGAAGCGATTACTGAAATGAAGTGGCTCTACAATGAGAAAAAGTACGGTAAGTTTAGTAGCGATTGGATTAGTAAGGGGCAGTATCACAAGGGAGATAACGAGAAATATTTTGAAATAATTAGAGTTATTGAACAGGGTAAATGAGGAAATTGGGGAGGTTCTAACAATAAAAACGAACATATTCGTACCACAGAAAATTAAAGTAGGATTTCAGAATAGAGAAAATACATATACCAAAACGTTGGCTTACGTTACTTATTATGATGTAAAAGGAAAGGTTCGCAAAGAGACTTCATGGGAGAATTGGCGAGATAAGAAAATTGACCCTGTTGACCACGAGAATATCCCAACATCTGGATTTGTGTTGAATAAGAAAGTTGGAGATTATGTATCTGACTGGAACCATCGTCAAGCGTATGTGCGTGTATATGATCCAAGAGGTTTTGAGTTTGAAATTACAATTGAGAACTTGTTATACATACTAGAAAATGCCAACTCAATTAAAGGTAAGGGACTTGAGGGTGAATTCATTTACGGATGGGATGGTAAAGACCTTGTACTTTTACCCGTAGAATCTCCAGACTATAAAGAAATATCTAAGTATAATAATATCCTACATGAGAAAAGTTATATAAAATCTAAAGAATTAATTATTGGAGCAACTTATCGAACCAAGGATAATCGAGAGTTTGTATATATGGGTAGGTTTGAATATTGGGACACAAAATGGGTCAGCCCCGAAGATGTTCGCCAGAGTAGCTATACCGTGAACGTCAACAAGGGTAAACAATACATCTTTGCGAAAAAGACAATCAACTATCGCAAAAAAGAAGATTTATATCTATTGAATATAAAATCTCTAGGAGATCGAATCATTGAAGTTATCACAGAAGAGTGCACTGATGATTACGCAGAAATGTTCGATTTGTTAGAAAAAAGTAGTCATTACTCTCCTTACGATGAAAGTAAAGATGAATATATTATTTATGATAAAAACAGATTCATCGATAAGGTAAAAGAGAAAGAAGGTGCTTGGTTTTACGGCACATCTGTTTACATCGAGAACCATAAAGACGGTATGGCAGAAGTGAAAAGAGAGAATCGCGAAAGCGAGAACTATGTTATTGCAACTAAGACAAGAGTACCATCCAGATGGGGAAGCGGATATGAAACAAAAGAAAATATACTTTACAGAGGAACATTAGAAGAGATTTGGAATAAGTTTCAAGCAAGATACAGGAACAAATATCTCACAAATGGAAAACTACACGAAAACGGAGATGAAAATTAATGGCAAATTTAAATGATTCCAAGATTCTTGAATTGAAAAAGCAGATTGAAGAAAAGAAGAAATCAGTAAGTAAATCTAAAAAGTTTACTCCTGTAACTAATTGTTCTATTGAGTTAGATGGAGTGAGAATTAACATTCAAACTTTGACTAAAGAACAACTCATCTCTTTACTAGTTAAACTTAACTCGTATGCTGCTTCAGCTATTGAATTGGAACTTTTAGATCAATACATTATCAGTGGATACAATATTGCTGATTGGATCGGAGATTTAAAATCTAAACTCGATTTCATTAATAGTAAAGATGAAGAACAAAAACTTAAACTTATGGAGTCGAAGCTTGATAAACTTTTGTCTGATGATAAGAAAGTAGAACTTGAACTTAATGAGATTGCTGAGATGTTGAACAGCTAAGGAGAGGTGTATATGGATATTGTTGAAGTACTAAGAAATAAGATTGATGTACTACAAGAGTATATCGATGACATCAATAAGGACATTGAAGAAGATTACAACCCTGAGGAATGGGCAGGTGGGAACTTCGATGATTGCTATGAGATGGGATGTAGTCATGGAAGGAGATTTGGACGAATGACTGCTTATCATGAGATTTTAGCTTTGCTTGAGTCAGAAAAGTATTGATACATAAGGGTTTTTAGAAGTGAAAATGTTCATGAAAGTCAAATTTTATCAAAACAATTAAAGGAGAAATATAAATGATTAAATGCGTTGAACTAGGTACAGGAAACTTAATTGGTGAAGTTGAGAGTATTCCAAATGGGAACTTTGAACACATCTATAACGATTTTACCTATAGGTTTAGACACATGATTGTGGGTGAAGTAGCTTTCTTTACAAAAAATAGATACAACGTTACTATTGAAAACAACTTTTCTTACCATTCCCCAAAAGAAGGACAACCTCAGAAGTATGAGCAGATTCGCAATGCAGCAAAGGAACTGGCATATATGCTAGAAGAATCAGTCCCATATAGTCGTGAGAAATCCTTGGCAATGACAAATCTTGAACAGGCTGTATTCTGGGCTAATGCTGGAATTGCTCGTAACGAGTAGGAGGGACTGTATGAGACTCTTTGACGAAGAAACTTACGAATATCTTCTTCTTGAAATGATGAACGCCGAAGATGTTGCTTTGAATGGAGAAGAGGCAGATACAATCGTGACACAACATGAGGAATTGCCTTCTCCAGATATCATTGCCGAACAAGTAAGGCTCGCAGGATTTGACACATTTGAAGTCACCCATGTTAAAGAAACAGTTAAACGATATCAACTATAGGAGAAAATATGAACCTATTAAAAGCAGCAGAATTGATAGATAAGTATTCAAACTGTAAGGTATGTGGAAATGATAAGGTTGGGAACGGGGAAGGTGTATTAAATATAGATGACAATACATTCTTTCGTTCATGTAAGTGTGGATGGAAAATTGAAATAGATACTGATAAGTAAATGAAGTGTACCTTTCACAAAGAATTAAACCATTAGAATATTAGAGGAGATGGGAATTATAGCTACATACGGACAGCAAGCATGGGGATCTGTAGATATCCATAATCAAGTTACAATCACAGCAAGCAACAATACATTTACATTTAGTGTAGACGGTACTCCATATACAATTACTCTGTCGAACGGAACATACAATACCATTAGAGAAAAGCACGAATCAGAATTGGTTCAGGCAATTACAACAGCAGCTTCTTCATTAAGCATTCCGGTTGTATTTAGATTGGGCGGTATGCACTACGATCAAAAGTACAATGTACTAATTGTTGAACACATAGACAAAGTGAGTGAGCACGTATTGGATAACTTTACCGGAAGCGCAAACGATACTTTGTTTGGTATTATTAAATTCAACCTACCGCCTAGGGATTGAATAAACAAATAAACATCTTTAAAAGACAAAGATAATACTTTACAAAACGTGATTATCAACTTATACTAAGAGAGTAAACAACAACAAAGAAGAGGTGTTGAAGATGAATAGAAATACTCGGCTTCAAAAATCACTAGATATGTTAAACAAGAGCTTGGATGCTTTGAATATGGCTATTGATCGACAACATCTCAGCAGTAGTAAGATGGAAACAAGCGTTAAAGAATACTTTCAAGTTAAAACTTATCTCGAAATGAAAAGAGAAAAAGAGAGCAGTAAGGAGTGGAGAAGTAATTCAACTAAACGAAGCAACACTTAGCTTATCCAGAGTGCTGATTGAATGTTTTAAAGATGACATTGGCACAGATAATGAACCCTTGTTGCATGAAGATGCTTATGTTAGCAAAACAATGAAAAAGAAAATAGGAAAAAAGCAATTCGATGAGTTTGATAAGTATGGTGAAGAGGTGTGGAGTAATGCTTGGAATGAGTTTAGTCGAGTAGTATTCCACACCAGAGACAGTTAAATAAAATGCATAGAAGGTGAAAAAATGTATTCTAAATATGGATGGCGAATTGAGAAGCATTGTTACGACAGAGGAACCCTTCTTATTGGTATGAACTTCAACGCCAACGATGAATGGGGCGATAATGAAAGAGAGTCATATGTCAATATATATCTTGGTAGATACAGTTTAACTATTGGTAAATTTCATTATAGAATTGATTGAGTTCTGGGACGATTAATTCAAGGAGGTGATGATAGTGCAGTATAATGTATATTTGCAACACGACTTTGGAGAGCAGTATGAAGATTTAGAATTTTGCGTGAATGTAGACGAGGAAGATTGTTATGAAATGGCAGGAGATAGTCCAGTTACAACTCATGTGATGAAACAGGTTGCAGTTGAATACGCAATGACTAGATTCTTTAAACAAAATCATGTTTTGAACATTGGAGACAGAATTATTGTAGTAGAAGTTGAAGAGATGTACACATAAATAATACATATGATTTAATGAAATAATTCTTTTACAAAGATATAAACATTTGAAAGTGAGGATTTTAATGCCCCGATTAGTAAACAAACCGAATAACAGACAACTAGCTTTTGATGAGAATAGAATTAAGACGTATGCAGACAGAGTAATGAGTGGATTTGACTTAGACAAGGAGAAGTTAGTCAAAGGTGTTAATAGTAAACTAAGACGTGATGAGGTAACAGCAGAAGAGATCAGTGAAGCATTCTCGATGACAGCTCTAGACTTGATTACAAAAGAAGAACCGAACTGGAAGTTTGTTGCTGCAAGAGGGCTACTGACAAAGCTCTATAAAAAGGCCGCAAACAATCGAAAATATAAATCATATGTTGATGAGCCATACGGTTCATTTTATCCTCTGATTCAAACGCTTGTTGAAAAAGGAATCTTCAGAGAAGAACTTCTCACCTGTTATACAAAGGAACAGATTGAAGAGCTGGGAGAGTACATTAATCCAGAATATGATCTACTATTCGATTATATTGGATTACTCACCCTTACAGAGCGTTATTTAACACATGACTTTGATGGGAAGCTAATGGAGTTGCCACAACAAAGATATATGGTTATTGCGATGTATCTAATGCATCAAGAACCTGAAGATAAGCGTATGGATCTAGTCAAAGAATCCTACTGGGCAATGAGTAACCTGTATATGACTGCTGCTACACCAACAATGTCCAATGCAGGTAAAAAAGTTGCTGGTCAATTGTCTAGCTGCTTCATTGACACTGTAGATGACTCGTTGGAAGGCATTTTTGATTCAAATACTGATGTAGCACGACTAAGTAAAACAGGTGGAGGAATTGGAGTCTATCTTGGCAAGGTTAGAGCAAGAGGCTCTGATATTCGAGGACACAAAAATACAAGCTCGGGTGTAGTACCTTGGATTCGTCAATTGAACAATACGGCGGTTAGTGTAGATCAGCTCGGTACACGCAAAGGTGCGATTGCGGTGTATTTGGATGTATTTCATCGTGACATTCTAGCTTTTCTTGATCTGAAACTCAATAATGGCGATGAACGAATGAGAGCACACGATATCTTCCATGGCGTCTGTCTTCCCGACTTGTTCATGGAAAGGGTAGGGAGTCGAGGAGAATGGAGTTTGTTCTGTCCACATGAAGTAAAGTCTATTATGGGATGGAAAGATAGCAATGGACGATCACTTGGATTGGAAGACTTCTATGACGAGGAATTAGGCAAAGGAACCTTCAGAGAAAAATATGAAGAAGCAGTAAACCATCCTCTACTACAGAGAATCACTGTTCAGGCGATTGACATCATGAAGCGTGTACTTAAATCTCAATTAGAGACCGGAACACCGTATATGTTCTATCGTGATACAGTGAATCGCGCAAACACTAACGGTGTACATGGAATGATATTTTCCTCGAATCTTTGTACAGAGATTATGCAAAATCAATCTCCTACTGTAGTTGAAAAAGAAGAGTTGGTAACCAAAGACGGTCAAACGCGTATCATTATCTCTAAAATTCCCGGCGACTTTGTGGTATGTAATCTTAACTCCATTAACTTGTCTAAAGCAGTGCTAGATAATGTTCTTGAGCGGCTTGTCCCAATTCAAACTCGTATGCTAGATAATGTTATCGACATCAACAATATTGATGTACTGCAAGCACAATACACGAATGCACAGTATAGAGCTGTTGGATTAGGAACATTCGGACTGCATCATCTGCTTGCTCTCGAAGGTATTAGTTGGGAGTCTGAAGAAGCCGTAACGTATAACGATAACTTATATGAAAAGATTAATTATCTACTTGTAAAAGCCAGCATGGAACTGTCCAAAGAAAAAGGACACTATCCTAAATTTAAAGGTTCTGACTGGGACACAGGAGAGTACTTTGCTAAGCGAGACTATGTGTCGGGTGATCGTGAAGGGCAATATGTAACTACTGATCAGTGGAAAGAACTGCAAGCCGAAGTACAGCAAAACGGTATCCGTAATGCTTGGCTGTTCGCCATTGCCCCAAATGGATCTACATCAATCATTGCTGGCTCAACCGCATCGATTGATCCACTATATGAATTAATTTCATATGAAGAAAAGACCACATATAAGATTGCTAATCCCGCTCCCGATCTGTCCGAAAAAACAAGCCCTTATTACCAAACGGCGTTCATGGTGGATCAACATGCTTCCGTTAATATGGCGGCTGCCCGTCAGCGTCATGTAGATCAGGGACAAAGCTTCAACTTCTACGTTCGACCGGACATCAAAGCAACTGATTTCTTAGAACTTCATCTTCATGCATGGAGAGTTGGCATGAAAACTACTTATTATGTTAGAAGTAGAGCTTTAACAGTTTAAGGCTACGAGTCATGCGCTAGTTAAATATAAGGAGAATACGTAATTGAAAATTCAGAAAATCTTCAACACGGAAGCACCAAATAAATCTACACGTATTATCGAGGGGGAAAATTCGGGTATCCTTAACTGGAACGATATCCGAATGCCTCACATGTATAAACTATACAAAGTTTTGTTACTTAATCATTGGATTGCAGATGAGATTCCAATGTCCAAGGATGCTTCGCAGTTCGCTCAACTTAGCAAAGTAGAACAAGACACATTCAAAATCAACATCTCTCTGCTTGCAGTATTGGACTCAATGCAGACGATGTTTGTAGGTGATGTTAAAAGGTATTTTACAGATTCATCGTTGGAAGCAATCTCAGCAATCATTGGACAGCAAGAAGTTGTACATAATCAGTCTTATTCCTATGTGCTTTCTTCAATTGTATCTGATCAAGAACAGAAAGAAATCTTTGAGTATTGGAAACATGATCCTGTATTACTAGAACGAAACCAATTCATTTCAGATATCTATCAGGAATTCCGTGACAACCCCAATCCACAAACGTTCTTTAAGTCAATGGTTGCTGATTTAATTCTTGAAGGCATCTTCTTCTATAGCACATTCGCCTTCTTCTACAATCTAGCTCGTGACCAGAAGATGATGGCAACAAGTCAGATGGTCTCGTATATTCAAAGAGATGAGAATCAGCATTGTTATTTCTTTGCGGAAGTGTACAAGCAATTGTTAGCAGACTTCCCTGAACTGGACACACCTGAGAACATTGAGTATGTCTATGATACGATTGATCAAGCAGTTAAACTTGAAACAAATTGGGGTCACTATACTCTCAAAAACATTCAAAGTATTGATCTGGATGAGTTGAGCGATTATATCAAATATACAGCAAATAAACGTCTGAAGTTAATGGGCATGGAGAAGTTATATGAAGGTGTAGATGTGAATTGTATGCCATGGATCAAGCCATTTTCAGATGAAGCTTTAAACTCAACAAAAACTGATTTCTTTGAAGCAAAATCTCGCAACTATGGTAAAGTTGGCGATGATAACGGATTCGATGATTTGTAAAAGGGAGATAGGCACATAAATATGACAAATTCAATTAATATTAAAACTGATTTTATGAAAGTACGAGAGTTCCAAAAAGCATTTAACTGTCCAGCACCAGAAACACCTACAGCATTAGATGATAAGTTGGTTACAAATAGAGCCAATTTTATCATGGAAGAAGTGGTTGAGTTACTCTATGCATCTTCTGATGGAGACAAAGATAAATTTCGTGAATTCACAAATAATCTAATCAGTTCAATTTATGATACATACGATAAGCAACTAACCAAACCATTTCCTGAAGATCGACTAATTGGACAAGTTGATGCTCTGATTGACATCAAATACTTTGCCGAAGGTGGACTTGTAGAAGCATCAGTTATTCCAGATGAGATTTTCGATATTGTCCATAATGCAAACCTATCTAAAATTTTCCCAGACGGAAAGCCACACTATAACGAAGTTGGTAAAGTAATTAAACCCGATGGATGGGAAGCACCAGAGCCAAAGATTGAGAAAGAAATCAAGCGTCAGATTGATTTGGGAACACTGCGATTTAACTAATACATATGGGCGGTGGTTAATCCACTGCCTTTTCATTTGAACATAAAGAGAAACAGCAAAAGACAACATAAGAAAATAAAAGGAGAATATACAATGATGAGATATACGTATTTATATGAGGTTGTATCAACAGGCGAAAAATCCGAGTTCAGCCAAGAGGCAACAAGTAAGGAGGAAGCTGCTGAACTTATCGTTGCACGTATTGCAGATCTGGAGTTTACAGATGAGTCGGATATCAAGCTGGGCAAAGTTATTGCCATCAGTAAAAAGGTAGGAGATAACTACATTGCCTGTGAAGGGTGCGCATCTTAAATGAAAAACTATCTGGATTTATTACAGGATATTCTGAACAACGGTGTGCATAAGGGAGACCGTACCGGAACAGGAACACAATCTGTATTTGGCAGACAACTCCGCTATGATCTCTCCGAAGGATTTCCGCTGGTAACAACCAAACGAATTCATCTCAAGTCGGTTATTCATGAACTGTTGTGGTTTTTGAGTGGCGATACCAATATATCTTATCTGAAAGAAAACGGTGTGAATATCTGGGAGGACTGGGCGGACGAAAATGGTGATTTGGGGCCAGTTTATGGGTCACAGTGGAGAACATGGGAGACTCCAAACGGAGACAAAGTTGATCAAATTGCAGCAGTAGTTGACTCGATTAAAAATAATCCAGATTCTCGTCGTCACCTTGTCAGTGCATGGAATGTGGCTGAGATCAACAATATGAAGCTTCCACCTTGTCATTTTGCGTTTCAGTTTTACGTTGCAGAGGGTAAATTATCATGTATGCTTACGATGCGTTCCGTGGATACGTTCCTCGGGTTGCCGTTTAACATCGCGAGTTATGCACTCTTGACTCATATGATTGCCCAGCAATGTGATCTTGAGGTGGGTGATTTCATATGGTCTGGAGGGGATGTTCACATCTACTCCAACCACGTAGATCAGGTTAAAACTCAACTGGAGCGTGAACCTTATGCTTTACCTAAGCTGGTAATCAAACGCAAGCCGGATTCTATTTTTGATTACAAGTTTGAAGATTTCGAGTTTGAGAACTATCAGCATCATCCGGGCATTAAAGCTCCAATTGCAGTATGAGCAAATTATCAATCATTGTAGCAATGGACGAGAATAGGCTGATTGGCAATAATGGAAAACTTCCATGGTATATACCTTGGGATCTGAAGTACTTTAAGGAAAAGACTATGTTTAAAAATATTGTAATGGGTAGAAACACTTACGAATCAATAGGGAATGTGCTGCCTAATCGGACAAATATAGTTCTTACTTCTGACCTCAATTTTAAATCAGAGGGCTGCATTGTAGTAAATAACATTGAAGATGTTCTACAATACATAGATAAGTCGGATATAGAATCCTTTATTATAGGAGGATCATCATTATATGAACAATTTATTCCATTAGTAGATGAGATGTACATCAACTTGATTCAGCATACATTCAAAGGCGATTCATATTTTCCTTCTTACGATGAGAATGACTGGGATATATGCACCGAAGAAACCGTAGAAGTAACAGGTGATAAAACAGTGTATAAGATTAAAACAAAACATCTAATAAAGAAAATTAAAACACAAAGATAATACTAGACAAATAACATAATAGATGATAAACTAAGTACAGGTCATAAAGAACCTGTACTTTTTCTTTTAGGAGGGATCAGATGGTTGAGAAGGTGATTGATAATTTTAAAACTGGCTCTAATTGTTCTACCACCAGCAATTTTGTTATGGTTTATAATTAAGAATAAAGATCGGATAAAGCTTGAATTGGAAAATTTTAAACACATAAATAATATAGAAAATATATTCTACTCAACTTGTTTTGCTTTTATAGGATTCAATATTATCAACTCCTTGACAAGTCAATACTTTGGGACAGCAACGGTAATAAGTTTGCCCGTCAATATTCCCGTGCTTTACATCTATAGTGTAACAATAAGTCCCATCATCGAAGAGTACATATGTCGAGGAATAATATTCAAGAAACTTAGCAGCAAATTTAGTTTCAGGCTTTCTGCGCTGTTAAGCTCAATAGTGTTCGCGATACCACATTTTAATCTAAGTGGATTTATCGGCTACGTATTTGTAGGATTCATCTGGTGCTGGTATTACCAGAAGAGTAACAACTTATTGATTCCAATCTTTAGCCATGCATTATTCAATTTCACAACTATACTAATTATGTCGCTGAAAGGGTGATGGATACATATGATAAGCAAGTTAATCAACTATTTGTTTTGGAGTAAATCATTTGAGAAAGTTCGAGACTCGCATAGGAAGATGTGCTATGAGTTAGGCAAATATGATCAAGAACGAGAGTTTTGTTATACATATATTGATGAACGGTATGAAAAATAGGAGGAACGAAAATACATATGAAAATTAAATCAAGTGTAATTGAAAAGTACAGCCAACTGTGCATGAAGAGCTATCTGAGTTGCGATTCTTTTGAGGAAGTAAAGTATAAGATTAAGAAGTGTGTAACATTGGGACAAGTCGTAAAAGTTGAGGGAAGTACTAAGCACATTCAATATTATTACAATCGATTTATTGTTGAGAATGGTGAAGTTATTGATTTGTATCAAGATAAGAATACATACATAGAAGTTTCTGAACGAGTAAAGGCTGCTTATGATCGGTTGGAAGGTAAAGTAGTGGTTTAGATAAAAGCCGTCTTTCATCAAGAAATACACTGCATATAACAATATATAAACGACACTTAAGGAGATGATCCAAATGGAATACCCTAAAACTATTGAACTGTCTACTCATGGCTTCGAAAGAATGCAAGAAAGATTCCCTGAATACAGCAAAAACAAAAAGATGGCTACGGATTATGTCAGATCGCTATTGAAAAGTTCTGAATACATTGGAATTGTACCAGATCAATTTGGAGTTGATTCTCACATGTATGTCTTTAATCATACAGTTGCTATCCATATTGGATTAGATCCTGTGAAAATTACTACGGTGTATCCAATCGAAAGAGATATTGAAAAAGAACATAAGAAGATTACGTTTCGAGACAGGGTTGAAGAGTTATACAAAAAAGAATTCAGAAAAATACATAGAACAGAACTGGCAAAACGCAAGAAGATTAAATATTCCAAAGCTAAAAATGAAGCTGAGATTGCTGCACTTAAATACAAGCAACTCATTACGCGCTCTGAGAATGTAAAAGAGATGTGCGGAAAAAGAATTAAAGAATTACAAAACGAGATCCTTCATGAAGAAAACATAATCAAGGATGTTCAAGTATTAAAAAGAAGTGTGGCCTATGCCATTGCAACAGGAAATTACTAGAGGTGAAAATATGAATCTACTACAAGCAGCTCAGTACAGCGTACATGGATTCACCGTCATATCAAACACTGGCAAACGTTATTCTTCAGACATGTTAAATGTGAGATGGATAGGATCACACTATGCTTCAATGAATAACTGTGGAATGACTGACTCTGAACGTAAGGGCGAATGGGAAGCAGTAATTAGTTTGGGGAGTCAGTGAATATCTAATTTATCTGGAGGTAAATAAAATGAATCAGATTATGGTTAGATGCATAGAGTCGTTTCAAGAATTTAATCGCGGGAATATTACTTGTGAAGTTCAAGAAGATGAAGAATTACAGGCAGAACTTTACGAAGAAGCAGAAGAGTATTTTGCGACAGACTCAAAAGGAAGAGATGTTTACGTAGGAAAGATAAATTTTAACGGAGAAATTGAATTGGAAGAATGCTTTGAGCTAATTGAAGGAGGATGTATTGATGACAAACAATAAACATCGTGGTAAACACATTGAAACAGGGGAATGGATCTGCGGGTACTTAATCGGTGACGATGCGATTGTTGGAGACATTGTTGAATGGGATGAACAATATTTCTGTACTGAATATTGGTACAAGGTTGATCCTTTAACAGTAGGCAAAAGTATTGGGAGGGCGGATGTTGTGAGTAATGAAGATTTATTTGAGGGAGACATCCTCTCTCCCAATTGGGCAATCAAGGAACGCGAAGCAAAAGTCATATGCTATGACATAAACCAATCAAAATATAAGGCAGTGCCATTAAGTATGTATTTAGCTAATGCGGGTAATGGTGGTTGGACTGGTTATGACATTGAATGGATGCCACATAAGATAGGAAACATACATGATAATCCTGAATTATTGGAGGTCTAAAGATGAAAGAAAAAACATTTACGTTTAAAGGTAAGCCAAGTGGAGATTATGAATCATTTGTTTGGGATGTGAGCAAAGAAGACTACGCTATTATCACAGGAAGGAAACCAAAGAGCCATGAAAAAGCCAGATTCACCAAAGGAAGATTTATGGTCTACCCCAATGACCTGTTAGAAGGTATTGCTGATGAAGACGAAACTGATTATGAATTCGAGATTACAATCAAAGCAAAGAAGGTGGAGTAGTCTGCTAACATTACTATTTGGCTGGATTATCCCATTATATCTTTACATAGGAACGTTCACTTTACTGTATGCTATCTGGAAAGATCGCAATTTAAAAGGATTTACATGGAAAAATGTACTTGGAGTTACTTTATTATGGCCTGTAGTCTGGTGTCTTATGTTACTTCTAAAATACGGAAAGTAGATTAGATGGACGGAAATCCTTAAGAAGAGTTAATCAAAGTCTAGTTTTATATAGAAAATCCCCCTCAATACAACTAGGGGGGAGAGAAACTATTTGGCTCGTTTTAATCTAGGTTTCTTAGCTTTCTCGTTCATCTGACTAACTTGCTCTTTAGCGAAATCTTTAATGGCTGTTTCGATAAGCTCTTCGTGATGCTGATCCCAGCCACCGTTTTTCTTTATAATGTGCTGTTGAGCTGCTCCACCATGTACCCATTTGCCGTTAACAAATTGTTTCGGTGCTGGCATATAACAACCACTCCTTATCATTTTGTATGTAAAGTATAACACCAAGTTTGACAAAAGTCACTATGATGTGCTAAGGAAAGCGTTTTGATAAATTACCTGTTTCATATAGACAGAAAAAAGGAGGAGCTACTCTATGAAACAAAAGTATCTATGCATAAAAGATTGGAAGATTGATAGTGGCACTTATTTTAGAAAAGACGAATATTACAAAGGTGCTCCATTTAATAATGGCGAATCCGTAAAAATGTTTGGCTTGGTTGGAATGACGATAAATTTCCATAAAGGAAGCGACTATTTTCACATTTAGAGTGCTTAATGCTTGACAAAACCTGTTTCAAAGAGAAAAGAGGCGAAGATTTATCGACCATTATAGTGATTTTTTAGCCATAAAATCAGCAGATCAAGAGAGATACGAATATGCATTTATCAAATGGCTTGAATACTACTATCAGACTGAAGTCTATGATAGAAGAATCTGCACTGGGTTCAATGAGAAGACTCAGAGTGCGATACCATTAAACGCCGTTGAATATGGAAGCATAAATCAAAATGCTAAACGTCTTATGAATAAAATAGTTGAAGACCTTAGAGACAAAAATATAGATGAAGACACTTGGAAATTAGCAAGAAATGAAGCAGCCAGACATTCACACAACAGAGTTGAGGAACTATTGAAGCACTACAGATCTTAATTTGAACAACTTATAAAGGAGAGAGTGGCAAATTGAATAATGTCCAAGTAAAAGTTAACGTGATTAACCAATTGAAACTGTTAAGACAGAGCACTTTCAAAGATAAACTGTCGTTCCTTGATGAAGATATTCAGAACGCCCAACGAGCCAAAGCAACCGAAGTTAGAGTAACAGTAGATTACTACAACAATAAAGTCACAATTGAAAACAATGGTCAGACACTAACGAATTCACAAGCTCTATTTTCAATAGCTGAGTCAGAGTGGGATGAAGACATTCAAAGATCAGAGTCGCCGTTTGGGATGGGATTCTTCAGTAACATTACTGTGAGCGACAACATCGAAGTGATTACGGGGAATAAACATATTATCTTTAATGTTGGTGTGATGATTCAGAATAACAAAACAGACATAGAAGTAACTGAGACAGACAATACATATGAAGGTTTCAAATTGATACTGAACAATTTTGACTTTACGGAAGTATCAGCATCATTGATTCGTGAAAGAATCGAATTGCTAGGAAAATACATACATGAATTAGATATCTATTGTGACGATAAACTTCAACCAAAAAAGAATTTGACAGACACAGATGGCAGCGTGTTTTCTAGTGTGATTGAATCAGACAATATTCAAGGTTGGATTGCATTGAACTCAGGATTCAGTCAAGACCTAAAAGTGTTTTATAAAGGTAGGTTGGTAACTAAACTTGATAGTTATTATTATGTTAAAGGCGATTTACATATCAACGACAAAACCTTAAATCTAACCTCTCCAGATCGCAAAGACATCATTAGAGATGATAAATACTCTGCATTCTTAAAGGAAGTATCGGGGTATACCAAAGAGCTTGCCAATAACGGTTTTCTACATGGTGAGCAGAGACACATTGAGAAGCATATTGATGCTATCTCATGGAATGCAGACAAGGGAAAATTGAAAAATGAGATGTCATTCCTAGTGTTTGATACTGAGAATAAGGATGATTCGAAATATCTTAATAGCATCGCCTTAGCTAAAAGAAAGAATCCAGAAATCAGAAGCGTCAATCAATATGAGGTTTTTATTAAATCAGAAGCAGCCAAACAATCTGAATCAAATCATAAAGAGATTGAATTCACTCAAGAGGTTAATAACAAAGCCCCAGAAGCAGAAGGTATTTCTACTTGGTATGGAAGTGAAGGATCATCTGGTGGACGAAGTGAACCCGAAATTGATGAGGATAAAATCGAAGAAAGAAAAGGACAACAGATCGACTTTAGCTCTGAGCCAGTATTTTGGTTATCGTTTGATCAAATTGTCGAACATGAGAAGAAATTTAAAATTGCAGAGCATTACAAATTAAAAGTGATTGTATCGAGGAACAAAATAGAAAGCGGAATATTAGAGACATTGGGCAAGGATCAAAACATTGTACATATCTCAGAACTAACTGAGAACACGTTGATTAAAGCATCTATCTCAAATACTGAGCTAAGTAAAAAAGAGAGCCGAGCCCTAATGTTACTGGACATGATTAGTCGAATGATCGGGTTCAGCAGAAATGTATTCTCTATAGGCGACGTAATGGTACTAAAGCAAACTCAAATTGAGGTGTTAAATCACACGATTGAAAAGATTGAAGAAGACTTTGTGGCTGTGCATGACTACATTAACAACAAGGTATACATAGATAGAACAGTAATCGATGACAGTAAACTTAGGGAAAGTAACGAAGAGAATCTAGATATAAGCGACTATAAATTCCTCCTACGGAACTTGAAAGAGATTGTTCGAGCAGTTAACCTAATGAATTTTGACGAAGTAGAAAGACCGAAAGATCTGTATGACTGTCTGATTGACGGTTTGGCGATGGCCTAATCATTCTTTATAAAACACTTCAAATAAAAGGGAGATATAATATATGACACTTGAAAATAGCATTAAAGATACAATTACTAGAAAGCTTGAGGATGGAACTGTAGAGAAGTTGATTGAACAACAACTGGAGAAAGGTGTAGTAAATGCACTTGAAAATCTATTCCGCTCATACGGCGATGTCACAAAGATCATTGAGGATAAAGTTAAATCGGTAATGGTTCCCTATCTTGAGACTTACGACTATTCACAATACATAACTAAATTGGATGCGGTACTGGTAGATGTACTCCAAAACTCAGCACTTGAGAATAAACAACTTCTTAGTAATTTCAAGAATCTTATGACTACAGACGAAAAAGTAAAGCATTTAAATGTATCAGATCTGTACAAACATTGGATGGACTTTGTAGGTAAGAATATTGATACGAATAAATTAGAAGTTGATTATGATGATGGCGTTAGTTATGAATATGCTGAAGTTACATTAGAGGTAGAGTACAGCGAAGAAAGACACTGGGGGTCTTACGAATATGCAAACTTGATTTTTGAATGTGAGAAAGATGAAGAGATGAACCAATCCATCAGATTGCATCGTTGGAAGGACAGTAAAGATAAAGGGTGGGACATTGAGCGTCATGAAGTAAAGGATTTGAAGTCTCTTAGACACTTAAACGATTTTGAGCTCTTGCTAATGAAATTGAATCAGAACTATACTTCTTTGATTATCGATGTTGAGTCCGATTCAGACTGTGTTGAGGTCGAAGCGAAGCCTGAACCAACATTTAGTTAATACATAGTCTTAATGAAGCACTTTCTTCATCAAAAAGAGCAGCCACTCCAATTAAGGCAATGACTGCTCCCGGTTAAACCTTAGTCTATTGTAACTACATTATACGTTTTACAAAAATTATCGTCAACACAAATACATAATAAGGGCATGTGCCAGAGTTGCATATGCAATAGGTAGAGAAAATGAATTTTAATATGATGCTACAACAGTATGACCCGAATTTTGATAATGAGGCAATGATTTTGGTAGCAAAAGAAACTGACAGTAAAGAGCTGAAGGATAAGGTAATCAACAATAATATTCGTATCGCAGTAAAACTGGCAAACAAATGGAAAAAAGCTGGGTACACGGACGATTTAGATGACTTGGTAAGTTTGGGTTTATACGGTTTGATTGTTGCATTTGATACATATGATACCTCAAAGGACATTAAGTTTGTTACGTATGCTGGTCGAGTTGTATGGATGGAGTTTGTGAAAGCTGAACGCTATAAGCACATGAAGTGTCGAGGCTCATTTGATTCGATTAGTTTAGATACACCTCTTGGGAAAGCAGATCAAAGCAGTGAAAAGACTATTGCGGAGGTCTTATCAAATGAATCTCATCTCGATTTTGACAAGGTTGAAGAAGATGAGTTTAATCATAAACTAACTAATTTAATTGAGTCTAGTTTAACCGAAAAAGAAAAAGTTGTTTCATTTAAGTACTTTTTTGAGGGCGATGCATTAACAGATATCGGCAAAGAGTTAAAGGTGAGTCGTCAGGCAGTTCATCAGGCATATAAGCGTAGTATTACTAAGTTGGCTCCAGCATTTTCTTAATACATAGTTTAAATGAAACTTATATTTTACATAGAAAAGAGGAGCGTTTTGAGCAGAAATAAAGTCATTAAATACATTGAACGTGATAATGTTACATATAAAATCATTTATAAGAATAATTCAGAGTGGATCGAAAGAGTAGGAGTAATTCACAGCCACAATGTAAAAATCAAAAAGAAAATATGTCCATTAGTATATCAAACCGTTTTTAATGTTAACTATTCATTGAATATTGGAAAAAGCTATATTGAGGAAGCAATTAATGATTATTTTGGGGAGGGAATTGAGAATGGACAATCAACCACTTAAAGAGCTATTTTATTCAAAAGAAATGGAATCACTCAGACAAGCTTACTACAATGAGGCTTACAGACAGGGTGAATTTGATAAAACAATTAGATTGTCAGACGAGGACGAAAATGTAGATTATAAGTGGATCGTAATTTCATTTTGGGAACATAGGTTAGATTCTGGATATAGGATTGATGAATTTGATACAAAAACAGAAGCTATGGAATATGCAAATGTATTTAGAAAAGGCGATCTATACTGTGTCGCAAAAATCGTGAGTCAGCATGAGTGAAAAAGTAAAGAAGCATTTAGGCATATATGGATACAAGCCTTCTGCAAGAATACATAGTAACACCGATTCTCTATATTGTAGTAACTGTGAAGCCATAGCTAGATTCATATCCACTAAAGAATGGTTTGTGCCATCTAAATGGTATCAGTTTTCAAATCGTCTAGATACTTGTACATGGATTGTTTGTTCTGATTGTTATACGCCTTTAAAAGTTAAATAGAAAGTAGGAGAGATACGTTATTCCAATACAAAATTACACTAAAATATTAAATGTAAGATTTGAAAATGGATTGATTGAGAAAGTAAAGTACGATAAATACATAGCAAAACTGATTGAATGGCAAATGAACTATGGCTTAGAATATTATCAGTCTGAGAATGACCCATATTAATAGAAAGGTAAATATATATGATAAAACTAAATGACAAAGAATTGTTTAAGCTGTTCGATAAGCATTTGAGAGTATTCTATCCAGCTTTTAAAGAGAAGAAGTTGAACATGGAATACATTTTCGATCAAAAAACAGTATCATATGACTACATACTAAGAAGACTTCACTTCAATAGTTTCATTATCAATTTTCAGTTTGATGGAGATCATCTGAGAAAGTTTACATACCATGAGGCAGTCAACATGATTAAGAAAGAGTATCCTGAAGCTAAAGTGAACTTAGAATTATACATAGAAAACAAGTTAAATGCTGTTGCCAATCCAAACAAGTATCATGAGATAGTGAATTTTTACTGCGATGTAGAAATAGACGATGTTGAACTTACTGGGGAGCAAATATCCTCAATGATTGATCTTGCTTTGGTTACTCGAAGTGAAAATTGTGATAACGAAGAATGGCTAACTGAATTATCCTTGAGATATCAGCCTTTTTTGAAGGCAAATTCCTGATGAAACATCAATTTTACAGGATCATGGGTGATACAGGGGTGTAAAGTAGATATTTAAAATACAAAGATAATACTGTACATAAACAATTATAAATGGTACAATCAATCTATAGAGGCCACAAATGTACACAAATGGAACAGACTATCTCAATCTGGTATATCTGTGTACATGACTTCAAAAGGAGGTTGTACCATTTTGTATAACACATTAAATTTAGACCTTGGATTTAAATGGACTAAAGGTGAGAGAGGAGGAAAGTTCTTTCGTCAACCAACTATAGCTGGGGAAGCTAAAGACTTATTTGAACAAAATATAAAATCAGACCACTTCATTTACAACGATGAGTTGTTCGTAGGAAATGCTGCCGTAGAATACAGTGATGTTAAATACTTCTCTCTCAATAATAATAAAGCCGAGGCTGAGACAAGTGAAGTGGTCATGAAGACTACTCTGGGGTATTTAGCTAAAAAAGAAAAAGTGAAATTAGTAAGTGGACTTCCTATTGACTTTTACTTTAAACAAAAAGCTCCATTTGAACAAAAACTTTTGGGATTGGCTGATCAGGGTGAATATAAGATTCGTAAAGGTAAGGGAAACAACATTACTGTCCAGCCTGTTATTGAAGAATGCAAGATAGTTCCTCAAGGATTAGGTGTTACAATGGACTATCTATTAGGTGACGATGGCAAAATCGCTAAAGTAAAAGCAGCCAAACAAAAGATACTAACTGTCGATCTGGGATTTTACACTTTGAATTTACTAGGATTCAGCAAATCCAGTATATTAAAAGAATCCAAAAGTGTTTTAGTGGGGGTAGAGAAAGCGTACACGCTATTACAAACTTACATACAAAAACTAACTGGGCATACTCCAGCTATATACGAATTAGACACTTATGTTATCTCAGGTAATTACCTTGGACACAATATAGTTCCACTAATTCAAAAAGCATTTAAATCGTTAGCTAGACAAATCAAAAATGAAATTGAAAGTTTGAATACCAACTTTGACATCTACTTAATCGCTGGTGGGGCCGCTCGATTTATTTTTGAATACTTAGATCTTCCAAACAAGATTTTGATGGATCAACTCGCTCAAGTTAGAGGATATGGAAAGATTGGAAAGAAATCATGGAAATAGCTGCTAGAGCAAGACTTAGACCCAATAAAGATGAGGATCTTATTGAAGCGTGGAAAAGATTACCTCCCCACGAAGATAAAAGCGATGTGGTTAGGAGGGCATTGAGACTATTGTTTTTTGGTACTGGTTCAAGCCTTAACATAAACGAATTGCCTCTCCCTTTTGAGGAGGATACGGAACTTTCCATGCAGAGCGAAGAGGAACAAATGGAAAGTTCAGAGGTATACGATGACAAACTGGACGAACTATTTGGTTCATTTTAATGTAGGCTTCGGCCTACTATACATATATCATAATCAATAAAATCAGATAAGCATTTTGCACCAACACAGGAGCATATACTGTCTTAACGAGGTGATGACTGTGGACGAAAGTTTAAGGAAAATTACTGTTAATGATTCAAGGATCAATATTATATTCAACGCTGATGGTGGGCTCAGAGCGCCGTTAGAGCAAAATGAGGACATATCATTAACAAGTAATCACAATAATGAATCCGCAGCAGACATTTTTAATGAGATGGAAGAAATGATTGGGCTTGATAAAGTCAAGGATCTGATATATGAGATTTATTCATTAATCCAAATCAACAAGTACCGAAGCGATGAGGGATTGAAGAACAGCAAACAGGTTTACCATATGATCTTCAAAGGTAATCCCGGCACAGGAAAAACTACAGTAGCAAGAATAATATCCAAAATGCTCAACAAAATGGGTGTACTAAGCAAAGGCCATTTGATTGAGGTTGAACGTGCTGATTTAGTGGGGGAGTACATTGGTCATACAGCCTTGAAGACTCGTGACCTTGTAAAAAAAGCTATGGGTGGGATACTTTTCATTGATGAAGCGTATAGTCTTGCTCGTGGAGGAGAAAAAGACTTTGGTAAAGAGGCTATAGATACACTTGTAAAAGTTATGGAAGATAAGAGTGACGATCTAATCATCATATTGGCTGGATATCCTATCGAGATGGACGATTTCCTTCAGATTAATACCGGATTGCCCTCAAGATTTCCTATCCAGATTAACTTTGATGATTATTCCACAGACGAATTAATGCTGATAGCTTTAAAGATGTCTTCAGAGAAAGATTATAGCTTTACAAATGAAGCAGGTTTAAAACTTAAACAGATCATACAAGATGAAAAAGACCTGAGGATTCATTTTAGTAATGCCAGATATGTAAGAAATGTTATCGAGAAGGCAATCAGACATCAGGCGGTTCGATTAATGAAGAGACGCGAGAAGATGTCACGTCAAAACTTAATGGAAATTACTGCACGAGATATTGAATCTCAGCTACCTGAAGCAAAGAAGGTTGAAGGTGTCTATAACTTATAGATGAAATGTTCTCCTATAGAGAGTATGAGATTAAGGATAATTGACTCTTTATAGGAGGATTTGAGGAGGTGATTATAATGTAACACAAATAGACAAATATAATACATGAAACAAATTCTATAAAAGTGTGCAAGTAAGGAGATGATCATACGGATAACTATGTAATTTATCATTTGCATTCAGATACTAGCAATCCATCAACGTCAATGGCTATAGACTCTGTGACTAAATATCAACAATACATCGATGAAGCAGAAAAAGCTAACATGCAAACAATATGTTTCTCTGAACACGGTAATGTTTTTAATTGGGTCAAGAAGAAGCAGTCTATCGAAGAGAAAGGTATGAAGTACATTCATGCGAATGAGGTATACCTCACTGAGCACAATGACAAAGAAAGTGGTTTGATTCGCGACAATTATCATTACATGCTTATTGCAAAGAATCTTGAGGGAGCGCAGGAATTAAACAAACTGACTTCACTCTCGAACAATAAAGATGACGGACATTATTATTATAATCCAAGGATTACTTTTGAAGAACTGTTCAATACTTCGGATAATATTATCATGACATCTGCTTGTCTAGCATCTCCGTTATGGAGAGCTATTAAAAATGACAACAAGCAGATGATGAACAAATTTATGGATTTCTTTGTTAGCAATAAGCATAGAATGTTTTTTGAGATTCAATATCACACTCACCCAGAGCAAAAGCTATTCAACCAGCATCTACACAGTTTATCAATTGAAACAGGTATACCGCTTATTGCAGGAACAGACACTCACGCCTTAAACAGATCTCATGCTGATGCACGTAAGATTCTAATGAAGGCTAAGGGTGCGACATATGGAGATGAAGATGCATTCGATCTAACCTTTAAAACATATCCTGAAGTTGTCAAAATGTTTGAGGAGCAATCGGCTTTACCTAGAAATGTTTATCTTGAAGCTATACATAATACAAACGTTATGGCTGATATGATCGAAGAATTTAAGATTGATTCGTCGCCAAAGTATCCTAAGCTGCACGACGACTCAGAAAAAGTGTTTAAAGAAAAGATAAATGTCGGTGTAATCGAACGAGGAATTAATAAGTTTGACAAAGTAAAAAAAGATACATATTTTAAACGGATTAGAGAAGAGTTTGATACATATAAAAAGGTTGGAGCAATTGACTATATGCTCCTACAGAAAGATGTAGTTGATTGGGCGCATAGTAATGATATTTATCAAGGATATGGTCGTGGATCAGTTAACGGAAGCTTGATTGCGTATTTATTGAAAATTACTGAGATGGATAGTATCAAACATAAGCTGAACTTTTTCCGGTTCTTGAATCCAGAGCGTATCTCGCTTGCCGATATTGACTTGGACTGGCCTCCATCTAAAAGGCAAGATGTTATTGATTACGTAGCAACAATTCCCGGTATTCATTTCTCAGAGATTATCACCTTTAACACTGTGGCACTAAAAGGAGCAATTAGAGAAGTTGGAAGGGCTCTAGGTATGGATCTTGCGATAGTAGACGCCATTGCTAAATCAGTATTCAAAGACGATAAGAAGGTCGATAGAGTAGATCCGAAGTATCTCGATATGTATCCCGAATTATTCAAATATGTTGAATTGGTGCAAGGAGTTATAGTAAGCATAGGATCTCATCCTTCTGGCTACATAGTTTCTCCAGTAAGTCTCGAAGATAACATTGGTCTTTGTTATACAAAAGAAAGTAAGTATCCAGTAAGTCAGATCAATATGAAAGAACTCGATGGACTCAATTATGTAAAGTTGGATATTTTGGGTTTGGACAACAATGAAATTATCAATGAGACATGTAAGCTAGCTGGAATTGAACGGCTTACACCGGACAATATGGATGTTGATGATAAAGATGTCTGGAATTCCATACGAGAGTCTGGTTTGGGAATATTCCAATGGGAAAGTAATTCTGCCCAAGCATATCTAAAAGATCTACTAAGCGAAGAAACAATACATAAGATAGAAGAACAAAATGATATGTTTAGTTATATTGAGCTATTCTCAATTGGCAATGGAGCAATTAGACCATCAGGAGACTCATACAGACAAGCTTTGGCAAATGGCATATTCAAAGATCACGGTCATGAAGCATTGAATAATTTTCTGAAGAGTACTATTGGATACTTAGTATATCAAGAACAAATCATGAACTTTCTAGTAGAGTTCTGCGAGTTTACAATGGCAGAAAGCGATAGTGTTCGAAGGGGATTGAGTAAAAAAGAAGGAACAGAGAAGTTTCTGCCAGAGATAAGGAAGCGTTTTGTGCAAAAAATGAATATGGATTACGGAGAGACCGAAGAAGATGCGCTTGCTGTCTTAGAGCCTTTTTTGCAGGTCATAGATGATGCACAGCGTTATGGATTCTCCGATAACCACTCAAATCCTTACTCTCACATCGGTTATGGAAATGGATATCTAAGACACTACTACCCTCTAGCCTTTCTTACTGTGATGTTGAATATAAATAATGACAACATAGAAAAGACGGGTCAAATAATTAACTATGCTAAAACAAGAGGTATTGAGGTGTCACCAATAAAATTTGGAAAGTCTAACGCTGATTACTCATTTAGTGAGGGCGATAATACTATCTACAAAGGTTTAAAATCTATTAAATACCTTAATGAAAAGATTGCAGAAGAACTATTATCCTTAAGTAAAAATACATATGCATCATTTGTTGAATTGCTAGTGGATTTAAACGAAAAAACATCGGTCAACAGTCGTCAAACTGATATATTGACTCGTCTTGGGTTCTTTAGAGAATTTGGTGACATTAGTTTATTGGTGACATTGCACAAAGAGTTCTCAAGTGGAAGATCTCAATATAAAAAAACATACGTTGAGAAGACTAAACTTAAGAGGATAGCGGATCTAATTGATGAAGAAAATAGGATTCGCACTGAAAATGACTACTCCAAAGTTATGCCAAACGAAGAAGTGATGTTCCAAAAAGAAATGCTAGGGTACTCCGAAGCTGTATTTCCCGATATAGAATCGGGTTGGTGTGTAGTTACCGATTTAGATCTTAAATACAGTCCCAAGCTTACCTTATACAATCTTCGTAATGGCGATGAACGTGTCTTTAAAATGGACAAGAAAACATTTAACGTCAAAGATAAAGCGTTGAAAATTGAGAAAGGAGATTTAATTGAAATAACGAGCCATAAGAAAAAACCAAGACAGGTCCCAGACGGAAATGGCGGTTTCAGAGCCACAGATCAGACAGATGTTTGGATCACAGGTTATAACAAGTACAAGAATAAGGAGAATGCATAGATGGAGAACAAACTTAGCAAAGAAAAGATTGAGCAAATTATTGGACGTAAGTTGACCAATGAAGAATACACAGAAGTTGTAGGAACAGTTCTTAATCAATTGCTGAATGAGAAAATTGAGAAATCAAATGGATAGATTTAATAGCGATTATCATGATATCCGTTATCCAGATTCACAAGAAAAGGAGGTGAAGTATTCGACCTGTTACGGTTGTAAGGAAGATATTATTGTGGGAGAAGAAGTTTTAGATGTATTTGGAGCATGTGTGCACGATACATATGAATGTTTGATTAAAGCGGTACATGCTAAAAGATTAATTGCAGGAGAGGAATGATTAATTGAATCTTATTGAACATGATATGAAATTGCAACTGAGACTACCATTACCAGTTTCAATAAATGACTTATACATAAACCAATACACATGGAATCCGAAAACCAGATCTAGAGTGCCTACAGGTAAACGAATACTTAGTAAAGAAGGTGAGAAAGTTAAAAAAGAAATTATTGAGGCAGCTACAGACCAAGTAAGCAAGCAAGAATGGGATTATGAGTACACCAAAACACACTACTTGTACATGGATTCTATCATTTATTTTAACCGCAAGGGTAGGGATGACAATAATATCTACAAACTCAACAACGATGCACTAGAGAAGATAGCATATGATAACGACAGTAGAATTTTAACAAGGACTCAGCGCATATTATATGACAAAAAGAATCCTAGGGTTGAATTGGTTTTTACTCCCGTAGAATACATAGGAATATTTGATGACGAACAGATGTATGGTGATTTTGTTAAGAGATGCGAAGAATGTAGCAGATACAAAAGGAATTGCTCAATACTGAAAGCTGCTAAAGAGGCATTTATTCAGGATGAGATAGTAAATAACGTTTGTAGTAGCTTCAAAGAAATGAGAAGTAAATAAAAGTAGTATTTCACTAGCCATTTGCGAAGAAATTGGAATTGAGATTAGAGGATATAAACCAAGAACGAGATGGCACTATTATTTAAAAGATTTCATTACTGAAGCGATCAATACATATGGAAATGAAAATGAATAAAGTAGACCAAAATGGAAAAGTTATAATAGAGGTGATAAATCTGGAGAAAAAATTGAGAAGCGAAACACATATCATTCCCAACCTTGGAACTTTAATTATAAATGGAGAGCCGTCGGTTGAGAATTGCAAGATGTTTGTTAAGATTTTAATGGACAGCAAAAGAAGAAAATAATTACTATAGAAGTCATGTTGCTACTTGGCAACTTGGCTTTTTTTGTACTATAATTGATTGTGCGACTAAATGTGTGATGTTCATATATAAACCGGAATGGAGGTCGTAGTTTGAGTCAATACGTAATTAAGCACGTAGCAGTTTATCTGCGTAAATCGCGCGGTGACGAAGAAAAAGATTTGGAAAAGCACAGAGCTGAATTACTTTCTATGTGCGAACAGAATAGTTGGGCTTATGTTGAATATGCTGAGGTTGGGACAGCAGATTCAATTTCACTAAGACCTAAAATGACTGAATTGATGAGTGATATTGAACAAGGGATGTTCGATGCTGTACTTGTTATTCACATTGACCGTCTGAGTCGTGGTGATGAGGTTGATAGAGCCACACTGAGTAAATTATTTGCTAGATCAGAAACACTTTTGGTTACTCCTCAGAGAGTATACGATTACAATAATGACACGGATATGCTTATGGCTGAATTCGAAGGCATGATGGCTCGAATGGAATATAAGCAAATATCTAGACGTTTCAGACAAGGTAAAGCGAGAAATGCAAAACAGGGCTTATGGAGTAACGGAGTTCCACCGTTCCCGTATATTAGAAACGCTCAAACTGGAAGAGCTGAACCTGTAGAAGAAAACCTCCCTACATACAGATTTATGGTAGAGAAATGTATGAGTGGATGGTCTAGTACAGACATTGCATGGGAGCTCAATAAGATGGGTATTAAATCTCCAAGAGATGGAATGTGGAATCCAGCGGTTGTTAGAAGGATACTGTGCGATGAAGTTCATCTCGGAAAAGTGATTGTTGGGAAAAAACGAAAAATGTCCAACACGGGAGACTTAGTTTATAAACCTAAAGATGAATGGATCATTTATAATAATTGTCATACAGCAGTTAAAACTCAACTCGAACATGATAAGATAATGTTTATAATTGGCTCTCAAATTAAAACCCCAAAAGCAAGTCGCTCTGGGAAAAACGCCCTGTCTGGACTGGTTATATGTGGAAAATGCAATCACACGATGTCTATCCAGAAAAGAACAGGAAGAAGTTATGACACGCTTAAATCTTGTACTCATCGAAACCCGTTTGGTGAAAGATGCAGCAATTTAGGCGATAGGTCAGACGTAGTTACAAACTTCATTTTGAATGCTTTAATCATTAAAAAGAAACAAATTGAAGATGCTATTGCTGAAGGTTTAAGTTCATCCGATATGAGCAACTTAGCTGACATAGCTCAAACCAAAATTCAAGAAATTAAAAAACAAGAAAATGCTATTGAGCGAATCCATGATTTTTTAGAAGATGGAACATACACGAAAGAGAAGTACTTGGAGAGGTTAAATCGTGCAAATGAAATTCTCAATAAACTTGAAGAAGAATATAGAGTAATTAAGACACAACTGGATAATTCACTGAATGCTAAAAATGAAGATATGCTTATCAGCGTTAATGATGTCCTGAATCAGATAACAAAAACGAAAGACCCTAAAGAACTTAATCGAGCTTACAAAAGTATCATTCATAATGTAATTTGGACTAAGAATGACTTTGATGATAAGCCAATGGTAACTGTAAATTTTCTTTAGGGATTTAATGTGTATAAAAGGCTTATGAATTAAGTCAAGCTACTGGTTCTTTTACTAACACCGGATGGCACCGTTATTCTGCCGATCAGTAAAGTGGGCTTTGGTTTTGCCGCAGGCGGAAGTGATTTTAACGTAAATACTGAAAGAGGAAGCGATTCATCCAGCTCAACAGAGCATGCGCATTCTGCCAAGGTTGCTTCTCCGTTCGGCGGCGGTAGTGGCGGTGGTGTATCTATCCGTCCGATAGCCTTTCTGGTTGTAGGCAAACAGGGCGTGCACATCGTACCACTCGATAATTCGACGCACTTGTTCGAAAAATTGATTGATTCTACTCCATACGTCCTCGACCGTATTCAGGACATGTTCCGCCATCGGAACCATACAGCAGCGGAAACCGGTATCCCGGTAACACCAACAGACCATTCGACGTACAGCTAAACAGAATGAATTTATTAAAATCCTTCCTGCCCTTTAGGGCGAGAGGGATTTTTGCTGTTCGCTTTGCGAAAGTTTATCGTTTTTTGGTACGTTTCATTGGAAGTTGAGAAGGAAGTCTGTGAACCGCCTAACCTAGACATCAAACAGATATGAAGGGGGAAAGGCAGTGCAGAAAGATACGATATTTATGATTATGTTTGGATGGGCATTATCTGCTGTAGTTTATTTGGTAGGAGGAATCAATCATCTGTTAATTGCAGTGACGATTTTCGTGGGATTGGATTATTTTACAGGAGTTTTAGCTGCTTGGTACAAAAAGGAACTTTCCAGCAGGGTAGGCTGGTGGGGACTTGCACGCAAATCTTTAACTTTTGTGTTTGTAATTATTGCTCATCAACTCGATATTGTAGCTGGAAATTCAAATGATTTTATGCGTGATGCAATGTTAATGTTTATTATCGGCACAGAAGGAATTAGTATATTGGAGAATATGGGGAAAATGGGTCTTCCTGTTCCTAAATTTATCGCTTCGGCATTATTCAAACTTCGGGGTAATAATCAGCAAAGTGGCGATCGGGGGGATTCGCAATGATTCATGTAGTTGAAGACTATATTCCGTTAAATCCCTATAGCCGGCCGGGGCTGAAGCTGAAAGCCAAACGTGGAATTGTAATGCATTATACAGCTTCTCCAGGGGCATCAGCTAGGAATATAAGCCAATACTTTGCCGGTCTTGCACATCAGAATGTGAGCAAGGGTACCAAAGCTCGTTACGCAAGTGCTCATTTTTCAGTTGATCGTACATCTATTTATTGCAGTCTCCCAGATGACGAGGTTGCTTATCATTGTGGAAGCAAGACATACACCGAAGAGGCTCTGAAGAAGTTGGGATCATATCCCAACAATAGCACTGTAGGAATTGAGATGTGTATTGAAAAGGATGGAAGCATTCATGAGGATACATTTAATCGAGTGGTCGACTTGGCTGTATATCTTATACAACAAAGAGGTTTTCCAGAGATATTTTTCACCCATAAGGAGGTAGTGGGCTGGAAGGAGTGTCCATTGCCATGGATCAAGGAACCTGAACAATATGAAAGGTTTAAGCAGGACGTACATAAAAAATTGAATTCGCTGGTGGAGCACACAGTAACGGAGGATGATGAGATGAATCAAGTATTGAATTATGCAGAATGGGCATGGAGAGAATTAAACCAATATATTGGTGATGCGTATAAAGATCAAATTATCCATGAGCAGGCATGGGTGGAAAAAGTGCGGAAAAGAGCATTGACTTACGGAGAGCTACTGATGTTAAAAGTAATTATTGATGAACGTAGACGTAAGGGCAATGGGAAGCCGAGTCAAAGTGATTAACACTTGACTCTGGCAAGTTCAATCTGGTTTGTTAACCAGGCATTGAAGTGAGGAGCATCTGTAAGGAAGAAGTAGTTCTGAATAATAATAATCTTCTGGGGATGCTCTGTCTCATATTGGTAATGTACGGAGGGAAAATCCAGAATACCAACTAGCGGAAGTGAATTCAAGTTTGTTTCTTCACCTCGTGAGGTAAAATTCATGATCACAAGTCAACCTTTCTGTTCATAACGAAGCTACATTTATTATTTTGAATATTTGATCAGAAGTAGCTCTTAAACGTTATACGAATTCGGTTGTACAATGTTAAGTCGATAAATAATAAACAGCAGAACCCTACGTCGTTAGAGACAGGGTTCTGCTGCTGTTGTTTAAAGATGGGAGTATGTTCTAGCTAGGGGTGACGAATTACGTTTGAATAAACGTGGTAAGTTCTTCATCGGTAAGATGAAGCTCGGAAAATGCTTTACATATCTTCTGAAATGATCTAATCGTATTCGTCTCATAGAGAATTTCCATAGGATCAAATCCTAGCATTATCAGAGCATCTACAAGCTCCGATTGATCTACTTCATTGTATTGAAGCACTTCGAACATCATTTCTATGACGGTTAGGTATAGAATAGCTTTGTTAATGGGCTCGATGGGTTTCTCCTCCCCTGATTTCAATTCATACGTAGCGTCATTTATGCTTCGCATATCATTAGAGTAAGCCGGAGAGAAATAAAACTAACATGTTGTTAATGATGGTTGCTATTCTTTGGATGTATAGAACGTGAATTTTTCGCTAATATGAGAATGGAGTATGTAGAATTAAACCTGCTCGTTAACTTCCTGAAGGATAGAATCAATTAACTGATCATCCATCAGTGTACTTGCTTTTTCGAGAGCTACCCAAATGCCTTGAGGTTGATCAAAAAAAACGGTACGAAGGATCGGAGCAACTTCGTGCAATTCAATTTTTTCGGCTTTTACCATACTAATCAAAGCAACGACGATCTCGTGTCCCTCTACATGCCCTTCCATAAATCGTGTCCTTAAATGCTTTGCTACGGTCTCAGTTTTTGACTTCGAGTACGTCATTCTATTTCCCTCCAACAGTTCGAATATCTTAGCAGAGCTCCTCAGTATGCAGGTATATCTCAAGTTAGTTCAGGAGTTATCTAATCAATAATAAGGCAGATACTTTATTTTATCAACAGCTCCGAGTCAGAAGAGACAGGCGTACATCAGCGTAAAAAGAAAGAAAAAAAGACCCTTATCAGGGTCTTTTCTGAGGCCTTCCCTCCCAATAATCAGGAAAGCCATCATATTCCCAGGCGTCAAGATTTTCCTTGTCAGCCTGAATTGCAACATCTGCACCAGAGCCGAAATCCACACCTACAGTATTCAGATCCTTGGCTTTGACCGTGAGCACTTTGCCAGGAGCACCTGCGCATACAAGTGCGAGCTTCCAAGGGGATTGCTGATAAAGTTTCTCCATCTCCACAGTGGCTGTATCAACCTGGGCCCAGGAGGCACAATCCACAGTTCCTACGATATGTTCCCAGCCATATCTTCGCTCTAACACTTCTCGGTATACATCAGCTTTTGCTCCGCAAATGAGAACGGGAATTGTCCTGAACAACTCGTAAAATAACGGGTAGCGGGCAATGTAGTTATTTTCAAAAGCATAGAACGTCTCAAGGGGCTCTACCTTGTAATATGCCAGACACATGTCAAATAGCGGTTTGAAATACCAATGCTCCGTCTGTGTTAAATATCCTACGTAATCTGCTTGTCTCAAGCAATGAACGAGGGTCTCTCGCGCGTTTGCATGCGGTAACGTAATTCCACAATATGTAGGATCATTCACCCAACCATAATGAGATTTAATAAAGTCCATGGTTAACACGGCGTCATGGGCCAAAATCGTGTTGGACGCATCCCCGAATCGAATAGTGGCATGTGCCTCTCCGTCAACGGCTTTCTGATACCAACTGCGGATTAGATCTATGCTTCCTAGCAAAGCCTCACCTTCTTCTCCAACGTTATAAGGCGAAGCAGGAGCAGTTGTCCTGTTCACACCTTTTAACTCTAGAATAGGAGGAATGTGCTTTTCTCTCTCTATTTATTGGAAAAGGTGTTTGATAGCGAGATGTAGAGAGAATACAGATTCGGTCTACACTAAGTAAAAAAAGAGAGAGGGGATGAACCGTGAATAACGTATTCATTGGCAGTCCTGTGAGAAATCGTGCTTGGGTGCTCGAAAGGCATCTGCACTCCCTACATCAACAGGCGGTTCAGAAACAATTCAAATATATTCTGAACGATAGTGAGGATCAGACTGAAATCATCCTGCAGAATCATCATATCCCTTATGTATCTCATGATATGGGAACAGCCCATGGACACTTGCGGGGACAATATTCCTACGCGCATCTGGCAAAGCTTAGAAATCGGTTATTGGAAGAGTTTCTAAAGTCTGACTGTGAGTACTTGTTCTCTGTAGATACAGACATCGTAATTCCACCACATAGCCTGCAGCAACTCATCAATAACGACAAGCATATCTGTGCCATGTTGATTCGAAATCATCCGCAGATCAAAGCACATAATGCACTTATTCAAGGACGACATGTTCCGGAATTCAGTAAAGGTGTGATCCCGGTAGATTGGACAGGTGCGGTGTATCTGATCAAACGTGAGGTTATTGCAGCCGGGGTTCGATATGCCGAACATACTTCAGGTGAGGATGCAGCGTTCTGTGAGCATGCCAGAGCACTTGGTTTTGATCTGTTTGTGGACACGGGATTACGGCCTGTGCATGTCTACGCGGAAGGAGTTGAGCTCGTTGCTGAATTGGCTGCGTCCTAAGAAGAAAGCAAAAGCGGATCAGGTATTCCAAAGTATTGAAATGACCATAATTTATCCCCCAGCCCTGGATTGGAATCTGTTATTTCAGCGTCCGCAACAATTAATGACGGCATTCTCCAGAATTCCTGGTGTAAGAGCAATTTTCATTAATCCGGAAACGTATCGTGCTCAGGAGCGTCCAATTGAGAAGCTAAATGAGGATTTGTTTCTTGTGAGACGGGGAATCCATTATGATCATTTGATCAAAGGGAAGAAGGTACTCTGGTTTTCTAGCCCTGCACAATATGACTATGCGGATGGAAAGCAATTCGATTTTACCGTTTTTGATTATTTAGATAATTCAGCAGATGAATTTGCCGTTTGGAAGGAGTATATCCCTAAATGTTTTGAACGGGCGGACCTGATCTCAACTACCGCAAGGATTATGTATGAAGCACATCAAAAGGAAGGAAAGCCAATCTTTATGTGTCCGAATGGTGCGGATTATGAACACTTTGAGAAAGCGCAGACCACGCTTACTCGACCTTCAGATTTTCCTAAAATACCTGAAGGAAAACGAGTGGTGGGGTTCCACGGAGCGATGGCTTCCTGGGTCGATTATTCACTTATTACTCAAATTGCAGATCTCGGTTATCAGGTAGTTCTAATTGGTAACAATGCGTTGTATCAAAAAAGAATTCTGCATCCCAATGTTACATGTTTACCACATAAGGATTACAGGGTGCTGCCTGCATATATTGCTCAATTTGATGTGTGCATCGTGCCCTTCAAGCTTACAGAGATGATTCGTGGATGTGATCCGATCAAATACTACGAGTATTTAGCAGCGGGTAAACCTGTTCTGACCACCCGCATGGAAGAGATTGTACATAAATATGCTCATGTGACTTATTTTATGGATCGGTACAATTGCGGCAAGATGCTGGAGAAAGCAATTAATGAGAATGATACCTCCAAAATCAGGGCCCGCACACAGGTCGCCAGAGCCAATAGTTGGGATGCCAGAGCGATGGATGCAATAAAGAAGATTAATCAGGTGATGGGGGATAATGGACGATGAAAAAAATGTTTAGACGATTGTTTGGCACAAGGGAAACTGCTGCAATGGAGGAGGTACAACAACAATTTATTGAGCAGGAATATGATTTTTCCCAATCATATGTGCCTTATAAGAATACAACCATTGTTTATTTGCCAGCCATTGATTTTCATAGTGAACGATTTGCAAAACGTCCGCAGAGGTTGTTAAAGGCACTTGCTGAAATCGGATATAACATTATCTATATTAACTCGAATGATGAATATTATCAGGTTGATGATCTGGAGTACCCATACTCCCTTCTCCCGCATTTTGTCGTTGCCCGGGCAGGTCAGAATGTACGCGCCTTATTTGGCCAGAATCGCATTGTATATTGGGTAAACGATAGTCGATTAACTAGCTCGGTGGAGGCGGCGTATCCGGATCTTGTCGTTTATGATTCGTTGACTGATCCGGATCAGTATGAAAAGCAAAAGCATGCGATGGAAGCTATTGCGGATGTGGTCTTCATAACGCCGGAGCGAATCTACGAGCATGGTCGATATTGTTCACATATTCACCTGATAACTGCTGAGGAATATGAACTACGCGAGCGTGCGGAACAAATTGCGGGCATTATTGATCAATTACCGAATAGACCTGTCCCTCTGATGTAATGGAGGGATCATTTTTTATATATAGGTGTTAGGGAATAATGATCTGGTTCTAGACTAGGAACACAGAGAGGATGAGTAGCTTGTCAGGTTGCAGCAAGGATCTCCAGACCATGATAGTGCAACTTGGCGATAGCCTATTCATGTCTCCGTAACTATAAATTATATATCAATTGAAGGAGTGGACAAATTCATGGCAAAAAAAATGATTATTAAAGGTGTAGGCACATTTATGGCTAAACGTTATCCAACAGACCCAATGGGAGCGATTGAAGTCGTTACTTTGGGGACACTTCAGGATTTGAAAATTGATCTGAACGTGGAATTGGAAGATATTTTTGGTGGTGATGGTCTGTTCGCTATTGATGTACTCGTGAAGTCCAAATCCATTGAAGTGTCTGCTACAGATGCCAAGTTTGATCTGGATGCAATCCAGTTGATGATGGGGTCAACCGTTCAAGAGCAAGTGAAGTCCTACGTATGGGTGCTGAACGAACAGGCGGTTGCCACAACGGGCACAGCCAACTCCGGTTTTGCTGAAGTGAAGCCAGCCTTTGGAAGCACCATTTATGAGAAAGATGCAGGTATTGCTGTTCGTCTCAAGGATTCCAATACACTGCTGAAACAACTACCATCCAAAGGTTCAGCTGTTAAAGCGGACGAGTTTTTCTATGACGCAGCTAACGGCCTTGTAGTTCTTAATGCTGTACATATTGATAAAGAAATCGTAATGAATTACAAACGTGATGAAGTCGTAGACATGGTTGATCTGCTGGTGGATGAAGTACCATTCCCGATCTCTGTCATTCATCACGGTACATTCCAGCAAAAAGACGGGACATTTGCAGGTGTTGAAACCGAGCTGTATATGTGCCGTGCCAAAGGAACGTTCAGTATTAATGCTCAACGTGCAGCGGCATCTGCTTCTGCAATCTCCTTGCAAATCCTCGATCCGGAACGCCCGGATGGAAAAATCGGCAGCATTAAACGCTTCAGCGCAACAAGCAAAATTTAATTCAGACTGGTGTTGGTTGTTCCTGGCAAGGTATTTCAATGGTGGCTGTGTTCTCCCCTTCACAGTGCCTTGCCTTGTCAGGCATTTTTACTTTTCGGGGATAAGAATGAACTGAGGGAGTGTGTGACTGATGGAAACGGATCAAGAACGGGCTGAGCGTGAGCTTGCGGAGCGCCTGAATGAAGAAGCGGCAAGCAGATTCAAGCATAATTCCGAGAACAAAAAGGTGACACCTGAAGAAATCGAGGCAGCAGAGCGAGCTTTTTTTGAAGATGATGAGATCGTTACACTAAGGGATCGGCGTAAATACAGAATTCCGCCATGCAGCCTGAAGGATGCCCGACGTTTGATGAAATTGTTAAAGACAGTAAACATTGATGCCATTATTCTGAATTTTATACCTACGGATGATGATGAACTTGATCAACAGCGACAGCAGGATTTGTTTGATGTACTGGGCATTGCTTTCAAAAATTACCCCCACATTGTAACAAAGGATGATCAAGGGGAATACATCATTAATCGTGAATACCTGGATGAGTACCTGGACTTAAATACCGCTCGTAAAGTGATTGATCTCATGATTGGACTCAACGGTCTAAAAAAGTAGAGCGCACCGAGGGGGAGATGCTGGAGGGAACCGAAATCCGTGATACGGAAACACAGGAACCCGTGCACTGGGGAGAAATCTTTTTCACCCTCCATAAGCATTGTGGATTAAACAAGTGGGATATTTGGGAGTACACACTCCCTCAGGTAGCGGAATTATGTAAGTCAGCCGAGAAATATATTCAATTCGAGGTTGAACTTATGACAGCGCCTCTGCGCATGTTCGGTAGTGTTGGAGGTGAGGAAGCTGGAGAAGATGGTACGGTTAGACAAACGAGGACTTTTGAGGATGAGGAGTACACCGAAATATCGGAAGAGGATATCGGATTGCTTGCGCAAGCGCTTGGAGGATAGAACTGAAACTTCCCGTTTTGCCTTTGTGAAGGTGGAACGGGATTTATGCATAGAAGGCGGTGAAGAGAATGAATGAACAACTAAAGACAACCAATTCTTTAAAACAACAGATTGCAGAACAGTTAAAGCTGGAGTCGGGGATGGATATTGTGTTAAATCAGCAGCCTGTTTCTGGTATAAGTACGTTGATCCATCATGTTCAAGTGATGAGGGATACGATGCAGGGGCAATGGATTGAATCATTGGCACAGGATCTTGAACATTTCTATCGTGGGGCATTTCATGAACTAGAAAAGCTTTCTTCAACCAAGCCGGAGGAACTTGTTGATTCCGTAGCTCAGATGATGAAGTATTTATCAATGGGCAAGGCAAAAGGATACTCCCCAGAGATGCTCAAGCGGTCTTTGGAGTCTGCTCGTCAGCTGGAGGAGCAGGTAGAGAGAGCAGGGCAAAATTTTGCAATCCAATCTACTGCAAAGCATCATGCGACTGGATCGGAATCAGAACAAGATACAGTACATCAATTACAGCAAATTGCTGTGCAGCGCGGTATGAATCAGGAGGATGTCGGACTGGCCTATCGTATTGGTTCACGACAATATAACAATCCATCTGAAGCAGTGAACTTTGCAGCAGAAGTCGCAAAGGTGCATGCCAATGGTCATCGTGACGTGGAGGGAGTGGCAACGAGCCTTGGTTCGCTGGCATCCATGTGGTCAAGCGAAAATACAGAACTATCTCAAATGACGAATATGTTAGTACATGCTTCCTCGTTACTTAACATAAGTCTTCAAGACTTAATGAGTAGTCTCGAGCAAACAGAACGGGGATCAACCAGCTCTGAAGCAGATACGGGCATTGAAGATCGTTTGGCGAACTGGATCAGTCAGGCTGCTTTATCCGTTCAAACTAGCTCAGGCGTCGAGCATAACCTTACCGGCACGTCGAATCGAGTTAGAACTGAGCTTCTGGCAGAGCAGTTAAAAACTTCTGTGGACAATAAGTCACGACCGTCTCATATGGAGCCAAAAGACGAAATACAGCTGCAGCAAAAGAAAATGGAGACGATTTTTCAAATTTCGACACATCGGGTGATGCAAGGTTTGAGAGCGGAATTTTCAGCATTCGGAAATCATTTGCATGCTGTGCTGCGTTTAATCGGTAATCAAACAAGTGATATGGTTAATCATCTGGAACTGCTCAACCGCATTATGGATGATGTGGGCGTTCAGGTGGCATGGGAGAAGGTTGGTCAGGTGATGGATCAAGCGAAACAGAAGCGATATGGAAAAAAAGAATCCGAGAGCTTGATTTATGACAATAATGCTCAGTCGCCTAAGATAACACCAGTCCGTGGTTTTGATATTCAGCGTGCAGGTGTGGTTCAGGAGATGAAGCAACAGCAATATCGCCTACAGCAGTTTAATCAGCAAAGAACTGAACTGGCAGATAAGACAGCAGATAAGCGATCAGAGCTGACGAAGACGGAGAAGAGCAGGGATGTTCACAAGGAAAAATACGATTTAGCAGTAGCTCAGAACAATGGTATGGCAGCCTCATTACATGCATCAGAGCGGGACGAGGCAGAGAAAAATGTCAGAAGAGTCGCTAGAGAGCTTTTTTTGCTCCGAGAAGAGATGGATACACTGGATGCCCAAATAGCAAAGACGAAACGAAACCTTGAGTTTCTAAGCCGTGAAGTCGATCATACAGGGACATCCATACTGCAGCTTGAGCATCAATCCAGATTATGGTTGATGACGATGAATAAAATGGATCTGGAGACGGTTGAACTTCGCAATAAGCTGTACCATCTGAACAACGAGTTTCAATTTGGTGCCACAGATGTCCAGCGTTATGAGTCTGATCTGAATAAGCTTCGCAAACAGTCTGACCTATTGAAAGCAACTCTGACCAAGCTGAGAAATGAAGTAAATGAGTTAAACGTTTCTTTCAGAAAAGGTTTGGTTGATGCTTCTGCATATATCATTAAATTGAAAGAACTTGAAAAACTGCAGCTCGGAATGATGATGAACGGAGGAATGACGGTTGCTCCTGGTACAGGAGCCTCGTCCGGAAAGGAAGAGAAGAAAGATTCAGGTATCAAGCCGTTTGTAGCCCGCCATGAAGATCTGATCAAAGATGTCATGAAGGATGCCATTATGGATGGGGTAGATTACGGGAAGAAGGATAATAAAGTTAAAAAGAGAGGTCTCTTTTCGCGGGTCAAGGATATGCGTGAAACGGGTAATCGAAAAGCCTTTTTTAATAAACATGCACCTATGCGAAATAAGGATGGAGATATCTTAAAAGATAGACATGGAAAAGTAATTACAGAGCATGAGATCAATGCGGAGCGTGCAGCCAGAGGAATTAAAGCACCAGGGAAACTATCGAAACTTGTGAAATTTGGTTCCCGCATGTTAAGACCACTGAAAGCTGTACCCGCTCTTGGACAAGCGATGGTTGCCATGGACGTAATCTCGGGTTTGGTTGACCCGCTAAGCAATATAGGGAAATCGGAAGCGGAGAAACAAAACATTCGGGCTACGAATAAGGAAGAGCTGGCTAAAGAGTTCAAAGATATGAAGGAATCCTCATTCGTAGGCAAGGTGTGGAAAGGCTTCAATCTGGGCATGGATGCTGTTGTATCGGGAACGATGAGTTCTCTTTTTGGAAACAGTGCTACCAATAACAAGTTTGGAGATTATTTAGATGGGTTCACAGCTTTATGGACCGAGAAAGATGGTTCGGCCGTAGAGAAGAAGCTGGCAAAAGAATACAACTATGAGAAGGAGAAAAAAGAGTCTCAACTTCAGATGGATAAAGAGGCGGGTAAAACCCCTGAAAAAGGAAATCAGCCACAGGTTCAGTACACCCAGCCACAGATGCAATACATACCTGCACCCATGCAATATATTCCCGGAGCGGGAATTGTAGGCTCAGCTGCTAATGCCGCGTTAGCTCAGCCAAAACATGACGGTATTGATGAGTTAATTGCCAAGGTTAACCGTCAGCTTAGCACCTCGACCAGTAACAATGAAACAAATTACCAGGTGACACGTTCCCGACTTCTGATTAGTGGCGTTCGTGAGGACTCTGGTCAGATGCGTGCACTGATGGAGAAATACTTACAAGAGAACATCAAATTTTTTGACAAAGCTATTGCAAGCTTGCAGAAAACATACGATAAGTTAGCTGAGGGTAAGGAAAAAGATGAGCTTGGCATGGAGATCAATGAGAAGAAACAACAAAAAGCACAATCCGAGTTGGAACTAAACAGTGTGAAAAACAGCAAGATTGATGAATTGAAGCGTAAGATGAGCGATCAACTGGAATTGACTCAGATGGATTACGATAAACGCATGTATGATCTATTGGCTGCTAATGGCGGCAAGGAAGATTCATCTGAAGTGATCGCATTGAACAAGGCTCGGGCTAGAGATATGAATCTCAAGATGGATTTATACAAACAGCAATGGAACGAGTTGCTGAAAAACGGGGGATTCAATGTCAATTCCGATGAATATATGACGATTCTCAAGGAATTAAGCTCCATCGGGGTCGAACAGTCCAAAAATCTGGCAGAAATCAGCAAAAAGATGGACAAACCCATCTCGACGTTTAATCTGCCAACAGGCCTTAAAGTGCTGGATTATTTTGATTATATGACTGCTGGCAACACCCATAAAAGTGTAATGGTGGGTTCGGGAGATGTCACGGTTCATGTCAATATTGATAATATGACAGGCAGCACAAAAGATGTGGAGAAGCTCACTTCGGCTCTGGATCGAACATTAAGAAAGAATACGCCAGGGATATCAAATCGTATGGCAGGTAATGTTGGTGCAGGGATGGGAAGCATGTATGGTCCAAGATAAACAATTCAGAATGAAAAAAGGAGGGATTCAGCTATGCCTCAACGAGACCCGTTTGGTCTAGTGAATGACCGATACAAAAGAGCACTCTTTGTAGATACGGGCATGAAATTTGAGCCCGTGGAGGGGCGGATCATTGATCCATATTCATCCCCTTCACCCAATCCTCAGGTAAGAGAGATTAAAATGATTAATGCTCCTTCTCATTTTCATCAGATGGGTGTGTCTTCTTATAAAGCAATTATTAATGTACTGTTCCGAGACAAAAAGTCTTATCACGATTATGTGATGTACGTGGGTTGGACACATAAATTTTATGATGAAAAAGGAAATATCTATGTGGGCGTGGTCGAGTCCATTAAGGTTGATCCGATCTTCTATCATCAGGATACGATGGACAAGGATCAAAAGGGATATAAGGTCGAATTGACCATGACACTCATCAAAAAGGATGGATATGACCGCAAAAGTAAGGTGCAGTTTCAGGATTTGCAGACGACAGAAGGTAAAGATCATTGGGCCAGAAATTCCATTGAACGTTTGGGTGATCTGGGTTTGACCGTGGTTACGCAATTAGACGGCACGCCAATTTTGTACTTCCGTCCGGAGGATTACATTACCAGAGCAGAATTTGTTACGTTTCTGATGCGCACCAAACGTCTGTTAGAACGAACAATTCGAGAGTAGGGTAACCTACTCTTTTTTCTGTCTATTCTAAATACAGGAGGTGTATGTCATGCGTAAATGGGTGGATGTCAATGAAGGCGACTGGTTCTATAACGACGTGATGGAAGCAACCAATATGGTGCTCGAAGATGGTGAAGTGTTTGTGGCCGGGATTAATTACAACAAGTTTAAGGAGGGAAAGCCTTTTGTTTACGAAGAGATTAAGGCAACATCGGGACAAACTTCGTTTAGTTTACCGGTTCTGATTGAGCCGACTGATGATAATCCGTTATATGTTTTCATTGATGGTGTGCAGACGATCTATAAATCAGCAGAGAAGAACAACAAAAATTTAACGGATATTGAGTTATACACAGGTGTAAAAGCAGGCCAGGTTGTGTCATTTTGCAGCTATGGAGAACCACTGCTAGATGAAAAATGGAAAAGGCCGCCTGTTTCCTGGACTGGTAGTTTGCCGAGAGCTATTTTGGGTGCTGCAACAACATACTTCTATGATCCTTTTAGCCGGAGTCATCAGGAGTATATGTATGCAGGTGGACAGCCTCTTCGCAGACTCAGTATTCCTTCTGAAATATGGGCGGATAGCATGGGAGATGCAGCGGCAGTAACCAAGATAGCCACCAAGGCGATCGGGTATCGTACAGATGTATATTGTGTAAGCCCGGGAGGCTCGGTGTTTCTGCCTTTTAATCTCAATGGTGTTACATGCAAGTTTAATTATTGGACCAAAACGAGCGGCGGGGCTTTTAAATTCAAGAGTGAGGATATTAAGGCAAAATCAGACAACCCATCCTACAACAATTGTTTTTTTCCCAATGCAATCATTCAGCGTGGAGAAGCATTCCATCTGATAAATAAATTGCGAAAAGTGTTTTATGCCCGATTCACAGATATGGAAGCACCTACGAAGGGTGTCGATCAGAAAATTACAGCTTTTCAAGGCCAACGAGTCTTCAGGTTGAATGGGAATTACCCGTATGGGGCGAAGAAGCTAAAAGTGGATGTGGAGTTGAAAAACAAAAAAGATACAGTTCCAGGTTACACCGAGATTGATAATCATACGGTTGTGTTTAATGGCCCTTTATCGGAAGGCGATGAGGTTCATTTCTTTTATGAGAAAGGTGTAAGTGAAAGATTTGCGGATGTCGGTAAGGAGTCTGCTATATATTATCAAAACAAGGGTGAACGTGTTGAGCAGACCAAGGATTCCTTCTGGAAGGTAGCTGTGTCCGAAATGGAGGATGAGACATTCTCCAACAATGATCCACTGATTATGGGCATTCCCGTGAAAAAAAAGTTAGATGGTGCGGCAGTTGTGACCGATATGGGGCGGCCTGTAAACGGGATTGATCCCGAAGAAATTTGGTTTTTGGGTAATTCAGCGATGACCCGTGCCGAGGCTGCAGCTTTTCTGGACCGCTTCATAAAATGGACGATTGAACGATTCAAGTAGAGGAGGCGAGTGCATATGATTCCAATTTCAGATGAAGTTCTACGTGTGCTATCTGAGCGATTAAAGCTCGGTGAATATGCTCTTCCCAACATTCGGGTCGAAGTGGACAGGCTGGCTTTTATTCCGGGACGAACCGAGGAGTTCAGACATATAGTTTCCGAAGCAGTCCCGGTCATGAATACACAATCCGTATGGGTAGATGAAACGGCGAACGGTATATATAACGGTTCAACAAAAGTAAACGCGCAGGACATTTGTTTTCCGGTAAAGGGCAAGACGATAAATACGATTAAAGTTACAGATAAATTCGGTGCTGCCAGATCGAATGGTCGGTCACACCGAGGAATTGATCTATGGGATGAGATAGGGACTCCAATCTTGTCTGCATGGTCAGGCAAAGTTGTACGAATAACTAGAAGCAAGACAGAGGGCGCGGGAAATGCCGTGAATATAAGGCATGCTGGTGGCATTATTACAAAATATTTTCATCTCAAGGATATTCTTTGTTCAGTAGATGATGAAGTAGCACAAGGCGACGTTATTGGAACGCTTGGCAATACAGGCGGTGTCTATACGAATGGGCATAAAGTTTCTGCTGCTGAGCGAGCAGCTGGCCGAGGACGACATCTACATTTTGAAATATGGGAGGGGGTTAATCCAACGACCAAAACCGGAGAAGGCGGGAAGGCGGTTAATCCCAAGCTGTATCTGGAAGGCAAGCGAAAATTACACGGTAATGCAGAGACCACATTTCGTGACGTTAGACCAGTAGATGTTGGAGGCTATCCTGGAGAGATCAAGCTGAATGAGAAGTTTGACAAACGCAACTGGTACGAGAAGGGTGTGTACAAGACTGGACTGAAGTTTGGCGATTACGCCAAGATTGAATCCGGCTGGACTTTGGCCGATTCTGGTGGCAAGCTGCTGTATACATTTGGCGGAGAAGCGGTAGTGGTAGAGTTTGAGATCGATGTTACCAAGCTTAGCATGCCTACATTAGGGCTGCTTAGTATTGGATTAGGTACTAATTTTAGTGGATCAGAAGGTGACTCTTTTACGATAGTCATTGATGGAAAGACGTATGCGTACATAAACTCATTTTCCGGAGATTATGATCTGACGAAACTTACGGAATTAAAAAACATTGTGATTCCAGCCAAGTCCAAACGTATCCAGGTTAAAGTGACCTACGGCGGGAAAGTCAATTCGGCTGCTTCATCGGGTTCAGCAGGCAAGACGAACAATAAATTCAAGAAGCTTGCCATCGACTATATTCGCATCCAGGAACTGCTTCCAGCTCCTTTAAAAAATCAGAAGGCGGAGGAAGGACTCGACCCATCTGAAGGTTATTATCAGACGAACAGCTATGAGAGCTTTGTGATGAATAACCGGCAGGAAACGGATGTAATCCAGGTTGGATCTTTTGTTTATATGGATACTCAGGTGCTTCCTAATATTATTGCAGCGGAGATTGATGATGTTTTTGATGCTGAAGCAAGGGAAGCAAGACTGACAATTTCCAATCCTAGAGGTTACTTTTCCCCGGATTACAATCCAGCTTATTTTCCCGAACTAGAAGGAACACCTTCACCCTGGTCGTATTTTGCCAATGGTTTTCATGTAGGTGTCCTGAGTGAGAATACACCGATACGCATCTATATGGGATATGGTCAACATATGATGCGTGTTTTTACAGGATTGATTGATAAGGTAGATATTAATGGTGAGGATTCCACACTTGAGATTACGGCGAGGGATATGTACAAACGAGTTATTGAAAAAGTCATTTCAGAGAAGAAGGCTTATCCTGAAGTTGATGATATAGATAACGTTCCCGATCCGGTTCCGGCATCGGCTGTTCAGACGGACAGGACTTCAACCATCATTCAAGCCGCACAAGTACAAGCTGCAGCTTACGGTGTCCCGGATCACAAGTTCCTGCTGGCCATCTGCAGACACGAGACGGTCATGGGTACGCAGGGCAGAGGCAGAGAAGCTAGTGGCGGTTTCATTCTCGGATATGGCATCCCTGACAAGAAGTATAGTGGCATTCAGGAGCAGATGAAACGTGGTGCAGAACGCATGTCCAGAGCTCTGGCATCCAAGGGCAAAAAAGTAACCTCCAAGGCGGATGTCCTTTATTTCCACAGGGGTGGAGATATCGCGCCTATGGTTTGGAGTGAGGATGAGACGAACTGGGTGGATAAAGTGTGGATGTATTATCAGGAGATGCTGGCAGACCCGGGAAGCTGGACTATCACAGCTCCTACTGCTGCAAGTGCTGCGCCTGCAGCTTCCCAGCCTGTTGAATTTGAGAAGGTAGCCTGGGTGAAGTCAACGGTTGTGCTTGATCTCATCAAGCATGCAGGTCTGGTGGGCTGGAGAGCAACCAGTGAAGATCGTTCTTATCCCGATTATGTTATTGATGAGACGTACCTGATCGAGGTGAACCAGAAAACAGGCAGGGTTATTGTTCCTGTACCTGGTCAGGAAGGCGAATTTGAAGTGAAGGATGCAAGCACCATTCTGACTCCAAACGGGTGGTTAAATCCGTTCACTGAGGAATATGGGAGAACATTTGAACAATGGTCCACCAAAGTGACAGAAGCGGTGCAAGAAGTGATCTCGGAAATTCCTTATCGCAGTTACTGTGATCGTTATGGAACCTATCGCCTGGAACGGTTGAATTACGACAAACCTGTTGTTGCCGAATTTTCTGAATATGACAATCTGATTTCCATTACCAAATCAACCGATTGGTCCAGAGGGCGGAGTCACATTGTCGTTGTAGATGCAAATCAGGGACAGAGCAGCTTTGTAGACAAGGAGATTCTGCTGGAGCTCAAAGGGGAAATTCGAACTATGGTGCTTAATGTGCCGTGGGCGAAAACGGTAGAAGCCAAAAGACAAGTGGCGGAGCGAGCTTTTTTTGATATGAAGCGTATGTGCCGTACATTGCAGGTATCCATACCTGCCAATCCGGCGCTTGATCTGCTGGATAATGTCATCGTGACAGATAAAACAACGACGACACGAGCCATTTATACGATTAAGAGTATCAAGACCACATTTACGGTGGATCGTGGCATGCTTCAAGTTATTGATTTGATGTGGGCTAGAAAGGGAGTGATGGTGTAATGGCGGGCATTGTCAACGAAAATATCGTATTTCCCGTGCTGGATTTGATTCACCGAGAGCTTCGAAAATTCAGCAGTACAAATTCATCTAGCGTTTCACCGCTGGAAGGCGAGCCTTCTGTAACCTTGTATCGAGAACATATAAAGGACCCGGACCGTGTCACTGGGGCAGATCTTATCTATGAATCCCAATGGAAGGTATCCATCTGGCTCCAATTCGGGTCAGAAGACGAGGATGATTTTCCTTCAAGTGTAGGCTATGACCATCCAGATTATGAATATTACAGGTACTACCGTTTAACCCAGGTAACGGCCCGAACGTTTGATGCAGAAGGAGAAGCCATGTTTACCTATAATATTGCTCTGAATTATGATGACGAAGGACGCTTAACTGGTACAAATGTACATCGTATATAACCTACAGGAGGTGGTTTCATGGCATTTAACGTATCCTATATCGCGGGTGGCGTCATCGACAAAGTGCGCGAGCTGCCGTACCCACACTTCAGCAAAAAAACAATCCCGTTCATTCGGGGACAGATGTTGGATATTCCAGCGGCGAAGACCACGAAGTCGGATACGTTCACTCTGGCGTATGACACGGAGTTCCTTAGCATTGCGTTTGCAGCAAGTCAATATTGCGTGGGTGATTATTGGGAACTGACCATCGGGAAAGAGAGAATTTGCAATACGATTTATACGAAGGAACTTCCCGAATCGGTATCGATGGGGAACAGCTTCGGTATTGTTTACCCGATCCCGGCTGGAACCACAATCAAGTTCGACTTCGTAAGCGTAGTGCCTGAGGCCAAAACGGTCTGGTACAACATCAAATTTTTGAAATAAGGAGGGTGACGATGGCACTGCAAAAACCGCTAACGAATTTTGCCGCATATCTGGACGGAGAATCGGAAGCACAAAAACTGATTAATACTTTGGCGGATGAGATTGTGAATGCTGATATTCCCAGAGCTGAAGGTGGCCTTGACGCTAATCGCTGGAAAAAGGTGTATGAGTCTGATGGAGCGAAATGGGTCACCTACAGTAAGAATTATCATAAAGGTATCGTTGGCATGTATGCTCATTCGGATGGAAAGCAATATGGGGTGTACAAAATTCCGGATTGGACAGGGGCTAAAAGTCACACCGGGGATTCAGCACTAGATGCAGATGGTTGTCTTTGGGAAGTAGGGTCGATTTACTACGATGAGAAAATTGAAGGCAAGCCTAATCCAAACTCGTCCAATGTGGGTACAACTTATGGAAACTATAAGACAGGAAGAAAAATTCAGGTTGTTCAATTCAGCTATCAGGATAATCTTACGAAAGAAACAGTATATGTGGATGTTCCTGGATGTCTAGTAACAGTAGTTCAGGATAGTTCGGTTTCTGAGGGGTACCGAGCTTATCTTGTACGCCAGGTTATTGGCAATCTGGATGGAACAACAAAACCATCTGCGGAATGGAATCAATTTGAGATCATTACAGAGATGCCTACGGATTGGGCTTATGCAATCCAGCTTACTCCAAAGGGGAAGTATCAGTATAACTTTACCAGAAGAGTAGTATCACAATATTCATCCCCTTACTGGGATTGGGCCAGTATTGTTGATAGTTATTACGAACCTGTTAAACAAACCTACAAATTTGATGAACTCTACTACACAGCTGATGTTCTGAATTATGCAACTGCCCAAACGGTTGTCAAAGCAACACCTACGGTTCCTTCGGGCATCCAGAGTCGTGATTATTATGTCATGCTTGAGCAGCCTGCTAATGATTGGAATTATATTAATGTTTACTATGGAGAAGGTTTTGAAGGCAAAAATGAGCAAGGCAGTGAAAGTAAAACGTATGACGGGATCTGTGATCCGGATAGCATTACATTGGGGAAATCACCAACTGTCATTGACCAGCTAAAAGCGCATTATATGTATCTTGTATGGAATGATCCTGAGGCACTTAAACCATTTGTTCCACCATCCACGAAATGGAAACTGGATTATGACGAGAAAACAGAAATTGTTAGCCCGGCTGCACGTTTTTTCCATGGTCGTAATTCTACAACATCATGGCTTCCTAATAAAAAAAGAAGACCGGATTATTTAGTATCGTATACTCTTTCAGTGAATAACGATCGCGTTGTCCTGGTACTTGAAGGAGACCCTTCCCCTAATATTCACAGCTATTATCGAAGTTTTGGATACATAGGTAAAATTGTACCGTTTAATGAGTTTGATCACGGAGGGAATTTTGGCGTAACCGTAGGAATGGGAGATCTTCGGACGGATATGACGGGTTATACCAAAAATGATATTCTGACGGATCTTAATCCAGATGTTTATGCCCAGTATGGGGAGTACACCTCTAATGGTATGGATTCCATGTCTATGTTGAAAACAAGAAGCAACGTGTTGTTCCAACGCTATTATCCAGCATTTATCTCGCATCTGCCGAATTATCCTTCTGTAGGGAAACTTCCTTCAGGTCTCTCCAAGTTAATTGTAGATTCGGCAGGCTTCCAAAAGTCACTGTGGACTGGAAAGTATCATGCAAGTCCAATCTATCTGGTTCATCAGGCAGAAGGTTATCGGGGGTATATGGACGGTGTGGTTGCGATCTATGACCATAATCTGGTGAATCGCGATGAATTGATTGTAGATACCGAGATTCTGAAGGACCCTTCCAAACCGTCGCTGGGAACATGGACAGAAGTGTACAAATTTTTCAGCATTAAAAGCCCGCTTAATCTGTTCAAGCATTCTCCTTCACCAGATGTCATCACCATTGCATTCTTAAAAGAGATAAAATAGGAGGAAAAATACAAATGACAAATTTTAAATATGTAGAAACAATTACTACTTCTCAGGACTTGTTGACTAAATTGAAGGAAGAAGTTACTGACTTTGGAAATTATCCTTACGAATCAACTGCAGGTGAAGCTCAAGAGCAAAATCAATGGAAAGTCTTCTACGAAGAGAAGGACAGTAACAATCGCATCCAGGAATTAATTTTGCGGGGCATTATGACGATTGGAACGCAGACAACCCCAATTACAAAACATTTTTATGTGAGCTTTATTAATCATGCGCTTGTACCACGTGAGGTTGCTCCCGTACCAGCTTACGAGGAACATAGTACATTAACTGTTCAGTTGCTTGAAGATTTGGAGGGCAGTGAACCAGCAGCGCTGCCAGTCACTACTCGTCCAACATTCAAATTGACAGGTCACCCTGTACTGTACCAATGGGCGCTGGAAAATTACACGCCGACAGATCGAAATAAAGAAAAGCCTGTATATATGTATGTAAATGTTATGAACAACCGATTGGCTATGGTTCTTGTGGCCGACCCGGCTGTAAACTTCCTGGATTACAAAAAATCGTTCCTGTACGTCGGTGCCCTTAAACCGTTTAAATACAATCTGAATGATGTGGATGGAAATGTAATGCTGACTGCTGGTGCGGTTATTGATGAGCCTGATATCTCTAAAATTGCGTCGACAGGGACCTATTATTATGGGCAATATACTTCTGCTGGTAACAACACACTTCAGATGTTAAAAACCAAGTCGGGCATTGAGTTTCAGCAGCATTATCCTTCTTTTATTACACAGGCTCCACCGAAAGGGAAAGCTTATCAAGATCCGGAATTAGGAGATACTGGTCTCGAATTGGAACCGCAGGGCTTTCAGGCTTCAAAATGGACTTCGAAATATCATTTGTCTCCAATTTATGTTGTTCATCCATATGAAGGGTATCGCGGTCAATTTGATAACTGCATTGCGGTTACCAAACATAATATCCTGCATCTCGATGAGTTGATTATTGATGTTGAAGGGAAAACCTGGAATCAAGAGGTATATCGTTATTTTGACACAGATACGGCTCAAAATTTTATGAATCTATCGGCTAACCAACGCATGGGTGTGGCGATCCTGAAAGAAGTTCGCTATACAGCCTAAATTAAACTGAATGTAAGCTGTGTCGTATAGATTCAGCAAGAGGGAACGTTCTGAGACTCCACTCAGGGGGTTCCCTTTTTTTATCGGAAGGAGGTCGTGAAGTGAGTCAAGTAGTCAACCAATTCAATTTTACTGTCATCGATTATACGACCACTCAGTTCGGTTACTTGTTCACTGTTGGAACTACAGGTAGCAGACCGGAGGATTATCGATTTATATATATGCCCTATAGTCGTTACCCGAGCGTGCTCATGCTTGATTTTTATATGGCTCGCTCTATTTCAAACGGGTTTAATCAGGATTTGGTGGAAGCTATCCGAAAAGATCTGGAAGGTGAAGAACGTTTTATCGTTTTGGGCGAATCACATTCTGATAAAGCAGAGATCGTGAACCATTCATTGGAGGGATCAAACTCGGCTATCAAGCAAGGTACCGTTATGGATTTTTCGTTGGATATGGAGCGTTCTGCTTTAATTAAAGCCCTTGAGATGGATAATCCATCTCAAGGTGACCGGTTTAACGAACGGAAAGACTCCATTGTCCACGATGAGATGACGGAAGGCTGGCGAGTAGATAACGATAAAGAACTGAGAATTTTTAGGAAATTAGGACTGACTCGCAACTTTGTAAACAATCTGGATAAATTGGAGCCTAGTAAGATCAGCTTCAAAGTTAGTGAATTCGGCATGATTGCTGATTATGCGATTGGCGCAGAGCATGATATCCAATCTGAACTGATAATCGAGCAATGGATAGATGCTGTCCGGCAAGCTTATCCCGATATGGAAGTAACAGAGGTTTACCATACTGTAAACAAAATAATAGGACGCCAGACGGAGAATCCATATTTACTCGAGGCAATCCAAAATCAATTCAGAGACACAGAACTAGTGCAGAGTGTTCAGTCTCAGAAGATAAGTCAACAAGAGGTAAAGCTCATATATGAGAACTTACTAGGTTTCAGGGAGCAAGAAAAAGATACATACACGCATAGCAATCTAATCAACGCTAAAAGGGTGAATTCAGACAAGGAAATCGTTATTCCACCTGATGTATCCATAGCAGTGAATCGTCTCTTTCAGGAAATTAAATATCTTCACATTGATTCGACGTTGCCCTCAGCACATCGAGAATATGAGGCAGCGCAGGTTGAACTCTTGCAAACGTTAGGCTCTAGCATACGGGAAAAAACATTTCATGCGACAACCAGTCCCCATGTTTCGCAAGCTATGAGAGAAATCAAGGAGAATATATTTTTTTCACATCTGAATCAAGCTAAACGTTCTATTGAGCAGGGAGCAGTACTGCATGAGAATGTGCTAGCCAAATTAAAAGATCGTCAGTACCCGACGGTTCTTCATGCCGATTTTCGGGGGAAACGGGAAGTCATGACGAACACTTATTTAAGCCATAATTTAAGAAAAAGCAGCAGGGACTACGGGCGAAATGGTTCGGTCTTTTATGCCAGTGAAACGTCTTGGCACCAAGCTAACAGAATTACAGACAATCATCCCACATTAACGCAATCAGGAATTATTGATACCTCGAGAGAGATATCAGTAATAACGGAAGTGGAACGTCATTTTTTTGGATCTGTTCGCAGTCAAACAGCCGATATGGTCAATGTGAATGGTTTAACCACAGCTCAGCGAATTTTTATGGAGCAGCTGCACGTGAATGATGAACTACTGGAAGCTAAACGTATTTTTGTAGTTCACAGTTTAATTGATGATCAAGTGGAACAGGCCTACCGTGAGCATATAGAGTATGGATTTGTATTTAGAAACTTGCACGAAAGTAAACGTGTATATAAAAGGGAAGCAGATGTAAGAAGAGATGCTGAAATAGGAAACCGTTTGGTTTCGAAGGCTCTGGAGTTACTTCGCGATAGCGCTAAAGGCGAAAGAAAAAGTGAGTTTGACACTTATGTTAATGAAAAATTTTATATTGGACAGACAGGCGGCAGGGAGCTTTATCTTCCTGAATCCGAGGAAAAGGCAGAGCGAAAAAAATCATTTGAGAGTCAGTTGCTTGAAGTCACAGAAGCTGAACGTAAATCTTTGCAAGAACTGTGGCTGCCTGAGGCTGTGGCAGTTACGGGCAACAAAGAACAAACCAGACATACCTTGATCCAAATATTAAACAGTTATAATAAAAATAATCAACAAAAGAATATGTTTCTTACTGATCAACCGGTTAAATTTAGTCGAACTACTATGAAAATGAATAGGGAATCCGTCCTTCAATCCATACGTGGGCAGGCACGTACGGCAATAATTAGAGACGAGCTTCTCGATAAGTTCATTGGAGGAGGTTGGCTGGGGAATAAAACGTATCCGGGATATCTTGATGAAGAGCTCATTGTAGGAGAGATTATGAACAATACTCCAGCGGTATTGCTGGAAATGCTATTAGAGGCTGTTCATGATCCACATCATGCTCTGTATATTAATGAGCAATACCTGGCAGATATTCAGCAGCGTATCGATGCGCTGATAGAGTGTGGCTTTCTAATTGCTAACAAAAGTGATCATCAGTCAGAACTACTTTCCTTTAATTTGGAGGGCATGAAAAATACGTATCAAAGCCATATAGATACTGTAACCTCTGAGGCATCCAAAAAAATGTCTGATTCGTCCCATGAGAGTAGTAGCGCCTATGCAGAAGTAGAGAAGTATCGAGCTACCAAGGAGACAGATCATTTCGAAGGAACTAAAGTAAAAGAAAATCTGGACGGTGAAATTACTGAGGTCACGTATGGAGCAGATTACAATACACGACCGATTACCATTGAGACAGATGATCCGCTTGGATATTTGATTCCGGGTGTGGGCCAGTTCCCGGATGACCCTGCGTATGAGACAGGTCATGTTCAGAGGAAAGGTTTACCTGAGCCTGAATTAATTGCGGGTCAGCGACTCGATCATAATGGAGAACGACTTAGTGAAGAAATCGCAGGGAATGTTCGAAGCCGTAATAGTGATCGTATGATTGAGTTGAACATGGGTAAAGTGGATCGTGATCGATCTGGGATTGTACTTGAAGCACACAATCCAGGTCGTTTGGAATTGCGACAGATGATGCTCCATGAAGATTCTCTAACAGGAGAATCCAACCTTTCTGAAGCATATTTGCAGAATACGGACTGGCTGGGTTCGAATCAGGACCGAGAAACTGTAATTTATCGGGAATACGCTACAGGTGCAGCAAACATTAGACAGTTGTACCTTAACAATGTCTATACAGCAGGTACACTTCAACATGAGCAAGGTATTACGATTTTAGAACAACCGTTAGGTACGGAGATATGGAGATCGTCAGTTCTCGATTATGATTACTCTATAGGTAACTCTATTTCAAGAGAAGGCATCTCTGATGTGGAATATTTCCTAAGTTTTAATGAATCAAAAGATGCCTTATTTGATATTACATTTGAAACGGGAGAACGACAAGTACTGCAATCTGATATGGGTATCTCGTTATTCGAAACAGTGAAGCATAGCGAGGCAGGTTTGTTACAAGATGAGTTTAGTGCTGGGGCATTATTTCTGCAACATGCAAATATGATGGAGATGTTAGTAGCGCTGCCAAGCTCATATGATGGGGAAATGAACAGTCAGTTCATCGCGAAGAACATGGAGTTATCGTCTGATCTGTCTGAAGAGCTTCTTTTCATAAAAGTAAGCAAAGAGGCTTGGATACACGAAATGGAGACGGAAGTTGTGAAGCTTCGCCTTGGTCAGATGCATGAAGAATACGGGTTAGCAGATCATGAAATTAGAGAAACTCATTTCGTTGAACCCATTGAAAATGCAATGAAAAATAACAAGGCAGTAGAGTTGGAAGAATCGTTACTTACAGGGTCTAAAGAAACAAGAACAGCATTCAATGAAGAGACGACAGAGAGTGAGAAGGAGAAAACGGTTCAACTCGAGGAACAACTTCTTGCTGACAAACCTCAATACGGTAATCTTGATCTAATTCTGCCGCTCGGTGGAACTAACCTGAAATATGGTGACATTCCAGTTGAATCTATTGGTGGTACTGGACTTCATTACGGAGATATACCCATCGAACTTGTCGGTGGTACTAACCTGAAGTACGGAAAAACGCAGGAAGTTTTATTTTCGGAAAAGCCCCAAGAGGGTAAAGTGGAAGAAATCTGGTTCGCTGACAAACCGCAATATGGTTATTGGGAAGAAAATCTTGCTGGCTTAAAAAATAATAAAGGTTCCGTTATAACTGAAATACTGGATCTGAGCAAAGAGCTCAAGTCGATGGATCTCATGGATAAACTTTACGCAAGTAAAAGTGTGAGAAGTGCTCATACCCACGAGATGACCAGCGGCTCTATGAAGCTCCTTGAAGGAGAAAGTATTAACATTATTTTAGATAGCTATAAGGAAAGTAAGGGCTCAAGAGTGAGTACGGATCTTGTTGGATTCCAGTACAAACAATTCGACGTGATACATATTGTGACTGGCGATAATGAGAAGCGTGAAGCTCATCTTGATCGCAACTTGGTTACGGGTTCAAGAATGAGTTATTATGCGGATAATCATCAACTGCACGAGGGAATGGCTGTACCTAGAAAAGTGACCTTAGAACTGGAACAGATCATTGCAGGGAAAATGGATCGTTATGCATATTCACATAAGCTCTTCAACGGAGAGGGAGTAGAGCGCAGAAGTCAAGGATACGATGGATTATTTGCAATGAGAAGTGAAAGGTTATCCGACTCTTCTGATGAAGAAACAAGTTACGCCGATAATGCTCCATACCAAAGTTATATTGTTAAAGATGGAGAGACATTTGGCAGTAAATTGTCAGATTCGGGTAGACTTCATGAAATGACGAGTGAAGCGATAACCGAAGAACGCGTGTCTAGTATCGAACAAGAAACGCGTTTCGGTCTAGCTAATGCAAGACTATCCGAGATTGAAGAGCCAGAATCATTGGTGGCTTCATTCGAAGAACGGTGCGCCCAGATTATTACCGGTTTCATTTTTGCCGAGAGGCCAGAAAAAAGATCAGAATATCTGCAGGAGCTGTACGCATTTCTTCCGGAAAGAACAGCGCATCTCATGGAATATTATCATCTTGCAAAAACGGAGCCGAATGATAGCTTTAAGGTGACAGAACATTTATTTGCTCATCAGGAATCAGAGGATGCATATCTCCCTATAATGGATACGATGGCACAAGGACTCATGTTTGATTATTCGGATGATCTGCTTGAGCGAGGAATGAATCCTGAGGATTGGGAAGGGGGCATGGGTGTACCTGAAGAGTATGATCCACATGATCCCTTTAATGTATACTATCCATACTCCAGAGATATGGATGCCTTGGAACTATCTCAAACCGATGAGTGGAAATCATTTGGCAAAGGAATATGGGATCGAGATGAACTTCTCGGGAAATTTTACTCTAAGAATGAGACAGCGGAAATGAGTGGATGGTATCGCAACAATTTTCTGGCTGACACTTATAAATTCTCAGTCAATTTCAAAGTAGATTCCGATGCAGATGACAAGGGTGCTGGTATCTTATTCAAATATCTTGATGATCAGAACTACTGGATGTTTATGATACATGGAGGAGATCGCGAGAATAACTTGGATATGAGGTCGCCCATGCAATTATATCAAGTTGTTGCAGGGAATGTGCGGCCTGTAGGATCTCCGATGCAGCCCTTTAAATGGGAAAAAGGGAAGTGGTATATGTTATCGGTATCAGTAATGGAGAACCGGCTGCAAATTTATACGGATTCAAAATTACAATATGATTTAACGGGCACCGATTAACTCGGTGCTCCTTTTTTCGTATAGCGTAATTGGGAGGTGATTGGAGTGGGACATACATTTGGTTTGTTCTCCAAATCACAAAAAGGTGTACTATTTGCTAATATGCGAGCAAAGGTTGCGGATAAGAGTCCGGGTAATCCTAATCATCCTGCTCATCTGCCACAGAGTCCCAATGCACCCAGAAGTGAAACGGATCGATATGGAGAAGAAAATAATCCCATTTTAGGAGACCCAGGCTATGGCCAGATTGGGCGATGGCAAACGGTTCAGCTGGATGCGCTGGAGAACAGCATTGATCAGATGATTGAGCAGTATTTAAAGGATAAAACATGGTATGCAAGTGTACGATGTCGTGAGGCGTTATGGAATATGTACCGGCGAATCGAGTGGTGGGTAGAACAGCAGCAACCGCCCGATAAAACACAGTATCAGCGTGTATTGCAGATGATTAAAGACTGTATTCACAAGATTCTGGAAAATGCCCAGAAGCCTGGCGGCAGCCATCATGGGGTTTCTTTACCGGTCTGCCCTGCGCCGTATTATCATCATTTTAGCGGTAATTATTTCAATCATTTTGATGCCAAAGTGTACGAAATTCCTTTGTTCTCCATGAAAAAGGATGTTCCATTTTCAAATAAATTTCCGGATTTCTTCAGATATGTTTCATCGACCGAGGATCAGGAATGGGGCACTGTGCACTCTGTAGGCAAAAATGAACAGTCTGGATCAGAAATGATATTGAAGCTTAATCTGGGCCTGCTGCAGATTGGCAATTCATCGAAGATCACATTTAACTGGCGTGTTAAACGGTATGGTCAGATTCGGTTTAAATACATGGTCAGTGCTAAACGTGGTAATGGCATGTTGTTCTATATTAACGGGCAACAGGTTGGTGGCGAATGGAGCGAAAATACGAGCTGGCAGGAAGCAGCGTTCACATTACAGCCGGGGCAAATGTACAAATTCGACTGGTTAATTCGCAAAATGCGGCCTGAAGTGTGGCAGAACAATGGGATTTATATTAAGGATATTGAAGTGGTTGAAATTGTGGATACACGTAAGCCGCCTGCTCCTTTGGATCGTGATCTGGATGGCGAGCAGTGGGACAGTGATTGGGTTGTAAAATCATCACAAAGTATTGCACAAGCCCACTTTCAAGCTCAGTTCATTACAGATGAAGAGCGAAGTAAGACGATGAAAATGAATTTGGATAATGAATGTGATGCTACAGTTTCTTTTGCTTACTACATGGGAATAGACAAAGAATCTTATCCAATTAAAGATTATGATTTGTTCTTTGATGATATTTTTAAATCCAGAACTCAACATGGAGAAAGCAGTCATAATAGTCAGGCTCAGTCTGTTCACGGTGTAGAGTGGAATCTCAATGAGGAATATTCCGAAACAACTACCAATCAAGCCAAAATTGAATATGAAATTGTAGCGGGCCCTGATACCACTGTGGATCTAAAAGGAGTAGTTGAAGTTGTATGTCCATCGTACGAGATTGATCATTGGAAAGAATCTCTCCATGGCCGGGGCCTTGGGAATTATCAATGGCAGATGTCAGGCAGTCCATCATGGGTAAAATCAGGGAATGTATTAAGGCTGGATGAACCTCTAGAAGGGAATATGATTGCTCAAACTGAAGTGAACTTGCAAGATGAGGGTTGGTTTTTGTTTAGTTATTCTCACCAATTACGAGCTACGGAATCGTTCGAGGTGACTGTAAATGGCATGCTTGAATACTATTCAACGATGCATAGCCAGGGGGAGCAGATACGAATTCCTTTAGAGGAAGGTTTAAATATCATCCAATTTTATATTCGAGATTATTACACTGAACAGCCTTTTATTGATAATTTGGAAAAACTATTTACCTATGGAAACAATACAGGAAATACATATCGTTCCACAACAAGGTTAGGTTCGTACGTTGATGTGACACGCGGATGGGATGTAACAGATGCAGGTGCTAGAACTGAAAGAAATGGGGATACGATTCGATATAATGCAGAATTAAATCCCGGTGCTAAATTTAGCATTCAAGAACATATGCGTATCTACCCAGCGATGGATTCATCGTACAATCCGGTCACAGGGGTCACAAGAGATTTTAAGGTTTTTGAAGAATTGTTTAATGATGAAGGGCAATATCATGAATCATTAAGATTCTCTGGAAATTGGGTTTGGAAAAAAATTGTGAACGGTGATGGAGTCATGTGGGCACAGGGACATGATCAGGATTTTATATGTGATTTCGAAGCTCACTTGGACAATTCGGGTTACATCTGTTGGCAATATGGAGGGCAATTTGATCCAGGGGAAAAACTTGAACTTCAAATCGATGGTATCTCGGTTTGGACTGGAAGCCAGTCAAATGACTTGGAAGGGACCAATTGTATGTATCCTCTGCCACCAGGTAACCATCAATTTCGCTGGAGATACCGGGATGGTAAAAAATATACGCCAGATAACGAAGAGGGTGGTTCTGGAAACGGTTCGGGAACTTCCAGTGGAACAGGTACGGGAAGTGATCAGCAAGGTGGGGCAACGACAGATCCATACGGAGTGAAGTGTTATACCTGGGGGTCAAAAACAGATAACATCCAATACGCACAAAAATTATATGGTGGACATTCGCCACGAGCTGCTAAGTTTGATGCAACCAATAAAGGTGATTTTATTTCTTCGGACGAAGTGGGTACTACAAAGCAAAGCTCGACAATTGTTCGTACATTTACAGCCCCTAAAATTGGAGATTTACATTATTCTGAGTTGTTGACAGTCTATCCAGTGACCAAAAAGAGGGTGCTTGTAAAGAGGACGCTAAATAATAAAAGTGCTCAATATATAGGCGCTGAGACTATTTCCAAATCAAATGGTACATTAGACTATTATTCTTTGGATGTTTCTGGAAACAACCCTCAAAGTCCTGAATATAGTTTGTTTGGCTCAGATACCAAAAAGATAATTTTTGATTTCTATTGTGTTGAATCATTCGATATTGATCTTAAATACTTATGTCATTTGACTGAAGGTACACTTGCTGGAAGATTTAGAATAGCATATCACCCTAAAAATAATACTGATAAAGCAGTAACATTTCTTGATCGGACCATAAATGTTGGAGACAACGAGGGATATAACAGCAAGCAACTTGGTACAACACATTGGACTAAAGCAGAAAAGTATTCTAAAACAATAACAGTAGATAAACCAGGGCAATACACATTGATTATAGGTCTTACTGATACTATTAATGGATATGAACGGGGGAAAAAAAGTAATTACTATTATGCAGCCGTCAAAGGCCTTACGGTAAAGACGGATGATCCGGATGGTGTCAATCAAAATAAGCTTCTTAACCCAGTTTCTTCTGATCAAACGACTTATGTGAATGTGCAGTGGTATGATTTAACAGCAAACAGAAAGTTCGATCCCATACAAATAAAAGTTAAAAATGGTCAAAAAGTTAGCGAATATATTAGCAGTCCTTCTTCATTAATCCCGGAGCACAAATATAAAGTAGTGTACACACTCCATAAAGATAAAACCTCAACAAGCGCGACTGGTCTTGGTGCAGGTGGTTTTACATTGAGTGAGGGGAGTTTTTACGAGAGCTGGCCTAATTACTGTACTGATGCTAATGGAAACATGTTCCCGGAAGGCAATTCCCCTCACCCGGGGCCAGAGCCTTGGACGCCACCAGACACAACAGCACCAGATGGTGGAAGTCATGCTTGGCTCGACGTTATTCGATTATATAAGAATACAAACAGGGCATGTTCAGGAACGAAGATAGTTATTGATACCTATGAAGAAGGGCGATTGCTACACTCTCGAGATGTGACGAATCAAGAGGACCAGATGATTACAATCGAAGTGGAAAATACCTCAGATGAGAAGCGAAAGTATGAAGTTCAAGTGCGCTTTGTACAAGGATGCCCGGGAGATGGTGCCATGATCTGGGGAGGAAAACTACATATTGAGGACATCATCAAAATTGCACCTTCTTGGGCTGAAGTAACTCACTTTGAGGTCTGGAATAACAAACCGATCTGGATGGGGGGCTGCGATAATAGCAATATGCATGTGAAAATCATCCGAGAAGATGGAAAAGTGTTTTTAGATGAAAAGTATTATGGCCATGGTTTTCGTGGTTTTGAAATAAACGATCTATCACCCAAACCGTATAGTAAATATAAAGTAGAGATCACTACGGATCAGCAAGGAAAGATTAGCGAAGTGACTGGCAAGCCATATCTGACTACCTTCCGGCTGCAGGACTTCAAAGCGTATGAACGGTGGGTATGGGTTCCTGTGCCTTTTGATTGTCAGCTTGATTTCTTCATCGACAATAACTTAATCCAAACTTTCACTAAGGAGGGTGGGTATTATAACTTCTCACATCCGGTACCCAAAGGTAAGCATGAATTCAAATGGGTGTTTACTTCCATGCAGGAAGAAGGGACACGCAGCTACGAGTATGCCAATCTGGACTGGATGGAGCTGACCAACTGGATATGCGATGATGTTTATGTCATTCCTTACTGTGAAGGTGGTGGCGGAGATCAGTGCGTAGAAGCACTGATTAAATGTTTACTTGAAGTATGGAAATCAAGGCCTAAAATGTGTGTAATCGGCAAGCGAATATGGCTGTTTACGTAATGAGAGGAGGATAAGCATGGGAGTCGCGAGACTAAAGGAATCTGGAAAAATATACGAAGATTCTTTTACAAGTCATAGTCTGGATGCGAACTGGGAAGTGTTACCTGGCGATGACAGTCGATACGAAACGGGGCAGGGTCATCTAACACTTAAACATGGTAGTGATCCGATATATATGTTTTACAAGCCATTGACTGCGTTAAAACAATTCGTAATGGATGTCAAAAACAATTATAACCCCGAAACGGAAGGCTGCTACGGTGGTGTTGTTGTTTTCATCGATGAGCACAATTTCATGGAGATTGAAGAATTTTTGGATACATCTCTACCAACACCGCTCTTGAAGAGCTATCCCTGGATTCGCTTAATGCGAGAGTATAACTATTATTCTGCATACTGGTCAGATGATGGTCTAGTATGGCATATCATAGGTTCTATCGAGCTAGCAGGTGCTCCCAAGATTGGTCTTTACTTAAAAGGTGAAGGTGACCATCCCATGATTGTGGAACAGGTTCGAATTAATAGAAGCACATCGGTGTATTTGGATAATTTGACCAGTGGTACCCAAGTGGAGTTACTTGATTCGAATGGTATTGTATTGGAAAGCAGAGTATGTCGATCCAGTGCGACGGAAGTACAGTTTAATATGGATACTTATCCTTATCCCTTAGAGGGCAGTTTCAGAGTTAAACTCGTCGACGGAAATCAATATCTGGGACAGGGTTCCATGAAGCTTTACAAGGGTGATCTAATGTTATTTGAGGTTACACCAGACATGTATTATAAGGAAATTAACGCGGAAACGGGTGAAGAATTTGATGTGCTTCTGTATCCCAACACCGATCGTTTTCTTGGTTATTTAACAACAGGGGGTTCCAGAGTACAGGAAGTGCGGATGTATGCGAGAAACCCGATGGCCTCCGGAGAGTTTAGAGACGTAACGTTTAAGCTTATGAATGGGATGGACAAGGTACAGATTGCACCCGATGTCGATGGAATGCCTGGAGCATTCAGCTATTCTGTAACTGCGTTTAAGATTTTACCGGGAGAGTTATATTCGTTTTGGTTGCGGATGGAACGTGAAGAATCCCAGGACAGATATACTTCCCAGGTTAAATTTTCCCTTCAGATGTACTCAACATATGTTTAATTTTCATTATTGAATAACGTATAGATACAATAAGGCAAGAATGGAGGTGGTCAAATGTCAGTAAGGATTAACCAGTCTCGTACATCATCTGCGAAGAGCCATAAGGAGTTAGTGGATATTGGGATTCGAACTCATGATGAGATTGATTCTTATCTTGCAGAATTAGATAAAGCCAGAGGCTCAGCAGTAGATATTGGCGAGCGAATTAGTGTTATAGAAAAATCTGCGAATGAGAACCAGTTGATGATAACGAATCATGATCAGCGTTTGCATGATGTTGAAATCCAGGTTAAATCCCATGCTACAAGGCTGGAGGATGCTCAACAGGATGTTCTCATGGCAAGATCAGATATTAACATACTTGCCCAGTATCACAAGGATCAGGAGAAGAGATTAACTCTGGTTGAAACAGAGATAGATGAGGCCCGGGGAGCAGAGTCTTCTCTCCATCATCGTTTAGATACCTTGGAGAATTCAGTTGAATTATCTGGCAAGCAATCTATTCAGGATCTGGGTGTATCTCATCCGGTTTATCTTAGTAGCAGCAATAGTGTACAGGTAACCATTCATGCAGGGCGAGCCAGTATTAACAAAATTATTGTAGATCAGTTCTCGCAAACTTATATAATCTCCGATATTTCAGAGAACACAACATATTATATTTTTTTGCATGAAAATGGAACATTCTCGCATAGCACAGATCAGAAAGAACCTCTGGATGCGATTATTATCGGCGGGCTTGATATTGGTCTTTCGCCTACAACCTCTCTTACTACTCTTGATTTCAGGTACTTTTTAACCAAAGGTTCGGTCGAGCAGGATATTTCTGAGCTTGGAGGGCGAGTGTCAGAACTTGAAACGACTGTTGCTGATCAGGTTTCCGATGTGGCTAAACATGAAACTAAAATTAACGAAATGAAACCAAAGCTGGAGAAGTTTTCGGAAGAGGTCAATCAATCACGCCAAGATAAAAACGGAGTCGTTTATGATGCTCTGAAGGATCGGCTGGATAACATGCAAAGTCGTCTTGAACTCGCTGAGAGTCGCGGAACGATAGAACATCAATCTGTTTTTCATTACACTTCTTCTCCTAACAGTAGGTTGTCGATGGTTAGAGATTTTCAGATTCCAAGGTATGTGATCGGTGCGAATTCAACCGAAGTTTTTCTAGATGGTATCCGTATGGATGTGGGAGACGACTACATTGAATACAGTGATACAGTAATTCGATTTACTTTCGATGTGCCTAAGGAAGCAAGGGTCACTGTCATTAGCAGAGGTTCTATTATTAATACGACATCGACAACAGACTACACTTATTATCCGGACGGAAAGGTACACCTGGAACAGATTCATGGAGGGATCAATCGAAAAATTGAGCACTTTTATACTCCAGAGGGTCTTCTTGAAAAGCAAGAAATTACTGAAAGTAGCGGGCAGGTTAAAACGATTGAATATCAACGGGATGTTGCCGGAAAAGTACTTCGTGAAGTTAACAATGGTGCTGATTATTATGTACTTCAAGGAGGCGCAACGTTTGATGATACCGATCTGCGGCGAAGACTAACTTTTTTGGAAGGCACAGGGCTAGAGTTGGATGTTGTGTATCGTTATTTTCCGAATGGGGATGTCGAGTCGGAGGAAATATTCACTGCCGAAGAAACACCGCAGCTGTTGAAAAAAAACCTTTTTATTTATAATGCCGACGGCACAGTGAAAACTGAGACGGTGATCTATGACGGTCAGGGTGTCCAGAAAATTTTTGAGTATGACGGCAGCGGTAATATTAAACATGTAAAAATCAGAAAGGTTGTGATCTAATATGACGAGAACAGTGCAGGATGTAAAATTTGCACTTCATGCCATTATGGATAAGTTAGTGGGTAATCATGAAGAGCCATTTAGTACGGAAGAGATCGAGACTCTGATTTTTGCTTTTGAAAGCCATATTCTTTTTGATAGTGTTGCGCATAAGTTTTTGCCTTCATTAAAAGGATTACATGAGATTCAGGAAATCGCAGAGACTGATCAAGCAGTTGATACATTCTTAGGCAACGAGGAAAAAAAAGAGATAAATCATGAATTAGTTGAGAGAAGTGAGATGACCAAAGCTATTCTACTCTCGGCAATCAAGGAACATATTTTAAATGATATGAGAATGAGATTTGGTGCATAGGGGGACTGGGTATGGCTGAAAATATACTTTTGGGCGCTTTGCGTCGTTACGAGTTTTACTCCTATTGTTCGACGTTTATCAAGACATTCTATGATACAGTAACACAGGATTTGTATGGAGATATCCATTGGGAATGGACTTATAGTACAACTAATACATATGCTCAGCCCAAATCTTGGAATACTGGATTGAACAGCATAGCTAATCAAGGAACTATCACCGCGAAAAACTTAAGAGATTCTAATTTGTTTTTCACAATTTCTATGAATTCATCTAGTTATACTTATGCATCTGATAATAGTCGGGGAGCATATTCAAAAAATTATGTTTTAAGAACAGGGCTAAAAAATAATGGAGTAACAATAATACCTGATTTGTACAAGGAACTTGGTGCAATATCTGAAGTCCCATTTCACACTATGGACTATAATTCTGTTTATTCTGGAGACTATCAACGCGTACATACAGCAGTAAATGTCTATTGGAAATGGAATTTGTTTATCTCCGAGAATTATATCTTTATCTACGGTGAACCTCAGACCAACCTGAATGTGGCCTATCCCTTCCGAATGTATTTAGGAAAGATTAAGGCATTTGAAGAAGAAGATCCGTTGATTGCAGATGATAGTGTAGGGATTTTTTCACACTTTCCCCATGGCATGATTGACAATGATGATGAGTTAAAGTTCCGGACAGGACGAGGATACATGCGTTCGTCTCGAAATGGGACACCTAATGCGTTATATCATTTTGCCACAAGTTCGCAGGTTCCTTCACCAGGTGTGGGTGGCCGATTCTTTATCTCACCATTTTACGTATGGCATGAGACAGAGGGGGCAAGAGGGGAATTTCACGGTATACGAACTGCAGTTCTCCGTGATGCCAGCAAATATCCCGATGGGTCGATATTAGATCTGGGAGATGAAAGATATTATATTTTTCATGCATTGAATCAAGCACATCCTGCTGCTAATCAGCAATTCTATGCAACGAATGGTACGGCATACGCTGGCCAACCTTACTTCTTTGATTCTCCCCTTCTTCTCGGTGGTGGGCAAAGAGTGCTGCTGTTCGAAATAGAGAAGGAGGTGTGATCGATGACGATGATCAGAAGATACGAGTTTACTTGCACCTTGAGCGTTTTTGCGACGACACTGGCCAGCACACTTAAAAATGCACTGGATCCGTATTGGGAAACTTTATATACAGCCGAAACGACTTATGCGAATTGGGGAAACGTTCTATTAACGAATACGAAAAGTTCATATATGCGGTTTACGATGTGTGTGGTGGCTCATGCCAGAGGTGTGAATGTTCGTTGGGGACTGAAAAATCAAGGGGGCAGTGTTGCTTTGCCTGATCTATTTATAAATCCTCCTGCGGATATCGATAAATTTTTATTGGAAACGCCCTTCATGTGCCATAATGGTCAGTACAACGTGAATTACAAGTGGTCCGTCATTACAAATGAGGATATGGTGTTCATTCATGGGGAGAGCTTGAATTATCCTGAAAGAGCGTATCCCGTTCGGATTTTCCTGGGCAAATGCGAAGCGATAGAAAAGGAGGATCCGGCTATTGCGAGTAAATTTTACGGTGTATTCCCACATATGCCTTTTGCCTATTCAGATAACAACGCTGCCGATCAATATGATACACCAAGAGGTGTAGTGATGGCCTCGCGGAATGGTACTGAATACACTCTTTACAACTTTGGCACAGAATCTATTCCTTCTCCAGGTGTTGGTTCCAGGTATTATGTCACGCCTTTTATGGTCTATCATCCATTAGAGGGTGCAAGAGGAGAACTCAAAGGCATACGTTCTATTGTATTTAAAAACAGTGTGCAGCACCCGGACGGATCTATTCTCGATTTGGGACAAGACGGGAAATATTATGTATTCCATGTTATGGATCAGGACTACCCCAATGCAGATACCGGTCGATATTATTACAATACGAACCAGGTACCGGTCTATGGGAGACCTAAGTTTTTCCATGGCGCCAAGCTGCTTGGTGGAGGACAGAGAGCATTGCTTTTTCAAATATAGGAGGTGTTGATACAAATGGCGAATTTTGCGGGCAAGGTAAAAATGAATGAGTTATTTGCAAATATTGTTCAAGGCTTTAAAACGATTACGGGCTCACCGTGGTCTGTTTACTATGAAAGGGCTAGTGCAATCATTTTGAAATCCGTTGGAACAAGCGGTTCAGATAAGTTATTCTTTAGACTTGAAGTTGGAAATACGAAAGAAACGACAGGAAATAAATTGACTATCAGTGTGTTAGAGGATGTTGTAGCATCGGATGGCAGCGTTCCTGCCGGGAAATCAGAGATTAAAAAGGATTTTCTATGTCATACCAGAGCTGTGGATACAAATCTCTTAATTGATTATCACGTCTCAGTGCAACCGAATCGTATCATTATCTATTTGCAGGGGGATGTGAACTCGGTTACTGGTATTTCTAATCTTGGATATTTTGGTATTCTGAATCGTTATGCAGCAGAAAGTGATTCCTCCAGTCTAGGGGTAGGGCTAAGTTATAACGGTGACAATGGCATACAGACGTTAAGAGATAAAGATAAACGAATGGTGAACAACATCTATGATGCATATTCTGTAATGCTGCCGGTCAACCCGGGTTGGGGTTCACTCTATCATATGGCTCCAGTGATTATGTGTAATGGTGTTGAAGGTCCTAGGGGCGAGCTTATTGATATTTTTACTGTTCCTTCAGCGGGAGTATCGCATGGGGATGAGATAAAGGTAGGGACTAAAACCTATAAAGTATATTCTCTGTCTATTGGTGGTCAAAGTTTCTTATCAGGTGCCACTGTTTCAGTTCTAATGGATTAGGCGGTGAATGGACATGAGTGTGCTTGAGGGGAAAATCGCAGGTCCTGCCGCAAGTGGTACTCTATTCACACTAAGTAAGTCAGAGGACTTGTACCAGAACGGTTACGATCTGGAATCTGCTCCATCGGCTTATGAGGGCAAAGAGATCATAACTTCTGTAGGCAATCTGTTCACCAAAGCTATATCCTCAGATAACTATCGGTGGGGCACATGGAGAGTGATGGACACACATGAGGACCCGTTAATTGGATACGTTTCTGATCAGTATGCACACGGCATGAGAACAGTGACGGGAAGCGCTATCGAGAATAACAAAATATTACTCGAAAGAATACCGACTAAATCGAGTGGTACAGGCGTAATTAGAAATGCGATAAAAGGTGTAAAAGTGAAGCAGAATGATCCAGGCATGGACTGGTGCATTAAAGTCAAAATACCTGTTAGGCAAGTGGCATTGCAGGGCAAAACATGGGGGGATTGGTCCTATGATGGTAGCGGGATCGGATCAATGAAGCATCTGCGTCCGCGCCGTTATCCGGATACACATATTCCTGTTAGGAGGGAAGGAACTTGAATCGAAGCTGGGAGCTAATGGAGGAGATGAGAAAAGTGCTGCTACCCGTTTCATTTGTACAAAAAGTAGAGCATGTTGATGGAGGAGCAAAGGCGTTTATCCATATTCCTATGGAGCACCCTCGATTTATGATCAAAACGATCAGGGTTGTTCCAACGAGGGAAACCAATGTAGAAGTTCAAGTTTTAAACAGTGCTGGACCAAGCCCCGATGTACTTTATTTTAACAATGCTCAGTATTCTACGGGGAATTTCATAGAGGGTATCTATGACATGATTGATCTTCCATACGCGGACATAGACGAAACTTCGACACTTCATATGTCGTTGAAAAATTTAGGAACAGATGTATCGCACTTCGATATAGAGGTCACTGGTCTGACGACAAGGTAGAAAGGAGGAATTCCGTGGATATTGTTTCTTACAGCAAAGCCGCAAAAGTAGAACGTGAAGTCAGAGAAGCCAGAGATTCTTATATGACTTTGGATAACAGAATGGAAGCACTTTCTATCGGTAATGTAGCTTCGGTTAAGTTAAAGTCTGAGCTTCCAACCAAAGGTGATAATGGACGAGTGTATATGGTACAAAAGGACATTGGGAATCAAAATGAACCAACACTATATACTTATGATGGTCTCGCTTATGTTAAAGCTGGTGGGGATCGGTTATCTAATCATACAGAAAATGGAGCCATCATTCTTAACGGAACCAAAACAGTGGTTTATACTCATCCAGATACGCATGATGCTGATATGTTGACTGATGGTAACATTAGAGTTGTTATGACTCGAGAAGAACGAATAAAACTCTCCAATATAGAGCCTAGCGCCAATCACTATATACATCCCGATATCCATAGTGCTGATATGATTGTTGATGGCAAGGATCATGTGAGCATGACCAGAGAGGAGCGCAGCAAACTTCGCTCCATAGATTCATGGGAAGTTTATAGCGATTTAGTGGATTACGCAGATGTTTTTACTTATTTTGCTTTTGACGAGCAGGGGAGAATTATAAGACAAGTGGTCACGGACAACTACACGGAGCAGTCCGTCAGAGAGCCGGTTTGGACTTTGCCACCGTCTACAGATGATTATGCAGAGAATGATTCATTAATGGTCATTCCCGTTGGTGAGGTTTACCGATTTGATGGTAAGGCGTTTGTTCAGTTGCCGGGGTTGCTAGATGTTATCTATCAATATGATACGGAGGGCCGAATGGTTGCCAAGTCCATAACCGCCATGGGAACCACGCCGATGCAGACTAAATTTAGCTATATATACGATTCACTAGGGAATCGAATTGCTGTAAAGAAATATCAAGGATAGTCCAAACTATCCTTTTTCTTATTAACCTTATTTTGAGCTCTACGTATAGAGGGAGTAGTGAAGAGGAGGAATTACAGAATGAACATTGAACTAACAGCGCATTTTTATTTCAAAGGCAGCGGGAAAAAGAAATCAATTATCTGGATTGAGGATAATCCCCGACTGCAACAGAAAGAAAAGGATTCAGATAAGGTCATTCGAGAAATTCCACTAACTGCAGATGAAGTGAAGCAGGAGTACCGTCGTTTGTTTACTAAACATAAAAATGAAGGTAAATCGATTACGCTTGAAGATACTACTGAAATGGTACATATCATTGATTTGACGGATATTCGGAATATTGAGCTGGTCTCCAGGGAGGTGGAAACTGATGCTGTACAGACTGACCTTCGCACTGAATAAGGAGCAGATTGTGACCACCGAAATGATTTCGGATAAGGAGGATCTGGTGGGAGCAACAGAAGAAGCAATGGAACAGATTGAACACGAGTATGGTCCTCAGGCTGCTCTCCATCTGGTAGCATTTAGTTTATTGAAACTGGAAGATTCAGGAGACGTATAACACAATAATCATATGTAGAAGGGATAGAACTCAGCCTAGATCTGGGGGCTATTCCTTTTTCATCTAAAGATGAGTGGATGCTGGTTTAATGATTTTACAGGAAACTTGTCTTGTATAACGACTTTTGATTAAATTAGGTTGAATTCATGTATTCGGGGCAGTACAAGGCCGGGAGTTGAGGCAAGGGGGGGATGGAAACATTGAAATAAAGGACTTGGAAAGAGAGCTCGCCAAACTTACATCGAGAGTTAGAAAAAACATTACAGAACGCGGGCCGGTAGACACCAGGGTTTCCATCATGAACCATTTCATCATCTTGAAGTTTACAGCAAAATTCACCAAGCCGGAGACCTTCATGCTGGAGCATATGCATTCACATGAAAGCGAAGTTTTCGCTGATTATAAAATGAAGCTTGCGCTCATGATGAAGGAAAATTTCAATCCTGTCTTCTCCTTTATTCATATGGGGTTAAGCATTGAAGAAGTCGAAACGACGTTCTTTGGCCCTGAGTTTACGGAGCAAGTGACGGTTTTCAAAATGAATAAAGATATTGAGGTTTTGCTGAAAAACGATGAGATAAACATGCCCTGAGAACTACAAGGTTGCTCAAATAATCGCAATCAGGTACTAGGGAACCATTTTTTTGTTGACATTATCCTACATATTTCCTTATACTACCCTTATGGCGATTGGATAGATTAATAATCTTGATGAAGCCTGTATTCTTTTTATGCGATGAAGACCATACTCTCGGTAATTGGAACGAAATATGAAGTCAGACCAAGACCGACACATTCCACCATTTTGGTATTTTCCAGTGGTGCGCTCTGTGTTGGTCTTTTTAGTTTTATTCTGGAGCTCTTTACCTTACACATCTTATTTCGTATAAAGAGTGTAAAAGAGACTGAGAGATACACAAGTAAAAATAAGTTGCGAACATTAGTTCGTATTTGTTATCCTTAATGTAACTTCATGACAGAGGGAGGCGGATCAAACGAAGGTTGTATTCAAGTGCTGTTAGATTAGACATGACCTGACTTTAAGGAGTAGCAATAACTACATATGTTCAGTAGAAGCAGGGAAGATCTTTTTAGGTTGCCGAAGGAAGATTGGTAAAACGAGTTTATGTTCTGATCATTATTTTGTTACTGGAGGAGAAATATAATGTCAGCTACAACTGCTATGGGGTTTGATGCTTTATTTGAAATAGGGGATATTGATATGTTCCTGAACAAAGCACAGGAGAAATGTCGTCACAAGCTGCGAGGGAAAACGTTCGCTGGAATGGAGAAAGAGGATGTTACTCAAGAAATTTTGATCAAACTGGTTCATTCGTTAGAGAAGTACGATGCTGATAAAGCCAAAATGTCAACCTTTGTAGATCACTTAATTGATAATAAAATCAAGGATATGTATCGTAAATGTACATCTGAGAAAAACCTTAGTGTGGTGAATGCGGCACAGATTATAACCACGGATCATGGTGGAGATGAAGGTGATGGGGGAGATATGGCTCTGGTGTTGGGGCATACCGGATTTGCTTATGAGAACTTCGAATTTCTTACCGATATCATGGAAAATATGGGCATGAATGAACGTGAGAAAGAGATTTTTAAACTTCGAACGTCAGGGTATGAATTTGTAGAAATTGCAGCATTGATGGGGGTATCCAAGGCGAGGATATCACAAATATGGAAGGGGATTCGCATTAAATACGAAGCGCTTTAATTACATAGTGGCAATTAATAGCCTAGATTGCATAGCCTTACGGAATAATAACCTTAGATTGAACACCTACATATATTTCATATGAGCAAGCAACACCCTTAACAGGGTGTTTTTTATTTCGTATAGAAAATGTATCATTGTGCAAAGATTGGAGCGATATAGCATGCTTAGTGTTATAGTATTGGGATTTCGGATGGAGGACGTTGTGAATATTCCTGAGATTGCTTGGGCATTTCCTGATACTTCAGCTTCTTCGAGCTTGAGTGGCAGGGAGTATGCCTTGATCGTTGATAAGATGGTTGATCAGGCGGATGTTGTTCTAGTTAATCTCCAGAGGACTGGCTTTTCGTGTACGGAAGTGGTTGTAATGCATCAAGCATTCAAACAACATAAATTCATTCTGGGTGTGGGAGTTCAAGCTAGTGAGCCATTAATAGATTCATTTGTTTCAAAACAAGTCGTGGAATTGAGCAGCGCCATCCAGCATATGCAGAAACATTATATGCTAATAAGTCAGAGTTAGATTCAGTCTCGAACCCCACTCTTAACTTTGTAGGAAATTCTACGTATAGAGCTTATAACACAAAGAACCGCCAATAAGATAAGAGAGGAATGTACTCATGACACAAATTATTAAAGCAAAATCAGATACATTAACCGAAGCCATCGTAGCAAGTATGATTGGCAAGTATGTTCATGCACCGACTAATATTCATGAGGTTCAAACACCTACCGGAGCAACGACCAAAGCGAACGTTTGGTTTGCAGGTATTGTAGCTGGCTATGAAAAGGCCGTCATTGGTTTCAACTATGAGGATGGGGATTTCAGTGAACAACCACAAACGTATTTTAATGTTCATTTAACCGATGGTATGGGTTATATTCTTACAACTGCATTTGAACTGGAACTGTTTGAATTAAGCGAAGAAGAGTTCAACAAGCTCATTGATGAGAAGAAGGAAGAAGAGTCCTTGGTTGCGGATAGCAATGAAAAAATAGCTTTATCAAATGATGGAGATGAAGCCTGTAACACCGTACTGGATGACACGCCATGCAGGTAAATAACTATGCTTCTGATCTGGCTGTGAAAATGTTTGAGTCGTCCATATCAGCTGAGTTGGAACGAATGATGAATACATGGCTAAGCACCTACCCATTGATGTTTGTATGCGGGATTGAAATGGGCACTGTAACTCATCCAGGCACTAACGAGATACAGTATACAGCCATCATTGTTTATCAACCAAGTGAATTAAATGAAGAGCAGTAATGCCTATACATGTAGAATACATGACTTGTGATTTTCAGAAAGGAGGTGGACTCTCTTTTGCTCATTTGGAACAAAGCTATGAGTGTAGGGGTCCTACTAATCTGTTATGTGATATGGCAGAATCATCTGCCGCCCGAGGAAAATGTTAAAAGGGTAAACGTTGTTGAACGATCCCAACAATCGGTGATTTTGAACACACCACAAGAGCAGAATGCCAGTTCTTCTATTCGTTCATCAGATATAAGGGCTTTAAAAGCTCCGCAGTCAGACCTCGTTCAGATGATACAAGGATACATACAATTACAGCATGAGAAATCTATTGCAGAGGCAGAACTGCAACGTTATGTGAATTGGGTAGAACAGTATACGAAAGATTCTAAGATAGAGCCTTTATGGATTATCGCTATGATGTGGCAGGAGAGTCGTATGATTGAAGATAGTGTATCTTCTGACGGAGCAATTGGTCTGCTCCAAATTATACCGAGTACAGCGAAATGGCTCGGAGTTAACAAGAGCAAATTGTACGAGCCGGAAACCAATATTAAAACAGGCATACGTTACATGCAATACTTGCTGAATAAATACGACGGAAATCTTCGTAAGGCGACCATAGCTTACAATCAGGGCGAAGGTAATGTAGATCGGGGTAAAGCACGTAGCTGGTACTATAATCAGGTTAATAAGCACTATTCAAAGATGAAAGAGTTGCTTGAGGCGCTTTAGTAACTCTAATCCATATAGAACAATGTAAAGATAGTAAATGCAAATTTATAGATTCGTAAATAGGGAGATTCACATGGGGAAATATTCTGAATACATTCATAATAACCTTGAGCAAAACAAAAAATATTACAGTATGGATGAAATACATAATATTGAACGCTGTCAGACCGATGAAGAATTTCTTGGAGATTGCATCGTCGTCAATGAAAATTTAATCTGGCACTCCGTCCATAAATATATAGGCAAACCTGAACTATTAACTAAAAATCACTGTGTCGAAAAGGATGACATTCTTCAGCTAGGTCGTTTAGGCTTTTTGAAAGCTGTGAAAGCTTTCGATACATACCGTGGTGTGAAATTTAGTTCATTTGCAGTTACCGCCATCGTCAGAGAAATACGTTGTTTTTTAAGGGATAGTGCCAACATCATTCGTCCAACACGTACAGCCACTGAATTAATTCATCGAATTAATCGTATGGAGTATGATATGGGGTATCTTCCAACTGCACATGACATTGCTATTTTGCTTGATGAAGAAGAAGAAAAAGTGAACAAGGCCCTTCAGATCGGTAAGGGTGTCAAATATCTGGATGAACCGGTAGGAACAGACGATCAGTATCCTCAATCCGTAACCTTGATGGATACGATCTATAGTGGAGAAAATATTGAAGAAGATATTCTGGATAAAATGTATGTTGATGCTGTGCTTGAATCAGTAAAACGAAAACTAAGTGAGCAAGAGGCAGCGGTGTTAAAACATCGGGTAGATGGATTTAATCAGACACAAACGGCTGATATGGAAGACATCAGTCAGATGAAGGTGTCCAGAATTATGAGAAAAGTAGCCAAAATGCTGAATCAATCGGATAACAAATAGATATAAAATCGTTTAATATATAGATTTTACATTCATTATAGAAGTTGAGAAGTAGCCTTTGTTCTCCCTCGGCCACCTTGGTGGAAGAGGGATTTTTGCTGTTTTCGTCGATGAGGGACATACTCCAGGTTGTCCGAACATAGGATAGTACAAGATTCCAAGCGACCCGGAGGAATGTGGATGCGAAAATTAATGAAGGCTATTGTCGGTATGCTAATGCCTGTGGTGCTCTTTTCAACTATGGGAGCATCGCAGGTGCAGGCAGTTACTACCCCTTCAACCCATGCGCAGAGTGCAGCGCTGATTGATGTCACATCAGGACGGATTCTGTACAGTAAAGATGGGGACAAGGAGCTGCGTATTGCGAGTTTGACCAAAATTATGACGGCTATCGTTGCAATTGAAGCAGGTAAACTGGATGACAAAGTTAAGGTGTCGCCGTCAGCTTTTGCCAAGGAGGGCTCTTCGCTCTACCTCAAGCTTGGTGAGCAGATGACACTCGAGAACATGTTATATGGTCTCATGCTTCGATCAGGGAATGATGCTGCTTCTGCGATTGCAGAGCATGTGGGTGGGTCGGAGGAGGGGTTTGTGCTGCTTATGAACAAAAAGGCGGAAGAAATCGGCTTAACCCGTTCCCATTTTATGAATCCGCATGGACTTGACGCAGAGGGACACTACTCTACAGCGAATGATCTGGCCAGATTAACGGCGTATGCGCTCCATAACCCGGTGTTCAAGCGCATCGTGGCAACAGAGAACAAATCTGCACCAAATCCGAATGAAAGCTGGGAATATTCATGGCATAACAAAAACAAAATGCTTCGTTTGTATGACGGTGCAGACGGGGTGAAAACAGGGTATACCAAAAAAGCCTTCCGCTGTCTGGTCAGCTCGGCTACTCGGGACGGGCAGCAGCTAGCGGCAGTAACGCTGAATGATGGAGATGATTGGAATGACCATGCCAGAATGCTGGATTTTGGATTCGAACACTTCCCGCTCGTTGAAATTGCAAAACATGAGCAGCCGCTACAAAATATGGAGCTTGTCACCGGACGCGGATTCAAATATCCGCTGGCTCAAGGGGAGCAGGAGGCATTAACCAAAAAGCTGGTTTTGCTTGATGAGCGTTCACAGGCTGAAGCAGGCGGGAGTGAAGCAACAACCAATCCATCCTTTGGACTGGCAGGGCGGATTGACATGCAGTTGCATGGTGAAGTTGTCGGTTCTATCCCGGTGTACCGCAAAGGCAGCTATATCCCGCCAGAGCCCAAAGTGGAAGAGGCAGCTTTAGGCCGTGTCGGGGCTCTGACAACATGGCTATCTGCATGGAAAGTTGTGCTCAGCAGATTGTTATCACCCTAAAACAAATCGTGTCCTTGACTTTGATCAGAACAAAACTAAAGAACAGCTTGAACTTTGCTGTGAAGGGGGAGGCATGATGCAGTGATTAATCTGATCTGGCTTATGATGATATTAATCGGTTTTGCTTTTGCAGCCATAAACGGGAAGATCGAGGTTGTCACTCAAGCAGCGTTCGACGGTGCGGCAACAGGGGTTACTGTATGTTTTGGCCTGATTAGTGTGCTGGTATTCTGGATGGGCATGATGAAAATGGCCGAAGATGCCGGCCTCCTTGGGCGGATCGCGAAGCTGCTTGGACCTGCTGTGCGATTTCTGTTTCCTGATGTTCCGAAAAATCACCCGGCAATGGGTTACATACTATCCAACATGAGTGCCAATCTGCTCGGACTCGGCAATGCAGCCACACCGATGGGCATCAAGGCTATGCAGCAACTTCAGGAACTTAATCCGGACAAACAGACAGCTTCCCCGGCCATGTGTACATTGCTGGCTCTGAATACAGCCAGTATTACGATAATACCGACGACATTGATTGCGATTCGGCTGAACTATCACTCAGCCAATGCGACAGAGATTGTAGGCACCACCTTAATGGCCACCATCATTGCAACACTGGCTGCCATTATGGCTGATCGCTGGTATCGAAACAGGACGTTACGCAGACCGCCGCGTATAACTTCAAGCGGCAATTCCGGCATGAAAGGATGAGCAGCCTTGTTAACCTTCATTAACTGGATTTCCGTCTGGGCCATCCCGGTTATTATCGCGTTTGTTCCATTATATGCGTTTGCCAAAAAGGTCCCGGTCTATGAATCCTTTGTTGATGGGGCCAAGGACGGCTTCTCGACTGCGATCAGCATTATCCCGCATCTGGTAGGTATGATGGTTGCCATCAGTGTATTCCGAGCCTCAGGGGCACTAGATTATGTCATTAGTCTGTTCACTCCGCTCGTATCCTGGATGGGTGTACCGGGAGAGGTGCTTCCTCTGGGCATTCTACGTCCGTTAACCGGGACGGGCTCGCTTGCTTTTACAACGGATTTAATCAAAACGTATGGACCTGACTCCATGATTGGCCGGATGGCATCGACCATTCAGGGCAGTACAGATACCACATTGTATGTATTGACGGTTTATTTCGGCGCGGTGGGCATACGCAACGGCCGTTACGCGCTCAAAGTTGGATTGTTTTCGGACGTTGTTGGATTTATTGCAGCGCTTGCGATATGTCTAATTGTTTTTGGCTAGGACGTGTCTTGAGACGAAGATTCAGCAAAATCTGTCGCCTTCATCGTTCTCCGAAACGTCCTAATCTAGTGCTCCTTTCCTTCCGATATACTAGTTATGCTAGAATGATAACGGAGGAGAGTGAGACATGCATAAGAGTTGGAAACGAATGCTCCATTTGGGGATGACAAGTATGCTGGCGATGGGACTGCTTGCAGGTCCCACAGGGTTAGCGGCTGCCCAAGCCGAGCAAACGATACAATTTAACGGATACTTCGACACATCATTGCGAGCTAAAATGGCTGTGACTGCCGATTCTTTTCCGGTGGTGAATGTTCGTCTAATTAAAGCAAAAGATCCCGATATGGTTTATTACGATGTAGGCACATCTATTCTGATATCCAAAGACGTTGTGCTAACCAATTATCATGTTGTGCAGGACTTTGCCGAACTACCTGCTGGTGATGAGGGCACGCTTACTGTAGCCAGTCCGGGTGCGCCGAATCAGTCTATTAAAGCAAAAATCATTAAAACAGATCCGGTAACGGATATGGCTCTGCTCAAGCTGGATAAAGCGATTGATGCTGAACCTGTCACATTTGCGAATGCCAAAGATAATCAACTGGTGTACACCATCGGATTCCCTAAAAATGCTGCTGGTGACCTCACAATTCTAGATGATGAGCTCCCTTCAACCTACAATACGATTGCCAAAAGTCGAGTGTTCAGTTCGCAAGCGACAGATGTGCCAGGACAATCTGGCATTGGTAGCATCGTCAAAGCGATGGCTCAAGGTAATTCGGGTGGACCGGTGCTGAACCAAAACAATCAGGTTGTCGGTATGATGACGTTTGTTTATAGCGGACGGACGTATTTTATTACTTCAAAGACATTACAGGCGTTTATCAAAGAAGCTGCAACTCCGGCCAAGAAGCCTGTGGTGGTTGAAGGTAAAGTAACTGTATCCTAAAAACGAAAGAGGTTTACCTTTGTGCGATGCAGCGAAAGCGGTCGAGCGAAGGTAGCCTTTTTTCATATGCAAACGATAATCCTTGTGATTTCCCGTTTGGATGGGTATCATTAGTGTGAGGTGACATGACAAACATGGAAAGATTACAAAAAATTATTGCACAGGCAGGCATTGCATCCCGCCGCAAGAGTGAGGAACTGATCCTGTCCGGCAAAGTGGAAGTTAACGGGGAGGTCGTAACCGAACTGGGTACGAAAGCGAACCCCGAAGAGGATATGATTACGGTTAATGGCAAACCGATCCGCAGTGAGAACAAAGTGTATTTGATGCTGAATAAACCGAAGGGGGTTATTACAAGTGCATCAGACCCGGAAGGACGGAAAATTGTATCCGACTATCTGAAAGGGGTTAAAGAGCGTGTCTATCCCGTAGGTCGTCTGGATTATGACACGGAAGGACTGCTTATTCTTACGAATGATGGTGAATTTGCCCATTTGCTGACCCACCCGAAACATCACGTGCCCAAAACGTATCTGGCAACAGTTAAAGGTGTACCGCATGGTTCTGCGCTGGACAAGCTCAAAAACGGAATTATGCTGGAGGATGGCATGACAGCACCAGCGGAAGTGGAGTACAAGGATGTAGATACAGCGGCGAATGAGGCTGTTATCTCTATTACGATTTATGAGGGACGAAACCGCCAGGTCAGACGTATGTTTGAGGCCATCAACCATCCAGTTATTCGCCTGAAGCGGATTTCTTTTGGTGGCATTCTACTGCAAAACCTGAAACGTGGGTTAACGCGTAAGCTGACCAAAGAGGAAGTTAACAACCTGATTACACTGGCTAAGTCCGAACCCGCCAAAAAAATGAAAAAAAGGTAATGTGAGGACACATAATTTTCATAAAACCGCCGCAGTTTTGTGACGAAATTCGCTATAATTGTTCATAGGATGTTCACAGTTTTCTGTGTTAAACAGATGAGCGAATGAAATCGTCATTAAAAAGGGGAGTCAGCACATGGGGAAATCAAGAAGAACGGTGCAAATCGTTATTTTATGCTTGATCCTGGTGTTGGGCGGGTACGCGATTACGACATCGGTATCCGGCTCGAACGGCAAGCCAAAAGAAGGGGATCAAGCCCCTTCTTTTGAACTGCTGGGCCTGGATGGTCAAGTTCATACGTCTGATGAGTATCAAGGGAAAGCGATGGTGATTAATTTCTGGGGCACATGGTGTGAGCCTTGTGTGAAGGAAATGCCTGCATTACAGGCTCAGGCTGACAAATGGAAAGACAAAGGTGTTCAATTTGTCGGAATCAACGTTGGAGAAGATCAGATGACGGTAGAAAATTTTGTGCAGCAGGTGGGAGTGACTTTCCCGATTATGCTGGACAGGGCCAAAAATTCAGTTCGGGATTTCGGAATTTCTCCGATGCCAACAACGTTTTTTGTATCTGATACGGGCAAAATCTCCACTATTCACATCGGACAATTGGACCTGGGTACACTTGACGCTCAAATTTCACAACTGGCGAAGCAGCCCTGACAGGAGGTCTATTCGTGTTTCAAAATACGAAATGTGAGTGTGGACATCAGAATCCGGTAGGAACAGTATTATGTGAAGCCTGTGGCAACCCTTTGCTGGAGACAGAGGCTCAATCGAATGAAGTGCTTGAGATGCGTTATGACGGTATGGCGCGGCGCTCACAGCGCAGTAATCCCAATATTATCGACCGCATATGGAACTTTTTTTCATCCGTTAAAGTTGCAGTTTACATGATCGTTCTCACTTTGGTTGGCTCCATGCTGGGCACAATCTATCCGCAGGAGAGCACCTTTCTGAACATGGACCCTTCCGTTTATTACAAAGAGACCTATGGTCAGTTAGGTCATATCTATTATCTGCTGGGCCTGTCTCATACATATGAATCCTGGTGGTTTATTTTGCTGCTCGTGCTGATCGGGGCTTCGCTTGTCATCTGCAGCTTGGATCGCGTACTTCCACTATACAAAGCGCTGAACAAGCAGCGAATCCGCAAGCATCTGCAATTCCTGACAAGACAGCGTCTGGTGTACCAGGGCTCGATTGATGAGGCCCCCGAAGATTGGATTAAGAAAGCGGTTACTCCGCTGCGCAAGAAGGGGTATCGTGTGCACACTCAGGGGGACGCATTGCTTGCGGAAAAGCAGCGCTTCAGTCGGTGGGGCCCATATGTCATCCATATCGGGCTAATTATTTTCCTGCTGGCTGTGCTCGCACGCGGGCTTCCAGGCCTGAATCTCGATGAGCATGTTGCTTTCCCGGAGGGCGAGATTAAAAAGATTCCAAATACGTCAATGTATCTGAAAAATGAGAAGTTTAATGTGGAATTTTACAGTGATGACGAGATACCAGAGCAATTCAAAAATCTGAATAAAACGGTTCCCAAATTGTTTGAAACCAAGGTCGTTTTGTATGAATGTACAGCCGATTGCTCTGATCCGTCCAAAAAACCTCAGCTCACTGAGGTTGCTAGGCACGATGTACGTGTCAATCATCCACTCAATTACCACGGCCTGAAGGCGTACCAGTTTGATTATGATCTGACACCAACGATACGCTCGGTTACTCCTGATCTGGTTAATACCAAAACCGGTGAGGTATACGGCTCTTTGAAGGTTGATATGATGGATACACAGCGTAACTTCGAGGTCGGACCTTATAGGTTGACGGTCAAAGAGAAATATATGGATTTTGCGTTGGACGATAAAGGGGTACCTAAATCCAAGTCTCCTTCGCCAAACGCACCTGCATTTCTTTTCCATATGGAAGGGCCTGATCTGCCCGAGAAGGGCATTCAATATTTGTACTTTGTCAAACAAATCGACAAGCAGCGCTTTCAGCAGGATGCAATTAATCGTCAGCTTGTAGGTGGAGAGCTTCCATTGCAGCTGGAGGTCGACAGCATGGATAAAGTTGATCTAATCCAGTCAGTGAGTTATCTGAATATACGTGTGGATAAAGCGATGCCGTTTGTTTGGGTAGGCGCAGGCATAGTCATGCTGGGGCTTGTGATGGGCTTTTATTGGCATCATCGCCGGATCTGGATTCGATTTGACGATGAGCGGATTACGCTGGGTGGGCACACCAACAAGAACTGGTTTGGGTTCCGGCGGGAAGTTGCCGGTATTTTGAAACAAATGAATCTGGAAGTGCATGAGAAGTCGTTGGATAACGGGGGGAACCAAGCATGAGTATACTGGATTTCAGCAGCGATGCATTTATCGTATCTTTTTTCCTATATTGTGCTGCATTTTTATTGTATGCCGTTGCGGTAATGGGCAAGAAATGGAGTAATCGTGATCCGCTGGCTCATATGAATCGCTGGGGCAAGCGTGCATTTATTGCATCTACAGTAGCGTTGACAGGACATCTTGTTTTCTTCGTAACCCGGTGGATTGGAGCAGGTCACATCCCGGTAAGCAATATGTATGAATTCATGTCCTTTTTATCCATGATGATTATGGTTGCCTTTATAGTGGTGTACGCTATTTATCGCAAGTCTTTGCTGGGTTTGTTTGCACTTCCGCTGACGATTATTATTATGGCCTATGCTGCTGTATTTCCTCAGGAAGTTCAACCCTTGATCCCGGCATTACAGTCCATCTGGTTGAAAATACACGTTACGCTTGCAGCGCTTGGTGAGGCATTCTTCGCAGTGGGCTTTGCCGCTGGATTTATGTATCTGCTTCGTACGGTGGATTTTAGCGGGAAAGACAAGACCTCGCGCCGTCAACGCGGCTGGGTGGAGTTTACGCTGATTACAATTGTTGTCGTTATTGGATTTATTGGAACAGTGTTTGCCTTCCGCTCCGCTGGTTATGAGGCTGTTTTTGTACAGAAAACAGTCGGCATTGACACAGAGGTAGAGGGAAATAGTACAATAGAGAAAGTGATTTATCGCATGCCTCCTATTTTTGCTCCATACAATAGCGAAGTGGAGAGCATGGAACCGTTTCTCGGGATGAAAAAGCCTTTACTTGAAACGCCTTCCTGGATGAATGGAGTCAATGCAGGACGTAAGCTGAACACGGTGGTATGGTCTATTGTTGTAGGTTTGATTTTATATGGTATTATTCGTTTAATTGTACGCAGACCGCTTGGACAAGCGTTGCAGCCAATGATGAATGGAATTGATGCTGATGACCTGGATGAGATCAGTTATCGTGCCATAGCTATCGGATTCCCGATTTTTACACTGGGAGCTCTTATTTTTGCCATGATCTGGGCACAGATTGCCTGGAGTCGTTTCTGGGGCTGGGACCCAAAAGAGGTATGGGCATTAATTACGTGGCTTTATTATAGTGTTTATTTGCACTTGCGTTTATCTAAAGGATGGCAGGGTCAGAAGTCTGCATGGCTTGCGGTGCTGGGTTTTCTGGTGGTGATGTTTACGCTGGTCGGCGTAAACCTGATTATTGCGGGATTGCATTCCTACGCTGGAGCAGACTAGTAGAGTCCATGAACATGAGGGACACACCAGCGGTAAATTCATGATGTACCCTTTTTAAACAAACAGGGTATTCAAATATTGTTCGCAGGATCGAACATAATAGAAGTGATTGAGGAGTTATTGCAAAGGGGCTGGAGTAGCATGTCGGAACATGAGAATCGAATACTGGTCGTTGATGATGAAGAAAGAATCCGCAGACTTTTGAAAATGTATCTTGAAAAAGAAGGCTATGAAATTGACGAAGCAGAGGATGGAGAAACTGCACTTCGCAAAGCAACCGCAGGTGATTACGGCCTTATTCTGCTGGATGTTATGCTTCCGGGCATGGATGGTGTTGAAGTGTGCACTCGGCTACGTCAAGTAAAATCGACCCCTGTATTGATGCTTACTGCCAAAGGGGAAGAGATTAACCGAGTACAAGGGTTTGAGGTAGGCGCGGACGATTACGTCGTTAAGCCGTTTAGTCCTCGTGAGGTTATTTATCGTGTGAAGGCCATTCTGCGCCGCTCATCGGCAACGGCGTATTTGTCCAAAGAGAGTAATTCAAGCAACAACATCGTTTTTCCACATCTGGTCATTGAGCATGATGCACACCGGGTGACTGCGGGCGGCGAAGAGATCAGCTTAACTCCCAAAGAGTATGAATTGTTGCATTATTTGGCAACATCGCCTGACAAAGTTTTCTCCAGAGAAGAGCTGCTTAAGGACGTATGGAATTATGAATTTTTCGGTGATCTTCGTACCGTGGATACCCATGTGAAACGACTTCGTGAGAAGCTGAACAAGGTATCCCCTGAATCGGCGGCGATGATTACAACCGTGTGGGGTGTCGGTTATAAACTGGAAGTACCGAAATAGTTTTGCGTTCTGGAGATCACTGGTTGGGAAGTTATGGATTACGATCATATGCCTTGTGGGTTGTGTTCTTATAGCGCTGGGTCTATTTTTGTTGCCCTATATTGATACCAACTTTGCAGAAACGGAATCCAGAGACATCAAGAGGCTGTTTACGTATATTTGTATCGTTGGATTCAGTTTAACAACCTTTTTTGCGCTGTTTCTATTCACCAAAATTACACAGCCTATGCAACAACTGATTCAGGCGGCGAATGCTATCCGAAAAGGCAATTATGGCATGAGGCTCTCTCTTCGTACTAATGACGAAATCGGTGAACTGGCGAACACGTTTAATCACATGGCTATACAACTGGAGGATACGATCCGGAATTTGAACCATGAGAAGGAACATTTGGCGAGCGTGCTAAGGAGTATGACTGATGCCGTAATTACGTTTGATGGCGAAGGCAAGGTGATTCTGACCAATCCGCCTGGCGAGAAAATTATGCAGGCTTGGTATGCTCTTGACTGGGCTCAGGAGGATGGAAGTCTGGAAGGATATACTGCTGGCAAGCCGTCTCGCGATGTACCGGAGCCGCTTGTTCCGTTATTCAGATTGGTAATGGAGCAGGGTGGTGATCAGAGTTCCAACGTGCATGTGCAACAAGGGGTTTGGTCTGTTCAGATGGCTCCGCTGTATGCAGATAGCGTTGTTCGCGGGGCGGTTGCTGTCTTGCGAGATGTTACGGAAGAAGTGAAAATGGAAAAAATGCGGCGTGATTTCGTTGCCAACGTATCTCACGAGATTCGTACACCTTTGTCCATGATGCAGGGATACAGCGAAGCGCTACTGGACGGCATGGCAACCTCGCCGGAAGAGAGTGAAGAACTGATTCAGGTCATTCATGATGAATCGCTGCGTATGGGCAGACTGGTGAAGGATCTGTTGGATCTTGCACGCATGGATGCAGGGCATACAGATATGAACATGAGGGAAGTTGAACTTGGCGAGCTCCTCGAACGCATTTATCGGAAATTTATGGTACGCTCGAAGGAGCAAGGAATTCAGCTTCAGTTTGATTGCAAGCAGGAGATTTCACTTCAGCAGGCCGATGAGGATCGGCTCGAACAGGTGTTTACGAATTTGCTGGATAATGCGTTTAGGCACACACCTGAAGGTAAAAGTGTAGTTATTTCTGTTGAACGGATCACCCATATGCGAACGTCTTTTGCCAGAGTGTGTGTAAAGGATCAGGGTGTGGGTATTCCTTCATCCGATGTACCGTTCATCTTTGAGCGTTTTTACAAAGCAGACAAAGCTCGTGTTCGAGGAGAAAGTGTAGGAACGGGTCTGGGACTGGCTATTGTCAAAAATATTGTAGATGCTCATCAAGGTACGATTCAAGTGAATAGTGTACTTGGAGAAGGGACAGAGTTTATTTTACAATTTCCTCTAGATTCTTCGAAATAGGTAACAAAAAATGCCGAAACACCCTCTGATGGAGGGTGTTTTTTGTTGAAGTCTTCCGTTTAATCTTGTTCAACGTGGAACAAGGAAAACAGCTCTTTTTTTACTATAAAAATATGTCCAAGATAATTTTTGTTCACCTCCTTCATAAGCTTGAAAAAGAAGATTCCAAAGGAGGATTGAATCAAACATGTCCGAAGGACGAAAAAGAGTAAACATCAAAGCATTTTTGGAAGGCAGATCATTTCGAGCGGGATCACCGTTTATTCCGATAACTGCGAGTGAACTGGAGCAATATGAATCTATTCTTCGTTCTCTTGCTGTAACGATTCCAGCTGCCATTAGTCAGCCTACCGCAGCCAATATACTTGCTTTACAGAATGGACTTCGTCAGTTACTTACATTTGTGAATCAATCTGAGTTCCGAGCGGCTGTGAAGGCAGAGCTTCAAGCTGTATTGGAGTTGACCATTGCCTCTTCTGAGGTCATTCCTGTTCCTTTGACCAATCTGGCAGGTAACTTGCAAAATCTGCAGGATGATCTGCTGAGTGTCACCTTGCTACTGGAGATTCCACCGGCAGTCAAAGATCGGCTGGTCGGGTTAACTCGTTCCACATCCATCTCATTAAGCAGAGCAACAACGACTCTTGACGCTGGCATAACAGGGCCAGCAGGACCTCCGGGTGTCCCAGGAGTTCCAGGTGTGCCTGGTGTTCCCGGAGCGAGAGGGCCAGCGGGTGCAGCAGGCGCAGTGGGTCCGGTCGGACCAGTCGGCCCTGCGGGTCCGCAAGGCATACAAGGGCCAGCCGGTGCTCCAGGCGTAGGTTTGAACAATATTACCACGTTTAACCCTGCTGCTGGCTCCACTTATGCCCAAGGTCAGGTTGTCAGCTACAATGGCAGCTTGTATGTGGCTAATGTGAATGGACCTACGGGTGTACCTGGGAGTTCACCGGATTACACCTTGTTACTTGCTGCAGGACCAACAGGAGCAACGGGAGCAACAGGCATTGGTCTTTCTGGATCTGTGGTATTTGATCCTGCTTTTGCGCCGAGCTATACTGCGGGTCAGGTCGTTACTTACAACGGCAGCACATATATTACCAGTGTAGCGGGTCCGACAGGTATACCGGGTATATCGTCAGACTACACCTTGATCGCTTCGGCAGGAGTAACGGGGGCAACCGGGGCAGGGCTGAGTGGCTCGATCACATTTGATCCTGCTCAAGCACCGACGTATGCAGCGGGTCAAGTGGTGACGTACAATGGTAGCACGTATATTACCAATGTGGCTTCACCAACAGGAACGCCGGGAAGCTCGCCAGATTATACATTAATTGCTGGAGCTGGACCAACGGGTGCGACAGGGGCAACGGGAGTTGGTTTAACAGGTATCATCGCGTTTGATCCAGCTCAGGCGCCGACATACCCAGCGGGACAGATTGTGACATATAATGGCGGCACATATATAACTAATGTAGCTTCGCCAACCGGAACTCCTGGCAGCTCAGCAGACTATACATTGCTTGCAGGAGCAGGTACAACGGGGGCGACAGGAGCCACCGGAGCTGGTCTGGACGGCTCAGTAGCGTTTGATCCGACCGTAGCACCGACATATCAAGCAGGTCAGGTAGTCACCTACAACGGAAGTACGTATATTACGAATGTAGCTTCGCCAACCGGAACACCTGGCATCTCGGCAGATTACACGTTACTTGCTGGAGTCGGAGCAACAGGGTCAACTGGAGCAACGGGCCCAACAGGAGCGACGGGTGTGGGCTTAACGGGCGTCGTTGCATTTGATCCGGCGGTTGCGCCGACCTATCCAGCAGGTCAGATCGTGACATATAATGGCGGCACATATATTGCAAATGTGGCATCACCAGCGGGAACGCCAGGCACCTCTGCAGATTACACGTTACTGGCAGCTGCGGGTGCAACAGGAGTAACGGGAGCCACTGGCTTGAGTGTTACAGGCAGCACAGGTTCGACTGGAGCAACGGGCCCAACAGGAGCGACGGGTGTGGGCTTAACGGGCGTCGTTGCATTTGATCCGGCGGTTGCGCCGACCTATCCAGCAGGTCAGATCGTGACATATAATGGCGGCACATATATTGCAAATGTGGCATCACCAGCGGGAACGCCAGGCACCTCTGCAGATTACACGTTACTGGCAGCTGCGGGTGCAACAGGAGTAACGGGAGCCACTGGCTTGAGTGTTACAGGCAGCACAGGTTCGACTGGAGCAACGGGCCCAACAGGAGCGACGGGTGTGGGCTTAACGGGCGTCGTTGCATTTGATCCGGCGGTTGCGCCGACCTATC
>NZ_QJSW01000002.1:0-172197 GCF_003217495.1 Paenibacillus barcinonensis | reverse complement strand
AGCACAGGTTCGACTGGAGCAACGGGCCCAACAGGAGCGACGGGTGTGGGCTTAACGGGCGTCGTTGCATTTGATCCGGCGGTTGCGCCGACCTATCTAGCAGGTCAGATCGTGACATATAATGGCGGCACATATATTGCAAATGTGGCATCACCAGCGGGAACGCCAGGCACTTCGGCAGATTACACGTTACTGGCAGCTGCGGGTGCAACGGGGGTAACGGGAGCTACTGGCTTGAGTGTTACAGGCAGCACAGGTTCGACTGGAGCAACAGGGATTACAGGTGCAACGGGTAATATTGGTGTAACGGGAACTACCGGAACTACTGGAGGAACCGGGGCAACAGGACCTACTGGGGCAAGCGGAGTAATTGGGGCTACCGGTATAACTGGATCAACTGGGTCAACTGGTGCTACAGGCGTCAGCATAACCGGAACTACTGGAGCGACTGGAGATACAGGCTCAACTGGAGCAACTGGAGCGACAGGTGCAAGTATCACCGGCACGACTGGTACAACTGGAGCCACGGGTGCAACAGGAACGGTTGGAGTGACGGGTGCAACGGGAGGAACCGGGGTCACTGGAGCGACAGGTGCAAGTATCACCGGCGCGACTGGTACAACTGGAGCCACGGGTGCAACAGGAACGGTTGGAGTGACGGGTGCAACGGGAGGAACCGGGGTCACTGGAGCGACAGGTGCAAGTATCACCGGCGCGACTGGTACAACCGGAGCCACGGGTGCAACAGGAACGGATGGAGTAACGGGTGCGACTGGAGCAACCGGGGTTACTGGAGCGACAGGTGCAAGTATCACCGGCGCGACTGGTACAACTGGAGCCACGGGGGCAACAGGAACGGATGGAGTAACGGGTGCAACGGGAGGAACCGGGGTCACTGGAGCGACAGGTGCAAGTATCACCGGCGCGACTGGTACAACTGGAGCCACGGGGGCGACTGGAGCAACCGGAGCCACTGGGGCTACGGGTGTAAGCATAACGGGGGCAACGGGTGTAGCAGGAGATACCGGTGCAACGGGAGCCACGGGAACATCGGTAACGGCAAACTCCTCTTTTGCAGAAAATACGAGCGGTACGATCCTTGTTATTTTGGGAGGCACCTTGATCCCGCTGGCCAACAATCAAAACATTGGCACAGGTATTACAGTTAACGGATCTAACGATACCTTTACCTTAACTAACGCTGGACGCTATTACATCACTTACAAAATCAGTCTAACAGCCGCCGCGTTAATTCAATCACGCGTATTGCTTAACGGAGCATCCGTTCCGGCGAGTGTGGTCTCACCTGCTCTTTCCCTGAGTCAATTGCAGTCAGACTTCATCATCACAGTTACTGCTGGCTCAACGATCCAGCTTCAACTCTTCGGCCTTGTGGCCACGGCTGTTCTTGCGCCACCAGGGGCAACATTAACGATTATTCAATTAAGTTAAAATATTTCACGATTTCACAACAATGCACATTTTAAAGCAAAAAGAGACGGGAACATGATCGTTCCCGCCTCTTTTTTGTGTATAACAAAAGCCTCGATGTTAGCCCAATACAATCTCGACGGCTGTGTTCAATTCAGGCAAAGCTGTGAGCTGAACCAGCACATCTTTTGGTACTTCTTTATCTACGGTCAGAATCATGATCGCAGCACCGCCAATAATTTTACGGCCTACCTGCATGGAGGCGATGTTTACATCATTTTGACCAAGCAATGTACCTACACGCCCGATGATACCCGGTTTATCATTATGGGAGATCAGAATCTGGTGGCTTTCCGGAGCGATATCTACCGGGAATTTGTCCAGACGAACGATCCGCTCACCGTACCCGGCAAGAAGTGTACCTGCAACACGGCGTTCTTCCGCATCCTGATTGGTCACCAGAGTTACGGTAATCAGGTTAGTGAAGCCTTTAGTGGCCGAGGTTTGGCTGACTACAACATTCAAGTCACGGATTTTGGCAAGGTGCATGGAGTTAACGATGTTGGCTTCTCCGCCCAAATGTCTGGCCAGAACACCCTTCACGATATAACGTGTTAATGGTGATGTATCCACTTCGGACAGTTCACCCGCATAATCAATGCGAATCTCTTGCACAGCATTTTGTGTGATTTGAGCAGCAAAGCTACCCAGCGTCTCACCCAGTTTGAAATATGGCTGCAGCTTGTTCATAACCGCTGGTGCTACAGGTGGCATATTTACAGCATTTTTGAACGGTTCATTACGAAGAATATGAAGAACCTGCTCGGATACATCAATAGCTACATTCTCCTGAGCTTCTACCGTGGATGCGCCCAAATGCGGTGTAACAATGATGCTTGGGTGGTTGAGGAACGGATGATCTGCCGCAGGTGGCTCGCTCTCAAATACGTCAAATGCTGCACCGGCTACAATACCTTCATCTATAGCTTCCACAAGTGCCATTTCGTCAATAACGCCGCCGCGTGCGCAGTTGATGATTCTCATCCCTTTTTTCATCACTTCAAACTGTGGACGGGAAATCATATGACGAGTTTCTGGAGTCAGTGGTGTGTGAACCGTCATGAAGTCTGCATTGCGGATAATATCATCCACACTTGCCAGCTTCACTTGCATTTTTTCCGCACGCTCTTCTGTAAGGAAAGGGTCATACGCGAGAATATCCATTCCGAAGGCTTTGGCACGTTTGGCAACCTCGCTGCCGATCCGTCCCATACCGAGCACACCCAGCGTTTTATTTCTCAATTCCACACCGAGGAAGGTTTTCCGATCCCATGTACCTTGGATGGTCTTGGCATAAGCTTGTGGAATGTGCCGCGCCAGTGCCATCATCATGGCAAAAGTATGCTCACAAGTGGTAATGGTGTTTCCGTCAGGTGCATTAATAACGATGATACCGCGTTGTGTAGCAGGTTCAAGCTCAATATTGTCAACGCCAACGCCTGCGCGTCCAATGACTTTAAGATTGGTGCCCGCTGTCATAATACGTTCGGTAACACGTGTTTGACTGCGAACGAGGAGTGCATCATAATCACCGATAATGGCAACAAGCTCATCTTCACTAAGACCGGTTTTCTTCTCAACAACAACATCACTTGCATCCACCAGCTGCTGAATTCCCAGATCACTGATTGGGTCCGACACTAACACTTTGTACATGGTTTCTTCCTCCTTGGATTTGTATATCTATATTCGTCAAGGATTGATCTCCGTCAGGAGAACCTCCTTAAAACCAAATGATTCTTCCCTCCAACAACGCGGTACTGTAGCAGAGGAATAGGGTAAACAAACAGGGTGATTCCACAGGACTCATTTTATCAAAAACAATCAAAAAAACTCTCAATCCACATACTGCTTGCGCAATAAGGGACGAGAGTTGTCGTGGTACCACCCTAATTCACTGCCGTTTCGCAACGACAGTCTTAGCGGTCTAATGAAAGACCGAAGAGGATAACGGGTCTAAACCGATTGCACCTACTCCAGTTTCAATGCAATAACTCAGGAGCGCTCAAGAACATTTGCCTGCCACCGATTTGCACCAACCATCGGCTCTCTGAAAGACACTGCAACGTCTTTTTTCCATCATCGTAATTAACGTCTTTATTATCATCGTGTTTAACGCGACTAATTTTTTCATAATGTATCATGGCTGACATGAGCATGTCAATAGGCTTAAATGTTTTAATTCCACCTATATAATTGTTGAGCCTGCTACACATTTATAGAGCCTGTCCTTTTCATAAAGAGGGGGGATTTCGAGTGAAAACGACTTAATCCTGCTGTTTCACGAAACCAATTTCATCGCATTAATGAAGTAACGTTTCAGGGTGAATACCCGGGACTTGGGACAGGCCTTGAACCAGATTGGTTTTTTGGCTATCATTTAGTATACTATCGGATTGGTGAATGAAATAATTTCAGATTGGTGAATCAAAATATTTTGGGCCTGGTGGAGGGAAATGTTTTAACTGGTCAATGAAATTATTAATGCTATTAAATAACTTAAGGGACAGACGCATGCAATGAAAAATAAGAAGTTTCCAAAATTCAAAATTCGGAAGGCCGAACCGCAGCAGTTAACCGAGCGCTTATTATTAATTAACCTTTATTTCACTCAGGGACTGACATTAATTATTGGTGTTGTATGGATTCTGCTGCAAAAGAGGAATCTGTTAGAGATTCTGGCCTTGCCTGAGCATCTTCAATTTTTATGGTGGGGTCTTGGTCTGGCGGGTATTATGCTTGTCATGGACTTGGTACTGTCCTATGTTATACCGCAGGAAAGTATGGATGACGGCGGCATTAACGAGCTTCTTTTTCGCGGGCGTCCAATCTGGCATATTGTATGTATTGCAGCCATTGTGGCTGTGTGCGAGGAACTGCTGTTCCGCGGTGCGATACAACATGTCATAGGTCCGTACTGGACAAGTATTTTATTTGCAGTTATTCACATTCGTTATCTTCGCCACTGGATTCCTACAGGATGGGTCTTTCTCTCAAGTTACGGACTGGGCTGGATTTATTTGCAGTCTGGTACGTTGTGGGCACCCATTCTATGTCACTTTGTGATTGACCTGGTATCCGGTTTGGCGATACGTTTTCGGAGGGGATCATGAGTCAGCCATTAAGCAGAATGAAAACATATGGCAGTCAACGTCAGCGTCACTCGGATAAAAAAGAGAAAATCGAGCGCCGCACCATTGCCCAGACCAGTCTGGTCGCTGAAACGGCAGCTGCTGCCGAAACGGGTGGTATTCCACCCATTACTTCAATCACTTTGCCACGGTCACAGCGTCATTCCTATGCATCTGCACTGGAAAGCCCTGTTTTACCGCAGCGGGCACCGAGCCGTTCCAAAAAAGCGGCGAATCAGCAGCAGGACTCGGTTTCAGAGGCGAGCTCATTGCCTACCCGGACCGAACTGCATCCTTCAAGACGTTTGAAGTTAAGCAAAAGATTTGTTAATTCGCTCATATTTATTTTCATCATGTTAACCGTTGGATTGGTGTGGTGGGGCATCAAAGGAGCGCCTCCTTTAAACACCTTCCTGCCTTTACCGTGGGAATGATATTCACTTTTTCAATTATGGCGTTAACAGCAGCTGCAATGCTGTTGCATATGTGGCTTGAAGCCCGGTCATGCGATCTGAAGCAGGATGACGTAGAGCTGATGAATCTTCCATCAGCATTTGACGGCACCGCCATTTTGTATATATCCGATATGCATAAACGCCTGCTGAAAACCTCGGATATTGAGATGTGCAAGGGGAAGGCTGACTGGGTGTTGATTGGCGGGGATATTGCCGAGGAAGGAATTCCTTGGTCGATTGTAAGGCATAATATGAGTCTGCTGTCGAGTTTGGCCCCGGCCTTTGCGGTATATGGTAATCATGACAAAAAGGCGGGCAGCGCCCAGTTGGACCGGATTTTAAAGGACTCCAAGGTGCTGCTTCTGCAGGACAAGACGGTTTATTTGCAAAAGGGAGCGGATCAACTCAGGCTGGTAGGGCTGGATTACCGTTCCAGACAGTCAAAAGAGCTGCTTCAAAACCTGGGACATCACGATTGCACGATTGTTTTGATTCATGATCCACTGGAGGCTCTGGCATTAGAAGTAGATGCTGATCTTGTATTAAGTGGACATACCCATGGTGGACAACTGGTGTTGCCATGGTTTGGTCCCATCTTCCTGAACAGGGCATACCGCGGTGTGGCATCCGGCTGGTTTTCCTTAAAACGAAACAAACGAGATATTCCAAATGGGAAAATGCTGGTGAGCAGAGGGTATGGCACAAATCATCTGCCCCTTAGATTAGGTTGCCCCGCCGAGATACATCTGATTACACTGCGCTCACCTGCCTCAGAAAGCCCGGATCAGTAGATGCCGGGCTTTTTGCTTTCCTGTATTTATGCGGAATGAGATCGGCCTCCCCGGCAAACACTACATGTGATTTAACACTTAAAGGAGGTTGGTGTAATGAAGGCGTCATCCTTTTTCTGGGGTATTGTTGTCGGTGTGGCTGCCAGCTCCTGGTTAGCCAAAGGCAGATTGCCGATGCTGTCTTCAGGCTCATCACGGAACGTTGTTGATCAGGCCAAACACAAAATGATGGAGATGACTTTTCCTGGCATGGACGGTTTCAGCAGTAAGCCGGATCACCATACTGAACCCCATAAGACAGGACCCAAGAGCAGCAGAGTAGTATCACCGCAGGAAAAAGAAGAGAATATGAACATGCTTAAAGATTTCATTCGCACGAACCCGGATGTTAAGCATGAGGTGGAGCAAATTTTGAGTCAAACCAACACCACCGTCCCGGGTTTATAAAACAAAACAGTGACGAAGAATCAACCACAGTCTCGATTGGCTGTGGATTGATTCTTTTTTTTGTTGATTTTACTTCGTGCATTTAGAGGTATAAAATGATAACATAACTACATAGATTTATTTTCAGCACATATTGTTTTGTGCTTCATAATCTGTTATAAGACTTGCTTATAAAGGGGAGATCCTGTATGAAAATAGAACGACTAAGTCACGATAAGATACGGATTTTCCTGACCTTTGACGATCTGAGCGAGCGCGGAATACAAAAAGAAGATATGTGGCAGGAGTTACCTAAGGTACATGAACTGTTCACTGAAATGATGGACCAGGCTTATTCTGAACTTGGCTTTGATGCTACAGGTCCGCTGGCTGTTGAAGTATTCGCACTTCCCGCTCAAGGGATGGTTGTCATTGTTACTCGTGGAAAATATGATCCGCAACAATATGGTTCAGGTCATGAAGATGATCTTCCTGAAGAAGTATATGAAATGGAAGTTACACTGGAGCAAAGTGATTCCATCGTATACGCATTCAAGGATTTCGAAGTTTTGATTGAGGCTGCCCATATGTTACGTCAGCATGTTACGGATGCGGGAAAACTGTATTCTTATAAAAATAAATGGTTCTTGCATTTTGAGCCAGATGACGTAGATGCTTCCAAACATGCCGCATTGATTGCTTTGCTTGCGGAGTTTGGTGAAGGTTCCTCCGTTACTCCTGCCGTGATGGAAGAGTACGGGAAAGTGGTTATGTCTGAACAAGCGGTTGAATTAATCTGCACACACTTCAAACGTCAGGATTAAACACCGGTTCTAATCGTGTTACAAGTCAGAGGAGGGAAATTCGGTGCTTTTGTTTTCGGTCTTAGTCGCAGCAGTTGCTCCGGGTCTCGCCTTGTTAACATACTTCTATCTTAAAGACCGGTATGATTATGAGCCGCTTCATATGATTTTGAGGGTATTTCTGATGGGTATACTCATTGTGCTGCCTGTGATGATTATCCAACGGGGCATGATGCTTTGGCTTGGGGATAATCCCTATCTTGAATCTATTCTAATCTCGGGCGGGGTTGAGGAGTTTGTCAAATGGTTTGTGATCTATCATATTATTTATAATCACACCGAATTTGACGAGCCTTATGACGGAATATTATATTCTGTTGCTGTATCACTGGGATTTGCCACGGTCGAAAATGTATTGTATGCAATTGCGGGCAATGCATCGGTATCGGCCATGTTTCTCAGAGCGCTTCTCCCGGTATCCGGTCATGCGATGTTTGCAGTGATTATGGGATACTATATGGGCAAGGCCAAGTTTATTGACGATGAGAAGAAAAAGCGATGGTACCTTACACTGTCTTTGGTTTTGCCGTTCTTCTGGCATGCCTTATACGATGTAATCATGAACACGATGGTGAATCATTGGTTATGGTTCATTGCACCTCTGATGGCGGGTCTGTGGTACGGAGCAGTAGGCAAGATTACACGGGCTAATAACCGTTCGCCTTTTCGTTTTGTAAAGCGCGAGGAAGAGGTTAAATTATAAAAATACGGACACACTGGTGGACATAAAGCGCGAAATGCGCCTAGACCCCGGTGTGTTTTTTTATATTGACTAAGGCGTGTCTTGAAACCTGCTGGCTTGGAACGAATATTCGGCAAATTGGCGTCCTTCAGCGTTTTCAGACACAGCCTGACCTGGGGAACGACGATATGAAACGGGGATGTCAGATGAGCAGAATCAAGATCAAAATCAGGTGCAAGCAATGTGGTGAGCGGTTTACACTGAGAGGCAGAAAGGAACGAGACCGGATTGAAACAGGGTTCAAGCAGTGTCTTTGCGATAACAAGGATCAGTTTGAGATTGAAGAAGAAGGTATGCTTACCGGGTTTCAACTGAACTAAGCGGGAATAGCTCCCAAATGGGGCTTGCTCCATGTTATTACAAGTCAAAAATCGTGCTGGCTGGAAATCGCATGCATAAGAGCTCTTTCTTCGATCCACAATAAAGGCAGTGGTTTAGAAGAAAGGAGAATCTACCGTGTATAAACGACTAAGTTCAGTAATGTTTCCGATATTTGCAGTTCTCCTGATCGGCGCGCTTGTATGGGGATACCAGGAGAATCAAGAAAAAAATGCGATACTGATCAAGGCGGAGAACCAGTATCAGCGGGCGTTTCATGATCTCTCGTTTCATATGGACAAATTGCATTCGGAGATTGGCAACACACTTGCGGTGCATTCAACCTCACAAGGTATGCATCGTAAAGGGCTCATGAATGTCTGGAGGCTCACCAGTGAAGCTCAAAATGAGATCAATCAGTTGCCTCTGACGATGCTGCCTTTTAATGATGCAGAGGAGTTTCTCTCGCGCATTTCGAAATTTGCGTATCATGCATCCATGCGTGATTTAACGAAGGAACCACTGAGTGAGAAGGAAGTAGGCAATTTAAAGACGCTGTATCAAAATTCTTCGGAAATTACGAAAAATCTGAAGGAAGTACAGCAAAAAGTGCTATCTGACCGGCTGCGCTGGATGGACGCCGAAACAGCTATGGCGACACAGGGGCAGATGAATGATAATTCAATTGTGGATGGCTTCCGTACAGTGAACAAAAAGGTGCAGGAATACCCAGAACTTGACTGGGGGCCTTCGGTATCCAATGTGTTTGCTAAACGGTCTGTCAAAAAGCTTAGCGGGCTTCCCGTATCTAAAGAACAAATTCAGGCGAAAGCAGCCAAATTTGCGGATATGGAAACCGGTCAAATTCAGGTTCAGGAGAACGGGAAAGGAACTGACTGGGAATCGTATACGGCAACTGCCGAGCATGCGAAAAACGGAAAATTGATGATGGATTTCACCCGAAATGGTGGAATGCTGATCTCGTATAGCGACACCCGACCGGTTGGAGCCAAAAAGGTTTCCAGACAAGAGGCAATGAAGCAGGCAGATCAATTTCTGGTGAATAAGGGCTACAAAAATATGCAGGCAGTCAATTATGATGAATTTGGCAATCTCGGCAACCTTACGTATGTGCGAAAACAAGGGGATACACTCATTTACCCTGAGAAGATGTCTGTGCGTGTAGGGCTGGATACAGGGAATGTAACGGGGTTCGAGGCAAGTGACTTTGTATATGAGCATAATGATAAACGCGAGATTCCAAAAGCGGGTCTTACAGCTGAGCAGGCACGTCAAAAGCTGAATCCGGACTTCAAAGAAAATTATGTGCGTAAATCGTTAATCGAGAATGAGTTTGGAAAAGAAGTGCTTTGTCATGAGTTTGGTGGCCGAATTAACGGTTCGCGCTATCGGATTTACATTAATGCGAATACCGGAATGGAAGAAGCAGTGGAAGAGATTAAGCCGGTGAACGCAACTTCCTGAGAACACTATACGTGTATTTGAAGACAGGTCACTTAGCTGGCCTGTTTTTTTTCTTGATCCATGTCAGATGTGTCATGATATAATAATGCTTGCAATTACAATGCTATAGATAAATACATAAATACATAATTGGCGGTGAACCGATTGTTTCCTAAAATAAACGAAGTGTTATATATTCAAATCGCATCGGCTGATGAAAAAGAAGAGCAAAAAGAATACAAGTCACGTATTGCAGATGCAGATGAAAACAGTTTTTTGATTGAGGTTCCGATGCAACAAAGCAACAGCCGTTTGAAGAAACTCTTTTTCGGAGAAGAACTGTCCATATCCTATATAAACGAGAGCGGAGTCCGCCATTATTTCAACACGTACGTTACGGGGTTTGAGGAGGACGTCATTCGGCTTGTTCGCATCAGAAAACCGCTGCTTGAAGAAATCTCGAAAATTCAGCGTCGCAGCTTTCTTCGTGTGCATGCCAGTCTTGAACTGGCTGTTCAGGGGGAGGATCTTACCCGTGCGGTAATGCTGACTGAAGATATCGGCGGTGGGGGCCTATCTATTTATTGCGAGCCAGCGTTTAAAATTCAGGAGGGACAGAGGCTGAAATGCTGGCTGCTGGTGCCTTATCGCAATGGTGGAATTGACCATGTTCAATTCGAGGCTGAGGTGGTTCGGATCAAAAAGCTGGAATCGGGCCGTGAGCTGGGCATGCTGAAGTTTTCGCAAATTATGGATTCGGAACGTCAGAAAGTAATAAAATTTTGCTTTGAACGTCAACTGGATTATCGCATGAAATAAAATAATACCAAATAGGGCTGCAAACAAGCATAAAGCGGGATGCTCCTGGGAAACGTAAGGCAAAAAAGGAGACGGATTCCATGAACAGACGTTTTGCTGCCCGAAGGTTTGAACGGCTCTACACCCTGTGTTCCAAACGAATGGAGCGGAGGGTGCTGCGTCTTATTTTATTTCTTATCATCCTTGCTTTCCTTTACCAGCTCTTGCTGCTTGTACCGGGCTTGAAGAAAATAATGACAACGATTGATCGGCTTGAAGGCACCCCGATTCATTTGCAAAGCACAAACAGAGATGGGGTTGGCTGATTTGTCTGTTTTTGCATCCATGTGTAGAGTGTGGTATAATTTTCACGATGACAGGCAATGCCTGTTTTTTTATTGAGGTTTATCGTTTGAGGAGGAATGCCCCGTTGGCAAGCCAGAACACATCAGAAAACGGGAAAATGAACGTTGCAATTGACGGACCTGCTGGTGCCGGAAAAAGCACGGTGGCCCGCTTGGTTGCAGAGGCGCTCGGTTACATTTATGTCGATACAGGCGCAATGTACCGTGCAGTATCCTTGCATATGCTTCGGAAAGATATTTCTCCGGAAGATATGACTCAGGTGCTTCTCGAAGCTCAGGATTTGGTTATTGATTTACAGCCAGATCGGGGTGGACAGAAAGTGTTCTGTAATGGAGAGGATGTAACCTCGGAAATCCGCTCCCGTGAAGTAACGGGAATCGTGTCTCGATATGCGCAAATCGAGGGGCTGCGTACGCAGTTAGTGGATACTCAGCGGCAAATGGCTTTGCGCAAGGGCGTCGTAATGGATGGACGCGATATCGGAACAACAGTGCTGCCCGATGCGGAAGTGAAAATTTTCATGACGGCCAGTGTGGAGGAGCGTGCACTTCGCCGCTTCAAAGAACTGGAGCCATCCGAAGGTCTGACGTTGGAGCAGTTGGAGCGAGACATTGCCACCCGTGACAAGTTGGATGAGAACAGGGAGGTTTCCCCGCTGCGTTGTGCAGAGGACGCTATCGTTCTGGATACAACGGAGATGAACATCCATGAAGTGGTTGACATAATCGTATCTTATTGCACAATGGTCAGAGGAGAGGGCGGTCTATGATTTACACGTTTTGCAAAACAGTACTGCGGATCTTGTACACCATTCTTTTTCGCCTGGAGGCAGTTGGACGGGAGAATATCCCGAAAGACGGCGGCGTACTTCTATGCTCCAATCATATCAGCAACTTTGATCCGCCAACCGTTGGCATCAAAATTCGCCGTCAAGTGAGATTTATGGCGAAAAGCGAATTGTTTGATGTTCCGGTACTTGGGCCAATTATTAAAGCTGTAGGTGCTTTCCCTGTGAAAAGAGGAGGCGTCAGCAAGGAATCCATCAAAACCTCACTTAACATTTTGCGTGGTGGCGAGGTGCTCGGCATTTTCCCTGCGGGAAGTCGTCACAATGATGGAGGAATTGGCAAAAAGGGAGCAGCGAGTTTTGCTCTCCGCAGCGGTGCTACGGTCATCCCTGCTGCTATTATCGGCAACTACAAGATTTTTCGTAAGATGAAAGTAGTATATGGAGCACCGGTTAATCTGGACGAGTTCAAGGAAGATCCATCTGGAGATGCTCTGGAGCGAGCTACCGAGAAGATTATGTCCAAAATTAATGAAATGGTGAAAACGGGCGTGCCTAGCAAATAAGGCTGTCTGTATGGAATGCATGTTTCCATATTTTTGAGGGAAGCTATATCAAGTGCATTCGCATGAAAGTGTTTTGAACTCTGCCAAGGCAGGTTTGAATATAATGGGGTTTTTGAATTGAGGAGGGTATTTGACATGTCGGAAGAAATGAAAAATCAAGAAGCAACCCAAGATGAGTTGGATCAATTCGTTTCCTTGAAAAAAGGAGATACCGTAAAAGGAACCATCGTCAAATTGGAAGATAACCAAGCTTATGTAAGCATTGGATATAAATATGACGGTGTTATTCCAATTCGCGAATTGTCCTCGCTTCACGTTGACAGCGCATCAGATGCAGTAGAAGTTGGACAAGAAGTTGAAGCTAAGGTTCTTAGCATCGACGACGAGAAAGAAAAACTCGTTCTGTCCAAGCGTGCAATTGACAGTGAGAACGCATGGGAGCAACTGCAAAAGCATTTTGAAGATCAAGATGTCTTCGAAGTTGTTGTAGGCGATGTTGTTAAAGGCGGTCTGGTTGCAGATGTGGGCGTTCGTGGATTTATTCCAGCTTCTATGGTTGAGCGTCATTTCGTTGAAGATTTCAGTGATTACAAAGGACGCACATTGCGCGTTAAAGTGAAAGAGATCGATCGTGAGAACAACAAAGTGATCCTTTCCCAAAAAGACGTTCTGGATCAAGAATTCGAAGCAAACAAAGCACAGGTTATGGCTGGTTTGCAAGAAGGTCAAGTGATCGAAGGTACTGTTCAACGTTTGACTCAATTTGGTGCATTCGTTGATGTAGGCGGAGTTGACGGTTTGGTTCACGTATCCGAGCTGGCTTGGACTCACGTTGACAAACCATCTGACGTATTGTCGGAAGGCGACAAAGTTAACGTTAAAGTGCTGAAAGTTGACCCTGAAAAAGGAAAAATCAGCCTGAGCATGAAAGCTGTACAACCAGGACCTTGGGAAACAGCTGGCGACAAATTCAACACTAGCGACATCGTAACAGGTGTTGTTAAACGTCTGGTTGACTTTGGTGCTTTCGTTGAAATCGCTCCTGGTGTTGAGGGACTTGTGCACATCTCGCAAATCTCCCACAAACACATTGGCACTCCGCATGAAGTGCTGAAAGAAGGTCAAGAGGTTCAGGTTAAAATTCTGGACATGAACCCTGCTGAACAGCGTGTAAGCCTGAGCATTAAGGAAACAGAAGAAGCTCCTGCTCAACCGCAAAAATCAGAAAGACCAGCAAGAAACAATGCGCCTCGTGAAGAAATCAACAATCCTAACGTGTCCTTGAACAATCAAGGTATGAGCACTACGCTCGGCGAACTGTTTGGCGACAAACTCAGCAAATTCAAATAAGTTATACATGCATGGTTCTTAGTTATATACTGCATATTTTGCTGACAATAAAAGCAAGATCGGCGAGCCCTAGCGGGTTCGCCGATTGTTGTTATTGCGAGATTTTTGCTACGAAACGTTAGCCAAGACATAGCTTTTTTGCTATGATGAGAAACGTAAGTATGGACAGGAGGAGTGGAATGTATGGCAAGACCAGTTGTGGCAATTGTCGGCCGACCGAATGTGGGTAAATCCACCATTTTCAATCGAATTATCGGCGACAGACTGGCCATTGTGGAAGACAAGCCGGGCATTACCCGCGACCGGATCTACGGAATCGGTGAATGGAACGGTAAAGCATTCAGCATTATTGATACAGGCGGTATCGAAATTGACGGTGAAGACGTCATAATGAAGTCCATCCGTATGCAGGCGGAACTGGCGATCGAGGAAGCGGATGTGATCGTGTTTATGTGTGATGCCAAAGCAGGCATTACACAGTCTGACGAGGAAGTTGCAGAGATGCTTTATCGCTCGGGCAAGCCGATCGTTGTAGCCGTGAACAAAGTGGATAACATTGGACGCAGTGAGCTGATTTATGAGTTCTATGGCTTCGGTTTTGGCGATCCGATTGGTGTATCCGGTAGTCACGGTACAGGCATTGGTGATTTGCTTGATGCCATTGTGGAGAAATTACCTGAACTTGAGGAAGAGACATACGATGATGATGTCATTCGTGTAGCTCTGATCGGACGACCTAATGTCGGTAAGTCTTCACTGGTAAACGCAATTTTGGGTGAGGAACGTGTTATTGTCAGCGACGTAGCTGGAACAACCCGTGATGCAATTGACACTCCTTTTGAAAAAGACGGGCAGCGTTATGTGCTGATTGATACGGCTGGTATGCGCAAGCGCGGTAAAGTATATGAAACGACGGAGAAATACAGCGTGATGCGTGCAATGCGTGCTATCGAACGTGCTGATGTTGTGCTGATTGTTATTAATGGCGAAGAAGGCATCATTGAGCAGGACAAGCATATTGCAGGTTATGCCTTTGAAGCGGGTAAAGCTTCATTGTTTGTGGTGAACAAATGGGATATCGTGGATAAAACAGATAAAACGATGAAGGAATTTGAGACGAAAATTCGGGACCACTTCCTCTTTATGACGTACGCTCCGATTGTCTTTTTGTCCGCACTGACAAAACAACGCTTACAAAAATTGCTACCTGTGGTACAGCGTGTAGCAGAACAGCATTCACTGCGGGTTCAGACACATCTGCTTAACGATGTTGTATCCGATGCTGTTGCCATTAATCCGCCACCAACGGATAAAGGGCGTAGAATGAGAATTAACTATGTGACACAGGTAGCGGTTAAACCGCCGACCATGGTTATTTTTGTGAACGACCCTGAATTGATGCACTTCTCGTACGAGCGTTATCTGGAAAACAAAATCCGTGCAGCGTTTGATTTTGAAGGCACACCAATTCGTATATTTACTCGGAGGAAGTCCGACGAAGGTTAGGGGAGAAGTTTGTGATTTTACCAATCGCTGCGATTGTGCTGAGCTATCTGCTCGGTTCAATCAGCTTTAGTGTTCTTCTTGCAAAAGCAATACGGGGGATTGATATACGTCAGCATGGTAGTGGTAATGCCGGGGCTACGAACACACTTCGTATTTTGGGTAAAGGGCCGGCTGTTGCGGTTCTGCTACTGGATGTAATCAAAGGTATTGCAGCTGTATGGATTGGCTTATGGCTGAGTGACGGTTCACCGTGGGTTGCTGCCTTCAGTGGTATTGCTGCTATTGCAGGTCACAATTGGCCGCTCTATTTTAACTTCCGTGGAGGAAAAGGCATTGCTACAGCGATCGGGGTTATGGCAAGCCTTGCCTTTTTGCCTGCTCTTTGTGCAGGTGTCATTGCGATTTTGTCGATCGTGTTGACACGTTATGTATCGCTGGGCTCTTTAATTTTCGTTGCATTAACTCCTGTTTTCATCTTGATTTTGCCCGGATATTCCATGAGTATTTTCTGGGGCAGTCTGATTATTTGTCTGTTTGCCTTCTGGAGACATCGCACCAACATTGCGAAACTTGCCAAAGGACAGGAAAATAAATTGGGATCAAAGAACCCTGGAGGGGGAAAACGCGTTGTCTAAAAAAGTTGCTGTATTGGTTGCCGGCAGTTGGGGAACAGCCCTGGCCAGTGTGCTGGCCGCAAACGAACTGGACGTGGTCATGTGGACACGCAGTGATGAACAGGCAGCTGAGATCAATACACAGCATACCAATACACGTTATCTTCCTGGTGCGGAGCTGTCTCCCCGCATTCGGGCAACCAGTGATATGGAAGCGGCTGTTGCAGGTGCAAAAGCGGTATTAATTGTTGCGCCTTCATCCGCCATGCGTGCGGTTGCCCATCAGTTCAAGCCTTTCTACAAGCCTGAGATGCTGATCATTCATGCAACGAAAGGTTTTGAGACGGAGAGTCTGAAGAGGATGTCTACTGTCATTTCGGAAGAACTGGAGTGTGAAGAGGGACGGATTGTTGTATTATCTGGTCCGAGTCACGCTGAAGAAGTGGTAAAGCGCTGTCCAACAACGGTTGTTGTGGCTGCACTTGATAAGGATTCTGCTGAGGCCGTTCAGGGATTGTTTATGAATGCCTATTTTCGCGTGTATACAAATCGGGATATGCTCGGCGTTGAACTGGCAGGAGCTTTCAAGAACATAATTGCACTCGGAGCAGGTATGTCGGATGGGCTTCAATTCGGAGATAATGCCAAGGCCGCTCTGTTAACCCGTGGTCTTGCCGAGATTACCCGTATTGGCGTTGAGATGGGGGCGAATCCATTAACCTTTGCGGGACTTGCAGGCATCGGGGATCTGGTCGTTACTGCTACAAGTCAGCACAGTCGTAACTGGAGAGCGGGTTCCATGTTAGGCCAGGGTCAGAAGCTGGACGATGTGCTGAAGTCGATGGGCATGGTTGTCGAAGGGATTCGAACCACGCAGGCCGCCTATTTTATCTCTCAGAAGTATGGGGTACAAATGCCAATTGCGGATCAATTGTACCATGTATTATTCCAGAACAGACAGCCAAGGGATGCGGTTGAAGCCTTGATGGGGCGGGACCCGAAAACCGAGATGGAGGTCATGAAGCTGGAAACCTGGGAGCAGTGGCATTCCTGAGTAGATTGTGTAGTGCTGACAGCTTGGTATGAAATGATGTAGCTTATTCACCTTTTCCGCATCAGACTCATATGATACACATGAGTATTGCCGGAGGAGGGGAGACGAATGGGCAACAACATTTCGAAAGAAGCACTGAAGGCTATTAACAAAAAAACAGGTAAAACCATCACGGAAGGTGCTGTCAAAAAGCTGGCAAGTACAGTGAAGCCAACAACGATGCAGAATGAGGCTCAGCTACGCCAATTGATCAAACAAGTATCCGCCATGGCGAAAATACCGGTATCTGAGGATACGGTTCAGGATATTGTGAGTGCAGTCAAGAAAAGCGGACTGAATCCAAGCAATATGGAATCGTTGATGAAGATGATGATAAAAAAATAATAGATGATGCCTGATAAAGGCAGTAGGTAATAGGTATAACGAAGAGTGAGTCAGCAGCTGCTGGCTTGCTTTTTGTCTTTTTATTGGAAAAATGCGCACGATTTCATGTTATAATAATTGCAATTGTCACATTGTCAGTGATGAATATCGGAATTGAAGGGGAGACTGCTGGTTTATGAGCGCTATGGACAAGATGTGGCTGTCATTGGTTGCCATCCTCATTATGGGACTATCCGTATTTTTGATTACTTTTGCTCGTGCCAAAACAAAAGGGCTCGTGCGAGGCATCCTTTCGATTATTGCATTTTTAATTATGCTTGTCGGTTTTGTTGGTGGAATCGCTTCTCTGACTTGATTTCCCTTCCGGGAGAGAGAACATCCGCATAAGCGCATCTAATGAACGGACATATGGAAAAGACGGATGAGAGGAGTGTATGCCTGTGGGGCAGAATGAAACGCTGGGCTGGACGGAGCGTTATCCGGAATTACATTTGGCATTGCTGGAGATGGCCAAAGCCTGGCACAACCAACCGCATACCTGGCTGCTGGGAGGCAGCTGCGGGTTGCTTCTTCAAGGGGTGGAGCTGAGTCAAGCACCGAGAGATATTGATGTGTATGCAGATATTGTTGCAGCTAAAGCACTGCATCACGATGCACCGGGAAGAAGACTGGACAAGCCTGTAGTAGACACAACAGGTCCATATGCCTCATTGCTCAGTCACTATCAGGTAGGTGCATGCTCATTGGAGCTGGTCGGGGGGTTTGAAGTGTGGGCCCGTGAAAGCTGGTATCGCACGCAAGTGGAGCATGTGCTCGCTCTGTATGCGCCTGAAACGAGAGTTTATGATTACCGGCTGCGACTGATGCCACTAGCACATGAACTGTTATTTAATCTTCTGCGTGGACGTGAAGATCGGTATGTGCCAATCTCTATACGAATGCGTCAGGAGCCGGAGGTTCATCAGCCTGTCATGAACGTACTAAGTCGGCATAACGTATGGACAGACCGCTTCAGATCGGAAGTGGAGGAGCTGGTAGGCTTTGCTTGGTCGGAAGAAGCCGGGGAGGAACAATGATGCAGGAAGCTGTTACATTTTTACCTATGAACAAATCCATTAAGGTCAAGCCAGGCACGACCCTGCTACATGCTGCACGCCGGGCTGGTGTCCAAATAACGACCCGTTGTGATGGGAAGGCAGCCTGTTTGATGTGTAAGGTGAGAGTGGAGCAGGGCGAATCGAAGGCTTTGCTTCCGCCCACGGATGCGGAGAAACGTAAGCTTGGACGGCTACTGGAGGAAGGAACAAGGCTTTCGTGTCAGGCTAAAGTGCGTGGTGCATTATCCGTGCATGTTCCTGAAGATCCGCTCAAGGCGGCAATACGCAAGCAGCTTGAACGGCAGCAGCAGGAGCAGGATGACGACTGGTTTGTATAATGGCAGAAGTGGAGAAGGCTTATATTGATGTGTTCGATGTTTGAGGGGGATGCAGATGATAACGAATGGAAGCAAGCCGGTGAGAGCAACAAAACGCAGGAGTCTCTTACAGCGGGTACCAGGAATGGTGCTGCTGATGCTGCTTGTTATGACAACGAGTGGCTGCTTGTATCAGGCTCAGCACGATACGGATCCCAAAACAGCGTATCGCGAAAGCGTGAACCGCATTCAGAGCGCAATGGATGCGTTTCAGAAGGATCAGGGCGTTCTCCCGATTTTGAATGCAGATGCGGATACGCCGAAATATGAAAAATTTAGAATAGATTTGTCCAAGCTTAAACAGCTTGGTTATCTTGACGACATACCGGGAACTGCTTTTGAAAATGGCGGTAGCGCTTACTTTCTGGTGCTGAATGAAGAGGTTAAACCGACAGTAAAGGTGATGGATTTACAGACAGTGCAAAAGGTGAATGATGTACAGCGTATGGTGACCCAATATCAATCCGTACATAATCAGAAATTGCCAGCAGGTGAAGAGCTGTATCCGGGATTGGTTGCGGTAGATATGAATAAGGCTGCTCAGGCGGGGGCTAGTGCTGTTACATTACATAGTGTGTACACAGGTCAGGAGCTCCCCTTTATGATGGATGCCCAAGGTACAGTCTACGTGGATTATGCTTTTGATATTATGCAGGCATTAGAGAAAGAAGAGGGTACATCTACGGACAAGCCTGCATCGGATTTGCGTGAGCATTTGCTGACTCATTCGTATTTTGTCCCTGTCAAATCACTCCCGTACTCATTGCAGAATAATATCCCTGTCGCACAGGCCGTTCAGAATCCATCATAGAATTAGAAGTTGAGAGAGGCATTCCGTGCACGACGGATGTCTCTTTTTTCTGTGCTCAAACATAGTGGCACTGGAGAGAGGGTGTCATAAACCTAAGAGCTTTCTCATACAGTAGATTGAAATAAAGACGCGCAGTCCGGGATCGGGGGATGTTCTGAATGTCACCATCATGAGATAAAAAAACAAAAAAACACGTCATATTGCCGCATACGGATACATAAGATGATACTAGTCCAATTGCATGTACGAGTTAACGCCGCTCTCGCCGGTTTCATCAGAATGCAACGTTCGGCGGCGGACGACTTCCGGGCACTCACAAAGGCGGCTCTACCGTTGCAGGGATTTCAGTCTTCTGATTGAAAAAACGAAGCGGATGCTCTTTAGCATTTTTCCTTCGGAGTAATTTAAGGAGGGGATTTCATTGGAGAAAGTGGACATTTTTAAGGACATAGCTGAGCGGACCGGAGGGGATATCTATCTCGGGGTTGTCGGCGCAGTCCGGACGGGGAAATCAACATTTATTAAACGATTCATGGAAACGATCGTATTGCCAAACATCGCAAGCGAGGCTGATCGTGCCCGTGCAGTGGATGAACTTCCACAAAGTGCAGCAGGCAAAACCATCATGACCACCGAGCCGAAATTCGTACCGAATAATGCAGTCCAGATTAAAGTGGCTGAGGGGCTGGATGTTAATGTCCGGCTGGTGGATTGTGTAGGGTACGCCGTGGAGGGCGCGAAGGGATACGAGGATGAAAATGGTCCGCGTATGATCTCCACGCCGTGGTTTGAAGAGCCGATTCCATTTCAGGAGGCGGCCGAGATTGGTACTCGTAAAGTGATACAGGAGCACTCGACGCTTGGGGTTGTCGTTACAACAGACGGTACAATTGCCGAGATTGCCCGCAGCTCCTATGTGGAGTCTGAAGAACGTGTCATCGCTGAGCTGAAGGAAGTGGGCAAACCGTTTGTGCTCATTATCAACTCCACTCGTCCGCGCAGTGAGGAAGCACTTCAGCTTCGGAGCGAGCTGGCTGCGAAATACGACATTCCGGTCATGACACTGAGCGCGGCTACCATGACAGAAGATGATGTGACAGGTGTACTTCGTGAAGTATTGTATGAGTTCCCTGTGCATGAGGTGAATGTCAACCTGCCGAGCTGGGTGATGGTGCTGAACGATACACACTGGCTTCGCAGCAATTATGAAAATTCGGTGCGGGATACCGTAAAGGATATTCGCAGACTGCGTGACGTGGATCGGGTTGTCTCACAGTTTATGGAATATGAGTTCATTGACCGTGCGGGCCTGAGTGGGATGAATATGGGGCAGGGTGTAGCCGAGATTGATCTCTATGCGCCAGATGAACTGTATGACCAGATTCTCGTGGAAGTTGTCGGCATCGAGATTCGGGGCAAGGATCATCTGCTGCAGCTGATGCAGGAGTTCTCTCATGCGAAAAGGGAGTATGACCGCTTTGCGGAGGCGCTGGAGATGGTCAAAACGACGGGCTACGGCATCGCTGCTCCTTCTCTTGCCGAGATGGCACTGGATGAACCTGAGCTGATTCGTCAGGGCACCAAATTTGGTGTTCGTCTGAAAGCAACGGCACCGTCTATTCATATGATTCGTGTAGATGTGGAGTCAGAGTTTGCACCGATTATCGGAACAGAGAAGCAAAGTGAGGAACTGGTCAGATACCTGATGCAGGACTTTGAGAACGATCCGATCAAGGTATGGGATTCAGATATGTTTGGCCGTTCACTGCACTCCATTGTACGTGAAGGCATTCAAGGCAAAATTGCCATGATGCCGGACAACGCCAGATATAAATTGCAAGAGACGCTGGGACGGATTATTAACGAAGGCTCAGGCGGTTTGATCGCCATCATACTTTAGTTTTCCAAAAGACCGTGAGGCATGACCTCATGGTCTTTTTCTGTCTGTTTTTTTCTTAATACTGGATGAACTGGATGAAGAGATGAATTGTTTTCAAAAAACTTAGTGAGTTTCAGCTTTAAATCATTAAAACCTATTTACATACTGGGGATTAGTCGTTATATTAATATTCAACGATTGTGATTGAAGTCACAGAGAGCGAAAACAGGGGGAGACTGACATGAGAAAAACAAATTCGAAATGGTTATGGCTGAGCGTATTACTGGTATTTACATTGGCATTATCCGCATGCGGAATTAAAAAGGAGCCCGCAGCATCTCAGGCATCCGGCGCCGCAGGGGAAACACCCAAGACTGAAGCTGTGACAGGGCCTTTAAGCGGTAAACGGGTGGCGCTGATCATGGAGTTTAATACAGGAACTTTTTCACAACAGTATGTGCAAGGGGTCAAAGAGGAAATTGCCAAATTCGGTGGTGAACTTACCACTTTTGTGGCAGATAACGATAAAGCAAAAATGGTATCTTTGCTCGACAGTGCCATTAATCAAAAATTCGATGTTATTCTGACGGATCACGGTGATTCGCTACTGGAGCCAGGTGTAAAAAAAGCGGTTGAGCAAAAGATTCCTGTTGTTGTATTTGATGCAGCAATTAGCGTGCCAGGAGCAACCGTGTTATCGCAGAATGACCAGAAAATGGCCGAGCTTACGCTGGAGCAGATGAAAAAAGATATTAATGGCAAAGGTAATATCGTCAAAGTATGGGTGGCGGGTTTTGCGCCAATGGAACGTCGTCAGCTTGCTTACGGTGCATTCCTGAAAGCCAACCCGGAGATCAAGGAAATTGCGGCATTTGGTTCCGCTCAGAACCCGGCACTGGATACTCAAGCGAAAATGGAAGCGATTCTGAAGCAATATCCAAAGGGTGAAATTACAGCGGTATGGGCTGCCTGGGATGAATTTGCCAAAGGTGCCGCACGTGCCATTCAACAAGCGGGCCGTGACGAAATCAAGGTATATGGCATTGATATGAGTGACGAGGATTTGCAAATGATTCAGGACCCGAAAAATCCTTGGGTCGCTTCCGCAGCTGTTGATCCAACCGACATTGGACGTGTACAGGTACGTTATGCATACCAGAAGCTGAATGGAGACCAGACTGAAGATTCCGTGGTGCTTAACCCGGTGTATGTACAGCGTGAGGCTTTGCCTGACAAACAAATCTCGACGTCAGAGCTGTCTCAATATGTCGAAGGTTGGGGTGGCAGTACACAGGGGATCAAGGACTGGATGAGCGAATACGGCATTACTGCGAAGTAAGCTGCGTTATGGGCGCGCCTCAAGGTGCGCTTTTTTAATACAGAGGAATTACAGCAGATGGGAGGCATCATCATGACAAAGGACCCGATATCGCTGGATATGGAGCATATTTCTAAACAGTTTTCTGGCATACCGGCGTTGAAGGACGTACGTTTCTCCGTCATAGGCGGTGAGATTCATGCGCTGCTTGGAGCTAACGGGGCTGGAAAAAGCACGTTGATGAAAATATTGTCGGGGGCGTATCAACTGGATGAGGGGACCATTCGTTTGAATGGTTACAAGCTCCAGCTTGGCTCACCGCGAGAAGCGAAGGCCAGTGCCATTCACTGTGTATATCAGGAGGTGGATGCTGCTTTAGTTCCACAGCTCACTGCTGCCGAGAACATCATGCTTGATCAATTGGCTTCCGCTGACGGTGGCTGGTGGAAAAGCCCGAGAGCGCTGCAGCAGCGTGCCAGGGAAGCATTGCAGCAGCTAGGTGCTGACAGCATAAACATTCATCGGAAGGTCTCTGATCTTACACTGGCCGAAAAGCAGATGATTCTGCTTGCGCGTATTCTGATTCAGGATGCCAAGGTTATTATTTTTGATGAGCCGACAGCGCCCTTGAGTCAGGAGGAGACCGATGCTTTTTTTCGCATCGTACATCTGTTAAAGGCTCGCGGGGTAGCCTGTATCTTTATTACGCATCGCCTTGCAGAAGTCACGAGTCATTGTGATCGGGTTACCGTCATGAGGGATGGTAGCCATGTTTTTACAGGCGAAACGAGCGGACTGACGATAAATGATCTGGTTACACAAATGCTGGGCAAGCCGTTTGAGGAGGAGTTCCCGAAGATCGAAGCGCCGATAGGTGAATTGCTGCTGGAAGCGCGTGGTCTGCGCAGGGGGGGCAAGGTCAAGGGAGTTGATCTTGAGGTGCATCGGGGTGAAGTGCTTGCGGTTGTAGGGCTTGTAGGTGCGGGTAAGACGGAATGCTCCCGCCTGTTAATTGGTGCAGACTCGCTGGAGGCAGGGGAGATTCGACTGCAGAATCGTTCTGTGCGCCTGTCCCAGCCCGCAGATGCTGCTGCTCTGGGTATTGTTTCTGTGCCGGAGGAACGACGTAAGCAAGGCATTTTGATTCAGGAAAATGTGGAACGAAATCTGAGTCTTCCGTTGCTTACTCGCCTTAGCACATTTGGATTTGTTAATCGCAGGCGGGAGCGCCAGCTTGCAGATTCACTGGTGAACCAGCTGGGCATTAAAGCCTCTTCTGTGAAGCAGGAAGTAAAGTATCTGAGCGGTGGGAATCAGCAGAAGGTAGCAATCGGCAAATGGCTGGAAACCGGAGCGGATGTATTTATTTTCGACGAGCCTACAAAAGGTGTGGATATTGGGGCGAAAAGTGACATTTTTCGTATCATCAACGAACTTGCTCTGGCAGGCAAAGCGGTTATTTATTTCACCTGTGAATTGGATGAAGGACTGGGGATTGGAGACCGTATTGCGGTGATGTGTGAAGGAGTTATTGTGAAGGAGTTCAAACGTGGCGAGACAAGCCAAGAACAGCTGCTTTATTATGCAAGCGGTGGACAAGAGGTGGAAGCATGAAGGATAAATCAATGGATTTTGCGTTTCGTTACGGCGCAATTATTGTCATTATAGGGGTTATCGCATTTTTTGGAATCAAGCTGCCTTATTTCTTCACTTACAGTAACCTGACGGATATTTTGGGTTCGATCTCGATTGTTACCTTTGTGGCGATTGGTGTGACGTTGTCCCTCATCGTGGATGGCTTTGATCTCTCCGTCGGAGCGACCGTGTCTCTGACAACGGTAGTTACGGCATCACTGATGATCTGGTACCAACAGCCGCTTGCGGTTGTGATTATTGTGCCGTTAGTTATTGGAGCTGTCATTGGTCTGCTGAATGCGCTGCTTATCGTTAAACTGCGTATTCCCGATCTGTTAGCCACACTGGCCACGATGTACATCATCGGGGGGATTCACAAAACCTATGCTCAAGGGTATACGATCTACAATCATATGCAGTTCCCGGATGGAAGCAAGGCTGCCGGAGAGATGGACCCGACGTTTCTGTTGATTGGACAGGGAAAATGGTTAGGCATGCCGATCTCGGTTATTTTGTTGCTGATTACGGTTGCTGCTGTTCATATCTTTTTGACGTACACCAAATACGGTCGACAGATGTATATTACAGGCGGTAACGAGGAGGCGGCAAGACTCTCTGGAATCAAGGTGAAAAAGGTGCGTACCCTTGCCTATGTAGCAGCAGGCATATTTGCGGCAATCGGGGGTATCATTTACGCGTCGAAGGTCGGGTCTGGTCAGATTGATGCAGGTTCTCCATTGTTAATGGAATCGGTTGCGGCTGTGTTTGTAGGCTTCTCTGTCTTTGGCGCAGGGAAACCGAATGTCATCGGCACGTTTATTGGTTCGGTTCTGATTGGCGTGCTGGTCAACGGTTTGACGATGATGAATGTACAGTATTTTACACATGATATCGTCAAAGGTGGAGTGTTAGTTCTCGCTTTGGCGGTTACATTTTATGTTTTAAACCGCAGTCGCACTTGAAATTGTGTGCTGTCTGTATTAGTATAAAATTTGTTCGACGCCAGAAACACCCGTTGTTTCAGGCGGCATTTTGCTGGAAATGACTGTCTACCGAAGAAGGAGATTCATGTTCATCGCTCAGGATGTCCGACGTTTTTTTGCGTATGAACGTATATTTTCCTATAAAACGGAAACACAGTATAACATTCAGGACATTGATTCAGGAGGTGAAAAACAAATGAACAAATCAGACTTGATTACTCATGTATCCGAAGCTACTGAATTGTCCAAAAAGGATGTGACGAAAGCGGTTGATGCCGTATTCGAAGCAATCTCTGAGGCTCTTCAAAACGGAGACAAGGTACAATTGGTTGGTTTTGGGAACTTCGAAGTTCGCGAGCGCTCTGCACGTAAAGGACGCAACCCGCAAACAGGTGAAGAAATCGAAATTCCTGCGAGCAAAATTCCTGCGTTCAAACCAGGTAAAGCGCTCAAAGACGGAATTAAATAAGATTTCTACATATTCCATATGTCAACAAAAAGACCGTGACTTGTTCACGGCCTTTTCTTTTGCCTATAGAGCCATAGAGCTAGCCTATACACGGGGGATTATAATATGCTCCTGCTCCGCGTCCTTGATTTCATCCAAAAGCTCCGGCTGGCCACTGTAGGCGATTAATACCAGTTCCTTGCCGATAACAGTGGATAGGTGCTGTTCCATCTCCTGAATACGGTGCACATGCTCGTCTGTAAGTACGGCTGGAGTGTATTTCATGTTGATCTCCTTTCCTGGCTGTTCTGTTATAGTATGACCCGGAAATGAGCGATTCTTGCGCTATATTTCCTCTTGCAGGCTGGTTGACAAATGGAGCAATCTTGATCATCATTAACGCTGAGGATAATAGAAAAGGAGACGTGCGCGATGGATCACTCTACGGGCAACGACTATATCGTAATTAAAGCAGAAGAAAACGGTGTTCAAGTGATTGGACTAACTCGCGGACAGGATACACGTTTTCATCATACCGAGAAGCTGGACAAGGGCGAAGTGATGATTGCCCAGTTCACAACACACACCTCTGCTATTAAAATTCGCGGGAAAGCAACGCTGATTACCAAGCATGGGGAGATTGAATCGGAATAATCAAGAGAATGCGAACGAAATCAAAATTGCAGGCATAGCCTGCTTTTTTTCATTGTACAATGAGGTATGAGCCTTTATCGGACAGACTACACTAACAGGTAAAGGCAAGGAGGCGCGTATGAAACCGGGAATGATTGTGACTGCATCAATGCTGACAACGATTGCCGCGGTCATTTTGCTCGTGTCCCTTCAGAGCCTGCATACACGTACATGGGGCGGGGAAAAGGCAGAGCCTGTTACAGCTTCTCACCAGACGGTCGAGCTGACGAATGACAATCTGGTGGATGTGCTAAGTGCTCTGCATATGTCAACGCCAATTGCCAGAGTGGAATGGAAGCAGTCCATTCTAACGATTGATCTTAAAGTGAAGGATACGGATACAACGTATACTGAAATCTATGAAAATATGGCTGCTGTAGCCGATCTGAGTTTCCGCCGTCTCGAAAATGTGGAGCAGGTGTTGCTTCGTGTCATGGCCGAGGATGAATGGATGCATAGGCGTCATCTTCTGCTTGCTGCCGACATTCGGCGGGGGGAGTGGCCGATGTATGCAATTGACATGCTTCGCACCTGGAAAAGCGCAGTTTTTTCGGAGGAATTAAAAGACTGGTTCCATCTGATGCAGACGGAACTGTGGAAGAAACAGTTTGAAATGACAAGCCAGGGGTAATCAAATAGCAGGATTCAGTGCGTGTCCGAAAAACATATGCTATAATATATAAGATTGTAGTGCATAAATGGTATGACAAAGCAAAGCCTCGGAGGATGAAAATGAATTCATATCGCGTACCCCAACTAGCAAAGAAATATACGGATTACGACATGATTCGACAACATACGGAAATCCCGTCATTTCCGGATAGCCGGGCGCGTCTGTTACAGGTATTTGTGGGCCGTACAGACGAGAAGGTGCATCATGAATTATATTCGCTTGCAACATCGCTCGTTCAGTTGGCTATGGATACGCATGATCGAATTGATACGATATCCGGCGATCGGAGAGAACAGGAGATGCGTTCACGTCAGTTGAATGTGCTCGCTGGAGATTATCTGAGTAGCCGTTTCTATCAATTGTTAGCCCATGCCGGCAAAATTGAGATGATCGGCAAGTTAAGCGGCGCTGTTGCTGAAGTGAACGCACGCAAGATGACGCTGTATGAACGGATGAAAAAACTGCTCGTTTCGGCTGATGAATATTTGCGTGAAACGGTACAGCTGAGGATGCAGCTGTTTCTTTCATTTTCAGATATGATCCGTAATGAAGAAAAGTCTTTATGGAACAGCTTATTAACTGAATTTAGCACCTGTGAGACGATTGCAGATGAGTTGAACCTTATGCGTGATGAGCAGAAGCATATTTACAGTTATGCATTCTGGCATATGTATGAGAAGGGCAATGATGCAGAGCGTGACGATCTGCGTCAGATGCGGATTAGCGTGCGAGCATGGGATGTTATGGTGCTAAAATACAGTGTCAGTGAGGTTTTGCTGGACAAGCTTCGCGAGTCTGTACAGCGTATTCAGCTCTTGCTTCAGGATGAGCAGGGGCTGCGCCAAGGTCTACATGAGTTCGATGCAATTCTTGATCCTTATCTGTCTTATGTGAAGAATTCACATGTGGCAGTCAGGGAAGATTGAGGGGGAGACAGACGAATGGGGAGCGGAGAGACGAAACCGAAAGAAGAATTTGTCCATTCGGTTTTTCAAAGTATCGCTGGCAAGTATGATGTTATGAATGATATCCTGAGTTTCCGCAGGCACAAGGCCTGGCGTAAATTCACGATGAAAAAGATGAATATGTCTAAAGGGGACACCGGGCTCGACTTGTGCTGTGGCACATGTGACTGGACCCTTGCGATGGCAGAAGCAAGTGAAACAGGGCACATGCACGGGCTGGATTTCAGCAGTAACATGCTGGAAGTAGGACAAACCAAAATTGATGCAGTGAAACGATCTAACCAAATTACGCTCGTTCAGGGTAATGCGATGGCATTGCCGTTTGAAGATAATACATTTGACTATGTAACGATTGGCTTCGGCTTGCGTAACGTGCCTGATCTTAAACAGGTTTTGTCTGAAATGAAGCGGGTTGTGAAACCTGGTGGCATGGTCGTTTGTCTGGAATTGTCCAAACCGACCTGGCAGCCGTTCAAAGGTATTTATTATTTTTATTTCAAGCATGTGCTGCCTAACCTGGCCAAAATATATGCCAAGCGTTATGAGCAATATAAGTGGCTGCCGGACTCTCTGGCACTTTTCCCGGGAAGAAAGGAACTGGCAGACATTTTTGTTGAAACCGGATTGCAGCAGGTGCAGGCCTATCCTCTGACCGGAGGCATCGCGGCACTGCATATTGGAACCAAGGAGAATCAGAATGTTTAGGAAAATTCGCATCTTTTTAGAAATGATCAAGATTGAACATACGCTCTTTGCTTTACCATTTGCATTTATGGGCGCCATTCTGGGGTCGATGGTAGTAAATCATACCTTCCCGAGCTGGCTACAAATTATGTGGGTGCTGCTCGCGATGGTCGGTGCACGGAGCGCAGCATTCGGCTTAAACCGGATTATTGACCAGGCGATCGACGCCAAAAATCCACGCACGGCAATGAGAGCTATTCCAGCAGGTTTGCTGAAGAACGGTGAAGTAATTATTTTCATCATCATTTCGTTTATATTGCTATTCTGGGCGTCTTCTAACTTGAATGTATTATCCATGCAGCTGCTGCCCATCGCAGTATTTATGCTGGTGCTTTATTCATACACCAAACGTTTTACTTGGCTCTGTCATGTGGTGTTAGGCATGACGATTGGTCTGGCTCCACTAGGTGGCTGGGTTGGGGTTACCGGAACGATGGATTGGACAGCGATTGTGCTGTACGTTACGATTGTATTCTGGACAGCAGGATTTGACATTATCTATGCGTGTCAGGATCTGGAGTTCGACCAAGGTGAAGGGCTTCATTCTATTCCATCTCGCTTTGGACTGGTTAAATCGTTGCAAATTGCCAAGTTCTTTCATGTTATTACTGCCATCGGGTTCTTCGCATTGCTGCTGATGACCGAACTGAGCTGGTGGTATGGTGCAGGGATGTTGATTACGTACGGTATATTGTTATATGAGCACTATATTGTATCTCCTAACGATATGAGCCGTGTACAAACGGCCTTCTTTACGATGAACAGTGTGCTTAGTCTGGTCGTATTTACATTTACACTCATCGATTTGGCGGTGAAGTAATGATGCAACAGCCGGAGAATAAACGACTTGTTGTCGGAATTACCGGGGCAAGCGGCAGTATATATGGTATTCGTTTGATTGAAACGCTGCTTGATCTGGAGTATACCGTTCATTTGGTTATCTCCAATGCAGGCTGGCGTGTGTTGAAAGAAGAAATGGATTGGGACGTGACGAATCGGGAGGATGTGTTACGAGAGCAATTCGGTCATCGTGCCGGAACTCTGGTCTATCATCCTGTGAGTGACATCGGTGCTTCTATTGCAAGCGGCTCCTATCTGGCTGAAGGCATGATTATCATGCCTTGCTCGATGGGCACTCTTTCGTCTATCTCGAACGGGTCTTCGGACAATCTGATGTCGCGTGCCGCAGATGTTATGATGAAAGAAGGCAGAACGTTAATTCTTGTACCGCGTGAGACGCCCCTGCATGCTATTCATCTGGAAAATATGCTGAAGCTCTCACGTCTTGGTGTTCGAATGATACCGGCTATGCCAGCTTTTTATTACAAACCTCAGACGATGGACGATTTGATCATGTTCCTCGTGGGGAAAGTGCTGGACAGTTTGCGTATTCCGCATCAATTGTTCAAAAGATGGGGAGAGCCGGACGAACGGGGATGATGTGCCAAGCGTTCTGGTCTGTTGAGCTTTGGCAGAATGGAGCTGCTTGGTGGCAGAATCCCCCGACTCCCGGGGTGTCGGTGAGTGCTGATGGTCGCATATAGCAGCCACAGCCTTGACCCATGCTCCGGCAACTTCTGTACTTACATGATTCAGAACTAGTCGTGGTGTTTAAGAACACAAGCAGGAACGGCAAGCCGGGGTGAACGATTAACCTGCAGGGCCCGGCTTGCTGGAGGGGAAGGTAAGCATGGAATTTTGGAATGACAATACGCTGATACGGGTGAACGAATGAAACTATTGGACATTTTCGGATTGTTAAAAAAGGACATGGATTACATTGAAAAAGAATTGTACCGCAGTGTTCAAGGCGAACAAAAGCTGCTAAGTGAAACTTCACTTCATCTGCTTAAGGCAGGAGGGAAGCGGCTGCGGCCTGTTTTTGTGTTATTAGGCGGCAAGTTTGGTACATACGATATTGAGCGCTTGAAGCTTATTGCTGTTCCACTGGAACTGATCCATTCGGCATCCCTCGTTCATGATGATGTTATTGATAATGCAGAGACACGCAGGGGCAAACCAACGGTCAAGTCCAAATGGGATAATCGCATTGCGATGTACACAGGGGATTACATCTATGGCAAGGCTCTGGAGATGACAGCGGGGCTGTCTGAGCCAGCTATTCATCGCATTCTTGCCAAAGCGATGGTTCAGATGTCGATTGGTGAAATGGAACAGATTCGTGACTTCTTCAACACCGGACAGAGTGTGCGCAACTATCTGCTTCGAATTCGCCGTAAAACAGCACTGCTTATTGCGGTTAGCTGCCAGCTCGGTGCACTGGCTACACGTGCGCCTGAACATATTTCGTCCTTGCTGTACACTTACGGATATAATGTCGGCATGGCTTTTCAGATTCAGGATGATGTGCTCGACCTGGTCGGTACGGAGAAGCAGCTTGGCAAGCCTCCAGGTAGTGATATGAAACAAGGCAACATCACACTTCCCGTATTATATGCGCTCGAAGAAGAGCATCTGCGTGAGCCGCTGCTCAAGGAAATCTCCCGTGTGCATCATGAGGAGGGCAGGGCCAGCGCATCGGATGCCATAGGAATGATTCGCCAAAGTCAAGGAATTGCTAAAGCGGAAGCCCTGGCTGACCGATATATGAAGAAAGCGCTCGATGCTCTCGATCAGCTGCCTAACATCAAGACCACCAAAAACCTGCGTGATATTGCTCATTTTGTCGTTAAGCGTACACATTGATTTTGCAGCCACTATCGCTTGAAGTTTGCGACATATAGTCACCGTTATGTGTCCAGTCTGCTCGTTAATCATTTCTCACATGTAACATATCATTGTGAAATTCCTCATTGGGAGGAATTGGACTTGTATGTTACAATCAAAGGGATTGCGTTTACATAGTGATTAACTTTGAACCGTGAGTGAGGAGTGAACTGGCAATGGATCGTACATTTTTGATGGTGAAACCGGATGGTGTGCAGCGTGGTTTGATCGGCCGTATTATCAGCCGTCTGGAAGACAAAGGATTTAAGCTGGTGGCAGGGAAACTGGTACAGATGACACAAGAACAGGCCAAGCGTCATTATGCCGAGCATGAGGGCAAGCCTTTCTTTGATGAACTGGTTCGTTTTATTACGTCTGGACCTGTATTTGCCATGGTATGGGAAGGTGACGATGTTGTGGCGCTTGCACGTATTGTCATTGGTAAAACGAATGTAAAGGAAGCGGCTCCAGGCACAATTCGTGGAGATTTCGCCAGCCATACACCGCATAATCTCATTCACGGGGCAGACTCGCCGGAAAGTGCAACTCGTGAAGCCGCCAATTTTTTCAGTCCTGATGAGCTGGTAAGTTATGAGAAGAGCATCGCAGCCTGGTTGTAATTATTAGCCAAAGGGTGATATACGATGCTGGAGCAAGAACAACTAGACCCGGATTATACCGGATTCATTCGTAAAGTGAAAGAGAGCACAGGCATTGATCTTGCTCAATACAAGGAAGGTCAGATGAAAAGACGGCTGACCACACTTCGTAATAAAAACGGATTTAATACCTTTGCCGTCTTTTTTGATGCGATGCAGAAGGACAAATCGTTATTTTATGAGTTTCTTGATCGTATGACCATTAACGTCTCAGAGTTCTGGCGAAACCCGAACCGCTGGGAAGTGTTACGTGATGAGATTCTGCCTGAACTGGTAGGGTCCAAACGCAAGGTTAAGGTGTGGAGTGCCGCCTGTTCTACAGGTGAGGAGCCATACACCATTGCGATGATTCTCGATACGATGGGCATCCTGAGAGAAAGTTCCATTACGGCAAGTGACCTGGATGAAGGAGCGCTTGCAAAGGCCAAGGAAGGCCGTTATATGGAGCGTTCGCTGAAGGATGTGCCTCCTGAAACAGCAAGCCGTTATTTCAAGCAGGATGGCATGATGTACCGCATTGATGAGAAACTGAAAAGTTCAATTAACTTTAAGAAACAGAATTTGCTGGTGGATCGTTTTGATGATGGATATGATCTGATTGTCTGCCGGAATGTCATGATTTATTTTACCGAGGAAGCCAAAAATCTGTTGTATCACAAATTTGCAGCAAGTCTGCGTCCGGGTGGCATGCTGTTCGTAGGTAGTACAGAGCAGATCTTCTCCCCAGGACAATATGGACTGGAGACGGCAGAGACGTTTTTCTATCGGAAAAAATAAATCAACATAAGATCAACCGCCTGAGGTGCATGAAGATGTGCTCGGGCGGTTGTTTGCATAAGAAAAGGCGACTTTCTTGTCAAAGCGGGTCAGCTATACTATAATAAGCAAAGAAATTATGGGATTTTAGCAATGTGAAGTTTAACAGTTTAAAGGGGGAACGTATTATGAGTTTACGCTATTTAACCGCAGGGGAAACGCACGGACCCCAATTGACCGCAATTATTGAAGGATTGCCAAGTAACCTGAATATTGATTTTGAAGAATTGAACTTCCAGCTTCACCGCCGCCAAAAGGGATATGGTCGTGGACGCCGGATGCAGATTGAGAAGGACCAGGCCAATTTTGTTGGCGGAATTCGTCACGGATATACGACAGGTGCGCCGGTAGCGCTCGTTGTTCAAAATAATGACTGGAAGCATTGGCAGAATATTATGAACATTGAGCCGATCGAGGGCAGCGATGAGGAGAAGCGCCGAGTACATCGTCCGCGTCCTGGACATGCTGATCTGAATGGTGGCTTGAAGTACAATCATAAAGATCTGCGTAACGTTCTGGAGCGCTCCAGTGCACGTGAGACAACGGTACGTGTGGCATGTGGGGCCATCGCACGTCAGTTCCTCGCAGAGTTTGGCATTAAAGTGGCAGGACGTGTTATTCGCATCGGGGAGATTGAAGCGCCTTATCAGGAGATGCCAATTGACGAACTGATTGCTGTGACCGAGGCTTCATCCGTTCGTGTGACTGATGCCGAGACAGAGAAAAAGATGGAAGCCTACATCGATCAGATCAAGCAAGAAGGTGATTCCATCGGCGGGATCGTGGAATGTATCGTGGAAGGTGTTCCTGTCGGCTTGGGAAGTCACGTACAGTACGATCGTAAGCTGGATGCACGTATCGCTCAGGGTGTAATGTCGATTAATGCATTTAAAGGTGTGGAAATCGGGATCGGCTTTGAAGCTGGTACGATCCGCGGTTCACAGGTTCATGATGAAATTCTGTACAGTGAAGAACGTGGTTACCACCGTGCAACGAACCGTCTGGGCGGATTCGAGGGCGGTATGACTAATGGCATGCCGGTCGTTGTGCGCGGGGTCATGAAGCCTATCCCAACGTTGTACAAACCGCTGCAAAGTGTGGACATTGATACGAAAGAAGCCTTTACAGCTCAGGTTGAACGTTCTGATGCATGTGCAGTTCCGGCAGCCAGCGTTGTGATGGAGCATGTCGTTGCATGGGAAGTTGCCAAGGCATTCCTGGAGAAATTCGGTGGGGATTCCATGGAAGAGATCCGGGCGAATTTCGCAAGCTACCAGGCACAATTGGAGAATTACTAATATGCGTCAGTTGACAGTGCAGCTAGGGGAACGCTCATATCCGATCCTGATTGGCAGCGGTCTGCTGGCTCAAGCTCCATCGTTTTTTGAACAATATGGCTTAACCAAAAAAAGTCCGTTGATGATCATCACCGATGAAAATGTGGCTCCAAAATACTTGCCAGCATTGGAACAGACGCTGCGTGCTGCCGGGTATGCCGTAGTATCTGCGGTCGTTCCTGCTGGCGAAACGTCCAAATCACTTGCCGTATATCAGGATATGATGACAGCAGCGATTGAAGGCAAGCTCGACCGAAGCTCGGCGATCCTCGCTCTTGGGGGCGGGGTCGTCGGTGACTTGGCTGGTTTTGTGGCTGCTACATATATGCGGGGCATCAAGTTTGTCCAGATTCCAACGACGATTCTTGCTCATGACAGCAGTGTCGGAGGTAAAGTGGCAGTAAATCATCCGCTCGCGAAAAATATGATCGGTGCTTTTCACCAGCCGGAGCTTGTGCTCTATGATGTGGATACACTGCAATCTTTGCCACCGAGAGATGTATCAGCCGGTTTATCTGAAATGCTCAAGCATGGACTGATTCGTGACGAGGCCTTCGCTCACTGGTGTGAAGAGCATGCCGAGGCGCTGCTTGCGCTTGATCCGGATACACTGGGCTACGGTCTTGAACGCGGGTGTGGTATTAAAGCGGAGATTGTTTCTAACGATGAACGCGAAAACGGAGAACGTGCACTCCTGAACCTCGGACATACGATCGGACATGCGATTGAAGCAATTGCCGGATATGGTGAATTTCTGCATGGGGAAGCTATTTCGATTGGCATGGCAGGTTCAGCCCTGTTAGGAGAGAAGCTTGGAGCGGCAGCAGGCCTGTATGATGATACAGTGCGTATGCTACGTTCGCTTCGCCTTCCGGTAACGTTGCCTGCACATCTTGGTACAGATGCTTTGATGGCAGCCATGATGCATGACAAGAAGTTCCGTGAAGGTCATATGGTCTTTATTGTTCCTGATCGGATTGGAGCAGCCCGAATCGTGAAGGATGTGCCGGTGACGGTAGTGCGTGAGGTTATCGAGCTTCTCAGGAAGGGAGAATAAGGCAATGGTTACACGGGGAATTCGCGGGGCGACGACAGTCACGCAAAACAATGAAGAAGAGATTTTGAAGGAAACGGCAGTGCTGCTTCAGGAGATTGTGGACCGGAACAAGATTGTACCGGAAGATATCTGCAGTGTATGGATCACCATGACAGGAGATCTGGATGCGGCTTTTCCCGCAAAGGTGATTCGTCAGCTGGACGGTTGGGAGCTTGTACCTCTGATGTGTGCACTGGAGGTACCTGTAGAGGGGGCCTTGGCGAAGTGCATTCGTTTTATGGTGCATGTGAATACAACCAAAGCACAAAACGAGATCCATCATGTGTACCTGAACGGTGCGCAGGCATTACGCCCTGATCTCGCTGCACGATAAGCTTCTTGAACGGTAATGGTTGTCAAACCGACAAATATCATGTATAGTGAGAAACAGTTGAGTAGAGCTTGAGATTGAGCTGAGGACAGCTGAGTATAGTTGAGTATATAGCAGAGTCCAGTGTTTGGTAGCCGATGCATCTGAAATCGGTCAACGCATTCACGGTACGTCGTGCTAAGGAGAAGTACAGGAAGAGAGAGTAGACATGTCAGAGGACATTGTTTATTCACATATCGTTGGAGTGACATTTCACATATGTATACCCTCATCAGGCCGTTGTTTGTACTCGTCAAGATGATGGTAAGCGAAATGTTATCAAGCCTATGTTCTCTCTATAACATATCTGAGGCCATGTCATAACATGAGTCCATGGATCGGTAGCCTGATATTCATCCTTTAGTAGAAGTATAGGGACTTGTTATTTATGAAGCAGCATGCCTGAATACAGCTTATTAAATCAAACCTCTACCTGATGGTAGAGGTTTTTTGTCGTCATAACGGTTTACTACCTTGAAATCAATAGAAAAGTTACAATAAAAAGCTGAAAAAATTACAATAGTCTGAAGGGACGTGATCTGATGATAACGCCAAATGTTAATCAGGTACTGAAAATGGCAAGTGAATATAATCTGATTCCGGTTGTCAAACGAATTTTGGCTGATATGGAGACTCCAATTCGTATATTCCGACGTTATGCGGATAATGACCGTGCATTCCTGCTCGAAAGTGTAGAGGGAGGCATTCAATGGGCCAGATACTCCTTCATCGGTACAGATCCGTTCCTGATGATCTCAGGCAAGAAAGGACGCATCGTCGTAGAGGAAGCGGGAGAGACTCGCGAATTGCCAGGCAAGCCGATCGAAGAGCTCAAAGCGCTGCTTCGCAAATATCGGAGTCCCAAGCAGGATGACCTTCCTCCGTTTACCGGGGGTGCGATTGGATTCTTTGGATACGATCTGCTGCAATATTATGAGAAGCTGCCGGCTCATGCGCTGGATGATCTGAAGATGGATGACATTCGGTTTATGTTCTGTGACCAGATCGTTGTGTTTGACCATGTGAAGCAGCACATGCTGCTTGTGGGCAATGTACATGTCAAGGATGGGGCAACGGATGAAGAGATTCGTCAGGCATACGAAGCTACCTCCGAGAAGCTTGAACTAGCGGCAGAGCGTTTGCAACAGCAGGGGCCAGGCGAGAATCTGAATCCGCGTTCAATCCCCGGTGATGTGGAGCTGGGAGACATTCATTCCAATCTGACGAAAGAACAATTTATAAACAATGTGGACCAGGCTAAAGAGTATATCCGTGCAGGAGACATTTTTCAGGTGGTGCTGTCTCAGCGCTTCCACATTGATACTGAAATCTCGCCTCTACATGTGTATCGTGTACTGCGGACGTTGAACCCGTCGCCTTATATGTATTATTTGAAAATGGATGATGAGATTATCGTAGGAACGTCGCCAGAGGCGCTGGTGAAGGTGGATGGCAATCGTGTAGAGACCCGACCGATCGCAGGTACACGTCCTAGGGGAGCCACAGAGGCCGAAGATCGTGCGCTTGCTTCAGACTTGCTACAGGATGAGAAGGAGCGTGCAGAACATCTCATGCTGGTTGATCTGGGAAGAAATGATTTGGGCCGGGTATCGACTTTTGGCAGTGTGAAGTGTGACATGTTTATGGAGATTGAGCGCTACTCTCACGTCATGCATATGGTGTCGAACGTTACAGGTGAATTGAGAGAAGACAAGGACTTCTTCGATGCATTCCTCTCCTGTTTGCCAGCTGGAACGGTATCGGGTGCCCCGAAGCTGCGCGCGATGGAAATTATTGCGGAACTGGAAAAAGAGGCACGCGGTGCGTACGCGGGAGCGATCGGTTACCTTGGCTTCTCGGGAAACATGGATGCATGTATTACGATTCGCACGATTATTTTCAAAAAAGGAAAAGCGTATGTGCAGGCCGGAGCGGGAATTGTATGGGATTCTGTGCCTGAGAAGGAATATGAAGAGACGGTGAACAAAGCCAAAGCTTTGTTAAAGGCGATCCGCACAGCGGAAGCCATGTTTCCCGTAAAAGCTGCTGATCCCAAGCTAAGTCTGGCTAACGCTGATTATTTTGTTACACCATCATCTGCAACGAACTAAGAGAGGAGAGACTGGATATGAACGTGAACCCGATGTTGAACGACCAAACGGGGCTACGGGAAGCATCATTGTCCCATGAAGAAGGTATGAAGCAAGGCCTTTCCAAAATTTTGGAAGGACGTCATCTGGAGCAGGACGAGGCTCGTGAACTGATGTATTCGATCATGAAAGGTGAAGCTACTCCGGCTCAAATCGGGGGCTTGCTGATGGCGCTGCGCATGAAGGGGGAGACGGTGGAGGAGATCACTGGTTTTGCCCAAGCGATGCGTGGACAGGGTGGACGAATTTTGACAGATGGCAGAGGGCTGCTGGATACGTGTGGTACAGGTGGATCAGGTATTCACAAGTTTAATATTTCGACAGCATCTGCTATCATCGCTTCAGCGGTATCGGTTCGGGTAGCCAAGCATGGCAATCGCTCTGCCTCCGGCAAAGCCGGCAGTGCGGACGTATTGGAAGCGCTCGGTGTTAATATCCATCTGAATGGAGAACAGGCCAGACAGTGTCTGGAGGAGATCGGAATTTGCTTCTGTTTCGCTCAGGTATATCATCCGTCCATGCGGCATGCAGCAGCCCCGAGAAAAGAGCTCGGCGTGCGAACCATATTTAATATGCTTGGTCCGTTAACAAACCCGGCGGGTGCAGATCGTCAGCTGCTCGGGCTGTATGACCGATCTCGTACTCCGATGATTGCGGAAGTGCTGAACCGCCTCGGACTGAAGCGTGCACTGGTTGTGGCAAGCCATGATGGGCTGGATGAAATCAGCATCTCCGCACCAACTCAGGTATCCGAGCTACGGAATGGGGAAGTGCGTACCTATGACATTGATCCTCGCGACATGGGCCTATCCTTGCATCCGCTGGATGCGGTGCTTGGAGGAGATGCGGCACAAAACGCCGAAATTATACATCGGATCTTCCAGGGGGAACGCAGTGCTTACCGGGATGTTGTACTGCTGAATGCAGGTGCGTGTATTTACGTATCCGGGCTTGCGGACAGCATTGCAGACGGAGTTAAAATTGCTGCTGAGGCAGTGGATTCGGGTAAGGCGGCTAGTAAGCTGGGACAGTTAATTCATACAACGGAGGCGTACAATCATGTATCTTGATCGAATTGTAGCAACGAAACATAAAGAAGTTGAGGTGCTTGCACAGACCTTTCATATGGATGAAGCGCTCCAGAAAATTGAGCAATTACCAGCAACACGTGGATTTGAACAAGCGCTGTCCAGCAGACGGAATCGGAAGCTGGGGCTGATCGCTGAAGTGAAGAAGGCCTCACCGTCCAAAGGATTGATCCGCCCGGATTTTCATCCGGTGGAAATTGCTGCTGCGTATGAACGGGCAGGGGCGGATTGTATATCCGTGCTGACGGACGTTTCTTATTTTCAAGGCAGTAACGACTACTTGCAGGCAATTCATCAGGCGGTAAACATCCCGCTTCTGCGTAAAGACTTTATTATTGATGAGAAGCAGATTGCCGAAGCCAGACTGCTCGGAGCAGACGCTATTTTGTTAATCGCCAGCATTCTTACACCACAACAGATTCGTCAATATTTGACGTTTGCTCACAGCATCGGTCTGGATGCATTGATTGAAGTGCATGACCGGGCTGAACTGGAAACGGTGCTGGAGATTCCAGATGCAACGCTTGTAGGCATTAATAATCGGAATCTGAAAACGTTCGAGACCAGCCTGAATACGACACTGGATCTCATGGAGCTGATCCCGGCTCATGTAACGCTGATCAGCGAAAGTGGAATTGATGGAGCAGCCTCTACAAAACCACTGATCGAGGCAGGGGTTCACGGCATTCTCGTTGGGGAACATCTTATGCGCAAAGCGGATGTGGAAGCCGCCGTTTACGATCTGATGGGGCCGAAGTGATGAGTAAATCGGTATCTGATGAAGCTGGTCGTCGTGCAGGGGAGCAAGAAGGCATGCTGCCTGCGGCCGTAAAAATATGTGGACTTCAGGACGTTGAAGTGCTAAAATCAATGATAAACTTGCCTGTGGACTTCATAGGAGTTGTGTTTGCCAATTCCAGACGTCAAATTACGCCTGAGCAGGCTGCAGAGATAAGATCGGTTTTGCTTGAGTGGTCCGCTGGAGAGCGGCCTAAGCTTGCGGGTGTGTTTGTTAATCCGACATTTCAAGAACTGGAGTATGTGATGCAAACCGCTCCCCTGGATGTAATCCAGTTGCACGGACAGGAAAGTGCTGTATTTTGTAAACAAGTGAAAGAACGCTGGGATGCGAATGTGTTCAAGGTCGTTTCTTTTCCCAAAGACGAAGCAGGACAAGACGCGGACCATGCAGCGCTGCATAGCCTGAATGCCTATGTAGGCTGTATTGATGCAATATTGCTTGATACGTTTGACCCGTTGTATGGCGGTGGCTCTGGTAAAACCTTTGCCTGGGAGCGTATACCTGCCTATGCGAATTGGGCTGATCAGCATGGTATCATGATGTTGGTTGCCGGGGGGCTTCAGGCAGATAATGTGCAACAATTAATAGGAACGTACAGACCTTACGGCGTAGATGTATCAAGTGGCGTGGAGACGGAAGGTCTTAAAGATATAACTAAAATTAAAGCATTTGTTGAAAGGGTGAAGCAGGCATGACACATCAATTGCCGGATCAACATGGTCGTTTCGGTCCGTTCGGAGGCCGTTTTGTACCCGAGACACTAATGAACGCTCTGATCGAACTTGAGGAAGCGTATAGCCGTTTTTCAGAAGATGAGGAGTTTAACAAGGAACTGAACTATCTGCTGAGTGAATACTCTGGACGGGAGACACCGCTTTATTATGCAGAGCAGCTGTCCCGTCATCTGGGCGGACCCAAAATTTATTTGAAGCGGGAAGACTTGAATCATACAGGTGCACATAAAATCAATAATGCGATTGGACAAGGACTGCTTGCCAAACGAATGGGCAAAAAGAAGGTTATTGCCGAGACTGGTGCTGGACAGCATGGTGTTGCAACAGCGACTGTAGCGGCTTTGCTTGGTCTGGAGTGCAAAGTATTTATGGGTGAGGAAGATACTGAACGGCAGCAGCTGAACGTATTCCGGATGAAATTGCTGGGTGCAGAAGTGATTCCGGTGACTTCCGGCACACGTACACTGAAGGATGCTGGTAATGAGGCGTTGCGCTACTGGGTTAGCCATGTGGAGGATACCTTCTATGTGCTGGGCTCCGTGGTTGGTCCGCATCCGTACCCAATGATGGTGCGTAATTTCCAGCGTATTATTGGCGATGAGACACGCCGTCAGATTCAGGAGATTGAAGGGCGACTGCCTGATGTCATCGTTGCTGCTGTAGGTGGCGGCAGTAACGCCATCGGTATGTTTTATCCTTTTATCGGGGATGAGGCAGTGAAGTTAGTTGGTGTCGAGGCAGCGGGTAAAGGGGTAGATACCGAATACCATGCGGCAACAATGAGCAAGGGCACACACGGTGTATTCCAGGGCTCCATGAGTTATCTGTTGCAGGATGAGAATGGTCAGGTACAGCCTGCACACTCGATCTCGGCAGGGCTAGATTATCCGGGAGTTGGACCGGAGCACTCGTATCTCAAAGACATCAAGCGTGCACAGTATGTCCCGATTACGGATCAGGAAGCTTTGGATGCATTGCAGCTGTTAAGCCGAACGGAGGGCATTATTCCTGCACTGGAGTCGGCTCATGCGGTGGCTCAGGTTGTGAAGCTTGCACCTGAAATGTCAGCAGAGGATGTTATCGTGATCTGTCTGTCTGGACGCGGAGATAAAGATGTAGAATCCATTATGAAATACACGGGAGGTAACTTGTAATGAATCTGATGGATCAGACCTTCCAGCAATTAAAAGAACAAAAGCGTACTGCACTTATTCCTTTTCTAACCGTTGGTGATCCCGATGTGGATACAACGATAGATATTATTAAACAGCTGGAGCTGGCTGGAGCGGATATTCTGGAACTTGGTGTTCCGTATTCCGATCCGCTGGCCGACGGCCCTGTTATTCAGCGTGCTTCTGAGCGTGCATTGAAAAGCCAAATTACGATTCGCACCGTGATGGAGACTGCGGCGAAAGCTCGTGCGGCAGGTGTGAACATGCCTTTTGTTCTTTTTACGTATTATAACCCTGTGTTGCAAACCGGGCTGGATGTGTTTTTTGACGAGTTGGTCAAACATGACATCAGCGGTATGATTATTCCCGATCTGCCGATTGAAGAGGCAGAGGACATGCGCCGCCGCGCCGATCAGGCGGGGGTGCATCTTGTTCCGCTTGTAGCGCCTACATCGAATGCAAGGATTGAACGGATAGTTACAGGGGCGCGCGGCTTCATCTATTGTGTTTCTTCCCTGGGGGTGACGGGGGAACGCGCATCCTTCTTTGACGGTGTAGAGAGCTTTATTGAAACGGTAAAGGGGTTAACTGATCTTCCTGTTGCAGTTGGATTCGGTATCTCCAGTCATGAGCAGGTAGCGCATTTCTCACGCCTCTGTGATGGTGTTGTGGTTGGCAGTGCTATTGTACGGCAGGTGGAGGAAGCTATACCGTTGCTTGCGAAACCCGATACACGTGAGTCGGGACTGTTGCAAATTCGCAACTTTGTGGCACAATTAAAAGGATAATGATGTTTGTTAGAACTCTATATTTAAACAGCAGGAGGCGGTCAAGTTGAAACCGAAATCCCAGATTGTCAATCTGCCCGTGTACAAGCCAGGCAAACCGATTGAAGAAGTGAAACGTGAACTGGGGCTGGAGCAAGTCATCAAGCTGGCCTCCAATGAAAACCCTTATGGCAGTTCTCCAGCTGTGCTGGAAGCTATTACGAAGGAAATGACGAGTGTGAGTATATACCCGGATGGCAGTGCAGCTGTACTGACAGAGGTGCTGGCAAAGCACTTGGGCGTAGAGCAAAATAAAATTATTTTTGGCTGTGGGTCGGATGAAATTATTGCTCTGATCACACGTGCGTTTTTTCTGCCTGGGGATGAGACCATTATGGCCGATCAGACCTTCTCCGTGTATAAAAGCAATGCAGACATCGAAGGTGCTGTAACGATTGAGGTGCCTTTGAAAAATGGAACACATGATCTGCCAGCAATGTTGGCTCAGATCACCGACAAAACCAAGGCTATATGGGTATGCAATCCAAACAACCCTACCGGAACTATTGTTTCCGCAGAGGAGCTTGTCACCTTTATGGATCAAGTACCGTCCAATGTGATGGTAGTGCTGGATGAGGCTTATTATGAATTTGTTACAGATGAAGCCTATCCTCAAAGCGTTGAGCTCATTGATCGTTATCCTAATCTGGTCGTATTGCGAACCTTCTCCAAAATATATGGCCTGGCATCGCTGCGTATTGGTTATGGCATTGCACGTCCTGAGGTTATTGATCTCATCAATCGTGTGCGTGAACCCTTCAATACCTCTCGCTTCGGTCAGGTTGCGGCAATCGCTGCACTTCAGGATCAGGCGTTTGTTCAAGATTGCGCGAAGCGTAATGCAACTGATCGGGAGTGGTTGCAAAATGAATTTGCACGGCTTGGTTTGCCGTATTTCCCGGCACAAGGAAATTTTATTCTCGTTGATCTGAGCATGCCTTCCGGCACAGCGTTTCAGTCCTTGTTGAAGCAGGGCATTATCGTCCGCTCTGGCTTTCATGTCTATCCAACGTACATTCGCGTGTCTGTAGGAACAGCGGAGCAGAATCGTGCGTTTGTAGCAGCGCTGGAGCATACTCTGGCGGAGAATGCAGTAGCACGCCCTTAATACTGGCGATGAAATGAGTGAGGAACCATGACATTAAAAATTGCAATGATAGGTGTAGGGCTCATCGGCGGTTCACTTGCGCTTTGCTTTAAAGGCAAGCCGGGTTTAACCGTGATGGGCTACGCACATCTGAAGGAACTAAAAGAAAAGTACATAGCGAGCGGAGTCGTGGACGATGCGACGCTCTCTTTGGAAGAAGCCGTGCAGGATGCCGACTTCATTTTTTTGTGTGTGCCCGTAGGGCTGCTGGAATCCTATTTTGAAAAGCTGTCCAGACTGCCACTCAAAAAAGGTTGCATTATTACGGATGTTGGCAGCACCAAAGCTTCCATTGCGGCTTGCGCTGAGCACGTCCGCTTGACGGATGCCTATTTCATTGGCGGCCACCCGATGGCTGGTTCAGAGCGTGCAGGCGTAGATGCGGCTTCGGCGGTATTATTTGAGAATGCGTATTACGTGCTGACCCCTTCTACACATGTGCCTGAGGAGGCTTACAGCCGCTTGTCCGAGCTCCTGGCGTACACACGTGCCCAGATTGTTCGGGTAGAGCCGTTGTTGCATGATGATATTGTGGGTGCTATTAGTCACCTGCCCCACGTTATCGCGGTTGCTTTGGTAAATCAGGTGCGGGAGTACAATGAATCCAATCCACTGTATAAAATGCTGGCAGCGGGCGGTTTCCGGGACATTACACGGATTGCATCCAGTGACGCGATTGTATGGAGGGATATTTTGCTCAGTAACCGTGAGGTGCTGCTAGGGTTGCTGAAGGATTGGAACAGGCAGATGCTGTCTTTTACCGATATGCTTGAACAAAAAAACGGTGAAGGGATTGAGGAGGCATTTCGCCAGGCGCGTGAGTTCCGTAGTGTGTTACCTGAACGACGCAAGGGCATGATCTCCCCGCTGTTTGATCTATATACGGATGTACAGGACGCTCCGGGGATGATTGGTAAAATTGCGACAGAGCTCGGGACAAACGATATCAACCTTAGCAACCTTGAAATTATTGAGAACCGGGTGGATGTGCCCGGAATCATGCGCTTGTCTTTCCGTCAGGAAGAGGATATGGAGCGTGCGAAAACGCTGTTGGATGCTTTGGGTTATCAAGTGTGGGTGTAGGAAGGAAGTACAGAGAGGGCGGAAGCCCTCTTTTTTGTCATTCGATAAAAAAATTACACGACATATTTATAGACAAAAAAAAGACCGCTTACATAAGCGGCCATTGCTCACGTGGAGCAATACAGTTATTGGATAGGAGTGGAGAGAAACCATACTGTACCTTTATTATATGTATACGTTTTCATTTTGTCAACACTTTGAACAAGTTTATTTGTATAAACTTAGCATCAACGGAAATTCAGCACAATGATACCTATTACTTTCACCTGGAGCCGCGCTTTTGGAGAAAAATGCAGGGCATATGAAAGATGGGTTGAGCGGAGGAAAAATCATCAAAAAAATATCACATTTTTGTAACCTTTTTAGGAGTTATGACGTTTATAAATAGCGAGGCTTTCCAAGAGGCGATAAAAGGAAGCATGCCATTGCATTTAACGGCATATGTATGTCAAGTCGGGCTCCAGTGGGTAGCAATGGATTTGCCAGGATGATGCAGACCGTTGTACAATGTTACTGTTATGTAGAAACGTTGGGGAAATTGCCATTACATAGGGGAATTTGGCGGAAGGGCCTGAAATGGCGCTGAACGCTTTTTTTATGCGGTTGAAACCGCAACTTTTTTACGCCTGTTCGGTAATACATGGATAGAGTCGAACGGGGAGATGCACATGGATGGGCGAGGAGGGGTCGCACTCAAATGACGGATTCCCAGTTGATTCGAGAGATCAAGGAAGGTAACGTAGAGTTATATTCCGAGCTGATGAGTCGTTATCAGCGTAAAATACTGGCTTTCGTATATCATATGTTGAAAAGTTCCAATATGGAGTTGCTTGCAGAAGATCTCTGTTCTGAGACATTCTATAAGGCGTTCCGCAGCTTGCACTCGTTCCGTGAGGTGGATGCTTCATTCTCCACTTGGTTATACACTATTGCAAGAAATACGGTACTGAGTGAGCTTCGAAAACAACGCAGTGGCAATGTTCCGCTTGAAGAGAGCGGTGTTGTGCCTGTGGCTCCTCAGGAGAATGCTCCAGAGCATGCTGTACTACGCAACGAGCGGGTGATGCTGGTTCGAGATGCGATTAACAATCTTCCAGAAAAGCAACGCTCTGCAATCATTCTTCGGGAGTATGATCAACTGGATTACCAGGAGATTGCAGGCATTCTGGGACAGAGCGTAAGCTCTGTGAAATCGCTCCTATTCAGAGCAAGATCAAGTGTCAAAACGCAGTTGGAACCTTATTTCTTCGAACCGATGTACGAGCCATATGAAGGGATGAAGAACCGATGAATTGCAATGAAGCCCAGGAATTGTTTGCACTGGTCTGGGATTTGCCGGAATCTCATCCACAGCGGATTGCATTTCATGCACATCTCGCTCGTTGTGAAGAGTGTTCGGCGCAGTTTGAAGTCTGGGAGGAAGCCCAGCTGCTGCTGCACAGCATCCCTGTACCAGTGACCGAACAACAGGCAGAGAGAGTCAACCGTAATGTTATGGACCGTATATACGCGGAGTCTCCATGGCTATTGCCGGAAGAGGCAAAGGTTAATCGTTTCTCTGCGGCGATCCGTAAACATATGTCACTCTGGATCGCAGCATTCCTGGCTATTTTTCTCTGCAGTTTTCTGTACATGGCGATGTTTAAGCCAGAGGTGTCAGAGGCTGAGAAATCGAATGTTGTAACAACGGGCATACTTGAGACAGCAGTTGCTGGAAGTAAATCTTCTGCTTCAGGATTGTACCAGTACAACATTCCACAAGCAGATAAGGGCAGTATTATCGAGCCCTTTGTTGTAAGTATGGCTCCTACTTATCCAGAGTATTGGATGGGACTGTCATTACTTGCTATCGGCATGGCTTTGTATTCACTTGGCCGCATGCATCGATCAACGAATAAACGTAAACAGGGTGTGCGTGCATAGGTATTTCAGCCTTACGTTTGCCGTGTGAAGAAATGAGGGATGAACGTGCGGATCGGACTTGTTCGTCATGGTCTCACAGATTGGAATGCTGCTGGGCGGATACAAGGTCAGACGGATATTCCTTTAAATAGGGAAGGTCGCATGCAGGCCGAGCGCCTTGGGAGCCGTTTGCAGTCCGAAGACTACCATTGGGATCATATTATTACAAGTGGCTTATCCAGAGCTCAGGAGACAGGGGAGATCCTCTCAAGTTTGCTTCAGGTACCGATGCTTGAACCGGATGGCCGCTTGAAGGAAAGAGGCTTCGGTCAGATTGAGGGGCTTACAGCAGAGGAACGAGTTAAACGCTTCGGGGAGTCCTGGGACACCCTCGATTTAGGGCAGGAGCGTATTGCGGATATTCAAGCGCGTGCAATGGCTTTTTTGCATGATTTATGGTCTTCCCATGGGCAAGAAAATGTACTTATTGTGACGCATGGTGCACTTCTTGCCAATCTGTTAACCGCGTTATTCCAAGATAAGTACACGGAACGAATTGGTAATTTGTCGTTGACCATTCTGGAGCAGAAGGTTGATGAGTGGATTCCAATCCTATATAATTGCACAAAACATTTGTCTATGGACACTGTCGAACAATCTGAGTGATAAACCTCAGGTTGTTTTTTTTATACTTTTTTAAGGGGAGGCTCTAGAACAGTGGAATAACTCTTCTTTTTCTTCTGATCAAATAGTCTCAAGCATAGAATAAGATAAATCAAAAAAAATCGCAAAAAGAGGTTTAGATTGTGGAGAATCCGTCAACGATGTTTACAAAACCACACTGTTTCAGGCCTTAATCAGCAGCCGAAAGCAGTGAACGGGCGAGGCGATGGACCCATGAATCTAGCAGATATGCTAACCTTTGCTGATATTGGCCAGCTTAATCGAATAGCAGATCACTATCAATGTGAATGTAAGCCCAACTCCAAACATGAACTCATCCAGAGCATACTCACCACATTGGGCAGCAAGCCTTTCTTTGAGAACCAGGTAAGACAGCTAACTCAGGCAGACCAGCGGTTTCTTAACAACCTGTTATTTGATCCCCGCCAGTATTACGGCATGGAGGAGCTCATCGCCATAGCCCGTCAATCTATGGACAAGAAGGAGAGTGAGGCTGGTGCGAGTCCGCGTGATCTGATCCTTCGCTTTACCAAAAGCGGTTGGTTGTTCAGTGGCACTACGCAGCAGACAAAATACCTCTATCAAGTACCTCAAGATTTGAAGTTAAGATTTAGAGATGTATTATCAGCGCATTTACGAGCCGGCATCACCAAAACGTCAGAACCAGCCATATATCGTGAAGAATATCATCTGATGGCCGAGGATTTGAAGCTTTTTCTGAGATTTGTGCAGCAACACGAAGTCGCAGTTAATGCGGAAGGCATGATGTACCGTCGTTCGCAACAGCAAGTGATGGAGCATCTGCATATCTCTGAAGAGTTGGTAGGTAGAGGTGGATGGCGATTCGGATATGGCCGCTCGTTCAAGGACTATCCAGACCGCTTTGCACTGGTGTACGATTACGCATTTCATCACCGGCTCATTCGGGAAGATCAGGGGGTTCTAAGAATGACAGCGGCGGGGGAAGAAAAGCTGGTTGCGGATAAAACGGCCGAAATGATACAGCTTTTTCGGTTTTGGTTAAGAGTTTATAAAGGCGCTGTTCCCAATCTGTCCTCGATCGTGTATTGGACGGGGGAGTGTGCGGCTGAATGGTCTACAATCGAATCGCTCTTTCAGCAAATTGGACCGTTCATTCAGCCCTTCTATTACGATACAGCAGAAGATATCTATGACAAGCGAGTGATTAAAATGATGATGCATCTCGGATTGGTTCGTTCAGGTGAGCATGAGCAAGGAAGAACGGTGCAGATGACAGCCTGGGGTTCAAAGCTTGCGGCTTCCTGCCGCTCCATCTCGGGGGATGTCAAGCCGATTTTGTTTGACAAGTGAGGGACAAGTTGTTAGAATCACTCCCAAATTAAGGAGTGATACGATGATAATTTCATATCAAGGTAAACAACCGCAGCTACATCCTTCAATATACATGGCTGAAGGCTCGAAATTGATAGGTGACTTGCGAATGGGAGAAGAATCTTCCGTCTGGTTCAATGCAGTCCTGCGGGCTGATCTGGCTCCTATCATCATTGGAAAGCGCTGCAATATTCAAGATAATGCTGTAGGGCACGTTAATACCGATCAGCCTTTAGTGCTTGGAGACGATGTTTCCGTAGGACATGCTGCAATCATTCATGGATGCAGCATCGGCACTGGATCATTGATTGGCATGGGGGCTATTCTGCTGAATGGGGCTGAAATCGGTGAATTCTCACTGATCGGTGCCGGCTCTGTCGTTACTGAAAATAGTAAAATTCCGCCCTATACGCTCGCTTTGGGCACACCAGCCAAAGTGATTCGAGAATTGACTGAAGCTGATCTGCAGCGAATGTCGAGAACTACACTTGGTTATGTGATCAAAGGAAGAGAATATAGGAGCTCTTAAATCCGTTTTGGAGGTGCATCCTATTGGATAAAATGAAAGTTACGTATGAAGTCATGTTGGGGCTGGCGGCCGAGATGGTCTGGGACGAGGCGCTTCGCAAGCAGCGCAGCGAGAAGCTTTATTTGGAAATCGACAAAGCGTTAGCTACCGGAGACGAAGTAGCTTTCCGGAGTCTGACGGATGAACTGAAGGCGATCAATTAATGGATCAATGAACGGAACATATACAATGTATGCTGAACCAAAAGAATGCGCAACCGCGCATTCTTTTTTTAAATCTGTCATTGATAATCCAATGAATATCTGGCTTTATAACATATGCTCATATATAATATGGGAATAAAATGGATAGGAAGGGGATAAAGGGAATTGAAATTCAGTGAGATGAATCACAACAGCTGGGCAGAACTGCAGCTATATCTGGATACATGCCTTGTTCCGTTCACGGCTATGAGCGGTCAACAATCACCAGTCGAAGCGACGGAAGCATTGGAGAGGCTGAGAGATTTCTTAGACACAGTAGAAATTCCGTTCAAAGGCAGAATTATGACTTATCCAGCCTATCATTACATAAGTACAGAAATGTCAATGACATTAAATACCTTGTCGTCTGAGCTGAAAGCTTCAGGATTCAAATATGTGGTCATTATGTCAGCGGATGGTTCTTTTTCGGGGGTGGAAATTCCCAATGCAGACTTGCTATTGAGTCAACAGGATCTGCTCCAACAGATGGAACGCGAGTCGATTCCTCGCCATGTGGGAGAGTGTATTCGGGATTTGTGGAAAAAGTGACGCCTTTATGACAAATGTGACAATTTTCCAACAGTTTTTTAACAACGCTTACAATTCAACCTTAAAAATGTGTGACAAATTCTTGACGGTGTTCTAGGGCTACTATATGATTATGTATGTTCTAGTAAGTCGTGGAATTTATGATAATGAAAACGATTGAGAGAGTTGGCTGACAAAGGGGGTTGGAGACAGTATGAGCAGTGAGCATGACCAGCACGAAGCCTCGATTAAACCGCCAAGCAGATTGGAAATGTCGCGCAGGCAGTTTTTGACGTACACGCTTGGTGGAGCTACAGCCTACATGGCCGCCGGTGCAATTCTTCCTATGGTCCGTTTTGCGGTGGACCCGATTTTGCAGCACAAGGGAGAAGGAACCTCTGTCAAAGTGGCTGAAATCAGCAAAATTACGAATGAACCTCAAGAATTTACGTTTGAACTGAAACAGCAGGATGGATGGTATTTGAGCAATGCATCGCTGGTGGCCTGGATTCGTAAGGACGAGCAAGGGAAAATTTATGCGCTTTCCCCAATCTGCAAACATCTGGGATGTACAGTAGGCTGGAACAGCGACAAAAATTATCCGAATGAGTACCATTGTCCATGTCATGGCGCGCACTATGACAAGGAAGGCAAGAATCTTGCCGTAGCCCCGAAACCGCTGGATGAATATGTGGTTAAGGAAGAACAAGGCTGGGTTTATCTGGGCGAGATTGTTCCGAACACCCGAGTGAAATAGGAGGCGTGAACGCAGATGTTTAAAAATGTCTATGACTGGATTGACGAGCGTCTTGACATCACGCCGATCTGGCGGGACGTTGCGGATCATGAAGTGCCAGAGCATGTAAACCCGGCGCATCACTTTTCCGCATTCGTGTATTGTTTTGGCGGATTGACGTTCTTTATTACAGTTATTCAGATTCTGTCAGGGATGTTCCTGACGATGTACTACGTGCCAGATATTATTAATGCTTATGCAAGTGTAGAGTATTTGCAGACAAAGGTAGCTTTTGGTCAGATTGTTCGCGGTATGCACCATTGGGGGGCCAGTCTGGTTATCGTCATGATGTTCCTACATACGATGCGTGTATTCTTTACAGGCTCTTACAAGGCTCCGCGCGAAATGAATTGGGTCGTTGGCATGTTGATTTTCTTCGTCATGCTGGGTCTGGGTCTGACAGGATACTTGTTGCCTTGGGATAACAAAGCTTACTTTGCAACAAAAGTAACACTGGAAATTGCCAACACAGTGCCTTGGCTTGGCCCCATTATCAAGGAGTTCTTGCAAGGGGGAACAATTGTTGGTGCACAGACACTGACACGGTTCTTCGCATTGCACGTCTTCTTCCTCCCTGCGGTGCTTCTGGTGCTTCTGGTCGGACACTTTATTATGATCCGCAGACAGGGCATTTCGGGACCACTATAAACGAAGAAGGGAGGAAACGTAATGGCTCACGGGCACAAAAACAATGATGAGGAAAAGGTAATCTTTGTCGGTGATTCACGCGTCCGCAAAGGGTCGGGTTTCATTACTCCGCCTGATTACACGGCATATCCTGGCAAATCGGAAGCATTTATTCCTAACTTTCTGTTGAAGGAATGGATGGTAGGGGTTGTTGTTCTGGTCGGTATTCTGGTGCTGACGATTTCGGAGCCTGCACCTCTCGGCTATCCGGCCAATCCAAGTGCATCGGTTATTCCGATGCCGGACTGGTACTTTTTGTTCCTGTATCAGTATTTGAAATATCCTTACGCATCTGGAGATTACGTCCTGCTGGGCGTGCTGGGTGTCAGTGGTGTTGCTTTTGGAGCATTGCTGCTGGCTCCCTTCCTGGACACGGGTAAAGAGCGGCGTTTCTATAAACGTCCTATTGCTTCGGCCCTGATGCTGCTGTCTGTTATTTCCGTGTTCTACCTGACCAATGTAGCTTGGACTCACTACGAGCATGAGCTTGAAGCGTCGGGACAGAAGCCGGAGCATATTCAGCGGGAGGAAGAGGCGCTTGAGAAGCATGAGCAAGGGTTGCCTACTTCCAGTGCACCTGGACAACAGCAGGAGGTCGCGATCGTTGATAAAGATGATCCTGCGATGGAAACGTACAAAAAAGCCGGATGTATTGGTTGTCACGCGGCCGATATGAAAGGTCAGGGCAATGCGCCTTCTCTTCGAGGTGTTGGCGACAAGCATAGCCAAGAAGAGATTGTGACGATTGTTAAAGAAGGCTACAATGGAATGCCTCCAATGTATGACCAAGCTATTGCTCAAGGTGTTACTGATGACGAGATCATCCATCTTACGGAATGGCTTGCGAAACAGAAGGCAGAACAGTAAAATCAAATTAATAAAAAAACCTGATCGTTTATCGATCAGGTTTTTTTGAAGTCTTTTGTAATGAACAGCAGTTGGTTACCATGATGAAGAAAGAAGGTGCAATGCACGTGGCTTTATCGTTTTTTTGGAGCAAGGAGTTTCTGACAAACCGGTATTTTTTGTGGCTATTGTTCTGGTGTAATGCATTGGGCACCGTATACGGCTATTTCTGGTATGGAGAGCAAATGAAGCAGACACTTGCGCAGCAGCCGGTATGGCAGATTGTATTTGTACCGGACAGTCCGACGGCAAGCCTGTTTTTCACATTAGCACTTTTGTGGGTGCTGTATCCTGCTAAGTCGGTTGTCCTGCAGCGGATTGGGCATGTCATTCAAGCTCTTGCTGTGGTAACCTCTGTGAAATACGGGGTGTGGGCCGTGGCTATTATCTTCGCGGGCTGGTCTCAAGGAGGAGCGCAGCACTGGCAGGACTGGATGCTGATTGCTTCCCACAGTGCGATGGCCATTGAAGCTTTGATGTATGTACGATTCTTTGGCTTCCGCTGGTTAGCATTGATTGTGGCGGGGCTCTGGACACTGCTGAATGATACAATGGATTATACATATGATATCTTTCCATGGTTGCCTGCAGCGCTCTACCAGCACGTAGAAGCCGTTCGTAATTTTACGTTTACGTTGACCATCGTCAGCATTCTCGCTGCGTGGCTGGCACTGAGGAAGGCCAAAAGAGCTTGAGGATACATGCATAGCCTGTTCTAATCGTTCCCTCCGTGCCATACATTGATGGTGGGAGGGATGTCCATGAAGAGAACAAGCATGCGTAAAGCGAGACTACTGGCCGTATCACTCATGGCTCTGCTGCTTTGGACAAATATGACATATAGAGTATGCGCGCAAAGCGTCGAATCCAATCCGAGCAGGAACCCGCAACTGTCCTCCAATTATACAATTTCACAACTAAACGAAGAGGCTGCTCTATTATATCGCCGAGCACTCGAAAATAATATGGAGGAAGTGCGCGCAAGTATTGCGAGGATTAGCAGCAGCTTGCAGCATATATCGTTTGAAGGTCAGACCTCGGTTGAGGGCATTCATGCTTTGTCTGAAACGGTAGTTGAAGTCAAAGAGGCCTCGGTCAAGCTACAGGCAGACAGACAATTACTTCAGGAGGCCTCGGCCAAGCTCAGGCTTGCTGCTGACAGTTTAGCTAACCGGGTGAAGCCGCTTTGGCTGCAATATTATAAAATTGTGAAGGATGACTTGGACGCGTTGTCACTAGCGGCTAATCAAAACCAGAGCGCTGCCATTCTGGCGAAGCGATATCTTGTACTTGAGCAGCATTATGAAACGATTCGGCCAGCAGCGATGATTCGTCTCGAGCCCTATCAGATTGCACAAACGGATGCATGGCTATCTCACATCAAGGGGCTGACACATGCAAAGCAGCCTGATGCTGCGCAGCTAAGGAGCATGATTGCTCACGGGGAGCAATTGGTGAACCAGCTGTTTGGACGCGAAAAGGATGAGAGCGCCTTTGTCCCTTTTGTGCAGGGTCCTGACCGAAGGGCTGCCGGTCTGATGATCAGTTCAGTCATTGTGGCAGCGCTCAGTTATGCGGGGTATCGTAAATACCGTGCGCAGCAGCAGGATATTTTTACATATCGTCGTTAATGATTTATATCATGGGTAGTCGCAATGTTCTGTACATAAAAAACCTCCTGCCGCAAAGCAGCCAAATTGATGGCCGTACATGCGGGAAGAGGTTTTCTTTGTAAGGTTTTATACACGTCTATAACAGGTGTCAGCTCTCCTTGAAGCCTTCGCCATGTACATCATGTACATCACTGATAATGACAAAGGCTCTTGGGTCGATGGAGCGCACAATCGTCTGAAGTCTGCGGAACTCCTGTCTGGAAATAACACAGTATGCCATATGTTTGGCTTGTTTGGAATAAGCTCCGATAGCTGGAATCAGTGTAACGCCCCGGTCCATATCCCTGGTGATCTGGTCTGCAATCTGTGGGGCGTGGTCGCTTATGATCATAAACGCGCGGGCAGAATAAGCGCCTTCCTGAATGAAGTCGATTACTTTGGACGCAATAAATACGGCTACCAGTGTATAGAGAATTTTTTCCTTCGGAATATAGATGAGCGAGAGCCCGATAATGACAAAGTCGATGCCTAACAGCACACGTCCCATACTCCATCCATATTTTCGGTTCAGAATACGTGCGATAATATCTGATCCACCTGTCGTCCCGCCCCAGCGAAAAACGATGCCAAGCCCGGCTCCCAAGGTGACTCCTGCATACAATGCGGCTAAGAGAAGGTCGTTCTCGGTATGTAACGGTTCAATCCAGCCTTGATGAATCAGCTTTTCAAACAGCCATAGAAAGGCAGTTAGCGCCCCAATCCCTATGCCGGTGTATATCATCTGTCTGCCGCCGAGCACTTTAAGGCCGATCAGGAACAGTGGCACGTTCAAGATCAATGTTGTCAGTGAAGGAGAAACACCGAAGGCATAGTTGATTAATACAGTAACCCCTGTAAGTCCTCCCTCCATCAGCTGATTGGGGATAATAAAATAGAGAAGCCCGAAAGCATACAAGGCTGTACCCAGCAGGATGGGCAGCACCAGCTTTAGTTGAACCCATGTTTTGGTAGTGCTCATAAGATCCCTCTCTGTACTTCAAATTAGAATGTGGAAGCAATCATTCCCATCCTAGTATACCTGTTTCTTCAATCTTTAAAAATGGATTTGTGCAGCACCTTAAAAATGAATTTGTACCGGATGATGGTGGAAGTGAACCACAATAACTGATATTATTATGAACAAACACGACATCAGAATAGAAGGAGAACCTGCTCTCATGGAGAAAAGTATGGCAGAAATGCAGCGTGAGGTTGACCTCTATATTTCCCAGTTCAAGGAGGGGTACTTCAGTCCCCTGGCTATGCTGGCGCGTATGTCTGAAGAGGTCGGTGAGCTTGCGCGTGAAGTCAATCACGAGTTCGGAGAAAAACCGAAGAAGGCTTCCGAAGCAGCGAATTCGATTGAACTTGAGCTCGGCGATATTTTATTTATCACCATATGTTTTGCCAACTCGCTTGGCATTGACTTGGCTGAAGCGCATGATAAAGTCATGCATAAATTTAATACCCGAGACGCAAATCGGTGGACTCCAAAAAACACCGATTAGGCGTAAATTACATATGCTGTACCATCACCCGTATGGGGAGGGTCAGCTTGATGATGAAACCGGAAGATTATATGCAGCAGGCTTATCGCTGTATATTGCAAAATGATTTTGAGCAAGCCATTCGCTGGTTCGAATCAGCCATCCATGCTCATCCAGAGCATGCAGAATTGTATTACCGTTGTTCCATTACACATGCTCGCAGCAAACATTTGTTGCCTGCGCTTGAATACGCCCGTAAGGCAGTGGAGTTATCCGAAGGCGTAGAAGAGTATGTGCTTCATCTGCAGACACTTGAGGCGAAGCAACTGACAGTAAGGGCCAAAATGCTGCTTGAGCAGGCGGGGAAAGAGGCAACCAAGCCTTATGTCGAGGCCGCTACACTTCTCAAAGAAGCGATCAGACTGGACCCGCTGTCGGTGGAAGCGCATGTTATGCTGGCGCTGGCTTGCAGTGATCTGAATGAGTACGGAAGTGCTATGCAGGCCCTTCAGGATGCTATACTGCTTGATCCTCAGAATGGGCAGCTGTATCAAATGTTACAGGATACGAAGCAACGTATGAAATCCATGCAGTAAGAGATCATCATAGTCTGTGTTACAGTCTGGGATGAGCAGCTGGGTTGAGACGAATACATGAACGAACATAGTGAAGGAGATGCAGCCAAGATGAGTGAAGTGATTAGAGTTGCCGTGATCGGAGCGGCTGGTCGTATGGGCCGTGAAGTGGTGAAGCTGGTGCTACAGGACCCGGATCTGGAGCTTGCAGCCGCTGTCAACCGCTCCGGAGCAGGCACGGACGCCGGAACACTTGTAGGATTGCCAGAATGCGGTGTACTGGTAACAGATGATATTGAAATGGCTTTTGCCGAAACCAAACCACAGGTCATGGTTGATTTTACAGTGCCTCAATTTGCCTTTGCTCATACAGAGATTGCTATCCGCCATGGCGTAAGACCTGTCATGGGTGTTACCGGCTTCACGCCGGAGCAGATCGAGCAGTTGGACAAGCAATGCCAGGAGAAGGGCATTGGCGGACTGATTGCGCCTAACTTCTCGATTGGAGCGATCCTGATGATGCGTTTTGCCGCACAGGCAGCTAAACATATGCCTAACGTGGAGATTATTGAGTATCATGGAGATCAGAAGCTGGATGCACCTTCAGGAACTGCGATCAAAACAGCGGAGTTGATTGCCGCGAATCGTGAAGAGATCCGTCAAGGCAATCCGAACGAGGAAGAGACGATTGAAGGAGCGCGTGGTGGATATTACAACGGATTCCGCATTCACAGCGTGCGTCTGCCAGGTGTATTTGCTCAGCAGGAAGTTGTATTCGGTGATTATGGACAGTCGCTGAAAATACGGCATGATTCATATGAGCGTGCAGGTTATATGCCGGGAGTCAAGATCGGCGTACAAAAGGTAATGGAATATACAGGACTCGTATACGGCTTTGACAACTTTATCGATTAAAACGAAATTAAAGATAGTCATGTAAAGGAGATTAAGATTGTCATGTTGAAAATCGCATTTATCGCCCATGATCGTAAAAAAGAAGAAATGGTAAACTTCGTTACCGCTTATGAACCTGTGTTTACGGATCACCAATTATACTCCACGGGCACAACTGGTCTTCGTATTATGGAAGGCACGTCCCTGCAGATTCATCGTTTTGAATCCGGACCACTGGGAGGCGACCAGCAGATCGGTGCTTTGGTTGCACAAAATGAGATGGACCTGATCATCTTCCTGCGTGATCCGCTGATGGCCCAGCCGCACGAGCCGGACATTAATGCTCTGCTCCGCCTGTGTGATGTACAGGGGATTCCGCTGGCAACGAATATCGCAACCGCCGAGATTCTTGTTAAAGCATTAGATCGCGGTGATTTTGCTTGGAGAGAGCTGGTACATAAGTACAAGCCTGAGGCCGGAATTCAAACAGGTGATGCTGAATGAGCCTGGATATTCTCATCTTCGGAGCGCATGCAGATGACGCCGAGATTGGAATGGCCGGAACGATTGCGAAACATACAGCTGCCGGTTTAAAGGTAGGCGTATGTGATCTGACGCGTGCGGAGATGTCCTCCAATGGCACAGTCGAGCGCAGAACCGAGGAAGCGGAGCAAGCCTCCCGCGTCCTCGGTCTTTCGTGTCGGAGCAATCTCGGACTGCCAGATCGCGGACTTTACATTACACCCGAGCATGTACAAGCGGTTACTGCGGAGATCCGCAGACATTCACCACGCCTCGTTTTTGCTCCTTATTGGGAGGATCGGCATCCCGATCACATCATGTGCAGTAAACTTGTTCAGGAAGCGGTATTTAATGCAAAGCTTCGAAACTACATGCCGGATATGCCTGCTGTGCAAGTAGAGGCAACATATTTTTATTTTATCAACGATATCGGTCCTACGGATTTGATTGTGGACATAACGGAACACTATGAACAGAAGGAAGCGTCGCTTCGCTGTTATCGCTCTCAATTTGAGCAGGGGGAAGGCATCGTGTCTACACCGCTGAATCAGGGTTATATCGAACGGGTGAGAGCGCGTGATTCCTTGCTTGGACAGCGCAGCCTGATTCCATTGGCGGAAGGGTTTGCTGTCCAAACACCGTATGTTGTGACACAGTTTGGCGTTTGAAGCCAAAGGGATCTGTCCATGAATATATAAAGTGTATCTATTTACACTAAAATAATTAACAATTAACGGATTATAACATCTATTTTTCCGTTGCTTGATATCAACCTGCATGAAGCGGGAGATCAAAGGAGCGTCCAACCGGATGGATCAAAAGTTAAAAATCGGAATTACCTGTTATCCGTCCCTCGGAGGATCTGGGGTAGTCGCAACGGAACTCGGCAAGTTATTAGCCGAACAGGGGCATCAGGTTCATTTTATCGCGAATAGTATTCCTTTCAGACTAGGAAAATTTCAGAAGAACATTTTTTATCATGAAGTTGAAGTGAACGATTATTATGTGTTTCGTTATCCGCCGTATGACTTGTCTTTGGCGACCAAGATGGCACAAGTGGCGAAGGCGCAGCAGCTCGATCTGCTGCATGTCCATTATGCGGTGCCGCATGCTGTATGTGCTTTTCTTGCGAAACAGATGGTCGGGGACAACCTTAAAGTGGTGACTACGCTGCATGGAACGGATATTACGGTGCTGGCTCAGGATGAATCCCTGAAGGACCTGATCCGTCTCGCGATCAATGAGAGTGATGCGGTAACCGCCGTATCTCAGGATTTGATTCGTGAAACGGTTGAACTGCTGGATATTCAGCGCCCGATTGACCTGACTTATAATTTTATTGACAAGCGTGTGTATTATCCAAGAGATGCGGCGAGTTTGCGTCGTGATTTTGCTGCGCCTCATGAGAAAATATTGATGCACATCTCCAACTTCCGTCCAGTCAAACGAACGCAAGATGTGGTCGAGGTCTTTCGTCAGGTACAGGAGCAGGTTCCGGCTAAGCTGTTGTTTGTAGGCGAGGGACCAGACTTGCCCAAGATTCAATGTAAAATTAAAGAGTTAGGCTTGAGTGACAAGGTTCATTTCCTTGGCAGACAGGATGATATCGCTCAAGTGATATCCATGGCTGACATTTTGATGCTTCCGTCTGAAAAGGAAAGCTTTGGCCTTGTGGCGCTGGAAGCTATGGCCTGCGGTGTGCCAACGATCGGATCACAGGCTGGGGGAATTCCAGAGCTTGTGTTACATGGCAAAACAGGATTCCTCTCGCCAATCGGGGATACGAAATCCATGGCAGAGAACGCCATTCGTCTGTTGACCAATGAGCATCTGGCAGCAGATATGCGGGAGGCATGCCTCCAGCGTGCGCATCATGATTTCTGCAATGATTCTATTCGTCAGGAGTATGAACAGATCTACTATCGTGTGCTTGGAAGAGAAATCCCCAGTTTGAATCCCGTATGCGGGTAAGCCTCAGGGACCACGGCAGGCAAGAGAAGAGGTGATATATGGTGGTTCGATGGACTCAAGCAGATGATGAAATGGCTAAACAAAGTGAGAACGTGCTCATACGATTAAATGAAGAGGGATTCAAGGCGTATTGGGTTGGAGGCTGTGTTCGGGATGAGCTAATGGGCCGTTCTGTTGATGATATGGACATTACAACCTCCGCTTCTCCTGAGCAAGTGATGAACATATTCGAGGATTGTATCCCTACAGGACTACAACATGGAACGGTGACGGTTCGTTCAGGAGGCCATTTTTTCGAAGTAACCACGTTTCGCACAGAATCGGAATATAAGGATAATCGCAGACCTGCAGCGGTACAATTTGTTCAAGATATCAAGGAAGACCTGCAGCGACGGGATTTCACAATGAATGCTCTTGCAATGGATGTTAACGGGGCTATCGTTGACCCGTTTGGCGGGCAAACCGATCTGTCGCAAGGACTGATACGCTGTGTCGGGCAGGCAGTTGAGCGCTTTGGTGAGGATGCACTGCGTATGATGCGCTGCGTACGATTTGCTTCTGTATTTGATTTCAGCATAGCGTTTAATACCTGGAAAGGGCTGGTGCACCAGCGGGAATTGCTTCAGCACATCGCGATGGAACGGGTTCGAACCGAGATGGTGAAGATGATGGCAGGCCCGCATCCGCGGAAAGGACTGGCATTATTATATCGCAGTCAGGCGCTGGAGCATGTGAAGGCTCCAGTGGAGGCATCGAGATTTAATCACCGCATGCTGACGGGTCTGGAGCAATTGTCAGGAGAGCACACCTTGCTGCGCTGGTCATGTCTGCTGCTTGCAGGCGGTTATGACCCTATAGAGGCGGACAAGCTATTGCGGCAGTGGACGTTCTCTAACGAGCAACGCGCCCGGATAACGGGGGTTCTTCAGGTCGAGCAGCAGGTCACTGATTTTGTGAAACAATGCGAAGACATGCCCGCACTTCGGGCACACTGGATTGTCACCGTGCTCACTTGTGGTGCTCAGGCGGCCAATGACTGGCTCCAGCTTCAGCAGGTTCTCCCTAAACGGTGGCGGGAAGTCTCAGAGCAGGTATATGGTAGCATGACTCTGATCCAAACACAGGCTGCTGCATGGATTCAATCCATGCCTGTGCATAAGTTGAAGGAATTACAAATGACTGGAGAACAGGTGTTAAAGCTGGTGGATCGCAAGGGTGGGCCTTGGCTGGGTCAGCTAATGAAACATTTGCTTAAAGAGACCGCAATCGGAAATATAAAGAATCAGCGTGATGCATTAAGTGCTGAAGTGAAACGGGTGACTGCGAATGAGCAAGCATGAGGATTTATTACATATGTTGCTTCATGCTGACGGTCAGTTTGTATCGGGTGAGGACATCAGTCGTCATCTGTCCATCAGCCGAACGGCCGTATGGAAACATGTGAATAAATTGCGGGATATGGGGTACGAATTTGAGGCTGTGTCCCGTAAAGGATATCGCTTGGTTACGAGGCCGGACAGCATTGATGCGGCAGCACTGCAACTGGCACTGAAGACAACCGTATTTGGTCGTAAGGCCGTGATGCTTTCCTCCACGCAATCCACCCAGAATGATGTTCAGAAACTGGCTGAGGAAGGTGTGGCTGAAGGTGCAGTTGTTTTTGCAGAGGAGCAGACCGGGGGGAAAGGTCGATTCGGTAGAAAATGGTTTTCTCCCCCGGGTAAAGGCGTCTGGATGAGCGTACTGTTCCGACCGAAACTATCTTTACAACATACACCGCAGTTAACGCTTATGACCGGTGTCGCGGTATGCCGAGCTATTCGGGCGTGTACTGGTGCTCAGGCGGGCATTAAATGGCCCAATGATCTGTTAATTGACGGACGTAAGATGTGTGGCATTTTGCTGGAATCGACAGTGGAGGACCATGAGGTTCGATATTGCGTGGCAGGCATTGGTGTGGATGCAAACTTTGAAGCCGGTGAATACCCGGAAGATTTGCAGCATATTGCTACTTCGCTCAAGATTGAAACCGGACAGCCTGTTGACCGAACTGCACTTGCAGCCGCCATTTTGACCGAGCTGGAGCATCTCTATTTTTTATATCAAAAAGAGGGATTTAGCGTCATCTCGTCGCTGTGGGAGGCGCTGTCTGTATCATTAGATCGCAAAGTAGTTATAACAAATCCACATGGAATGATTGAAGGCACGGCTGTTGGGCTCGACCCCTCAGGTGCTTTGATCGTCGAGAAGCAGGACGGTCAACGTGAGCTCATCGTTTCAGGTGAAGTAAGCTGGAAAGGCTGATATTTGTCGAACGTTCACAGGTCATGTGAACATTAGACGTGAATTTCAGGCATAACTCTGATATACTGTGTTCGTGAGGCGGTATCGGGTTGTTACAGACCGAGCTGCACTCCGTAGGGCAGTATATCTTTGTTCTGCTTGCTGTGTTGATAGAAGCAGAAGGCAATGTAATAAAAGTATCATATCGACGAATGTATTGTTGGATTCTGCTCTGAGCCGAAGAGGACCGAGACAGAAGGGACGATCGCAAGTGACTCTTTTTTGACTTTTCGGGACTTTTTAGTGGAAAAACTAAAAGGTTTTTTTGTTGCGCTTAATGAAAAGAGAAAGGGGCACAAGGATATGGCAAAGAAGCAAGCATTGAACATTTTGAAAATGAAAAAATACAAGCAGGAGGGTATACCGCTAAGCATGATTACGGCTTACGATTATCCAACAGCCTTACTTGCCGAGGAAGCCGGCATTGATATCATTCTGGTGGGAGACTCGCTGGGTAACGTTGTGCTTGGCTACAACTCCACGCTGCCAGTGACAATTGATGATATGGTATACCATACACGATCTGTTGTACGTGGTGCAGAGAATACATTTATCGTGGCAGATATGCCTTTTATGACGTATCACGGCAGTATTGATGAAACGTTGAAAGGGGTGCGCCGACTGATGCAGGAGGGGCACGCGCAAGCGGTCAAAATGGAGGGCGGCATGGAAATTGCGAGTACGGTCAAAGCCGTGGTGCAGGCAGGTGTTCCCGTGCTCGGACATATAGGTCTGACACCGCAATCGGTGAATCAGATCGGAGGATACCGGATTCAGGGCAAAGATGCGGCTGATGCGAAGCGTCTGATGGATGAAGCAAAAGCGCTTGAGGCCGCGGGTGCTTTTGGCATCGTGCTTGAACTGGTGACGGAAGAGGTTGCTGAGGCCATCTCGAAAGAGCTGTCGATCCCGACCATTGGCATCGGAGCAGGCCGCGGTTGCGACGGGCAGGTGCTCGTTTTCCACGACGTGGTTCAGTATGCTTCGCCTTATATGCCGAAACGTTTTGTCAAAACCTATGGCGATGTAGGTTCCCTGATTCGCAGCAGCATCGCAGCTTACGTCAAAGAAGTAAAGGATCGTTCATTCCCGGCAGAAGAGCATGTATTTAATGCAGCGGATGGTGTGCTGGAGGAATTGTATGGACAACGTAAAGAAAAGGTGGATATTCGCTGATGAAAGTTATACGCACAATCACAGCATTAAGACAGGAAATTCAGGTGCTGCGGGCAAATCATGCGGGTGGCTCTGGAGAAACTGTTGTTGGACTGGTGCCAACTATGGGGTATCTTCATCAGGGTCATGCCAGCCTGATGAAAGCTGCCAGACAGCAAAGCAGCATCGTTGTATTGAGTATTTTCGTTAATCCAATTCAGTTTGGTCCGAATGAAGACTTCGATAGTTATCCGCGGGATGAGGCGAGGGATGTTGAGACAGCTCGCAATGAAGGAGTGGATATCGTATTTATTCCCTCCGTGGACGAGATGTATCCGCAGCCGACTCAAACAACAGTTTCAGTATCTCGAATCACAGAGCGTTTATGTGGAGCGTCCCGTCCTGGACATTTTGACGGTGTCACGACAGTAGTATCCAAGCTCTTTAACATCGTGCAGCCGCAAAAGGCGTTCTTCGGTATGAAGGATGCGCAGCAGGTGGCGGTCATTGAACAAATGGTGAATGACCTTAATGTGCCTGTTGAGATTGTAGCTTGCCCGATTGTTCGTGAAGACGATGGACTGGCGCTTAGCTCCCGAAATGTTTATTTGAGCGCAGAGCTGCGTAAGGAGGCACTGGTGCTGTCTCAGGCGCTGCGTGCAGTGCAGGAGGCTGTAGAGGCAGGAACGGCCGTTACAGCGGCTGACGTTCGTCGTCTGCTGCGTGAGTACATTGGAAAATCCGCGCAAGCCGTTATTGATTATGCAGAGATTCAGGCTTTTCCTAGTCTGGAGCCCCTGCAGGATCTGGATGAACTTCATGTGTTCGACGATCTCTTAATTGCACTGGCTGTTAAATTCGGGAAAACAAGATTGATTGATAATATACGTATCGAACATATGGAGGTGCTGTCACATGTTTAGAACTCTGATGAAATCCAAAATTCACCGTGCGACGGTGACGGAAGCTAACTTGAACTATGTGGGTAGCATTACCATTGATGAAGATCTGATGGAGACGTCGGACCTGATGGAAAATGAAAAGGTGCAAATTGTGAATAATAACAATGGCGCGCGGCTTGAAACCTACGTCATTCCAGGTCCTCGTGGCAGCGGAGTAATCTGCCTGAACGGCGCGGCAGCCCGTCTCGTACAGCCTGGAGATACGGTGATTATCATTTCCTATGCGATGATGTCTCAGGAAGAAGCAAATAATCATCAACCAACGGTGGTATTCGTGGACGGTCAGAACAAACCTGTACAGACGATGAAAAAGGAAGTACACGCCACGATTTTGTAATCGGCTGGGAAGGGGAATGAAATCGGCTCATCCAGCAAAAAATGAATACAGGTCACTGCACTAATCCATTTTTCAAGGGTGGGGATGCAAACGATGTTCCAGCATGTTTTCGCCGAGATGAACGACATGTTAGATGAAATTATCAAGAGCTATCCTTCCGCTAAAGGTCTGGACAAACAGGAGCTGCAGCAGAAATGGAATTTATTAAAGCGCATGAGTGATGGTGTACTGGATGAATGGCTGATGTTTGAAGAAAAGATGAGCCAGCTTAGAGAGCAGGAGCTTGAAAAGCCGGCTTCGCTGGAGCCGGAGCAAGAGGCAGTTACCACGCTTCCTGAGCTTCATCTGGAATGCTTTAGCCGTGGTCAAGGGTACTTCAAGCTACAGATGTATCCTCAAGCCATTGATCAATTCTCAAGGGTTGTTTATGACTACCCGGAAAGCGCTCTGGCCCGCTTCTATCTGGCACTTGCTCACCTGAATCTGGAGCAGTTATTCGATTCAGAAGTGCATCTGCAACAGATTATGCTGTTAAACGGCTCTGCGCGTCTCAAGGGCCTTGTATGTAATGTTCTGGGCTGTATTCAAGCCAAGCTTTCGAATCCGGAAGCTGCCTGCTCCTTGTTTGCCCGGGCCCTTCAGCATGACCCGACATTGACCGAACCTCTGTATAACATGGAGGCCTGCAGGCTGAACAGAGGAAAACTGCAATACGCAAATCAGCTGACTGCTCTGAATTAAGACGGGTATTTGGCGGCAAAAGAACGGTGTTTCCTCCTATGGCATAGCGGCGGGAACACCGCTTTTTTGTCAGTTAATTTTCAAATGTCCTTTTTTTTGCTATGCTGTAACATAGACTGGAATGGAAGGGACCGTATATTGCAATGAAATTTGCCGTTTTGGATTTCGAAACAACCGGCACGCAGTCCGACGGTGAGATTATACAGGCCGGACTTGCCATCATAGATCATGACTACAGCATAACTCAAATATATAGTTCTTATGTAAATCCGGGTGTACCCATTCCTCCTTTTATTACGGGGCTGACCGGAATTACAGAGGACGATGTCGCGGATGCTCCTTCACTCGAAGAGATGATGATGGAGATGGTACCGCTTCTTGACGATGTGGTGCTGGTGGGCCATAACGTTGCCTTTGATTTTCATTTTTTGCAGAATGCACTGGATCGGTGTGGTTATTTACCTTTTACAGGCCGTATTCTGGACACCATTGATTTTCTGAAAATTACGTTTCCTTCTCTGGGATCGTATCAGCTAGGCTATGTATCTGCTGAGTTTGGATTCCAGCATGACCGTCCTCATCAGGCGGACAGCGATGCACTCGCAACAGCTTATGTGCTGCTCAAGTGCCTGGATGAGCTTAGAGAGCTGCCATTAATAACGATTCAGCGGCTTAGTGATCTGTTTGCACCAGAGGATACTGATCTGGGCTGGTTTTTGGATGGGCTGCGGAGCGAGAAGGAAGCCGAGCCGATACAGGACCTTGACGGGCACACGTTTTATCGCCAACTGGCGCTTAACGTCAGCGACTGGACGGAGATTGGAGCACCTCGTGATGAGAGGGAAGCCAATCCGTTGAATGGTGTAAGCTTTGAACAGTTCATGGATCAGGTCAGAGCTAATCTTAAAGATACGCTGGAGCATTATGAAGAGCGTGAGGCACAGACACAGATGTTTAGCAGTGTAAGACAGGCGTTGGATGAGGAGAAGCACCTTCTTCTGGAAGCTGGAACGGGTACCGGAAAGTCACTCGGTTATTTGCTGCCTGCTATTTATGAAAGTGTAAAACAGGAGCAGAAGGTGATGGTGAGTACCCACACCATTAACTTGCAGGAGCAACTGCGCGAGCGGGATATCCCGATGCTGACGCAGGTGGTTCCATTTCCGTTCAAGGCGGCTGTCTTTAAGGGTAGAGGTCACTATCTGTGCCTGCGCAAGTTCGAACACAAAATTAACAAACGTGAATTTGCTACGCCCAAAGAGGACTACTTCACGGCTGCTCAGATGATTGTGTGGCTGACGCAAACGGAAACAGGGGATGACGAGGAGCTGAATCTCAGCGCACGCGGAGGCGACTTCTGGGAGACTGTTCAGAGTGAGTCTGAATCATGTCTTGGGAGGTCCTGCCCGTGGTTCCGCAAATGTTTCTATCATCGTGCCAAACATGAGGCCGGACTATCAGATATCGTGATTACCAATCACTCGAAGCTGTTCACGGACGTGAAGGCGGCTCATCAGCTCTTGCCTGCATATGAAAGCCTGGTTATTGATGAGGCGCATCATCTCGAGGACGTTGCCGGCAAACATCTGGGTCTGCATATGAAATATTTCACCCTTGTGCATACACTCACACGTTTGTTCAAGGATAGCCGTAACGGGCAACTGCCCATGCTGCGCTCACAGCTATCAGGGCATGAAAATGGCGTGCAGTGGGGCTCTATGGTGGATCAGATGTTCCCTCTTGCTGTGGAAGTCAAGGAGCTGTGGGACCGTCTAAGCGACGCTCTGTTCGGCCTGCTTCCAGAACGCAGCGATGCATCTCCAGGGGAGACAGGACAATTTTCGCTACGTCTGAAGGCATCTCAGAAGCCTGCGAAGTGGCAGGAGCTGCAGGATCTGGAGAACCAGATTTATGTCACGCTGGGTGACTTGGTCCGCAAGGGAGACAAGCTGCTGCTTGAAGTGAAGGAAGATCAGGATGATTATCAGGCTGACAGTCTGATTACAGATATTACCGGGCTGTTGAAGGATTTGACGATTATGAAGGAGAATTTAAGATTCTTCATGCGTATGGACGATGCCAAGACAGTGTACTGGATGGAGGCTAGCGGGCAGTTCCGCAGCAAGTCCCTTCAGCTATATGCCGTACCGGTGGATGTAAGTGCACAGTTGAAAGAAATGTTTTTTGACAAAAAGAAAAGTGTCGTGCTTACATCGGCTACCTTGTCCGTGGACAAGTCCTTCCAATTTATGATCGAGCAGTTGGGCTTGCAGGAGGCTGCTGACAATAATCGCCTGCTGACATCCATGCTTCCTTCCCCGTTCAATTATCGTGAGCAGGCTTTGCTGGTGATTCCGCGTGATTTTCCGAGTCTGAAGGGCAGTGTAGGGGATGCACACTTTGTTCAGATGCTGGTGCATTCGCTGGCTGAAGCGGCGATCGCTACTCGTGGACGAATGATGGTGTTATTCACCTCTTACAAAATGCTTCGCCAAGTGTATGACCCGCTCAAGGAGGCCTTGTCGGGAAATGACATCTCTCTGCTGGGCCAAGGGGTGGACAGTGGCAATCGTTCCAAGCTGACCCGAAGATTTCAGGATGCCAAAGCGGCGGTTCTGCTAGGAACAAGCAGCTTCTGGGAAGGGGTGGATATTCCAGGCGAAGCTCTCACCTGTCTGGCGATTGTACGTCTGCCGTTTCAGCCGCCAAACCACCCGCTTCTTGAAGCCAAGAGCGAACTGCTGATAGAGCAGAAAAAAAATCCGTTCATGAAGCTCTCTGTTCCGCAGGCGGTCATCCGGTTCAAGCAGGGATTTGGACGACTGGTTCGTACCGGTAAGGATCGGGGTATTGTCATCGTGTATGATACACGGGTGATCGAGGCCTACTATGGCAAGTACTTTCTGTACTCCCTGCCGGGACCAAAGATGGAACATATGCTGACAGAGCAGATGGTGCCGCGTATTGCCGAGTGGCTGGATCGACCTGCCGAGTAGCAAAATTATTCATTTTTTGTAAGCTATGGCATTGCATTATGCTTCATCATGGCGTTACACTCGAAAGAGAATTTTCAGGCAGTGCGTAACGAACTTATAAATTTACCTTACGAGCATTCTGTATATAAAGAATAGTGCAGTTAAACATAAGTATACAGAATGCTCATTTTTTCAATGTGTGAATATATCGCAGCATTATTTATTATTTTATCGTGGCAATGGTAAGGGGGAGCAAGAATGAAATCGGATAAAATTTCGGAAGCGGTAGTAAGACGCCTGCCTGTGTATTTACGTTATTTGAATGAACTCATGCAGCGTGAGGTCACAACGGTTTCTTCGCAGGAGCTTGGACAACGACTGGACCTGAATCCGGCCCAGATTCGTAAGGATCTGGCTTATTTTGGTGATTTTGGCCGTAAAGGCATTGGATATGATGTTTCTTACCTGATCGAGAAGATTCGTCACATTCTCAAAATCGACCAGCAGATTAATGTGGCTCTGGTTGGAGCAGGTAATCTTGGACATGCCTTGTCTAACTATAACGCGTACCTGAAGGATAATATGAAGATTGTAGCCATCTTTGACGCATATGGTCCGAAGATTGGCAACAAAATTAACAGCCTGACGGTCAAACCGATGGAGGAGCTGACGGAATCGGTACAAAAAGATAACATCCGTATCGGCATCATTACGGTTCCTGACACAGAAGCTCAGAATGTCGCTGATCAGCTGATCGAATCGGGGATTGAAGCTATCCTGAACTTTGCACCCACAATTCTGAAAACACCTCCACATGTACGTATCCATCATGCTGATTTTACAACAGATTTGCTGAGCTTGGCTTATTACTTAGAGAACGGGAAGGACGAGGAGCAAGATGACAACAACGAATAAATGGGCAATCCACAACGGGAAATTCGCTGTCAATGAAGGCGCGACTTGGACGATAGTTCAAGGATATATGGTTATTGAGGATGACAAGATTGTGCATATTGGTGAGACGCTGCCGGAAGGAAACGAGCACCTGACCCTAGTGGATGGAAAAGGACTGCTATTCCTGCCGGGTCTGATCAATACGCATGGTCATGCAGCGATGTCGCTGCTGCGCGGTCATGGCGATGATCTGGCATTGCAGGTGTGGCTACAGGAAAAAATGTGGCCCATGGAAGCCAAAATGACCTCTGAAGACGTGTATTGGGGTGCTTCTCTTTCTGTGCTTGAGATGTTAAAAGGTGGAACTACAGCATTTCTGGATATGTATGATCATATGGATCAGGTGGCTAAAGTGGTAGAACAGTCCGGGGCAAGAGCTGCTCTTGCGCGTGGTGTAATCGGACTTTGTTCGGAAGAAGAGCAGATGCGCAAGCTGGAGGAGTCAGCGGCTTTTGCACGTCAGTGGAATGGACAGGCGGCTGGACGCATCACAACAGTTATCTCTCCACATGCACCATATACTTGTCCTCCAGACTACATAGAGAAGCTGGTACAGGTAGCGCATGATCTGGACCTGCCGCTGCATACACACATGTCAGAAACATTACGTGAAGTTGAGCAAAATGTGACAGATTATGGTCTGCGTCCAGTGGCGCATCTGGAGAAGCACGGCTTCTTCTCGCGACCGTCCATGGTAGCTCATGCGGTGCATCTGAACGATGAAGAGATTGAAATTTTGGCGCGTCATGATGTTGCAGTATCTCACAATCCGGGCAGTAATCTGAAGCTGGCCTCCGGGGTAGCTCGTGTTCCTGCGCTGTTAAAAGCAGGAGTGACGGTATCACTGGGAACAGATGGCCCTGCAAGTAATAACAATCTGGATATGTTTGAGGAAATGCGACTTGCTGCACTTATCCATAAAGGCGTATCTGGCGATCCGACAGCTGTACCTGCTGGTGAGGCGTTGCTGCTTGGTACAGGTTACGGTGCGAAGTCCATCTTCCTGAACGATACAGGTTCGCTGAAAGTGGGAATGAAGGCTGATTTCATTGCACTAAATATTGAGCAGGCTCATTTCTACCCGCATACGGATCTAATCTCACATACGATTTATTCCGCTTCTGCGAAGGACGTGGAGCACGTCTGGGTTGACGGGAAACAGGTAGTGAAGCACGGTGAGTGTCTAACACTTGATGAAGAGCGCATTTTGCGAGAAGCTCAGCGGACATTTGACCAGCTGCTAGCTCGTTAAGGAAGAGACAGGCTGCAATAGGCAGTTTTCTAAGGAAAGGAAGTTCAGCTCTTGAAGAAAAAAAAGAAGTGGATCTGGATATCGCTGCTCATCCTCATTCTGATTGTGTTTGGACTTCAGCAATATTATGTCTACGTTACACAGGATCAGCGCCAGGAGGAAGCACTGGCGATTCAGGCGGCTAAGGACCAGATTGCCATCACATCACCGGATGAGTTGCGTAAATACGTCTGGGGTGGAAAAGAAGGCGATGACAATATCTATTGGACGATGACAGCCAAAAATAAAGATAACCAGAATATTATGGTGTGGGTGAAGTTTGATATGAACAACCAGCCTGTGCAAGGTACGGGCGGGGTTCATAGTGAGCTCATTCAGAACGGCATGTCTGAAACACAGATTCGTAGTCGCTTCGCCTCTGACGTACCTGGCGGCGAGATTAAACGAATCATGCCCGGAGTTGTGAACAATATTCACGTTTGGCAGGTATATTATAAGGCAGATACACACACTTACTATCGGTTTTACCGATTTAGCAACGGGGAACAAGTGGATCTGGTGTATACAGTCCCTAACAGTTAGGAAAGGCATCCTGCAGCAGCAAGCAACCCGCTTACTGCGAGCCTGAATGATTTTGGATCATTCTGCAAGCAGGATGTCAACATATAACAAGAAACCGGCAAGTCGATATATCGACTGCCGGTTTCTTTGGCTTGTTAATTAAAGGAAACGCTACCAAAACGGTTCAAGCTCCAACGTTCAATAGAAGAAGTTGTTTACGTTGATGAAACTTTTAATATAGTTAAATTTAATATTTTATTCATATTTTCACCTTCGATATTGTATATACGATGTGATATACTCGAAAGTGTACTGGAGTTAATGAATAACGCAAATAAATCTGCAACAGTTTTTGCAGATATCAATGTACAGCAAAATATATAAGCCTGTAGATCGTAGGATGGGCTCATTCTGGGAGGGTAATTCATTTGAAGCTGAAAGTATTGCCTATTGTTATTACTGCCGTTGTTACTGCCGTCCTGTTGTTTGGAGGTTGGTTTATATATCGACAAGTTGCCGTACAAACCCCAATTGAAAAGATGGTTACACAGTATGATGGCGTCAACAGTGCTCAAATAACTATTAACCGTAACGATGTGCAAATGAAACTTGATCTGAAGCCTAATGTGGATTTGGGCAGATTGGTGCAATACATTCATCGAGAAGGGCAGGGCCTGATTGGCTCACGTACTCTTAAACTGGACGTCGTTGACCATTCCAACGAAGCTTTGGAAAACTGGTGGGGTGATGCGATGTTTACAGTAGCTCAAGCGATGGAAAATAAACAATATGCAGACATTACCCCTACGTTGTCGAAAATGGCTACGGGTGGAATCAAAGTAAACACAGCAATGGATGACAACAATGTGTATGTAAGTCTTCGAGACGGAGATGCCAGCAAATTTATTATCCTGCCGCGTGTCCCCGGTCAGATAGGAGTGTGGCCTAATGCCTAAATGGACGAAAGAAGCAGCTATTGGATTTGTGCCTGTTTTGATTATTTTTCTTGCATTTATCGGAGTGGATATCGTACCAATTCTTATTGCTGCACTGCTGGTAGGTGGCTTGTTATTTATGATGAATATGCGCGGAGGAATTACTGTAGGTGCAGCGCAGGAGCGTAAACGGAAGAAAAAAGGTCCCTCCAAGCTGACTTTTGAGGAAATAGGAGGACAGGATAGCGCCAAGCAGGAGCTAAGAGAGGCGCTGGACTTTCTCATTCGTCATGAAGAGATACAGAAGTTTGGCATCCGTGCGCTCAAAGGTATTTTGCTGACTGGCCCTCCGGGAACAGGCAAAACGCTGATGGCCAAAGCGGCGGCACACTACACTGATTCCGTTTTTGTAGCTGCATCGGGTAGTGAATTTGTTGAGATGTACGTTGGTGTAGGTGCCAGTCGTATCCGGGATCTGTTTAAGGATGCCAGAGCGCGTGCGGCAAAGGAAAACAAGGAAAATGCTATAATTTTCATTGATGAGATTGATGTGATTGGCGGTAAGCGTGAAGGTGGACAGCAACGTGAATATGATCAGACCTTAAACCAGCTGCTGACGGAGATGGACGGTATATACACCTCCGAGACACCGCGCATATTGCTGATTGCAGCGACTAACCGCAAGGAAATGCTGGATAGTGCGTTGACCCGTCCGGGGCGTTTTGACCGTCACATTCAGGTGGATCTGCCGGACAAAAAGGGAAGAAAGCATATTTTGGAGCTACATGCGGTAAACAAACCTTTAACACAGGAAGTGAATCTGGAGAAGACTGCAGAGGAATCCTATGGTTTCTCGGGTGCACAGTTGGAAAGTGTGATGAACGAGGCGGCAATATATGCGATGCGTGAAGGCTCGGCTACGATTGAACAGCGTCACCTGTCGCTTGCGATTGATAAAGTGATGATGGGTGAGAAAACTGATCGGGAATCAAGCGTTGAGGAGAAAAAACGGGTTGCCATCCATGAACTCGGTCATGCCATTATGGCAGAGCTTGTACGTCCGGGCAGTGTCAGTCAGGTGGCTTTAAGTCCGCGTGGACAGGCTCTGGGATATGTGCGTCACAATCCGCAGCAGGAACAATTTCTATACACAAAGCGTTTTCTGGAGGAACAAATCATGATTGCACTGGCCGGTGCAGCCGCTGAAGAAATGTATTATGGCGGTCGCTCCACAGGTTCGCGCAACGACTTTGAGCAGGCGACCAATGTTGTACAGACGATGATGGCTTCAGGCTTGACCTCTCTTGGCATCGTAAACATGGACATGGTTACAACGGAAGAGCTCATGCGTGAGAACAAAGTGATTTTGCAGGAGCTGATGGAGCATACCAAACTTCGGCTCGAGGAACAGCGGACAATTTTCGACAATTCGCTGGATATCCTGATGCGTGAGGAAGTTTTATCAGGCGAACAATTTCGTTGTCAATTTCGTGACAGTGCCCGTTTACCAGCATAAATTCTTTATGCTGGTTATTTTTTTTTACATTTCACTCGTGCTAAGATATTATTAGTTGTTGGGTCGAAATTTGTAATTTTCGGCGAACAGGGTACAATAGAGAAATAGAGAACCGAAAGGATGGAGCAGAACCATGTTTTTCAAAAAAATAGGAGTTGTCGGTGGCGGCACAATGGGTCAAGGAATTTCCCAGATGCTTGCAGCCAAAGGACTTGATGTGCTTCTGGTGGAGCACACAACACAAAAGCTGGATCATGCGTACAATATGATCGAGACCAATCTGGATAAACAACTGGAGAAATGGGCGATTACGAAGGCAGAGAAGAAATTGATTCTCTCACGGATTACCAAAGTGGGGCATCTCGCTGAACTGGGCTCTTGTGATATGGTTATCGAGACAATTTCGGAAGACCTGGAAGCGAAAAAGAAAGTCTTTCATCAATTGGATCAGGTTTGTCCAAGCAATGTAATTCTGGCAAGTAACACGTCCACGCTGAGTTTGACCGAGCTTGCAAGCTCGACCAAGTATCCGGAGCGTGTTATTGGTATGCACTTTATTCACCCGGTATCCCGGGTTGATCTTGTAGAGATTATTCGCGGACTGAAAACATCGGATACAACCTTCGAAGAGACACGTCGTTTCGTTGAAGAGGTTGTTGACAAAAAAGGTGTTATGATCTACGAATCGCCTGGTTTCGTTACTTCACGTCTGATCTGCCTGTTAATTAACGAGGCATTGCACGTATTGCAAGAGGGTGTTGCTTCTGCTGAGGACATTGATGATGCAATGCGTATTGGATATAACTTCCAGCATGGGCCTCTTGAGATGGCTGACCGTTTCGGACTCGATTCCGTTGAGGCAGCACTCGAAAGAATGTTCCGTGAGTTCGGAGAACTGAAATATCGTCCTTCTACCGTTTTGAAAAAAATGGTGCGTGCAGGTCATCTGGGCGTGAAAACAGGAGAAGGATTCTTCAAGTACGACAAGGATGGTGACCGACTGTGAAAGTACTCGTAATTAATGCGGGAAGTTCCTCGCTTAAATATCAATTGTATAACATGGAAGATGAATCCGTACTGGCTAAAGGCTTGGTGGAGCGGATCGGGATGGATTCCTCCATTCTGACGCATAAACCGACAGGCCGTGAGGAAGTTACGGAAGTCAGCGAAATTCTTGAACACACTACAGCAATCCGTAAGGTTATAGATATTTTGACAGATAAAGAAAACGGTGTGCTGGATTCCGTTAGTGAAATTCAGGCTGTTGGACATCGTGTTGTACACGGCGGTGAAGCATTTAAGGCATCTGCGCTGGTGGATGATGCTGCAAAAGCTGAAATTCGTCGTCTGTTTGACCTGGCCCCGCTTCATAACCCTGCAGCGATGATGGGTATCCGTGCGGCTGAATTGAATATGCCGGGTGTACCTCAGGTTATGGTGTTTGATACAGCGTTCCACCAAACCATGCCTGAGCATGCTTACTTGTATGCTATCCCTCGTGTACTCTATAAAAAATATAAAGTACGTCGTTATGGTGCACATGGCACATCCCATGACTATGTAAGCAAAGCGGCTGCCGAGTATCTCGGCCGTCCATTAGAAGACTTGAAAATCATCACTTGTCACGTAGGTAATGGTGGTAGTGTGACTGCTGTGAGAGGCGGCGTATCTGTTGATACATCAATGGGTATGACTCCACTCGAAGGTCTTATGATGGGAACACGCAGTGGGGACCTCGACCCGGCGATTGTGCCGTATGTAATGAACAAGGAAGAGCTTAGCGTTAGCGAAGTGAATTCCATGCTGAACAAACACAGCGGACTTCTGGCGATCTCCGGGATCAGCAGTGACATGCGTGAAATTACGGAAGGCATGGAGAAAGGCGAGCCGAACTCTACGCTTGCATTCGAAATGTATGAATACCGTTTGCGCAAATACATCGGTTCTTATGCTGCAGCAATGAACGGTGTTGACGTGATTGTATTTACTGCTGGTGTAGGTGAAAACTCCGTTGTTCTGCGTCAGAAAGTATGTGAGCAATTGACATACCTCGGCGTTGAGCTGGACGAAGCACTCAATGCAATCCGCTCGGGTGAACCACGCCGCATCACAACTGAAAATTCCAAAGTTGACGTTCTCGTTGTACCAACAAACGAAGAATTGGTCATTGCGCGTGATACACACCGAATCGTATTGAATTCCAAGTAAACTAACTGTAAAGTAAATACAGAATGACAAGGAAGTGCAGAGGGCAGGATTACACCTGTCCGCTGCATTTTCAAATTTATGGAACCAAGGGGAGATATGGCATGGATACGAATTGTGTAATTCGTAATGTGAATGAACATGTGGGTGAAACGGTTACGATCGGTGCGTGGATTAACAACAAACGCTCCAGCGGTAAAATTCAGTTTTTGCAGCTGCGTGATGGTACTGGATATATTCAAGGGGTTGTTGTAAAGAGTGAAGTTAGTGAAGACATCTGGAACGATGCCAAAAGTCTGACTCAGGAAAGCTCTGTCTATGTAACGGGAATTATCCGTGAAGAGCCACGTAGTGCTTCTGGATATGAGATGACTGTAACAGGGGTTAAAATCATTCATCTGACGGAAAATTATCCGATTACACCTAAAGAGCACGGTGTTGATTTCTTGATGGACCATCGGCATCTGTGGCTTCGTTCAACGAAACAACGTGCGGTTATGGTTATCCGCGCCGAGATTATTCGTGCTGTTCAGCAGTTTTTTGATGGTAACGGATTCACGCAGGTTGACCCGCCAATTCTGACACCATCCTCCGCGGAAGGAACAACGAACCTGTTCCACATTAAATATTTTGACGAGGATGCTTATCTTACACAAAGCGGACAGCTGTATATGGAGGCTGCAGCGATGGCACTGGGCAAAGTATATTCCTTTGGGCCAACGTTCCGTGCAGAGAAATCCAAAACCCGTCGTCACCTGATTGAGTTCTGGATGATTGAGCCGGAAATGGCGTTTGTCGATCATGAAGAAAGCTTGCGCGTACAAGAGAAGTTCATTGCACATGTTGTTCAGTCTGTGGTGAAAAATTGTCGCGCAGAGCTGGAGTCTATCGGACGTGACGTATCCAAGCTGGAAGGTATTACGGCTCCGTTCCCTCGCATCACGTATGACGAAGCGATTGAATTCCTGAATGGACAAGGCTTCGACATTCCTTGGGGTGAAGACTTCGGTGCACCACATGAAACAGCGATTGCCGAGAAATATAATACACCTGTCTTCATTACGCATTATCCGGCTGGAATCAAAGCATTTTATATGAAACCTGATCCGAATCGTCCTGAAGTTGTTCTCTGTGCTGATATGATTGCGCCGGAGGGCTATGGAGAGATCATTGGCGGTTCGCAACGGATTGATGATCCAGAGTTGATGCAACAGCGTTTTGAAGAGCACAATCTTTCGGATGAAGCGTACCAGTGGTATCTGGATCTGCGTAAATACGGATCGGTTCCTCACTCCGGTTTCGGTCTGGGATTGGAGCGGACGGTAGCGTGGATCTGCGGACTTGACCATGTTCGTGAGACAATCGCATTCCCACGTATGCTCTATCGTCTGTACCCTTAATGTTTAACGGAAAAGAGCACATGGAGGACAGTACCTCCAAAGCGTGGTTAAGCGGGGCGGCTTACGGGATGTCGTCAGGTACTGCTCAATTGCCTTATGCGTTATTGCGTTTCTACCACCAGCTAGGGTTATCCGATTCAGAGGTGCTGCTGTTGATTCAACTGCTCGGATTCCGCCAGGCAGAATTCAATGATTTTCCTACCCTTGAAGAGCTTGCTGTCCGCATGGGACTGGCTCCTGAAGGTATTGCGAGAATGTTGCAGCGTTTGATAAGGGATGGTTATATCACGATTGGCGAGCAGCGGGATGAGGAACGGGATATTCAGTATGAACGATATGACCTGTATGGCTTGTACGCAAAGCTTGCGGTGTGTGCTGCGGACGAGGCCGCGCATGTCCGGTCTGAACAAATGAAGAGCCATGCTTCACATCCTAATTCGAACACTGTTCAAAAAGAAGAGGAAGAGCGGAACATGTTCTCTATTTTTGAAAAGGAATTTGGACGACCTCTGTCACCGATGGAGTGTGAAACGATATCCGGCTGGCTTGATCAGGATCGCTATCAGGAAGAGCTGATTCTATTGGCGTTGAAGGAAGCTGTTTTTGCAGGCAAGGTGCATTTCCGGTACATTGACCGAATTTTGCTGGAGTGGAGCAGGAATCGTGTCAAAAATGTGCAGGATGCCAAAGCATATACGCAGCGTTTTCGTAACGGAGGACGTTAGTTTTATAGAGAAACAGGCCAGATTTATTCTGTGCCTGTTTTTTTGTGTGCAGCACCTCACTTCTGAACGTGCATACAGAAGGATAATAAATTTGATAAAATATGCAGGGGTCTGATGACATGTCGTCGTCTATTGAATTGGAGAGGAGGGGAGAGTTATTGAGGAAGCGCTTATTATTGAACAAATCCGTCAAGGAGATGCATCCCAGATGCGTGTTCTGATTGATAAATACAGTCAGCATGTATATCATGTTGTGTATTCTGTCTTACGTAATGATCAGGATGCCCAGGATGCCGCTCAGGAGGCGTTCATACAGATCTATAAATCTCTCCCCGATTATCGATCCGAAGGTTTCAAAACCTGGATAACCCGGATTGCCTTTCATAAAGCAATTGATGCCAAACGCAAGCTGGGCAGAAGAAGTGCTGAAGACCTAGGTGGAGAAGACCAGATGGTGAATTTACCAGGGCGGGAGGAAGACGTGCTTGCCAGGGTGATACGCAAAGAGCGACAGGATCAACTCCGCGAACGTATAAATCAGCTGCCTGCCCAGCATCGGGATATTATTACAGCATATTATCTGAGCGAGAAAAATTACGAGCAAATTGCTCATGAGGCCGAGGTGGCTGTGAAAACGGTCGAATCCAGACTATATCGGGCTCGGCAGTGGATTCGAAACCATTGGAAGGAGGAAGAGTGGCGTGAGTAAAAAAGAGATGTATACCGTCCAGCAGTGGGTGGACTATATTGAAGGTCGAGTTAGCAGTGATCAGGCCATGCTGATGGAGCAGTTGCTATTGAATGAACCAGATGCGATGGAAGCGTACATTAGAGCATTAGGGATGGAACGGGAGTACCCTGAGTTGCCCGATCCGATTGATTTTACAAATTCTGTGATGAAGACAATTGAACGTTTGCCAACGATGGGCAGCATGCGTCAATCTCGTGGCGGACGTACACCCCGCTGGTTCGAGCACCGGGCATTTCATTACACTGTGGCCGCCTGTCTGACATTGATCTTTCTCTCTTCCGGCTTGTTTGACAAAGTTGCCCCTTATCATAAATTCCAGGAAGGTGAGACTGCTGGTTCGTTCACAGAGAAATGGACCGAGGCAGCTACCTCATGGCTCGATAATTTCAAACCCAAGCCGTGAATGGTCGGGTAAGGCATGATAAAGAAAGGATTGAGGACTGTGCATCCAGATCGTAATAAATTACTTGCATTTTTATTAAATCTGTTCCCCGGATTGGGGTTCCTGTATTGGCGGCGCAAGATTCGGGCTGTGTTCTATCCCTTGTTATTCTTCGGCACGGGCATCGGTTTTTTGATGCTCTCCTGGTTGCTGGGTGAACGAGATTTAATTGTTCTTGGACTGCTGGCTATGCTTTTGGTTTGGGGGATCAGCATGCTTGATATGATCATTGTGCTACTCTCCGCACCTACAGCTAGTGAACGGTATTACTACGGACAAGATCGTAATCTACATTATGGCAGTGCCGCTACCCCGAATGAAGGTCACTTGCATTATCAGAATGCAGACGGGGCGACTCCGGAGTTTGCCGGGTATCCAGGTGACGGTAATGCCCAGTCTCAGCCCATGTACCAAAAAGGTAGTGAAGGGGAGCGATTTTTTACCATATTGCTTTCGTTTGTTCCGGGGCTTGGACATTTGCATCTCGGATTGCTGCACCGGGGATTATCTTTCTTGATGGCGTTTTTCGGTTCCTTTGCAATGATGGTTTTCGTCTCCACAATTACGAATGAGTCTGTGTTTCTGATGTTTTTGCTCATTCTGCCGGTGATCTGGGTATATTGCATGTTCGATGCCGTTCAGCATGTACATCGAAAGCAGGCGGGGGAAGTGCTTCAGGACAGAACCTTGTTTGAAGAACTGGAGACAGGCAGAATTATGGGGCGGCGCAGTAAAGTGCTGGCGACGTTGCTCTCTGCTTTTCCGGGAGCAGGACATATGTATCTCGGTTTGCAAAAAAGAGGACTGCAGCTGATGTTTCTATTCCTGGGCAGCATCTACATTCTCGACCTGCTACGTCTATCTGTGTTCCTGTTCATGATACCGCTGATCTGGTTTTACAGCTTTTTCGACGGTCTTCAATGCTCCAGCCGTTACGGACGTGAGCCGCTCACGGATGAGCCCATCTTCAAGGACTGGGTGCGGCATCAGCGTTTAATCGGCTTGGGTATCGCTGGTCTTGGACTGTATTATCTAACGATTCGGTTGATTATTCCACAGCTGAATGAGCTGTTCCCTGAAATGTTCCTGAATTATGAGATTCGATCCCATTTAAACACGGTCATTGTTTCCTTGCTGCTTATCTTAGGCGGTTTAAAGCTGCTGTTTGGCAAACAGCGGGAGTCTGCAGTGACTTCAGGTCATTCCACCGTGCTTCAGACCAAAGACGATGAACTGGAAAGCCTCTTTGTGTTCAAGGATAAGCAATAATCACCAATAATGTTTCAAAAGATATGAGATTTGAGCAACATGCTTATGAAAACACACCAAGGGCCATGAAACGCCGTTGGTGTGTTTTTGGTGGTGCTATTATTTTGTAATTAGCGATACGGTAACAGTTACAGTGAAGAGCAGGCTATCCGCGCTAATACGCAAAATTCTTACTTTGTTGCACCTTTCAAGAGCAGCTGACGGTACATCACTTCAAACAAAAATTCAAAGGCCTCCAGATGACGCTTGGCTTCAAAAGCATCCTTGCCCCATGCATAGATCCCGTGATTACGCAGTAGAATTCCTGGAACACCGGGGTCCAGCACACCCGGAACAAGCTCGGCAATGGAAGGAATATGTGCAAAGTTAGGCAGTACGGGCACACGTATTTCCGCATTTTCTTCCCAAATGTTAAAGGCTTTGATCAACTCGATGCCCTGAATAGGCACGTGGCCCTTATCACCGAAAAATTCACTGATCAGATTGTTGAATACCGTATGCACATGGAAGACAGCACCGCAGCCAGTCAAACGATAGATTTCACAGTGGATCAGCGTTTCGGCGCTTGGCTTCAGCGTTGTCGTTTCGATCGCTTTACCTTCCTTATCTACAAAAAGAAAATCCTCAGGCGTGCGAAGGGACTTATCCTTGCCTGAAGCAGTAATGGCAAAATAAAATTGCTCAGGGTCAAACTCACCCACCCGCATCGACAGATTGCCGCTTGTACCCGGAAACCAGTTCCGGCTTGCGAATAATGCTTTGACATCCGCCAGCTCTTCGAGCACCTGGCGTTTATGTTCCAGTGTAATCTTTTCAAAACCCATGTTTACAGCACTCCTTGTGATTGCTTCTGCTTCATATCTTCAATGATGTCATAAAAGGTTGTAAAAGGTACGTGATCCACACCAAGCTCCACACATTTATCCGTCAGGATGGAACGGGAGTAGACCAGATCGGCAATTTTAGCCCCTTCGAAGTCGGTCAGACTGTCACCAATCAGAATCCGGTTATATTCATCAGACGGGAACGAACGGATCACGGTTGTTTTGCACATCCCGCAGCCATTCTCACATGGGGGCTGGCAGGGGTGGGGCCATTCAATGCGAATCCTTTCCCCCGAGAAATCTGCACCGTTGCAATACACACGCTCCTGCGGAATATGAAAGGGTGCAAGCAGTGGTTCGATGAAAAAGTCCATGCCGCCACTAGTTACATTGAATTCAATGCCCTCGCTGCGAACATACTCCAGAAATGCCGCGAAGCCTTCACGGATGCCTGCTTGTCCAAGCACAAACTCGACAATCTCGTCTTTTTGCGAGGAGGGCAGGAGAGCAAACATCGCACCCACACCTTCCCGCAGAGAGATGTTTTGTTCAATCGTGTCTTTCATGATTGCTTCAATGCCATCTGGCTTAAAATGCTTCATAATGGCAACGATGTTGTCCGAGAGTGTAATCGTTCCGTCAAAATCACAAAATATCGCTGTTTTCTTACCGCTATTCATCGCTCGCCACCCCATAAATCCAGTGCGCTTTTCAGTTCCGGGTGCTCTGCAGCATGCTCTGCCAGCGGAATGGAACGTCCCGCAGCCTCAATCGCCTGCAAGAAAGCCCGTCCACCTGCTTCGGTTCCCATCGGATGTCCGTGAATTCCGCCGCCAGCATTAACAATGACATCCTTGCCAAAGTCTCTCAGAATCATCGGCACAAGTCCCGGATGAATTCCGGCTGATGGCACAGGCATGCTTGGTCTTACCGGCAGATCTGGTGTCAAAAGTTGTTCCGTAATCGCCATGTTTTCCTCCTTAGGCATCGTAACGGAGCCATAGGGTGAAGGGAAGAGCACAAGATCGGCTCCGGCCAGACGCATTAACTGTCCCAGCACCACGGATGCGGAAATTCCGTAATGCGGTGATGGATACAGTGCGCCTGCAAGTGCAGGGTGAGCCATGATGGGCACGTTGATATCGGGGTCACTGCTTAATTCATGCAGCACATCGTAACCATAGGACAGCACATTAAATAACAGTGCGTTGGCTCCTGCACCGATAGCACGTTCTGCCTGCTGCTTCAGGCGTGAGGTAGGACCGGTCAGATTGGCGGCATAGAGCAGTTTTTTTCCTGTCTCCTGGCGCGCCTGCTCGGCTGCCTTCATGCAGACCTCAACTCTTTTTTCAATCGGAGTAAGCTGGTTCTCAAACAAAATTTCGTCATCCTTGATGAGGTCAACGCCGCCAAGAGCTTGACGGATAAACTGTTCACGCAGTTCATCCGTATTCAGTCCGATCACGGATTTGAAAATACTCATGAGCAGAGGTCGATCATGAACGCCCAGCAGGTCACGTACACCATGAAGGCCAAACTTGGGCCCAGGGAACGCACGTAAGAAACCATCCGAGAAGCCAAGCTGTATCAGCTTGATTCGTCCATCCATCGAGATTTTGCCAAAGACGGTTACGAGCAGAGCAGGGATATCCTGACTAAAGTTAATATCCGGATAGCCAATCGTAATATCCGCATATCGCTCACCTGGAGCCATGCCTTCGGCTTCATACACGTCAACCTTGAGCACTTCGCCCAAGTGCTTCTGCATCGCTTCACGCTGGGCCTGAGGCAGCTCAGTCCAGCTGCCAACGGTCATACCGATGGCGATGGACTGGGCTTTTTTGTGGAAATCGGCATGATCATCATGCAGACGATATGTGGCAGTACACATATTATTCATGTTTTAAATCTCCTTCCAATGCAGCTCCCATCTCACGTGAGCGTTCAGCACAACGTCCCACGGCTGCGATGACATTTTCAAAGAAGTCTCCTTCATCCAGCGTTTTCAGCGCGGCTTGTGTTGCACCTCCCGGCGAGGTAACATCACTGCGCAGCTTCATCGGTTCGAGACCGGTCTGTTGCACCATACGTGCTGCACCAAGCACGGTCTGCACCGTAAGATCGCGAGACTGCTGGCTGGACAAGCCACCACGGATTCCCGCTGCAATCATAGCTTCCATGAGATAGTATACGTAAGCAGGTCCGCTGCCGGAAATACCTGTAAGCACTTCAAGTTTGTCCTCTGGCACAATCGTTACAATACCTACAGCTTCGAAAAGTGTCATGACAGTGCTGCGCTGTTCATCAGTTATCTCTGCGGAGAAGGCAAGTCCGGTTGCACCAAGTCCAATGGTGCTGGAGGTGTTAGGCATCGTTCTGGCTATAGGCTGCTTGCGGCCGAGCAGAGTCTGCATGGTACGAATCGACAGTCCTGCAATAACCGATACGATCAGTTGGTCCGGGGACAACAGAGGCCCTAATTCGCGCAGCGCTGCGGCGGCGTCTTTGGGCTTCATACACAGCACGATTACCGGCGAGGAGGCAAGAATGTCCTGTGATTGCGAAGCTGTGCCGGTGTGTACCGCGTAGCGGGTGCTCAGCTCCTCCTGACGCTTGAGATTGCTGCGATTCAGCATCGTAATATCCTGAGGACGAACGACAAGACGGGAAATGAGTCCACGCACGATTGCCTCGGCCATTGCGCCAGCTCCGTGGAAAGTAATCTTTTGTTGTAGTAATGTCTGCTGCTCTTGGCTCATAATTATCGTTCCTCCTATATAACTGGTATTCCAATATTATTGACGAATCTGACCGTTACCTGTGATCCGGTATTTGCTGGAGGTTAGGGCAGGCAATCCCATTGGACCCCGTGCGTGCAGCTTCTGCGTACTAATTCCGATCTCTGCCCCATATCCGAATTCGAAGCCGTCTGTGAAACGAGTGGATGCATTATGATATACAGCGGCCGCATCCACATCATGCATAAAGCGTTCTGCATGGGCGGTATCCTTAGTTACAATACATTCCGAATGTTTGGTTCCATATTGTGTAATATGCTGCATCGCTTCTTCCAGGTTGTTCACTACGCGGATGTTTAGAATATAATCGTTATACTCTGTTGCGTAGTCCTCCTCCGTTGCTTCCTGTACCGTCGGCACAAGGCGGCGAACCGTTTCGCAACCCTTCAGAACAACATTCGCTTCACGGAAACGTTCTGCCAGTGCAGGCAGATGCTTTTCGGCATAATTGGCATGCAGCAGCAGCGTTTCCATCGAGTTGCATACAGATGGTCGTTGTGCCTTGGCATTGATTGCAATGTCTGTTGCCATCGTTTCATCTGCGGATTCATCGACATACGTATGGCAGATGCCAGCGCCTGTTTCGATCACAGGTACGGTTGCATTAGCCACGACTGTGCGAATGAGCGAAGCTCCTCCGCGTGGAATGATAACATCCAGCAGGCCGTTCAGCTTGAGCATCTCATCAACGGAAGCACGATCGGCGTCTTCGACGAGCTGCAGCGCTTCAGCCGGCATCTCGGTTGTTGCAAGCGCCTGATGCAGCACCTCAACGATTTTGCGATTGGAGGACAGGGCAGAGGAGCCGCCACGCAGCAGCACTGCGTTACCTGTTTTGAGGCACAACCCTGCGGCATCCACGGTCACATTAGGACGTGCTTCATAGATAATGCCGATCAAGCCGATAGGAACCCGCAACTTCTCGATGTGCAGACCGTTTGGACGGGTAAAGGTTTCAAGCACCTCACCGACCGGATCGGGTAGCTCTGCGATCTGACGCAGACCTTCGGCTATACCCGCAATACGTTCCTTGTTAAGTGCCAAACGATCCAGCATGGACTCAGGTGTACCTTGCTCTCGGCCGCGATCCAGATCTTCCACATTGGCGGTAATGATCTCTTCGGATTGTGCAATCAAGGCGTCAGCCATGATGTGCAGTGCAGTATTCTTTTGCTCAGTCGTCAAGCGATTCAGCCGGGAAACGGCAGATTTGGCCTTGCTTGCTTTTTCACGAACTTCACTCATCGTTCATTCCTCCTCAGGCGTCTTATTTTAATGTAATCCATTCATCGCGATGAATAACTTCAAGTCGGTGTATGCTGTTCAGGTGTTTCATTACCTCGCCACTAGCCATTCCCGCAATCTGACGGAGCTGATCATCATCGTAATTGACGATCCCCCGTCCCAGAAGTGAATCATCTGGTCCAAGCACTTCCACGACATCACCTGCATGGAATGTCCCCAGAACACGCTTGACCCCTACAGGAAGCAGACTGTGCCCGCCATGTACGAGCGCTTCCTCGGCACCATGATCGACCACGACTGTACCAAGCGGTGTAGACATAAAGCCGAGCCACTGCTTTTTACGGGAGAGTGAAGCCAGCTTTGTCTCAAAATAGGTCCCTTTACCCGTTCCATCTACAGCAAGCTGCATATCACCTGGCTCTTTGACACTGCCTACAAAAACAGGTACACCGCCGCGTGTAGCAACCTTGGCCGCATCAACTTTGGACCGCATGCCGCCCGTTCCCACGGTAGTTCCCGAGCCGCCAGCGTAGGCGTAAATCTCGGCTGTAATCTCGGGGATGCGGTCATACCGAGTTGCAGCCGGATCTTTGCGCGGATCAGCGGTATACAGGCCGTTGGTATCCGTCACAATGATAAGATGCTGAGCCTTGACCAGATTGGCAACTAACGCAGACAAGAGATCATTATCCCCGAATTTCAACTCGTCAATAGATACCGTATCATTTTCGTTGAAAATAGGAATGACACCCTGCTTGATCAGCTCCTCTACAGTCATCCCTGCATTTCCCATACGTTTACGGCTGTGAAAGTCGGTACGGGTCAGTAAAATTTGCGCTGTAGTAACGCGGTGCGCTGCAAAAGCCTGTTGATATGCCTGCATCAGCAAAGCCTGCCCGACAGCCGCCGCCGCTTGTTTTTCATGCAACAGTTTGGGACGCTGAGGATATCCAATCTCCCGAAATCCGGCAGCAACTGCTCCAGAGGTGACTAGCAAAACTTCGTGGCCCTGTGCTGCAAGAGCGGCAATTTCGTCTGCAAAAAAAGATATCGCCTGGCGATCCAGACCGCCCTCCTCGGTAGTTAATGAGCTGCTCCCGATTTTAACGACAATACGTGAAGTCATGGTTTCACTTCCTTAAACATAATTAATCAGTGATTGTGAGCAGCCAGTTCAGGTACAAAAAAAACTCTCGTCCTTTGGTTAAAAAGGACGAAAGTTCGTTACTTCCGCGGTACCACCTTTATTGATGATCAGATCATCCGGCTTCATGCCCTGTAACAGAAGGCACTGTCCTGTGTACAACAGGCCGCTCAGGGGTAGGTTTCGGAGAGAAGCTACGGTAAATTCTCTCAACCGAATGGAATTTACTCTCTGTACGCAGCTGGTTCACTCTTACTGGTCCCGTCATCACGTTTCGTTCTAACGATTTCTTATAACATACCATGGAAAGTTGGCATATGCAAAGGGATTGTGCCCATGCACTTATGCAAAATGAACGATACGTTTACTTGAAGAGCTGCAGCCTGCCAATTCGCTCTGCTGCCTCCTGCAATCGTTGTTCATCACTCAGAAGACCGATGCGGACATACCCTTCCCCATGGGAACCAAAGCCGATTCCTGGCGCAACGGCTACTTTAGCCTCTCTCAGCAGGAGGTTTGCAAAGTCGGCAGAGCTGTAGCCGCCAGGTACAGGCAGCCAGCCGAAAAAAGAACCTTTCGGTTTTGGAGCTTGCCAGCCAATGGAGGAGAGAGCTTCATAAAACGCATCACGCCGGGATGCATACTTGGCTACAAGCGAGGTGACACAATCCTGCGGACCCGTGAGTGCTGTGGCAGCTGCAGCCTGAATGCCGCCAAACAGGCTAACGTAAATGTGATCCTGTAGCAGATTGATTTTGGAAATAATCTCTGCATTGCCCAGTGCAAAGCCGACACGCCATCCAGCCATATTGTACGTTTTGGATAACGTATAAAACTCGATGCCCACTTCTTTTGCGCCAGGAGCTTGCAAGAAGCTGACGGGGCGATGCCCATCGTATCCGATTGCGCCATATGCAAAATCACTAGCCACAACAATCTGATGTTTTATGGCAAATTCAACGGTGTCCTCATAGAACGATAACGGAGCCGTAGCGGAGGTAGGGTTGTTGGGATAATTCAGAAACATCAGCTTAGCCCGCTGGCGGTCATCCGCAGAGATTGCCTCGTAATCCGGCAAAAATGCGTTACCTTCCAATAAAGGCATAAAGCTCATACGTGCCTGCGCGATTGCAACGCCCGACCAGTAATCCGGGTACCCCGGATCCGGAACAAGGCATACGTCACCCGGATTTAATAAGATTTGGGGTAACTGAACGAGTCCGGTTTTGCCGCCAAAAAGAATAGCAACTTCGGTTTCGGGATCAAGCTCGACATTGTAGTCCTCCTTATAACGTTTGGCGACAGCTTCCTTGAGGAAGGCATATCCACGAAATGGGGAGTACTTGTGATAAAGCGGGTTCTCCGCAGATGCTTGCAGCGATGTAACAATATGTGGCGGTGTAGGCGTGTCAGGGTTGCCTTGGCCCAGATTGATTACATCATGACCATCTGCAATCTCGCGATTTACATTTTGCACAAGTGTTGCAAAAAATTGCGTAGGTAGCTGTGACAGCATATCGGCAGATGGAATAGGAAAAGCAGAACGTGAAGAGGTGTAGTCAGCATTATTCATTGTATTTATCACTCCGAAGGTTCATTATATAGCCAAACGTTTTTATTAATTTATCACGTCAATCCCGAGCTGTATAGGGGGATAAGGGAGTAAGGCTTGAGCAAAGTCCAGAGTGGAGAACTCTTGCGGCTGTAGAGCAAGGCCATGTCTATCCATTAAACGATTTGGTCTGGAATTCAAGTGTTGCCGATTGGTCTGGAATTCAAGTGTTGCCGAGACGCGTGAAAAACTGATGGAAAAAACACCTGATTGGTTTGCTGGTATTTGCAGTAGGACAGTTGCAGATTTTGCCAGGATCAGGCTATGATATCAAGTATTAAGTTTTGGAGGAGTGTTGGGGTATGACGGAACAACAAGGTGAATTGCGGGTGGCATTGATTCAAGGGGATATTAAGCTGGGAGACCCGGAAGCTAACCATGCTCATATGCAAATGCTGCTGGAACGTGCAGTAGAGCAATATCCGGATTTGAAGCTGGCCGTGCTTCCAGAAATGTGGAACACAGGTTATGCTTTGCCGCAAATTCATGAGCTGGCTGACCCGGAGGGGCAAACGTCAAGAGCATGGCTGTCTGCTTTTGCCAAGAAGCATGAGCTTTCGATTGTGGGCGGCTCTATTGCCGAAAAGCGTGAGGCACAAATCTACAATACGATGTATGTCTATAATGAAGCAGGGGAAGAAGTATCCCGTTACGATAAACTTCACTTGTTCCGTTTGATGGATGAGGAAAAATATTTGGAACCGGGAGCCCTGCCTGAAATGTTTGAGTTGAGCAATGGTCTGACCGCAGGGGCGTCGATCTGTTATGATATACGATTTCCCGAATTGGCCCGGACGCTTGCTTTGAGCGGTGCACGTGCTTTAATTGTGCCGGCGGAATGGCCGCATCCGCGTATGCACCACTGGCGCACACTACTGACGGCGCGAGCGATTGAGAATCAGATGTATGTTATTGCATGTAATCGTGTGGGAAAAGGGGGAGACACGGAATTTTTTGGTCACTCTCTGATCATTGACCCATGGGGTGAGATTGTAGCTGAAGGCGGCGAAGGGGAAGAGATTGTAACGGGCATGATTCGTCCTGCTTTGGTTGATGAAGTCCGTGGACGCATTCCAGTGTTTGAGGATCGCAGACCCAGTATTTATTTTGGCGGGAAGTAGTCGGAAAAGCTTGGAAAGGGTGCTCTGGCGGCAAGCTGGCTGAAGGCAGTATCGGCTTCAGACCAGCTTCTTGCTCCAACCAGATGTTTTCAACAGATGATGGCGATGTATTCTTGCAACGAGCAGGTTAACCATAAACTGTAAACGGTCTGGGCAGCCAGCACCTCAACCTGGCAAGCTATCGGATTTAGAAAGCGCTGCGACCGTTTGCTGAAAGGTTTGAATGAAGGCCTCGGCTGCTTTGGACAGCACTCGACCTTGACGGTAAGCGACAACAAGAGTACGGCTCGGTGTCGGATCGGCAAGTGGTACGTACACGGGCACGAATTCACTGCGCGGAGCACGGGCGATAAAGCGGGGAACCAGAGTGATGCCCATGCCTGTTGCCACCAGCGATTGCAGCGTTTCAATGTTAGTGCTCTCAAACACAACCTGTGGATCAAAGCCGGCCTGTTCGCACAGATCAAATGTCAGCTTGCGAAAGCCCTGCCCCTTTTTTAATACGACGAAGGGCTCTTCCTGAAGCTCATCAATTCGCACAGGCTGTGGATGCTCAGGGTCTCCGCGATGCGCCAAGCGATGATTCGGTGGTACGGCCAGATCAATGCGTTCCTCACCAATCGTAACATAAGACAAGCTTGGCTCCTGCAAAGGCAAGGAAAGCAGACTGAGGTCAGCCTTGCCGCTGGCCGTCAGCTTTTCGAGTGCAACACCGGAATCCTCTAGCAAAGTGACCTCTATATCAGGATACGCCATCTGAAAAGCAGGGAGTACATGCGGAAGCAGATGAGAGCCGGTGATTGGCATGCTGCCAACAACAACCTTTCCTTTGCGAAGCTGTGAAATATCGGACATTTCCTGACGCAGCAGCTCCACGGCATCGACAATTTTCTGAGCCTGCTCTACAAATGTGACTCCCGCATGAGTCAACTCAACTGTACTGGTATTCCTTTGAAAAAGCAGAACTCCGAGCTCCTTCTCTAGCTTGGATAGCTGCTGGCTCAAGGAAGGCTGCGCAATATGTAATTTCTCCGCCGCTCTTGAAAAGTTTCGTTCAGCTGCAATTTGCAGTGTATATTGAAGTTGTCTGAATTCCATAATCTGATGTCATTCCTTTCATTGATGTGGCTATTATATCATTAAAAGGCTGAAAATTCGTCATGACTAAGACGCCAAAATTCGTTGGACTCCAGATCAAACGCTCGTGATCACGAGCACAACTGCATTTGCTCTGGATGAGGCCTGCATTGGTTAAGGCCGGCACAGAGCTGAGTATTTATGGAGCCGCCAAATAAAAGATTACACACTAAAGCATTGACAGAAGCAGAACAGCAACGTAGTATAGGGATTACATGATAATGATAATTGTTATCAATTAAAACTGCTGTTATGAACAGCGGTTTCTTTCCATTTTCCCCATTATAGGTTTAACCTATAACATCTATAGATATTATATCTTGGAACAATGAAGGACAGGATGATATATTAATGTCATTCAAGAGCTTCACTTTTTACACGCAAACGCAAGAGGCTCTTCCAAGGACCGAACTTATGATGAGGTGAAAATGATGAGTAAAAAAACGATGTTTGAGAAAATCTGGGAAAATCACGTGATTCATCAGGAAGAAGGAAAACCGAGTATTCTGTATATCGACCTGCATCTGGTGCATGAAGTAACATCTCCACAAGCATTTGAAGGTCTTCGCTTGAGCGGCCGCAAAGTTCGCCGTCCGGAGCTGACATTTGCAACGATGGACCACAACGTGCCAACGAAGGATCGCTTCAACATTACGGACCCGATCTCCAAACAGCAGATTGACACTCTGTCGCAGAACTGCCGCGACTTCGGTGTGAAGCTGTACGATCTGGACACGATCGACCAAGGTGTTGTACACGTTATGGGACCTGAGCTGGGCCTGACTCATCCGGGTAAAACGATTGTATGCGGAGACAGCCACACATCCACTCATGGTGCATTTGGTGCACTTGCATTTGGTATCGGAACAAGTGAAGTGGAGCACGTTATGGCAACCCAATGTTTGCAGCAAGCGAAAGCAAAAACGATGGAAGTCCGTTTTGTCGGCAAACGTAATCCGGGTGTAACGGCAAAAGACATGATCCTCGCGGTTATTGCCAAATATGGCACTGACTTTGCAACAGGTTATGTTATTGAATACACAGGTGAGTCGATCCGTGAGCTGAGCATGGAAGAGCGCATGACGGTATGCAACATGTCCATTGAGGGCGGAGCAAGAGCGGGCATGATCGCACCGGACGAAACAACATTTGAATATCTGCGTGGTCGTGAATATGTACCAGCAGGTGAGAAGTTCGACGAAGCAGTTGCGGCTTGGAAAGAGCTTGTAACAGATGAGGGTGCAGAGTTTGACCGCGTCGTTGAAATTGATGTGGAGTCTCTGATCCCGCAAGTTACTTGGGGCACTAGCCCTGGAATGGGAACAGATATCTCTTCCAAAGTACCTGTACCGTCAGAGCTGCCGACTGAAAATGAACGTAAAGCCGCTGAAAAAGCGCTTGAATATATGGGTCTTGCCCCTGGAACACCAATCTCTGAAATTCCGGTAGATTATGTATTTATCGGTTCATGCACAAACGGACGGATTGAGGATCTGCGTGCAGCAGCGAAGGTTGCTCAAGGACACACCGTCTCCAGCAACGTAACTGCTATTGTTGTGCCAGGTTCAGGACGCGTTAAGATTCAGGCGGAGAAAGAAGGTTTGGACAAAATCTTCACGGAAGCCGGTTTTGAATGGCGTGATGCAGGATGCAGTATGTGTCTTGCGATGAACCCGGACGTACTGCAGCCAGGACAACGCTGTGCATCAACATCGAACCGTAACTTCGAAGGACGTCAAGGCCGCGGAGGTCGTACACATCTGGTATCACCAGCGATGGCAGCAGCGGCAGCGGTTAAAGGACATTTTGTAGATGTACGTGACTGGAATTTCAAAACAGAAGCAGCGATCTAAGCGATAACTGTCAGAAGGGAGAATGGAATATATGGAAGCATTCAAAACACTGCAAGGCATCGTTGCTCCGGTAGACCGGGTCAATGTAGATACAGACGCAATTATTCCGAAACAATTTTTGAAACGGATTGAACGTACCGGATTTGGACAATTTTTGTTCTATGAATGGCGTTTTGACGAAGAGGGCAATAACAACCCGTCCTTCGAGATGAACAAACCTCGTTATCAGGGAGCATCTGTTTTGATTTCTCGTGCCAACTTTGGCTGCGGCTCCTCACGTGAGCATGCACCATGGGCGATCATGGACTATGGATTCCGTTGTGTGATTGCACCATCTTTTGCGGATATCTTCTATAACAACTGTTTTAAAAACGGCATCCTGCCAATCAAGCTCTCTGAAGAGCAAGTAGAGGACTTGTTCCAGCGTACAGCCAACCATGAGAACTATGAGCTGAATGTTAGTCTGGAAAACAAAACGATTACGGATGCACACGGTTTGCATATTGATTTTGATCTGGATGAGCACCGCCGCCAGTTCCTGTTGCAAGGACTGGATGATATCGGTCTGACACTTCAGCATGATGATGCCATTACAGCTTATGAACAACGCCATGCAGCCAAATTGTTTGGGTAAACGAACGCTGTTATCGAAAGCTTGAGCCATGGATCTGATTTATAAAATCAACTGACTGAAGCTTGATGAACTCGGTTTATAGCTTTATTTATAGCAATTCGCCTCTAAGCGCTCTGAAAACTTGTTGTTTTCAGGCAGTGCTTAGAGGCTTTTGTGATTTATGGGGAGTATCATTAGAGGTTATAAGTGGTGAATGATTTCTTGCATAGCGACAATCCTTCACATCCGTTTTCCGACTAAATATGACAACGTTGTAACCGGATCATTAGACAATATCTGATAGACTGAATAGTAGATTATGGAAGGGTACATATCGCTTTACAAGATTTATCCCAAGCAGCAGGTGGAATGTTTATAACCTAATAAGAATGGTGGATGACGTATGAAGAAATGGTCGGCAGCAGTCTTTTTTGTCCTGTTCCTTTGTCTTTTCCCGATGATGGCTCATGCAGATCGTGTGCCTTCCATTGTGCTGGATGGGGTCGCAATTGATCAGAAGGTGGGAGCTCCAGCAGAGAATATTGGTAAAACCGTTATGGTGCCGATCCGGATTGTGTCCGAAAATCTGGGTTACGACGTCAAGTGGGAGCAGGCAACGCAGACGGTGCACGTTCAGAAAGGAAGCAGCTTCATTGCAATGACTGCGGGCAAAGATGCTGCAACGGTTAACGGGAACGTAGTTAACCTGGATGCACCGCCACTGATTAAACAAGGGACAACACTTGTTCCACTGCGCTTTGTCGGTGAGGGCATGGGTCTTCAGGTGGGCTGGGACAATAGAACTAAAACGGTTAGCCTGCTCAGCATACCGCCTGTTGTAGAGCCAGAGAGTGACAGTGACCCGGTAGATCCGTCTGCTCCGGTTGGGTTAAGTGAGCTGCAAAGTATAAGTTACAGCGGTGATCGCCTGATCATAGCGACAAGCGGAAGCATTAGTCCTAAAGTATCGAGTATAAGCGGGCCTGAACGGGTTATAGTGGACCTGCCGAATACAACCTTCGCACAAACGTTTGTGCAGGGACAAGCCTCCAGTCCTGACGGAAGCGGACAGATCAATATTCTTGATTCTGCTCTGGTTTCCAAAGTAAGGTTTGCCATGTTCAGCAGTTCTCCCTCAACGGTACGTATCGTTCTGGATTTAAACCAAAGTGCTGTTGCAAATTGGTCACTTGGAGAGAATAACGTGCTTCTCGTTGACCTTATGGCAGGGAGTGAAGCCTCTGAAGGCGTGCCTTCCTTGCCGGAGAAAAGCGGTAAAGCCGTAGTTGTCATTGACCCGGGACATGGGGGACGCCAATCAGGGGCGATCAGTGTAACAGGAGCATATGAGAAGGATTTTAATCTTGCTGTCGGACTTAAAGTGAAGGCTCTTCTGGAGCAAAATCCGAATATTCAGACCGTAATTACACGTCAGGATGACACCGAGCTTTCGCTTCAGCAACGTGTCGATATAGCGAAGCTGAATCAAGCGGATCTATTTGTATCTATTCATGGAAACAAATTTACGACGCCTGTTCCTAACGGAATTGAGGCGCTGTATACACGCGAGGCGAGCAGAACCCTTGCCGAGACACTTCACAAGCACGTATTGCCTGTTACAGGACTCAAGGACCGTGGCGTAAAAGTAGCAAGTCTACATGTAACCAGAGAAACAACGATGCCAGCCGTCCTGCTTGAACTGGGTTTTCTCAGTAACCCGTCTGACGAAGCTGTAATGTTATCAGAGTCATATCAGAATCAATGTGCTCAAGCCATCGTAGATGGAATTATAGAATATTTGAGTATGACGAACAGAGTTTCGTAATTATGCAGGTTAGACCAACACGTTGTTTCAAGATGCATATTTGATAAAAAAGGAAAATTTCAGACATTAAAATGAAAAAAAGCTTGATCTGTCAACGTTTTTTTTCTGTTATGTTGGAATATATTCGCAACTTTTGAGATTGCAAGGCGTCTAATAGGTGTCTGGTAATGCCCACGTGTCTTGTGGAAGTTGCGATCCTGCAACATGCGGCAAAAAAATATGAGATTGGTAGGGGTGAAGGATGAAGAAGTTCGGTTTTTTGGTACTGTTATTTGTCTTCGGGCTTGTATTCCCGGGCTATAGTCATGCAGATGCAGACACGAAAATTATCCTAGACGGGAACGAAATCGTGCAGCCTGCGGGTGCAAAAGCGGAGAACATCAACAACAAAGTGATGGTACCGATTCGTGTCGTATCCGAGAGTCTGGGATATTCCGTGGATTGGAAGCAGCAGTCGCAAACGGTGACGATTAGCAAAGACAACACTGCCATGCAGATGATTGTTGGACAAAAGACGGCAACGGTGAACGGCAGTAACGTAGACCTGGATGCCCCGCCCCTCGTGAAAAACGGTACGACATTGGTGCCTCTTCGGTTTATCGGAGAGCAAATGGGTCTCAAGGTGGGTTGGAACAATACCACAAAGACGGTAACATTAGATACCCAGAATTCAGGTTCTGGAAACGGGACAACGACTCCCCCTAGCTCTGGTGGTAATGGTGGAGGAACGGATCAGGAAGGTCTTGTACTGGTGAACGGCATCAGCTTTAGTGACAACCGCTTTATGATTGCAACTAGTGGAAGTACGAAGCCGAACGTCTTCACGATGACAGGACCGGATCGCATTGTAGTTGACTTGCCGAATACTGCATTTGCTGATTCCTTCAGCCAAGGTCAGGCACTGGATAGCAACCAGAATGGTCAGCTCGTCGTTAGCGGTTATCCAGACGTATCTCAAATTCGTTATTCCTTATTCAGTAACAGTCCTTCGACGATTCGTTTTGTCATTGATCTGACAGGCTCGAAAGGATATAGCGTGCAGAACGATTCTGGAATGGTCATGATTGATCTGAACAATCAAGGTGGTACACCTGCTCCCCCTGTTGGTAACAATGGCAAAAAGGTTGTCGTCATTGATGCCGGACACGGAGATCAAGACCCAGGGGCTATTGGTGTTACGGGCAAAAGAGAAAAAGATTTCAATCTTGCCATGGCCTTGAAAGTGGATGCGCTTCTGAAAAAAGAGCCTAAAATCGACGTTGTATTAACTCGCAGCGATGATACATTTCTCGCATTGAAAGAACGTGTGAAAATAGCACAAAACATAAATGCAGATATCTTTATCTCTATTCATGCGAACAGCGGCCCAGTCGCGGCATCGGGAGTAGAAACCTATTATTCCCGTTCGGTAAGCAAGGAACTGGCTAACATTATGCATAAGTATCTTGTGCAGACTTCGGGACTGAAAGACCGTGGTGTTAAGATGGCCAGCCTCCATGTAACCCGCGAAACAACCATGCCAGCAGTTTTGCTGGAGGGAGGATTCCTTAGCAACAAGGGTGATGAGGCTGTACTGTTTACGGAAAATTTCCAAAACAATGTAGCGAAAGGTATTGTTGCTGGGATCAAAGAGTATCTGGGAATTCAATAAGGGACAACCCTTATGCTGAGGAGGCGGAGTTAGAATGAACAAAAAAATATGGATCGCAGCTTTGCTGGTTACCGTAATGGCCGTAGCTGCTGGATGCGGCAGTAAACCGACAGCTGCTCCGAGCCAGACACAAGGTGCGGGAACAGAGACACAAACAGGAAACGGCGTAACAGAGGTAGATGGTCAGGTCATTACCGACCCTGCGACGGCGGGTTCCGAGGAAAATACAACACCATCCAACTCGGCAAATGGCAGTTCGGGGGGAACAAGCTCTGGAGGTGAAACGTCTACGGACAAGCCTTCAACATCGGACAGCAAGCAGCAGAAGTCCATTGAAGTGTTCTACACTGATCCGGAGGAGCTTGAGCTGCATAAAGCATCAGCCGAGATTGCATTTGCATCGGAGGATGAAAAATACAAAGCGGCTTTTGCTTCCTTACAGCAAAGTAAGGATGAAAAGCTTGTACCACTCTGGTCTAAAGACATTGAGCTGAAATCGGTTCAGTTCAAGGAGGGGGCACTGACACTGGATATTCATATGCCAGATACAGCACGTCTTGGTGCGGGTGGCGAAGTATTCGCATTGGATGCCCTGAAACAAACATTTTTCCAGTTCGAAGAAGTGAAATCACTTGATCTGCTGGTAGACGGGAAATCATCTGAAAGTTTAATGGGACATGTGGATCTTGAGCATCCAATGACAAGATCCAACTAGGGCGTGTCTGAAAACGTTGAAGTCGGCAGATTTTGCTGAATTTTCGTTCCAAGCCAGGAAGTTTTCCGCAGGCGTGCCGGGGCACGTTAAGGGAAAGTGACGCAGCAGGGGCGAAAAGGCGGTAAAAGATGCACTTCAGTAGGTTTCAAGACACGTCCTAGGTCCTGCTTCTAATGTGTTACCGTGGACTCACGGAATTAGGTCGTTTTACATGAGAGAGGGGAATCATAGGTGACTTTTAAATATAATCATCCATCACACTCTAAAAAAGTAGCATCAGTCGTGCTTGCAGGCATGATGGCCCTGAGCTCGGGCGGAGCTGCCATGGCAGCAGACTCAACACAGACTGGGCAGGGTCAAAGTGCGGCAGTGAACAGCACGGTTGCACCGACGGGTTTGTTCAGTGACATCAAGGCCGGATTTTGGGCTGAGAAACATGTATATAAACTGGCGTACCAAGGCATTCTTCTCGGTAACAACGGTCTGTTCCGTCCTGGGGACGCGGTAACGCAGCAGGAAGCGATAACGATGGCTGTCCGTTTTATGAACATGGAATCCCAATTGAACACAAGCACGGCTACGGCATTACCGACAACTATGGAAGTAGGGAACTACTTTAAGCCTTATGTTGCGCTCGCACTTCAACTGGGACTCGTGGATAAAACGGAAGAGGCATCTGCGGATGTATCCAAAACAACATGGGGCCAAAAACCGGCGACACGTGAATGGATTACTAAACTGTTGATTCGCTCGCTTAACAAGGATGCTGAAGCAAAGGCTCAAAATAATCAGTCTACAGGTTTTGCGGACAATGCAAGTATCTCCGACAGTGCTAAAGGGTATGTAAATCTGGCTGTTAGTCTGGATCTGGCCAAAGGCCTGGATGGCAACAAGTTTAATCCGACAGGTTCGGTAACTCGTGCGCAGCTCGCGACGTTTTTCAGCCGCGGGGAATCGTTGACGGATACGAAGTATCCAAATACAGCAACAGGTTATGTGACCGGATTAAAGGATGGGCAGATCACGCTGGTGGTTGATGGCAAGACCGTGAACTATGCAGTGAACAGCAGTACCCCTTATTTTACCAAGGATAGTGAAACAAGAGCAGCTGCATCGGATGTGAAGCTGTACACCAAAGTGCTGATTGTAGGCTCAGCAGGTGGTGCCTCTTACGTCGAGGTCGTTGATGCGAAACCTCAGGTGGAGAGCATTGAAGGAACGTTTGCACGGAAGCTTTCGGGTAATAAAATTGGCCTGTTCGTAGGTGAAAATTATGAAACCTATGCGTATGATGAGAGCACGGCATTCGTTGATCAAAATGGAGCTGCCATTAAATTGTCTGACATTACGGCGGACAGTATTATTGAAGTGCAGCGCGAGACATTTTCAGCTGACAAAAAGACAGTATTGGTGCGTGTGAAATCCGGTATTGTGAACAAAACTGATAACGGTGTGGTTGCTGAAGTTCAGACTTCTGGAAAAACGATCAAGCTGGTCAATACAGCAGGAGCGACAGAACAGTACACCTACACTGATAATCTGATCATTCGTTATCAGAATCGCATTCTGTCTTTGTCTGATCTGAAGGCAGGAAGTGCTGTGAAGTATACGGTAAAAGACAGTGTGCTGCAGACGATTGAGCTCTCTCAAGGGGTTGAACAATCCGTTCGCGGAACACTTGTTGAGATCGGTGGCAATCAGTCTACAGTGACGTTTAAACGTGATGGAGGCTCCCTTGAAGCCAAGCTTCTGATTGAGAAGCCGGAAGTAATTATTAACGGCATCCAGGATGCAACACTGAATGATCTGATTACAGATGCAAGCAACGGTGACAAGGTTGAGCTTACGTTAAACAGCGATGACCAGGTGACACGTATTCAGGTCATTGGACGTCAGATGGAGCCTTTGAACGGAGCTACAGTTGTCTCGTACAACAGCAAAACAAAAGTGCTCACAGTATTGGATGCCAATAAAAAGCCGTATGTGTTTACACTGGATGAAAAAACAAAAATGGACTATAACGCAGCGAAGCCGACTTTGGCGGGACTGGAAGCCTTGCTGAACGACGGTCGTAAACTGGATCTGACCTATGTAGGCACTCGTGCATTATCTGTAAAGGTAATCTACAAGTACGAGGGAACGATCACAAGTATTGATACAACCAACAGAAAAATCAGCTTGTTATCCGGCAGTCAAACGGTGTCTGTACCATACACAACGGCTCCGACGGTGGAAATGTATAATAAATCCAGTGCAAGCTTGTCTGATCTGAAGATTGGGGACAGTGTTACCGTTACTCTTGGATCAAATCAGGATGTGGTACAGAAGATTGCACTGAAGTCCGCGGCCCAGTTTGAAGTTACAGGTGTGGAAACCAATGGTCGTGTTCGAGTGAAGGCCGATCTGCTCACAAGTCAGTTCTACGTGGACCAAGCGGTGTTGACGAATGAAAACGGACAAACGATGACTCCTGCACAGCTGGTTACAGGTAGTCTGATTAATGTGACCTTTGAAGGGGCAACACCAAAAGCAGTTCAGGTTGTCAAACGTACACTTGCTGAAGTGACAGCGGTGGATGCTACCTCCGTAACCTTGAAGCAGTTCAATGGTTCGACAGATAAGGTGGCGATCTCGGGAGCGGTGAAAGTTGTGAAATCGGGCTCGACATTAACCTCTTTAAGTAACCTCACAGTGGGTGATCGTGTAGAAATGACCAAAGATACGGATAACTCCACACGGTTCCGGGTACTTACTGTCATGAGTAAACAGTTCTGGTCCTATGATGGAGTAGGAAACCAGATTTTGGTTAAACGGGAAACGACAATGGACACCAATTATCGTTTTGCACTGGGTTCGAGCGTATTTGTTCACCAGGGTGACAATACTTTAAGCGTGCAATCTCTCAGAGATAATGATAATATTGTATTGTATCTCTTGAACAATGTTGTGCTTGAGATTCAAAAACAGTAATCGTTTCTTTTCGAGGATCAAAAGAATGACCGTCTTGATGCGGGATCTTTCCCGCATCAAGACGTTTTTTTTGCAAGCTTTTTGGGAGGTAGCTCTTCATGAATGCAGCGACGGTTAGACATATACTCGAAACAATGGAAGCCATGTTTCCTGATGCACATTGCGAATTAAATCACAGCAATGCATTTGAATTGACGGTAGCGGTGCTTCTATCTGCGCAGTGTACCGATGAAACGGTTAATAAAGTGACTGCAGATTTGTTTCAAAAGTACAAAAGTCCAGCGGATTATCTGTCGGTTCCTCTTGAAGAGCTGGAGCAGGATATTCGTCGAATTGGACTGTACCGAAACAAGGCCAAGCATATCCAGAACATGTGCCGAATTCTAATAGAGCAGTATGGCGGTGACGTACCGCAGGAGCATGATCAGCTTGTCACTTTGCCAGGAGTAGGACGAAAAACCGCAAATGTCGTTGTGTCGAACGCGTTTGGAGTACCGGCGATTGCTGTAGATACCCATGTCGAACGTGTCTCGAAGAGACTTGGGCTTGCTGGTTGGGATGACTCGGTACTTGAAGTCGAGAAGAAACTGATGAAGCGCGTACCTCGGGATGAATGGACTATAACTCATCACCGGTTTATATTTTTTGGACGCTACCATTGCAAGGCTCAATCCCCCCAATGTCATGTCTGTCCGTTACTGGACATATGCAGGGAAGGGAAAAAACGTATGAAAACGTCCCAGATCAGGAAAGATAAGGAACGTGTAACTCCCCGAAAACGAAAGTTAAATTCAACAGCAGAAAAGGATGAATAATGATGAAATGCATTTCCGTGTACACTGACAACTTTGAAGCCTTCTCCGATATTTTTGAACAGATCGTTGAACAGGATATGGCTGAGAATGAAGAAAAAGAAGTGGAGGGCATCACTGTAAGCCACTCTGGCGATGTGCCTGAACATTATCTGGAGCGTATGTCTACTAAACCAGAAGTCGTTGTGATGAGAGACAAAGGCAGAAACATTACTATTCTGCAGCATGGACAAGTTTTTGAAATTTTGCTTCCTGAAATGGAAAATGCAGTATCCTAAGTTTTATATAATTCAAAATCTATGATCAAGAACCTGGCTGCAGTGACACGTTAGTTCCGTGGTATGTGCTGATGGGATGGCATGTCATGCGGTCAGTTTTTTGATGATGAACATTCCGTGTGAGCCGGAAGCTATAGTACAGACTTGTAAAACCGACATGATCGGTTTTATTTTTTTATCCATACATGTAAATGGTACATACATTGTGTTAAGAACGGATTGCGGGTAGAAATGATCTCGTATTGCAATGATATTGATCTGGAATCCATCTACATGCAGATTCGCGTGAAAACGTTCAAATTCAAACATGATAATGTTAAACTATATGAGATATTACAGAGATTGACGTCGATATGGATGTCAAATTAGAGGAGCCAGGAGGAAGGCCAGTCATGTCCAGAACAGATTTCCCAGCAGAAGTGGCCACACCTTTGAATCCACTGCGTGAAGCAATGGAGAAGACAGGAGACCAAACCGCTGTAGAGGCAATAACGGATTTAATCAGCAAGGCAGAAACAAAACATTTGACGATTGCGTTCTGCGGACATTTCTCGGCAGGCAAATCGAGTCTGATTAACAGCTTGTGTGGTAAAAGGGTACTGCCCTCCAGCCCTGTGCCAACCAGTGCCAATGTGGTTGCCATTCGTAATGGCAGGCCGAGAGCACTTATTTATACATCTCCGAACGTAAGCGCTGACAATGACAACAGCAATAAAGGCACACTGGAGGTTTCGCCCGAAGAACTTGAGGTGTACTGTAAAAATGGTGGGGCATACAGCTCTATTGAAGTATGGGATCATATTCCGCTTTTGCAGGATGACGCCGTGTTACTGGATACTCCGGGCGTAGATTCAACGGATCGTGGGCATAGCCTGGCGACACATTCAGCACTGCATCTGGCGGATGTTGTGTTCTATGTGATGGACTACAATCATGTTCAGTCCGAAACCAATCTTTCTTTTGCGAAAAGTTTGTCCGATTGGGGCAAGCCGCTGTTCCTGATTGTGAACCAGATTGATAAGCACCGGGAGCGTGAGCTCTCGTTTGAACAATATGTGCAAGGAGTAGAGGTCATCTTTGAAGCGTGGGAAGTGCGTTATGATGGCCTGCTGTTTACCTCGTTGCGGGATCAACAGCACAGATATAATCAGTGGCAGCAGCTACCTGAACTTATTACCCAGATGATGAAGAGCAAAGAGGAGCTGATCTCACACAGCCTGGCTAGTTCGGCTCGTCATATTACAGAGCAGCACCTGAGCCGCGAGGCTGGGAAACGGGAAGATGAGGAGACTGCACTTCTGGAGGAGATTGGCGGACAGGAAGGCATTGAACGGTTGTCACGGGAGCTGACACTTCTGGATGAACAAGCTTCTGACCTTCGGGCGATGCCTTCGCGGATACGCGAAAAGTTCAGAGCAGAGCTTGATTCGCTGCTGGCCAATGCCAATCTTACACCTGCGGATATTCGAAGCTCTGCAGGCAGTTACTTGGAAAGCCGTAAGCCGGGTTTCCGGGTAGGATTGCTGTTCTCCGGCGGCAAGACGGAGCAGGAGAAGCAGCGTCGGGTTTCGGAACTGGTAAGATTGCTAGAGGATCAAACCTCCAGTCAAGTGCAGGTTCATGTGCGCACAATGCTCAGACAGCTGGGGGAAGCCCATCAAATTTGGGGGGCAGAGTGGGAGCAGGCATTGAATGACGAGCTGCCTGCAATAGATGAAGAATTGCTTGAACTGAAACGAAGTGCGAGTGCAGAGCTGTCGCCTGAGTATGTGCTGCAATTCAGCAAGGATGTCCGGGGCGAGATCGAGGCCCGGTATCGCAAGTCGGCCATGGCGCTGGCCGACCGCATCCTGGAGGCGCTGGCTGCGCAGGGCGAAGCCGCGCTCCAGGCGCTGGACGCCAGCCGCGCAGCGCTGCTGGCGCAATCCGCGGCGGCGGCGCGCTACACGGCGCTTCAGCGCGCCGCCGCCGAAGAGGCAGCAGCGCTGCGCAGCCTGCTGCCTCCTGCGGGCCCCCTCACCTCCGGGCTGTTGCCGGAGGTGAAGGGCCCGCACGTGCCCGCGCCTGGACCGGGCGAAGCTCCCGGTCCTCAGGCGGGCACGTCCGCGTCTGTGGCGGCGCAGCCACAGACGCAGGCCCCTGCGCCGCCGCGCGCAGCAGCGGCGCAGGGCGCAACGGCGGCGGCTGGCGCGGAACGCCGCCGGCGCCTGGACGCAGCAGCGGCACGGCTGGAAGCCGCTGCTGCGTTGGTGGAGCCGTACCCCGCCATGGGGTCGGCGGTACGGGATTTGCGTGCACGCGCAGCTTCGCTTGCGGGCGGCACGTTTACGCTCGCGCTGTTCGGTGCGTTCAGCGCGGGCAAATCCTCCTTCGCCAACGCCTTGCTGGGCGAAGCCGTCTTACCCGTGTCGCCGCATCCAACGACAGCGGCGATCAACCGCATTATGGCTCCGGCCGGCGGCGCGGAGCATGGAACAGCCCGGGTCCGTATGAAGACCCTGGACGCCTTCCAGGAGGACCTGGCGTATTCCTTCCGCCTGCTGGGGCTTGGTGAGCCTGGTGCGGAATGGCAGAAGCGTGTGAAGTCTCTGACACCGCAGGATGTTCATCCGGCAGGACGTCCGCATTACAGCTTTTTGCAAGCTGCTGCGGCTGGCTGGCAGGAGACGCAGGATCAGCTGGGACAGGACGTGCTGGTCGATCTGAATGGATATCGCAATTTTGTAGCGAATGAGAAGAAATCCTGTTTTGTTGATTCGATTGATCTGTATTACAGCTGTGATGTAACCGAACAGGGCATTGTACTGGTGGATACACCAGGAGCAGATTCAGTCAATGCCCGGCACACGGGTGTAACGTTTAATTATATGAAAAATGCCGATGCGCTCATTTTTGTCACTTATTATAATCACGCCTTCTCCCAAGGAGATCGGCAGTTCCTGAATCAGCTGGGCCGGGTCAAGGACAGCTCTGCCATGGATCAAATGTTCTTTGTGGTGAATGCGAGTGACTTATCGTCGTCTGAAGAAGAACTGGAGCAGGTGCTGGAGCATGTAGGCACAGAGCTTCGCAGCAACGGCATTCGTTTGCCGCGTCTCTTCCCGGTATCCAGCATTATGGCGATGGAGGGCAAGATGGAGGGGAATGCGGATCTGCTGCAGCAGTCCGGATTTATCCGCTTCGAAGAGGAATTTAATCGGTTTGCAGGCAAGGAGCTGGCTGATCTGGCAGTAGTCGGAGCCTCGGAGGAGCTGGCAAGAGTAATTCAGCGGTTGAAACAACGCGCTGAAGATGCAGCTCAAGGGGAAGAAACACTTCGTAAGCGTCGGAATGAACTGGAAACGATATCCGGCCAGTCCAGGGAGCGGATACAGCGACTGGCACAACGGGCGATGAGGGATGAGTTGGCACAGGAAACCAATGAATTGCTCTTCCATGTCAGACAGCGTCTTGCGTTCCGGCTCGGTCAGTTTATGGCAGAAGCGTTCCACCCCTCGGTGCTGCGAGAAGATCAGGGCAATCTAAAAACAGCTTTTGCCGCATGTGGCCGGGAACTGCTGCGAATGATTGGCATTGAGCTTGAGCAGGAATTGCTTGCTACGACACTGAGACTGGAGCAGACCGGGCAAGCATGGGTTGCCAAACAAGTGACGGAATGCATAGATGAGGTGAAGCAGCTGACAGGTGGCATTGACTTATCCTTAACGCTGGAAGAGAAATGGAACACACCGGTGCTGGAGGAGATCCGGCTGGAGGAACCGTCTGGTTGGAAAAACTACTGGAGTTACTTCCGTAATCCGAAGCAGTTCTTTGAAGGAGACGGACGCCAGCGCCTTCAGGAGGCCCTTGATTCTGTGCTGAAGCAGATGATTATTGAAGCGCTGCCCGCCTCGGAACAAACGCTGGTTCAATTTTATGATGCGCAGGTTGGTCAGTCGGTGCAGCATCAAGCACGCCAGCTCACCGAAAGACTGGATGAAGCCATTAGCGGCATACAGGAAACACTTGAAAGTGGAATTCCGGCCGAGCAATGGGCGTCTTTGTCTGCACAACTGGAACAGATGCAGGAATAAAAGGTTAGGGAGCTCTCATCAACCTGTGCGAATCACTTGCGATATGCGGCAGGTAGTCTAGTGCTCCGGGACCAGGCTGGTCAACCACATATGGGTTGTGATTATGGAAACGTTTGTAAAATAAATGAGTGATTCCGCAATACTTTGAAAATGTTGCGAAAACACATTCAAAAAGGCTCCCGCTGTAAAGGCATACAGGGAGCCTTTTTTTGGTATGAACAACCTGAAATATAGAGAATATTCAAACATTTGATTGAAAGTCGGGTATTGGTCTCCATGAATGCGATAATAAGCTCAAAGCAGCCTGAATATGGTCTAATATTCGCTTTGCCGCGAATGAGGGACGGTGATAAACTTCATAAATGTTCATATCATTTAACGCAACATCAGAGGAGGAGAAACATGGATGTTCTTAGGCAACTGCAAACCTTTTTTTGGGAGAAGCGAACGTATTTATTGGTATCAATCTTGTTCCTCGCCATAGCGACCGCACTTGGATTGGTGTACCCGAACCTGCTGCGAATTCTGATTGATGATGTCATTATTCCGCGGAATTTTGAAGACGTTCCCATGCTTGCATTAACTGTGTTAGGTGTTGTTATTTTGAAAGCGGGAATGCAATTTTTACACGGTTTCTTTGGTGGACGTCTAGGTAACTATTTAGCTTACCGTCTGCGTAATGCATGTTATGAAAAGCTTCAATTTTTATCCTTCCGTTATTATGATACGGCCAAAACAGGTGATCTGATGTCCCGCCTCACGGGAGATTTGGAGGCCATCCGTAACTTTATCGGCTTCGGCTTCGCCCAGATTCTCAACATGGTTCTAATGGTCGTGTTCGGCGCAATTATGATGATGACGATGAGTTGGAAGCTAACGTTGCTGACCCTTGTCTGCATTCCTCTGCTTGCCTTCGTTGCGCTCCGATTCGAATCCAAAATTCACCCTGCTTTTCAGGAGATGAGACTGGCTCTAAGCTCGCTCACTACAGCGGTACAAGAGAACATTACAGGTGTTAGAACAGTGAAATCCTTTGCACGCGAGCCTTACGAAGTAGAGAAATTCTCTACACGGAATGAACGGTACAAAACCAATCAGATCCATGCTGCTACATTGTGGAGCCGTTATTTTCCCGTTATGGAGATATTGGCATCGGTAAGTGTTGTGCTTTTGCTTGTGGTTGGTGGAAGAATGGTGATTCAGCAGACACTGACTCTGGGTCAGCTTGTAGCCTTCTTCAGCTTGATCTGGTACATAATCGGTCCAATGTGGGGACTTGGTTTTCATATCAATAACTATACACAGTCTAAAGCTTCGGGTGAGCGGGTGCTAGAGCTGCTGAACACCCCTGTTGATGTTGTAGAGACAGAAGACCCTGTAATTGTGGAATCAGATCAGGTCAGAGGTCATGTGACTTTTGAATCAGTAACCTTTGCTTACGGCAACAAAATGCCAGCTGTAACGGATATTAATTTTGATGCTCCACCCGGTTCTGTAATCGGTTTCCTTGGTGGAACCGGCTCTGGTAAATCAACCATTATTCAGCTGCTGATGCGAGCGTACAACGTCAATTCAGGCGAAATCAAGCTGGATGGAAGAAACATTAAGGACATGGGCATTCGTAGCTTGCGGAGTCAGATTGCTTCCGTGTTCCAGGAAACGTTTTTGTTCTCCTCCAGCATTCGCAACAACATCTCTTATGGATTAAAAAATGTAACGATGGATGAAATTATCCGTGCTGCCAAGCTGGCGAAGGCTCATGACTTTATTATGGAGTTTCCCGAGGGGTATGATACGGTCGTGGGTGAACGTGGTATGGGACTGTCAGGCGGGCAGAAACAGAGGATTGCTATTGCCCGGGCGTTGCTCAAAAATCCGAAAATTCTGGTGCTCGATGATGCAACCAGTGCGGTGGATATGGAAACCGAACATGAGATTCAGTCGGGCTTTCAAGAGGTTATGCGTGGCAGAACGACATTTATTATTGCACACCGGATCTCTTCCCTGCGTCATGCCGATGAGATTCTGGTGCTTGATGAAGGCCGCGTAGTGCAACGTGGTAAACATACAGAACTTATACAGGTGCCTGGACCATACCAGGATGTTTATAACATTCAATATGCAGATTACATTTCCCGCGGCAAGCGGGAGGCTGGGGAGCAGGTGAACTCATGAGTGCCGAAACGATAACAGACAGGCGTGAGGTCAAGGGGACCTCGAATCCCAAAAAGAATGAGCGTTTTGTCTATCAAGACGATGAAGTGATTGAAAAGCCGTTTAACTGGCAAGAATTCGGGCGGTTGTTCGCTTATATGAAACCGTATGCGAAGCAGCTGCTGCCGCTTGTCATTCTGATGATGATTCTGGGAACGATTACGAAATTGTCTGTACCGTTCCTTATCAGTCTGGCTATCGATAAAGCGATTGCGCCGCAAAGCGGAGTGCCCAGCGTAACCTTGCTGTATCTGATTGCGGGTTCAATCCTGTTGCTGTATATCATTCAGTGGGCGGCCAATACGTATCGGATCAAGCTGACAAATGTAATTGGACAGCGGGTTATATACGACCTTCGCTCAGACTTGTTCAAACATATTCAGAAGCTGTCCTTTAACTTTTTTGACAAAAGGCCGGCAGGCTCAGTGCTTGTGCGTGTAACGAATGATATTAACTCCCTTCAGGACTTGTTTACCAATGGTGCGGTTAATGTCATGATCGACTGTGTGCAGCTACTGGGTATTATCGTTATTCTGCTGCTCATCAACTGGAAGCTGGGGCTGGCTGTAATTATTACGGTGCCGATCATGTTTATTATATCCACCAAGCTGCGTGTAATGATTCGCCGGGCATGGCAGGATGTGCGGATGAAAAACTCAAGAATTAACTCACACTTGAATGAATCCATTCAAGGCATCCGGGTAACGCAAGCTTACACTCAGGAAAAAGAAAATATGAAATACTTTGACAATATGAACATGTCCAGCAAAAAGTCCTGGGACAAAGCCTCCGCCATGAACCAGGGCTTCGGTCCGTTAATTGAAATCACGGGCGGCTTCGGTACGCTCATTCTGTTCTGGTATGGTGCACATCTCATTCAGAATGAAATGTTAACCGTCGGTCTGCTTGTTGCCTTCGCAAACTATGTCGGCAACTTCTGGGACCCGATCAACCGTCTGGGACAGATGTATAATCAGCTGCTGGTGGCGATGGCTTCATCCGAGCGCATCTTCGAATTTATGGATGAGAAGCCGCATATTGCAGATAAACCAGGAGCAAAACCGCTGCCTTCGATTAAAGGTGATATCGTGTTCGACAATGTTGTATTCGAATATGAAAAAGGAAGACAGGCGCTCAAAGGCATCAGCTTTTCGGCAAAGGCCGGGCAATCCATTGCACTTGTAGGTCACACCGGCTCGGGTAAAAGTACAATTATTAATCTGATCAGCCGCTTCTATGACATCAGTGAAGGACGTCTTACGATTGACGGACATGATGTTCGTGATGTGACGGTGGAAAGCCTGCGAAGTCAGATCAGCATTGTGCTGCAGGATACATTTATTTTCTCGGGAACCATCCGCGATAACATTCGTTTTGGTCGGCTGGACGCGACCAATGAAGAGGTAGAGGAGGCAGCCAAAGCCGTAAATGCTCACGAGTTTATTATGAAACTGCCTGGCGGATATGACACGGAGGTTGAGGAGCGTGGTAACGTGCTGTCTATGGGGCAACGGCAATTGTTATCGTTTGCCAGAGCTTTGCTCGCTGATCCGCGAATATTGATTCTGGATGAAGCCACAGCCAGCATTGATACAGAAACCGAGCTGAAAATCCAGGAGGCACTCAAGGTGCTGCTCAAGGGACGTACCTCCTTTATGGTAGCTCACCGACTTTCCACCATTCGCAATGCAGATAACATTATTGTGCTGGATCACGGGGAGATCAAGGAAGAGGGCAATCATGAACAGCTCATCCAGAGGCAGGGCGTATATAACGGCTTGATTGAAGCGCAATATCGGTTTTTATAAAATATCGCAATAACATCAGATCATCAACAAGTAACCAGAGTAAATCAGTATCAATCAGCATCAATCAGTGTGAATTCACACTTCAGCCTTATGGGCTTCTCTTCTTTCAATCAGCTTGTCCTGATGAAAGTATGAGATCATAAGGCTGAAGTGTATTTTTTTTGCTGCATTACAACTGGAATCATTTTGTCAGACCGCTTGGGTGAGAAGTAAAATGTGTTATATTTTAAACATCAGGGAACATTACAGCGATGTCTGGAGGAAGATCATGCAGAACAAAAGCGCAGAACAGCACAGCCCACATTCATCTTTTGATGTGCTTGACCAGCTGCATTTCAGGTTGAAGGAGCTTCAAGTAGCAGCTACAAGCCAGTACGAATCTGGCTGGAGGCTGGGTAAACATTTTCTGGAAAGTTATATGCTGCTTTTTGCTGCGAGCGGTGAAGGGTGGCTGACGGTAGATGGCCAATTTATTGAGCTCCGAAGTGGAGCCTTTTATGTCGGTTTGCCTGGACAGCTAGTGGAGGCAGCGTTTCAGGGAGCGGATAGTCGGGGGCTGTACCTGATGAAGTTTGGAGTTACATATGATGGGGAACTGGTGGGTACATCAGTGCAGGAAACCATGAATCACATGTACATGCTAAGCAATAACAGCGAGAGAAGCTGCAGCTCGCCAGCAGCTGTTCGCCTGTTATGTCAGGAAATAGAGCAGCTCATCCAATCTAAAGAGGGCCTGAAGCGGTATTATGGCCAGATTCGTTTTCAAGAGCTGTTATACCTTATGTTCAGTGACATGCTCCATGTTGAAACACAGGATACACTGTTGCCTATTGAGCAGGTCAAGCATTATATCGAACAGCATCATATGGAGAAAATAACGATTCAGGATATGGCTGACGCCGCACGGATGAGCTCACGCCATTTCATGCGTTTGTTCAAAAAAAGATATGGCTGCAGTGCAGTGGACTATTTGACTATGTATCGAATCAAGCAGGCACAGATCATGATGAGGAATGATCACAGCCTTCGGTTAAAGGAGATTGCGAGCTGTGTAGGATTTTCGGACGAAATGTATTTCCGCCGTAAATTCAAACAAATTTCAGGTCTTCCGCCAGCCGCTTTTATTCGCAACAGCAAGCAGCGTATTGCTGCTGTTCATCCACTAGCGATTGGCACGTTGTTGGCACTTCAGGTTATCCCCTGTGCAGCAGGAGCGAATCATCCTTGGACGGCGTATTACAGGAGGAAATATGAAACAGATAAGGTCATCCCTCTGGTCGAGACGGAGGATGGAGCTGTGCAGCAGCTAGAGGCCATTCATCCCGATTATATCGTTGCTGTTCGTGAAGAAATGTCTCCTAATATGATGCAGCGTTTAAGCTCACTGGCACCTGTATGTGTGCTTTCGCAGTTGGATGGGGATTGGCGGCATCATCTCAGAACCGTTGCCGAATGCTTGAATCGCTCGACTGCTGCCGAGGTTTGGCTGCAAAGGTATGACGATAAGGCTGCTGCCTTGCGTTCACAGCTGTCTGAGCGAATTCGCAAGGAAACGCTGCTTGTCATCAGCATTCAGGATACTTGCATTCATGTGATGGGGCCGCAAACGATCGCTTCCGTTTTCTATACCGATATACAGTTGAAGTCCCCGGAAGGCATAGAACACATCTGGCAGAAGCAGTATCTGTATATGAATGATTTAAGTGATCTGGCACATTTATGTATAGACAGGGCATTGATTATCGTCGGGGAAAATGCTGCATCAAGACAGACATGGCAAGAACTGAGCAATTCCGAGATATGGCAGGCTACCAAAGCCGTGCAGCAGGGCTGTATTGGCATGATGCATTCAGGTGTTCTGCTGGAGTGCACGGCCTTCACTCATGAGCTCATGCTGGACGAAGTATTAAACCTGTGGCAACATTGTCCATAAGATAAAGTCATAATCGTCAATATCATGCGGCTCGGATATTGACTATACTACTCCTATATCTAATTGATAATGATAATTATTATTGATTATCAGCAATCACATTTTGATTACTATATAGGAGGTACATAAGAAGTGAAGTTGAAGTATGGGGTATTTACAGGAGTTATTTTGTTGTTGTTATTCCTTAGTGCATGCGGACAGTCTGCCGAGCCCAAAGCGTCCGGTTCAGGAGAGGGCGTTACAAGTCAGTCCACCGCGGCTACATCCAATACAAGTACAAGTGATTCTGAACAGTCAAGTGCAGGTCAGGTGAAGGTTGTGCAAACCGAGATGGGTGAGATTACAATTCCTGCGTCACCTAAGCGTGTAGTAGGGTTGTCCGTTGTATATCCGGAGTTGCTGTATGCACTTGGCGTTGTACCGGTTGCTGTACAAAATTATCATGAAGAGTTTCCAAAATATTTGCAGGAGCCCTTTGCGAGCACTGTAAAAATGGGCATTGGCAAAACACCTGATTTTGAGATGATTCTTGCCGCCAATCCCGATTTGATTCTTGCACCTGCATGGTGGTCAAAGAAGGATTATGACCAGCTTTCCCGCATTGCACCAACCGTACTGCTGCCTGAGCGTGAGGAATGGCCAGAGGAATTGCAGGATATCGCTGCAGTTCTTGGTAAAGAGTCGGAAGCTAAAAAAGTCATGGCGGATTTGGAGCAGCATGAGAAGCAGGGGGCGGAGAAGCTGCACAGCCTGATCGGGGACGAGACCGTGCTGTATGTGAGAGTTATGGAGAAGGAAATCATTCTGAACGGCCCCAATCTCTCACGCGGAGCTTTTATTCACAAGCGTCTCGGTTTAAAGCCTCTGAGCAATTTTCCAAAAGATGAGGCGTCATTGACCATCTCCATGGAAGTGCTGCCTGAATATGACGCGGATCACCTGATTATTCAACTGGATGATAACGAGAACCCGCAGATTAAGAAAAAGTATGAGGAAATGTTAAGTACTTCTATCTGGAAAAACCTGAAGGCTGTCAAGGAAAATCATCTGTATCTCGTAGGCGGTAAAGAGTGGTTTAATCTAGGCATGGCGCCGCTGGCTGATAATTATGTTATTGATGATATTGTTGCTGCATTTGAGGAAAAGAACTGACCAAGGTACAAGCTGCCGATTATACGAAAGTGGGTATAAAGGCGAGAAGAGGAATAGGATGTGTCCGTAATGCATAATCAGGACTTATATGATGTAACGATTATTGGTGGAGGTCCGGCGGGAATGTATGCGGCGTTCTACGCTGGCATGCGGGAGATGAAAGTAAAGCTCATTGAGGGTAAGGACGAGCTGGGTGGATTTTTACAAACGTATTCGGATAAAACGCTCTGGGATGTCGGCGGGCTGCCGCCTATGAAATGCGCCAAGCTTATTGAGCACCTTGTGCAGCAGGCAGGTACATTTGAACCAACGATAGTGCTGAAGCAAACGGTAGATACGTTGAATCATCTGCAGGATGGAATTATAGAGCTACAGACCGATTCAGGTGAATCGCACATTACCCGCACGGTAATCATGGCAATTGGTCGAGGCGTAGCGGAAGTGCAAAAGCTGGATATTCCTAGCGCGCAGAATTATGAGAGAAGTAATCTCCATTATACAATTCAGAACCTGGATTATTTTGAGCGAAAAAAAGTGCTAATCTCCGGTGGCGGCAACAGTGCCGTGGATTGGGCACTTGAGCTTGCGGAACGGGCTGACTCGGTAACCGTGGTGCATAGACAGGATTCATTTCGCGCTATGGAACACAATGTAAGTCAGATGAAGAGAAAAGCAGATGTGCTCACCCCCTGCTACATTGAAGGCTTCTACGGTAACGGACAAATCATTCAGCAGGTTGGCATTGCCAACACAGCGACAGGAGAAAGCCTCCGACTTGATGTGGATGAAGTGATCGTAAGTCATGGCTATACAAGTCATGTCAGCAATCTCGCTCGCTGCGGTCTGGATATGCACGAAGGCATGTTTGTTATGAATCCGTTGGCTGAAACCAGTGTGCCTGGTATTTTTACAGCGGGAGACTGTGCGATGAGAGAAGGAAAAGTGCGTCTGATTGCTGGTGCTTTTAATGATGCAATTGTTGCGGTTAACAGTGCAAAAAAGTATTTGGAGCCTGACGCAGCAGGAATGGCCTATGTGTCCTCGCATAACGAGCTGTTCCGGGAGAAAAATCGTGCTTTGCATAACCAACAGACATGATCATTGCAATCTCGTAATTAACATGCATAATTATCTGATCACGTCTATTTATTTTTATATCCTTAATTTTGGGAGTAATGGAAGGAGTGACGAATCAAGAAATGTAATTTGTAAAAATTGATCGAAAAAACACAAAAAATCTTGTAAAATTCACAAGAAAAATAGGGAGCACTCTTGCAATCTTTAACCAAAACCCCGAAAATAGAGAGACAGATATAGAAGATTTCTCTTTGGGAGGATTGGAAAGAACATGTGGGGTGCTCCTTTTTCGGCTCAAGCCAAAAAAATGCTGCTGCTTGGCAGCGGAGAATTGGGTAAAGAGGTCGTGATTGAGGCTGCACGTCTGGGCGTGGAGACGATTGCTGTTGATCGTTACGAGAACGCGCCAGCGATGCAGGTCGCGCATAGATCTCACTGTATCGACATGCTGGATGGCGATGCATTGAAACAATTGATCCGTAAGGAACAACCGCATTACATCGTACCTGAGATTGAAGCCATTGCAACTGAGGCACTGCTTGAACTCGAGAAGGAAGGCTTTTGTGTCGTACCAACGGCCCGTGCTGCCCGTTTAACTATGGATCGCGAAGGCATCCGTCGTTTGGCGGCCGAACAATTGAACCTTCCCACAGCAGCTTATCTTTTTGCGGATAGTCTGGAGCAGCTTCAGGAAGCTGTTCGTGAACTCGGCACACCTTGTGTCATTAAACCACTCATGAGTTCATCCGGTAAAGGTCAGAGTGTGTGCCGTGTACCGGAAGACGCAGCGAATTGCTGGGATCTTGCACTTTCAGGGGCTCGCGGCAAATCTGTGCGTGTAATTGTGGAAAGCTTTGTGAAGTTTGAGAGCGAAATTACGCTGCTTACTGTCAGATCGGTGTCGGGTACTGTGTTTTGTCCGCCGATCGGTCACATTCAGAAGGATGGGGACTATGTCGAATCATGGCAGCCTCATGCGATGACATCCGAGCAATGGACACAGGCCTGTCATATTGCGAAGACAGTAACCGATGAGCTCGGAGGCTATGGACTTTTTGGTGTTGAACTCTTCCTGACTGCTGATGGTGTTGTATTCAGTGAAATCTCACCGCGTCCGCACGACACAGGTATGGTCACAATGGTAACCCAGGATAGCTCAGAGTTTGCGCTTCATGTGCGTGCAATTCTTGGTTTCCCCGTAACAGAAGTACATTTGCTGACACCGGGAGCTTCGGCAACGCTCAAGGCTGAGGTTGAAACAAGCAATTTCACCATTGGTGGAATAGAAGAGGCTCTGGCTTTGCCACGTACCCAGGTTCGTGTGTTTGGCAAGCCTGAAACGAAAGTCGGGCGCCGGATGGCTGTAGCATTAAGTGCTGGAACAGATGTGGAAGAAGCTCGTAAAACAGCGGTTCAAGCCGCAAATATGCTGAAAGTGGAGGTAAATCATGTCCAATAATGTGGAGGCCCCTGTATTGATGATCCGAGAGTGTGAGCTGCGAGATGCTGAAGCGGTAACGGGATTAATGCGAGAGGTCAGCTATCCGACAACAACCAATGTTATGAAAGAACGCATTGAAGATTTGGAGAGCAATCCCAACGCGTGCATGCTTGTTGCCGAAGTGGATGAACAGATTATTGGTGTGATTGGTTTGCAATGTGTTCAAAGTCATGCCTACCCTGAGCCTGCTGCACAGATTACATCTCTAATCGTTGGTCAGGAGCATCGCGGCAGTGGAATCGGCCGTCGTTTGATGGCTCGTGCTGAGGATTGGGGCAAGCAGCAAGGTGGTAAGCAATTATTTGTTACAGGTGCCAATCGTGAAGTAACCTCAACAACCTATTCGTTCTATGAGCATATCGGCTTCCAGAAGAAAGGTTATCGTTTCAGTAAGGTTCTTTTATAATAGATGATGCGGCATTCAGCGGGTGCAAACCTGACTGAGTGCCTTTTTTTATGACAAAAATGTAATTCTTCCAGTATTTGTGGGTTCACAATCTCCTGATGGCTTGATATACTGCTAGAGTAATGATTACAAAGTTGTAATAATTAAATTTTAAGGAGATGAATGAATTTGAAGAAGAACTGGATGAAAACCGTTGTGACAGGCAGTCTGACAGCTGTACTCGCCGTAGGGATCATGCTCCCAGCCTCCGCGTCTGCTGCAGATTCAACATATAAGACAACAACGACAACGACGTATAAGGTTTTGAATGCGGATAGTTTGAAAGCTTATATTGAGGCGTGGCTCAAGCAAAATGGTTATACTGTGGCTGATGGACAAACAACCGGAAAACCTGCTGCACAGCCGGATCAAACAACGACTCCTGCTCAACCAAGTAAACCTGCTACACCAGTACAACCAGAAAAACCGGCTACAACAGCACCTGCCAAAGATCCGTCAAGCACTGGCAACAATGGTACACCAAGCACACAATCCGATTTTGCAGTACAAGTGGTGAAACTGGTCAACGCTGAACGTGCCAAAGCAGGCCTGGCTGCACTGTCCTCCGATGCACTTCTGGACAAGGTTGCTGTAGCCAAAGTTAAAGATATGAGCAACAACAACTACTTTGATCACCAGTCTCCAACATACGGTTCTCCGTTTGATATGATGAAACAATTCGGGGTAACCTACAGTTATGCAGGAGAGAATATCGCCAAAGGTCAAAAAACACCTCAGGAAGTCGTTACGGCCTGGATGAACAGCGCGGGTCACCGTGCAAACATTCTGAGTGCAAACTTCACACATATCGGTGTGGGTTATTACAATGGCTACTGGGCTCAAGAGTTTATCGGTAAATAAGAGCTGGAATTGAAGCCTCTATAAATAACGTCATAATAAAAAAGCCATATCTTCACCTAGCGCAATGCGGTGTGAGATATGGCTTTTTTCCAGTTTTTGAGTAGAATCCAGCTCGGTTTTCTGAATACGTCGGCAAAATTTGCAAATTAACGATAGAAGTTTTATGTTATTTAGAATAGGGTCATTTTAAGGTAAAGCTATTATACATTATACACACCTGACTGGAGATGTGATGCATGAAAAAGAACAAAAATCTGGATTCAGCTCCCTGGATCTGGCGAAGTGTCAGCGCCATATCCATCTTGGCAACGTTGCTGCTGTTGTTTGGATTTGGTTATGCGATAAAAGATGTGATTTATCCTAAAGGAGATTCGAAGCTAGGTGATGGACAGCAGGCTACGAGCCCAGCTAATCAAGCCCAAAATAAAGTTAACAAAGCGATTGTGAAAGATGGAAAAATTCGCATGGCGGTCATCGGTGATTCTCTTGCCAGAGGCACGGGAGATGATGAAGGCCTTGGTTTTGTAAGACGGACGGGTAATCTGCTTAAAGATGAGGGCTATGATGTGCAGGTGCTTAATAATCTGGGTGTAAACGGGCTAAGGACAGATACGTTGTTAAAAAAGCTGGATGAGCAAGGCGTCAGGTATGTCCTGCAGCAAGCCAACTTTATTTTGCTCTCCATCGGTGCGAATGACCTGTTTCAAGGGGGGCAGGTTCTTCAGGGTGAGGACCCGCCGACTGCCGAAAAGCTGGCAGCTGCGCTGCCTGAAACATCAAAGCGGCTACAGGAAATCCTGAAGAAAGTGAAGCAAATTAATTCTGAAGCACAGATCGTGTATGTTGGATTATACAATCCGTTTGGCAATGTGAAAGAGCTTGAGAAGCCGGGGAATGCGGTCGTTGCTGCTTGGAACGAGGCGGCGATGAGTATTTTGAATAATGAGGACAAAATGACACTTGTACCGACCTTTGATCTGTTTGAAAATCATCTGGACGAGTATCTGTCATCAGACCATTTCCATCCCAATGCACAAGGATATCAGCAGATTGCGGTTCGTATTGCACAGGAGTACCAGGGAAATAAAACGGCAAAAGGGGGTTCGAAATAGATGGCAGAGCAGCAGTACGATTCGGTGCTTTCCGTTCAGCATTTGAAGAAAAAGATCGGACGAAAATGGATTATTAAAGATGTAACGTTTGATGTGAAGCCTGGCGAGATTTTTGGCTTTCTCGGACCAAACGGGGCGGGGAAAACAACGACCATTCGCATGCTCGTCGATCTGATCAAACCTACGGAAGGCAAAATATCTGTTTGTGGGTATGATGTAAACCGAGATCCTGAACGGGCGTTGAAGTATGTTGGCTCCATCGTTGAAAATCCCGAGGTATATACATATTTGACCGGATGGGAGAATCTGGAGCATTTCGCCCGGATGCAGCCTGGTGTAGACCATGACCGTATTCAGGAAGTGGTTAACATTGTACGTCTTGATCAACGCATTCATGATAAGGTCAGAACCTATTCTCTTGGTATGCGTCAGCGATTGGGAATTGCACAGGCACTGCTTGGCAGACCAAGGCTGCTTATTCTGGATGAACCGACGAATGGACTTGATCCAAAGGGCATCAAGGAGCTGCGGGTGTTTATCAAACAGCTTGCCAGTGAGGGCATGGCAGTATTTGTAAGCAGTCACTTGTTAAGCGAAATTCAGCTGTTGTGTGACAGAGTTGCGATTATCAGTGCCGGTCGTGTGCTTGCCGTGGGGGGTGTCAATGAACTGATCGAGGATCATTCGAAGGTGGCAATCTGGCATCTTACGCCGCTTGATGCAGGCCGCCAAATGCTGGTTGATCGAGGCATTACATTGATTGATCGACCTGGCGATGTGATGGATGATACGATTGTTGCAGGACTCGGGTCCAATTCGGTTGTTGCTGAGATGCACGAAGAGCTGATTCCCGAGCTGGTTCAGCAGATGGTGCAAGCAGGTATTCAGGTTGAAGGCGTGCAGCGGATTCAGCCTACACTTGAACAATTATTTTTAAAGATGACAGAAGGTGAATCCATTGAATAATATCATGCCGCTGATTCGTAACGAAACGATCAAGATGGTGAAAAAGAAACGTCTTTATATTATTTTCATCGTTCTGGCTGTACTTGTACCGATGTTCACGTATGCACAGATGAAATCAGCTCAAAATAACCAAGATAAATTTGGCGGTGACTGGAGGCTTGAATTGCAGCAGGCAATCACCGACAATCAGAATTCTTTGGGAAGTGATCGCGTTCCTGAGGAATATAAAAAGTACCGAACCGTTTATATTCAGCAGATGCAGTATTATTTGGAGAATAATATTAATCCTAAAGAGCCTGGAGGGGTGACGTTTACCAGAGAGTTTATGAACAATGCAGTAGGCTTGTTCATTCCTCTGTTAATTATGGCGATTGCTTCGGACATTGTATCGGGCGAACGGACTACGGGTACGATTAAGATGCTGCTGACCCGTCCGGTCAAACGCTGGAAAGTGCTTCTCAGCAAGCTGATTACGCTGATGATGTTTGTTTCCATTATCGTAGTATCTGCCTATGTGATCTGTTATGGGATATCCGGGGCTGTCTTTGGATACAAAGGCTTCGGAATGCCTGTTTTCACGGGCTTCAAAGTAGTCGGCACGGATGTAGATATGTCGGCAGTACATGCGGTAAGTCAATGGCAGTATATGCTGATGCAGGCGGGGCTGATCTGGTTTGTGAGCATTATTGTAGCGATGCTTGCCTTCATGGTTTCGGTGTTGGTTCGCAGTACAGCCGCAAGTATTGTCATTATGATGGCTTCGCTAATTGCAGGAACTATTTTGACGAATATGGCGGCTTCGTGGGAATCAGCCAAATATTTGTTTATGGTCAACCTTGAACTGCCTGATTATTTGTCCGGCGGACTGCCGCCAATAGAAGGCATGAATCTCGGTTTTTCCCTGATTGTACTAAGCGTTTGGGGGGCCGCCTCACTGATCGTCTCATTCCTTGTCTTTACGAAACGGGATATCTTGAATTAAAATGGACAAGGATAAGAAAACATCTGTTTGCATTTTAGGCAATTTTGTAGTTTCAAGTTAAGAAGGGGGAGCATGAATGGTCGAGCAAATCGATGTGTCGGCAGGTTCGACAGGCGGAGGGCAAGTTGCCTCGGGCTACGACGCGGACGACATTCAAGTACTTGAAGGACTGGTAGCGGTTCGGAAACGGCCAGGGATGTATATCGGCAGCACCAGTACTTCAGGTCTACACCATTTGGTATGGGAGATCGTGGACAATGCTGTCGATGAGCACCTTGCCAAATTCTGCTCCAAAATCGATATCACGCTGCATAAGGACGGTTCTGTTACAGTTCAGGATAACGGAAGGGGAATTCCGACAGGCATACATAAAACAGGGATTCCCACTCCCCAGGTCGTGTTTACGATTTTGCACGCAGGCGGTAAGTTCGGTGGATCAGGATACAAAAAATCCGGGGGCCTGCATGGCGTAGGGGCTTCGGTCACCAATGCGTTGTCTGAGTGGCTTGAAGTCGAAATTTTCCGGGACGGCAAGATTCATCGTCAGCGTTTCGAATATTGGCAGGATAAAAAAGGTGTCGAGCATGTTGGTGAGCCTGTTTCGGGGCTTGAAGTGATCGGAAATACCAATCGAACAGGAACAAAAGTAACATTTAAACCGGATATTCGTGTTTTTCAAAACGGTATCCAGCTGAATTATGATACGCTTGCAGAGCGTCTTCAGGAGATTGCTTTTCTGAATTCAGGTCTGAGAATTGTGCTAAAAGACGAGCGCTCGGGTCATCAGGATGAATTCATGTACGAGGGCGGCGCAAGCCAGTTTGTCGAGTATCTGAACGAAAATAAAGATGTGCTGCATGATGTCATCCACTTCTATGCGGAGAAGGATGACATTGAGGTGGAAATTGCAATTCAATACAACGCGGGTTATACCGAAACGATTGCCTCGTTTGTTAACTCCATTCCGACTCGAGGTGGCGGAACACATGAGACCGGATTCAGAGCGGCATATACCCGTGTGATGAACGATTATGCCCGTCGTACCAGCATGATTAAGGAAAAGGATAAAAATCTGGAAGGCAATGACTTGCGTGAAGGCATGATGGCTGTCATTAGTGTCAAAATGTCGGAGGTCGAATTTGTCGGTCAGACCAAAGACCAGCTTGGCAGTGCTACGGCACGCAGCGCGGTGGACTCGGTCGTGTCTGACAATATCCAGCGTTTTCTGGAAGAGAATCCGCAGGTAGCGCAGACGTTGATTCGCAAAGCGGTTCAGGCATCCAAGGCGAGAGAAGCTGCACGTAAAGCCCGTGACGAGATGCGTTCGGGTAGGAAGCGTAGTGAGAGCTCCAACTTGAACGGCAAGCTGACACCAGCGCAATCGAAGGATTTTACGCGTAATGAGCTGTTTATCGTGGAGGGAGACTCTGCGGGAGGTTCAGCCAAGCAAGGTCGCGATTCCAAAATTCAGGCGATTTTGCCGTTAAAGGGAAAACCGCTGAATCCGGAAAAATCCAAGCTGGCGGATATTTTGAAAAATGAAGAGTATCGGGCAATTACAGCCGCAATCGGGGCAGGAATTGGTACGGAATTTGCTGTAGAGGATAGCAATTATTCTAAAATCATCATCATGACGGATGCCGATACGGACGGTGCACATATTCAGGTGCTGCTGCTTACGTTCTTTTACCGTTACATGAAACCGTTGATTGATGCAGGGAAAGTATATATTGCGCAACCGCCTTTATATAAACTAACTCGTAAATCCGGCAAAATGGCTACGGTAAGATATGCGTGGACGGATGAGGAGCTTGCCAATTACATGAAAGAATTCGGCAACAATGTCGAGCTACAGCGTTATAAAGGTTTGGGTGAGATGAACCCGGATCAGCTGTGGGAAACCACGATGAATCCCGAGACACGTTCGATGCTGAAGGTGGAGATCGTGGATGCAGCCAAAGCAGAGCGTAGTGTATCTACCCTGATGGGGGATAAAGTGGACCCGCGCAAACGCTGGATCGTAGAGAATGTCGACTTTACAGAGTACGAAGAATAGAAGGTGCTTGGAATGAGTCTATCAGAACAATTTATGCCGGCCTTTCTGGAAGAGGTCGTTGGTGACCGTTTCGGTCGCTACTCTAAATATATTATTCAGGATCGGGCAATTCCCGATGTACGGGACGGATTAAAGCCGGTGCAGCGCCGTATTTTGTACGCCATGTACGATTCGGGCAATACACCGGAGAAGCCATACCGGAAGTCTGCCAAAACCGTTGGGGATGTTATGGGTAATTATCACCCTCACGGTGATTCCTCCATCTATGAGGGTATGGTGCGGATGGCCCAACCGTGGAAAATGGGTCATATGCTGGTGGACGGACACGGTAACTGGGGGTCGCAGGATGATGATCCGGCTGCGGCAATGCGGTATACGGAGGCCCGTCTGTCGTCAATCGCGATGGAGATGCTGCGTGATATTGAGAAGCGGACGGTGCTGTTTAAGGATAACTTCGATAATACAGCGAAAGAACCCGTTGTGCTGCCTTCACGTTATCCGAATCTATTGGTGAATGGCGTAAGTGGCATATCCTCCGGCTTTGCAACAGAGATTCCGCCGCATAATCTGCGGGAAACGATTGATGCTTGCATCGCTGTTATGGAGAAGCCGTCTATTGAGCTGGACGAGATCATGATGTTTATGAAAGGTCCCGATTTTCCGACCGGTGGATTAATCATGGGCGGCGATGGTATTCTGGATGCCTATCGGACAGGTAAGGGACGAATCTACATACGTTCCAAAACCGACATTGAAAATATGCGTGGCGGCAAGCAGCAGATTGTGATTACCGAGATTCCTTATCAGGTTGTGAAATCACGTCTGGTGACCACGATGGAAAACATCCGTCTGGAGAAAAAGGTGGAGGGCATTGCAGAGGTCCGTGACGAGAGCGGCCGTGAAGGTCTGCGAATCGTGGTGGAACTGAAAAAAGATGCGGATGCCCAAGGTATTCTGGCTTATTTGCTCAAGAAAACCGATCTGCAGGTCACGTATAACTTCAATATGGTTGCTATTGTAAACAAAGCACCGCAGCAGCTTGGGCTGAAGGCCATTCTGGAGGCGTACATCGCGCACCAGCGCGAAGTTGTGACCTTCCGAACAAGGTATGAGCTGGAAAAGGCAGAGGATCGTGCGCATGTGCTTGAAGGGCTTGTGAAGGCCCTTAACATTCTGGACGAAGTGATCGCGGCCATCAAAGCGTCCAAGAACCGTCAGGACGCCCAGAACAATCTGACCTGGATGTTTGGCTTCACGGAGCGTCAGGCTGATTCCATTCTCACCTTGCAGTTGTATCGTTTGACGAATCTGGAGATCAATGCGCTGCAAAAAGAATTGAATGAGCTTATGAAGAAGATTTCACAGCTGCGTTCAATTCTGGAGAGTGATCGCAAACTGATCGGAGTCATTCGCAAGGAATTGCTGGAGATTCGGGAGAAGTACGGAATTGATCGCCGCTCTGCGATTCAGGGCGAGGTAGAGGAGCTCAAGGTGAATCTTGAAGTTCTTGTCAATGCAGAGGATGTATTGGTGACGTTGTCCAAAGAAGGGTATGTGAAACGTTCGAGCATGCAGTCCTTCACGCGGTCCGGCGGTGAACGCAGTGCCAGTGGTGTGAAGGAAGGGGATTACATCTCGCAAGTGCTGGATGTGAACACACTGGAGAACCTGCTTGTCTTTACGCAAAAAGGGCAATATTTCCTCCTGCCGGTCCATCAGGTGCCGGAATTCAAATGGAAAGATCCAGGCACAGCTATTGTTAACGTGATTCCGCTGGCGAAGGATGATCGGATTGCCAGTGTTCTGGCTGTCAAATCCTTTGAGGAGCCGGAGCACAGCCTTGTATTTGTGACACGCAAGGGGCAGGTGAAGCGAACCGAGCTCAAGGAGTACGTGACGAAACGTTCCGGTGCAGTTGCTGCATGTAAGGTGGGCAAGGATGATGAAGTTCTCTCTGTACATTTGAGTACAGGTGGTAAAGACATTATGCTGATCACCAAAGAAGCGATGGCCATTCGTTTCCGTGAGGACGAGGTCAATCCGATGGGACGTGTCTCTGGCGGTGTTCGCGGTATACAGCTTAAAGATACGGATGAGGTAGTAGCCGCTTTGTGGGTAGAAGGGGAAGAGGGAGAAATTGCCGTATTGTCCGATATTGGCTATGGTAAACGTTCCTTGCTGCTTGATTATGCCTTGCAAAGCCGTGGAGGCAAAGGTCTGGCTACGTTTGAATTCAAGGAAGGCAAACGAGTCAAGCCGAATGGAAGCCGCTTAGCAGGGGCATTTTATTGCAGAGAGCAGCGTCAGTTGATGGTGATGACCAGAGAAGGGCATGCTCATTCCATTTCCTCGGAGAATGTACCACTTACTGAGCGGAAACATATAGGCAAATTGCTCGTATCTGTGGATAAGCAGGATGAAATTACCGAGCTGATCCCGGACTTCAATGATAATCAACCTGAAGCTACAGTGTAAAAATTACAGAAAGACTCTCCGCAGACATGGCTTATTCTGTCGGGCGAAGAGTCTTTTTTTGTTGTTCCAGGGCGGTTGTGCAGCGCGCCTTCAAGCGAAGTTTAACAACCTTCGTCGATTGTGGTCGATCGCTGGGAAATTAAAAAAATGCAGCAGGAATGCGGCTTCAAAGCGCGAAAACTTAAGCTAATGAACAGATAAATCGTTGCCAGGAGGAGTGATGTTCAATGTATTATTCTGATTTTGCCAAGTGCTGGTCAAGATTAACGAAGGATTATAAATTGCATATGGATCAGGAACTTGCGCCTTCTCTCACGGAGGCACAGCTCGCTGTATTGGAAGTGCTGGAGGATCATGAGAAGATGAAGCCGTCTGATCTGATTCCGTTTCTGGCGACTACCCCTGCTGCAGTAACGATGCTGCTTGATCGTATGGAGAAGAACGGCCTTATCCGCAGGGATCGGGATGATCAGGACAGACGAATTGTTTGGGTGTCTCTCTCGGAAAAGGGACGCATGGAAACAAAACGAGGAATTACAATCCGTAACGAGTTTATGAATTCTGTGCTGAGCAACATTTCGATGCACAATCAACAATTGTTAGTATATTTGCTTGGAAAAATGACAACACCGAAAGCTCATGCGCAGGTAACTAGCTCGGTTTAAAACGATGTATAATTAAGATAGACACTGATACACAGTGATGCACAGTGATGCACAGTGATGCACAGTGATGCACAGTGATGCACAGTGATGCACAGTGCGATGCTATGAAGAAGATTCGCTCGTTCTTGATGACTGAGCGAATCCATAAAGGATGCGTTTGAACAGACTTCTGGCTTTTGAGCAGGAGTCTGTTTTTGATTGTGTCGCAAGAAAGAGATGAATGTTGACAACCGTATCAATATATCGTAATATTACGATATAACGATTGAGGAGGAGTTGCTGTTGGATTTCCCTGCTTTTGATCGGAATCAATTAAAGCAGTTTGATGAACCCGCTGAATTTCTCAAGGCGTTGTCTCACCCGGTACGTTTATGCATTGTACGAGGGTTGATGCGCAAGAAGAAATGTAATGTTTCATATATGCAGGAATGTCTGGACCTTCCGCAATCTACCGTGTCTCAGCATCTGCAAAAGCTTCGAAGTGCAGGCATTGTAGCAACCGAGCGCAATGGTCTTGAGGTTAATTATGTACTTGCTGATCCTCGTGTGGAGCAGCTGATCCAAATTTTATTTGCAAAGGATGAATGTGAAGATGAGTGAACGTAAAAAAGTGTTAATCGTAGGCGGTGTTGCAGGGGGAGCTTCTGCCGCTGCACGTCTCCGTCGTCTGGATGAACAAGCCGAGATTATTATGTTTGAGAAAGGTCCTTATATTTCATTTGCGAACTGCGGCCTGCCTTATTACATTGGTGGCACAATTGAAGAGCGTGCAAGATTGCTTGTACAGACGCCTAAAGGTATGCAGGATCGCTTTAATATTGATGTCCGTACAGAAAGCGAGGTCATTGCGGTTGATTCCAGCAAGCGCACTGTACAAGTACGGAGCGTGGAACGTGGTGTATATGAGGAAAGCTATGATAAGTTGATTCTGTCTCCCGGTGCTCGTCCGATTGTGCCTAACCTGCCAGGAAAAGATAATCCGTTAATCTATACGGTGCGGAACATTCCTGATATCGACAGAATTAAGGAACAGGTAAGTTCACGTAACAATCAAAGTGCCATTGTCATCGGTGGTGGCTTTATCGGGGTAGAGATGGCTGAGAATTTGAAGGAAGCCGGACTTGATGTCACTTTGGTTGAAGGTAATGATCAGCTGTTAACACCATTTGATGCTGAACTGGCAGCTTCACTTGCTCAAGAGATGGAGCAGCATGGTGTACATCTGTTGTTTTCACAGCGTGTGCAGGGCTTCCGTGCCCTGGATCAAGGCATTGGCGTAGAACTGTCAGAGGGTCTGGTGTTATCCGCTGACATGGTCATTCTGGCTATTGGTGTTACACCGGATACCTCTTTCCTGCAAAATAGCGGAGTAGCGCTTGGTGCACGCGGACACATTGTAGTCAATGACAAGATGGAGAGCAGTGTTCCGCATATCTATGCGGTAGGTGATGCCATCGAAGTGAAGGATTACATTCACGGGACACAAACAGCGATACCACTTGCGGGTCCTGCAAACAAACAAGGAAGAATTGTAGCGGACCAGATTGCCGGACTTCCAACGACGTATAAAGGGACTCAAGGAACGTCAATTATCAAAGTTTTCGGATTGACTGGAGCCACTACGGGCACCAACGAAAAAACGCTGAAGCGCTTGAACAAAGACTATCGCACCGTAACGGTTCACCCGGCTTCTCATGCGTCCTACTATCCAGGCTCCAGTGCAGTTGCGTTGAAACTGTTATTCACACCAGAGGGCAAGATTTTGGGTGCTCAAGCGGTAGGTTACGAAGGCGTGGATAAGCGGATTGATGATATTGCGGTGGCGATTCATTACGGGGGAAATGTACGTGATCTGACGGAACTGGAGTTAAGCTATGCACCGCCGTACTCTTCGGCGAAAGACCCGGTGAATATGATCGGATACGCTGCCGAAAACATCATTGATGGACGAGTGAATTCATTCACATATGATCAGCTTGCGGAACGGGATGTTGCCCAGTCTGTATTGCTGGATGTACGCAGTGATCTGGAGCACCGTAACGGGAACATACCAGGTTCGCTGTCTATTCCCGTAGACGAGCTTCGTCATCGGCTTGCTGAACTGGATGCTTCCAAGGAAATTTGGGTTTATTGCCAGGTAGGGCTGCGGGGGTATACAGCTGCGCAAATTTTGCGTCAGCATGGTTATCGGGTGAAGAATTTGAGCGGAGGTTACAAAACCTATCGTCAGGCTCAATTCCAGCCTGCATCCCTGTCAGGAGTAAACAACAAAGGTAATAGTAACAGTGGTGGCTTATCAAATGCAGAATCACAGGAGGATCACAGGAGCATATCTGTGGACGTAAACAATACCCCAAATGAAAAGCTGGCTGAAACCTCCAAGGAAATTCAAATTGATAATGAGCTGAATGTGTGCGGTTTGAGCTGCCCTGGTCCTCTCATCGAGGTTAAACAGAAGATGGATCAGCTCGAAGATGGACAAACGCTGCGGGTTAAAGCTTCTGATCCGGGATTTTATGAGGATGTCAAGGCTTGGGCAAGTATGTCCGGTTCGGATGTGCTGCGGCTTGAGCGTGAGAAGGGCGGTGTAATTGAGGCTGTTTTGTCCAAAAACACAGCACCTGCCAGAAGTGAGTCGCAGCCATTTGACAAAGCTAGCACAATGGTTGTGTTCAGCGGTGATCTGGATAAAGCAATTGCATCATTCATTATTGCTAACGGGGCAGCGGCGAGCGGTCGTAAAGTAACGATGTTTTTCACCTTCTGGGGTTTAAATATCATCCGTAAGCAAGAGATGCAGCAATCACCAGTGAAAACCGGCATGGCTCGTATGTTTGATATGATGCTGCCCAAAAACAGCCTGAAACTTGGACTTTCCAAGATGAATATGTTTGGTGCAGGACCAAAGATGATACGTGGACTGATGAAAAAAAATAATGTAGCTTCGCTGGAGCAGCTGATGCAATCGGCTATCGCGCAAGGGGTAGAGATCGTGGCTTGCCAGATGTCGATGGATCTGATGGGCATACAGCATGAGGAATTGATTAATGAAGCTGTCATTGGCGGAGTGGGCTATTACCTCGGCCAAGCAGATCAGGCGAATCATAATTTGTTTATCTAAATAGAACAACATTCATCTCGATTTTTCAAACAACCTTTGTTCCACTGTATAGTGGGATAAAGGTTTTTCGTTTGAATAATCTTATCGTTTGGGGACAGGCTACAACTAAATAATCTGGGCCGGCGATCATCAAATGAGCTCATGAAGAAGATACGTGGATAATGGATTAGACAGGACAGAATTTGCTTTATATTAAGTATAGTATGCGTTGATATAATTTTATTGTAATTTAATATGTAAAGAGTTGACTATGTAAATATTTTTGTTATAATAAGTAATTGTTCCCCTGATATTTCGTGTACGAAATATTATATTCCATAAGTAAAAGGGTGAAACAATGACGGACACGTACGAAGTATTTTACATTATCAATTCATTTCGACAAGTGAATCAGATGCTCTTCCGGGCATTCTGGAATGAAAACAAGGAGATCGAGCTGACTTCGATCCAGTTTATGGTGTTATCCATTCTGAAAGAGCGGCCTTCCATTGGCATTAATGATCTTGCTGAATTGTCCCATATGGGCAGCAGCTCAATGAGCGCTGTGGTAGAGCGTCTCGTGAAGGGGGATTACATCGAGCGAACACGTTCTGATGCAGACCGCCGTTCTGTTATGCTACAGATTACAGCCAAAGGGGAAAAGGCGCAGCAGGAAACACACCAGCTTTGGATGGAACGAGTATCACCGATACTGGAGATTCCGAAGGAAGATCTTGAGCACCTGCTTCACATTCATAGTCTGATGATTGAAAAGTTACAAGGAAGAGAGATGAACAACTTATGAGTACGACAACTGCTGCAGCTCCGTCCTCCGCGATGGACAACATCAAGAAAGGTCCGATTGTAGCGGCCTTATTGATTGGTGCCTTTGTGGCATTTTTGAACCAGACCCTGATGAACGTAGCTCTTCCTAAAATTATGGATGACCTCGGCATCGGGCCGAACAAAGCCCAGTGGCTGACTACGGGTTATATGCTGGTGAACGGGGTATTAATTCCGGTTACGGCCTACCTGATTTCCAAGTTTACAACACGACAGATTTTTATAACAGCCATGACCTTGTTTACACTAGGTACGCTGGTCTGTGGACTTAGTCCGAACTTTTCCATTCTTATGGTTGGTCGTGTCATTCAAGCGGCAGGTGCCGGGATTCTAATGCCTCTGATGACGGTTGTATTTCTGACGATCTTCCCGATCGAAAAGCGTGGTCAGGCGATGGGTACGATGGGGATTGCTATGATCCTTGCACCGGCGATCGGACCTACCTTATCCGGTTATATCGTTGAGCACTATTCCTGGAGATTATTGTTCTACATCATTCTGCCATTCTCGGTCATTGCAACAGCGATTGGTATTGCTTTTGTCAAAAATGTAACACGTCAGTCCAAACCGAAGCTGGACTCGCTAGGCGTTATTTTATCTACACTTGGTTTTGGGAGCTTGCTTTACGGATTCAGTGATGCAGGTACAGATGGATGGGGCAGTGCTGTCGTGATCAGCTGTCTGGTCGTGGGTACGATTTCCCTGATTTTGTTTGTTATTCGCCAGCTGACAACGGATCATCCGCTGCTTGAGTTCCGTATTTTCAAATACAACATGTACACCTTAACAACGATTATTAATATGCTGGTTACGATGGCGATGTTTGCGGGTATGATCCTGCTGCCGATTTTCTTGCAAAATATTCGGGACTTCTCGCCTATTGATTCCGGCTTGCTCATGATGCCTGGTGCCATCCTGATGGGTATTATGTCTCCGATTACAGGTCGGATCTTCGATAAAGTGGGTGCGCGCTGGCTGTCCGTTGCAGGTCTGGCGATTACTGCCATTACCACATGGGGACTTAGCCGCTTGGCGATTGATACTACGTATGGATATATGATGTTTATCTATACTGCTCGCATGTTCGGGATGTCACTGCTGATGATGCCGATCCAGACTGCAGGTCTGAATCAGCTGCCTCAGCGACTTAATGCACACGGTACAGCAATGTCGAATACTTTGCGTACCGTGGCCGGTGCGATCGGTACAGCCATTCTCGTAACGATCATGAGCAGTAAGCTGAAGTCGCATCTGGCCGAAACGCTGGCTACAGGTACAGTTGATCCCAATAACAAAACGGCGATGCTGGCTGCTACAGCAGATGCAACGATCTATGGTGTTAATTATGCCTTCATGGTAGCTACGGGCATGACGATTGTCGCGCTGATTATGGCCTTCTTTATCCAGAAAACGAAGCCGGCCACTGAGCCGATAAACGCCGAGAAGGAAAAAGCCCAAAATGTGGCGACAGCTTAACCAGACTTCAAAGTAATTCAAAAACGAAATAGAAAAAGAGAACTCTCAACTGCCAGTAGGACCCGATTCATGGGGCAGGGAGAGTTCTCTTTTTTATTGTTTTGCAACCGAGGCATCACAAGATTAATTCATCCATACGGTCACTCATGCTCGTCCTTGATCGAAGCCAAATGATGCAGCAGGCAATCTGGATCAGGCTCATGCCTGAAGCGTGTGAGGTCAATGGAGCCATCCATTTGAAACGCTACACCTTCACTGATAAGCTCGTTCTCCTGCATCGTACGTGATTCATCGTCTGTTATAGCAATTTCTCCCTTGGCATTGACTACACGGTGCCATGGGAGACGTTCCTTGCGGCTCATGGAGTGCAGGATGCGAACAACCTGCCTGGCCGCTCTGGGGCTCCCTGCATGTGCTGCAATCTGCCCGTAGGTCATGACTCTCCCCTCAGGGATCGCAGCAATAATAGCGACCACCTGTTTCGTAAACAGGGTCATAATGATCCACTCCTGTCTGTGAACTGAAATTAACAGATTTGCAAAATAAGGATACTTGAATATAAAAAAGTGCCGCTCAGATATCAGATCTGAACGACACATTGCAGGCTCAGACGGGTGCTGCCTGTTTGGTGCGCATAGGAGGAGGCTAAAGCCTGCTCTCCGCGAAAGCTTCCTCATAAATATGAGAGGGCCACTCCGCCCATGGAAATTCTCGTGCTGGCAGAGATTGAAGCACCACATCTTCCTTGGTGACTGGATGTGGGAATGCGGCGATGACAGACCAGAGGGCAATCTGCTGCCCCGGTTTGTTCAGTTTAGCGCCATATTTCTGATCTCCGAACAGCGGGCAGCCAGCTTCTTTCATCTGCACACGAATCTGGTGGGAGCGTCCGGTATGCAGTTCAATATAAACGAGGCTGTAACGATCGGTTTCCCCAATGACCTGATAGTCCAGTACCGCATCCTTGCCACCAGCTGTGCCCTTGGGTACAGCAGTGACGGTATTGGTTCTGCTATCCTTCAGCAGTGTGTGCTTCAGCGTGCCTTTGCGTGCGGGCAATTTGCCATGTACAACTGCTGCATAGATTTTACGAAAATGACGTCCGCGCACCGTTTCGGATAATCGGGAGGCGGCTTTGGAGGTTTTGGCAAAAATCATCGCGCCTCCAACTGGCCGATCCAGACGATGCACCAGGCCCAGATATACATTACCGGGTTTGTTGTAGCGTTCCTTCAGGTCCTGTTTCAGCAAATTTAACAGATCGGGATCACCGGATGCATCCTCCTGTGTAGGCACATTCACGGGCTTGCTGATCCCGAGCAGATGATTATCTTCAAACAGAATTTCAATCTCTCCACTTTGCAGATGAGCAGACATCATCAGGACTCCCAGCGGCCCAAAATACCGCATGGCAGATCCAGACCACTGCGCGTAATCGGCAGCCCGATCTCTCCTGCTGTGATCTGTCCGCCATACTTGGCTGACATCGTCATCGTCAGCATGTTGCGCAGCACTGTGGAGGAGATGCCTGTCGTATACGAATTCACCAGCATAAAGAGCGGGTTGTCCGACAGAATGGTCATACAGGATTTCAGGAAGGGATACAGATTCTCTTCCAGCTTCCAGGTTTCGCCGTTCGGGCCACGTCCATAGGAAGGAGGGTCCATAATAATCGCGTCATATTTGTTGCCGCGACGTTGCTCACGTTGTACGAATTTGAACACATCGTCCGTGATAAAACGAACAGGACGGTCAGCAAGTCCAGATAACTGTACATTTTCTTTCGCCCATTGCACCATGCCCTTGGCAGCATCACAATGTACAACGGAAGCGCCCGCATATGCTGCTGCTACCGTAGCTCCGCCAGTATAAGCAAACAGGTTCAGAACAGAGATCGGGCGTCCCGCGTTTGAAATTTTATCCATCATCCAGCTCCAGTTAGCGGCCTGTTCAGGGAACAGTCCGGTATGCTTGAAGCTGGTCGGTTTAATATGAAATTTCAGGTTTTCGTACCCGATGGTCCAGCGTTCTGGAATAGGCTTTTTCATATCCCAGCTGCCGCCGCCAGAAGAGCTACGGTGATAGTGACCGTGAGCTTGACGCCATTCATGAGTTTCATTTTCGAGCGGCCAGATAATCTGTGGATCAGGTCTGCGCAGAATGACATCGCCCCAGCGCTCCAGCTTCTCGCCGCCTCCAGTATCAATCACTTCATAGTCTTTCCAGTTCTTTGCTACGTACATAGTGGTTTATCCATCCTTCAAAATTCATTTGGATACTATTGTACAACAAAAAAGGGGCTCTACGCCAGCGAAGTTCCCAGTGGAGAGACAGGATCAAGACGGAATTCGACAGGAGAGGAAAAGTACATGATTCAAAAATTAATTTGACAATGATAATCATTATCAATTATGATTTTAACAATCCAATATGTGAGTAATCCCGAAGATCATCCTAGGGACATATGTATATAACAAAGATAAAGCGAGGGACAATAGATGGCTAAATGGTTGGTTGCTTTTGCCAGTATGACAGGAAATACAGAAGAGATTGCGGAGTTGATTGTGGAGGGCATAACACAGAGCGGGCATGATGTGGACCTCAAGTCCGTGACGGACTGTAATGCGGCCGATGTGCTGGAGTACGACGGATGTATGATCGGTGTCTATACCTGGGGAGACGGGGAATTGCCCGATGAGTTTTTGGATTTCTATGAAGAACTGGATGAGCTTGATCTGAGTGGCAAAAGAGCTGCTGTATTCGGTAGCGGCGACACCTCCTATGAACAGTTTTGCAAGGCAGTGGACCTGACAGCTGAGAAGCTGCAGGAGCGTGGGGCGGAAGTATCACCAGAGACGCTCAAGATTGAATATAGTCCGCTGGAGCAGGAGAAGGAAACATGCCGGGATTTTGGCAGACGTTTCGTTACTGCCGGTGAAAAGGTATCGTAACCAGATGTTACAGCGTGATGTTACTTCAGCAATGACCGCGAGGAACACCGGGCTTCCCGGTCGTTTGCTGGAAGATTACAAGCTGGAGGAGCTGCTTCGCAGCCCGTATCGGTTTATCCGCCCTGAACCGTCGTCTGAGCAACAGCCTGCACTGCAATGGAGACATCGTGTACAGTATGCAGTCAGTCATGCCATCAATTATTTTTACAGTGTAGACCCCGAGATTCGCAAAGAAATTCCGATTCAGTATGTACTTGAAAAATGGTGGCCCAGAAAAACGGACGGCTTTGATTCCGTTCTTCATTATTGGGATGTCAAACACAAAATGATTGATGAACTGTCACTCTCCATTGCAGCTAATGAGGATCTTCAACGTCCGGTAATTTTGTTTGAACAATGGAAAACAGAGGTGCCTTCCTTGGCGATGGATTTGTCGATTATCTTCCAGGCAGTCTGGCAGCCTGAAGGCTGGGATCAATTGCTTGTACAGAAATACATGGTCGTTCATGATGCGAATGTTGTGGAGGCGTTCCAGCATATGGTCAGCGTGTTCTGCTGGGAGGCGTTTGGCAAGCTGCCAGGTATGATCGAGATTTACTGCCTGCTCGAAGGTCGCAAGATCAGATTCATGCCAGGCCGCCAATCGTTACAGCGTTCTATGGATTATCTTCGTCTCATACGAGATAGTCTGCCAAGACCGCAGGAGACTGCATCTCAACGGTTTACGGCCAAAGACAAGAGCCGTGTACATGAAGAAGTGGATCGGTGGAGAGCCGAAGGAGCAGATTCCAAAAAAACATGGTTAGTGTAACGCAGGTTTCCAGAGGTGTGACAGTGACTATTGCAGAGGAGGGAATGAAGGTGACAACGTTATACAGGCAAGAAAACAGCATTGGAAAAAGAAGAGCGGGAACCTATGAATTCAGCTCTATGCCCGTGCCTCAATCCGTGATCCGAAAGTTGCTGGATGAGGCAGATCCATCCTTATATGTTATGAGCTCGACACCCTGGCGTTATATGCTGTTCTCTGGCGAAGGCAGACAGCTTTATATGGAGGCTGTCAGACAGAGCTTTCCTCCTCATCTTGCGGATTGTCATGGAAGCTGGGCTGCGTATCAATATACAGAAGCCATTCCGGCGCATCTGGTCGTGGTTGCTCCGGAACCGGCTGACACATCAAAGGAGGATGTGATGCCTGCCAAGGCATGGAGCAAACGCTTCGGTATGTTGGCGGCAGAGCAAGGGTTACATGCGGTCTGGAAGATGAATGATTATCAACAGCATCCAGTATTTATGAATTTAATGGGATTAACCACCAAAGAAAGGGTGCTCGGTGTATTTCACATCGGCTACGGAGACCAGTCTGGACCACGCCATATAGAAGCAGGCAGACCAGCCTCTGAACTCATGACGGTGTACGACCATCTGGTGTAAAGGGGATAGGGTGAAGTCTCCGCTGCCCGATGCACTTAACTATAAAACGGTCTGTCTATTTTGCAGAGCGGGCAAGAAATTGACGAACACGTTCCCGCTGTGACTGATCCTGAGCACTTGCAGTATATAAGCGGTTGGACACGGTGATCGTATTACCAAAGAAAAAGCGCTCAAACTGTGTCTGTCTGCCGCCAAAAGAACCTGCTCCAAGTTCCCAGATCAAACGGAACAGCGCGTTGCGCTCCGGCGAGTTCAGATCTGTGCCCCTCAGATAAATGTTCAAGGATTCGGCCGCTCCGGATTGAAAGTCCTCTTCCTGCGGAACCATGATCATGCCGCTGGAGCTAAGCAGCTGCAAAATTTCGATCAGTTCAGGGTACAACCTCGGATATAGCAGATTGGCTGCCATAAGTGGTTTGGGTGCTGGCAATACATAACCTCTGCCGTCCGGTACAGCACCTGCTTCGGCGGCAATCGCGAGCGCCTTTAATGATTCAAGACCCGCGAGGGCACGAGCTGTTTTCTCTACAACATGGGCTTCACTTTTTAGATCCAGTGTATCGGTAAGCAGCTGTATTGTACCCAGAACAAATTCAGTTTTGGCTATATAACGGCATAAAACCTGATGTCCAGCGTGGATATGAAAATTGCTCGCACTGAAAAGAGCGGAGGACATCTGTTCATCACCCGCAAAAAAGATGCGTTCATGGGGTACAAGCACATGGTCAAAAATAACGATATTGTCCATTTCCTCATATTTGGAGCTTAAAGGATAGTTGTAATCTGAGGATGCGGCGTACGTATCTCTACAAACCAAGGTGATGCCTGGCAGATCATTGGGAACGGCAAAAGAAAAAGCAAACGGGTTCTCATCATCAAAAGGTGCGGGTGAAGGGGAAGGATAGACGAAAATTTCGTCCGAAGTGGCTGCTTGCGTAGCCATCATAAAAGCCCCATTAATAACGAGTCCTTCTTCCGTTCGTTCAACAATTTTGGCTGCAATGGCATCCTCTGTTGCATCAAGCTGTCCTGAAATCTTGCTTGCATGTGGCTGAATGAAGGCGTGTGATAGCGTAATGTCATGGTCGCGGCAGTAGGCGTAATAATTTCTCAGATTCTCAGCGTACTGGGGAGATAGTTCATTCAGCAGATCGGCAGCTGTGTAAAAAGCCATAATAGCCGTATTCATGTAATCAGGTGAACGTCCCAAAAAGCCGTGATGGACCTGAGTCCATAGTGTCATCGCTTCACGTCTTTTGCGAAGATCGTCGCTACTGGTTGGAGGCAGGAAGGACATGCCTACAGGTTTGCCATCCGACGGGGAGGCGTACGTTAACCGCTCTGCCAGCTGTGGATCAGATTGCATATCATACATGAACCTCTGGGTTTTCATCAAGCCGGAAAAGGCGATATGCTCTGAACGTTTACCGTTCAGAAGCTCTCCCTTGTACCAGCAGGGCACGGTTTGGGCGTTAATTCGTTCACAATACTGCATGCCAGTTTTTGCGGGCATCGTTATTCACCTCTTGGTTCATGTTTCATGGGCATATTCACTTCTAAACATATTCTACGTGAACGTTCTGTCCAATGTGCAGATGACCAGAGGAAGAAAAAAATTGATTTTTAAGCTTGATAATAATTATCATTCTTGCTACAATGAGAAAAGAAAAAGGAACCCCGAGGGGCTCCTGAGTAATACAAGCAACTGTTATTTAACTTCGAACGTTTTGCAGTCTGTCTCAGCAGACTCGCTTGCTTCTTTGGAAGCATGGCTCACGATGTAGATGGAGGTAGCATTACATTTGTTTTCTTGAGCCCAGTGACGACAGGAGTTTACTTCACACAATACGTCTTTTGCCATGATTGTTAACCTCACTTTGAATGGGATTACATTCGTTGGTAAACATTGTCCGGATGCAAGTTGCCGCTTGCTTATCTGGAAAAATTTTCACGCTCTCATGAAATAAGAGGGCTTTTTTGCGTTGTACACAACGATGCACCTCCAGAATAGCAAATTTAACTAGTCCATGCAACTCAACCACAACTTATTAGCAAATAAACGTGTAGACAAGCAGTTATCTGCTTTGCAAAGAGGCCGCATTATGGTATGATTTAATAGTAAAAATTACGATTAAATAGCGATGTATTTAGGGACTGGATTGATCCAGTTCTATAATTATAAGAATGAAGGAGCTACACCAGCACATGAGCAAAATGAATAACAGTAACCGAATTCCGCGTGCCAAGGGAATTGATATGGCGGCGTTTTACACACCTAAGGAATGCCGACGCAAAGCACAACATATTGTGTTCTCCGCCGAGAACGAACGAATCGTTGAGGAGTTTATTACGATTCTGGGCATGAAGGAGAAGTTCAGAGAGCATGATGTATCCATCCCTAACAAAATGGTTATGTTTGGCCCTCCGGGGACAGGAAAAACGTTGACCGCTTCATATCTGGCTCAAAGATTAGAACTGCCACTTGTGCTCGTCCGTCTGGATGCGCTCATTCACAGTCATCTGGGGGAAACGGGCAGCAACGTACGAAAATTGTTCGAATATGCACGTCTTAATCCCTGTGTGCTCTTCCTTGACGAATTTGACGCCATCGGCCGTACACGGGAAAGTAATGATGAGGTCAAAGAGATGGCCAGAGTAGTTAACACGTTGCTGCAATGTCTGGATGAATTTGAAGGAGATAGCATTCTGGTTGCCGCGACAAATCTGGAGACACAACTGGATCACGCGATATGGCGTCGCTTTGATACGAAGATGACATACAGCATGCCAGATGAAGACAGCAGAAGGCTGTATATCAGCAAGCTGGTGGGAAGCTTTGAGCAGGAGAATCGGCTGGAGGATTACATCTGTGAACATCTGGCTGGCTGCAGTTATGCTGATGTCGAGCAAATTGTGTTAAAGGCGAAACGAAAAGCAATTATTGGCAGCACCCCGCTGCAGAGGCAACTGATCGCTGATGCGTACAATGAATACCGACCAAGAGTGCTTCAAGGATAAAGTAAAGCCCGGCTTCCTGTTATGTGGGGAAAGCCGGGCCTTTTCTTGTCTTTCACCGGTCACGCTTTGACCGGTGTACGATATGTTTTTTCGGATATGAGCACATCCTGCTGAGCAAGCCAGCGCGGCAGACTCAATCGGAAAGTGCTCCCCTCCGAACTGCTAGATACCAAGATTAACTCACCGTCCTGCTCCTGAGCAAGAAGACGGCTATAGGTTAACCCTAAACCCAAGCCGCGATTGCGGCGTTTCTTCAGTTCACCACGATAGAAGCGTTCGAAAATGTTTGGCTGATCCTCAATCGAAATGCCCGTGCCATTGTCCTGTACATCCACATGTAACAGGTGCTCATCTGCATGCAGAATGATATGGAACCTGACTTGTTGTCCGGGGGCTGTGGCATGGAGTCCGTTATTAAGCAAGTTCACCACAATTTGCTGAATGCGAAGAGCGTCACCCACAACGTAAAGTGAACCGGACGGAGCATGCAGCTGAATCTCCGGCATCTGATCCTCATACGCGATCTTCCATTGGTAGAGAATTTCACCAACGAGCAGCTTCAGATCCGTGCGTTCCTTTCGAACAGCGACACTGCCAGCAGTCATCGCATTATAATCCAGCAAATCGGCAATCATACGTTCCATACGCTCGGACTCTTTCAGGGCAATATCCAGAAACTCCTTGCCCTCTTGAGCACTGACGACATCATCTCGCACAGCCATCACAAGTCCTTTGATGGAGGTAACGGGTGTTTTGAGCTCGTGACTCACACCTGCGAGCGAAAGTGTGCGCCACTCCTCAAGCTGCCGCAGACGTGCTGCCATATCACCGAAGGAGTCCACAAGCTCGTTAATCTCCCGCTCTCTGGTATTAATATCTAGACTCACCTCGTAATTTCCGCCACGTATTTGCTCTGCTGCATAAGCAACCTGACGAATCGGTCTGGACAGCTTACTGGATAACAAGTAGATCGTATACCAGCCGCATAGAATGAGACCTCCAAAGATGAGCGCAACAAACCATATCGTTTCAGGACTGAATGTGATGGACTGTTTGGACTGCATGACCCACACTTTACCGAGCGTCTGATTCCCATCTGCGATATCTACAGTCACCCCGGCATACTTGCTGTTACGCGGTTTGAGAAAATCATCGGAGAGTCGGTAGTAGACATCTTCTTGGCCCATCTCAGGCTGGGAGAAGACCAGCTTATTGTTTTTGTCCAGCACCATGACGCAAAAATATTGATCGGTGTCAAACAGCTTCTCACGGCTGCTTACAATGGTATTCAGATCAGACGGAACCTGAAGTTGATGATCCTTAACCGTAACGCGATCCGCAATTTCCCAACCGAGCAGCTCAGCCGTCTTCAAACTTTTCTCAATGGATGTTGTGCGTATCCAATAGAGTGCACCCGCCGCAATGATCGCAAAGCCAATGCATAAAATGAGGAAATAACGCAATGTCCAGTGTGACAAAATAGAAATCGTTCGTTTACGCTTATTCGAAGTCAGTTGGCGACCCAAAATTGATACCCCATTCCTCGCAGTGTGCGTATTTCTCCTGTGTCGGTTGTCCAGTGGGAGAGCGCCTGACGCAATCGTTTGATTGATAAATCTACCGCCCGATCACTGCCCTCGTAATCCATGCCCCATACTTGCTCAATCAGATGATCTCGGGTGAACGTGCGATTAGGGTACTCGGACAGGAAAATAAGCAATGACAGGTCCCGTGGTGTCAGTGCGACTTCCGCACCATTCAACAGCACTTGCTTGGCCGCAAGATCAATGACCAGGTTGCCAAAGGAGCGCTTGTCCTGGCCCCCGGAGGTCCAGTGTGGATTCCGCCTTAAAACAGCATTAACCCGTGCGACGACTTCCTCGGGTACAAAAGGTTTACTCATATAGTCATCGGCCCCGGAATTCAGTCCGTTCAGCCTGTCTGTAATATCGTCAAGTGCGGTTAGCATGATGACGGGGCATGTACTTTTTTCCCGAATCAGCTTCAACAGGTCCCATCCATCCATGCCCGGAAGCATCACGTCCAGCAATACGAGAGAGGGGGCCACGGAATCAAAAAGGGTTAAAGCCGACTGTCCATCCGCAGCATGATGTACTTCGAATTCCGCTTTGCGCAGGTAAGCAGCCAGAACGCGTGCAATCGCCTGCTCATCCTCCACGATGAGTATAGATTTCAAACAGGGTGTTCTCCTTTCACATGAAAGCTTGTGTACTGATTTTACATGAGGTAAGACGTAAAGCCAATGCTGTTTTTTGGTTTTCGATAAAGTTGGAAAATAATCTGATCTTGACTTCTTCCTGACACATTCGACTGGTATGATCCATATCAAAGAGGAGCCATTAACCATACCATACTGTACTGGAGGAATTATAGAGATGAATAACAAGACGAAGACATGGATTATTACAGGTGTAGCAGCAGTAGCCATTATTGGTGGAGGCGGTTATTACTTTACGAATAGCTATTTGGGCAACAACGTAGAGATTGAGCAGGTTCTGCCTGCAAGCACAGCGGCTTCTGCAAAAGCAACGGACAGCGGCTCGACAGCCAAGGTGGAGAACAAAACAGCGGGTGCAGAAAAGCTGAGCGGGGACTGGAATATTAGCCAAGGCTCGAAGGTTTATTTTTCGGTAACGACGTCACAGGAAACGGTGAATTTTGTGGACGAGCAGGTGAGCGGGAAATGGTCCCTGAACGACCAGGATCCAGCTAAGTCAACTGCTGAAGGACAGATCGAGATGAGTGGCATTGATTCTGGCAACAGTCAGCGCGACGAGCATGTGAAGAGTGCAGATTTCTTCGATATGGCCCAGTATCCACAGGCGACATTTAAAGCGACTTCATTTGAAGGCATGCCGGCCGAATGGACAGAGGGACAGACGGTGGATGTGAAAATGAAAGGCACCCTGACGGTCAAAGGGATTGAAAAACCAGTAACCTTTGATGCAAAGGCGGCGTATCAAAACAATCAGGTGCTGCTGTCAGGCACAACGAAGGTGACGTTCGAAGACTTTGGTATGAAAAACCCGCACTCGGTTGTGCTCTCCACGGAAAATGATATCCAGGTGCGCCTGGAGCTGAAGCTGGCGAAATAGAGACGTTTTTCTTCTATAAAATTAGAAGGACGTTCGTTAAAAGCAGGAGGTACTTCATTTAGAAATAAAGTGTCCTTTATTTCTGTAGCACACTTGAAATCTGTTCGTTTCTGCCTTAGGGCAGACGAGCAGATTTTTTTAGTTTGTACATTTCGCTTCCAAGATGCTCAAACGAAGTGAAGGGAAGGGCTGACAACACACAGTCTGAAAATATAATGTAACGTTCACGTTGCTCCCTACAGTTGGAAAATCAGGGCTGGTCTAGGCGGGAAGGCGCTTGAGAAAGGATACATTGTTAAAATAACTGCTGTTTCCTTTCGAAAATGCCGTATGACCGAAGATCATGAAGCGCTTACAATGGGGAGGATTCATGACATTCATTGATCCAAGCACAAACAAACACTTAAAGGGGGAGATCAAGGGTGAACAAAAGGTACATAAGCGGCTGCCTTGTTTTGTTGTTGTTATTCTGTGATCTGGGTCTGATCGCAAGGCCCGCAGAAGCAGCAAAAAATAATGTTGCGCTAAACAAGACGGTAAAGGTGAGTTCCGAATATAAGGAATGGGGGAGCGATAAAACACATCTGGTAGATGGTGATATCAATACCCATTGGAGTACAACAGCCGGAGTGACTGCGGACAAACCTGAATGGGTCATAGTTGATTTGGGAGAAACGTACAAACTGTCTGGAGCAGAGATCAGATGGCGTGACAACACGAATGTAAAGTATACAGTAGAAACGTCTGCTGACCAGCAGGAATGGTCTACTGTTGCAGATCAGCGTGAGAATGCGGATGCAATTCAGGTTGCAGATCTGACATTTGAGAAAAATGATGTGCGTTATATCAGACTCAACATCTTTTTTTATAAGGGAGAGGGGGTTTGGCCTCAAATATTGGAGTTCAATGTATGGGGAGAATCAGAAGGCATGGAGCCAGCAAACATTAAGGAATATGATTCGGTTCAAGTAAGCACACTGCCACGTAGTGCGCCGGTTCTGCCTGCGGAGGTCAAAGCCAATTATGCAAATCAAAAGTCAGGTCTGGTTCCCGTAACCTGGGGCAGCATCGACCCATCGCAATATGAGAAAGCAGGTGAATTCACTGTAACAGGTGTCGTATATGGTACGGAGCTTAAACCTGAAGCAAAGGTTATTGTACAAGGGTATCGTTCCGATTACGTAAGAGGCGTTGATATTTCAACACTCACGGCGATTGAAGCGAAGGATGGAAAATATCTGGACAGCAACGGCACCGAACGGGACTTGCTTGATATTCTCAAGGATCGCGGTGTCAATTATGTACGTCTGCGCTTGTGGAATGATCCACAGCAATCAGGCGGTTATAACGACAAGGCTGACGTTATCGAAATGGCTGTACGTGCAAAGCAAAAAGGCATGAAGGTGCTGCTGGATTTCCATTATTCGGATGATTGGGCGCACCCGGGTCAGCAGCTTGTGCCAAAAGCGTGGAAGAATCTGGATTTCGAAGGACTGAAGAAAGCGGTATACAATTATACGGTGGAAGTCGTTGGGGATTTAAAGAAGGCAGGTGCCATGCCGGATATGGTGCAGATCGGCAACGAGATTAACAGCGGGCTTTTAAACGGCAAAAACCTTACTGTTAATTTTGCCAAAAATGCAGCATTGTTGAAAAGTGGAATTGACGCTGTACGCGCAGTTGAAGCAGCAGACGGGAACAGCGGTGATCCGGCGAAAATTATGATTCATCTGGCCGAAGGCGGCAAGACGGATAGTATCAAATGGTACTTTGGAGAGTTGGAAAAAGCAGAACCAGAACTCAAGTATGACATTATCGGTCTATCGTATTACCCGTTCTGGCATGGAACTTTTGCCGATGTGCAGCGAACGATGAACGAAGTATCCGCACAGTTTGGTAAAGATGTGATCATCGCTGAAACGTCCTATCCCTTCACTTATAAAAACGGGGACAAGCATGGAAATATCATTGGCTCAGATCAGGCGCTCCATGTTGGAGGGGCAACCTTCCCGGCGTCGGTTCAAGGTCAATACGATGCGATTGCGGGAATTATGGATTTGATTTCCAACGTGCCGAATAATCGTGGGGCAGGGTTCTTCTACTGGGAGCCGGCTTGGATTCCGGCAGGTGTAGGCTGGATTGATACCGAAGGCGATGCGTGGGAGAACCAGGGCATGTTTGATTACGATGAGTTTCCGGCGAATGGCGGATATTCCAAAGAGGGCAGAGCCTTGTGGTCTCTCGACGTATTCAAAAGAGGGCTTGCAGAAGTGCCGACAGATCGGCAACAACTGGCAGCAGCACTGACACGGGCAAACTCCCTTGTAGAAAGTGATTTTACATCAGAAACCTGGGGTAGTCTGGCTCCTGCAATTGTTGCAGCTAAAGAGGTCTACGCTAAAGCGTATACGTCAGGTGGTGTGAGTCAAGAGGAAACCAATGCAGCGACAGCATCTTTGGAAAGTGTGATGTTACAGCTTGGCGTGAAAACGCCAGATCGTAAAGCACTTAATGATAAGATTGCAGAAGCTGAGACAATTCAACACAATAACTGGTCGGCAGCCACATGGGCTGTATTCAGCAAAGCGCTGGAACATGCGAAATCCGTTCTAAATAACGAAAGAGCTACCCAAACAGATGTAAATCAAGCAACAGATCGTCTTAAAGCAGCTATCGAGGGCTTGTCTGATGTGGATAAAACAGAACTGCACCAGTACATTCAGCTCATGCAGCTGGAAAATGAATCATCCTATACACATCGCAGCTGGTCTGTTCTACAGCAAGCTTTGCAGGGTGCTATCCAGGTGAGAGATAATACGGATGCTAAGCAATCTCAGGTAAATGCAGCACTGGATACGTTGAAACAAGCTTTCACGAATCTGGGCAAACTGGAGGCCTTGACGACAGGTAAAACAGCTACAGCATCAAGCAGTGAAGGAAATGGTGGCGGCAAGGACAACTCGCCGGCAGGCGCGATTGACAATGATCCAACCACATCATGGGGGACAGGTCAGGGAAAGGGTGAGAACACCTGGTGGACGGTGGACCTTGAACAGGTTGCAAATCTAAGGAAAATTGAAATGTCGATGTGGAGCGGTGGCATCAAATACAGAATTGATGTCTCCGATGATAATGAACATTTCAAAACGGTCGTGGATACAACCAGTGATGTTGTTGTGTCTACATCCCCAAGTCACGTTCTCCCCGAGGGAACAGAGGGGCGTTACGTTCGCGTGACCATTACCGCAGGTTCCTCCTGGGTCGGGTTCATGGAATTTGAGGCTTATGGTACAATCCCGGCGGACAGAACTGCCTTGAAGTCAACCTTTGCATCTGTAGAAGCGTTGAAGCAAGCCGATTACACGGCTTCCAGCTGGAATGTATTCAGCAAAGCGCTGATGCAAGCTCAACAGTTGCTTCTGGATGCGGAAGCTACAGAGCAAGAGTTAACCAGTGCGGACCAACAGCTGAAGGATGCTGCTGCGCAGCTCGTACGCCAGACTGCAAACCCCGGCACAGGACAGCCATCCCAGCCAGGTAGTTCGTCCGGTTCGCCTTCATCATCGGCAGGTACGAATAATCCGACAGCAACACCGCAGCCGGCGCCTGGTAACGAAACAACGAGTGGTTCCATTACCATAAAAGGAACAGCCACAGGAGAAGGCAAATTTGCAGTGATTCCAAGTACATCTGAGCTTGCTCAGGCTTTGAAATCAATGGACACAGGCAAACGTACCTTGAAGCTGGTGGCCGATGTGCCTGACAGCTCCAAAGCGGTGACACTCCAGATTTCATCGAGTCAACTCTCTTCATGGGTGAAATCGGCGGAAGTACAGTCCATTGATGTGGTTGTAGGCAAAACGACAGTCCGTATCCCGCTTCGCGCTCTGCCGCTCACGATTGCGGAGACCGCAGGTACGTTTGACGTTGTCGTTGCGGAAGGATCAGTAGAGCAAGTGTCTGCTGCCCAGAGAGCCAATATTGGCAATCATCCTGTGATTGATGTGCAGATGCTGCTCAATAAAAAGTCGATTCTGTGGGCGGACAAGACAGTTGAAGTGCTTTTATCCAATGTGCAGCCTGTCAAAGCAGATCATACGGTTATGGTTGTCAACTCCATCTCAACGAGTGGTGAACTGCAACCTGTGACATACACCAGGTATGAGCAAGCTACAGCTACGATGGCATTCAAGCCGTCCAAGCCTGGCAGCTATGTCATTAGTCATGTTGAAGTCCCATTCACTGATTTACAGCAATATGCGTGGGCAGTTCAGGAGGTTCAACATCTCTACAGCAAAGGCATCATTGCAGGCATGAATGACACCCGTTTTGAACCGCAAGGTGAACTCAGCCGTGCACAATTTTTGCAAATGCTCGTTAATGCGATCGGACAAGCGAAGCAGACGGATTCTTCAGCTTTGCTACCAACAGACGTGCAATCAGATCAATGGTATGCAGATGCTGTTCGGGCAGGTCTTGCGATGAACATTGTTCAGGGCAGAGCGGATGGAACATTTGGTGCAAATGATCGCATATCACGTCAGGACATGGCTGTGATGCTGCATCGGGCTATGCTGGCAACAGGTAACGTGAACAATATGGGTTCTGCAACAGCTGCTGAACAATCTGTCTTCAAAGATCAGACGTCTATAGCCGGATACGCACAGGATGCAGTGAACAACATGCTGAAGCTTGGCGTATTAAACGGCCTACCGAACAGCACGTTTGATCCAAAACAGACCGCCAATCGTGCGCAAGGAGCTGTTGCGGTAGCGAGGCTGTTGGAAAAGTTATACTAAGAGTTTTCTTTCAAGCTTGATCAAATCATTTAAAACGTAAGAAAAGAGAGATCGAATCGCGGATTCGGTCTCTTTTTTCTTATTATTGTTAATGTCGTATTGACAATATCAAAATCTTTTGTTATCATTTCGATAATATCAAAACGACATTATATATGAAATGAGGAATGAGCCATGTTTGGATTTCGATTCGTGAAGTTTCAACCCAGTGAATATGTAATGAAGGTGAAGAACGGCAGGGTGCAGCGCGAGGGCGTAGGTTTATCCTTTTATTATTATGAGCCGACGACCTCGGTAGTTGTGCTGCCTGTATCGTCAGTGGATGTACCCTTTATGTTTGAAGAGATCACAGCTGATTATCAAACGGTTACTGTCCAGGGGCAGCTTAGCTACCGCATTATGGATTACAGTAAAATTACACAGAGCCTGAATTACACGTACAATTTACGAAAAAATCAATATATGTCCGACGATCCCGGCAAGCTGGATCAGCGTGTCATTACGATTGCCAAGGTGCTCACCAAAAAATATTTGGAGCAGTTGCCGCTGAGAGAAGCGATTCAGTCAAGTGAACGGCTCGCCAGCAGCATGAAGCGTGAGGTTACACAGCATGAGGAGCTGGAGAAGCTGGGTGTTGAGCTTATGAATCTGTCCATACTGGCGATCTTGCCGAACAAGGAAACAATGCGTGCATTGGAGGCGCAGGCGAGAGAGGAAATTCTGCGTCAGGCGGACGAGGCGTTATATGTGCGGCGTAATGCTTCCATTGAGCAGGAGAGAAGAGTGAAGGAAAATGAACTGAACACCGAGATTGCTGTGGAAACGAAGAGACAGCAGATTCGGGAAACGCAATTGCAGGCCGAACGCTCGGTGAAGCAGAAGCAGAACGAGATGGAGCAGGAGCAGCTCCAGTTTAATACTGCGATGGAGGAACGCAAGCAGCAGCTGATTGAGCTGACAATAGCGAATCAGAATGCCGAGGCAGATGCGAAGGCGTACGAGATTTCAGCTGTGATGAATTCACTTCAGCATGTTCAGCCGAATGTGCTGCAGGCAATGGCCAATATGGGCATGAATTCGGATAAGCTAATTGCACTTGCGTTCCAGGAGCTGGCCGAGAATGCGGGCAAGATCGGACAGCTTAACATCTCGCCAGATCTGCTTCAGGGTCTGATGACGCCAGCAGAAGGCAGAGGCAAGGGAGGTGCGGCACGATGATTCTTGGATGGAGCAAACAAACGAATCTGTCTGCTTCGAAAGCACAGGCTAAACGATCGAGCCGTTTGAGTCAGAAGGGGATTGATAATCAGTCAAGTCAGGTAAGTCAAACCAGTGGAGGTAACCAAAGGACCAATCGAGGTCAGATATCCCAATCACATGAACCCATGAGCGAGCACAAATTAATTCTGGTCAAACGCAGAACCCGACTAGAGGAGCTGATTGTCCGATACAACACAGTGCAGCAGGCCCAGTTCTACATCGAACGCCTTGGTGCTGATTTTAGTGATTACATCGAAGAGGACCAGCGTTATCGGCAAGCGATACAGCTTGCACAGCAGCATTTGAGCCAGCTTGGACGTGTTCAGTTGATTGATCGCGAGCATGTGCCGAATTTTATTTTTGGACATCAGGATATTGTCGTTGTGGTTGGGCAGGATGGATTGGTTGCAAACACGCTGAAATATGTTACCGAGCAGCCGCTGATTGGTGTGAATCCAGACCCGATGAGGTGGGATGGGGTGTTGTTACCTTTTACAGTGGAGGATTTAAGCTTCATCGTGCCGGATGTGATGCGCAAGCAGCGTGCGCTGAGAGAGGTGACTCTTGCCAAGGTTGAGCTGAATGACGGACAGGTTCTGTACGGTGTCAATGATCTGTTTATTGGCCGCAAGACACATGTGTCGGCACGGTATGAAGTGCGTTTGGGAGCAAGAAGCGAACAGCAATCATCTAGCGGAATTATCGTGTCCACAGGCATGGGTTCGACAGGATGGTTCAAGAGTGTGCTGGAGGGTGCTTCAGGCATTGTAGGTTCTGAGGCCTGGCAGCATTTGAGCAATGCAGGGAGTACAGATGTGGCATCAAAAGCTGAGTCAGCGGGAAGAGCGAACACAGGTGGGTTTACGTGGGATGCCCCTTATTTATACTACACCGTCAGGGAACCGTTCCCGAGCCGTACGACATCGGCCAGTCTTGTATTTGGACAGATTCACGCCAAGCAGCCGCTGCACATCGTGTCACAGATGCCGGAGGATGGGGTTATTTTTAGTGACGGTGTGGAGCAGGATTTTCTGGAATTCAACTCTGGTGTGCATGCCAAGGTCGGCCTTGCCGACAAGAGAGGACGCTTGGTGATATGAAAATGTTTCTTCTGTTATAATGCTCATCTGAAACCTGTGTTTTCTTGATTTGAATCAAGGAAATGCAGGTTTGTTCGCGTTAAGCTATAACTATAAACAAAATATGTACAGGAGGTTGAATATGATGAGTATGATGTCATTGCAGGACGTCAAAGCATTCAGCAAGGAACGGTTCACCAAACGGATACTTTCTCAGCAGGGTGGGGGCGTTACCTTTGTGCTTCATTTTTTGCCTGGACAAGAGCTTCCTGTTCATATGCACCCCGGTGCAACCCTAACGCTGCTTGTCGTTGAGGGTGGAGGAACAGTGATTCTGGATGGGATAAAGCAGCGGATTCAGGCAGAAGACGTAGTATCCTGCAGCGGTGAGACGGCGTTTGCTTTTCATAATACAAGTGATGCAGAGGTTCGATTGTTTGTGGTGCTGAGCAAAGTGCCAGAGGCTTCCTATGCCAAGGATATTTAACAGACCATAGACCTTAGCATCGAACGATCGGAACATGGGATAACGAGGTGCTCCATGTCAATGACTTGGACCGGGTGTAGGATGAACGTCTTGATCAGGTATCCCGTAGTTCCTTCAGGCTTTGCAGGTCATGAATGATGATGCGGCTGCGATCAACTTCTAATAATTCATGCTTTGCCAGGTGGTTCAACAGTCGATTGGCGGTTTCTCTTGTTGTTCCAATGGAGCTTGCAAACTCCTGATGTGTCATAGGCAGATTGATGACAATCTTATCTTTATGCTGCTGTCCATGCTGCTCTGCCAGCAATAGAAGGAAGGAGAGTACTCGGTTGCGAACATCCTGGCCGGATAGTACCTGTAATTTATCTTGCAACTCCCTAATTTTATCACCCAGCACACGCATAATTTTGATGGAAATGGAGGGCGTGCTGAGCATTAGTCGTTCGAAATGCCGGACGGGAATTGCTAGTAAACTTGAAGCCGTAATGGCTACAGCGGTAGCAGGATAGGGATGTGTGTTGAAAAAGCCGGTGTGTGGAAACATATCGCCTGTTTTAAGAAATGATACGATCTGCTCCTGCCCATTTTCATCCGTTTTATAAGTTTTGACAATACCTGAACGGATGAAGAAAACAGCTTCTTTCTCACTACCCTCGCTAAAGATCACGGTTTTTCGATTCATGCTTCGGTCTATGACGATTTCTTCAACCTGCTTTAATTCCTCTTGGCTCAGATCCTGAAAAATAGGGAACTGCTGGAGAAATTCTGTGGCTGTATCCTTGTTTATGCGGGTCATGCATATCCATCCTCTCCGTTACTGCTACTCTGTTTTCTTCTACATGGCTTGACTTGAGCTCGTATCTTAAACAAGCAGTCCATTGTGGCTGCCTCTTCCCTGTTCATTGCCTGATGTGGTATCTGTTGCTGTGAGTTCATCATTTTATCATAGCGTGATTTTCGTACATATCAGGTGATAAAGGTCACAACAGAAGAAACTGAAAAAAAGAGTATCCCTCCGTCAGAAAGGCTCTGATCGTTGGATACCCTTTTGCATAAGTTGCTGACAGTCTGGGTCAGGAGATCATATGTTGCAGACGCTCAAGCTGCAAAATACGTATATCATTTCCATTGACCTGAAGCAGTTGTTGACGCTGCATGCTGTTGAGTTTTCGGCTTAGCGTCTCCGGGGTAATGCCCAGCAGCAGAGCCATGTCTTTTTTGAAAACAGGCAAGCGCAGCTCGGGTTTTGCATGATTACGCATATGGAAGTCCAGAAGCAGCTTGGCAATCTTTTGCTCCGTCGTCATGGCATTGATGGAGCTATTCCACTCCTCCGTTTCACGTAACCGATGGGATAGCGCCAGAAGGAAATAATAAGCCAGCTTGGGAGCGTGTGTGAGCAGCAGCTCAAATTCTTTTTGGCGTATAGAGCATATCGTTGAATTTTCTAGAACCACAGCATTTGATGGATGGGGGATTTGATGAAGCAAGCAGTCCTGCCCGAAAAAATCTCCTGCAAACAGAAAGCGTATAATATGCTCCTTGCCAGCCTCGTTGTATTTGCACAGCTTCACACTGCCTAGTTGAAGTATATAAAGTGTGTCTGAGCATTCGCCCTCCTGAACGACAAGCTCTCCCTTGTGGTAGTGACTTGTGTGTAGAAGGGAGTTTAGCAAGCTGCCCTCATATGGTGACAGATGTTCAAAGAGGGGCACTTTGGAAAAACAGAATTCATCGGATGTCTGAGAACAAATCATCGTTAAATATCACCTCACATGTGATGAGTTATGTACGGATTATATGCGTGTGTCACAGCTTAGTGGGATATTGCAGCTCAACCTTGATCAAAAAAGAGGATATGCAATGCATGAATCTCTCGCTCTTGTATTCAGATTATGACATCAATGAGGTGATCGGTGTGACGCGGCACACACTTATGTAGGACTAAGGATGTTATTTTGAGTTGTCATGTCAGGATTTGTTGTGCTTGCATGGAGAGTTTCATATAATTTGGGGAATGGTTATATGGAACAATATGGGGCAACGAGGTTGATTCAGCAATTGATTCACAGAAGAGGTGATATTAAAGTGAAACGTTTCGAAGATGAAGGGGCGTATAAATACAGCTATTATGCGGTGCTGCATCGTGGTGAACGAATTGATGTCAGCTGTCCTGAATGTGGGGGGCACGCTTATATTGAATGTTCTAATGGGGAAGTGCAATGGAAATGCAGCCAGTGCTATGCTCAAGCGGTCAAAGAAGAAGACTACGAATATACAGGCCGAGGATACTGTGCTGTATGTGAGCGTTGGATTTCTGTTGAGCTAACCGATGAGAAACAAACCTCCCATCCTCTTGTACATATTACGTGTCCACACTGTGGAGCCGTTAATCAGGCCCAGATGCACAAAAGATCAGCCAGCCGAGGTTATTATAGGGAAATTCAAAATGGCCGAGACCCCGTTTTTAACCTGGAGTTATATTTTATGGATCATGTACGGGGCAAGCAGATTTGGGCTGTAAACCGGGAGCACCTGAATTATCTGATTGCTTATGTATCAGCCGATTTGCGAGTGAAACCTGGAGGGAAACTGATCAAAACAGCTTCGCATAGCATCCCTGCGTATATTAAAGATGCCAAAAACAGAGAAACGGTCACTCGTGTACTGTCGAAAATGCAACATAAGTTCTAAGCATTACATCAGACATCGTGGGTATTAACCGAATCGGGGAGAGAGAATGCATTGAGAAAACGAATCATGTTTGGTGTTATTTTGTTTGTCATCGCCATGTTGTGTATTCCTGGATTTTTTATTATGCAGACTTACGGTGTATTTCAAAAAGAAAAGGTGTTATCCGATTATGCCATTGCTGTAGATGTGCAGGGGAAATCATATCAGACATGGCCGATTGTCAACAGCTTCACAGCGATGGATAAAAAGGGAGAGGATCGTCAGCTCTACTACCGTATTGATACGAGTGGACTTGAAAACTTGTTCCAGTTGGCGTACAGGGAGTATGAGGTTAAACCCGGAGGAGATAACCCGTTTCTGGATGGACAAGTGGAATATCTGCAATCCGGGCACAAGTATGTTCGTACCGAAAATAAATACGAGAATGCCAAAGACTTTGTTACCCTCCTGACACTGGTGGATCGTGAGGGAAAGGTCATTTACACCTATGAACAAACGGGCAAAGGTGATGACAACCTGGTAAAGTCTATCATTCATCAAGGCATGAGCCGCACAAGTAACCGTGGCTCAGGACCTGCTCGTGACCCGTATCTGAACGTTACGGCGTTGTTTCGTGAGAAGCTGCATGTGGATGTAAAGCTGACGGTGGATGAAGAGCATAAAGTGGTAACGATTCGAATGAACAAAATGGAGGAAAAATGATGAATATGTATGGTGTACTGCATGGACCGTTATACCTCGATGGGCTGACGAAAAGGGAGACCCAAGGTGTGGCTCATGAGGTGCAATGGAATGGCAAGCTTCAGGCACCTGATGGACATGATCAGTTTCATATTTTTTATTATGGTGACCTTGATGAGGATGATCTGATTCTCTGGCATGATATGACACCGTTGTTGGTTTATGCCGAACATACCGTTACAGGAGAGCGTTATCTGCTGATTGATGCGGCGGAGCAAGGCTATGATGCGATGTTGTGTGAGACGTACCCCGAGGAAGACGTGAACAACCGCCCCCTTCGACCTTATCTGGACGTTGAGGGTGAGGATACCTTTGAAGTTCATCTGACAGCGTTCTACAACGTGCCTTGGGATGAGGAGTTTGGCGAGGATGTTGAGGAGGATGGGACGTATGAGCTGATTACAGGAGAACGTGTGCATTTTAATGAGGTCAAGCGTAATGGTTATGATGCATTTGCGATCCGAATTCGTAATCGGAAAGGGATTGATACAGAAATTGTTCAGGAAGAGCTGGCCTAAGTGGTAATGGAACTGATTTTGCCTGGGGAAAGTCGGAAAATTCAACGCTAGGAGCGATTGTCGAATGTATATTGTGTCTCATCTAATTAAGCCGGTATCTATGCAAGAATTGCAGCAAGTGGAGCACAAGCACAGCATTCGTCTGCCCTCGGCCTATCAGCGTTGGATGCAGCAATATGGGGAGGGTACATATTCAGGCTGGATGAATGTGCAGCGGCCTGATCCTGAGGTTTTGAAGCCATTTGTGGAATATGATCTTTGGGAGCATATAGACGAAACGCCAATCAACCAGCAGCAGTTGCAGGAGTGTGTGTGTATCGGGACTTCGGTGGATGGAGACTTTCTGGCTGTTCATGCACAGGTGGAGGGGCTGATCTGGCTTCCACGGCATGATGAACAGATAACGCTGTGGCCTTGCGCCGATAAGTCCTTTCCCGAAATTTTGGATCAAATCTACTGTGGATATTATCAAAAGGATAAGCCTTTCAGACCTGCGTATTATGAACCATGGAATGAAATGCGGACGTATACTTTTTATCATTATACAGGTAAAGAAAACGGGCTTTCCATGAAAGAGCTGGCTGGCCTGTGCCAATCGCAGTTCGCGTGGGATCTGGTCATTGAAGACGAATATATCTGCAAGCTGTTTCGAGCATCAATCGGTGGGTATGTGCGCTTTAATTATGCCTATGAACGAGAGATTGCATTGATTTTTGAGGAAGCAGAATGTCAACAACAGGAGACAGAGGATCAGAAAATGGAAGTGCAGAAAACTCAGGACATACAGGTAATTCGGGAGATACGACAGTTCCTGCTGGCACATTATTGTACGGAAGTAAAGCAGCGAACAGAATAAGGGGGAGAAGTGGCATGAGCTGGCTTAATACAGAGATTGCTGAAAAATGGCGTATGGAGGGCATGCGGTATGCAGGCGATGTTAACACATTCGTCCGCAGCTTGCTGAAGGGTGAGCAGCCAGACGAATCCGAGCTTTCAGATGATACTCGTCATACGATCAGTGCCAAAGTAATGAAAATGGTGAAGCAGGCCAACCTTCAGGGAGAGGTGGAACGGCTTCGCAAGGAATTGCCGGCAGCAACCTGGCCGCTCAGCAATTATTTTCAAAATTCGATGCAGGCGGTTCAGGTTGCAGGTTATCTGAATGAGGGAACGATTCTCTGTAATACAGGTTTGTCGTCGAATAAGGGTCAAGTGTACACGATGGATCAGCAAGGCTGGTGGCGAAGCCCGGATGCAGCATTTGCAGGCAGTTCGCCAGATGGAAGGTACATTGCTCTCGCAAATAGCGAAGGGGTCCGTGTCATCCGTCAGCCTGACTGCAGGCTGGAAGGAGAACAGGTGGCATGGTATCACTGGAGTGAGATCCAGGAGCAGATCAGGGCCGTTTTACCCGGAATTGAATCCCTTGCGGACTCTCCCCATCCCGAATATACGTTAGAAAAGCTGATACCTGTTGACCATGGGCGGACGTTACTGCTTCAATCTGAATTGGGGATATACCTGCTGGAGCAGGCGAAGGTGACGATTCTTCATCCGGACGTGGGCGAGATTCAAGAGTACGAATATGAAGATACCCGCTTATCGATGGGGCATGCTGCTGTTTCATATGATGAACGCTGGATTGCATGGGGCAGCCAGATGAGCAGCCATACCGTTATGGATCGAAAAATGAACAAAGTAGTTCAGATTGAGCCGCAGTCCAGTTATCCGCATTGTGCAGCATTCAGCCGGGATCATCAGCATGTCTGGTTTAATGCATGTCATTTCTATAACGGGGTCACCATTCAGCTCCGATTAGCTGATATGGAGGGTCATGAAGACTCGGAAGAATGGCCGATCATGGACGAGAACGCTCGTGTATATACGATGGTTGAGATTGAAGCAGGTATGATCATTGGTGATGCTTACGGTTATTTATATTGCATCAATAATGCAGGACAGGAGCTTTGGCGGCATTTTGTCGGCTCAACGATCTATTCTCTGGCTGTATCTCCCGATCAGTCGCAGCTTGCAGTCGGAACATACGGCGGTATGCTGCATCTGCTTGATCTGTGTTCGCAAAGTATGGATGAATACGGCATAGGCACAGGCACACTGCGTGAACTGGAGCGTTATGTTTTGTGGCGTGATGAGGAGCCGCTGCGCTGGTAATATCGAATGAGAGATTTCAGGCTGGAGATGATAGGAATGGAACGCGAAGAGGCCGTTTTTTTATTAAAATGTCACGCATTCGCTTGTGATGATGTTACTCATCCTAAAGTGGAGCAAGGTTTTCTGGGCAGTCTTCGGCCCTTTCGCGGTCATTTAATCGAAGAGAACTTTCATGAGCTGATGAGCATATTACGCGTGCTGGCCCGAGAGCTTGCTCGTCCTATGTTAGATCGCGAAGTGATGGCTTGTTTGTGGAGCATTCCTCATCTGGCGAGAGCATGGGCGATTGAACCGGCAGGCATGCTTCGCAGTAATCATCTGATCTCGGACGAGCAGGTGGTTGTAATGGAGCAGTGGCTCAGTATGTTCTCGTATGCAGTCATGATTTTGGTCGAAGACGGCGGAGAGCAGGAGGCCTTCTGGGAATATGAGCAGTATGTACAAAAAAGAGGCAATACGGAAGGTGAAGGGGTATGAAGTCTGAGCTACATATGACTATGGACAGATTACGGGATGAGCTGAATCAGCTGTTGCACGATAAAATTCAGGATGAAGAGATTCGCTTGTTATATGACCAATACCTTCTGCTGGAAGGGGTGGCAGAGGAAGAACTGGAAAGGTTCGAGCAGCAGTATAATGTTCGCCTGCCTGAGGATTTTCGTGCTTTTTACCGTCATACCAATGGTAGTGGCTATGGTATGCATGTGCTGTATCCAGGGGATGCGGAGCAGGGGCGCTGTCTTCCGTTTTATCTGATGTCGCTGGAGGAGATTCAGGAGACCAAGCGATTTTTTTGTGATGTGGATGAGAGGCTGGAGGAGCACTATAAGGCTGAAGAAATTCGTGAGCTGGACCCGGAGATCAAGCCGTATTTATTCAACACCTCATGGATTCCTTTTGCTGCTATGGCTGGCGGTTCAATATATCTGCTGTTTGACTTTGATCCGGCGGTGGCAGGTACATACGGGCAGATTATTATGCATGTCCATGATCCGGATTTTGTGTATTATGCTGCTGCTTCCTTTACAGAATTGCTTCAAATGTCGAACCGCAACCTGAGCCTTCTGGATGCTATTGAATACTAAGTGCACCTTGTACATTGACATGTGGCTAGAAAAATAAAGAAGATGAAAAGGCATCACGGTAGAAGCTTAATCCATAGCTTCTGCGTGATGCCTTTTGTGGGGTTAAACGTTTGGACTTTCAGATGTTACCACTGGAAAAAACGATGACCATGGAACCCGCCGGGACCTCCAGGTCCACCGGGTCCCCCGAGACCGCCCGGCCCACCGGGTCCACCGATGTGTGGGCCGCCCGGATATCCGGGATAATGCCCCGGATATCCGCCATGCCACCACGGGCCCGGTCCTCCGATGGGATAGGGAAGCGGCAGGGGAAGAGGCACTACGGGTGGATAAGGATAAGGGTAGGGATAAGGATACGGCGGTGGTGGGGGAGGTGGCGGATAATAAGGATAAGTAACAGGCTGCTGGGTTGTTGTTGAACCCGGTACATACGACATATAACAAGCCTCCAATATCTGAATGGATGATATCAGCCTATGCGGCAAGAGCCCGGGCTGACACAGTGCAATTCAAATGTCCGAATTGGGCTCACAGAAATGGGCTATGGGCATAAGCTGAGGATATAGGTACGACCTAAACCGAGAGCGAAGGGCAGGCGTTATATTTTGTCAACCTCATATATGGACTACACCTTATCAACCACACAATTTACTTATGATCTAAGCAAAAATCCGTTCTTTAAGAAGGATGAGTATAACTACATTAACGCACTTTCAGTACAACAGCTGAACACATTAGGCAACACATCGCTGCTTGATATTTTTCTCAGTAAAGGAAATGTCGTTGAACCTCACATTCATCAAAATGCAACCGAGCTTGTTTATTGTATTAGCGGTGCAGCAGTGGTCTCTCTAATTAACCCGTTTACGAATGAATTGCTCCATTTTCCGATTACTCCGGGGCAAGCGGCCAATGTTCCGCAAGGCTGGTGGCACTATGAAGTGGCGACAGTCGATGACACACATCTGCTCGCGATTTTTGATGCACCTGTGCCTGAAGCGATATTTGGCTCCGACATTTTACGGTTGACCCCTGCCCAATTGTTGGCACACACGTATTGTCTGGACGAACAGAAAGTGCAGGAGGCACTGGCGCCCATACAGAATACGGTCATCATTGGCCCTCCGCCGAATTGCAAAACACAGACTGTCCCTGCTTCGAACCCGATGCCTAATGCTGGACCGAATATTCAGCCTAATGTGCAGCCGAACATTCCGCCCCATATCCCCCCCTACGCAAATCGTCTTCCATACTGGGGCACATGGGTTGACCCTCGTATTATTCATGAACCAGGATGCCCATATTACACCGAGCTCCCAGTGCATCAAACTTCAAATAAAGAAGCATAGGGGATCTTATTTACCTGTTTATCTACTGGGATCATCACGTTTCAGCTAAAATGAACATAGGCGTGCTATACCATTGAACGATTTAGCTCCACAGAAACGCCGAAGACTGAAAATCTGGGGATACGCACGACCCTCCAGGTTTTTTGGTCCTCGGGATTGCTCTATATAAATTCCAGCTCAAGCTGCAAAACGGTGAGCCTGCTTTGATTATGGATTCAATTTTGTATAACGCTGTCACAAACAGGATATGTCGTTTGTCTTCATGATGTAGATCAAATGATGGAGGCGAATAAAACATGAATTTACGAATGAATTACAGAGTGGTTAGTCCGGGAGCATATAAAGCGATGATGGCGATGGAGCAATATGTGTCCGGGCAATTTGAAGACAAGGTGTTGTACGAGCTGTTAAAGATTCGCGTTTCGCAGATCAATGGCTGTGCATTTTGTTTGGACATGCATGCTAAGGATTTAATGAAGCTGGGCGATTACAGTGATCATATTCTTCTACTCAGTGTTTGGCGCGAAGTGCCGATATTCACAGACAAGCAGCGTGTTATGCTTGAACTGGCGGAGGCAATCACATTAATATCAGAGCTGGGCATTTCGACTGAGCTATATACTAAAGCAGGAGAATACTTCAGCGAAAATGAAATCGTCGATCTGATCATGGCAATCAACTCCATCAATAACTGGAACCGTATAGCGATTACGACAGGTATGTACCCCGGTTGTTTTTAGCTCGATCTTTAGACGAATCAAGCCAGAGGAGGCGATATACGGTGCAATCCAAGCTTCATTCTGATCAACATAAACATACTACGCAAGTGTCTTCTCTGGATGTTGGTGCGTTGTATTTGCAATATAAAAACTATGCTTTCTCCATCGCCTACCGCATGCTGGGCAGTGTGACAGAAGCAGAGGATCTGGTGCAGGACTGCTTCACAACTCTACAAAGCATGAAAAATGAGGAAATTCATCACCCCAAAACGTACATTGGAAAAATAATGATGAATCGAAGCCTGAATGTATTAAATTCTGCCCGTAACCAACGGGAGCAATATGTTGGAGAATGGCTTCCTGAGCCGCTGGGTGTGTATGAGACGAGTGATATACCGGAGCAGGCGCTTGAGCAAAAAGAGATGATATCTTACGCTTATCTGGTCATGTTAGAGCGTCTATCTCCTATGGAACGGGCGGTTTTTGTCCTGCGTGAAGCCTTTCAGCATGACTATGCCGAGATAGCGGAATGGCTGGGAAAAACGGAAAGTAACTGTCGTCAAATCTATCGTCGTGCCAGAGGTCATCTGCCTGAGCATGCAGCGACAGCCGAGCCGACTAATGCGGATTGGAGAGTTAAGGAGCAGGTGCTTAGGCGATTCACAACGGCTTTTCTTCGGCATGATGTCTCTGCGATGCTGGAGCTGCTAACGGATGAGCCTGTGTTTACAGCGGACGGAGGCGGCGTTGTACGTACGATTATGAGAACGATGCGTGTACCCAAGGGTGTGCTTGCCATTCTTACTTCTCCACGAGTGCTGAAATCATTAAGAGAACGGGAATGGTTACCTGCCTGGATTAATGGTGAGCTGCAGCTGGTTTTGATGAAAGAAGACAGGTTGACTGAGGTGCTGTGTCTGGAGATGCATGCTTCAAGCGAGCGGATCAAGGGAATATATCTTATCGTTAATCCTGATAAACTGGTGTCAGTGCAGCCGGTGAATCGTGTTGAATGAAAAACTCACATTGTTTCCGCATCAGTTTATGGACACTCAGCCGAGTGTCCTTTTGCTTTGGCGTTTCTTTGGCAATATGGAGATGGGTTAGACAGATATGGTATGATGCTAGTAGATTGAAAAGAGGTAAATATATGTAATTATTGAAGAATGCTTTGGATTTTACAACAAGTGAGGTTGTATGCTTTGAAAAAACTAAATGGGCTGCATATGTTTATTTTTCTCAGCGCAGTCACGGTGGTTACAGTGGCCTTATACTATGTGGCGGCCGATTGGCTGAATCAGCGGTATTTCCGCTTCCTGATCTGGAATCTGTTTCTGGGCTGGCTTCCATTTATATTCTCCTCCATAACCTATGCGCTCAGCCAATTGAAATGGAAATTAGCGATATGGCTTGCGATTCCGAGTGGCATGCTGTGGCTGCTCTTTTTTCCCAATTCCTCGTATATCGTTACCGATCTGCTTCATCTATCCTCCCGAAGTTCCAGATATTTCTCTGGAAACGGTGTGAGCTTCAACTACTGGTATGATCTGAGTGTTGTGCTGATGTTTGTATGGACAGGTCTGCTGATTGGATTTTTCTCTATGTATCAGCTTCAAGGTGTAATTTATCAACGTTTGGGGCGCATGGCTTCTTGGGTTTTTGTATGGGGAGCAACAGCACTTGCCAGTTATGGCGTTTTGCTTGGGCGTGTATACCGGTTAAACAGCTGGGATGCCTTAACCAACCGCGAGACGCTTCTGCAATTGATGCATGAAAGTGTGAACCGGTCCTCCTTGGCGTTTTGTATGTTCTTCGCAACGTTTCTGATCACGATCTATCTTTCGTTATATTATTTGATTCATGCGAGAGCTTCGGGTCAGCGGTATGAACGAACCAACTAATCACAAGAAAGTGCAGGTGAATTCAATATGCTCGATCATAAGAAGGCGATGGAAAAAGTGAAAGAGGTTATGGAGCAAAATAATTTCTCAGGTGTTGTGCTGTGCAAGCAGGATGGTCAGACGTTGTTTCAATTGACACGTGGATATGCGAACCGGAGTGATGAGCTTTCGAATGATGTGAATACACGTTTTGGTATCGCTTCAGGATGTAAAATTTTCACGGCGGTAAGTATCGCTCAGTTGATTGAGCAAGGTAAGTTTTCACTTGAGTCCAGATTACAGGATGTTCTGAATGTGACTTTCCCGGCATGGGACCCGCAAATTACGGTTCATCATTTATTGACACATACTTCGGGCATACCTGATTATTTCGATGAGGAGGTTATGCATGATTTTTCGGAGCTGTGGAAAGACAGACCCGTGTACAGGATGCAACAGCCTCGGGATTTTCTGCCCCTGTTCCAGCATCTGCCGATGAAGTCGGCACCTGGGGAGCGATTCCACTATAACAATGCAGCCTTTATCGTGCTGGGTCTCATTGTGGAGCAACATACGGGCGTTCCCTTTGCCAGCTATGTGCAGGAGCATATTTTCAAACGATGCGGTATGGAGGATTCGGGTTATTTTCGGACAGATCAACTGCCACGTCATACCGCTATAGGATATATTGACGCTGAAGACGGGTCGTGGGCAAGCAATATCTTCACGATTCCTGTACAAGGTGGACCAGATGGTGGAGCATATGTGACCGCACCGGATATGATTCGTTTCTGGGATGCTCTGCAGGGGAATACGTTATTGAGTGAAGAGATGACACGTAACCTGTTAACGTCACACGCGCATGATGAAGATGAGGAACATTACGGCCTAGGCGTCTGGCTGGAGCTTGAGGCAGAGAAGACGTTTAAATGCCATGTGATGGGTTTTGATCCGGGCGTTTCATTTATGTCGGGTGTATATCCTGAGTACGGTGTGCAGCTTGTTGTGATATCCAATCAGGATTCGGGCCCATATCCAATCACGCTGGCAGTGGAGCAGATGCTGAGAACATAATAAGACCCTCACGCTTACTCGTTTCCTGGTTTAAAGTTCTGCCGAGTAAGGTGGGGGCAAGGGAGTATCTATAAGTAAATCTTCAGGAAGATCATCGGATGAAATGTGCCTAATCCCCAGAGCTGTTGCCGGAGCAGCGAGCGAGCCTCCATAGTTCAGGAACGATTAATCTTGGAAATACGTCCAGTGGGGGCTTTTCTTTTTTACGTTTATCATTGGTCAGCACAGTCACAAGCTCCAGTTCGGGAACAACGTACACATACTGCCCGCCGAATCCTCTGGCATAGTAATAATGCAGCGGGGTCTGTTGTTCTGCAGAGGTGTTCTCCAATACGAGGCTTCCGGCAATGTTCTCATTAGCGTTTGCAGGCTCGTATTGATCCACCCACCAGTGCCAGCCGTAACTTCCATGGTTAGGAGGGGGCACCGTGATGAAAGCCTGTGTGGAACGTTGAACCAGTTCGCTGGATATGAGCCTTTTCCCCTCCCACATTCCTTGCTGCAGAAAAAGTTGTCCGAATTTGAGTAAATCTGCGGGCAATAGCTTCATCCCAAACCCGCCTGTATGCACCCCCTGAGGGTCCTGCTCCCATTCATAATCGTGAATGCCGAGATGGCCGAACAGATATCGCTCCGCAAATGCTGCAACACTCATTCCTGCATGCTGCATCAGGATGGAAGACAGGATTTGGGAGACTCCTGAATTATATTCCATGTGTGTGCCCGGCTCATGACGTAAACGCTGTTCTATAGCAAAAGCAACCCAATGATCCGTTCGGGTCATTCGTGGAAACGAATTTTGCCCGCCGAATTCGTCCCAGTTAAACCCGGCTGTCATCGTAAGCAGCTGTTCCAGTGTAATTGCTGGTTTACGCGGGTCGGAATCAGATGTAAGCTGTGGGAAAAAGGCTGAGATGGGCGTGCTTGCCTCGGGCAGCAGCCCTCGATCCATGGCAATACAGATAAGCGCGGAAATCAAGCTTTTGGTACATGAATTGATTTTGGCGATCTCTGTCTCCGCCTGTATATTGCGATAATGCTTGTAAAGCATCTCACCGCGCACGCGGATCAGACAGCTCCGCAGATCGAGTTGTGGGATTGACTTTTCTAGTGTATGTTGAAGACTTGAGAGATTCATAGTGTCCTTTCTGTGTGACCAGTAAATGAAGTTGTGAATGCAGAACATGGAAATCGCTGCCACTATGTTAACATAATCATCAAGGCAGCTCAAATAAAGGGCGCTTGTTCATAACTATAATCAAAGGTGGAAAGTAGATGTTACAGCATTTATTTGGATACATACAAGCAAAGCCGGTATTTTCGGTTATTTATACTGCTATATGTACCATTGTCATTTGGCTTTATAAAGAATTTAAAATGATGAAAGAGAAGGATACTCAAAACAAACTGAATCGGGTTCAAAGGAAGCTGGACGCTCATATTAAGGTGGAGGCAGCTATCGCTCGTTATCAGGCTCGACCGGATGGCTCCGGGAATCTGGAAAATTTGTTTGAAAAGTTAGGCGAATGTGGTTCGAGCTTCTCGGAAGATATTCGGAAATTAATACAAGGGTTTTACCTGCGAAGGGACAGGGAGAGCCTGGCAACAGTTATGGTGCTTATTCAGGCAGAGATTAGCAGGGTGGACAAACAAAGAAATATGTTGGATTCTCGCGAAGTAACAGGAGATGCATTCGATTCGGTCTTTAAAATATTTAATCCTTTAAAACCCATTTTGATTATTTTTGCAATATTTTTTACGGTTCTATGGTTCGTTTCACTTGCGATTCTGGAGAATAACATATGGGATAGAGTGTATTTAGGTACTTCTTTTATAACCGTCTCACTTAGTATTATGTTTATCTTTGCAATATCTGTAGTTTGGATGGAGGGAGAACTGGTCATCAGGGAGAAATGGGATACCTTTCTCAAGCTTAGTATGATTTTATCCCCTCTTATTATGCTTCTGGACTGGAAGTTATCTATATTGTCATTACTTGCTCAGATTGTGGCAGGTATAATTATAGGCAAGAAGTTGAAATCCAGAATTGTTGTTATATGACAAGATCTCTTTCTTCACAGTGCTGTGAAGAAAGAGGCTTTTCGTGTTCTTTTTGCATATAGATGCTTCAACGGTTAGTAAAGCTTGGGTGTAGTATTAATCAGTGATTTCTCCGCATAGAGTACAACAACGAGATGTATGCCCAAGGAGGAGATGTTCATTCATGATTAATCCGATATTGCAATCCCCAAACGTGCCACTAGCCGCAGACTCCAATGCTGTTGTAAACTACCGCAGAGATCCGCAAAATTATGTCACACAGCTGTTCGGAGAACAATTGCCAACGATTGCTAATGGTTTTTTTAACGTATATCTGAGCAAGGGCATTATCGTGCAGCCTCATTGGCACACCAATGTAACAGAGATGGTTATCGTTATCAGGGGGGAGATTACTGCTTCGGTGTTTAATCCTTTCACACGCGAACGGATTACGTATCGCCTGAAGCCGGGCCAGGTCTGCGTGTTCCCAAAAGGCTGGTTTCATTGGTTTGTTGCGGAGACAGATGACGTGTACGTACTGACCATATTTGATCAGCCAACGCCTGATATCGTATTTGGCGCAGATTTTCTTGCCGCTACACCGTCTGAGGTGGCTCACCGTGCATACTGTCTGGATGAAGAGGCTTATGCCAAAGCAGTTGCGTCGATCAAAAATGATGCAATTCTCGGCCCGCCGATAGGATGTGACAGTGCGGCTTCTAATCAATCCGCGAAGGGAAAGGCTGCAACGATGCCGTTATCCACCAAGACAACGTTCCGGCCTGAATGAACTGCTAAGTCAAGCGTTATGTTCACCGTTATATAATAAAGACAAAGCCTGCGGCCATAGTAATCGGCTTGCAGGTTTTTGCTTGAATGATTAATATGGAATGGGATACCGCTCTGCAAGAGACGAGCCAGCATATTTCGTTTCTCTTCGCCGAGAAGTTACACCATAGAAAGTGAGGCAGCGTACATGTCAATGTCAGAACATGAAATGATTGAAGTCGCTTTGAGGTATGCCCCTGTTATCCTGTTTGATCGGAACGAACCGTTCTACCCTGACTTGGTGGGGGTCTCTTTGTTTGAACAGCCCGGATTATCATCCTCCTTCCGCAGAGAGATTCAATTCCCGACAGAGATCGTTCAATATGTTATCGAATATGCAATATGGTGGGATTATGAGATTGGTCACTTATATGAGATGGAACATATCTGGATTCATGTGGGACATGACGGGCAAGTAGTGGATTGCGAGGCCAGCTTTCATGGCAGAGTATTGCGAGGGATTCTAAAAGAGAAGACAAACCTGATGGGTCAGCGGGTATGCTTGTACTCTCAGCCGGGGAAACATGCGTTTTCACCGCTGCCAGTGGTGTTTGAGCTACTGCCAAATCTGTATACCGCAGCAGGTCCTGATGCAGGAGAAGCGGGTTTGCTTGTAAATGAGATGTTTGAAGCTTATTTTCAAACGAATGAGCAAATAGATCAGAAAGTGAAGGCGTATTTGCAAACGAAAGCATTTATTCCAAGTATGGAATTTGAGGAGTACATATGGAATCCTGAGATCTTTATAACGTGGGACGAGCTGTTCAGGATCATTCCGAAGCGAATTGAGAAGTGTTTGGCAGAACTAGAATAGAGGCTATAATTAATAATCAAGCTCTCTTTTCAGAGAGTTTGGTTATTTTTTTCTGAATCTCAAAATAGGTCTTTACTTTTCTTGAAGAACGTAAAAGATACAAAAATGTAAAGTTACTATGCTGAACGCTAACCAAACGCGAATAGATTTCGATTCGTATAAGACGAAAGAACTATTAAGAGGTGTGAAGAAATGTTAAGAAATATTAAGGATTATAGTACTGGTGTATATAAAAGGTAGTTCAAAAAGATTAAATAGTCGATTAGACGGGATATCTTTTGGTTCAGTGCTGATTTTCGCAAAAATGAAAATATAATGTGGAAATCAAAGGTTAATAATATAGTTGTTACGAATGATAGGGGCTTTTTATTCAAATAAATTATGCATAAAAGTGAAAAATTACAAATATTTAAATAATCTATTCAGTTTTATTACATTTCTGTCGAAATAGATCGTATACTGTCTAGGGCTCGGCCTGGGAAGGGGCTCGCAAGCTAAATATCTAACTGGACACTACAATCATTAGGAGGAGATCAAATGAAGTGGTTTGGCAACTTGAAAACAGCAACAAAAATTATATCAGCATTTTTGGTTGTGTCCTTAATTCTAGCAGCACTTGGAATATATTCTATATTCACATTAAGAAGTACGAATGAACGTATGCAAGACATGTACAACAGCAATCTGATCTCTGTCAGGGAATTATCCAGTGCTCAGATTGAGTATCAAAGAATGCGTGTTAATATCCGTGATCTTGGCACAGAAACGGATGCAACTAAGAGAAGTGACATTAGAGAAAATATTACTAAAATTCAGACATCGTTGGAAAGTCGTCTTTCCGCGTATCGTTCACTCGCAAATACGGAGCAAGAAGCTGCATTACTTACTGAACTGAATGATCAATATAACGGCTACATACAGTTGTATAACGAGGGAATTACATTGGCACTCTCAAATGATCAAGCTAAATTCATCTCATTTTTGAGAGAGTCTCTTAAACCTCCAGGTGATCAAGTCAATGCTACACTGACCAAACTTACAGAGCTCAATGTAAATCTGGCCGCAGAAGCAAATGCCAAATCCGAAGAGGCATACTCGAATGCATTTGCTGTCACCATTGTTATGGTTATTGGTTCTGTACTCTTTAGCATTCTAATCGGATATATCATCTCTCGTTCCATCTCGAGACCGCTCATGGCTATGCTCGAACTTGCAACTGAAGTAGCAAACGGCAATTTGACGCTTAAATCAGATATTTCCAGCAAGGATGAAGTGGGTCGATTGGCAGGTGCACTTAACCGTATGGTGGATAATCTGAGATTGTTAATCAACAACATTGTGATGAATTCCCAAAGTGTAGCGGCGTCCTCGGAGCAAATCTCCGCAAGTACACAGGAAATTGCAAGCACCAGCACAAGTCAATCCAGTGAAGCCGGCAACATTTCGGAACTCTTCAAGGAGCTCTCCTTGGCTATTAATTCGGTAGCGGCTAGCGCTGAGGAAGCGGCGGAACTGTCCAATGATACTGTGAAAACTGCACGTGAAGGCGGTCATGTAGTGCAAACCTCGTTGGAAGGCATGCAGGCTGTAAATACGAAGATGGCCAAGCTTGAAGAGGATTCACGTAAGATTGGCGACATTATCGAAGTCATTGACGATATCGCTGAACAAACTAACCTGCTTGCACTGAATGCTGCGATTGAAGCGGCTCGTGCCGGAGAGCAGGGCAGAGGTTTCGCTGTTGTTGCTGACGAAGTTCGCAAGCTGGCTGAACGAAGCGGTGAAGCAACGAAAGAGATTACCACCATTATTAAAGTGATGCAGGAAAATACAAGACAAAGTGTACAGGCTGTTGCAGACAGCGTGGAGCAATCTTCCAAAACGGGAGCAGCTTTCGACCAAATTATTGACATGGTGAACAACTCATCACAGAAAGTGAATGAGATTGCGGCTGCATGTGAAGAAGAAGCCGCCCAGGCTGCGGAGGTTATGAGCTCTGTGGAGTCCATCTCGGCTTCCAGTGAGGAGTCTGCGGCTGCTTCAGAGGAAACCGCGGCAACTTGTCAGTCCCTGGCACATCTGGCTGAAGAGCTGGCGCAATCCGCAGCAGCTTTCAAAACCCAGTAAATACAACGAATTGAGGGTGAAACGATGTCTTCACTTCAGAAAGAGCAATATATTGAACTGGCTGTTGGCGCAGAGACTTGTGCAATTCGCATAGAAGAGATTCATGAGATTATCAAAATGCTCAGTATCACGGATATTCCGTTCAGCCGGCCTGAAATCAAAGGTGTCATGAATTTGCGCGGTAAGGTTGTTTGTGTGATGAGTCTGCGCGGCTTGCTTGGCATGCCTGATGAACCTGAAACGAGAGCCACAAGAATTATTGTGGTTCGTTATCAGGAAGAATACATCGGCTTGATTGTTGATCGAGTCAATAAAGTGACGACCTATTCAGAGATTCATCCCCCTTCCGCAGGGCATGGACGTCACCTTGAGGCGTTCTTTCAAGGGATCGGTCAACAAGGAGACGAACTGGTGGGTATTTTGAAGCTGGATGAGATATTGGGCGGTTAGGAGGAATTCATATGATGATGGACTTGTCTGCCTACCGTGACATTTTTATCGAAGAACTGAATGATCAATTGGAACGAATGGATCAATCTTTACTTGCGCTGGAGCAATCATTTTCTGCTGAACTGGTTCAGACGTTATTCCGGTCAGCTCACACGATCAAGGGCTCGGCATCTACCATGGATTTTCGTGAATTAAGCGATTTAACTCATGAGGTGGAATTTGCACTGGAATGGGTTCGCTCCGAGAAGCCGGAAGTTACGGCAGAGCTGATTGATACACTTTTTCGTTCGCTGGATGCCATGAAGGAGCTGCGTGATCAGTATGTACGAGAGGAGCCCTATACCGATGTTCGAGCGGTTGTAGATGAGATACACGCCTTAATTCGCAAGCCTAAAATAGATGTGAAACTGCAATCTGTTTCACTGAAGCCGGTTAATGCAAACGTTGCACAAGAAGCTGTCCTGAAGGGTCAGCAATTGTATGCTGTGCAAATACTGCTTCGAGAGGATTGTTTGATGAAAGGGCCGAGATATCACATTCTCCGTAAGCGTTTGGAGGAAGGCGGCGGAACAGTGCTCTCGTGTTCTACAGAAGATATAGATCTTGATGATCCGAATAAGGATGAACAAGACGAACACTACAGACAGTTTGTCATGATCATTGCCTCGTCATTAAGTGATAACGTAATCAAAAAGTTACTTTCCGGTGATTCAGATATTCAGTCCATTGAGGTGAAGCCTTACCTGTTGCAAAGCAGTGAAGCAGCTGCCACGCTGGAGCTGTCAAAACCAGAGAATGAGATCGGTGGGAGTATGCCTGACCCCGCTTCACCTGTGAGTGAGGATAAGGCAAAGACGATGCAACCTACCGTTCGGGTAAGTGTGGAGCGTCTTGATCATCTGATGAATCTGGTAGGTGAGCTATTGATTGATCAGACATCCCTGGCTGATCTGAGCAGCTCTGGTGCCCGAAAGGATACTTCATTGCTAATTCAGAATATTGGTGGAGTATCCGATCATATGGGACGGGTAATCAAGGAATTACAGGATGGGGTCATGAAGACACGTATGCTGCCCATTGATCAATTGTTTAACCGATTTCCGAGACTGGTACGTGACTTGTCGCAGAAGCTGGGTAAAGATCTGGAGCTTGTGATTCATGGAGGAGAGACCGAGCTGGATCGGATGATTATTGAGGAGTTAAGCGATCCGTTAATCCATCTCATTCGGAATAGTGCCGATCATGGCATTGAAAGTGAGCAAGAACGTGCAGCAAACGGGAAACCAACAAAAGGTCGTATTACATTAACTTCATTTCATGAGGAAAATCATGTTGTCATCCGTTATTCGGATGATGGCCGGGGTATTGATGGTGACAAGATCAAAGCTTCTGCTTTGGCTAAAGGGATCATTAATGAAGAACAGGCTGCACGATTGAATGCTGACGAGGCTGTTCATCTGATCTTCGAGCCTGGATTTTCCACAGCTTCGACAGTAAGTGACGTATCCGGCCGAGGCGTTGGTATGGATATTGTGCGTAGCCAGATCGGAAGACTGAACGGCATCATAGATATTGATACACAGGTTGGCGTGGGCACGACCTTTACGATTCGGCTGCCACTAACCCTCGCCATTATCAAGGGACTGCTGGTAAAGGTTTCGGGTCGCGTTCTGATTCTGCCGATGTACAACGTAGCCGAAATTGTGCGAATCATGCCAACGGATATTCAGATGATTCAGGGTCAGCAATCCATTCTTAATCATGGGCGTATTGTGCCCTTTAATCGCTTGAGTGAGAAGCTGAATTATGCAAATTCGGAGCGTCGTTCCAAAACGATTCCGATCGTCATTGTTCGCTCGGTTGATAAAGTTGCAGCTTATGCGGTCGATGAGATTATCGGCAATCAGGAGGTGGTCATCAAGACACTTGGAACGTATCTTGGAGCTATGAACCATCTATCCGGGGCTACCATTCTGGGGAATGGTAAAGTTGCTCTGATTCTGGACGCATCGTATCTTGTTAGCCATTAAGTACTCACATATGCTGAGCTCTACGTATGGAAGAGGCACGTTGTGTCGTTTTCAGTGCAGTCACCAAGTCCAAAATAGTAACATAAACAGCCACAAGGTTCCCGCTAATGCGGGAATCCGGTGGCTGTTTATGTTTAATGAAAGACGGATGACTGAGTGCTACCCGGTCTGTCCCTTGAAAATCAAATCCATAAAACGATTGGCAGCCGAGGAAATCGGCATGTTGCGTTTCGTCATGATTCCTACGTGAGAAGGCGGGAGTGGTACGTCCAGCTGGATCTCGAACAGAGAGCCATTCTCCAGCTCCTTGGAAATGAATTCGCGTGTGACATAGGAGATACCCAGTCCCCGGCGAGCAAATTCAATGAGAAGATCAACACTGCCGACTTCGATCTCGGGTTTCAATGTGTAATTGTAGCTGTTGAACAACTCTGTAATTGCCATACGAACCCGGCTGTTTCTGGAGAAAAGAATAAGCTCATGCTCGAGCAGCATTTCAAGGGTGAGCACCTTCCCTTTCAACTGGGCATAACGCTCGCCAGCAACAAAGCAATCCTTGAGCTGAATGCTCTCACGAACTTCCAGCTGCGGGTCAACGATCGGCATTCGCACAACACCGAGATCAATTTTGCCTTCCTTCAGAAACGTAATGACTTCCGGCGTTGTGCCGTGACTCAAATGAAGCTTGATGTTAGGGTACTGAATGTGAAATTCCTCGATGTACGACAGCATGTAATGCTTGAACAGGGAGTCGCTGCCTCCGATCCGCAGTTCTCCGTTGTCCAGGTTTTTGAGTGCAGCCATCTTTTCTTCTGCGAGCGAGATCAGAATTTGAGATTGTTCAATATAGGAATACAGACTCGCGCCCTCCTGAGTCAATGCGACACCTTTAGAATTTCGGTAAAAGAGCGTGAGTCCAAAGCTTTCCTCCAGCTGTTTAATGGCATGACTGACGCTTGGTTGTGTAATGTACAAAGCTTTGGCGGCCTGAGTCAGACTGCCTGTTTTGGCAGCCCAATAAAAGACTTTATATAGCTCATAATTTGTTGTCATAGATATCTTCTATAGCTCCTGTGAAATATATTAATTACTTGTATAGCTATAAAACGTATTATAGTGTAACTACAACAAAGAAACCAGAGTTACTTGGAAGGAGCACGGTAAGAGATGGAACCAACTACGATTGTTTTATTTGGAGCTACTGGCGATTTAGCCAAAAGAAAAATATATCCTGCCCTATATAATCTATATCTTGAGCGTAAGCTTCCTGAAACCTTTTCCCTGATCGGCATGGGCCGCAGAGAGTGGTCAGATGAATTTTTCCAGGCTCAAGTGGAAAAATCTTTACATGAATTCTCCAGACGTCAGGGGGATCATGCTTCGATCAAATCATTTGTGAAAGCTTTCCGTTACAGTGTATTGAATATCAGCCATAAGGAAGATTATATAAAGTTACTGCACTTGGTTGAACAAAGAGAAGCCGAGCTAGGCATTCCATCCAACCGCTTGTTTTATCTTTCTGTTGGACCAGAGTTCTTCGAACCGATTGCTGAAAATATTCAGTCAAGCGGACTGGGCTCTACACAAGGCTGGAAACGTCTTGTTATTGAGAAACCGTTCGGTCATGACCTGCAATCTGCTCGTGACCTCAATCGCAAGCTGAGCGAATCGTTTACGGAAGAAGAGATTTACCGGATTGACCACTACTTGGGCAAACCGATGGTACAGAAGCTGGAGACACTCCATCAGAGCAATCCGATTATGAAGGCTCTCTGGAACAACCGTTACATCTCCAATGTGCAAATTACTGCCAATGAGACTGTAGGTGTTGAAGAACGCGCATCCTATTATGATCATGTTGGCGCTGTTCGCGATATGTTCCAGAACCATATGCTGCAATTATTGATGATGATGGCTATTCAGCTTCCGTACAACAGCACTTCCGAAAATGTGGGACAGAAGAAAAAGCACATCATGGAATCCATCCAGCCTTTGCAAAAGCAGACGGTCGGTGCAAGTATCATTCGCGGACAGTATGCTGCGGGCAGCATTCAAGGCAAATCAGTACATGCATACACGGATGAGCCTGGCGTAGCCGAGAACACGATGAATGACACATTTATTGCGGCCAAGCTGCAAATTGATGATTTCTTCTGGAGAGGTGTTCCGTTTTACATCCGTACGGGTAAAAGAATGAAGGAGAAGTCAACACGAATCGTGATTGAGTTCAAGGAGCCTTCAGGCCAAGGACACCTGATCAAGAACAACGGCTCGAAGCCAAATCTGCTTGTGATCGAGATGAGCCCGGATCAAAGCATGACGCTTCAATTGAATGCAAGTGATCCTGAAAATAAAGGTGAATTCAAGCCGGTTCACATTGATCTTGCTCCAGATCAGGGAGATCTGGCCGAGGCTTATGAGAACCTGATTCGCGATGCGCTGCATGGTGATCCAACATTTTTTGCACATTGGGATGAAGTCGAATTATCCTGGGCTTGGGTGCAGCCAATTCTGGATGCTTTTAATGAAAACCTGCTTCCGCTTCACTTGTATGCTGCCGGAAGTTATGGTCCTGCGGAATCGGATGCTATGTTGGAGGCAGATGGTCACCACTGGTGGTTTGATGAGCCGACAGAGCTGATTTCCGAGGAAGACAGCGATGTACCTATGGCAGTTAACGGCAACATCTAATTCAAAAAATACAAAATCAAACTAATCGGAGGTTATTCAGTCATGAAATTTTTTATTGATACAGCTAACGTGGAAGATATTCAAAAAGCGTATAAAATCGGCGTCTTGTCCGGTGTAACAACTAACCCTTCTCTGGTAGCTAAAGAGGGCGTGAAATTCGAGGATCGCATTGAGGAAATTCTGCGTCTTGTCCCTGAGGTTGAGTCCGTTTCGGCTGAAGTTACGCCTGATGCACTGACTGCTGAAGAGATGATCGCACAAGCCAATGAATTGATCAAAATCAACAACAACGACAAAAATATTACGATTAAACTGCCAATGACACTTGCAGGTCTGGAAGCTTGCCGCTACTTGACTAAAAAAGGTGTTAAAACAAACGTGACATTGATCTTCACTGTGAATCAGGCGCTGCTTGCAGCTCGTGCAGGTGCAACATACGTATCTCCGTTCTTGGGACGTCTCGATGACATCTCCGAAGACGGCGTGCAACTGGTAGCTAAAGTAGCTGAACTGTTCCGTACACATAACCTGGATGCACAGATCATTGCAGCATCTGTAAGACATCCGGATCACGTTACACGTGTAGCGATGGCTGGAGCACATATTGCAACAGTTCCATTCGCTGTCATTGAACAAATCTCCAAACATCCGCTCACAGATCAAGGGATGGAGAAATTTGCAGCTGACTGGAAAAAAACAGTACAATAAGCTGCGCTTGAACGAGAACGAGTTTTAACTAAAAATATATATCATTCATGGAGTATTGGGAGGACATAATGAGTAAACAACAGATTGGTGTTATTGGACTGGCAGTAATGGGTAAAAACCTTGCTTTTAACATCGAAAGCAAAGGGTTTTCTGTAGCGGTATTTAACCGTTCCCCGGAGAAAACACATGATCTTCTGAAAGAAGCAGAAGGTAAAAATCTTATCGGTACGTTCTCCATCGAAGAGTTCGTAGCATCTCTGGAATCCCCGCGCAAAATTTTGATCATGGTGCAGGCAGGTAAAGCAACCGACGCAACGATTGAGCAACTTCTTCCGCATCTGGATCAAGGGGACATCATTATTGATGGTGGTAATGCTTACTTCCCTGATACACAGCGTCGCAGCAAAGAGCTGGAAGCGAAAGGCTTCCGCTTCATTGGCGCAGGTGTATCCGGTGGTGAGGAGGGCGCTCTGAAAGGCCCGGCAATTATGCCTGGTGGTCAGGAAAGTGCTTATGAACTGGTAGAACCGATTCTGACAGCCATCTCGGCTAAAGTTGGCGACGATGCATGCAGCACGTATATCGGACCTGACGGTGCGGGACACTATGTTAAAATGGTGCACAACGGTATCGAATACGGTGACATGCAATTGATTGGTGAGGCGTACCACTTGCTCAAATCCGTATTGAACGTTTCTGTAGAGGAACTGCATGAAATCTTCACGGACTGGAACAAAGGTGAGCTTGACAGCTATCTGATCGAGATCACAGCGGACATCTTCTCCAAATACGACCCGGAAACCGGCAA
>NZ_QJSW01000001.1 GCF_003217495.1 Paenibacillus barcinonensis | reverse complement strand
CCGTCGAATGGCGAATAGCGATGCAACAGGATCATTTTTTAAGTTCGGTTTTTCATCAACATAAATTTACATAATTAGGATATTCAACAGGCGTGATATTATTTATGAGTTTCTGAATTCCTCGAAACCTTCCGCTCCGCAGAAGAAGATCATGACCGTAGAATCCTTGCTTAAGGAGGTTGTGCTGCTGACGGAGAGTGAAGGTCTGATGAAGGGCTGTGAAATTTTGCTGGAGGTCGATGATACACCACTTAGTGTATCCATCGATGTAAAGCAGATCAAGCAGGTCATCCTTAACATGGTGAAAAATGCAATGGATGCTATTGAAGAAGTGGGTGAAGAGCATACAGGCATGATTCGCATCAAAACAGCCACGGAAAATAACTTTGTGCAAATTACGATAGCAGATAATGGCCGCGGTATGGATCATAATACGCTAGTTCGCCTGTTTGACCCGTTCTTCACTACGAAAGAGAGTGGAACCGGTCTAGGGCTTTCTGTGAGTTATCGTATCATAAAAAATCATGGCGGCACCATCTCGGTGGATAGCCAAAAGGGCGAGGGCACAAGCTTTATGATCAAGCTCCCACTGGTATTTTAATAAAGATCATGTCAGAAGGGATCGGTGTGCTGCCGATTCCTTTGTTTTTTGTGAGAGTGAATAGGGTTATAGTTAGAAATGTATGCGAATACATAGGCTCACTGCGGAAGGATGGGATTGCATTGAATATTCAGGATATGGAGAGCATGAATCAGCAGTTGATTGAACATGTAGGTAAGGTGATTGTAGGTAAAGAGCGTACGATGGAACTGGTGCTGACAGCTATTATTGCTTCAGGTCACATCCTTCTGGAGGATGTGCCAGGCACGGGGAAAACGATGCTTGCGAAATCAGTGGCAGCCTCATTGGACTGCACTTTTCAGCGGATACAGTTTACACCCGACCTGTTGCCGTCCGATTTGACAGGCATTCATTTTTATAATCAAAAATCAGGGGATTTTGAATTCAGACCCGGTCCTCTCTTTGCTAATCTGGTGCTGGCAGATGAGATTAATCGTGCCACCCCGCGAACACAGTCTAGTCTGCTCGAATGTATGGAAGAACGTCAGATTAGTATCGACGGCTCGACGAGACGGCTCGAACGGCCGTTTATTGTTATTGCCACCCAGAATCCAATTGATAATCAAGGCACATTTCCGTTACCTGAAGCCCAGATGGACCGGTTTATGATGAAAATTCGCATGGGTTATCCGAGCGTAGCAGAGAGTGTCGAGATTCTCAAAAGAACAACTGCCAATCTCTCCGTACGTGACCTGTCTCCAATGATCTCGCGAGAACAGCTTCTGACAGCCCAGGAGATGTATACAAGTGTGACTGTTAACGAGGATTTGATGCATTATATCGTGCAACTGACCGAGGCAACCAGGGCACATACTGAATTATCGCTTGGTGTCAGTCCAAGGGGCGCACAGGCACTCCTGAAGGCTGCTCAGGCTTGGGCTGCACTGCATGGCAGAGACTACGTTATGCCGGATGATATCAAAGTGCTTGCAGAGCCTGTACTGGCTCACCGTCTGGTATTTCGCAATCGGGTGAGGCAGCAGGAGGGACTGGCTGAACAGATTATACAGCAGATTTTAAGCCAGACCGAGGTGCCGACAGAGACACTGACAACAGGCGGGCGCTAGGCTTATGGAACTTCTCTGGCTTGTTGTGGTTGGAAGCCTGATTATGGTGCTGCATGGTGTATGGCTTGGGCGTCCAGTGCTGCGTAAGCTCAAGTACAGCAGACAATTCAGTAAAATGCGTTGTTATGCTGGGGATACATTGGAGATGATTGAGACGATATCCAATGAAAAACGAATCTCCGTTCCGTGGCTCAGACTGGAGGCGATGATGCCCGCTTCCTTTATTTTTCGCATCGGCTCAGGCATGGATATCAGTCAAGGGAATATTTATCAAAATCATAAAAGTATTTTTACATTAAAACCTTACAATCGAATTACACGTACACATCCGTTTGTTTGCTCCAAACGTGGTGTGTATAGGATGGAGACAGCTACAATGACCGGTGGAGACCTGTTTGGTGTGTGGCGTTCTTCAAAACCGATTCCTGTGCAGATGTCGATGATTGTGTATCCTTCACTTGTAAACATGGAAGATATGCCGACAATCTATCAGGTATGGCAGGGCGAGGTTGAGGTGTCGCGCTGGATTGTGGAAGATCCATTTCTGATCCTGGGTGTGCGGCCTTACGGAGCTGGTGATCCAATGAATCGTATTCATTGGAAAGCCAGTGCGCGGACCGGGGAGCTACAGGTCTACAAGCAAGGCTGGACCGCTGACCCCCAGTCCTGGATTGTTGTAAATATTCAGGAGTCGGCAGACATGTGGAGTGTAGTCACCCGGCCCGAACTGATTGAACAGGCGCTTCGCTACGCAGCAACTGCAGCTACCGATGCGATCGGCAGAGGCTTGCCTGCCGGATTTGCACATAACGGTTACAGAGCAGGCGGAGGGCGTGATGTGTTGCGAATTGAGCCGGACTATGGCACACCACATCTGGAGATGTTACTGGAGGCTATGGCTGAAACCGAGTTGAAATGTCTGGTGCCCATCGAGCAGTTTTTGCAAGATGAGGTTAGATGGGGTGAAGAAGAGCAGCAGCCTCGCAGTTATTTGTTAATTACGTCCTATGTATCCGCAGGGATGCAGCATGAAATTATACGTCTACAGGAACAGGGACATCGGGTAACCATCTTGCCTGTTGAGCAGTTGAAGAGCAATTCAGAGGCGGTGGGGGCATGAACGAAAACGATGAAAGACAGCGTCTGCATCTCCTCTCTATGCTGGCTTTAATGTGCATCGGTGTATATCTGTTTCCGATTATGACGATCACGTCACTTTATACTCAATGGTTGTTCCCTTTTATGTTATTGGGTTTATTTGTTGTAACTGGCTGGTGTGTTCTATGGCTTCACCATCGCTTCACGGGCCTTGCGGAATGCAGCTCGTTCGTTCGTGGCGCTGCAGCGCTCGTTATCGGCACTTTGTTTGCCATGATTCCGGGCATGCTGCTGCACCTCTCGTGGCCAGCTATTATAACGCTTGCTGTTTGTTCCATTACAGCATCTTTTACAGGCTTTCATTACGAGCATGGTTATCATTCCGCAATGATGTGGCGCTTGCAAATTATGGGTATCTTCAGTGCCATCGTGCTCACCATAGCGGCAGGTCAGATTCAATTCCTGTGGCCATTGCAGTTGTATACGATGTATATGTATGCGGCCGGCGTGATCAGCTTTGTGTTATGGATTGTCGGACAGTACAGGGCACAGCTTGATCGTGCAGTGCTTAACGACGGGAGTCGCAGGCTGGTGCTGCGTGAATTCACACGAGTGAACCATCGACGGATGATATGGATGCTGGTCGTAATCGCGGGAGTTGGAGCTTTTCCAAGTCTGGCGTCCTGGCTTGCACCGCTGCGTGATCGTGTGTTGGGGTGGATTAGAAGCTTATTGGGAACTTCGTCCACGCAGGCACCGCCTGATATACCACAGAGTCCTAACGAGACGCTGACCTTGCCAGATGAATGGAGTGGTCCACCTTCGGAACCTTCTATGTTCTGGGAGGTGCTCAGTTGGGTTGTTTTTGGCGCAGCGGCGGCAGTGATGATCTGGCTTCTCACCAAGCTGGCAAGGGTGATCTGGAGTAAGCTTGAGGAACGATTCAAGGGCATGCTTCAGCCTGTTCAGAAAAGGGAAGCATCAAAAACAGAGTATGTCGATATCAGTGAATCGCTGGAAGTGCCGACACAGCTTCGTAAGCGGTGGTTCCGCAGAAAAGAATCGGTTCCGGTTCAGGGCGGGGAACGTATTCGTTATTATTATCGCACATGGGTAAATCAGGCGCTGCAGCGTGGCGTCGGGATTGAAAAGTCACATACCCCTTTGGAGGCAGCAGAGGCCATTATGAAAAGCTCCAACACTTCAGATATGAAAAGCCATTTCAAGTCTGGCGAGGAGGAACTGGCTGGACGGCTTCCTGCGGTATATAACGCTGTTCGTTACGGTCGGAACGGGGAAGAGCATCCGGATGTGATTGAGATGGACCGAATCTGGAAATCTTACAGCAAATAAGCCGGGAATCCCTTTACTTTTCTTATCACGTTCAAGTATCATGAGAGGAATACACAAGTTGGTCAGAAAAGGAGCAGACATTGATGAAGACAAATCATTGCAAGATTGTAGACTGTACCATCCGTGATGGTGGATTGGTGAATAATTGGGATTTTAGCGTAGACTTTGTTCAAAAGCTGTATGCGGGCCTGAACGAAGCTGGCGTTGATTATATGGAAATCGGCTACAAGAATTCTCCTAAATTGCTCAAAGGTGCTGAAGAAGCCGGACCATGGCGTTTTCTGAACGATGATTTTCTGCGTAAAGTGATTCCGCAAAAAGGAAATACCAAATTGTCTGCACTCGTGGATGTGGGCCGTGTAGATGAGAATGATATTTTGCCACGCAGTGAAAGCATGCTGGATCTCATTCGTGTGGCTTGTTACAGCAAAGATGTGGACAAGGCGCTTGCATTGGTGCAAACGTTCCATGATCGTGGTTACGAAACGACACTGAATATTATGGCACTCTCCAATGTGATGGAGAACGAGCTGCTGGAAGCGTTCGAAATGATTAAAGACAGCTCGGTTGATGTGGTTTACATCGTGGATTCATATGGCAGTCTGGATCATAACGATGTGAAATATCTGGTGGAGAAATTTAAAACACATCTTCCTAACAAACGTCTGGGTGTTCACACGCACAACAATATGCAGCTTGCCTTCTCTAATACGCTTGTAGCAGCGGAGCTTGGCGTTGAATTGCTGGATGCCTCTGTATACGGCATGGGACGTGCAGCGGGGAACTGTCCGACTGAACTGCTGGTGGCTCATCTGAAAGGAACTAGATATAATTTGCGTCCGGTACTTGATGTGTTGGAACAGCTTATGGTTCCGTTAAGAGAAAAAGAAGAGTGGGGATACATCCTGCCTTATATGATTACTGGTACACTGGACGAGCATCCTCGTTCGGCTATGGCACTTCGTGCATCAGAAAACAAAGACAAGGTGGTTGACTTCTATGATAAGTTGACAACACCTGAAGTGAATTTTGATAAATGAAAAATAGTCTGAAATAAGGTTGAAAATTTTAAAAACATGGTTTCTCATTCGAGAACCATGTTTTTTTAGTTCTTTGTTCCTTGTTTTTAGTCATTTTTATGAATAGATATTCCTACATATAACTATTTTTTAGTTCACGAATGCGGATTTAAATGTTATTATGTACCAGATAGAACATGCAGAATATAGAATTAAACAATGGTCAATATATTTTTTTGTCGAAATGTGTAATATACTTGGTGAAATAGCCAAATATCGTTCATTCTTACACGTATTTCAGGATAGTGATCCCGGGAAGGAAAACATGGCATGAAGTTTAAAATGCAACATCAGAGTCAAATAGGTTGGGTCGCCGCAGGCGGCTTATTGTTTTTCCTAGTAAGTCAATGGTTTCGTTCTTCTTCAAGCTCTGATCTGATCATTTCGGGTTACCCGGTGTTAACATTGTTGGGTGGATTCTCTGCCGCTGCCGCTTGTTTAGGCATCTACAATCAAAGCTGGCTGTTCCAGGCCCAAAAATTGACGCTGCGCAGAGTGCTAATGACAACACTTTTTTTAGTGGTAGGTCTATTCGAGCTGGTACACATCGTTTCTTTCGCTGAAGAAATTTCTCAACAGGCGATGATGGAATCCAACTTTTCCTTAATAATGACTACGATGGGATCACTGATTTGTTCCGCGGGTCTGTTATTCATATATACGGTAAAGGAGAAGCAAGTTGCATTACCGCGCAAATTTTTGCTGTTTAGTGCGACACTGGGCAGTTTTCTGATTTTGTACATACTTGCTATCCAGGAATGGAGCTTGATGCCTAAAATGCTTGAGGGGCAGAAGCTTGGTGAATTATTTACTATTATGCACGGGGTGGCAGGCCTGATGTATGTTTTCAGTGCTCTCATTCTGTATGTAGAGTGGAGAAAGTCTGGGGACTTTAATCTTCCACCTATACTCTGTGGCGTACTTTGTTTCATGCTAGGTCAAGGCTTTCTTGTGCTCTCGGATACAGTGGTGGATCTTAATCTGCTCTTTGGTATGTTAAGCAATTGTTTGGGGTACTTTTTTATTCAGAAGGGTCTTTACTCCTCTGTTGTGGACACACCTTTTTTGCAGCAGCAGGTTGCCGAGGCAAAAATGAATTATATTGCGCATCATGATGATGTTACCAGTCTTCCGAATCGGCGTCGTCTCACTCAGAAGCTGAAAGTGATGATGAATGAGGCTGTTGTGGAGGAAAAGCTTGTTGGTGTGCTGGTGCTCAATATTAATCGGTTCAAAACAATCAACGATTCACTCGGCCAACAGGCAGCTAATCGGGTGTTACACCAGGTTGGACAGCGTTTGAGTCACTCTGCCCTCCCGGGAGAAGAGGTATTTGGATTGGGCCGAGATGAATTTGCGGTGACGATGACAGACTTCTACGGTACGGATACAGCAGTGTGCCGCACACGATCCATTCTGCAGCTGTTTGAGAAGCCCGTCATGGTTGATGGGAATGAGTATCATCTTACATTGGGGATCGGTATGGCTATATTTCCTTACGACGGGAAATCTCCTGAAGAGATGATACAGAATGCAGATACGGCACTGCACAGTGCGAAGGAACAGGGGATAGAGCTGAACCGTTACGCACATGCGATGCAAATGAAGGCACAGGAGCGTCTGCAATTGGAGAATGATCTGCGCAAAGCATTGGCTCGTGGTCAATTTTATTTGGTATACCAGCCACAGGTAAATCTGCAAAGCGGATTGGTTGTAGGTATGGAGGCGCTGGTAAGATGGCAGCATCCACAGCGCGGCTCCGTATCTCCAGCAGAGTTTATTCCGTTGGCGGAGGAGAGTGGTCTGATCGTTCCGCTGGGAGAATGGGTGCTGCGTGAGGCGTGTGCTCAGAACAAGAGGTGGCAAGAGGCGGGATATCGTAAGCTATGCGTATCTGTCAACCTTTCGATGAGACAGTTCAGACATTCTCATCTGCTTGATAGCATCAATAACATCCTTAAAGAGACAGGCTTGGAGCCAGCATGGCTTGAATTGGAAATTACAGAGAGTATGACGTTTGACAAGGATCGGGCTTTTGAACAGCTTCGTAAAATTAAGGAGATTGGTGTACATATCAGTATTGACGACTTTGGTACAGGATATAGTTCATTGCATTATCTCAAAGATTTGCCGATTGACAGGCTCAAAATTGACCGTTCTTTTGTCAATGAAATTATGGAAGATAGCAATAACGCCGCGATCGTATCGACCATCACTTCGATGGCTCACCATTTGCAATTGAAGGTGACAGCCGAAGGTGTAGAGAATGAGGATCAGATGCTGTTTTTGCGCAACCAGCACTGCCATGAGGCACAGGGATATTTCTTCAGTAAACCGATTGAAGCTGCTGTTTTCGAGAAAAAGTTTCTTAGGGATATAGATACAACCGCGGGGTAAGGAGTTGCAGGGCCGCGAGAGCGTTCCTGCCTTTTAGAACCCTTTTTTATGGTAAAAATCGTATAATCACCTTGCGTGTTCTTATAGATCATGTTATATTTAGTTTTGTAAAATTACTGTTAAGTTCCACAGGAATTTAACGGGACGTAGCTCAGCTTGGTAGAGCACCTGGTTTGGGACCAGGGGGTCGCATGTTCAAATCGTGTCGTCCCGATCGTTCATTTTGCGGGTGTAGTTCAATGGTAGAACTTTAGCCTTCCAAGCTAATAGCGTGGGTTCGATTCCCATCACCCGCTTTATAGGCATTACCGTAAACCCTTGAAATTCAAGGGTTTTTATTTTTATTTCAGAAGAGATGCAAAGGTTTCTTTATTGAGATTGGATTTTTTTCAATGATCTGGTACAATAGCAAGGTATTGATACTACACATGAATGAGAGGTAACCATACGTCCCATGAAGTAAGACACATGAATTGAACCCTAGTTAACTGCACATTAACGTATGACGCAGTCAGCCGAGCGGCTGAGCAATGAGGGGATTCGTGTGTCCAGATTCAGCTATGGGAATGGTATGGGACCAAGGGGAAGAGCGGGCTTAGAGCTTTGCTGTACTCGAAATTTGGGTTTCTTTGTTCATGCCATGTAGACCTATGTCTGTATTTGAATGCTTGTTTCCATAACAGTTGCTAAACCGCCGGCTGATGCCAGCGGTTTTTTTGTTAAGGAAAGGATGAGGACTCATGATGACATTGGTACGCTTGCATGAAGTATCAAAAGAATGGAACGGACAGGAATTGTTTGCAGGATTAAGCCTTGATATTAACGAGGGCGAACGCCTTGCTATACTGGGTCGCAACGGATGCGGCAAAACCACCTTGTTACGCATCATATTAGGTGAGGAGCAAGGTGGCGGACGGATTGACCGGCATCTTCCGCTGCATGAATGGGGCTTTATGCGCCAGCGCACAGACATAACAGATGATATTCAGGTGCTGGATGCGGTACGTCGGGAGAGTGGTCGGATTGACGAGATCAAGCGGGCACTGGAGGACATGGAGCACCAATTAAGCAACCCAGATGTAGGCGAGGACACCTCGTTGCTTGACCAATATGCTCGTTCTTTGGAGGAATATGAGCAGTTGAACGGGTACATGTGGGAAACCGAGGTGGAGAAGGTGCTGACCCGGCTTGGTCTGACGGAAGAACATTGGGGCAGGCCGTATCACTCCCTTAGCGGCGGTCAGAAAACGAAGGCACGGCTGGCCGGGCTACTGGTGAGTACGCCCCGGTTCCTGATTCTGGATGAGCCAACGAATCATCTGGATGAAGAGAGCATGCGCTGGCTAGAGAGCTGGCTATCTGCCTATGAAGGCACGGTACTGTTTGTATCCCATGACCGTACGTTTATAGATCAGGTTGCCACAGGTGTCATCGAATTCAGCGCAGACCAGCTGACCAAATATAAGGGCGGTTATTCCGATTATAAAGCCCATAAGGAGCGGGAGCTCAGGGAGCAGGAGGCGCTCTATCGCAAGCAACAGCTGGAGCGCAAAGCGCTGGAGGAAACCATTCGTAATTATCAACAGTGGTTTCATAAAGCCCATAACTCGGCAGGAGGCCAAGAGGTGAAGATCACCCAAAGCTTCTACAAGGCCAGAGCCAATAAAAATATTTCACGTTACCACGCCAAACAGAAGCAACTGGAGCGGCTGGAGAATGAGCGGGTGGATAAGCCGCGTGATGCTGCCAGACTGAACATGGAGCTGCAGATGAGCTCGCTTGGTGCGCGTCAGCTTTTGGCGCTGGAGGGAGTAAGCTTCTCCTATATGCCGGAACAGCCTTTGCTTCGGGATATGCGGCTGGCAGTTGAACGTGGTGATCGGCTTGCGGTCCGTGGAGCGAATGGGACGGGGAAAAGCACGCTGCTGAAGTTAATGATTGGAGAGCTGCAGCCTGTACAGGGCTTGGTCAGTCGGCATCCACAGCTCCGGATCGGTTACTTTTCACAAGAGCTGGAGGGGTTGCCTGAGCATCTGACACTGCTGGATAGTCTGCTTGTGCTTCCTTCGATGACACAAAGCGCTGCGCGCACGATTCTGGGATGCTTTTTATTTTCAAGAGAAGATGTGTTTAAGCATATTGGAGATTTAAGTATGGGGGAGAAGTGCAGGGTTGCGTTTCTGCGTTTGTACTTTGGCGGTGCCAATCTGCTTGTGCTTGATGAACCGACAAATTATCTGGATATTGACACTCAGGAAGTGATGGAACATGTGTTGCAAAAAGCTTCTGGTGCGTTAGTTGTTGTGTCTCACGACCGCATGCTGGTGCGAACGCTGGCGAACCGCCTGTGTGACTTGAAGCCGGACGGAACGGCATCGCTCTTTGAGGGTGGTGTGGCTGATTGGGAACAAACGGTGAGGTTGCGGGATTCTGCGCTGGATACACGGGATTCAGATGATGAGCGCCTGCGTCTGGAGATGAGGCTGTCGGCATTGCTTTCTCCGGTCAGTGCTGCGGGAGCAGACAGGTTGACAGGTGCCGAGGATGAGGAGAGACGGAAGACGGAGGCTACCGAGATTCGTATGATTCAGCAACGGTTGAAGGAACTGAGGAATCAGGGGGATTCTGCAAATTAGCATCTGGGCAAGCTTGCTATTTCGCCTTGTTTTGCATATAATAATGTACGATCATGAGATCATTGGTATGATGTAGCAGCATAAGTTTAACTTGATCAAACGTATTGATGGAGACAAGTAAGCAGTGCCTCTGGACAGGGAGGAAGCGCCGTAGATTGAGAGCGTTTCTGTAGAACAAGGCTGCTGAAATTCACTCCGGAGCGGTTCCCTGAACCTGTTGATGTGTGCATACACAGCAGCGACAGTAGGGGTAAACGGTTAACGGTCGTTATTCCGTATAGAGTGAGACAGAACGTGTTGCAGCGGATCATGAATCCGATGTGACGACGGGAGTCTAACAAGGGTGGTACCACGGTCTTTTCGTCCCTTTCGGGGAGAAAAGGCCTTTTTTTGTTGCAATAACAGCATTTAAAGGGGGCAATTACACATGAAAGAACGTTTAGAGGCATTGAAGGTCGAAGCGCTGGAGCAGTTGTCCGGTGTAACCGATCCGCAGACGCTTGCTGATCTGCGTGTAAAGTATTTGGGAAAAAAAGGTGCATTGACTGAAATTTTGCGCGGCATGGGTGCGCTTAGCGCCGAGGAGCGTCCAGTAATCGGACAAGTGGGTAACGATGTACGCGGAGCCATTGAAGAGGTTATCAACACTAAACAGGAGCAGTTCCAGAAGGAGGAAACCGCGAAGCGTCTGCAATCCGAGAAGGTTGACGTGACCTTGCCAGGACGTCGTGGAGGTCAAGGCGGTCTGCATCCGCTGACAAAAGTGGTGCAGGAGATCGAAGATATTTTCATCGGCATGGGATATCGTGTAGCGGAAGGCCCTGAGGTGGAGATGGACTATTACAACTTCGAAGCGTTGAACCTGCCGAAGAATCACCCGGCTCGTGATATGCAGGATTCCTTCTATGTGACAGAGGATCTGCTCATGCGTACACACACCTCACCGGTGCAGGTCCGTACGATGCAGAGCATGCAAGGCGAAGTGCCTGTCAAGGTCATCTGCCCAGGTAAAGTATACCGTCGTGATGATGACGATGCGACGCACTCCTTCCAGTTCCATCAGGTTGAAGGACTGGTGATCAGCGAAAACATTCGTATGAGCGATCTGAAAGGAACGCTGCTGCAGTTTGTGCGTGAAATGTTCGGGGCTCACACGGAAATTCGTCTCCGTCCAAGCTTCTTCCCGTTCACGGAGCCAAGTGCGGAAGTCGATGTAACCTGTGTACAATGCGGCGGGAGCGGTTGCCGGGTCTGCAAGCAAACAGGCTGGCTGGAAATTTTGGGCGGCGGCATGGTTCACCCGAAAGTGCTTGAGATGGGCGGATATGACCCGGAGAAATATAGCGGATTTGCCTTTGGTATGGGGGTAGAGCGGATTGCGATGCTCAAATACGGCATTGACGACATTCGCCATTTCTATAACAGTGATCAGACGTTCCTGAAACAATTCGGACGCCTGTAATTGGAATAAACGTCAAACTAATATATAGATTAAGGAAGTGAACATGCATGAGAGTATCGACAGATTGGCTGTCTGATTATATTGCGCTTGAAGGTGTGACACCACAGGAGCTGGCAGAGAAAATTACCCGTGCAGGGATTGAAATTGATGTTGTGGAGAACCGCAATCAGGGCGTAAACAAGGTCGTTGTGGGTTACGTGAAGAGCAAGGAGAAGCACCCGGATGCGGATAAACTGAATGTATGTGTGATTGATGCAGGACAAGAGGAAGATCTGCAGATCGTATGCGGCGCTAAAAATGTGGATGCGGGTCAAAAGGTAGCGGTAGCCCTTGTAGGTGCGAAGCTTCCTGGCGGGCTGGATATCAAAAAGGCGAAGCTGCGTGGCGTGGTATCGCTTGGTATGATCTGCTCTGCCAAAGAGCTTGGCATGAACGACAAATTGCTACCTAAAGAGCAGCAGGAAGGTATTCTTGTGCTGCCGGAGCAGACCGAGATTGGTACGCCGATCAGTCAGGTGCTCGGACTCGACGATCATGTGCTGGAGCTGGATTTGACGCCAAACCGTTCCGACGCCTTGAGCATGCGAGGAGCAGCATACGAAGTGGGTGCGATTCTGGGCCGCGAAGTGAAGCTGCCGAATCCGAAGGAGCATCTGGTTGAGGCTGGAGATGAAGCGGCTAAGCACATCTCGGTAGAGATCAAAGCGCAGGAGCAATGCAGCCACTATACGGCTCGTTATGTGACTGGCATCAAGCTGGGAGCTTCCCCGCTCTGGATGCAAAATCGTCTCGTTGCAGCGGGCGTACGTCCAATCAACAATATCGTGGACATTACGAATTACGTGATGCTGGAATATGGTCAGCCTTTGCATGCGTTTGACGCAGATAAGCTGGAGAATGGACGTATTGAGGTACGTATGGCGCATGAGGGCGAAACGATTGTGACGCTGGATGGTCAGGAGCGCAAGCTGGAGCCGCATATGCTGCTTATTACCGATGGCGTAAAACCTGTCGCAATCGCAGGGGTGATGGGCGGTGAAAACTCCGAGGTATCGGAGGGCACCGTAAATCTGCTTCTGGAGTCCGCCAAGTTTGACGGCGGAACTGTGCGGAAAACGTCGCGCCAACTGGGGCTGCGTTCCGAAGCAAGCTTGCGTTTTGAAAAGGAAGTGGACCCCGGTGCGGTCATTACGGCTCTCGATCGTGCGGCTGAACTTATTCAGCGCTATGCGTCAGGGATTGTGCATCAGGGGATTGTGCAGGCTGGAGCGGAGGCTTCCGAGAAACGTGTCATTCAAATGTCGCTGAGCAGGCTCAACCGTTATCTGGGTACAGACCTGTCTTTGCTTGAGGTGAAAACGATCTTTGCCCGTCTGCATTTTGCATGTGGTGATGCGGAACAAGATGTTCTGGACGTTGAGGTGCCGACGCGCAGAGGAGATATTACACTGGATGTGGATTTGTTTGAAGAGGTTGCCCGTTTATACGGATATGACAACATTCCAACGACATGGATCGAAGGACCGACGACACCGGGAGCGTACACACGTCCTCAAGCGATTCGTCGTACGATCCGCAGTGTAATGTCCGGCAGTGGCTGGCAGGAAATGATCAGTTATTCGTTTGTTCACCCGGACAAAGCGGTATTATTCCCTGCACTGACGCAAGGAAGCAAGGCTGTTAAGCTGGCAATGCCAATGAGTGAGGATCGCAGCGTGCTGCGTACGAGCATTTTGCCGCAGATGCTGGATGCTGCTGTATACAATATGAACCGGAAACAGGATTCGCTTGCGTTGTTTGAAGTGGGCAGTGTTTTCTTCACAGAAGAAGAGAAGCTGACTAAGCAGCCACATGAAATTCCGGTGCTCGCTATGCTGCTTACAGGCAATCGTGCAGCGCAGCAATGGAATGTCGGGGCGGAGAAGGTAGATTTCTTCGACTTGAAGGGCGCACTTGAACACCTGTTTGCTTATCTGGGACTCGAGCAGCGAATTCGTCTGGTGGCGAATAGCCCGGAAGGTTTCCATCCGGGGCGTTCTGCCTCGGTGCTTCTGGATAGCAAAGATGGCAGTGAGAGCATGTTGATCGGCACAATTGGTCAATTGCATCCAGAGCTGCAGCAGCAGTATGACCTGAACGATGTTTATGTGGCTGAAATTGCCCTTGAGGCGATATACAAAGAAGCTGATGCGGATATTCGTTATCGCGAGCTGCCGCGCTTCCCGGCTGTAGAACGTGATATCGCGGTAGTGGTAGGCAAGGAGATTGAAGCTGGGGACATGCTGCGCGAGATTCGTGAATCCGCAGGTGAACTGCTGGAGACAGTGAAGGTATTCGATGTGTTCACAGGCAGCAAGCTTGGCGAAGACAAGAAAAGTGTGGCGATGGCTCTCGTATACCGAAACCGTGAGCGTACGCTGACGGATGAAGAGATTACGGAAGTTCATGCCCGTGTTGTAACACGTTTGGAAGAGCAATTCAACGCAGAACTGCGCAAATAGAACTGAAGTCAATTTTTTGAATAGAAATTAGCAGGAATTGCTTGAAGTCACATCGAATCCTTAGCATTAGAGGATCGATGTGACTTTTTTGTCATGACAGCTTAGAATCAACATACAGACTTGAAGGAGGGCACAACTGTGACTACACCTGATCGTACACGCGTCACCGTAGAGATTTACGGGACTTCCTATAAACTGGTTGGCAGCAGTGCCGACTATATGAAACAAGTAGCAAACCTGGTAGATGAGCGTATGAGCGCTATTTCGAAAAGTCATTCCCGCTTAGATATGCCGCGGATTGCGGTACTTGCGGCTGTACATATGGCTGAGCAGTCTCTTCAGACGCAGGAAATCCGCGATGAGCTCAAGATGCTTACGGGAGAACGTACAGAGCTTCGTAATGAAATCAATCGGTTAAACGCCATTCAGAGTGAGCATCAGAAGGAATTGCAGCTACGCGACCAGTCTCTTAATGAGGTTCGGCAGCAGAAAAATGAAGCGGAGAAGGCTTTGCAGAAGCTGGCTTCAGAGAAGCAGGCTGAAATCTCTAGGCTGAATGCGTTATTGGAGCAAGAGCGCAGTCAGATGAAGGAACAGATTCAGAAGCTGCAGACTCAGGGTGCGGCACAGCTTAAAGAGGCAGAGGCCAAAGGTGCGGCACGTGTTAAGGAAGCAGAGGAAAAGGCAGCAAATCAGCTGAAGCAAATGCAGGGGCAGTCTGCCGCGCAGCTTAAAGAAGCCCAGAACCGTGCGACAGCGGAGCTGCAGCAGGTGCAAGCCAAGGCTGCTGCTCAATACAAAGAGCTGCAGGACAGAACCGTAGCTCAATTGAAGGAAGCGGAGCGCCTGGCGGCGGCTGAACGTCAAAAAGTGGAGGCGCAGGCGGCACAGCAGGTGCAGGCGGTTAAGGAGGAAGCTGAATCAGCGATCTTGTCCGAACTGGAGCAGGCCGAGATCAGACTGAAGCAGGTACAGGAGGAGGCCGCTGTTCAATATGCCGAGTTGCAGGAGCAGCTGAAGCAGCGTCTGGAGCAAGCCCAGCATGATGCCCGTAAGCAGTCAGATCTGCTGACAGCGCAGGCCAAGCAGGAAAGAGAAGCTTTACAGGCGGAAGCGGAACAGAAGCGGCTAACGGAGATGGAGCAGCTGGAGGCCAAATACAAAGCTCTTTCCGAGCAAGCTGAACTGGAATGGATGGAGAAAGAAGCGTTCCTCGAGGACCAATTGAAAGGAGAGCAGGAAGCAGCGCTTGTACGTGTTGCAGAGACAGCAGCAGCAGCGGAGGAACGTCTTAAACAGGAACGGGTCAAGCTCGTGCGTCAGCTTGAGGAAGAACGTGAGCAGGCGGAAGCTCGTATACAAGAATTGAATGAACAGGTTACAGCAGTACAGCAGCAACTGCAGCATGCGCAGGAAGTGGTTTCTGAGCAGGAGCAGCTGTTACAGACGGAGCGTACACAAGTGAAGTCGTTGCATGAGGAGCGTAAGGCTCTCAAGCAGGAGCAGGAAATCCAGGCACGCCGCATTGTGGAGCTGCAACAACAGCTCGAGCAGATTAAAGGGGACAGCAGCGAGCTGCAAACCAAGCTCCGCGAAACAGAGCAATCATTGAAGCAGGCACAGGAGTCCCAGCAACAATGGCAGGAGCAGTATAACGAAGTGGTGGAGCGTGAGACCGCACTTGCAGCTCAATTGCGCAAACTTCAGGAGCAGCATGCCCAGCTTGAGCAGGATGCGCAGCATCTGCTTGAATCGGAAGCGAAGTCGGAGCAAGAGCAGCGCAGATTGCAGAAGGTGCTCGAACAGGCACATGCAGCTGTACGTACATTGCAACATGAAATTAGTGGACTCACCGAGAGTGAACAGTCATGGAAGACACTTGCCGAACAACGCCTGGCTGAGATTGGTGACCTGGAGAATCAGATTCTTGAAGCTGCAGAGCAGAATGAAACGCTTGAATCCGGGGTACAGTCTTTGCACGATGAGCTGACGGTTGTCAAAGAAGAAGCGCGTCTCTACAATGAAGAGGCCGTTCGATATGAGAGGGAAACCGAGGAGCTGGAAGCCCGGCGCAAGCAATTGACTGCGGAACTGGACGGCACTCGTAATGAACTGAATGAAGCTCGTCTTGAATTAAAGGATACGCGTGACGAATTAAATGGAACTCGTGATCAATTGAATGTGGCCCATCATGAATTAACTGGAGCTCATGATGAATTGCAAAGCGCCCAAGAGGAATTAGTCCGTCTGCAAGAGCAGTATAAGCAGATTCGGAATGATTACAGTGATGCGCTGCAGCGTGAAGAGAACGTCGACTCTCTTATGAGGGAGCTTGAAGCAGAGAAACATGGGCTGGAGGATGCCCTTCACGAAGCAAGGCAGTCTGCTGAGCAGCTTGCCAAACGTTATACAGAGCAGGCGAATCAACTGGCTCAGATCGAAGAGGAAGCTCTGGAATGGCAGATTAAACATGAGGATCTGTCAGCTACTCAGGTCGAAGTGTCTTCACGTATCGAGCAGCTGACGACCCGTGAAGAAGAGCTCCGCACTCAATTGGAGCATGCAGTTCAGGCTGCCAAGCAGAACGAGCAGGTATGGAAGCTTCGTGCGGAAGAATGGTCGTCCCAGGAGCAGGCATGGCAAGAACGCTGGACTGCACTGGAGGGTGAGTTGACGGCGTGGCAGCGTGAAAGTGCGGTGAGTTCAGAGAAGCTGGAAGAACTGGCACAGGAGCGAGACCAGCTCTTGAAGGAGCGCACACAGCGGGAACAATTGCAAGCTGAGGCGGACGAAGAGAAACGGATTATGGAGAATGAACTGAGGGAATATAGTGAACGTTATGAGCTTGCTGCCAATCAGCTGCGGTTAATGCAGGTTGAGCGGGAAATAGAACAAGAGAAGGCTGAGCAGCTGAATACAGAATATCGCGAGCTCCATGATGAATATACGAAATTACAGACGGAATATAACGAATGGATTGAATTGATTGAGCAGGATCAGACGTAACGGACATGTTGTTTCGTGCAGGTTCTTTCTGACCAGCAAACTCTTGCACAATTTGTTATAATACAAGAAGAGCCCCCGTCGCTGCGGGGGCTACTTGTATTGAGTGTTATTCCTCAACAATAATTTTGGAGATCATGCTGCTGTGACCTGAGCCGCAAAAAACGGAGCAGGACATTTCAAACTCACCGGCTTTGTCCGGGGTGATCACTTTGGAATTTTTTCTGGTGTCCAGTTGCAGGTTCAATTCTGGTACAAGTATCCCGTGATTTCCGTTCACATTTTCATACACAATTTTGACAGGAACGCCTTTTTTAATCCGGTATTCAGGTTGGTCGAACTCGTAGTTGCTTGCTTTGATGACCAGTTGTTCACTGGCCTCTACTTCCGGCTCAGATGCCTCGGAGTTTGAATTGTTTGCGTTTCCGCACGCAACCAGAACAAGAATTAACATACAGGCGGCAAGCCAAGCCATGCCTTTTTTCATGATAGGCCTCCTTACTGCAATATGGATAAAATTTGAATCATTTCTCAAGTCATCATACCGCAATTGAACAATGCCTGTACATGTCGGTTATGTCGTTTTTTCGAAAATTGATGATATGTAGTCAAAGAAACAAAAAACCTCCTCAGGCAGGAGAGCCTTCAGAGGTTTACGATGCTTGCCAGAGTCAGGTCGGGTACATGCGCGCTGTTAACTCTTGGAGCTGCGTCCGGCATCAAACGGGGTGGATACCGGAATGAAGAGATCTATAATCCCGATAACCAGAGCGGCGAGAATGGCACCGAGCAGGCTGACTTCAACGTGATCCACGACATACTGGCCTAGCCAGATAACCAGTGCGCTGACGATGAAGCCGACAATTCCCCTGCCGAAGGGATTAACTCTTTTGCCAAATATGCCTTCAACGATCCAGCCAAGCAAAGCGATAACAAGAGCAAGCATAAGCGCGCTCCAGAAACCGCCGACGGTGAAACCAGGAACGATCCAGCTCACAACCATCAGTACAATGGCGGCAATAATAAATCGTACGACATGGCCCAGAAAATTCATGGGGTTACCTCCTTTGTCTCAGATTGGATTGACTAAATGAATTCAAATTGTGCTATGGGCTTTTGAATTGTGTAGACAACCCTGACCATCGTAGTTTGCTGCTTCACAATCAAACTTATGTGTGGAAGGATTCGTTAAATAGCGCAGCACAGGTTCTTTCGTTATAATACAGATATAGTTTGGAAGGAGTTGTAAACTTGGACACGAAAATTTTACACACGCTGGAATATCGCAAAATTTTAAATACATTGCTCGGCTTCGCCCAAACGTCAATGGGCAAGAAAAAAGCGGAGCAACTTGAGCCAATTGGCGAGCTGGAGGAAGTAAAACGTTTGCTTCAACAAACGGACGAAGCATTCACCTTTGATCGTTTGAAGGGCTCACCGTCCTTCGGCGGAATTGTTGACATTACCGCTTCCGTGAAACGTGCTGAAATTGGGGGCACGCTGAATCCGCATGAGCTGTTAGGTATTTCCAATACAACGCATACGGCCAGACGATTGAAACGTCAGATTGCAGCGCTTCACGAGGATGAACCGATTGAATCGCTCTTTTATATCAGTGATCAGCTGTCTGAGCAGAAGGATCTGGAGGATGCGATCCGCATCTGTATTGACGACAATGCGGAGGTGGCGGACACTGCAAGTGTGACACTGGCACAGATTCGCCGTGAATTGCGCGGAGGAGAAGCTCGCATTCGTGAGAAGCTGGATTCCATGATTCGCTCGTCTACCGTTTCCAAAATGCTGCAGGATCAGCTTATTACGATTCGTGGAGATCGTTTTGTCATTCCGGTTAAAGCAGAGTATCGCTCATACTTCGGTGGTATCGTGCATGACCAGTCAGGTTCAGGAGCCACACTTTTCATTGAGCCGGAATCCATCGTGGCGATGAACAACAAATTACGCGAGACCCGAATTCGGGAAGAGCGTGAAATTGAGATCATTTTGCAAAAATTGACGGCACTTGTCAGTGAACAGGGCGAATGGCTGTTATATGATGTCGATTTGCTGGCATCCCTTGATTTTATTTTTGCCAAAGCACGTCTGGCCCGTGAATTGAAAGCAACGCTCCCTCGGATGAATGACCGGGGATTCCTCAAGCTGAAAAAGGGACGGCATCCGCTAATTCCGATTGAGCACGTCGTTCCCATTGATATAGAGCTGGGTAACGACTACACTTCTATTATCGTGACGGGCCCGAACACGGGCGGTAAAACGGTAACGCTAAAGACGATAGGTTTATTAAGTCTCATGGCGATGTCGGGATTGTTTGTACCAGCCGAGGATGGCAGCCAGCTCTGTGTATTTGATGCCATCTATGCGGATATTGGTGATGAGCAGAGCATTGAACAAAGTCTGAGTACCTTCTCCAGCCATATGACCAACATCATTCGTATTCTGAAAAATATGACGCCGAAAAGTCTCGTTCTGTTGGACGAGCTTGGAGCAGGAACCGATCCGGCAGAAGGCTCTGCGCTGGCAATTTCCATGCTGGAGCACATGCACCGGACAGGCTGCCGGATGGTTGCAACAACACACTATAGTGAGCTGAAGGCCTACGCTTACGAGCGTAAAGGTGTCATTAATGCAAGCATGGAGTTTGATATCAACACACTTAGTCCGACATACCGCCTTCTGGTCGGTGTACCGGGACGCAGTAACGCTTTTGCGATTGCGGAGCGTCTTGGCTTACCGGGATACATTCTCGATTATGCTCGCGGTGAAGTGAAGGAAGAGGATCAACGAATTGAACATATGATCGCTTCGCTTGAAGAGAACCGTCTCACGGCTGAACAGGAACGTGCGAAGGCCGAAACACTCCGTCAGGATATGGAAAAGTTGCGTAGTCGCCATCAGACCGAGCTGGAGAAGCTGGAGCAGCAGCGTGATCGCCGGATTGAAAAGGCTGAGGAGGATGCGCGCAGCATCGTCGACAAGGCTCGTGCAGAAGCGGAGAAAATTATCGCTGACCTGCGGCAGCTTGCGATGGAAGAAGGTGCATCTGTCAAGGAGCACAAGCTGATTGCTGCTCGCAAACAGCTGGATGAGGCAGAGCCAGAGAAACGCAGAAAAACGGTCAAAAAATCAGATAGTCCCAAAGTTCGTGCCATTGGTCCAGGGGATGAGGTACTCGTCTACAGTCTTAACCAGAAGGGCCATGTTGTGGAGATGGCTGGCAGCAAGGATGCGGTGGTACAGCTTGGCATCATGAAGATGAAGGTGTCACTGGATGATCTGGAATTGCAGCAAGCAGCGCCTGCTGTAAAGCAGCCGAAGCAGAAGCCGGTAACGGGCATGAAACGTACGCGAGATGATAATGTAAAAAGCGAGCTGGATCTGCGCGGTACCAACCTCGAAGAAGCGCTGATGGAGACGGATCGCTTCATTGATGAAGCATTCCTTGCCAATCTGGGCATGGTCTACATTATTCACGGCAAAGGAACAGGAATTTTGCGATCCGGTATTCAAGATTATCTGCGAAAGCATAAACATGTTAAGAGTTATCGCTTGGGCAATTACGGAGAGGGCGGCAATGGCGTGACCGTCGCTGAGCTGGAATAGCCTGCTGTAGCATGAATGATACTATCTGCTGTTCTGGTCATTGGGGCAGCAGATTCGGAAGGAGAATGGGGAGTGAAAGAAGCGATTGACGGACTGCTGTCTCATCCGCTGGGGATGGTCCTCGGTTTCTTCTCGGTGGCAATTATGGAGCTGCTTGTTTTTCTGGCATGCTTCGAACTGGTGACCAAGTATAAGTGCTGGTCGGAGATCAGAAAAGGCAATGTGGCTGTTGCAATGGCTACGGGAGGTAAAATCTTCGGTATCTGCAATGTACTCCGTTTTTGCATCCAGGCAAAATCTTCGGTTTACGATGCAATGACATGGTCCATTGTTGGCTTTATCCTGCTGCTGGTGGCGTATTTTCTATTTGAGTTTCTGACCCCGGTATTTTCGATTGATCGGGAGATTGAAGCGGATAACCGGGCAGTGGGCTTGATATCCATGATCATTTCTGTTTCATTATCCTTTGTTATTGGTGCAAGCATTATCTAGGGGGATCACGATGATGAAAATATTGATACGGATTTTGTTTGCGGCATCACTCGTATTTTTTGCCATCGGTGTGATTTATGTAATGAATACGTGATTATTTGAAGGAGAAAGGTTGATAGAGGATGGAAACAACAGTATGCCCTTGGTGTCACACAGAGATCGTATGGGATGAAGAGCTGGGACCCGAGGAAGAGTGTCCTTATTGTCACAATGAATTGAAAGGGTATCGTACACTTAATATCAACATTGGTGACGAAGAGAGTGCTGATACGGATGAAGTGTTCTATGATGCGGGCAGTGCAACAGATCAAGAGCAGATTTCAGATCTGACTTCGTTATGGGGCGATGAAGTGGAGCTCAAATTGCCGGAGCTTCGTACGCTGAACAAATATGCAGATGAGGGCAATGATCTGATTCAGTATGAGCAAGGTGTGGAAAAGCAGCTGGATCAGCAGGAGGAAGTGCCAGAGTGTCCGAATTGCAGAGAATTTATGATTCTAGCCGGCTCACAGGCAGCCAGCCCGGATACGTTTATACCGATTGCTAATGCGGTTTCAGGTAAGGGGTCTGTATTATCCCCTCCATTTACCGTTCTGACTTATGTGTGCTCCGGGTGCTTCCAGGTGCAATACAGTTTGTCTGAGGATGATCGTCTACGATTGATCCAGAACCTGAGCGTACAGTAAATTAAGGCGAGTCACTGTTCGAAAGCTAATTTTATACAAATCCAAAGACGCATCATGTTTTTCCTTCACTTGGGGCAGGTTAATGCGAAGAGCCGCCTGTTCATGTTTTTGCTGTTTGCTTCAGGTGATAAGGAGGGGCAGATGAAGATTACTTTGGGAAGACAATCCATTCTGCTTTTGGGCGTGAATGGATTGTTTGCGTTAGCAGGAGCGTTGTCGGGCACATTCCTGAACGTGTTTCTCTGGAAAAGTCGGCCGGATTATACCATGCTGGGCTGGTTTACGATTAGTCAGCAATTGGCGATTGGTATTACATTTTGGCTTGCGGGCAAGTGGGTTAAGGAACATAACAAAATGGCTGCATTAAGGCTGGGCACCGCCTGTTCAGGAATATTTTATTTGCTGGTGTTATGGACGGAAGAGCAGGCAGTTAACTGGATATGGCCATTAGGCTTGCTGCTCGGTTGTGCTTTGGGGCTATTCTGGATCGCATTTAATGTGGTGTATTTCGAAGTGACTGATCGGGAGAACAGGGACCTCTTTAATGGCTGGGTCGGATTGCTCGGCTCCATGGCAGGCATTATCGGTCCTTGGTTTTCCGGTTTTATTATTTCACGTATGGCGGACAATACGGGATACCGGTTTATCTTTACCGTGTCCCTTGTCATCTATATCATTGCAGTGTTGTGCAGTTTTTTTCTAAAAAAAAGAAAAGTTAGCGGCACATACCGCTGGTCGGAACCGATCAGGCAATTGCGCATTCCGAACAGTCCTTGGCGACCGCTGGCTAAGGGACTTTTTGCCCAAGGGGTTCGGGAAGGTGTGTTTGCGTTTCTGATTGCGTTACTGGTCTATTTGGCGACAACACAGGAGTATAAGCTTGGCCAATTCTCATTGATTACTTCAGCGGTGGCGCTGGTCAGTTATTGGGCTGCTGGTAAATGGTTTAAGCCCCATTACAGATATAAGGGGATGTTTGCTGGTGGCTTGCTGCTGCTTGTTGTTCTGTTTCCTTTACTCTGGAAAGTAACTTATGGAACACTGCTCTTTATGGGCATTGGAAGTGCGATAGCGATGCCTTTATATATTTTGCCGATGATCTCGGCAGGGTTCGACATGATGGGCACAAGCGGCGAAAATGTAGAGAAAAGAGTTGAACTTGTCGTATTACGAGAGCTGTGTCTGATGTGTGGCAGGCTGTTTGGTCTGACTATATTTATGATTACTGCCGTCATCTCTCCTTCTCAGCAGGTATTGATCTGGCTGATCATAGCTCTTGGTGCATTCCCGCTCATCGGGTGGGCCTTCATGCGCAAGTTGCTGCTTGAACCGTTAGCCCAGGAAGCCTCCAAGGAGGCGCAATAAAAATCAACCAGAAAAGGGTACGACACAGGGAGTGCGTCACTTCCCATGCCGTACCTTTTTGTATGATACGTGAAACGTATTCAGCTCCGGGCAAACGTAATAAACCTGGCTTATTTTCTTGGCTGCCTGATTGGAATCTAGGCAGGGGAAGGCTTGCTGGTTCTCGTCAGGGAGAATAGCTGCATATCCCCATTATCCTTGCCAGTGATTGCATCTGCGATAAGCGTAGCTGCGATCATACTATACACTGTGCCATTTCCACCATAACCTTCAACAAAATAGGAATGAGGGTAATCCGGATGTGTGCCGATCAAGGGCAGACCATCATGGGTATTACCAAACACGGCTCCCCAAGCATAATCGACCTCAAGCTCTTCAAGCGGGAAATAGGATCTGACCTCTTCAAGCAAAACATCGCCCTGATTGCTGGCTCGAAGCTCGCGTTGATCTTTATCAGGTGTTTCTTCATCCAGCCCACCCGCGATAATTCGATTATCCGGCGTAGTACGCAAATACAGATAGGGGCGTGCGGTTTCCCAAATCATGGCCTGTTCATGCCAGCTGCTCAGATCGGATAGTGGCTTGGTTGTGATGGCGTACGTCGATTTCAGGTAGGCTCCGCGATCTTTTTTGATTTCTTGTGTCTCATAACCGGCAGCATAAACAACCTTCTTGGCTCTTATTTTCCCATTAGAGGTATGACACCATACCCCCTCGTCATCATAGTCACAATGTATCATTTCCGTTTGTTCGTAGATTCGTGCCCCAAGTTGACTTGCGGATTCAAACAACGCTTGAACAAAGCGAAATGGATTCACCTCTGCATCCCCTTTGGTATAAAGCGCGGCCGGCTTTTCAAAAGGAAAATGTTTTTTTATCTGATCTGCGTACCACAGCTCCGCTTCGAATCCGTATCTTTGCAAGGTGTGATATTCTTCCTCCAGCAAAGCAACATCTTCTTCAGTGCTGGCAAAACAGAAGCTGGTTCGCGGGATAAACCATGGATCGGTTTCCAGCTTTTCGGCAATTGTGGCGAGCTGCTTCATCGCTTCACGGCACAGCTCATAGAAGCGTACTCCTGTTTTCTCTCCAAATGTATGAATACAGGAGGTCAACGTTTTGTCATTGGTATATTGCAGCAAGCCAGTATTGGCAGAACTGCTTCCATGAGCGAGTTTGCGTTTATCAATAACAACTGTATCGAGTCCGCGTTCTGTCAGTAGTCTGGAAGCAAGTGCTCCTCCCATGCCTCCGCCTATGATCAGGCAGTCACAGGAAATATCGGTATTCAGGGAGGGATGCTCCACATCAGATTTGTAGGTAGTAGGCCAGTAGGTAGTACCATAAACGAGATCCATTGAAAACGACTCCTTTGACATCTTATTTGGTATAGTTTTGCAATTCAAGGTAACAATAAGCTCGCATAAACTTTAGATTAAGGAGGTTAGACGTATATGCACCATTCACCAATGCAAGCACTCAGCCCAAAGGAATTGAACTATATTGCCGATTCCATCTCTAACGAGGAGATGCTGATCAAGCAATGCGCTGCTACTGCTTCCATCGCTACACATCCGGCCATTCAACAGGCATTGAATCAATATGTCCGGACCCATGAGCAGCATATGAATACGTTGATTCAAGCGCTGCATCAGCATCAGTCTCTTGCACCTTCCCAATCACAATAAGTTTCGAGGTAGCTAGAAGCAATATCAGCACATAGGAGGAAAAACCATGTACAGTCAACATCAAAGCGGTCAATTTATGCAGGAACAGGATTTGTTAAAAACGATTCTTGCCGATCTAAGACGTACTTCACGTGAATATACGACAGCTACAACGGAGGCTTCTTGCCCGATGATTCGAAGTATGTTCAATGATCTGACCAATGATACATTGAGATTGCAAGGAGAAATGTTCAACCTGATGCAGCAGAACAACATGTACTCGGTTTCAGCCAAGGCGCCCCGGCAGGATCTGGACAAGCAAATTCAGTCTGCCCACCAGGCACAGCAAAAATGTCAGCAATTTATTCAGGAGAAAAATGTTCAAAGAAGCCCGTATAATCAAAACCCTAACGTGTCACAGCATCAGCCCAATTACGGTAACCCTTATTACATGTAACCTGTAGATACAGGGGTTGAAGCAGACATCCTGAGGGAGCATACCACCGCTTGCCCGAATTGAGGGCAGGCGGTCTTTTGTCTATGCATCAACGTTAAATTCATGTAATATAAGTATTAATTCATTTTAGGAACATGGATGACGCTGGAGGGAAAACGATGAAGGAATTGAACGATCTGCAACTCAAAGTGCTGGATCTGTTGAAGGAAGACGCGAGAAGGACTCCCGCACTGCTGTCTACGCTGCTGGGGGAGTCGGAAGATAAGATCAAAGCTGCTGTAGCTCAGCTTGAACAGGACCACGTCATCGTAAAATATGCAACGGTTGTAAACTGGAGCAAAATTGATGATGAAAAGGTAACGGCCCTGATCGAGGTGCAAATTACACCGGAGCGTGGACGTGGCTTCGAGGGCATTGCTGAACGCATCTATCTGTATCCGCAAGTGAAGTCCGTATATCTCATGTCAGGTGCGTATGATCTGCTCGTTGAAGTAGAGGGTGGCAACCTGCGTGAAGTCGCTAATTTTGTGTCGGAGAAGCTGTCTCCGATTGATTCGGTGCTTTCTACCAAGACGAATTTTATTCTTAAAAAATATAAGCAGGACGGGATTATTTTTGAAGACCATCAGGAAGACAACCGTCTCATGATCTCGCCGTAAAGGAAGATGTGTCATGATAGTGAATGAACAGACAACCGGGAATAACAAAACAATGTCCTCATATCTGGCTCCGCTGGTTAAACAGATCCCTCCATCCGGTATCCGCAAGTTTTTTGATCTGGTAGGTGATAACAAGGATATCATCACGCTAGGGGTAGGGGAGCCGGACTTTGTAACACCATGGCATATGCGTGAAGCATGCGTCTATTCACTCGAAAGAGGTATGACCAGTTATACCTCCAATGCAGGTATGCCTAAGCTGCGTGAGGCTCTCAGTCAATATCTGGAGACGCAGTTTGATACCAAGTATGATCCAAAAGATGAGATTATTGTCACCGTAGGCGGCAGCGAAGCAATTGATCTGGCTCTGCGCGCGCTGATTGTTCCAGAAGATGAGATTCTGATTCCTGAACCGTCCTATGTTGCGTATTCGCCAATTGCCTCTATCGGTGGAGGTATCCCTGTCGGGGTGGAAACCTATGCGAAGGACCAATTCAAGGTAACCGCAGAAGCGCTGGAAGCCAGCATTACACCGAAATCCAAGGTCGTTATTTTATGTTATCCAAGCAATCCTACCGGGGCCATCATGACTTATGAGGACTGGCTGCCGATTGCAGAAGTGATTAAAAAGCATGATCTGATCGTCATTGCTGACGAAATCTACGCTGAATTGACGTATAATCAAAAACATGTCAGCTTCGCGTCGATTCCTGACATGAAGGATCGCACAATTCTGGTTAGTGGTTTTTCCAAAGCATTTGCAATGACAGGCTGGCGGATTGGTTATATGTGCGGGCATCCTGAACTGATTGCTGCCATGCTCAAAATTCACCAGTACACCGTAATGTGTGCGCCGGCCATGGGTCAGGTGGCTGCCTTGGAAGCTTTGACGAATGGGCTCGGTGAGAAGGATCGCATGGTGGAATCTTATAATCAGCGCAGACGTTTAATTGTGCAGGGATTTCGTGATATTGGGCTTGATTGCCATGAACCGCAAGGAGCATTCTATGCTTTTCCAAGCATCCAGAAGACAGGTCTTAGCTCCGATCTGTTTGCTGAACGCTTGCTGACGGAGAATAAGGTGGCCGCAGTTCCTGGTAACGTATTCGGACCGCAAGGAGAAGGTTTTTTACGTTGCTCTTATGCCACTTCAGTGTCCCAATTGAATGAAGCGCTGGAACGTATCGGAAATTTCGTTTACAAGGTTCAAAAAGAGGGTTAATAAGAAGAAGAGGTACAGAACAAATAAGGTAGTTAGAACTTTTCCAAAAAAATACTTTCTTTTACAAAATATTATGATATAATTTCAATTTGAAATAAGATTTCATATATTTGGAAAACTATTTTTTCAAGGAGGGGTTAGCTTTGTTTTGTGTTGAATATGATTTACCGACGAATCGTGGACACGTTCTGGCAGAAGGCGATCATGGCGACCGATGGTCGGTGAACCCTGATCACGCAGCCATGCCTAACATTTCCTTGGAAGATGAGATTCGCATGCTCCGAAGCAAGATGGAACAGATTTTCATGGAAGAGAAGTCGTTTACATCTGATATTGTTATTGAGATTAGCAGTCTTCTGGATTTGAAGATTAATGAATACATGAAGGCAAATCCGATCAAGCCGAAATAAATGTTCGGACGGATCGAATATGTCGTTATATCGAATTGCTGAAGGAGATCCGAGAGGGTCTCTTTTTGCTGTGTTGCCGGTTATGGCGCCGAAGCAGTTCCGTTATTTTTTTGCGTGGAACAATTGTGATATATTGGACATAGGAGACTAAAGGGGGAACTGGAATGAAGAGATTTTGGGGACTAGTGGCAATGGTTTCGCTCATTTTCTTATTATCTGGATGTGGGGGCAAGGACGGATTTACTGTGTTTATCATTGATAACCAGGGGAATCCATCTGGCATATCGGAGAAACTGCAAGAAAATTTGCAGAAAAAGCTCGGGGAAGAGCCTAAAGTGGAGATCATTACAAGTGCAATGTACGATGTTCAAAAAATATTGGTTGAGTATGCGGCAGGCAGCCATGACATCTTTATTTTGCCTGAGAATGATATGAAGCAGTATGGTCAGAATGGCTCGAATGTTCCGCTGGATGATACCTTTGATGTCAAAAAGTACGAGCGTGGTGTGTTTGAAGGGGCTGTACTGGTCGAAAAGGGCAAGGGCGATGATGGCTCGGACATGAAAAAGGAAACTCACTTATATGGCATCCCGCTTGAGGATATGCAAATGTTTAAAGATGTGAGCTATGCACCGAGCAACTTATTCGCCACCATTCCATTGTCAGCGGCTAATATTGAAGAGTCGAAAAAAGTGCTGAAGGCACTAACGGAATAAAATTTACATCCGAGCGGGTATGGAAGGGGGAAGCGGATTGCTAATTACGGTCACAGGCGGCATAGGCAGTGGGAAAACGCGCTTTGCGCTGAAATACGCGGCACAACTCAGCCGGGAAGGTGTTTATTTATCCACTGGTGATCATGATCCCGTTATTCCCGAATTGCCATCTGCTCATTATCGTGCGATTCAGGCAGGAAACGGGTTGAAGCTTGCTGAGCTTGTGACACAGATTAATCGAGAGTCCAATCTTTTTCTGGCAGATCAGCGCATCATTATCGTCGATAGTCTGACATCCTGGATGGCGGCTGGCTTCAGAGCAGCAGAAGACCTTGATCAACAACGACTGGAAACACAGCATTTGTTTGAAGCCTTGCTGTCCTATCAGGGCAAAATTCTGGTGATCACGAATGAGATGCACGGCAGCTTGTATCCGTCAGAGGAAGAACGTATTTTTGCAGCACGAATGGCATCGGTTAACCGGATATTACAGTCACATGCGGAGCAGATGTATATGCTTGTCTCCGGCCTTGCTATTGACTTGAAGGCTCAACAAGTACGGTTTGAAGATGAAGGGACTTAAATTGACAATTGGAGGGGTAAGCATGGGGATCTATACGAGAACTGGTGATGAAGGTCAAACCTCGGTCATCGGGGGCCGGGTTATCAAGGATGATGACCGGGTAGAGGCGTATGGTACGATTGATGAATTAAATTGTTTTGTCGGTCAAGCGATTAGTTTGATTGATGCTGCGAATGGGAATTTTGAGGACCTGCGGGAGCATTTGCTGGAGGTGCAGCAGGAGCTGTTTGACTGCGGATCGGATCTGGCATTTGTACGCATTAGTGAGACCAAATACAAAGTGCGGGATGAGATGGTAACACGTCTGGAGCAGTGGATTGATCAATATGATGCCGAGAATCCGAAAGTGGAACGTTTTATTATCCCGGGGGGAAGTCAGCTTTCCTCAGCACTGCATGTGTGCCGTACCGTATGCCGCCGTGCGGAGCGCCGCACGGTTACGCTTGGACAGCACACGGACATTAATCCGTCGGTGCGACGGTATTTGAACCGGTTGTCGGATTATTTCTTTGTTGTGGCACGGACAGCCAATGCGAGACAACAAGTAGCTGATATTGAATATGTGCGGAGCAAAAAAGTATTCCGCCGCAAAGAATGAGCCAGTATTACGCGCCGATTACTTACAGAGTTACCGAAGTGGAGGACGGCTGGCTGCTGAAGACCGTACTTCAGAAGCGGCTGCAGGTATCGCGCAAGCTTTTGTCCAAAATCAAACTAACAGAGCAGGGTGTCATGCTCAATGGAGAACGGGTATATATCAGTGTCAAGGTGCGTGCAGGTGATCTGGTGGAGGTCCGAATGGAGCAGGAGGAATCGGATGATATTTTGCCAGAGGATATTCCATTTACGGTGCTGTATGAAGATGAACATCTGCTGATTGTAAATAAGGATGCGGGCATCATCGTACATCCAACGCATGGACATTATACAGGTACGCTCGCGAATGGTGTGGTGTATTATTGGCAGAAAAAAGGCGAGAAGTTCCGCTTTCGACCTATTCACCGACTGGATCAGGAAACATCAGGAGTGCTCGCGATTGCCAAAAATCCTTATGTACATCAGCATGTGTCAGAGCAGATGATCGCAGGCACAGTGGATAAAAAATATGTTGCATTCGTTCATGGTAGCCCTGTTCCTGAACAGGGTGCAGTCGATGGCCCAATCGACCGTGATCCTGAAGAGCCGCATCGTCGTATCGTTACACCTGACGGATATGCCGCGAGGACGTTGTATACGACGCTGACACGCTTCGCAGATGGCACAGCCAGTGCGGTAAGTCTCAAGCTGGAGAGTGGACGTACACATCAGATCCGTGTACATATGACGTCCATCGGTTGTCCCTTGATTGGTGATCGGATGTATAAAACATTGTCTGCGCATCATGAAAATGAACAGACGATGGCTGTTCGGGAAGAGCGGGATACATGGATCGAACGTCAGGCACTGCATGCCTGTGAGCTGACCTTTGAGCATCCAATTTCACGCGAACGCATGACGTTCCAGGCACCATTACCGCCGGATATGGCTGCACTGGAGCAACGTTTGCATGCCGAAGCATGCCCGCGAGAAAAGCTGTAAAATGCTTTCCGTTCAGGCAGCTAAGCGCCTGAACGACACGCCGTAGGCTAAAGAGACTTTAAAGCATCTAAGGTACTATCTATGCAGTGCAGGGAGCGAAGCCCTGAACCACACGCCGCAGGCTAAAGAGACTTTAAAGCAATTAAGGTGCTATCTATGCAGTGCAGGGAGCGAAGCCCTGAACCACACGCCGTAGGCTAAAGGGACTTTAAAGCAATTAAGGTGCTATCTATGCAGTGCAGGGAGCGAAGCCCTGAACCACACGCCGTAGGCTAAAGGGACTTTAAAGCAATTAAGGTGTTATATATGCAGTGCAGGGAGCGAAGCCCTGAACCACACGCCGCAGGCTAAAGGGACTTTAAAGCATCTAAGGTTGTTCTGGCTCTAGGCAATAGAGTCTTCAACATGCCCTTGTCAGGCAGTGTTGATTTGATAAAGTATAGGCAGAATGAAGGGCGATGAGCCCTCATTGGCCCCCAATAAAAGTTGCAGGGCGAAGGTATCGGGATGGAGCGACTTTTGGATTTGCGGAGCAAACCAAGGGAAGCGAGAGACCGAAACCTGAGCCTCTCGAGCGGATGGAGGAACATTAACCATGACCAACCTAAAAGTTTACCAGTATAGCAAATGCGGCACATGCCGCAAAGCCGTTAAATGGCTTGAAGCGCAAGGGCATGAGCTGGAGCTGATCCCTATTTTTGACACACCGCCATCCCAGGATGAATTAACCAAACTGATCCAGAAGAGTGGACTTGAAGTGAAAAAGTTTTTTAATACCAGTGGTGAGGTATATAAGGAGCAGCAACTGAAGGACAAGCTGCCGGGCATGTCAGAGGAGGAACAGATTACTCTGCTGGCTTCCAACGGCCGCTTGATCAAACGTCCCATCGTAACCGACGGTGAGCGGGTGACGGTTGGTTTCAAGGAAGAGACGTTTGAGCAGGAATGGAATAATGCATAAAACTTACTTGAAGCGGGATATGTGTAAATTGCACTGTCCGTGAGCAAGTACCGGATTAGCCTTGAATTGTTCAACATTCAGGGCTTTTTTGGTTGAATCGGAGCTGGTGCAACTATGCTATAATGAGGGTTGGCTTAACCCTGCCAAGATGATAGAATTAGTTTCGATATTTTATATATGCTATTGGGGTTGAACAGAGGGTGTATGTGTTCGGCTTTCATAGATCAAGGAGAGAGTAAATTCAAGTGAATCAACGTAATGAACCTACTTTGTTACTGGTAGACGGTATGGCAGTGTTGTTCCGTGCGTACTATGCAACAGCTGCGAGCGGATATATCAGACGCACAAAGGCAGGGCTCCCGACCAACGCAGTTTATGGTTTTATCCGTTATTTTTGGGATGCAGTTCAGACGTTTGGACCAAGCCATGTGATCTGCTGCTGGGATATGGGCGGCAAGACATTTCGCGGTGAAGAATACGCAGCGTACAAAGGGAACCGGGCCGAAGCGCCGGACGATCTTATTCCACAGTTTGCCCTGATTAAGGAAGTGATGGACAGCCTGAACATTCCGAATATCGGAGCAGCGGGATACGAGGCCGACGATTGTATCGGGACACTTGCCAAGTATTATACCGAAGAGACGGATATGAAGGTGATGGTGCTTACCGGCGACCATGATATGTTACAGCTGATCAATGACCGAACCAGTATTATTATTATGAAAAAAGGTCACGGCAACTACATGGTGTACAATCCGGAAACACTGCTGGCCGAGAAACAGTTAACCCCGCGTCAGATTATTGACATGAAGGGTTTGATGGGGGATGCCAGCGACAATTATCCTGGTGTACGGGGCATTGGTGAAAAGACGGCTTTGAAGCTCGTACAGGAGTATGGCTCAATCGAAGGCATTTTAAGCAATCTGGAGCAACTGACTCCTTCAGTGCGCAAAAAAATTGAGAGTGATCTCGATATGCTGCATCTGTCCCGCAAACTGGCAGAGATTCATTGTGCTGTTCCAGTTTCATGTACACTGGATGGCTGTGAATTACGTCTTGACCCGGATACGGTAATGGACAAGTTTGAACAACTTGAGATGAAGAGCCTTGGCTCTTGGATGGGAGTGGCAATTGGATGACTAGCAGCAGGGTAACGAGCAGAATGAGTAAAAAATGGTGGACCGGGGCGCTGGCCCTCGTCCTGGCTTTACCGGTACTGCTTACGGGGGCCGTAAGTGCACCACAGGCAGCGGAGGCTAAAGCCGCAATTAGTTCGAAAGTGCAGAAAGTAAAAGCAGCAGGACGCAGCTTTAGTGTGCAGACTGTAAGCATTCCCAAAGGGACACCTGTTACAGTGGGGCTTGCCAAGAAGCAGGTAGGGCAGACAGCAACGTTGCCATCCATTGTGCAGGCATATGGTGCACAAGCGGCAATTAACGGAGCCTTTTTTGAAGCTTATCATGGAGCACCTGACCCTTATGGTATGTTAATAGCAAATGGAAAAGTTATACATATAGGAAGATATGGCACTTCGATCGGATTTAAAGCAGATGGTTCAGCGATGATGGATTCACTTCAAGTAAGCTTGACGGGGAATGTTACGGATGCGAATGGAAAATCACGCAGTTGGTATGCAACGTTTATTAATCGCACGCCTTCAGCAGATTCAAGCATCTCTATTTTGTATACGCCGGAGCGCGGTGCGAACGTTGGATTTAAAGGAGGCACTGCGGTGATTATGGAGAAGGGAGTAGTGACACAAAAAGTACCCAATTCCAACGTTGCTATTCCAAAGAATGGCTCCGTGCTTGTATTTACAGGCAATGAGAAGTCCATGTCGGACCGTTTCACTGTAGGCTCTACCGTAGAGATGAATTACAGATACACGAACGCAGCCGGACAGGATATCCCTTGGCAGGAGGTTGTAACAGCAGTCGGTGCTGGTCCGCGTCTGGTCAAGGATGGAAAAATCGCTGTTAATCCGGCAAATGAAGGGTTCAAAGACCCTAAAATTCTAAATGCTTCCGGTGCGAGAAGTGGAATCGCAATTATGGCAGATGGTTCAGTAATGCTGGCTACCGTTTCTGGTGCTACAATGAAAGAATGGGCAGCAGTGATGCAGAAGCTTGGAGCCAAGCAGGCCATGAATCTCGATGGCGGTGCATCCTCAGGCTTGTATGCCAGCGGCAAGATGCTGACGTCCCCCGGTCGGTTGCTGAGCAATACACTGGTATTTGGTGGTTCTGTCCGATAAAATATCTGCAGAGGAGGTATGATGCGATTGAAACCTGAATCCGATCTGATCACAGAAAAGGAGAGCACAGCGGTTCTGGCCATTAACGTAGGGCAGCCTAGACCGTTACCGGGTCAGAAACATGAGGTGCTGAGCGGTATCATGAAGCATCCTGTCTCCACACCGGTATTCCTCTCATTCACTGGAATGTCAGGGGATGCGCAGGCCGACCTTGTTCATCACGGTGGGCCTGACAAGGCAGTTTGTGTATACGATTACAGTCGTTATGCTGTACTTGAACGGTTGATGAATCGCAAGCTGAACTGGGGAGCTTTTGGAGAGAATCTTACGGTCACAGGCTGTGCTGAAGAAGAGGTACGGATTGGAGATATATTTCAATTAGGCGATGCACAGATGCAGGTCAGTCAACCTAGGCAGCCATGCTTTAAGCTGGGAGCAAGGTATGACTATAAGGAGCTGCCCGTTTATTTTCAAGAAAGTGGACATACGGGCTTTTATTTTCGAGTGTTGCAGGAAGGGCAAGTTGCTCTGGGATCTCAGTTCAGAAAAATACACACCGATCCTTCCTCGATGACCGTCCTTGAAGCAAATCGAATTATGCATCAGGGAAAGCAGAATGTTGAGGGGATTCAGATGCTGCTCGCCCTACCTGCACTTTCGGAAAGCTGGAGACAGACGCTGCTCAAGCGACTGAACAAGCTGGGAAGTAACGGAGACTCAAGTCCGCAAGTCGGCATTTGAAGCTACGAATCATTCAATGCCCGAAGCAACAGCGCTAGACATTAAACCAACCTGGGAGTGAAGCAAACATGACAGTTTTAGGTGCAATTGAAGCAGGCGGAACCAAATTTGTATGCGGCATTGGTACGGAGCAAGGAGAGGTGTTGGAGCGAGTAAGCTTTCCTACAACTACGCCGGAGGAAACGATGGCACAAGTTATTGCTTTTTTTGAAGGCAAAGGAATTGAGGCGCTGGGTGTAGGTTCATTTGGTCCAATTGATCCGATTGAAGGAAGTCCAACATATGGATATATCACAACAACACCTAAGCCACACTGGGGACAGTACAACATCATTGGCAAACTCAAGGAACATTTTGATGTACCCATGACGTTTGATACCGATGTAAATGGTGCTGCTCTGGGGGAAGCGACTTGGGGAGCTGCTCAGGGACTTGATAGCTGTCTGTATATAACGGTAGGTACGGGTATTGGTGCGGGAGCTGTTGTTAGTGGGAAAATGGTTCATGGATTGTCCCATCCCGAGATGGGGCATATCATTGTGCGCAGACATCCAGAGGATACTTACGAGGGCTTTTGTCCGTATCATGGAGATTGCCTTGAAGGTCTTGCCGCAGGTCCGGCAATTAACAAGCGTTGGGGGCAGCCTGCATATGAACTGCCGGCAGATCACAAAGCATGGGAGATGGAGGCGCATTATCTTGCACATGCACTGATGAATTATGTATTGATTCTGTCTCCAGAGAAAATTGTAATGGGTGGCGGTGTTATGAAGCAGGAGCACCTGTTCCCGATGGTTCGCAGTAAATTGCAGGAACTGCTGGCCGGGTATGTGCAGCATCCGTCTCTTCATGCCGGAATTGATCAGTATGTAGTGCCACCCGGCTTGGGAGACAATGCAGGATTATGTGGCTCACTTGCTCTGGCAAAATTGGCATTGTCCAAATAAGTCATTACAGGGATTGACGAATTTTACCATTTTGGTTATGATAGTTGCAACAGCATAGTACGGTTAATGAGGAAGCACCTCTCTTGCAGCATTTCTGCAGGAGGGGTGTTTTTTTGCGTTGTATGGGAACAGCCCGTGCTTTGTTAATCGAACATGCTGGGACATTATAGGGAGGGGACTACGCATGGAAGTCATTTTTATGAACCGGTTATCCAGAACATCAGATCAGCATGAGGAGTTAGCCCAGGTGTGGATTGGAGAGGAGGAGAGCACATGGCATCTGGGCTGGAGCCGGTATGAGGCCGGGGATCGTGAGGATACGATCTGGTATGAAGGAACGTCATGGGAAGAATTACTGCATATTTATCGTTATCAGCTTGCGATGCAGATGAGCGAAGGGTATCGTCCATTGCTGCATGGATTGTATCATGAGAATGATGAGATGAAGCTACGCAGCTATGCCGGGCAACGACTGCATTGTTTTAGCGAACTGTACGGGAATGAGCAATTATATGAGGATCTGTGTACATGGCGTCGGCAGAAGGCTGCAAGTGACCGGAAAGCTCCTTATTTTGTAGCCACCAATCGACTGCTTCGGCTGATCAGCGCTTTTGTACCGCATACGATGGATGAACTCATGCAGTTGCCTGGTGTGGGGGAGAGCAAGGCATCGGAGTACGGAGCCGAATGGCTGGAAATGACAAGTGCAATCGAGCGTTCCAGATCGTTTCCGCTGGATTGGGTGTATACCGTATTAAAGGAAGAGGAGTACGAAAGCTGGTTGTATAAACAAAAGGAGCAGAAATATAAGCAGGAGCTGGATAAATTCCTCACACGCAAACATGTGCTACAGGGCATGAAGGAGGGGCAGACGTTGGAAGAGATTGTGAATCGCTCGGGCTTATCCCGTCGTGAGCTAATTGAACTGCTGGAGACGCTGGATCTGGAGGGTTACGATACAGACTCTTTGCTGGATGTAGAGCTGGCCGTTATGCCGGAGGTGGAACAAGAGGCGGTATGGAGTGCATATGAGGAATTGGGCGATACGTTCCTGAAGCCTGTCTTACATAAAGTTTACGGAGGAGAGCGCCCGGAAGCAGGAAGTCTTGAGCAGGTGTATGAACGATTGCGCATGATTCGCATCCGTTTTCGCAGGCATGTGGAAACGGAGCGTAATGCTGTTTAGCTCGGAACGCTTGGAAAAACACATACCAAAAAGACGAAGTCGTTCCCTGGAAGGGGCGCTTCGTCTTCATTTCAAATCCAGTCCTTTTTGCGGAAAATAAAGAACATCGTCAGGCCCAGCGTAATCATCAGGCCAATCACGGCGTAATAGCCGTATTTCCAGTGCAGCTCAGGCATATTATCAAAGTTCATCCCGTATATTCCGGTAATCACGGTCAGCGGCATGAAGACGGTCGTAATGGCGGTAAACACACGCATGATCTCATTCGCACGGTTTGCGATACTGGATTGGTAGGCTTCTCGCAAGTTGCCCATCAGGTCGCGGTACGTTTCGAACGTTTCCGAGATTTTTACGGCATTTTCATAAATGTCACTGAAGTATTTTTGCAATTGATCATCAATGAGACGCAGATCTTTTTTATTCAGGGTGTTGATAACCTCTTTCTGAGGTCCAAGCACCTTTTTCAACCACAAGATTTCACTTCGAAGACCGATAATTTCATTCAGATGTGATTTCTTGGTGTGCATCAAAATGTCTTCTTCAAGCTTCTCAATGCGGGCTTCAATTCGATCACCCACGGTGAAATAGTTATCTACAATCAAGTCAACCAGCAAATAAAGAAAGCGATCGGGGCTGCTGATCTCCTGTTCCCAGAGGATCGGCTTCAGCATCCGTAATTCGCTGACCTTCTGCTTCGTCACACTGATAATGAAATGTCTGCCGAGAAACAGGTTGACTGCCCGCAGAAAAATCTCTTCATCATCAAAACGAATGCTGTTGATCACGATAAAATAATGATTTTCATAAATTTCGATCTTTGGACGCTGCTCCTCATCACTCAAGCAGTCCTCTACAGCCAGATCATGCATGGAGAAAAGCGGCTGCAGCACAGCCAGATCATCCACGTCTGCATCAATCCAATAAAAGCCTTCTGTCGGTGGAGTCAGCGCTTGCTGGATATCATCCACCGGAATAAATACACCGTTATTAACCAACCGGATTTTCATGTTATCTACTCCTTCTGCACCCGCCATCTTGGCGGATATTATCATTAATATGGGCGCAAAAGAACAGATCAGCCGGCCGGCAGCGAAGCCAGATGTACAGGGCTCCGCTTGTTTGCGTTTAATTTATAATCAAACGGAAGAAGCGGCCCGCTGCCGATGCTGATGTCAATTCTCTATGCAGTTGTTCGGAAATCGACTGCCAATTGGTCCTCGGGTCGCCATCCATTTAATATGTCACCTCTCACATAAGGGCTTATAAACACTTGTCTAGTATACCGCTGGTCCAGAGTGCTTTCAAGCGCAAAATGTGTCTATTTCGCGCTCTGAGGCAGTGTATGATCGCGGAGAATAAACGGTTCCGCACTCGCCTCTGGAAACACCTAACTTCATCTTGACGTAAGGGCCTGAATGTTTTAAAGTAAAAGTTAATAAATTTGAATTATAATTGAATAAAGCGAAATCTTATCAAGAGTAGGTGGAGGGACTAGCCCGATGAAACCCGGCAACCGGCGATATACCGCACGGTGCTAATTCTTGCAGCGACCAAGCATCCTCGGGGTGCTGTTGTAACTGAGAGATGAGAGAGGCGCATATCTGTTTACATATGACCTTTCTCGGAATCCGAGAGAGGTCTTTGTTGTATGCCCCAACTTCTCAGCAGTGATTTTCGCAGCAAATGTGAACTATGACGACTAAGGAGGAATCAACTCACCATGCCAATTAAAATTCCGGACACACTACCAGCTAAAGAAGTGCTTGAAGGGGAGAATATCTTTGTCATGGACGAATCGTCCGCATACAAGCAGGATATTCGTCCGCTACGCATTGCTATTCTGAATCTGATGCCTACCAAGGAGACCACCGAAACACAATTGCTGCGTCTGGTGGGGAATACCCCGATTCAGGTAGATGTGGTGCTTGTGCATCCCAAATCCCATACATCCAAGAATACGTCCCAGGAATATCTTGATCTGTTCTACAAAACATTTGATGAGATCCAGCACCGCCGTTTTGACGGTATGATTATTACGGGGGCACCGGTGGAGCAAATGGACTTTGAGGACGTTAACTATTGGAAAGAGATTCAGGAAATTTTTGAATGGACCAAAACCAACGTAACTTCGACCATGCATATCTGTTGGGCATCCCAGGCAGGTTTATACCACCATTTTGATGTACCTAAAGTTCCGCTGGATGAAAAATGCTTCGGGGTATTCCCGCATACGATCAACAAATCCCATGTGCCGCTGTTGCGTGGATTCGATGAAGTGTTCAATGTGCCTCACTCTCGTCATACCGAGATAAGACGTGAAGATATTGAGAAAAATGACAACCTGGAAATTTTAGCTGAATCCGAGGAAGCAGGTGTATTTCTGGTAGCGACCAGGGATGGGAAGCAAATTTTCGCTACAGGACATGCCGAATATGATCCGTTTTCTTTAAAATGGGAATATGACCGTGATGTAGCTAAAGGATTGGATATAGCACTTCCTAAGCATTATTATCCGAACGATGATCCGTCCCGCATACCTCCAGCTACATGGCGTGCTCACGCTAACTTATTATTCTCTAACTGGCTCAATTACTATGTGTATCAGGAAACGCCTTACGATATTGGTCCGCAAATCTAATCGTAATAACAGGAGGATGTAGTAATGGAAGATAACAAGTTGAAGATTGAAAGCCGTTTAGCTCAGATCGGTTCCATCAACGAACCGGGTACAGGAGCCGTTAACTTTCCGATTTATCAATCCACTGCGTTTCGCCACCCGAAGCTGGGACAAAGCACGGGCTTTGATTATATTCGTACAACGAACCCAACTCGTAAAGTGCTTGAGGAAGCTGCGGCTGCTCTGGAATCCGGTGATGCAGGCTTTGCCTGTAGCTCAGGTATGGCAGCATTACAAACCATCTTTGCGATGTTCAGTCAAGGGGATCATCTGATTGTTTCCCTTGACCTATACGGCGGTACGTACCGTCTTCTGGAACGAATTCTTTCTCGCTTTGGCGTAACGGCAAGTTATGTGGATACCAATGATCTGGAAGCGCTGGAGAAGTTGTACCAGCCGAATACCAAAGCTGTGTTCATTGAGACCCCAACCAACCCGCTCATGATGATCACGGACGTACAAGCCGTAGCTACCTGGGCCAAGAGCCATGACCTGCTGACAATTGTGGACAACACCTTGCTCACGCCGTTCTTCCAGCGTCCGATTGAACTTGGCGCAGACATTATTGTACACAGTGCAACCAAGTATCTGGGCGGACATAATGATGTGCTCGCTGGACTTATTATTACCAAAGGCGAGGCTTTGTCGGCGGAAATGGCTTTCCTTCATAACTCTATTGGTGCGGTGTTATCGCCGAGCGATTCCTATCAATTGATGAAAGGCATGAAGACTCTTGCGCTTCGGATGGAGCGCCACGAATATAATGCGCTAACCATAGCCAGATTCCTGCTGGAGCATCCCGCTGTGGCGGAAGTGTTTCACCCCGGATTATCCGATCATCCGGGGTATGAGATTCAGCAGAAGCAATCCTCCGGCAATACGGGTATCTTCTCATTTAAAGTAAAGGATGCCCGTTATGTAGAGCCCGTGCTTCGTCACATTCAATTGATTGCGTTTGCCGAAAGCCTTGGCGGTGTTGAATCCCTCATGACTTACCCGGCGGTGCAGACTCATGCCGATATTCCACTGGAGATTCGTGAAGCTGTAGGTGTAGATGACTGTCTGCTTCGTTTCTCAGTCGGAATTGAACATGCGGAAGATCTGATTGCCGATCTGAATCAAGCGTTGCTGGCAGCGCAGCAGGAAGTCGAAGGAGGCGTAATCTCATGAGTGATGCAAACCGCAAGAAACCGGAAACGGGATTGAAGTTTGAGACAAAGCTGCTTCATTTCGGGGACGAGATTGACCAGACAACCGGCGCGTCCAGCGTGCCGATTTATCAGGCATCTACGTTCCACCACTTTGATATTTTCAATCCGCCACAGCATGACTACAGTCGTTCAGGTAATCCTACTCGTCAAGCCTTGGAGGATTACATCGCTTTACTGGAAGGCGGGGTGCGCGGCTTTGCCTATTCATCAGGTATGGCTGCGATCTCCAGTGTATTTATGATGTTCTCCGCAGGAGATCATATCATCGTTACCGAGGATGTATACGGAGGCACTTATCGCTTGCTGACGACCATTCTTAGCCGCATGCAGATTGAAACTACATTTGTAGATATGACGAATATCGAGGAAGTCAAGGCAGCTCTTAAACCAAACACCAAAGCGGTTTATATGGAGACACCTTCCAATCCGACGTTAAAGATTACGGATATTGCAGCTGTAACATCTTGGTCGAAGGAGCACCAACTGATTACGATTCTGGACAACACATTTATGACCCCGTATTATCAGCGTCCGATTGAGTTTGGTGTGGATATCGTTGTGCATAGTGCTACGAAGTTTCTAGGCGGGCATAGTGATGTCCTGGCGGGACTGGCTGTTGCACGTACAGATGAGCTGGGCAGACAACTGAAGCAATTGCAAAATGGATTGGGTACAGTGCTTGGAGCTCAGGAATCCTGGCTGCTGATGCGGGGTATGAAAACACTAGGTGCACGTATGGCTCACAGTGAACAGAGTACATCCAAACTGGCAACCTGGCTCAAAGGTCGTACGGATATAACGGCTGTTTACTACCCTGGACTTGAGGATCACCCGGGCCGCGAAGCACATGAGCGTCAGTCTAGTGGCTACGGAGCGGTTGTTTCTTTTGACGTAGGTTCCGGGGAACGTGCCAAAGCGGTGCTGAACCGCGTGAAGCTGCCGATTGTTGCTGTAAGTCTGGGGGCGGTTGAAAGTATTCTTTCTTATCCTACCATGATGTCACATGCGGCTATGCCAGCGGAGGTCCGGCATGAGCGTGGGATCACCGATGGATTGCTGCGTTTCTCGGTGGGGCTTGAGGATATTGATGATCTGATTGCTGATCTGGAGCAGGCTCTGGAGGCTGAGTAAGGTTAAAGAAATAGAATATATTGAAGCAATACTCTTTTGAACAGAAACTTGAGTTGATATGTAAAATTTTAATGATTTTTAAAGCACCTTTGTATAAGGTGCTTTTTTTCACATGTAACCTGTGTTACGATATGTGGAGTACAAAATTACGATGTTGCCGACAGAAGTTGCTTACTGCAAACAAGCCGGATGGAGCGTCGTAATATTTTCTCTTCATGAGGGAGGCTTTTTACGATGAGTACGGTGGACCGTATCTTAGATAAAGCCCTTCGGGGCGAACGCTTGGACCTGGAAGACACGATTCAGTTATTTGAATCCGACGAAGTGGACAAAATCGGGGCAGCTGCCAATGTCATCATGAAGCGTATGCACCCTGAACCATACAGAACCTTTGTAATCGGGCGTAACGTTAACTACACGAATGTATGTGACGTATACTGCCGTTTTTGTGCTTTCTATCGCAGACCTGGTTCTGAAGAAGGCTATGTATTGCCAGATGAAGTGATTTTCCAGAAGATTCAGGAGACAGAGGACGTTAACGGCACGGAAATTCTGATGCAGGGGGGAACCAATCCTAATCTGCCCTTCAGTTATTATACAGACCTGTTGAAAGCCATCAAGGAACGTTTCCCGAATATCACGATGCACTCCTTCTCGCCAGCCGAGATTATGAAAATGGTTGAAGTATCCGATGGTCTTACACTGGAAGAGGTTGTACGTGCTATTCACGAGGCTGGACTTGATTCCTTGCCAGGCGGTGGTGCCGAAATTCTGGATGACCGTACACGCCGCAAAATCAGCCGTTTGAAGGGTTCATGGCGCGACTGGATGGACGTGATGCAGACGGCTCACCGGATCGGGATGAATACATCCGCAACGATGGTTATTGGTCTCGGAGAATCCATGGAGGAGCGCGCACTGCATCTGATACGTGTTCGTGACGCGCAGGATGAATGCATTGCGAACAAGTATGATTCCGAAGGTTTCCTGGCCTTCATTCCGTGGACTTTCCAGCCGGATAATACAAACCTCAAGCTGGAGCGTCAAACTCCGGAAGAATATTTGAAAACCGTAGCAATCAGCCGTCTGGTGCTGGACAATATCAAAAACATTCAATCTTCCTGGGTAACGATGGGTCCCGAGATTGGTAAAAAATCGCTTGAATTCGGATGTAATGACTTTGGCAGCACGATGATTGAGGAGAATGTAGTGTCCTCAGCAGGCGCAACGTACAAAGTAAACATCGAATCTATTCTGCGTCTTATTCGCGAGGCAGGTTATATTCCGGCGCAGCGTAATACTCGTTATGAGATTCTGCGCATGTTTGACGAAGAAAGCAGTGTGCCTAAAGATTTTGTAATGCAGAACTAATCGCATTTTATATCAAAACAGGCTTGTATCACTTGTATCATTACGTTCGGATTATAAAATGAACGTCGATTCATAACCAAGGGACAAATCGGGTTAATCCTGATTTGTCCTTTTTTGATAGGACAAAATATAAAATACAGTGGAAATGTAGATCATCAAACAGTACATATTACGCATTTGACGATATGTTATATAGATTTTTAACTGATACAATGAAGGGACAGTTGTGTAGTAAAACCTGCTGGGAGGAACGAACGAATGAAAAAAAGAAAACTGGGAATGACATCGCTGGACGTACCTGTTTTGAGTTTTGGGGCATCGTCGCTTGGCTCTGTATTTCGTGATATTGATCGGGATGAAGGCATTCGCACCGTTCATGCTGCCGTGGATGCAGGCATGAATTATATAGACGTTTCGCCGTATTATGGGTTGACCAAGGCAGAGACGGTGCTCGGTGAGGCAATCCGAAGCTTGCCTCGCAGCTCGTATATGTTATCTACCAAAGCTGGTCGTTACGGTGAGAATGAGTTTGATTTTTCACGTAAACGTATTCTGGATAGTGTGCAGGAAAGCCTGTCTCGTCTGCATACCGATTATTTGGATATTTTATTTTTGCATGATATTGAGTTTGTTGAGCCTGAGATTATCATTGAAGAGGCTTTCCCAACACTGCTGGAGCTCAAAGAAAAAGGCATTATTCGTTATGCTGGCATCTGTGGATTACCGCTGCCATTGTTCGAACAGATGCTACCGCAGGTTCAGGCAGATGCTATTATTTCTTATTGTCATTATGCCTTGAATGATACGTCATTGTTGTCCCTTCTGCCTCTGCTGGACGCTAAAGGGGTTGGACTTGTAAACGCTTCACCTCTCTCGATGGGGCTGCTTAGCACTCGTGGGACCCCAGCATGGCACCCGGCGGGTGAACGGGTGAAAGAGCTCTGTCTGAAGGCTGCTCGCTTCTGCGAGGAGCAGGGCAGCGATATCGCCAAGCTGGCAGTGCAATTTTCCACAGCTAACGAACGGATTCCGACAACGCTGGTGAGCAGTGCAAGTCAGCGTAACATCGTTAATAATGCGAGCTGGATTGAAGAGCCGATGGATCATCAGCTTTTGGAAGAGGTGTTACGCATGCTGGCCCCGTTGAACAATGAAACATGGTCAAGTGGACTTGCAATGTATAATACGAGCTTGAATTCAACGTCGAATGCATCCAAGGAGGAAAAGCAATGAGAGCTATCGTATGTGAAGAAATAGATCGTTTGGTGCTGAAGGAGCTGCCGCTGCCAGAAAGAGCTGAAGGAGAGGCACTGGTAGCGATTCAGCGTATCGGCATTTGCGGTACAGACCTGCATGCGTACAAGGGCAATCAGCCGTTTTTTACGTATCCGCGGGTACTTGGGCATGAGTTGGCCGGTATTATAGAAGAGATTGGCCCGAATGACGCTGGGCTGCAGCCTGGTGATCAAGTCAGCATTATCCCTTATCTGCACTGCGGACATTGTATTGCGTGTCGTTCAGGCAAGACAAACTGCTGCGCATCAATGCAGGTGATGGGAGTACATGTGGATGGAGGCATGAGAGAACGCATTACGGTGCCAGTAACTCATCTGCTGAAGGCAGATGGTCTAACGCTGGATGAGACAGCAATGGTGGAGCCGCTCAGCATTGGAGCACATGCCGTTCGCAGAGCCTCACTCCAGCCGGGTGAACGTGTAGTGGTCATTGGTGCGGGGCCTATCGGACTCGGTGTGATGGCTTTTGCCAAGCAGGCAGGTGCTTACGTTATTGCGGTAGACCGTAATCTGGACAGGCTGGAGCTCAGCCGAACATGGGCCGGGGTAGATGAGATCGTGCAGGCGGATGATCAGGCACTGCAGCGCGTGTCCGAGATCACGGACGGCGATTATGCAACAGCCGTATTTGATGCTACAGGCAATGTGCATTCCATGAACGGAGCTATTCCGTACGTTGCACATGGCGGGCAGTTAATCTTTGTTGGTCTGGTTAAAGCTGATATTACGTTCCATGACCCGGAGTTTCACAAACGGGAGATGAGTATGCTGGGGAGCCGGAATGCAACACGCGAAGATTTTGAACAAGTACTCTCCACGCTTCGTAGCAAAAAAATAAGCATGGACGGCTATGTTACACATCGGGCGGCATTTGATGAGTTGCCCTCTGCGATGGATACCTGGCTGTTGCCCGAAACTCAGGTGGTAAAGGCTATTGTTGAATTATAATTTTATATGATTTAAATATACAGCGGGTTAAAAAACAAAAGAACGCTCTCTTCCCAAGTAATGAATGATGGATATTACATCCACATGCTTACAAGGGAAGAGAGCGTTTTGTTATAGTGCCTGTGTTTTCTGCTCCGTACAATGTTATTTCTCTGGATTCGCTACAATTCCAGCGTGTGGGTCAATGTGACGAACAATCGTTTTCAGCCAGATCATCTCCAGGAAATGCACCTCGTAATAAAGGGCTCCTGGAATCTGACCAAACCAGCTTTCCGCTTCGGCGAGCGGGGTGAACTCTGCAGTCGGGAGCGTTCGAGGTTGCCTTCGCAGCCGCTTACGCACAGCCTTTTCAACCTGAGTGCTTTGTGTGGTTAGAATGCATACGCTGCGTTTCGTCGAGAATCCACGGAATGCAAGGTACACCATTTCATAGGCAATCAGATAAGCGATGACAGAATACATGGCCTGATCCCAGCCAAAAACAACACCAGCAGCTGTCAGGATGATCAGGTTAAGCAGCATGATTATTTTTTCGATAAGCATCCGTTTCCCGCTAAAGACACGTTCAGGCGGTCGGGAGGACGGATCACCGATTTCCAGCGTATCCAGTGTCCCACCATACCGAACAACCAGCCCGATTCCGAGCCCCAGGCTTAACCCGCCAAACATGGCAGCAACCAGGGGATGCTCGACGAGCGGCGGCATGGGATGTAGCACAATGGCACCGATCGAAAAGACAACCAGACCCAGAACAGTAACCAATACAAATTTTTTCTTTACCATTTTGTACGATAAAAATATAAACGGAACGTTGAATAGAAACAGGAATAATCCGATTCGAAGCTCAGTCCAATGCGCGAAAAGGGAAGAGATTCCCGTTATGCCGCCAATAATAATTTTATTGGGGTGCAGAAACAATTCAAGTCCCACGGAGGCCAGAATCCCGCCCACAATGACCAGAAGCAGGTTCAACCAGTGGCGTGAAGGCGATATGCTGGTCTTCTTGGCAGTGCGTGGCGTCGGGTTAGCCGATATCAGAGGTGCTTTCACAGGTCATCCTCCTTATGTGCGGCTTTCGAGCCCTTCTCCCTGGGGTGTTCACAGAAAGTTCGGCGTGCAGCCGCTCAGTTACTTGATTCGTTTAACTGTTTGCTCTGTACAGACATAGGAATTATCCTTCTTTCTGCAGAACTTTAGGTTCCTCTTTCTTTTTGCGTGCATCTTTGAACTTAAATATTTTATTCAATAAATTAAATACATGTTTGGATTCTTTAGTTAACAGTGGTCCGAGTATAGCCAGAATCAACACATACAGTGCAGCAAACGGCTGAAGTAAAGGTAACAGTCCACCCGCTTTACCCATGTTTGCCATAATGATTGAAAACTCTCCGCGAGATACGATAGTTAATCCGATATTAGCAGATGCTTTGGGGGATAGACCTGCACTTCTTCCAGCCAGCATGCCTGCAAGAAAGTTACCGAACAATGTGATCACAACGGCAATCAATGCCAGCCATACCGCCTCACCACCCAGAGACAACGGGTCAATAGAGAGTCCAAAGCTGAAGAAGAAGATTGCTCCGAAGAAATCACGGAATGGCAGGATCAGATGTTCAATCCGTTTCGCATGCTCGGTTTCGGCAAGCACAAGACCGACCAGCAAAGCACCGATTGCTTCTGCAACATGGATCGTTTCAGAGAAGCCGGCGACCAGGAATAATGCACCGAACACAACAAGTGAAAATAGCTCGTTGGAACGGATTTTGAGCAATTTATTCAGGAGCGGTGTAGCTTTACGGCCGATAATGATAACAATCAGCATGAAGCCAAGAGCGATCAATGCAGACAGGATTACGCCTCCAATGGAAGAAGAATCGCTGAGCACAAGTCCGGACAGGATGGAAATATATACCGCGAGGAAGACATCCTCGAACATAATGATACCCAAAATCATTTCCGTTTCCGGATTCGCAGTTCGTTTCAGATCTACCAGCACCTTGGCGACAATCGCACTGGATGAGATCGTTGTAATCCCTGCAATCACAAGAGCTTCAGCTGCCGGGAAGCCGGAGGCGAAACCAAAGACTAATCCCAATGTAAAGTTAATTCCGATATAGATCGAGCCGCCGACTACAATGGAGCGGCCCGACTTGACTAGACGGCCTACTGAGAATTCCAGCCCCAGATAGAACAGCAGGAACAGGATACCGATACGGCCCATAAAATCAATAAATGGTTGACTTTCAATGAAACGGAAGTCCAGATGCCAAATTTGCATCGCATGTGGCCCCACGGCCATACCGATCAGAATATAAAAGGGTACAACCGAAAATCTTAATTTTGCGGATAAAAGGCCGGCTGCTGCAATGAGTACGAGTGCCAGACCCACTTCAAAAATCAAATGATCCATCGAGTTACCCCCTTCCTGTCAGGAGGAGGGACTTGAAAAGTTTCTGCTGGTTGCGTTCGCCAACGGCAACAACCGTGGAATCTGCGCTAATCACAACCTCCGGACCTGGGCTGATGTGTTTTTTGTGATTTTTCTCCACAACGGCAATGACCGTTGCGCCAGAGTTTTGACGTACATTCAATTCGCCAATGGATTTGCCAATGCATCCAAACGATGCTTCGATTTTGTACCACTCGATGATAAGGTCGTCAAAGGTTACTTCAATATTTTCAAGTTGTTTTGGTTTATAGGTCAGTCCACCTACGATTGCTGCAATCTGTCTGGCTTCATTGTCATCCAGCGTAATCATGGAGATGCTTTGATCTGGATCTTCATATTCAAAATGATACATCTCCCGGCGTCCATCGTCGTGGATAATGATAACGATTTTGTCACCGCTGCTTGTTTCAATCTGAAATTTCTTGCCGATTCCCGGCAAATCTGTTTCGCGTACATCCATGGATAGTATGCCTCCTTAGTGGTTGAGGCTGGCCATAGAAGGAAGGCTTGGCTTCCCGAGTTGAGATCATCTGCTGCTCAAGCGGAACATCAAATGGTGCGGGGAAACAGAGCCAGTAATTCCTGACGCAGCCGAATGTATGATGTAAAAAGGGAATAGTTTGCAAATTAAGGTATAGCAAAATAAAAGTTGTCACTGTGTGCTTTGTATCAAGATGTGTTTCAAATGTAACGTTCACATAAAGGGTTGTAAGTTATGCACGAGAACACCGTCTTCTCAAAGAGGTGACTCCATGCGCAGGCATCCGCTACAATACGGCAAACAGGCTCTTATCGAGCGCAGGCGTATTTGGGTGCCATCGGAGTGAGGGATAGATACATACTGGTAAATTTGATGGGAAGCAGAAATAATCTGCGCTTGAACAAACAATACCACGGTTTAAAAGACAGACCCGTTGTGGGAATTCGCAACAAAAGGAAGAGTGCGAGGACAAGAAATACAGGCTTGGTCTGTGTTGCAGGAGCAAGCTTGGACATAACTTGTGAATTTTTGCGAATGACAGGTTTGTACTGTACCTCGGGTATTTGAACAAGTACTTCGAGCACTTCTTTATTTGAAGTGACATCAACGGATACACCAACGGCAGATTCAGACTGCATTGGAATAGGGAAGCACAGCGCTTGAAAAACGCATAAAATGATGATAAGAGCGTGTTGAAGCAGTCTTGGATGTAATCTCATTTTTGGCTTCCCTCCTTCCGTGAAACATACTGTTATAAAAATAATAACACATTTTTGTCTTAACTCCAAACCATTCATGCAAGTGTTCATAAAACGATAACTTCAGGCTATTCTCCGAATTCCTTCTTTTATGCTGAGAAATCATGACACCCTTTCCATCAAACCGCTTCGTATATCCCTGTAGGCCTTGCCATATACTTTGAAGAGAAAGGAAAGGAGTGATTTGAATGGAACTGTTTGCAGTATGGACCGATGTGTCTGGACAGGTGGAGGCAGATCGCTTTTGTCAGTGCATCAAGGAAAAAATTAAAGGTTTACATATAAGCAAAAGAGGATTTCGTCTCAGCTTCAAACATAAAGATGGCAGAGCAGTCTGGATGTGCAGGGGCAATGAAAATCACGAGCATTTTCAGGAATGGCTTCCGCGCATCAGTGATCTGTTATCTCTTGGCATTGCGGATTTTATTATGGAGACGTACGAACGAAGTATTGTAGAGGATATGATCGCCAAAACATGTTCAGTTATGGATGAGCACGAAGTGGAGAAGGTTCATCGGATCTGTATGCCACTGCTGCTGAACGGTGATCTTGATCAGCCTGGTCTTCGCGAGCGTCGCCGTGAAACACTGGCCAAAAGTTTGCGTCAGGATCTGGAGGAGGTTCACTTTTTTCCATTAGAAGGTTTGATGAATTTTCGTATTCGTTCCTACAGGCAGGAGCTTCAGGAGCTAGTGGAATACGCACTGGATGAGTTCTGGATGGATCGACAGTACGAAGAGTTCATGGGCCTGCTTAAATATTTTGTGTTTTTTCAGGAGACCAAAGTTCCCTTGATCCACCTGATCCATAAAGACAAACATGAGTTTCAGGTGCTTGATGCAGGATTAAACCTGCTGCCTGTCAAGAAGGAGGAGCAGGTAGTTGTAGAGATGCCAGGTATTGAGCTGGAGATGGATATTGAAGATATGATTGTGAGTACGCTGATTTCGATATCCCCGGAAAAGGTCATGCTGCATACCAGCACACCCGAGCTGCCTATCATCTCCACGATATGCCAGATTTTCGAGGACAAGGTCGAGATATGCCATCAATGTCCTGAGTGTGAAGTGCTGCGCTCGGGATTGCTGACAGGTCTTGACGCAAGCGATCTTGGCAATTATAATAACTGTTGATCCGTAATTCGATCGCGGAAAGCTATAACCCAATGAACTTGATAAGCAAAAGCGATGACAAAGACAAGAGCCACATGCCTGATCGGTGCAGAGAGAGGAAACTGGGCTGAAATTTCCTTCGGATATCACGTATGGTTTACCCCTTTGGAGCTGCAATTTTGAAAATAAAACCGGATTAGTCCACCATCCTAGTGGATTGGCGTGTTTTGTGAGTAAGGATCTGCCGGGTCATGCCCGTTATACCATGCCAATGAGGGCTGCATTCCTGTTACAGGAGCGATCAGCTGAATTAGGGTGGAACCACGAGTATAACACTCGTCCCTTGACCGGGACGGGTGTTTTTTGCGTTCCTGTCGTTATGCTAGGCATCGGCAGACGCATTAGATGACTAAGTCCGAAATGAAACATAATGAATGTGGACGATGTTTATTTTACAGGAGGAATGGGACAAATGGCAGTTAATATTAAATTACCGGATGGTTCGGTACGTGAGTACGCCGACGGCAGCAGTATTGAGGATGTAGCCGCTTCGATCAGTAGCGGTCTTCGTAAAAATGCGGCGGCAGGCAAGCTGGATGGGATAGTAGTGGATTTATCTACTCCAATCCATGAAGGCGCGCTAGTGGAGATCGTTACGCTGGATTCCCCGGAAGGTCTTGAAGTGATGCGTCATAGTACGGCACACTTGCTGGCTCAGGCGGTTAAACGTCTGTACGGAAACAAAGAGGTTCATCTGGGCGTAGGACCCGTAATCGAAGATGGCTTCTATTATGATATGGACCTTGAACATCCGTTGAACCCGGAAGATCTTCAGAAGATCGAAAAGGAAATGGAACGTATCGTGAATGAAAATCTGCCTATCGTGCGCAAGGAGGTCAGCCGTGCGGAAGCCATCAACATCTTCAATGAAGTTGGGGACCCGTACAAGCTCGAATTGATCAACGCTTTGCCGGAGGACAGCGTGATTACCATCTATGAGCAAGGCGAATTTTTCGACTTGTGCCGTGGACCACACGTGCCATCCACAAGCAAAATTAAAGTGTTCAAGCTGATGAATGTAGCTGGAGCTTACTGGCGTGGAGACAGCAAGAACAAAATGCTGCAACGTGTCTACGGCACGGCTTTTGTGAAAAAAGCACAGCTTGACGAGCATCTGCACTTCCTGGAGGAAGCGCGTAAGCGTGATCACCGCAAACTGGGTAAAGAGCTTGAAATGTTCACATTCTCCCAGCTCGTAGGTCAAGGCTTGCCCATCTGGTTGCCAAACGGTGCCAAGCTGCGCCGTACCTTGGAGCGTTACATTGTAGACTTGGAGGAAAGCCTTGGATACCAGCACGTATATACTCCGGTTCTGGGTAATGTTGAGCTGTACAAAACTTCCGGTCACTGGGAGCACTATCAGGAGGATATGTTCCCGAAAATGATCATGGATAACGAAGAGCTGGTTCTTCGTCCGATGAACTGCCCTCACCACATGATGGTGTACAAATCCAACATGCACAGCTATCGTGATCTGCCGATCCGTATTGCCGAGCTTGGTATGATGCATCGTTATGAAATGTCAGGAGCGCTAACAGGTCTGCATCGTGTGCGTGCAATGACATTGAACGATTCACATATCTTTGCACGTCCAGATCAAATCAAGGAAGAGTTCGCGCGTGTCATTGAGTTGATCCAGACGGTATATAAAGACTTTGGTATTCATGAATACCGTTTCCGTCTGTCTTACCGTGATCCGAAGGATACCGAGAAGTACTTCCAGAACGATGAGATGTGGGAGATGTCCCAGCGTATGCTGCGTGAGGTTGTAGAAGAGCTGGATCTTCCGTTCTATGAAGCTGAGGGCGAAGCGGCATTCTATGGTCCGAAGCTCGATGTTCAGATCAAAACAGCATTGGGTAAAGAAGAAACATTGTCTACGGTTCAACTGGATTTCTTGCTGCCTGAGCGCTTTGAACTTGAATATGTCGGTGATGATGGACAGAAGCATCGTCCAGTTGTTATTCACCGCGGTGTAATCAGTACAATGGAGCGTTTCACTGCATTTTTGCTGGAGAACTTCGCAGGGGCATTCCCGCTCTGGCTGTCTCCTGTACAGGCCAAAGTCATTCCGGTATCCGGCAACTACGACGAGTATGCGCGTGAAGTGGAAGCGAAGCTGAAACGTGCAGGCATTTCGGCTGAAGCGGATCTCCGCAACGAGAAGCTGGGTTACAAAATCCGTGAAGCGCAGCTTGAGAAAATGCCTTACATGTTCGTTGTGGGCGAGAACGAGAAAAATGCTGCTTCGGTATCCGTTCGTAAACGCGGTGAAGGTGATCTGGGCATGAAGCTTGTAGACGAGATCGTTGCCCAGTTGAAAGAGGAAATTGCTTCAAGACAAGTTTAATGCCTTGTGAAGCAAGCGTGATATAGAAAGCTGTTTTCCAAAATCAAACAGAAGCCGTCTGAGAAGCGGGGGTGTTCCCCAGCGTGGATCAGACGGTTTTTTTGACGTGTCATGATGTGCTGTAGATGGGACAGGGTATAGAATACATGTTTTTTGGTAACCCTTTGCAAGTGAGGGGGAGGTTATACCATGAATATGAAAAAGTATATTTCAAATGTAAATGAGAACAGGTTCATCATCATGTGCTGTTTTGTTTTTGCCGGCATTCTAATGAGTTTCAGTCAGGCGCAGGCCTATATATTTGAAGAGGAAAGCACCATTCTGCATGTACAGCCCATGCAAACGGATAAAGGTCATGAATTGACCCGAGGTGCAGCATTGGAGCGGACAGCCAGATTAGGCCAGGCTCAACCGTTGTATACGGACGAGGCCCAGTTAACGAGTTTAGTATACATGGCTTTAATGTGGTCTCCGCAGCCGATTATGCTGCCAAAGCCTGATCTGACGGAGAAACGAGTGCTTGATCCGGCCATGCCAGTGCTGGCGCCGCGCTCGGAACAAATTTTGGGCACGAAAAAAGTAACTGCAACGGGATACACAGCAGGTGTTGAATCGACAGGCAAAACACCAAAGCATCCTCAATACGGCATTACATATTCCGGTGTGAAGGTGCGCCGGGATAAGGAAACGGTCTCGACCATTGCTGCAGATCCGAAGCTGTTTCCCATGGGCTCCATTTTGTATATTCCCGGTTACGGTTACGGAATTGTTGCAGATACCGGATCGGCGATCAAAGGAAACAAAATTGACCTGTACTTCCCAACAACGAAGCAGGTGTATAAAGAGTGGGGCAAGAAGGATGTTGAGGTTCAAGTGATCAAGCAGGGCGCCGGCAAATGTACGGAGGAAATGCTCAAAGAGCTGTCCAAAGCGATTAATGTGTACAAAACGGTCCCGGATTCGTGGCTTGATAAGGCCATCTAATATGGAATGTGTTGCCTGAATAACAGCAAGCCGCTCTTCACATAATACTGACTGGGGACGAACCCCGCACTGCCATGTGCAGTGTAAATATGAAGAGAGAGGTGATTCGTTGTGGCTAAGAAATCCCAAGGGTACCAAACGCCAAACGAGAAGTACAATGCAGAGTTTGGAGCAGAGAATGTAGCATCCAAGGTGAAACAAGCTGCTCAAAACAAAGTGAAGGACAATTTCCAAACACCTGATGAAAAATATAATGCCGAGTTTGGTGTGGAAAACACAGGTCAAACTGGCCGTGCCGGCAAAATGAAAAAATAAGTTGTGCCAATGATAAAATGAAACGCAAAACGAATATGAAGCATGCATACCACCCTGGGGCAACTGCTCCAGGGTATTTCCATGGATTCTTTTGTATAGTATTGCTCTCAATAAATTTTAATAGTAATTTTACATAATGTTCCTCAAGCCTCGGTCTCGGGACTGAGACAACTTCCATCTGTCGGCGCTGTTAACATCACCTCGTCTGATGTACACTGGATTTATAATAACGACGAAGGAGAAATGAGTGATGAAACGATCTACGCGTGAACGCTGGTGGGTTGGCATACCTCTTATCGCTATTGGTGCAATGATTTTGCTCAAGCAATTGGGATATGACATTGATGTAGGATATATTTTCAGAACATATTGGCCGGTATTCCTGATCTGGTGGGGAGTCAAGGGTTTAACGGAGATTCGACGGAATGGAGGATATGCTGCTTTTGGGCCAGTAATTGTCCTGTCCTTAGGAGGATTTTTCCTGGCGCGTAATATGGGGTTGATCGGATACTCGATTGGAGAATTCATTCGTTATCTGATTCCGATTCTGTTGATCGGTGGCGGCTTGTATGTATTGATCGGACCAGGACAGCGTGATCGGAAGCATCATGGAAAAGAAAATACGACTCCACCTGCACCTCCTGAGCAGCCTTATCAGCCTTTGTCTCCAAAGGATCTTGAGATGCCCTCGTCATTCGATGAAGAGTTCGAGAAAACGTTTGGCAAGCCAAGTGAGGAGTCCGCTTCAGGTAACCAGCAATCGTTTCATTCGGGTGAGGAGCAACAGAATGCAAACGGTGGCGGGAATTCGTTTGACAAGCACCACAATTCGCATTCAGGGGAACAGAAGTATGGAGGCTTCGGCCACTCCTGCAGCTATGGCTATCAAGAAGATTACGGGACCAAGACATTTAATAAATCTACGTTTATTGGCGACTTTCATATGGGGAAGGAAGTATTCTCGCTGAAACCGATGAACATCTCCTCGTTTATTGGCGATACGGTGATTGATTTGACCAAGGCACAAATTCCATATGGAGAGACCAAAATTGTGATCTCACATTTTATCGGCGATGTGAAGGTGTTTGTTCCGGAGGATATGGATCTCGGCGTCTCCTTAACAACGAATTCATTTATCGGAGACATGAAGCTTCTCGATCATAAACGTGGCGGTTTTATGGGCAGCGCGCAGGAGGAGACCCCACACTATATGGAAGCTGGTAAAAAAGTGCGAATTATTGTCAGTGTTTTTATCGGTGACGTCAAAGTGAATAAGGTGGGTTAACACATGATTCGAACGATTCTCAAGGCAAACAAATGGGAACTGATGACGTATTTTGTGTTAACCGGGTTGATTACATTGGGCGGATTTTATCTGTTATACGGGGATGTGCTTACAGGCACGAATCGCAATCGGGCATGGACCTTTATTGGAGTTGTTGTTGTGGGCACGATTGTTACGGGCTATATCGCGGCGCTTCGTCTGCAACGGAAGATTGATCTGCTCGATCTGAATATGCTTAAGGTGTCCAAAGGCAATATGGCGGTACGTATGCCCGAGGCTGATGATGCTTCGTTTGGGCGAGTGTATCAGGAATTTAATGTGATGATGGAATCCATTGAGAAAAAAATGAGATTGCTTCAGCGGCTGGGTGAGCAGGAGGTCATTGAGAAGGAGCAGGCTTCTGAACGTGCTGTAATTGAGGAGCGTAAGCGAATGGCAAGAGACCTGCATGACACAGTCAGCCAGCAATTGTTCGCCATGCATATGTCGGCCTCATCACTGCCTCGTCTGCTGGAGATGAATCCCGAGCATGGGCGCACTGTGCTGGACCAGCTCATTCAGATGTCTCATATTGCACAACGCCAGATGCGGGGATTAATTGCTCAGCTTCGCCCGGTAGAACTGGAAGGGCGTGACCTGACGGCTGCGCTGGATAGCTGGTTTCCTGACTACTGCCGGCAAAATGGCCTTAAAGGTGTGAAAGAGCTGGAACTGGATGGCGGAGTCTCGGATGCCATTGAGCACCAGCTGTTTCTCATTATTCAGGAGGCGGTAGCGAATGTTGTCAAACATGCGGAGGCCAGATTGGTCAGCTTGGCGATTCGGGAATCTGAACATCAGATCAGCATGAGCATCAGTGATGACGGTCATGGCTTCCAGCAGCAAACCGAACGTCCAGGGTCATACGGCTTGTCTACGATGCGGGAACGTGCGGAGAAGCTCGGCGGACAGGTGCAGATTATATCCAAGCCTGGAGCCGGCACAACGGTACGAGTGCTTATCCCGAAATTTCAGAATGTGTCAGAGGGGGAAACGGAATGAACGGCAAAGTTAACGTAATGATTGTGGATGATCATGATATGGTTCGCATGGGATTGAAAACGTATCTGATGCTGGAGCCTGCTTTTCATGTGATGGCAGAAGCCGGGAATGGTCAGGACGCGCTGGATCAGCTTCGTCAGATGGAGGATGCGGATAAGCCAGATCTGATTCTCATGGATCTGATGATGCCAGTTATGAATGGAGCTGAGGCAACTCAAGCCATCATGTCTGAATTTCCGGGGATGAAAATTGTGATGCTGACCAGTTTTCTTGAGGATGATCTTGTTGTTCAAGCGATTGAAGCAGGGGCGGTCAGTTATGTGCTGAAAACCGTCTCGGCCGAAGAATTGATCTATGCTCTTCAGGGTGCGAACAGAGGCATGCCGGTGATGACGGGCGATGTTTCACAGGCGTTGACGAGGGGAATTCGACAGCGTACAGCAAGAGAAAGTGAATCCGGCCTTACGGAACGGGAGAAGGAAGTGCTCCTGCTTGTTGCAGAGGGAAAAACAAACAAAGATATCGGGGAAGAATTACATATCAGTATCAAAACCGTCAAAACTCATGTGAGTAACCTGCTGATGAAATGTGAATTGGATGATCGCACACAGCTGGCCATCTATGCTCATCGACAGGGCTGGGTGAAGCGAAACAGCTGAAAATGTTGCTGTGGCGGGAAAAAACAGCAAATATTGCATGCTTTTATCTCCTTTTTAATTGTTTTTAAGGTGCGATTAAGGTTCAAAGTACAAAATAAGGACAGTTAAAGAATATCTCTTGCAAATAAGAGATTGGGAGGTAGAGAGGCATGGACGAACGTAATTATAGATCGAACCGACAAGATGAGGAAAAGGAAACAACACAAGCAGAGAATCGCAATACTGCCGGAAACAATGATTCCTCGTATTATTATTCTTATGGACCGTTTCAGTCCGTGAATCAGGAAGATACAGCTGGCTCTGATGGGGCACGCCAAGAAGGAAATGTGGAGATTACCAGACCAGATCCGATCAAGCCTGTTCCGACTTATTATAACAGCGGGGCTTCAGATCAGGCGGGACGATTCTCAGGCGGCAGCGGTTCGGGGAACGGGGACGGTCAGGGGAAGGGCAATAATAACAATGGCGGATGGAATTACAACAATCGCAGACCACGGTCTTCTGTAAGATCGCTGCTGTTCTCGTTTATTGCCGGTATGCTGGTGATCACGGTGCTGATGTACACGGCAGACAGAACAAACATGTTTACCCCGCAGGCTTCGCTAACCAATGGAAACGAAACTACTGCGCAGGGTACGCCAAGTAATACAGGCGGCGGTAATAACGTGACGGCCTCTCTTCTGCCAACAGGTAAAGAGGATGTATCCTCTGTTGTTAAACAGGCAAGTCCAGCTGTTGTGAAGATTGAAACACTTGCGAAGCAGTCCTCTCGCAACGGTTCTGGACAGGGTGGAGCCAATACCAATGATCCGCTGTATCAATATTTCTTCGGCGGCGGTAATGATAACGGCCTTGGTGGCAATCAAGGTCAGACTGAACGGCCGCAGGCCAGCAATCAACTGGTACCGCTCGGTATTGGTTCAGGATTCATTTTTGATAAAGACGGTTATATCTTGACCAATCAGCACGTTGTTCAGGGGGCAGATGTCATTCAGGTAACACTTGAGAACAACAGCAAGCCTTATGAGGCTAAGCTGCTGGGTAGCAGCTTTGATCTGGACCTTGCGGTGCTGAAAATTGAGAAGCACAGTGGGGATAAAGATTTCCCTGTTGCGCCACTGGGCAACTCAAACAATACCCAGGTTGGTGAATGGCTCGTAGCGATTGGCAACCCGGAAGGCTTTGAACACACCGTTACTGCGGGGGTTCTGAGTGCCAAAGAACGTACAATCAGCATTCCCGATCAGGAAACAGGAAAAACTCGTGAATACAGCCACCTGCTGCAGACAGATGCTTCGATTAACCCGGGTAACTCGGGTGGTCCATTGCTTAACCTGAATGGTGAAGTTATCGGCATGAACGTTGCTGTGAGTGCTGATGCACAGGGAATTGGTTTTGCAATACCATCCAGTGTAATCTCTGAAGCTGTGAAATATCTGAAAGAGAATAAGGATGTTCCCAAAGAGCCTGTACCGTTCATTGGTGCTTCCCTTATGAATCTCACTCCAGAAGTAGCTAAACAAATGGGAACAAATATTACGGAAGGTTCCGTTGTAGCGAGCACCGTATACCAATCGCCAGCCTATCTGTCTGATCTGAGACCGTATGACATTATTACCGGCGTAAATGGTACTCCAAAAGCAACAAGCCAGGATTTGATTGACTTTATCAAGACCCAGAAAGTCGGTGGAGAAGTTACGCTGAATGTCGTTCGTGACGGCAAAAAGATGGACGTAAAAGTGAAAATCGGCAACAAAAATGATTTCAATACAACACAGACACAGCAGCAATGATGCACATGATGCAAAGACAGGTGTAAATAAGAACGGAAGGGTTTGATGGCCCTTCCGTTTTTTGCACTGTGCCCTTATTATCGCTTCTGGCATGCCTTGAAATGGAGAAGGTGCGAATCGGGCTCGGGCCTGTTACAATGGGAATACAAACGATAGGGTAAAGGAGAAAGACCATGCGCTCAACTATTTTGATTGTAGATGATGACGAAAAAATTGTGTCTATGCTGCGCCGAGGGCTGGCATTTGAAGGATATGAGGTACAGACAGCTTCCAACGGGGCAGAAGGTCTGAGCAAGCTGATGGACAAAGAACCCGATATCGTGGTGCTTGATGTGATGATGCCGCAGATTGACGGTTTTGAAGTGTGCCGCAGATTAAGAGAGGCTGGAAGTACAGTTCCGGTCTTGATGCTTACGGCCAAAGATGAGGTTCAGAGCAGAGTCACAGGATTGGATACAGGTGCTGATGATTATTTGGTAAAACCGTTTGCGCTGGAAGAGCTGCTCGCTCGCGTCCGGGCGTTGTTGCGCCGTAAATCCGATATCAGCAGTGTGGCGGATAACCGTCTGGCGTATGAGGATATCATTCTGGATAACGATTCACGTGAGGTATTTCGGGATGGAAAACGTCTGGAGCTGACTGCGAAGGAATTCGAATTACTTCATCTCTTTATGCAGAATCCTAGGCGAGTCCTGTCCCGAGATCTGATTATGGATAAAATCTGGGGATATGATTACAGCGGAGAATCCAACGTTCTGGAGGTTTACATTGCCATGCTGAGACAGAAAACGGAAGAGCACGGAGGAAAGCGTGTCATTCAGACGATCCGGGGGGCCGGCTATATTTTGAGAGGTGACTCGTAACATGTCCATTCGGTTGAGGCTAACCGCATGGTATTCGGGGATTCTGGCAGCCGTGCTGATTTTTTGGGGTGTAGTCATCTATGCCTTTGTATATTTTAATACGTACAATGAAGTGGAGCAGCAGCTGAGGGAAAAAAGTCTGAGAATCACGGAGCAAATCGGGGTTAATCCGTTATCACAGGCTCTTGATCTTGATCCGTTTGCAGAGAGTCAGCTGCAGGAGGCTCAAATTTATATTCAATTGGTGGATTACCAGACGGGATCATTCAAGCTCTCAGGCAATCTGGAGAAAGCAGGAATCACTTTCCCAATTGTAAATATCCATAATATTCGTCATGAAATTGGTATATCGAAAATTAACGTGGAAGGCATTCCTTTTCTGGTGAATCAGCAGGCCTTATCTCTTCAGGGAACGAATGAGATCAGAGGTCTGCTTCAAGTGGGCGCGAATGTCAGCTCACAAGAGCGTCTGTTGGAAGCGCTGCGGAACATTCTTATTCTGGGCTGGCTGGTAGCGATGGCGCTTGCAATTACATCGGGTCTAATTCTGGCTCGCAAGTCGATGCGGCCACTGGTTAATGTAATTGATGCAGCCAATCAGATTCAATCCGGTGATGATCTCAGCGTTCGCATTCAGTATAACGGGCCTAAGGATGAGATCGGACGTCTTATTGAGACGGTGAACAACATGCTGGAGCGTACTGAATTGTCTTTCCGTGGTTTGGAAGAGACCAATGCCGCACAGCGCCGTTTTGTATCGGATGCTTCTCATGAATTGCGGACACCGTTGACAACGATTCGAGGGAATGTAGATTTCCTCAAAAAGCTGTGGGATCAAGAGGATGCGGAGCGCCCGAATCTGGATGAAGACACGATTAAGCAGATGTCTCTGGAAGCAATCGAGGATATGGCTGATGAGGGCAAGCGTATGAGCCGTCTGATCAGTGATATGTTATCACTCGCGAGAGCGGATACAGGGCAGAGAATTGAGCTTAATCCGATTCCTTTACAGATTCTCGTACAGGAAGTGGCTCGCAGAGCGCAATTTCTGGATCGACAAGCAGACTGGCGTCCGGGAGATCTGTCGATCCTGAACGGTATTTATGTGAATGGAAGCAAAGATTATTTGCAGCAGATGCTGTTTATTTTTATCGAGAATGCGTTTAAGTACACACCGGAGGGGTCTGTGACCCTGGATGCTGTCTTATATAAAGGGCAGGTTGGCTTGCGCATCAGTGATACAGGGATCGGCATGGAACGGGATCAGGTGCCTTTTATATTTGATCGCTTCTATCGTGCGGATGAATCTCGCGGAGCCACGCCGGGGATTGGACTCGGATTATCCATCGCCAAATGGATTATTGAGGAGCACAACGGGTCTGTAGAAGTTGTGACCAGACGCGGGGAAGGAACGACGTTTATCATCTGGTTGCCGGTTGTCTTTGCCCCGCCTATTGAATAAAGGTATAATAGAAAAGACTGCAATTACATCGGCTGTATAGCCGGAAAGAAAGCGGGTGGCAACCAAGTGGAAGTACTGCGAATTTCGCCGCGGGGATATTGTTACGGGGTTGTGGACGCCATGGTGCTGGCGCGTCAGGCGGCACGTAATCTGGATTTACCACGGCCGATTTATATATTGGGCATGATTGTGCATAACCAACATGTGACGGATTCATTTGAAGATGAGGGCATCATTACCCTTGACGGTCCAAATCGGATGGAAATACTGAATCAGGTGGAGAGCGGCACCATTATTTTCACAGCGCATGGTGTATCACCGGAGGTGCGCAAGCTGGCTCGGGAAAAAGGGCTGACCACAGTGGATGCAACATGTCCTGATGTGACCAAGACCCATGATCTGATCCGTGAGAAAACGGCGGAAGGTTATGAGATTATTTATATCGGTAAGAAGAATCACCCGGAACCAGAAGGTGCGATTGGTGTTGCACCAGACCGTGTTCATCTGATTGAGAAGGAAGAAGAGATTGAAGACTTGCGTGTGCCTGCGGGCAAAATTTTGATTACCAACCAGACAACGATGAGTCAGTGGGATATCAAACACATTATGAGCCGGTTGCTGGAGAAGTTTCCTGGCGCTGAGATTCATAATGAGATCTGTCTTGCTACACAGGTGCGTCAAGAGGCTGTAGCTGAACAGGCGGGTCAGTCTGATCTTGTGATTGTTGTAGGTGATCCACGCAGTAATAACTCCAATCGTCTGGCACAGGTGTCAGAGGAGATTGCGGGTGTGACGGCATACCGTGTGTCGGATGTGTCCGAAATCCAGCAGGAGTGGCTGAAAGGTGTGCAGAAGGTGGCGGTGACTTCCGGCGCTTCTACTCCAACACCGATTACAAAGGAAGTTATTCAGTATCTTGAGCAGTATGAACATGATCAGCCGGAGACGTGGGAAATCAAGCGTACCGTTAATATGAGCAAGCTACTGCCTCCGGTTAGAGAGAAGACACGCACCACTTAATCTGCAGAGGAAATACACGAAATAGTGAAATGTATAAGGTATAGAAACGGGAAACATCCTGCTGTGTCACCTTCATTGGATATGACGAGCGGGATGTTTTTTTAATATCTGTTGGGACAATAGAAGGTACGTTTCATCCTTGACGAAAAGAAATAACTGTGGTATATTTGCTTTAGTGATTAAAAGCTTAAAAGCGAACAAGCGTTTAAGTGCGACAGTTTATTTTGGAAATACATTTCACAATTACACAACCAGACGCACAAAGGACAAAGGTGCTCTTATACAAGGAAGGATGGGGAAAATAATATGATCGTTATTGCAGGCAAAGCTACCTCGGAGGACCAAATTCAAGATATCGTTAGTGTGATTGAGAAGGAAGGGCTTCAGGCACATGTATCCCGTGGAGAGGATCGCACCATCATTGGATTGATCGGTAAAGTGGAGCCGAAAATGCAGGAACATCTGCGTCAGATGAAGGGTGTCGAGAATGTGGTGAAGATTTCGAAATCCTACAAACTGGCAAGTCGTGACTTCCACCCGGAAGATACGGTGATTTCAATCAAAGGTGTAGATATCGGCGGCAAAGAGCTTGTCGTAATGGGTGGACCTTGCGCGGTTGAATCCGCAGCACAGATTGATGAGATTGCAGGCTTGGTTAAGGCTGCTGGCGGACAGGTGCTTCGCGGAGGGGCCTTCAAACCACGCACAGGACCTTACAGCTTCCAGGGAACAGGTGTAGAAGGTTTGATCATGATGGCTGAAGCAGGACAGAAGCATAACCTGCTGACGATCACAGAAGTTATGACACCGGAGTATGTGGATATCTGTGCGGAGTACGCAGATATTCTGCAGGTGGGTACACGCAACATGCAGAACTTTGATTTGCTGCGTAAGCTGGGCGAGTGTGGTAAGCCTGTATTGCTGAAGCGTGGATTCAGTGCGACGTACGATGAGCTGCTTAATGCTGCGGAATACATCCTGGCGGGCGGTAATCCGAATGTAATGCTGTGTGAACGCGGTATCCGTACATTCGAGTCTTACACGCGGAATACGCTTGATCTGTCTGCCATTCCTGTATTGCAGTCTCTGAGCCATTTGCCGGTCATCTCTGACCCAAGCCATGGAACAGGCCGCCGTGAGCTGGTGGAGCCGATGACCAAAGCTTCGGTAGCTGCTGGAGCAAATGGTCTGATCATTGAGATGCATACGGATCCTGACAACTCCATGACTGGAGATGGTGTGCAATCTCTGTTCCCTGATCAGTTTGCGAACCTGCTGCAGGATCTGGAGAAATTAGCTCCAATTGTGGGCAAAACGTTTAACACAGCTAAACAGCCTGCTGACTTTTTCCCGGCTCGTGTAGGGGTATAATGTCGCTGTATAACTAAAAATATGTCATCCAAACCGGACTTCTACCTCGGAATTGTTCTATGTGAGCAATTGGGGTGGATGTCCGGTTTTTCGTCTGTTTTGCGCAGATGAACATATTTATTAATCAAAGGTGATAAGAAACATTTATGATGTTATGTTTTTCCATCATTTAGGCGATTTTCGGGGTTACTTCACCGCATTAAACCGGTCAAATGAGTATAATTTCCGTTGTTATATGAATTTATATGTATTGTAAAATGTAAGTATACCTAACATGCTCGCAAAAAATACCTTACATAAGTATTGACGATGTCACATTTGAGATTTTATAATGACGACAGAAAAAAATTCGAATATATAGACATTTTCTTCGTGGGGTTGTTTAATGTTCGGAATATTTGGGAGGACGAATACATGTCGGTTGAAAACGTATTGAAATCAATTCAAGAGAACAACATCGAGTGGGTAGATTTTCGTTTTGTAGATTTGGCTGGTCGTGCGCATCACATCTCTTTGCCAGCTTCGGCTGTTGATGCAGACACGTTCGTAAATGGAGTAGCGTTTGATGGTTCTTCGATCCAAGGTTTCCGTGGTATTGAAGAGTCCGATATGGTTATGATGCCGGACCCTGAAGCGACTTATGTCGATCCGTTCACTGCACACCCTACATTGAATGTTATGTGTGATATTTTCACACCGGATGGCGAGCGTTATGAGCGTGACCCGCGCAGCATCGCAGTGAAAGCCGAAGCTTTCCTGAAAGAAAGCGGCGTAGGTACAGCAGCGTTCTTCGCACCAGAGTCCGAGTTCTTCATCTTTGACGATGTTCGTTATGAGAGCGGCACAAACAGCTCCTCTTATTATGTAGATTCCGAAGAAGCATCATGGAACACCAACCGTAAAGAAGAAGGCGGCAACCTGGGCTTCAAGGTTCGCACAAAAGGCGGATATGTTCCAGTAGCACCTGTGGACACTCAACAAGACATTCGTAGTGAAATGTGCCGTCTGCTTGAAGAAGCGGGCTTGTCGATCGAGCGTCATCACCATGAAGTAGCAACAGCTGGTCAAGCTGAAATCAACTTCCGTTTTGATACGTTGAAGAAAACAGCAGATAACCTGCTTGTTTACAAATACATTGTTCATAATACAGCACGTCAATATGGCAAAGTAGCAACGTTCATGCCAAAACCATTGTTTGGCGACAACGGTAGCGGAATGCACGTTCACCAATCCATCTTCGATGGTGATTCCCCATTGTTCTATGACAAAGGCGGATATGCAAACCTGAGCGAAATGGCTCTGCACTATATCGGCGGTATTCTGTACCACGCTCCAGCACTGATCGCTTTGACAAACCCAAGTACAAACTCATTCAAACGTCTTGTACCTGGTTATGAAGCACCAGTTAACCTGGTATACTCCAAAGGTAACCGTTCCGCAGCTGTACGTATCCCGGTTGCTGCTGTAACACCTAAAGGCTGCCGCATCGAGTTCCGTACACCGGACTCCACAGCTAACCCATACCTGGCATTCTCCGCAATGCTGATGGCGGGTCTGGATGGAATCAAACGCAAAATCAATCCGACTGAGCTTGGATATGGTCCACTGGACAAAAATATCTATGATCTGTCTGATGCAGATAAAGAAAATATCCGCAGTGTACCGGCTTCTCTCGAAGAAGCATTGGATGCTCTTGCAGCTGACCATGAATTCTTGACTGAAGGCGGCGTATTCACCAAAGAATTCATTGATAATTACATCAACCTCAAGCGCGATGAAGCTAAAGCTGTTGCAATCCGCATTCATCCGCACGAGTATAGCCTCTACTTCGACTGCTAATCGGTCGGGGTCGGAACCCGGGTGGGTTCCAGCTCAAAAGCCTCCGGGAGTTGCTCTCGGAGGCTTTTCCTTGAAGTAAACAGTGCAGTGCTTTAACTTTTTAGGGTGATAAAGGAATTTGATGGCCTGGAATGCGTTTTCAGTGCATATTTCCCTTGAAGCGGTCGGGGAATACTGATATCATAGCGATAATATTTACTTCATATGTCAGTTAAGGATGGAAAGGGCGGGGGATTTTGTGACAAAGAGAGCGTATAACTTTAATGCAGGACCAGCAGCATTGCCATTAGAAGTTTTGGAACGTGCCCAGGCGGAATTTGTAGATTTTCGTAATACAGGCATGTCAATTATGGAGATGTCTCACCGCGGGGCCGTGTACGAGTCTGTACATAATGAAGCGCAGGAGCGTCTGTTGTCGTTGCTTGGCAATCCAAAAGGATATAAAGTGCTCTTTCTGCAGGGCGGTGCGAGCACACAGTTTGCGATGTTGCCGATGAATTTGCTCGGTGCAGGTCAGACAGCCAGTTACATTATGACAGGCAGCTGGGCCAAAAAGGCACTGTCTGAAGCGAAGCTGATTGGTGAGACACGGATCGCAGCATCATCGGAAGCGGATAAATTTATGAAATTGCCGGATGTCTCGAACCTGGATTTGCCTGAGCGTACGGCTTATGTGCATATCACTTCCAACGAAACGATTGAAGGCACACAGTTCAAGTCGTTCCCTGATACAGGATCGGTCCCGCTGATTGCGGATATGTCGAGTGATATTTTCTGCAAGCCGTTTGACCTGAATCAATTTGGCATGATCTATGCAGGCGCACAGAAAAACCTTGGGCCTTCGGGCATTACAGTTGTAATTGCACGCGAGGAACTGGTAAGTGAATCTCCAAAAACCATTCCAACCATGTTCCGTTACAGTACACATGTGGAAAACAACTCGTTGTACAATACACCGCCATCCTTCTCGGTTTATATGGTGAACGAAGTGCTGAAATGGATTGAGGAGCAGGGCGGTCTGGCTGGTATAGAGCAGAAGAATATCAAAAAGGCCGAGCTTCTCTACGATACAATTGATTCATCCGGTGATTTCTACCGTGGCTGCGTTGTGCCGGAAGACCGTTCGTTAATGAACGTGACGTTCCGTCTTGCCTCTGAGGAGTTGGAAAAGAAATTTATTAAAGCTTCTGAGCAGGAAGGTTTTGTTGGTCTGAAAGGGCATCGTAGTGTAGGCGGCCTTCGCGCGTCTATCTACAATGCTGCACCATACGAGAGTGTTAAGGCGCTCACTGACTTCATGAACCATTTCCAGCAAACAAACGGGTAATTACAAAGGCAAGATCAAAACTTGCAGCGGTGAGCCCTCTAGAAGCAGTTTTACTGCTGAATCGCCGCTGTTCCAAAGCCTTCCACATTGACGTGTGGGAGGCTTTTCTTTAGAATTAAAGGATTGTTGTAATTATGAAGCTGAACTGAAAAAGGAGACTTAACACATATGGCATTACACATCGTTCTTGTTGAACCGGAAATTCCAGCTAACACAGGCAATATTTCACGGACGTGTGCGGCAACCGGTACCCATCTGCATCTCGTTCGTCCATTGGGATTTCGGACAGATGATGCTACACTTAAACGTGCGGGACTGGACTACTGGCATGCAGTCCATATTGAGTACCATGATTCGTTTGCCGAGGTGCAAGAGAAATATTCGGATGCACGTTTTTTCTACGCAACAACGAAAGCCAAAAATCGTTACAGTGATTTTGAGTTTCAAGATGGAGACTTTCTCGTATTTGGTAAAGAAACAAAAGGACTTCCACCTGAGTTAATTGCAGCAAATCCAGAGACTTGTATGAAAATGCCGATGACAGGGGATGTTCGTTCGTTAAATCTTTCCAATTCGGCAGCAATTATTGTGTATGAGGCGTTGCGTCAGCTACATTTTCCTGGATTGGATTAGTAAAATATTATGCAAAATGAGCTTAGATTTCGCTGAAAAAACATTTTTCAAAAAAAAGGACAAAAAATGTTTATTTCCAGCAGGATTCGACAAAATTTTGGCGAATCTATAGATATAGTACTAATGTACCTAGAAATTCAGAGTGAGATAGGAGAGGTGTGCCGTAGCTATGAAGCCAGCTGGAGTAGTTCGCAAAGTTGACCAATTGGGTAGGATCGTATTGCCTAAATCTTTGCGTAAAAGGTATCAAATGAATGAAGGAGATCCTGTAGAAATTCTAGTGCAAGGGGATCATATTATTCTTGAAAGATACCGCCCGAAATGTATTTTCTGCGGTTCGATGGAAGATGTCAATGACTTTAAAGAGCGTTACATATGCGCACAATGCTTAGAAGAAATGACACAGCTATCATAAGAAAATCAGACACAAAAACGCCATCGAGCCCTGAAGCTTGATGGCGTTTTTGTGTCTTGGTACCAACAAAGATGTAATCGACTCATTAGCTTACTCTGTGTATTTGAAGTAACCATGTAATTAACCATAGATCAGTTGAATATAGGTAAAATTTGCGTCCAAACAGCATTCAGAATTCCTTGCATATTCTCTTCCTCGCTATTGATGCTGATGACTGCATTCTCGGAAGGGAGCACGATGCAGAATTGACCAAAAGCTCCATCTGCACGATAAGCATCATGCGTACACCTCCAGAATTGATAGCCGTAACCTTGTCCCCAATCTCCGCTTCCATTACCTTGTGTATCCATTTGTTTCGCCGTAGCTGCTCGAATCCACTCGGCTGGTACAAGCTGCTGATTATTCCAGCATCCTTCCTGAAGCAGAAATTGTCCGAATCGGCTTAACTCCTCAGTAGTCAGCCATAGCCCTGCACAACCGAGGGTTACGCCAAGCGGGGAAGTCTCCCACACGATATGTTGCATACCGAGTGGTTCAAACAGTCGAGGAATGAGGTAATCTTTAACTGTTTGGCCGATGGCTTCCTGCAGCATGGATGAAATCATAAATGTATCACCGCTGCTATATGTAAAATGAGTTCCAGGCATTCGGTCAAGAGATAGTGACATGTAATGCTTCGCCCAGTCTTTTTCCTGCAGGGAGGCTCGTTCGTCTGCCCAGAGCGGTGGTGAATCATGGCCTGAAGACATGCGTAGAAGATCCCGCAGTGTAATCTCTCGCGGGGAAGGAAGCTGTGAAGAGCTGGATTGTGCTTGATCATACGGGAAGTAATCGCCCAGCTTTGCATCCAGATGAATAAGATCTTCCTGAACGGCCAGGCCGACCGCCATAGAGGTAAAGGATTTGCTGACAGAGTGCTGCACACGGCGGCGATCGGTACTCTGATGCCACTCGTCCAGAAGCTGCCCATGCTGCAAAACACGTACAGAATGAACCTGAAGCTGCTGCGTTGTAATGGTGCTAATGAAGCCTTTCAGTTGTTCAGACATGATACCCTCCTGATTTAAGGAATGCGTATTGATGCTTAATCTAAAATGGCAATGGATTTTAATCTAGTGAAACGTTTCCGTAATCTGATCACAAAATTAGAACCCATGTTAGTATAAACTCGCCTCAATGTCAATTCAGGTGCAAAAGTGAATGCTTAGACCTTAATATACTCACAATAAAAGTGTCTTTTGGATCAAAAACGAAGCTCATAGGTCACTGTTTTAATAAAAAAACGCGAAAAATGTAAAAAGGTTATTGACAGGATTTGCTCATCGGGATTATGATTTATTCGAAACGATTCGAAGAAATCGCTTCCAAGTAAAATGTTGATATTTTAAGTCTAATTAAATCAACGTTGGTTATTTTTGAAACGATTCGAGAGAATCGTTTCGATAACAAAGCTTTCACGGGGAGCATGAGAGAAGATGCTGTAACACACAGAGAAAAAGAGATTCATCGCTGTAAGCCGTAGTAAACAGCAGCAAAGCTGAAAGGGGTTACGAAATGGCGCATATTACGATCGAAACCGGATCGCCTACATTATGCATGAATACCAGCATACATGTGGTGTCCAGTGACTCCGGAGAGACTTCAGGCGGTACACTATATCTGCTCCACGGGGCTGGAGACAATGCGAGCACATGGCAGCGTCTCACCACCATTGAGATGTACGCAGCCCAGTACGGCTGTACCGTCATCATGCCGGAAGCAAACCGTAGTTATTACACCGATATGGAATACGGCCTGAATTACTTCCACTACATCACTGAGGAATTGCCCGAAATATGCGGAAGACTGCTCCAGCTTAACACCGATCCAGCCAAAACGTTTGTTGCCGGGTTATCCATGGGTGGGTATGGTGCTTTAAAATGCGGACTGACTTATCCCAAGCGGTATAGCAAGATCGTGTCGCTATCAGGGGTGACCAATCTTCAAGCGAGGCTTCATGATCCACATATGCCCGAAGGCATGCTCAAGGAAATGAAAGCGGTTTTTGGAGAAGGGTTACAGGTGAAGGCGGATCAGGATATTTACGCATTGTCAGCCAGGTTGCTGGAGCAGGGAAACCCCTTGCCAAAGATTCTGAGTTGCTGCGGTGACCATGATCCTTTTGTGGACATGAACCGGGACTATGCCGCATACATGCAGGGAACTGCATTTGATTTTCGGTATGTGGAGACACCGGGCACGCATGAATGGAGATTTTGGGAACAGCATCTGAAAACGATGTTTGATTTTCTTTACAACGACAACACCATAGTAGAGTGAGGAGATGCAAATTGAAACCTGCAGCCGAAGGACCTAGCAAAAAGCTGAAGGCAAACATGAGAGGTAAGTCACTTTTGACTGAAATCTGGAAGCACCGAATGACGTATACCCTGCTTATACCGGGGCTTGTCTGGTTGATCCTGTTTGCTTACATGCCGATGGGAGGCCTGTCACTGGCATTTAAGGATTACAAGGCAAACCTGGGAATCTGGGGAAGTCCCTGGAGCGGATTTGAGAATTTCAAATACGTTTTCCGTGATCCAACCTTCATTGATGCCGTATGGCGCACATTGTACATCAACATTCTGAAACTGATTATTCAGTTCCCGTTCCCGATCATTCTGGCATTGCTGTTGAATGAACTGCGGATGCGCAGAGGGAAAAAGTGGTTCCAGACGGTTCTGACGTTCCCGCACTTCCTGTCCTGGATCATCGTATCCGGGGTAGTCATCAACGTGCTTGCATATGACGGGTTGGTGAATAGTGCACTTTCGTTATTAGGATTGCCAACGATTAATTTCCTGGGTTCTGAATCCAACTTTGTTCCGATGCTGCTTCTGACGGATATCTGGAAATCCAGCGGCTGGGGTGCGATTATCTTCCTGGCGGCCATCTCGGGTATTGATCAGGACCAGTATGAGTCTGCACAGATTGACGGGGCATCGCGGATGCAGCAAATGTTCCGTATCACCCTGCCGAACATCCTTCCTACGATTACGGTGATGTTTATTTTGTCCGTCGGCGGATTGATGTCCTCTGGTTTCGACCAGATCTTCAACTTGGCGAATGCAGCAACGAAAAATGTATCGGAAGTGCTGGATGTATATATTTACCGGATTACGTTCCAGTCCTCAACCGACTTCTCATTCTCGACAGCGGTCAGCTTGTTCCGTTCCCTGGTGAATATGGTGCTGCTGCTTCTGGCTGACAGATTTGCCAAGTGGCTTGGCGGAGACGGTTTGTTCCGATAAGAAAGGAGGAGTAATGAGATGAGCAAGAAAGCTGGAAGAAAGCCGAAGATTGGCACGGAACGAATGACCGTTCTTGATTATGTGATCTTTGCGATTTTGTTAGTGCTGGCACTGATGATCCTGATTCCATTCTGGAATGTCATTATGATCTCATTTGCAACACAAAAAGAGTATGCCGAAAATCCGTTCCTGATGTTCCCGAAAGAGTTCACGTTGGACTCTTACAAGGCGTTGTTCGCTGATGGAAGCATCCTGTCGGGTTACAAAAATACATTGATTTTGCTTGTGATCGGATTGCCGCTCAGCTTGTTCCTGACAACAAGTATGGCTTATGGTCTGAGCCGCAGCAATTTTCCGTTCAAAAAGTTTATCTTTTTCCTGGTATTGTTCACCATGATCTTTAACGGAGGTATCGTTCCACTGTACCTCATTATGAAGTCCTTGCATCTTACAGGTACGTTATGGTCCGTCATTCTGGCGGGAAGCTTCAGTGCCTTTAACATGATCCTGATGATGAACTACTTCTATACCTTGCCTGAATCATTGATGGAGTCGGCAAGGCTGGATGGCGCAGGGGAATGGAGAATTTTGTTCTCCGTAGTCCTTCCACTGGCGACACCAATTATGGCAACGATCACGCTCTTCTATGGCGTAGCCTACTGGAATAGCTGGTATGATGCGATGATCTTCCTGCGAAAAGCAGATCAGCTACCGCTGCAAAACGTGCTAAGAAACATCATTGTAACCTCTACGACCAATGCATCCAACGCATCAAGTGTCGATGCAGTGAAGCTGAGCAGCTTCTCCATGGGTATGAAGATGGCCGCGGTATTTGTCACAATGGTACCAATTATGTGTTTCTTCCCAATGCTGCAAAAGCACTTTGCCAAAGGGGTATTAACAGGGGCTATCAAGACCTGATTATACACATAGGATTTCCAAAGAAATTCGACTAAAAACATGGGGGTAAAAGCATGAAAACGGACAAAAAGTTGTCAGTCAAATCGTTATTTGCCATCACACTCTGTCTGATGATGTTGGTGGTATCGGCTTGTTCCAACAGCAGCAGCTCGAAGAGTGGCAACGAAAAGGATGCGGAAGGGAACTACAAAGATAACCTGACCATTTCTGTAGCGAATCTGACCGAAGTGAAGAACGGAAACATGGATAATGATTTCCACAAGTTCTGGACAGACAAATTTAATATTAAATGGGACTACAACTATATTGACTGGGATTCCTGGGGCGAGAAGCTTCGTCTGTGGATCAACTCTGGCGACCTGCCGGATGTAGCGGTATGGAACTATGTACACGGCGATGCAATCAATAACATTGATCAAGGTTTGTTCTACAAATTCCCCGATGACTGGAAAGAGCGTTGGCCAAACGTTGCTGCGGCTTACAAGCTGACAGGACTTGGCGACAAGCTGGAAGAACTGACAGGTGGTACGTATGTGCTGCCTAGACCGATCTATTTTGAAAATAAACCAGCTGACCCGCTGACCAACCAAATTGGCGTTATTGCACTTCGTAAAGACTGGGCGAAAGCCGTTGGCTTTGAACTGAAAGATGCGTACACAACTTCCGAATTGAATCAGTTCGCTGAACTGGTTAAAGAGAAAGACCCGGGTAAAGTGGGAAATAAATTGGTGCCATTGTCTTACAATGCTGCCGATGCAATGACTAATATCATTATGCCTAACAGTGTTCATGCGATGACGGATGTTCCTTTCTACAAAGGCGAAGATGGTAAGTTCCACTGGGGTCCTGCAGACCCGGAAACACTGACAGGCCTGAAATTGATGCAAAAAGCGTACAAAGATGGACTGCTTAACCCAGAGTTCTATACTTGGAAAAACAATGAAGGACAAAATAACTTTAAAGTAACGGGTACCGCAGCTGTAACCAGTCTTGGTGGACTTGCTTCTTACAGACAAGGTCTGGATTCCGACATGAGAAAAAATCTTGGTGTCAACAGTGATGATCTTGTTCACACAGCGATTGTGCTGGGCGATGATGGTAAATACCGTAACATGGAACAAGCTAATTTCTGGTCTGCTCTGATCTTCAATCCAAACATCAGTGATGAGAAATTCGAACGCATCATGGATCTGATCGACTACTCTGCAACAAAAGAAGGACAATTGCTGATCAACATGGGCTTCGAAGGTAAGGATTGGAAATACGATGACAACAAAGAGCTGGTAAACTTGTTGCCTGAGGGAACAACACTGGAGGATAAATATCCTGCACGATTCGAAGGTCTGTACCTTCTGGGTGATGACTTCAGCGTAGTAAACCCTGCAATCAAAAAAGATTACCGTGACAGAGCCGTGGATTTGTTCAAAGAGAAAGCAAAATTGGGTACAGAAGGAAAATCGTTAGCGGCATATGATTGGGACGTTAACCTGTACGATTCCAAAGCGAAAAGCCAAGCTTCTTTCGATTATCAAAACGAATATGCCAACTTGATCCTCAAAGGCGGAGATTTGGAAGCCAACTGGAAAGAGTGGGTTAACAGCAAAATGTCTCTGGTTCAACCATATCTGGACGAACTGAATGAGAAATTCAAGTAATAAAAAGCAGTAATGAACAGGATGGGGATGGCAGGAGCGTTCTGTCTCCCGTCTGATTGAACCCGGTGCGCGGTCTCTCCCCGAACGCAGCCGGGTTCTTTCTTTCAATATACGTGTAGTGGAGGTTTTTTTGATGAATAATCAGCAGTTGATGGACTTGGTGAATCAGATGACGCTGGAGGAGAAGGTGGCCCAGCTGCTACAGCTGACTGCCAACTTCTATGAAGGAACAGATGCGCAGGGTCAGATTACAGGACCGATGGAAGAGATGGGGATCACAGAGCAGTCGGTCCATGCAAGTGGTTCGATTCTGGGGTTGTCTGGAGCACAGGCCATCATGGATGTGCAGCAAGCTTATTTGAAAACAAGCCGCCTTGGCATTCCACTGCTATTTATGGCAGATGTGGTGCATGGGTTTAAAACTATTTTTCCGATTCCGCTGGCTATAGGCTGCTCATGGGACCTGGAGCTCGCGGAGAAAAGTGCCGAGATATCGGCACGTGAATCGGCCGTATCCGGGCTGCATGTCACTTTTGCACCTATGGTTGATCTGGTGCGTGATCCGCGTTGGGGCCGTGTAATGGAAACAACGGGTGAAGATCCGTATTTGAACAGCTTGTTCGCTGCTGCTTTTGTACGCGGTTATCAGGGGGATAATCTGACAGAGGAAGTGGATCGTCTTGCGGCGTGTGTTAAACATTTCGCAGCATACGGTGCAGCTGAAGGCGGTCGTGATTATAATACGGTGGATATGTCTGAGCGTCAGCTTCGTGAATACTACTTGCCAGCATACAAGGCGGCACTGGATGCAGGTGTGGAGATGGTGATGACCTCCTTCAATACGGTGGACGGTATCCCGGCCAGCGGCAATGAGAAGCTGATGCGCGGCATTTTGCGTGATGAATGGGGCTTTGACGGGGTGCTAATCTCCGACTGGGCTTCGATCCGCGAGATGATTGCCCATGGTGCAGCAGAGGATGACCGTGAGGCGGCGTATCGTGCGATCCGTGCAGGGGTAGATATGGAGATGATGACACCATGTTATGTGAATCATCTGCCAGATCTGATTCAGAAGGGTGAAGTGGAGGAGCGACTCGTAGATGAAGCGGTGCTGCGGATTCTGCAGCTCAAAGACAAGCTGGGCTTGTTTGATAATCCGTTCCGGGCGGCTGATCCTGTCCGTGAGCGCGACATTGTTTTCTCCAAGGAACATCGTGAGGTGTCGCGAGAACTTGCCGCGAAGTCGGCGGTGCTGCTGAAAAATGAAGAGCAGGTTCTGCCGCTCCAGCCCAATGCAAAGGTGGCGTTAATCGGACCATTTGCCCAAAGTGAGGATATTCTCGGATGGTGGTCTTGTGAGGGAGTTAAGGCTGATGCTGTGAAGCTGGGAACAGCCCTTCAGGAACGTCTGCCGCAAGGTACGGTTCGTACAGCGCAGGGTAGTGATGTGCACACGATTACAGAAAAGCAGATTGCCACAGCACTTGAGGTTGCATATCAGTCGGATGTGATTGTGCTTGCGCTTGGTGAGGACTCGGAGATGAGCGGTGAGGGTGGATCACGGACAGACATTCGTCTGCCAGAAGCACAACTACAGCTGGTACAGGCGCTGAAGGCGACGGGCAAACCGATTGCCAGCGTTATTTTTAATGGCCGTCCGTTGGATCTGCATGGAGTGGTACAGGAATCGCATGCCGTGCTGGAAGCCTGGTTCCCTGGTAGTGAGGGTGGTGCAGCTATTGCTGACGTGCTTACAGGCGCGGTTAATCCATCAGGCAGACTTACGATGTCCTTCCCGCAATCGGTTGGACAAGTGCCAGTGTATTACAATCACTTCAATACAGGCCGCCCAATCAACCCGGATAACACGGAGAATCGTTACGTTTCCAAATACCTGGATAGTGTCAATGAACCGTTGTTCCCGTTTGGCTACGGTCTTTCTTACACTGTATTCGATTATGGTGACGTTGAGGTATCCGCTGTAGAGATGACGGCTAACAGCCCTCTGACCGTTCGGATTCGTGTAACAAACACCGGTGATCGTCATGGTGTGGAAACGGTTCAACTCTATGTTCGCGATGTGAGCGGTGAGGTTGTTCGTCCGATGCGTGAGTTGAAAGATTATGTGAAGCTGTCTCTTGCGCCGGGTGAGAGTGAGACCGCGACCTTTACTTTAACTGAGACACAGCTCCGTTACCATCATGCTGATCTTGGATATCGAAGTGACCGCGGAGAGTTCATTATTATGGTAGGACCTAATAGCAGAGATACACAGAGCCGCACGTTCAAACTTGTTTAAAGCATCTTGTTCTATTGTAGGACAACAACCATAAGTTACATTTAATAGTCAGGTCTTTCGGTATTGAAAGGCCTGATTAACATAACAGAGGAGCGAAGAATATGGTCAGTATCAAGGATATCGCCAAAAAGGCTGGGGTTTCCATCTCGACCGTATCATACGCTCTGAATGGAAGCAACAAAGTGACTGGTGAGACCAGTTCCAAAATACTGGCAATTGCCAAAGAGCTGAATTATGTACCTAATGCGGCCGCCAGAACATTGAAGAAGCGAGAATCACGGATTCTGGGTGTCTTTCTTACAGATTTCAGTGGTGATGTATACGGGGATATGTTAAGTGGCATGAAAGCGGTATGCAATACACAGGGATATGATCTGATCGTATGCAGCGGAAAGCAATCTCATCGGATGCTGCCCGAAAGAATGATTGATGGTGCGATCATTTTGGATCATACGTTTGCAAGTGAGGAGCTTATGCAATATGCCGATCGAGGGCATAAGATCGTTGTGCTTGACCGCGAGCTGGAGCATGCCAACATTAATCAGGTGCTGCTGGATAACAAGGCTGGAGCTACGCTGGCGATGGAATATTTGATAGAAAAGGGGCATACCAAGATCTATGTCGTGACTGGCCCTGAAGGTTCATTTGACTCGGTACAGCGCTTGAAGGCCGTCAGACAGGTGGCAGAGCGTGAAGCAGATGTAGAGTGGATCGAGATTGTTGGTGATTTCGAGAAAAGCGGAGGAGAACGAGCTGCGGATCAGATTGTGCAGACGTACACGGAACCGGCCGCTGTATTTTGTCTTAACGATGAGATGGCGATTGGCTTATGTGACCGTCTTGCCGAAAGTGAATTAGAGGTGGGCAGGCAGATTGATGTCATTGGCTTTGACCACATTGAGCTCAGCAATTACATTCAGCCTAGGCTTGCAAGCATTGATTATTCAAAACGCAAGTGGGGCGCGCTTGCGGCGGAGCAGTTAATTAAAATCATTGCTGGAGAGCCTGTAGATCACGAGCGAATCTATGTCACCTTGGTAGAAGGAGAGTCTGTAACGGGGCCGACAGAGGTCGATTCCCTGTTGTCTATGCCAGGTGAACGTGCAGTAATCTATTAAGATCATCAGATAAGGCGTACTACCTGGTACTGACTGTCAACATCAAAAGGATATAGCAAGAGACAAGCTTTGGAGGAATGACATTCTTCTTTTGAAACTTGTCTTTTGCTGTATGCGGAGACATGAAAAAAGCCTCTCCGGGGAGAGGCTTGGCCTTAGAGGCCTTTTGTTTTGTCTTGGTTGTAGGATGCAGTGAGAATGCCTGTGATAAATAGCGTTAGTACAACTGCAATAATCCAGAATGTCAGTGAAAACGACATACACTTTGCACCTCCTGCACAAGCTCATTTACTTCTATTATAACCATAATAGGTAGAAAAGGAATGCTTTACCCTATCATTTGTAAAATAAAAAGTGAGTAGGTACCGGTCTCAGATTGCCATCTGAAGGTTTGTTAATGACCTGGTCATTCAGAATCAGGGACGAGGAGCCACCCCCATCCAGATTGTAGGCGTCTATTACACCGAGCTTGGCCAATCTGCCCTGCATCTCTTCCAGTGTCGCACCCGAGCTTCCGTTTTCATTATATCCATCAACCACAATAATTAACAGCTGATCATCCTTGTAGTTGCCAATGACGGTTCGAGGTGCACGCTTGGGCGATACCTTCCATTTGTCTGGAATAATCGTTTTCTGCCCATTTTTCATAAGCACAGGGACAAAGGTTGCTCCGAATTGAGGCCGCAAGCGGTCCAGGGAGCTTTGATCAAAAAATTTGCCACCGACAAGCTTGCCGGCATCGTTAAGTCCTACGAAGAACAAGTCTTTAAAACTGGCTTGAAAACCGTTCACATACTTGCCGTTCTGTACAGTTGTACTTAGAGGGTAACGTTTGCCGCCACTGTCTGCGAATCCGCCAGCGTTAATACCCGCCACGGCTCCGCTTTGCTTCACGGCCTGCATCGTTGTTTCGGATCGTCCAGGCTCACTGTTCAAAGCCATCTGCATCGCGCTATGATCCTTCAGTTTGACCTTCATTGCATATCCGGTATAGGTGCCGGGATTCACTCGATACATCTCAATTGTAATCCGGTCGCTGTCTACTCGTTTAAATGGCACACCAAGTTTGGAGGTAATCCGCTTGTTGTAGATCATTTCCGGCCTAGATGCCTGAGCGGAAGCTTTTTGAACGATAGTGGACATGGTGCTGGTCGTTTGGTTATAAAGCTGTGTTGTTCTTTTAATAGAAGAAGAAGTTTGAATCGCAGCATCTTTTGCCCCTGCCAGCTCCTTGCTGATGGTTTGAGTTTGAGCAGTTACTTGCTCTTCAGGCAAGTTGGAAGGAAGCAAAGTGCCGGGATCAAGTTCAGGACGTAACAGCAACATACAGAGAATCAACCCGATGAAAGGAGCAAGTGCAAGCATAAAAAAACGATTAACCTGTTTGACGGGTGTAATCATTTGAGCAGGTCCATCTTTTTCTGGAGTGCCTCCAGTTGTTTTTTCACTTCGCTCAGTTGGGTATACAATTTGTTGCTGTTATCCGTTTTGCTGCTTGCATTATCCTTCGTAAATGTGAGCAACTCATTAAAAGATTGAACCTGCCCCTGCAAGGTGGCAACTTCGGAGGATAGGGTAGAGAGCTGCTTTTCATAATCGGCTTTTAATGTGTCGATCTGCTGCTGTGTATGGACCTGAAGCTTGCTGATCATCTGTTGCTGGAGGTGGTTGCTATAATAGTAGGTGCCTACAACTCCTAAAGCAATGAGAACGATCCACATGACCAGAAACAATCTGACGGATGATCCAGTCTTGCCTTTGGCGCTCCGGGTGTGATGGATGTCAGAAGACGGATCGGATAATTTCATAACATCACTCCTGGTTCTATTATTAAGGTTAAAAAATTTCCAATTCTCATTCTACCATGCGGCTATTCATTACGCAAAAATGAAATTCATTAATAATAGAATAAAAAAGAGATTGCATCGGAAGGAAGTCCTAGGATACAATTTCTTATAGATGCAATAAGTAGGAACTTTGGGCGGGGTTTTCGACTTTTTTAGATAGAAATGCAGGAAAATTATACTAGGTTTTGATCATTTCAGGCATGGAAGAGTATCTATCTGAGCGTTTTCGTAGTGAGATGCAGTCAGAAAACAGAGCTTTTGAGCGTCTGAAGCCTGTATTTTCTTATTATTCGACAAAATCCGACCCCTGCTTCATCTATACTCGGACTGTCGCATAAATTGCGAAAAGGATATGGATGGATAACAGAAGTCAATTGTCCAATACATAACAGGAGGAACCACAATGAAAAAAGTATGGCAGGTGGTCATCGTAGATATCCACCCCACCAGCATGCTGGGTACAAAATTAATTTTGGAAGAGCAACAGGATTTGAGCGTACGGGGTATGACTTCGACCGGAACAGAAGGTCTTGAACTGGTGAGTCTGCACAAGCCAGATCTTATTCTTATGGATTACCGTCTTCCAGAGGGGCAGGCAGATCAATACATCTCCCGGATCAAAGAGCTTTCAAAGGATACACATATCATCATTCTGACGGATGAAGACAATGTGAAGCTGTTTCGCCATCTGATGAGCCTTGGGGCCAGTGGCATGTTATCCAAACAGGCTTCACCGAGTCAACTTATTCATCTGATCTCCGGCCTCAGGGAAGGGTATGTTTCCATTCCTTTGTCATGGCTCGATAGTGCAGACTGGGGTCAGCCTTCCGAGCCTCCTTCGGAACAATACACCGTTGAGTTAACAGAAACGGAAACTTTTATCATGGAAAGGATTGTTCAAGGGGTAACCTATGATAAAATAGCGAGTGAAATCAATGTGAGCAGACGCTCGATTGATAATTATTTGCGTAAAATCTATGTGAAACTGGAAGTCAGCAGCAGAGCACAGGCTATCGAACGTTATGCCTTGCATGCAAGGCAGTCCAAGACGGTTTCCTGATGATCACCTGCAAGGTGATTCATCATGCATCGTTCGGTATATTTGGTGTCTGGCTGGAATAGGTTGTAGGGCGGCTGCGAGAACAGTTTCGGAATAGAATGAAGGGGGATCTATCCATGAAATATTTCTTTGCTTCCCGTACCAACAGGCTTTTGTCATCACCTCTGAGGGATATACGCGAAATGTCAGGCAAGGAGTATTTCATTTCACTCGCTGAAGAACTGCCCGCGGAGGAATTGTTTCCATTTAAGCTTCTGGAGCAAGCGGCATTGTCTGTATTCAGTTCAGGCCCTTCTGCTTTACAGTATGGAGAGCAGGCAGGTTATTCCCCACTAAGAGAATGGCTGAACAATGATTGGAATGTACGTAAAGGGATACGAACTGTATCGGATCAGATTCTGTTGACGACAGGCACGCAGCAAGCAATCGACCTGGTGATGCGTCTGTTACTTGAACCGGGAGACTCCGTGCTTGTAGAGCATCCGACATCCCCCGGCTGTCTTGAGGTATTGGAAATGCAAGGCGCAGCCATTGTGCCTGTCTTTGGCGATCAGGATGGCATACTGCCAGATGTATTGGAACAGCACATGCAGCGTGTTAGACCAAAGCTGCTTTTTGCTGCACCCAGCTTTTCCAATCCTACGGGCATTCTGTGGAGTATGGAGCGACGGGAAGCTGTACTTGATCTGTGCGCACGTTATGGTGTTCTGCTGGTTGAGGATGATTCTTATGGCGAGCTACATTTTGACGGCTTGGAGCCGGCTGCGTTCTATCACAAGTATCCTTCGCTCTTTGCGCTTGATACTGCCGATCAGGGTGGACATGTTCTTTACATTGGCTCCTTCAGCAAAACGGTGGCACCTGCACTCCGTACAGGATGGGCTGCCGGGCATCCGGCCTTGATTGAGGCTATGACATCCGTGAAACGAATTGCAGACGGACAATCCAGTCCTATGAATCAACGGCTGCTGTATGAGTTGCTTGCGCAATCTCCTTTTCGATGGGGGGATCACCTATCCATGCTGAACCGGGAATACAAAACAAGGCTTAAACTGATGCTTGAACTATTGAAGCGACCTGGATGGAAAGGGTGCAGTTATAACATACCTCAGGGTGGAATGTATCTATGGGTACAACTTCCAGAAGGGCTGAATAGTGAAGCGTTGCTCAAGGCGGCTTTGTTGAAGGGGGTTTCGTTTCTGCCTGGAACCTTATGCTCTACAGGCACGCTGGATCAACGGTATATCCGCTTGAATTTCAGCCGTCCTGGACGTGATGAGCTGTTACTTGGCATGAATCTAATTAGTGAAGCCATCTTGGAATTTACGGCTCGGAGCTAGCGATGTAGCCAGTATTACACACCCTAGTCCAATTTGTATCAACATTCATGAGATTACGTTATTGCATCCACTAACATTTTTATATATAATATTAATTAATGAGTTGTTAATTTCTTTATACTAGGCAGCAACGGTTGCAAGTTCAGAATACGCACTCATATATTTTAACTAACGGGGGAAAATCAAAATGTCTACTGTTCTTTTTATCAAAGCTAATGACCGTCCTGCAGATCAAGCAGTTAGTGTTCAATTGTACGATGCATTCCTGAATTCATACAAAGAGTCCCACCCAGGTGATACAATCACTGAGCTGGATCTTTACAATACAGATCTTCCTTACTACGGTAACACTGTAATCACTGGTGGTTACAAAGCGGCTAACGGTATCGAAGCAACTCCAGAAGAGCAAAAAGCGGCTGCACTGGCAGCACAACTGCAAGATCAATTCCTGGCAGCAGACAAAGTGGTATTTGCGTTCCCACTGTGGAACTTCACTGTTCCAGCACCACTGGTGAACTATATCTCTTACCTGAGCCAAGCAGGTAAAATGTTCAAATACACAGCTGAAGGCCCTGTAGGTCTGGTAGGCGACAAAAAAGTAGCTTTGCTGAACGCTCGTGGTAGCGTATATTCTACAGAGCCTATGGCATCTGCTGAGATGTCTGTTCGTTATGTAACGAACGTACTTGGCTTCTGGGGTATTCAAAACCCTGAGGTTGTTGTGGTTGAAGGTCACAATGCTGCTCCAGATCGTTCCCAAGAGATCGTTGAAGCTGGTTTGAAATTGGCTAAAGAAGTGGCAGCAAGCTTCTAATCCATTTTAATATCGGTTTAAAGAAAACGCCTGTTGTCTCCTAAAGAGATGACAGGCGTTTTTTTGTGTTGCTTGGCAGTGAAATGACAAGATAACCGACATACACGGGGATGCGCTTCTTATGTTAGTAGTACGGGCGCAGGTATCACTCCTTGGTGCGGGTCATGAGATAATGCTCGGAAACCTCGGCAATCCGGGCAAGCTCATCCAGCGAATGCTCCGCTGCAGCATCTGGCTCAGCATAGGTTATGTCGGTATGAACGTTCGATATACTTTCGTCTTCGGCCTGCTGTCCCTGATTGTGCAGCATCTGTGTATGCTCCGTCAATGCCTCTACGCCTTTGATCGTCAGTATGTATTTGCCGCGAGAAAGACGTTCGAACCAGCCATAATAATTTTTCTGCATAATGGCTGCCGCTGAGCCTACACCGGTCTGACGGGCAAGTGTCGCAGGTGAGGCTTCGCCACTGGATCGCAATGCGGCCGCGACACGTATCGCTTTTTCCCGATAAGCTGTCATCAGCTGCCGGCCTGAGCTGCCGCCTGTATTATAATCACCGCTCCGCTCATCAAATTCCTTGAGCAGCCGCTGGCGGCGTATGCCGCTTCTCCGAGCTGATGAAACAGTTCTGCCTGAGGCGGGTATAATCGCAGCCGCAGGTTCACATAAGACATCAATCAGCGGGGCTTTCGTTTTGTAGAAGGTAACTGTGATCAGCCCGAGGCCTAGCTGGCTACAGAGTGCTGTCAGCTCACCCCAGCGCTGATTGACCGCTCCGCGTTTGCTTCGGTTACGCTCTACTGCCAAATATACGAGCGGGCTCAGCTTGAGACGCTGCATGCCCTGTAGAAGCAAAGACAGGTTAAATGTTTTTTTCATCTCCACAATTAATGGTTCCGCCTGATCCGCTCTTACTCCGACCAGGTCGCAATGTTTAACCTCTGCCTTGACCTCGAATCCGCGCTGCTCAAAAAACGCTTTGACGGGGGAGTACAGCTCGGTTTCATATTGTACAGCCATTCGTTCTGCTCCTTCCCTGCAAGGATGTGTATGTCCTGATGACATTGTCCGCTTTCCTTCATTAGAACCTTTATTATAGCATATTGATGCTTTTTTTTCTGAGGTCACAAGATGTCTGATAGAACAGTGCATACATAAAATTCAAAGACGCGGTTTGAAAAAAAGAGGTCAACTTATCCAAGTTGCCGCATAGGTATGTAATACACTTTTCACATCCTTAAAAGACGTTTGGATCAAGAACAGCGGGACTAAGCCGGACCGCAGAAGGGTATTCAAGCAGGAGTTGCAACTCTATTGATTTCTTCATACCATTCGGAATGGTTGACAATCACACTAAAGGAGCCATGGGAGGTACCAAGCATGAATATTTTTGAACGCGTTGCGGAATATCGGGCAGAGAGTGACCGTTTAACATGGAACGGAACATTTGAAGATTATATTGCACTGCTGAAGGAGGACCCGACTCCGGCAATGACGGCTCACGCACGAGTGTATCAGATGATTGAATCGTATGGCGTAGAAGAGGTCGGGGGACATAAGCGCTACAAATTTTTCGAGCAGGAGATCTTTGGACTGGATCGTTCCATCGAGAAGCTGGTGGAGGAGTATTTTCATTCCGCTGCACGTCGTCTGGATGTAAGAAAACGGATTTTGCTTCTGATGGGGCCGGTAAGTGGAGGTAAGTCTACACTGGTAACGCTGTTGAAACGGGGACTGGAGCAATTTTCACGCACGGAAAAAGGAGCGGTCTACGCGATTGAAGGATGTCCAATGCACGAGGAGCCGCTGCACCTCATTCCGCTGGAGCTTCGCCCTGAGGTGGAGAAGGAGATTGGCGTACGCATTGAGGGTAATCTGTGCCCATCCTGCCAGATGAGATTACGGACTGAGTACGGCGGGGATATTAGCAAGGTGAGGGTGGAGCGTGTCCTTATTTCGGAGGATAACCGGGTAGGGATCGGTACCTTCAGTCCTTCAGATCCGAAATCACAGGATATCGCGGATCTTACAGGCAGTATCGACTTCTCCACGATTACTGAATTTGGATCAGAATCCGATCCGCGGGCGTACCGTTTTGACGGCGAGCTGAACAAGGCCAATCGGGGACTGATGGAGTTTCAGGAGATGCTGAAGTGTGATGAAAAGTTTCTCTGGAACCTGCTTTCCCTGACGCAGGAGGGTAACTTTAAAGCGGGCCGTTTTGCATTAATCAGCGCGGATGAGATGATCGTGGCACACACTAACGAGTCTGAGTATAAATCGTTTATTTCCAACAAGAAAAATGAGGCGTTGCAGTCCCGGATGATCGTTATGCCGATTCCGTACAATTTGAAGGTATCGGAAGAAGAGAAAATTTACGCAAAGCTGATTCAGCAAAGCGATATGAAACATGTGCATATTGCACCGCATGCGCTGCGCACGGCAGCTATTTTCTCCATACTTACCCGATTGAAGGAAACGAAAAAACAAGGCATGGACCTTGTCAAAAAAATGCGGATGTACGACGGTGAAGAAGTTGAAGGTTACAAGGAAGCTGATCTGCGAGAGATGCAAAACGAATATTTGGACGAGGGCATGTCCGGTATTGATCCACGTTACGTCATTAACCGGATATCCAGCGCTTTGATCAAGCAAAATCTTCAGTGCATTAACGCGCTGGATATCCTGCGTGCCATCAAGGACGGGCTGGACCAGCACGCTTCCATTACGAAGGAAGAGCGTGAGCGTTACTTGAACTTTATCGCCCTGGCGCGTAAAGAGTATGATGAGCTGGCGAAGAAGGAAGTGCAGAAGGCTTTTGTTTATTCATTTGAGGAATCTGCCAAAACATTATTCGAAAATTATCTGGATAACATTGAAGCTTTCTGCAACTGGTCGAAAATCCGTGATCCGCTGACGGACGAAGAGATGGACCCGGATGAGCGTCTGATGAGATCCATTGAGGAACAGATCGGCATTTCGGAGAATGCCAAAAAAGCGTTCCGCGAGGAAATTCTGATTCGTATCTCGGCGTATTCCCGTAAGGAGCGCAAGTTCGAATACAGCAGTCATGATCGTTTGCGGGAGGCCATCGAGAAGAAGCTGTTCGCTGATCTGAAGGACATTGTGAAGATTACAACGTCCACGAAGACACCGGATGCCACACAATTGAAACGTATGAATGAAGTGATCAAACGCCTTATTGAAGAGCATGGTTATACGGCTGCCAGCGCTAATGAACTATTACGATACGTGGGGAGTCTGCTGAACCGCTAAACCGCTGCACCATTCCGAACTAGGTCCTGTAAATTTGTTGCGAGGCTCCTTCGCATCAAATACAGGGCCTTTTTATATTAGAAATGGCTAAAAACAAATAACATTTAACAAAAAATATTTTAATTTCCAAGTGAATTAGTTCTTATGGTATATGAATGTTTAGGTATTTTAGTCTATAATCAATTAACATATTTACAATTTGGAATAAAAAACGATAAGGAGTTGATCTAATCAGATATGGGAAGCATTTCAGCAGATAGGCAGAAGCAATTGGATTATATGGGTTTAGGTGAGCGGGACTTGAAGCTGCTTGCGGATCATCGGCCAGTCTTTGAGAAGGTCGTTGAGGAAGTGGTGGATCATTTCTACAATCATGTAGGGGATTACCCTGAACTGATGCAACTGATTGCACGCTTCTCAAATATCGACCGGTTGAAGGAAACGCAGCGAATGTACTGGTTATCTATGACGGACGGCATTGTGGATGATGCATATATTGAACAACGCATTGCAATTGGATTGGTGCATTCCCGAATCGGCTTGTCTGAAGATTATTATCTAGGTACATATATGGTTTATTTGGACATTGCTACAAGTATATTTCAGCAGGTTATTCCCGATTCATGGCATCTGGTTATACAGGCATTAAGTAAAATGTTTAATCTGGATTCACAGCTCGTGCTGGAAGCATATGAGAAAAAAGAGAAAGAGAAGCTTCATCAGCTTGCTGCGGATCAGAGTAATACACTGCTGGCGATTACACAGATTACCCAACAGCTTACCGGCATGATCAGTGAATTAAACGAAAATGCAATGTCCATCTCCAGTGTAGCGAATGAAACGGCTGTATCTCAGGAGCAGGCACATGCGTTGCTGGAGGAATTGACCGGAGAGATTCATCAGATCGGCAAGATGGGTGAGCTGATTCGTGAGATTTCGGATCAAAGTCATCTTGTCGGCTTGAATGCTGCAATTGAAGCAGCGCGTGCAGGAGAGTTCGGCCGCGGCTTTGAAGTGGTCGCAAGTGAGGTACGCAAGCTGGCCGCCAGTTCCCGTGAGGCACAAGGTAAGATTCAGGCCAATCTGCAGGAAATTATGAGAAAGCTGAGCAGTGTGCAGCAGGAGTCTGATCGTACGTCCAAGGGCGCAAGAAGTCAGGCTTCACGTTCCTCCGAACTTGCGGTATTTGCAACAACGATGGAGAAGCTGGCGCTGGACTTGAAAAAACTGGAACAGTAGCATAGATCGGTAAGGATTCATTTTCATGGCGCATTCATTACCGTTTCGGCATGTAATAAGCTATAATGGGTAGACAAACCTGCCGATGTTATAGATACTATAGCCGGATACAGGCGATTTAAAAAGAGGTTGAGGTGATTAGATGGCTTCTATCCACGATGTGGCCAAAGAAGCGGGTGTGTCCGTTGCAACCGTTTCCAAAGTAATAAATGACTACCCGGATGTTAGCGAAAAAACACGTAAAAAAGTGAATTCAGCCATCGAATTATTAAAATATCAACCCAATGTGGTCGCACGTGGACTGGTTAAGCGCCGGTCCTGGACAGTGGGTGTGCTGCTTACCGTTCCATTTACGAATCCGTTTGTTGCCGAATTACTTGAAGGTATCAAAACAGCTTTGGAAAACAGCGGGTATGATCTCGTTCGCTTATCCACAAGATTTGATGATCCTACATATTCATTCATCAAGCACTGCCGTAGCCGAAACGTGGATGGTGTCGTTGTGTTCGGGGAAGGCCGAGAAAATACAAGCATTCAGGAACTGGTTACAGCCGAGATTCCGACCATGTTTATTGACACAGATTTGTTTGGCAAACGTGCAGGGTACATCACAACGGACAATGTTAACGGGGTTGCCATGGCGGTTAAACATCTCTATGAGCTGGGGCATCGTAAAATTGCTTACATTTCAGGCACGCTGGGACCTGCAGTAGCTAATCTGCGTCTGGATGGGTACAAGGAAGGGCTTCGTTTATGTGGCATTCCGTATGCGACAATTTATCTGGAGGTATGTGACTACTCCTTTGATGGCGGTGCGAAGGCAGCACGACGTTTATTGGCTCTTCGCGAACAGCCTACAGGTATCATCTGTGCGTCCGATATGTCTGCATTTGGAGCTATTCATGAGATCGAGAAGCATGGTTTCCGCGTGCCTGAGGATATTTCAGTCGTTGGCTTTGATAATACGTATTACGCAGAAGTGTTCAAACCAAGCTTGACCACGGTGAATCAGAACATTTATACGATTGGCATCCGGGCGATCGAATATCTGATTGCCATGATTGAAAATCCATCGTATACACCGCCGGTGGTTACGGAGCCTTCGAATTTGATTGTTCGTCAAACGACAGCACCTGTTAATGAAATGTATTCTGAAGTACCTGCACAGCCATAAGGGCTGTGCTTTTTTATGGTTTTTATATGAGGCAGGTCAGGTAATTTTTCGTTTAGAGACATAGGAAAGTAATCAGAAATATAAAAAGAGGGGGGTGGACATTAAATTTCCATATTTACAGTAAAAGGTACAATCGCATAAATTTGATTATGTAACCGCTTACTTTTGTTGAGGGGCAGGTTCCCCAGGGCGTTATCGGGCTCACTTGAGGAGGCTTAGGACCGTGCATTGAATGTTCCTGATACCCATCCGCGCAATCGTGTTACTGGTTGCCAGCGAACAGACCAGCAGAGGATGTGCATGCATGCAGAAGTGTGTCGTGAAAAGCCTGATGTTTGACCGCGTTACAGGATGGATGAAGAAATTCATAAGGAGGAATTTACGTGCGGGGAAAATGGTTGAGGTTATGCTTGGCAGCAGTTTTGATTGTTAGCTTGCTGCCAGGTCTCGGAGCAGGAGAATGGAAGGCAAGCGCAGCGAAGGCGGGGGATATTCTGTTATCTCATTCGTTTGAAGAGGGTACAACGCAGGGCTGGACAGCACGAGGTGGAGTAAAGGTCGATGTGACAGCTGAACAGGCGTATCAAGGCAAACAATCCCTTCAAACAACGGGACGCACGGAGGCTTGGAATGGCCCTTCGTTATCCCTGACCGATGTTGTTCATAAAAATGAAGTTGTGGAAATCTCGGGATACGTGAAGCTGGTTGCCGGCTCAGCTCCGGCTGATCTGAAATTCACTGTGGAGCGTCGAGATGGTAATGGGGATACGCAATATGATCAGGTTAACGCAGCCGAGCAAGTGACGGATCAGAAGTGGGTAAAGCTGCAGGGTCAGTACAGCTATGAGCAAGGCAGCAGCCTGCTTCTCTATCTGGAGAGCACAGATGCTAAGGCCGCTTACCTGTTAGATGAATTCCAGATTCGTCTCGTTAAAGCTGCGCCTGAGAATCCGGGTGAGCCGGGAGAAGCAGGACAAGCATTGTTTAAGGCCGATTTTGAAGATGGCAATATCGGAAATTGGCGTGCCCGGGGCACGGAGAAGCTGGAGGTTGTCAGTGGCATTGGACATAACAGCAACCGCAGCTTGAAAACCTCATCCCGTAGCGAGACCTATCACGGTCCGCTTGTAGAGGTGCTGCCTTATCTGCAAAAGGGAAGCACAGTTCATATCTCCTTTTGGGCAATGTATGATGAAGGACCTGCAACTCAGGTTATTAACGGCTCCTTGGAGAAGGAGTTTAATCGTGACACAGCGAACCTGGAGTATGCTATGTTTGCCTCCACAACGCTGAACAAAGGCCAGTGGAAGAAAATTGAGGCAGATATTATAGTCCCAGCCGAAAGTACAGGGATCAGCGGGTTGCGTATGTATGCCGAGACACCGTGGAAGCAGTCTTCCGAAGTGACGGAGACAGACACAATTCCGTTTTATGTTGATGATGTACAGATCACGGCAACCGAAGCGATTGCTATTGAAAAAAATATTCCGGACTTGGCCAAGAAGCTAGGTTCGTCGTATGCGCTTGGTGCGGCCATTGATCAGACGGCACTGGACCCTAAGGACCCGCACTCTGAACTGCTGACCAAACATTTTAACAGTATTACGGCAGGGAACTTTATGAAAATGGATGCCATGCAGCCTACAGAGGGCAAGTTTGTCTGGTCTGAGGCGGATAAGCTCGTTAACTTTGCTGCAGCGAACAACATGCAGGTGAGAGGTCATACGCTGCTCTGGCACAGCCAGGTGCCGGATTGGTTCTTTACCGATCCTAATGATCCATCGAAGCCAGCTACACGTGAACAACTGATGCAGCGCATGAAAACACATATTCAAACGATTGTGAGCCGTTACAAAGGCAAAGTGCACACATGGGATGTTGTAAATGAAGTCATCTCGGACGGAGGCGGTCTGCGTAATCAGGCGAGCGGTTCGAAGTGGCGTGATATCATTGGTGATGTGGACGGTGACGGAGATGACAGTGACTACATTGAACTGGCATTCCGCTATGCGCGTGAAGCTGATCCAGATGCGGTATTGGTCATCAATGATTATGGAATTGAAGGTAGTGTCAGCAAGATGAATGACATGGTTAAACTTGTGGAGAAGCTGCTGGCTAAAGGAACACCGATTGATGCCATTGGTTTCCAAATGCACGTATCCATGTATGGACCAGACATCAAGCAGATTCGCGAAGCGTTTAACCGTGCAGCGGCTCTGGGGGTTCACATTCAAGTAACGGAGCTGGATATGTCTATCTATTCCGGGAACTCCGAGCAGGAGAAGCCGGTCACAGACGAGATGATGCTGGAACAGGCGTATCGTTATCGTGCGCTGTTTGATCTGTTCAAGGAGTTTGATGATCGTGGTGTAATGGATAGTGTAACGTTATGGGGACTTGCCGACGACGGCACATGGCTGGATGATTTCCCTGTCAAAGGCAGAAAAGATGCACCATTACTGTTTGATCGCAAGCTGAAAGCCAAGCCGGCTTACTGGGCATTGGTTGATCCTTCAACGTTACCCGTATATCGAAATGAGTGGACGGCATCCCAAGCAAAGGTATCCTTGCCTGATCGTAAAGGACAGGAGGATATTATCTGGGGCGCGGTGAGAGCCCTGCCATTCTCGCATGTAATTGAAGGTGCAGTGGGCACGACAGGAGAAGTAAAGACGTTATGGGATGGAAAACAACTGAACCTGCGCATTGAAGTGAAGGATGCTACACGTCTTAAAGGTGATCAGGTGGAGGTTTTTGTAAGTCCGGAGGATATGACCGCCGGCAAGAAAAACAGCACACCGAAGGACGGACAATACATTTTTAACCGGGATGGCGGGAAAGGCAAGGATCAGAAGCTGTATCAAGTGAAGGAGAACAAATCGGGATATGTGGTCTATGCATCCCTGCCATTATCCTCTGCTGATCTGGCGGCAGGCAAGGTACTGTCTCTTGATTTCCGAATTACAGATAAACAGCCTAATGGCAAAACCTCGATCGTGGTGTGGAATGACGTGAACAATCAACAACCACAGAAAACAGAAAATCGGGGCAAGCTCAAACTGGGCTTTGACTTAAAGCATGCCAAGGTTATGTACGGAACACCAACAGTGGATGGGAAGGAAGACAAGCTGTGGAAAAAAGCAGTGACGATTACAACTGATGTTAAGGTTACAGGCAATTCCGGTGCCAAAGCCAAAGCGAAGCTGCTGTGGGATGAGAAGTATCTGTATGTACTCGCTGAGGTCAAAGATCCGCTGCTTAGCAAAAAAAGTGCAAATGCACATGAGCAGGATTCCATTGAGCTGTTTATTGATCTGAACAAAAATCAGACGAACAGTTATGAGGAGGATGATGCCCAGTACCGGGTTAATTTTGACAATGAAACTTCCTTTGGCGGCAGCCCGCGCAAAGAGCTGTTCAAATCAGCTACCCGCCTGACGAAGGAAGGGTATATCGTTGAAGCGGCAATTCCACTCGAAAATGTTCGTACCAAGGAAAGCAAATGGATTGGCTTTGATCTGCAGGTGAATGATGATGGTGCAGGAGACGGAAAACGCAGCAGTGTGTTCATGTGGAGTGACCCATCAGGCAATTCATACCGGGATACATCAGGCTTCGGTAGTTTGCTGCTGATGAAGAAATAAAATTGTGGTGTTCAAGCTCTGAACGGCCATGTTGAGACTACTTCAAGATACCGTAAATGAGGGATAAACAGGCTCATCTTCTGGAAATAAGTGTTGATTTTCAGAGCTGGGACGTTTAGACTATAGACATTCAACATATGCGGGTTTCAGATGTATGCGAACGGTTTATGACTAAGTCGATGGTCGCAAAGTCAAATGATGCGGAGGGAGTGCCTGTCATCCGGCAGCGCACTCGCTTCTTTTTTACATTGAACATACATATGAGGTATCGCCCGGCTGAAAGGACAGAGTGAGTGGAGCACATACATGGCACGTACAATCTACAACTTGTTGTTTTATCCTATATTATTGCGTCGTTAGCCTCTTATGCAGCACTTGATCTTGCAGGCCGTGTATCTCTGACGAGCGGAAAGGCACGTCACTGGTGGATTGCTTGTGGTGCCATCTCTATGGGATTGGGCATCTGGTCCATGCACTTTGTGGGCATGCTTGCGTTTGTTCTGCCTATGCACGTTTCGTATTCAATGGATAAAGTTATTTTATCGGTGCTGCTAGCTATTGCTGCATCGGGAGTCGCGCTGGATTTTGCAGGACGGAAGTCTAATAAAATCAGCAGGCTGGTGATAGCAGGGGTGCTCATGACCACGGGCATTACCTCTATGCATTATGTGGGGATGGCGGCGATGTCTGTTCCCGTGACGTACAAGCCGCTCCTTGTGGCTTTATCGGTTGTCATTGCAGCCGTGGCTTCCTTTGCTGCGCTATGGCTCATGTTTTATTTTAACCGGAGCGATTCGAAGCATGACTGGGTCTACAAAATTGGTAGTGGGCTCATTATGGGTCTGGGCATAACGGGGATGCATTACACCGGGATGGCAGCAGCTCATTTTCATCAAAGCACGATAGTTCCTGAAAACTTGACCAGACAGATCGAGTCGGAGGTTCTTGCATATCTGATTGCTGCGGGTACTATTGTTGCGATTGGGCTTACGTTGTTCGGTAACTTCATCAATCAACGGCTGTCTCAGAAGGATCAGCGTATTCGTGAGAATGAACAGTGGTATCAGGCTCTGTATCATAATCATTCAGATGCCATCATTTCAGTAGACAGGGAAGGTATCATTAAAGGCATTAATGCAGCGGTAAGCACAATCACAGGCTACCCTGAGAGAAAGGTGATTGATCGCCCGATTCATCAGATCGTAGAGCAAATCGAGGTAGAGTGTACGAGTAGTGATAACATGTACACATGGGATAGTCAGGGTATGGAACAGAAGCATTATACGGCAAAAATGAGAAATAGACAAAATGAACTGCTCGACTTGAGTATTGCCGTCATTCCAGTCATTATTGATGATACTCATGTGGGTAGCCACATTTTAATTAAAGATATTACGGAGGAAACGCAGGCCCAGGAGAATATTCGACATCAGGCTCTCCACGACCCGCTTACAGGGCTGCCCAACCGGCGCAAGCTGGATGAGGTACTGGCTAACACGATTAGCGTCTGCGGGGGGAAACAAGCCATATTCGCTGTTATGGTCATGGATATTGACCGCTTCAAGATGATTAACGATTCTCTGGGTCATTCCATCGGCGACGTATTTCTGAAGGAAGTCAGCAGCCGGATTGTAAGCACGATTGAAGCTTCTCATCCTCAAGCAATGTCCAATGTTACCCTCGCCCGCATGGGTGGAGATGAATTTACGATGGTGGTTACAGGGGAGCAGGCGAATGAGCAGCAGATTATACGGCTTGCAGAAGCGATTGTTGAGTCGATCCAGCAGCCATATCGTTTGAAGGAAAATGATTTTTATGTTACAGCCAGCATCGGAATTGCGATGTATCCTGAGCACGGGGCAGGAACGGATGCGCTAATTAAACATGCGGACTCCGCGATGTATGAAGTGAAGAAAAATGGCAAGAACGGTTATCAGTTCTACACGGCCCAGCTCGACTCGGAACTGTATGAGCGGATTGAGCTGGAAGGGTATCTGCGGAAAGCGCTGGAGCGAAACGAGATGGTGCTGTACTATCAACCCCAGATTCGTACCCGGGATAGCCAGATGATTGGGGTTGAGGCTCTGATTCGCTGGCAGCATCCGATAAAAGGTTTGCTTGCACCGAGTGTATTTATCCCGCTGGCCGAGGAGACAGGTATGATCTATGATATCGGCAACTGGACGCTTCGTGAAGCGTGCAGGCAGATGAAGCTGTGGCATGCCAGCGGTGGACCGCTCATTCCGGTGTCTGTGAACTTGTCCAGCCAGCAGTTTCACCAGTCCAATCTGGTGGAACAGGTGAAAAATGCTTTGAACGAGACAGGTTTGGAGGCCAGGTATCTGGAACTGGAGATTACGGAGAGCATGATGATGGACGCTGCCGTATCCACCGCGATTCTAAACGAGCTTAATGGATTAGGTGTGAAGATCAGTCTGGATGATTTTGGTACCGGGTACAGCTCCCTGAGCTATCTGAAGCATTTCCCGATCCACAAGCTCAAGATTGATCGCTCCTTTGTTACCGACATCACGGAAAGCCATAGCGATCAGGCCATTGTAGCCACAATTATTTCCATGGCTCAGAACCTCAAGATGGAGGTCATCGCCGAGGGCATTGAGACCAAAGGACAGCTGGACATCCTGATGCAAAATGACTGCAGAGAAATCCAGGGGTATTACTTCAGCCGCCCATTACCAGCAAGCGAAGTAGAAGACAGCTTCTTTGTACCGCTGCGAATGCTGGGAAATGGCAGTGAGGCACTTCATTCTGTATAACATCGAAAGCGGCAATTTCCCAATCTTCATGGGGAACTTGCCGCTTTTGGGTTACCGTGATATCTATATCAGTGTTCATAAAAGCTTAACTTCAGTGCTCACAAAAACTTGCGGTGGTGCTTTTTGCCGTCATAGGTGAACCAGATCGGCTTTTCCTCCACTCGGGTCTCGACATGCACTGTACGTCCCCAGAGGCGGTACAGATACGGAAGTGTTCGCTCCATGTATTTCAGGTCCAGCTCAATGCCCTCATACTGGTGTTTCAGCACCAGCTCGCCAGTGCGCAGGTAGTCTGCGTCCTGTACGACCAGATACGGCGAACCGCCGTTAATACGGGAGAATACAAGCTGGTCGCGGATGTTCTCCCAGGATTTGTCGGTGATCTTCCAATCCGGGCCTTTTTTCTCGAACACGTAGAGATCCAGGTCTTCCGTTAACTTCTTGGTCATGTAGTTGCGGATAAAGGAGGTGTCCGAGTCGAACTCGCGTACCTCGAACATTTTGGCTCGGCCCTGGCCTGGCTGTCGGCCCCAACGCTCCTGTTCCTCGCGTGTAGGATGGTCCCAGCGGTGCTCAATGTCCTCGAAGATCTTCAGTCCCAGATAGTATGGATTCAGACTCTGCTTGGAAGGCTGCACGACAGAAGAATTCAGCTTGGCAAATTCAATCGTATCCTCACTGCTCAGGTCGAGCTCGCGTATAATACGTTGATGCCAGTACGAAGCCCAGCCTTCGTTCATGATCTTGGTTTCCATCTGCGGCCAGAAATAGAGCATTTCCTCCCGCATCATACTCATAATATCCCGTTGCCAATCGGTAAGCACCTCGGAGAACTCCTGAATAAACCACATAATGTCCTTCTCCGGCTCGGGCGGGAAATGATGCACCTGCACGCTGTCTGCAGGCTTTTCTTCGACCTGCAGGTTGTCGAGTGACCATAGATCGTCATATTGTCCTTCCGGTTTCGGAGCTTTCTCACCCCGCTGCTCACGGATTTTCATCTCCATGTACCGCTGCTTATCCAAATGTCGCGGTTTGATGAGCTGTGGGTCTACATGCTCCTGAATGGCGATCACGGCATCAATAAAGGATTCAACGGCCTCTGTACCGTATTCCATCTCGTAGTTGCTGATCCGGTCGGCTGTGGCGGCCATGCTTTCGACCATGTTACGGTTGGACTTGGAGAAGCGCGCATTGTTCTTGAAAAAGTCGCAGTGGGCCAGCACATGGGCTACAATCAGCTTGTTCTGGATCAAGGAGTTGCCATCGAGCAAAAAGGCATAACAAGGGTTGGAGTTGATCACAAGCTCATAGATTTTACTGAGTCCAAAATCGTACTGCATCTTCATCTTGTGAAAGGTTTTGCCAAAGCTCCAGTGACTGAATCTTGTCGGCATGCCGTACGCACCAAAGGTGTAGATGATATCCGACGGGCAGATTTCGTAGCGCATCGGGTAATAGTCAAGGCCGAATCCATCGGCAATCTCCATAATTTCAGCAATGGCGTATTCCAGTTCACGGATTTCATCGGTCATCCCAGGCTGCCTCCTTCTCTTTTTTGAAAAAAGCTGCGCAACGCTTTGTATACTTCACCTTTTTCCTTGATGACGTAATACATAAATTGATCCATCTTGATATGACGGTAAGCGGACATCAGTGTGCTGCTGCGGTTATACTGGTTCACCTCGCCGTAACCGAACATGTTGCTGCGTTTCATCAGCTCTCCGATCAGCTTCACACAGCGTTCATTGTCCGAGGTCAGGTTGTCGCCATCCGAGAAATGGAACGGGTATATATTATAGCTGGAGGGCGGATAACGTCGATCAATAATATCCAGTGCCTTCATATAAACAGAGGAGCAGATCGTGCCGCCGCTTTCGCCGCGAGTGAAAAATTCTTCTTCGGTCACTTCCTTGGCTTCCGTATGGTGGGCCAGAAACACAATTTCAACTTTCTCGTACTGCCGGCGCAGGAACCGGGTCATCCAGAAGAAAAAGCTGCGCGCGCAATATTTCTCAAACGATCCCATCGACCCGGAGGTATCCATCATGGCGATAATGACCGCATTGGATTGAGGAATGATCTTGTCTTCCCACGTTTTGTAACGAAGATCGTCGGGACTAATATGGTGAATACCTGGATTGCCCGTGGTTGCGTTGCGGCGCAGGTTCTCCAGTATCGTACGTTTCTTGTCGATGTTGGACTGCATGCCCTTCTTGCGAATATCGTTGAAAACGACGGTATGTGTCTCGATCAGATCTTTATCTTTCTGTTTCAGGTCCGGCAGCTCCAGCTCGGCAAACAAAATGTCCTCCAATTCCTCGATGCTGACCTCGGCTTCCACAATGTCGTGGCCCGGTTGATCGCCAGCCTTTTCGCCCTTGCCTGGCTTCTGCGATGCAGGATCACGGCCAATGACATCGCCCACCTGGCTGTCTCCATCCCCTTGACCGACATGCTTTTGCTTCTGGTAGTTATACACAAAACGGTACTCATCCAGACTGCGGATTGGCACCTTGATGATTTGTTGTCCATCGGACATGATAATATTTTCCTCAGTAATCAGATCAGGCAGATTCTGCTTAATGACATCTTTCACCTTTTGCTGATGGCGCTGCTGGTCCTGGTACCCTTTGCGGTGAAGCGACCAATCTTCCCGGGATACGACGAACGAGTAAGGCTGGTGTGAATTTGACATGTAGGCACCCCCCATTGATTACGCGGCACAGTTTGGCCTGTCGGTAATTAAGTATATTCACGGGCGGGGACGATATGTGATGCGGACTCAACTAAAATGAATGAAATATGCCAGAATCGACTGACGACACGCTGAAGAGCGGTACATGCCGAATTTTTACAAAAATCTTGATCCAATGTGATGTCTTTCCTTTACAATAGAGAAAATAGACTGATTCTGAGCATCGAACTTTGATGCGTGTAAAGGAAGGATTATGTGTGGATAAACGTGCGGTAAAAGCCTGGATTATGTATGACTGGGCCAATTCAGCCTATGCAACGACGATACTGGCAGCAGTGCTGCCTGTATTCTATGCTTCTGTCGCAGCAGCGACAGTGGATAAGGACACGGCCGCTTCCTACCTTGCGTATACACATTCGATCGGAATGCTGTGTGTGGCGTTGTTAACGCCTCTATTAGGCACGCTGGCCGATTTGTCTGGACGAAAAGGAAATTTTCTGCGTGTTTTCACGGTTATAGGAGTTGTGGCGACATTAGGTTTCAGTGTCATCGGAGAAGGAGACTGGCTACTGGCCTCTGCATTGCTGGTGTTATCCACGATTGGTTTTGCCGGGGGCAATACGTTCTATGATGCCATGCTGCCTGATCTGGTTCCCGCAGAACGAAGGGACATGGTGTCTTCCCAAGGATACGCCTACGGATATATTGGCGGAGGACTATTGCTTGCCATCAATCTGCTGATGATTCAGCAGCCGGGCTGGTTCGGGTTGCCGGATACTCTGGCGGGCACGAGACTTGCATTTGTTTCAGTGGCGTTATGGTGGCTGCTATTTTCCATCCCCATTTTCCGCTATGCACCGACACGGCCAGCATCCCCGGAGCTGCCTGCATCGTGGACAGGGTATGCCAAGGTGGGGGTAAGACGTTTGCGTCAAACCTTTGGTCAGATCCGGCGTTTCCCGCAGCTGCTTCGCATGCTGGTGGCCTTCTGGTTTTTTAATGATGGCATTAACACGATTATTCTCATGGCCACCATCTACGGCACAAGCATTGGCATAGGGACAAGTGATCTGATGCTGGCGCTGATGTTGACACAGTTCATCGGTTTTCCATGTACGCTGCTGCTTGGTGCATGGGCGCAGCGGTGGGGAGCAAAGCGGGTGTTGATTGTGAGTTTAAGCGTATATATCTGTATTGTCATTCTGGGGTATTTTATGACCCAAGCGCTGCATTTCTATATTCTCGCCGGGCTCGTAGGAGTGGTGCAGGGGATAAGTCAATCGACCGCTCGTTCTCTGTTTAGCAATCTGATGCCGGCTGGTCGCACGGGAGAGTATTTCGGCTTTGTTAATATTACAGGCAAGTTCGCTTCGATCTTTGGCCCGTTTGTATTCGGTTACGTTGGACAGATAACAGGCTCCACGCGCTGGGGCATACTATCACTGATTTTCTTTTTTGCAGCAGGTATTGTCATATTGTTGATGGTGAATGTGCAGAAAGGGATACAGGATGCCGGGTTAGCTGATCAGGAGGAGCAAGAACGTATCCGGGGTTTGAATACGGTGAGAAAGGCGACAGAAATTCCATTTACTAGTTAAACATAGTCCGGTTTGCGCAAAGCAGTTGGTTCAAGGCTCCAGACACTGTTCCTCATAGAACAGAGGTCCGGGGCTCTTTTTGCCATGCGCAGATGTGCTGAATTCGATGAAGAACCTGTGTCCGTGAAGAAATTATGAAAAGGTGAAAATAAAAGATTGACATGATACATATTGTATCATAGAGTAATGGTATAAATACATATTGTATCAAAAAAAGTGTCGAAACGGCCTGTCATTAATAAACGTGATTACCCGGTCGATCCGATCCCCACGCCGCATATTTATTAATATACAGAGGAGAGGCTGCCATTGATAGATACGCAAGGAAACGGACTTGTCTTCTTGTTATGTGTTCCCCGAAGCGGCAGTTCGTTATCTACAGTGATGTTGCAGAATCACAGCCGTATATTTGCCACGCAGGAGATGTGGTTCCTGATGAATCTTGTTGATTTGTCCAGGGCTGACGCTCGCGCATACGGTGGAAGCTCCATTATTCGTCAATTTTATCAAGCGATGGTGTCCGAAGATCACTACGAAAAGGCATGTAGAAGCTTTGCTCTTGAAATATATAATGGGTTCCTGGAAGGGAGCGGAGCAGACTTCATCGTTGATAAATCTCCACGGTATTATTACATGCTGGAATGGCTGGATCGTTTGTTCCCGCAGTCCAGACGTATCCACTTGCAGCGTAATCCCCTTTCTGTAGCGGCATCCTTCAAAAAAGTAAACCGCCATATCGGCGCAGGCTTTAATGTAATGGATAGTTTCAACAGCTCGAAGCTTAATATGAATGCTATTGATCTGACATTAGGGCTAAGCCGATTAAATGATTATTTTATCGAACCTCATCCCTACGCGTACGAACTGAAATACGAGCAACTGGTCTTGGACCCGCAGGGAGAGCTTGAAAAATTATGTTCTTTTCTCGGCATTTCCTATGAACAGGGCATGGAGCAGTACGGGCAGTTTGTGAACAGCGCCAAAGCCGATATGTTTTACAGTATGGGTGTGGGGGACCCGTTCCTTTCTACTCATCGGGAGGCACATCAAGGTTCTGTTAACAACTGGAAAAGTATACTCGATAGACAAGAAGTTGAATTGTACTGCCGTGTATTGGGTGCGAGGCTGTTCCATCGGATGGGGTATAGTGAACAGCTCGCGGAAGCTGAGCGGTGGACAGGAGTCCGGGTAGACGATGAGCCGGATCAGGAAGTTATGGAGCGGTTATGGAAACAGCTGGAAGCGGCAACCGGATGTCGCTGGGAGCCAAGCTACCGCATGAGCGCACCTGACAATGATGCTGGAAGCCTGTCTTCCGTTCCAAGGGATAGTGAGAAAGAGTTGTCCGGGAGTCCCGACGCGACACGTGAGGCGATGATCACGATCAGACAGCTTCAGACCGCGCTTAGGGCAGCGGAGCATCGCCTGGAGCATGGTTATACGGAACAGCAGCGCTTGAAGAAGCAGCTTGCTTCTGCTCATCACAAATTACAGCGAATCAAATCATGGATACCCTTTGCACATCAAATCAGTGCATGGGCATCCCAGCGCAAAATGGTTCGGGGAGGGAAGTCATGAGTGCCATAGCGGGAATTGTACATATGCATGGTCAGCAGGCGCTGTGGGAGGATAGCTGGCGGTTATATGCCAGCCTTGGACATATCCCGGCAGACACGACAGGAGTATGGAAAGGGGATGAGGCTTTTTTCAGTTGTCATGCCCAGTGGATCACTCCAGAGTCGGTCAATGAGAAGTTGCCACTGCATGACGAAGAGAGCAGACTGACCATTACCGCTGATGTCATTCTGGATAACCGGGAACAACTAGCGGAGCAGCTGCAGATTTCAAGATCAGAACTGGCTACCATGGCGGACAGTGAGTTGATTCTGCGAGCGTATCAGCGTTGGGGTGAAGATTTGACCGGGCGTTTACTGGGTGATTTTGTGTTTGTGATCTGGGATGAACGCCGCCGCACATTGTTTGCCGGGAGAGACATTACGGGTATGCGTACCTTCTATTACCGTCATGATGGTTCTCGGTTTGCGTTCTGCACGTTAATGAAACCGTTACTTGAACTTGAAGGTGTGCATAAATTGCTCAATGAGACATGGTTGTCTGAATTTCTGGCGATTCCTGATGTTCATGACGCGGCAGATATTCATTCAACGGTATATCGTGGAGTCCTGCAGCTGCCCTCTGCGCATACGCTCACCTATCGAGATGGAAGGATTGAATTGAAGCAGTACCATCGCTGGGATAACGTCGAGCCACTTCGGTTTACATCGGATGATGAATATGTAGAGGCATTTCGTGATGTATTCAGTCAAGCTGTCGGATCACGGCTGCGGACGCATAGACATGTAGCTGCAGCATTAAGCGGTGGCTTGGATTCAGGCGCTGTAGTCGGTTTTGCATCTGGAACCCTTCGCAGTCAAGGAAAGCCACTCCACGCCTACAGCTACGTACCTGTTCCTGATTTTACGGATTATACGTCGAAAACGTTACTCGCTGATGAGCGCCCCTTCATTCGGTCCACCGTCAGCCACGTAGGCAATATATCGGAAAACTATCTGGATTTTGAAGGCCGAAGCCCACTCAGTGAAGTGGATACCTGGCTGAATATGATGGAGATGCCTTATAAATATTTCGAAAATTCATTCTGGATCCGTGGCTTCTATGAAAAAGCAAGTGAGCAGGATGCAGGTGTTTTACTGACAGGTGCACGTGGTAATTTTACGATCTCATGGGGGCCTGCATTAGACTATTATGCGAGTCTGCTGAAGGGTGGCCGATACTTTCGCTGGTTTCGGGAGCTGCAGCAGTACAGTGAACGGACAGGGATAGCGTTCTCTCGTATTGCCAGAATGACGGGCCGGAAAGCTTATCCCGACTGGTTCAACGCTAAGAACAAGGGAGCAACGCAGACCGCAGGTGCTGTAGATGCACCACTAATTCATCCCGATTTTGCCGCAAAAACGGGTGTGATGGACCGTCTCAAATCGTTCCTTGTATTGCAGGGCGGTGCACAGGCCGATGCGCTTCGGGTACGAGCCGACAAATTTAACAATCTTGCCATCGCTAATAAAAATGGAGCGGTTGCCACCAAATGTTCCCTCCGTTACCGGGCATGGGAACGTGATCCGACGAGTGATGTGAGAGTGATTCGATTTTGCCTCTCCGTACCGATCGAGCAGTATGTACGGCAAGGGGTGGATCGTTCCCTCATTCGCCGGGCTACTTCACCGGAATTGCCTGACAAGGTGAGACTTAACCAGCGTGTACGAGGGGTACAGCCTGCCGACTGGCTGCATCGTATTCTGCCTGATTGGGAGAGGTTTACATCGGAACTTCACGCCATGTGTTCTGACAGCCGGGTTGCCGGCATATTAAACACGGATCGAATTAAATTGGCTCTGGCTAATTTTCCGACTCCAAGACCCGAACTGGCACCTCATCCGGATCTGCGTTTAATGATGCAAAGCCTGATTGTGTATCGCTTTATTCAGCATTTTTGATCCATGACACAGACTACTGAAGGGAGGTGAATACGATGAAAAACGAAAAAAAGGAATGGCAAGCACCCGTGCTTGAAGTGCTGGACGTGAATGAAACGATGGCCGGCCTAGGTTACAGACAAATTGACTGGATTAGCCCTCACGATGCCGATCTGTACGATCCAGTAACGTCTTAATTCTGTTTTCCCATAGTAAAACCATACTTATAGGGCGGAATTGCAGCCAGTCTAGCTTTTTCGCCTCCGCCCTAATATTGAGCAGATGAATATCAGGGCTTTTTCTTATATGTATAAATGGAGGAGGCATCTTTATTGTTGCCTGTGCATTATGAAGCTTACGGGTTAATCTGGTCGAGCCAGATATTCATGCCCGAATTGCAGCTAGCGGCATCTGAAGCAGGGAGGGAAAGGCAAGTTGATGTGCATATCGAGACCCGCGATCTGACGGGCTTATGGACGCAATGGGATGTCGGGAGCGACAACTTTGTGGCGCGGGACGGCTGTCTTTTTTTCAAAATCGAAGATACGGGTTTGTTTTTTATGGAGCAGGGCAAACGAATTGTTGTATCTCCGGTACCCGGTGCGGACGAGAAAAAAATTCGGTTATTCATCCTTGGGACATGTATGGCCGTTACTATGATGCAGCGTAGCATTCTTCCACTCCATGGAAGTGCGGTTGTTGTGGATGGCTGGGCGTATGCATTTGTCGGGCATTCGGGTGCTGGGAAATCTACTTTGTCCGCTGCGCTGGCCTCACGCGGTTATCCGCTTCTCACGGATGATGTCGTGGCGTTGACCTGGGACGCTGGTGGAAGAGCGATCGTGTCACCGGGATATCCGCAGCAGAAGTTATGGCAGCCCAGTCTGGATGGCTTTGGCATGGAAAAGCAAAACTATGCAACCGTGCATGAAGAAATCACCAAGTATGCTATACCGGTACAGCATTATTTTTACGAAAGGTCCGTGCCGCTTGCAGCAATATATGAACTTGTTCCACAGCCCGATCTTGATCCGGGGCCCGTGAAGCTGGAGCAGGTTAGCGGTCTGGAGCGCCTTCATTTGCTTTGCTCGCATACGTTTCGCGGGGGACTGATTGCACGTCAGGGGATGGCCCAATGGCTGTTTGAAACAGCTTCCAGACTTTCGGCCAGTGTTGAGATTGGCAGATTAAGCCGGACAGGTTCGCAATTTACGGCTTTTGAGATGGTAGAACGAATCATTACCCATATACGCAAAGGGGTGCATACAGAAATATGACAGCCAGCACGCAAATCAATACGAATGATCGGGTCATTCGAAAAGAGGGAAATCTGGTTAGTGATATGGGCGGAGAGAAGGTTATGATGAGCATCACCTCCGGCAAATATTACAATCTGGGAAGCACAGGTGGACGGATCTGGGAACTGATTGCCGAAGAGCAAACACTGGACCAATTGATTCAGGTACTCGCGGCAGAATATGATATTGAGCCTGAACGATGCGGTGAGCAGGTGGTATCTTTTTTGGAGCATCTGCTGCGTGAAGATTTAATCGACATTACCGTATCCAGCGGAGTATGAAGAAATGTTTCGCAGGATAAAAGCCTTTTTCAAGCTCTCCGGTTCGATGCGACGTTTGGTGTGGGAAGCCTATGTTCTGCTTGCATGGGCACGAATACAGAAGTCCAAGCCGTTCGCTAAAGTTGCTCCAGGGCTCGGGGCTCCGATGGTCGAAACGCCGATGAACGGGTTGAGCCGCGACCAGATCGCTGTCATAAGAAGCATATCCAAGGCAATTATGCTTGCCGCCAAATACACCTTCTGGGAAAGCCGCTGCCTTGTTATGGCTGTAGCTGCAATGAAAATGCTGGAACGACGTCATATTGAAAGCACGTTGTATATGGGGACGGCGCGGAATGAAGAGGGGCAGCTGACGGCTCACGCCTGGCTTCGGAGCGGAAAACTGATTGTGACGGGAGCAGATACGATGGACCAATACACGGTCGTCGGCGTGTTTGGCAAACGATGTCCCGAGAAGGGAGCAGGGGAGATTGTCTATGACACATGAAAGTGAGCAGTATGTGGCAGAGTTCCCGAAGGAGCTCAGGCTGATCTTGAGCATGCTTGGAGGGGAAAGGACAGCTCTGACTTCCGAGGAGATGGAAAGCTGGCTGCAGGGAGTGGATTGGTCGCTTTTTTTACGTCTTGTCTATCATCATCGACTATATTCTGTAATCTATCTCTATTTAAAAAAGGAGACAGCACTGCCTGTTCCCAAGGCGGTGATGGAAAGCTTGAAACAGCAGTATACGCTGAATACGTTTCGTATGCTGCAATTAACGGCCGAGATGGAGCAGGTGTGCGGTGCTTTTCGCGAACAGGGTATTCGCAACATTACGCTGAAAGGCCCCGCACTGGCCCATGATCTGTATGGAGATGTGTCCATGCGAACCTCCAAAGATCTGGATATCTTGATCCCCGTTCAGGATGTGGAGGCTGCTGCGAGAGTTCTTCAGGAGCTTGGATACCAGAGTAAAGAGGGGGAACGAGCTCTGACCGTACGCAGCTGGAAGTGGCGAGAGCATCATATTTGTTATATTCATCCGGTCAAGCGAACACAGATTGAAATTCATTGGCGGCTCAATCCGGACTCCGGCCGCGAAAGCGACTTTGAAGTGTTGTGGCAACGAAGCCGGTTCAGCACGTATACCCAGACACCTGTGCGTATGCTGGAAACGGAGGACCTGTGGGTTTATCTGGTGACCCATGGTGCAAGGCATGGCTGGTTCAGGCTTCGCTGGTTGCTCGATATCGACCAGATGATACGTACAATGCCAATGGATAGGCAGAAGATCGAGCGGCGTTTAAGAGCCGAAGGGCGTCTATCCATCGGTTCGCAAACATTACACCTCGTTTCGAATCTTCTGCATACCCCGCTGGATGATGAGTATAGATCAATGATGTTGATGAATGTGCGTGCGGGAAAACGTTTGGCTAGAGAAGGTGTGATGTTTATGAAGGATATGCTGGACAGTCCTGCAGATTTAAACCATTACAGGTCATATTTATTTGCCCTGCGAAGCACCAGACAGAAATGGTTTTTCTTTGTGGAGCGTTTATATCCAAGCACATGGGATGTGCATCAGCTACCGCTCCCACGTTCATTGTACTTTTTGTATTTCCCGTTACGCCCGATTCTCTGGTTTTGGCGGCGCTTGAAAAGAAGCACGATGGCGGAGAGGGGCAAAGTATGAAGTCGGAATTACACTATTTTATGCGAAAGCTTCATCACACTACGGGTCCCGTATTATATTGGAATGTGCTAGGTATGGTCTGTATTGGCTTAATGGAGGGGATCGGTATTTATATGCTGGTTCCGATGCTGAGTCTGATCGGTATTTTTGATATGGGCTCTTCGGGAATACACCTTCCTTGGTTAAGCAACTTTCTCCATCAATTCTCGCAGCATAATCAATTAATGCTGGTTTTGTTCACCTTTGTACTGATCGTGTCAGGACAGGCGTGGATGCAGCGTCTTCAGACAATGCGCAATGTCCGCATTCAGCAGCAATTTATACGAACGCTGCGTATGGAAGCCTATAGCGCCATCCTTATGGCGAAGTGGTCCTTTTTTCTCCAAAAACGAAAATCCGATTTTAATCATATATTAACGACCGAGCTTGCGCGTGTCAGCCAGGGAACGAGCATTTTGCTGCAGATGGCCGCTTCGCTTGTTTTTACTGCAATTCAGATTGGGCTGGCTTTCTGGTTATCTGCCAGGTTAACGGCGCTTGTGCTTGTCTGTGGTTTAGTTTTGTTTTTCCTGCTCAGAACGTTTGTGAAGCGTGCGAAACGAATCGGGGATCAAACGACAGAATTTTCACAGGCGTATTATAACGGGATTACTGAGCATTTTAATGGAATCAAAGATATCAAAAGCAACATGCTTGAGCATTCACATATTCATTGGTTTGATCGCATGTGCAGACAAATTGAGCGAAATGTCGTGCAGTTCAGTCAGCTCAACACGGGTACACAACTGATTCACCGGGTGTCTGCGGCATTCATTATCGCAGCGTTTATTTACCTATCCCTCCGTGTAATGTCTGTGCCTCCAGCCAGTTTATTATTAATCATTTTGATTTTTTCGCGGTTATGGCCGAGATTTACAGCGATTCAGTCTAATCTGGAGTACATAAGTTCCATGCTGCCCGCTTTTCGAATCGTGAGAGAACTGCAGGTACAGACCGAGAACAGCCGTGAAATCAGTGAAGGAAACGCTGAAGAGCCCCAGTCTGCTGCTACCTCGGCTTATGCTGTCGAACCCATGGACTTCAAGGAATCCATCCGTTGTCAGGATATATATTACCGTTACGAGGGAAATGACAGCTATTCCTTGTTCAATGTGTGTGCATCCATTCCAGCCAAAAGCATGACGGCAATTGTCGGTAAGTCGGGTGCGGGCAAGAGCACATTCATCGACCTCATTATGGGGCTCATGCGTCCTGAGAGCGGGAGCATTCAGATTGACGGGAAACCTTTGACGGAGGAGCGGCTGCTTAGCTGGCGCAGCTCAATCGGTTATGTGTCCCAGGACCCTTTTTTGTTTCATACAAGCATTCGTGAAAATTTACGTCTGGTCGATCCCGATGCCAGTGAAGAGCAAATGTGGCGGGCACTCCAGTTTTCTGCCTCTGCCTTGTTTGTTCGCAGGCTTCCCCAAGGAATGGATACCATTATAGGTGATCGCGGGCTCCGTCTGTCAGGCGGTGAGCGTCAGCGACTTGTGCTTGCCCGCGCTATGCTGCGTAATCCTTCCGTACTGGTTCTGGATGAAGCGACAAGTGCGCTGGACAGTGAAAACGAACAGTATATTCATGAAGCGCTCGAGCGATTAAAAGGACATGTAACCATTATCGTTATTGCCCATCGTTTATCCACCATTCGTACGGCGGATCGTGTAATCGTTCTGGAGGAAGGACGTGTGATTCAGGAGGGGGGGTATCAGCAATTATCCGCAGACCCGGTGGGCACGTTCAGCAGATTGTTGAATATGCAGGCTGGTGCTGCCGGGCAGTAGCAGCTAGGTGCTGTGTATGAGGCAACATCATATTGTCTTCTCGAACGAGTCAAAGTTTGAGCGGATCAGAAAAGGCGTACCGTTCGCGGTACGCCTTAGGCACATCGTGCGCTGCTTGACAGTTGATTTTAACGGTTCAGGACCGAGCCGGTTTTCAAAGGCAGATGTAGTGCTCCGATCTGTTGCAGGTGCTGAACGATGCTGTGAACTGCCTCTTCAATGGTGCATTGTTCCGTATCTACGATCAAGGAAGGAGATTGGGGAACATCATAAGGTGCAGAGATGCCTGTAAAATGAGGAATTTCACCTCTGCGTGCTTTTTTGTATAGCCCTTTGGGGTCGCGTCGCTCACATTCTTCTATGGAACAACGTACATAGATTTCAATAAAATCCTCGGGCTCAAACAAATCTTGAACCATTCTCCGATCGGCTGCATGTGGAGATATAAAGGCGGAGAGCACAAGCAATCCCGCATCAACCATCAGCTTGCATACTTCTCCAATGCGTCTCAGATTCTCCTGCCGGTCAGCTGCAGTAAAGCCAAGGTCCTTGTTCAGTCCGTGTCTTACATTATCTCCGTCCAGTACATAACTGCGGACTCCTTGCTCGTGCAAATATTTCTCCAGTGCAAAAGCAATGGAGGATTTGCCCGAACCGGATAGACCTGTAAACCACAACGTACGGCTATGATGTCCGTTATAATGCTCGCGATCCTGCCGGTTCAGACTTGATGCTTGCCAGGTAATATTGCGCTCTTCGTTCGACATGTTATCCCGCCCCTCACACCTGTGATCTGTTAAATATTTTAACATATTTACTAGTTTATAGACTATGAATGTTTTCTGCAAAATAGCGTGAAGGGTCAGTATATCGGGTATAAATGTTATACATATAGAGCAGGAGGACAATAACATGCGTGAACACATTCAAAACATCCAAGTAGGTTTTAAATGCCCTGATTGCGGGCAGGACGTGAGCACGTATTTTATGCAGGAACAAGTATGCACTGTTCGCTGCGGTGGCTGTAATCGAGCATATACACTCATGAAGCCGACGATCGGAGATGAGATTTTGCTGGATTGGGAGCAGGAGGCACTATATCACAAGCTGCGTGCAGAGCGTTCCGAACAGGACAACCATAACATGTCAGCACTTATTATCAAAGTGATTGAACTGCTTACCTGGCGCGATCAGGGCGATGGTCAGACTCGTGCTATCCAAACCGTGAAGGAATGGCTGGCTGCCAGCGGCAAGCCGCAGACGTTGCTTGAACTGTTTCATCAATCTACATCTATTAAACGTGAAAATTAACGGGTAAAGCGTCAATGTTACATAATTTAGATGCTCCTGTGACATATTACCTGAAGATGGTTGGAGAGATGTATTTCAAACCGAATATTCAGGAACAGGAGCGGATAACATGAAGCGAATGGTTCGCTATCTGCTGCTCGGCTTGTTAACTGTTAGCATGCTGGCATCATATGCAGAGGCATCACCCATTAACGGAGCATATCACTTTGGTTTCAAGAAAAGTCAGAACGGTCAGCTGCCTTCAATTGATCAGGAAGGGTTCAAATCCATTTTGGAACATAATCATGCCATTTTCCTAGGGGATACCAAACAAAAAGAATTATATCTGACGTTTGATAACGGCTATGAAAATGGCTTCACCCCTGCCATATTGGATGTGCTGCGAGACAAGAAGGTACCGGCGGCTTTCTTTGTCACAGGCCACTATCTCAAGGATCAGCCTGAGTTGGTGAAGCGAATGGCGGCTGAAGGCCATATTGTTGGCAACCATTCCTGGAGCCATCCTGATATGACTCGAATCTCCAATGGTCAGATTAAGGAGGAGCTGGAGAAAGTAAAGTCCGAGGTTCAGCGGCTTACAGGGCAGCAGGGTACATTTTTACGCCCACCCCGCGGTATTTTCAACAACCGTACGCTTGCCGAGAGTTATGCGCAAGGATATATCAATGTGTTCTGGTCGGTAGCTTATAAAGATTGGGATACGAATGTTCAGCGGGGAGCACAGTACGCTCACCAGCAGGTGCTGAAGCAGCTTCATCCAGGGGCAGTGATTTTGCTGCACTCGGTGTCCAAGGACAATACCGAGGCACTTGGCTCCATTATTGATGAAGCACGCAAGCAGGGATACGCGTTCAAAAGTCTGAATGACTTGAAAACAAAAACGTATTAATCGCTGCGAGTGTAATTAGGCAAGAATAATAAACAAGGGCATGCCAGCGATTATGCTGAGCATGCCCTTTTATTAGGTTAGGATTATGCAATTGGTTATGCAGGTGCGCCATCAGGCATTACTATACATCGGGTATCCTCTGATACCAGATCTTCCTAGAATGTTGTGTTATAGATAATACCGATCGTTTTAGGACCACAATGACTGCAAATAACACAGCCGGCTGTTGTTAACTCTACACGCGCACCCGTCTCTTCCTGAAGCGTTTGCTTCAGTGCAAGGGCATCTTCCTCCGCCATGGTGTGAACGACAATCAACAGGTCTCGATCAATCCGCTCCTTGTTGCTTAGTGAATTTTGCAACATTTGCTCAAGCGCTTTTTCTCGTTTGCCACGCACTTTGTAGGCAGGGGTCATTTTACCATCGGTTACTCGAATGACAGGGCGAATTTTAAGCAGGCTGCCAATCAGGTTTTGCATACCAGAGCAGCGTCCGCCTTTGTGCAAATACTCCAGTGTATCAATTACAAATTCTGTGCGTACAGTTGGTTTCATTGCTTCGATCAGTTTTGTAATCTGTTCCAGATCCTGCCCTTGTTCCGCCGCATGAACAGCCTTCATCACCATCAGGCCAATGCCTGAGGAGAGGTTTAGCGAATCGACCACGGAAATACGTCCCTCCGGAAATTCGGAACTGGCGATGAGGGCATTCTGATATGTTGATGAGAGTTCAGAAGATAAGGAAATATATAAAATATCATCGCCTTGTTCTATGTAGGGTTGAAATGCTGCCATAAAATCCGCGGGAGAGGGAGCAGCAGTTTTAGGCAGAGCACCATCACGGCTGACACGTTCATAGAGTTGCTCTGGTTTGATCTCGGTTCCATCTTTCAGTGATTCCTCACCAAATACAACATACAAAGGAATGATCCCGATCTCATATTGTTGCACCCACTGTGGAGTCAGATCACTTGTGCTGTCCGCGAAAATTTTAATTCGTGCCATGTCAATCTCCTTTATCATTCAATATTTTTCTGTTAGTAATAAATGATCTTCATTGCAGGTGACCATTGCAGATCCTGCACGGCCGCTGAGCTTTATTATAAAGAACCTGCTCTCTCCTGCAAAGCATTACGTCATGTATATGCCCGCGACGACCAGCACTGCAAATAGCAGAATTAGCAGTCCATTCAGAACGGTGCCGATAATAGCAAATACTTTTCTGCGATTTTTAAGCACCAATCCAATAACACCTAGAATGATTCCGGCCAGGTTAAGGATCAGACAGGCCAGAAAGGCTAAAGAAGCCAAAACGATGGCCGGATGGAAGGCCAGCTCTTCCCGACCGATTGATGAATCCAGAAGCTCCAATGAACTATATAACGCAAGGGAAACCAGCACAAAGGTTATTATATGACCAATGAGTCCAACAAGCCCCACAATGAAACTGGCTATGCCCGGACCAGAATGCTTGAGGGGTACCGGAGGTTGACCTCCTGATTCAGACGAAAGCATGTAGTCGTTGTTACTGGAGCCGTAGGGATCTGAATAGCCTGAATGGGAGGAGGAAGAATTCCAGCCCGAATTTTGAGAGTTGTGGTCATCCATCAGTAAGAACTCCTTTTTTACATATCTTATAATTTAAACAGGATAATGAATACGTATTACCCCGTTTGCTGCGGAATGATTCGCATCTGCTCTGATTCCGGCATTCTTTTCTACTTTTCCACATTTATCGGGAAAAAGCAAGGTTTCATGTATGAGGTTTATGATATCTGTTGGAATAATTCGTGCCATAACGTTCTGGAGTTATGAGACGAGATATGTATAAGGTGGCTGGTAAAGAGGACATGAATTCGCTACAATATATGAAGTCAGAAACGAATCAAGGGAGAGAATGAATGATGCAGCGAAAATGGATGATGCTCGGAGCGATATTAACGATGCTGTCTGTTGGTATTGGTGCATTTGGGGCACATATGCTCAAAGACAAAATTGGTGCAAGTGCAATCGCCACTTATGAAACCGGAGTGCAGTACCATATGATACACGCACTGGGCCTGCTGATTATTGGATTGATTGCAGGACAACTTGGAGAATCTCTGAAGCTGAAATGGGCGGCTCGCTTGCTGTTTGCCGGCATTATTATTTTTTCAGGCAGTCTGTATGTGCTCAGCATCTCGGGTATTAAAATTCTGGGGGCAATTACACCCATTGGCGGGGTAGCTTTTATCGGTGGTTGGTTGCTGCTCGCCATTGATGTCTGGCAGCGAGGTCAGAGAAGCTCAGCGAACTAAAATTATGCTATTGATCAGATTTTGTCTTACTAGAATGTGAGTATAATAAAAGCAACCTGTGGTCGAATGTTTTGCATTTCGGCTCAGGTTGCTTTTTGGTGTTTTTTCAACAGGCGTTGCTTCATTCAGAGTTACAGCAAGAACTCATCAATTTCGTTTGTTCGGAATGTATAGACCTGTTTTTCATCCACATGGTAGATGCTTACCACATTATTATCCCGATCAAAATTAAGAATACGACAAGGGATGCTCTGATGTTTACCATTCTTGTTGTTCACTACAATTCGTGTGAGACGATTTTCTTTAATTAAGGATTCAATCCAGTTGTTGAACGAGTTGGCGTCAGCAACATGAGATGAGTCAGTAACTGTTTTTTTAGTAGTAGAATGGGTAGCTTTAGTTGTTGATTCCTGATGTGAACCGGACGGAACAGGATCAGTCTTATCCGGCTTGCTTGAAGTCCGCTGTCCATTGTGTGCTTGTGTTGTTTGTTGCAAATCCATCTGAATGGGTTCAGCGGAGTTAGTATGGGTCTGCTGAAGCATAGCTTCAATTATGTTACCGAGTTCTATTCCGGAATGAATCCGAAAGTCCGCAATTTGTTCCTGTTTGTTGATGAACTCTATGAGGGACTGCAGTGCCAGTGCATTCGATCGGCTTTTAATAAGTATATCGACATTAAATAAGTAGCCGATGTCATCTTGATTGGATAAGGTTTGTTTCATTCATCCCAGCCCCGTTAAATAGTGTGTCAGCACAAACGTGCTTCAACATACTATATCATTAATATGATGGAAATCATAGTGCCAAGGTTTTGGAAAATACAAGTGAAAGTATTGTGAAAATCTTTTTTGTTACGCGAATAGTCTTCTTTTTTCAGCCGCTAGATTAGGGGAACACGCAACAGCTCAGAGTGAATACCATGTAAACCCGTAATGGAATAATACACTTTTTCTTTATCTCACGGCAGGTGTCCACACGGCGATTGGCCAAAGGGCATACAAATATCGTGATCTGTTGAAGAGGAGGTGGATCGTTAGATTATGGTGACGATGGAGCCAATTGTTGTGGGTGAACACGTACTCGTTGGGGTAGAAGTGAAACTTCCCAAAACGACACTGTTATCCATTAATACGTCCAAGGGATATATCATGTGTGGTGCTCTTGATGTGGGGTTATTGAATGAGAAGCTCGGAGATCGCAAGATTGTAGCAGCACGGGCTGTTGGTGTACGAACACTGGAGCAACTGCTTCATGCACCAATGGAATCGGTAACGACTGAGGCAGAGGCCATGGGAATTAGAGTAGGCATGACAGGTGTAGAGGCATTGCTGAAAATGATGTAATGTAAAAAAATTCTGATCAGAAGCAGCCTAATGGAGGCTGTTTCTGGTATTGGTTCTCAATCCTACAGCCCATTTAATTACCTACGTATCGTTATTAATACAGTCATTTCCAGAAAAATAGCTGCCGAGATATTCTCGACAGCCTGAACAAAGTTCGGATCGCTCCTTCTTTTGTGCTTTCCAAGGTAGCAGACTTACTTAGGTGTCCATTGATCATTTTGCTCAATACTTTGCTGAGTTTGGACGAACCTTTCTTACTAATTATTTTCCGCAAACAAGGCAGCCAGGTTCTCCTGAAAAGGTGCACGAACGATACCTTTTTCCGTAATAATGGCTGTAACGTACTCGTTAGGCGTAACATCAAAGGCCGGATTGTACACTTTAACACCTTGCGGTGCAGTGCGCTTTCCGAATCCTTCGGTCACTTCCTCAGCGGCACGCTCCTCGATGGGAATCAGATCGCCAGATGCGGTGGACAAGTCTATGGTTGATAGTGGACTCGCGACATAGAACGGAATGTTGTGTGCTTTGGCGAGTACAGCCAGGCTGTACGTACCGATTTTGTTCGCCACATCTCCGTTTGCTGCTACGCGGTCTGTACCCACGATGACAGCTTGTACCCAGCCTTTAGACATGACCATCCCTGCCATATTGTCGCAGAGCAATGTAACATCTATGCCAGCTTGCTGAAGCTCAAATGCTGTCAGGCGAGCGCCTTGCAGAACGGGACGTGTCTCATCAGCAAATACCTTAAGATGAATGCCGCGTTCCTGAGCGAGATACATCGGAGCAGTTGCAGTACCGTATTTTGCCGTGGCCAATCCGCCTGCGTTACAGTGCGTCAGCACACCCATCCCGTCTTCAAACAGAGGCAAGGCATGCTCTCCGATCATCCGGCACACCTCCTCGTCTTCTTTCTGAATGAGCAGTGCCTCCACTTCAAGCGCATCTGTGCTATCTGCAAGACTCAGGCCTGCTTCTGATACTTGAGTTGCCTTCTGCAGCATGCGATCAAGCGCCCAAAACAGATTAACCGCTGTTGGACGGGATGTGGCCAGATGTGCACAGACGGATTTCACATGCTCGAGCCAACCCTCAATTTTGCTTCCTTCATAAGCTTTGGCTCCAAGCACGACGCCGAATGCTGCCGCGATGCCAATGGCAGGAGCGCCCCGCACTTTCATGGAATGTATGGATTCCCATACTTCCTCAGGGGTGTACAGTTTTAGCATCAGAATGGTTTCAGGCAGCAGACGCTGATCGAGCATTTCAAGCTTGTCCTTTTTCCAATTAAGAGAAGACAGAGGCTGATGTTCAAGGGTTGTCATAGATGTTCCTCCGTTCATAAAATTAGGCTTTGACCACAGTGAGAGCAGAAGATACCAGATCCAGCACCTCACCAATTGTGTTTATACGGCGATTGTTTTTGATAAGCGCTTTACCCACCGCCAAGGCTTTGCGCTGTGCATATTCACGTTCTGATGCGTCTGCAATGGTGTCAATGTCAGCGACATGGGCAAGTCCCACAATACGACGCACCATTTTGGCTCCGGTGAATCCAACGGCGTCCCGGAATAGCTGCTGTACATACAGCTGTTGATATCCGGGCGTTTTAGCCATCGGATCAACGAGGTCGGAAGCCCACAGCGCGCGGAAACGGGTATCGAACTCAGTCCAGACCTCACGCACCATGTTTAATATCTCTGCTTCACGCTGCTCTCTTGCTGATGGTTCCTGAATGCGGCCTGACAAGGAAACATAATGAAGCAGCAGGTTCGCAAGAACCGCGCCTACGTCAAAACCCATTGGGCCATAGAAAGCAAACTCGGGGTCAATCACTTTGGTTGATTCGGGTGTGACAAAAATACTGCCTGTGTGCAAGTCGCCGTGCAGCAGTGCTTGTCCATGGGTTAGAAACTTCTCACGCAGCAGGGCGATTTCCAGATGCAGCTCTTCATCGGTACGCAGCGCTTCGGCTTCATCTTCAATCGCAGGGTCATAGTTATTATTTTGTGCAATCCGATAAGGCTCATCGAAGATCAGGTCTTCCGTAATTTTACATTGATCAGGGTTAACGAATCTTCCCTGCTGTTCCTTCTTCTGCTGCTGATTCATACCAAGGTCTGACGTGAAAAACAGTGTTCTTGCCATAAACTCTCCAATATGCTCCGCAAAAAGCGGATAAGAGGCTCCGTCGATCAGCCCTTTACGCATAATTACATGATCACTCAGATCCTCCATAACCGTCAGGGCGAGATCGTCATCGTAATGATACACTTCAGGCACCATGCCTGGACACAGGCGGTATTCCTCTTGTAAAATTTCACGTTCAATCCGGGCACGTACGAGAGATAGCGGCCATGATTCTCCAACCACTTTCGCATAAGGAAGCGCCTGTTTGATAATGATACTTTTATCGGAGTTCTGGTCCGTGATGTGGAAAACGAGATTCAGATTGCCGTCACCAATCTCACGACATTCCAGATTTGTATCTGCCGTAAATGGACCCGGTAATGTTTTGGCCAGTTCGATCGCTTCATGGGGAGTTAAAGGATGATATTGAGTCAAAGGTGACACCTCCGTATATATGAAGAAAGAGTAAACGCCGCTCCAAGAAACAGGAACAGATGCTTCAAGAAACAGGAAAACCCACTTCTTTGCTTGGTTTATGACAGTATATCGGATATGGCCTCGTTTTTGAACTTTTTTTTGAGACAACTCAGGTATGCTGTGATTCGAAGATCAGGCCGACGGGTAAAAACAAATAGGCCGGGCAGTTAAGAATAACCGCACCGGAATGCATCTCCGCCAATCTGGCGGGTTACCACCATTAACTCTCTGTCACGCATGCAAATACCCTTGACGTGTAATGGGACAGACTAAAATTTATAATTAAAGGATGGGATTAGATATGGCTACAAAAAACAAAACAGATCAAGCGAAATCCGTTGAACAAGTACTTAATCGTCAGGTGGCAAACCTGAACGTGCTGTATGTCAAAATCCATAACTATCACTGGTATGTAAAAGGCCCGAACTTTTTCACTCTGCATGTGAAATTTGAAGAGTTTTATAATGAAATTACCGTTCAAATGGATGAAATCGCTGAACGCCTGCTCACACTGAAAGGCAGCCCGGCTGCAACAATGAAGGAATATCTGGAGATGGCTTCGATTCAGGAGGCCTCCGGCAAAGAAGATGCGAGTGTCATGGTGCAGAACCTGATTGAAGACTTCGCGACACTTTCCAGCGAATATCAGGAAGGCATTGATCTGGCTGATGCGGCTGAAGATCAGCCAACTGCCGATATGCTGACAGGCTTCAAGGCCGATCTGGAGAAACATATGTGGATGCTTCGCGCTTACCTTGGTTAACAGGTTGTCAGAAGCACATTAACCGTCTATACTGCTGTCAAGAGTGACAGGGGAGGGCGAGTTTGATGTTAGACACAGCAACGATACCGGCATTGAAGGAGTGGGCCTCAGCGATCAAAGCGCTGGAGGATGGGCGTCAGATTCTGGTGATGCGCAAAGGCGGTATTGTGGAGGAAACGAAGCATTTTGAGTTAAAAAGTCCAGCATTTTATCTGTATCCGACTTATGAGCATCAGCGTAAAGAACTGATCAAGTCCCCGGATCAATCCTATGTTGAGGACTCGCTGGCCGAATGGGAGCCTGAAGCCTCAACGATCCGCATTACGACCTTTGCTGAAGTAACGCAGGATTTGGAGATTCGGGATCAGAATATGCTGGATCGACTTCTGGAATATCATATGTGGACAGCGGATTTTGCCGAAGCCCGTTTGAAGTGGAAAAAGAAAGATCCGCTCCACGTCTTGATTTTACGTGTGTACCGTTTGCAGGAGCCGATGGAAATTGCTGTACTGCCTGAATATAACGGCTGCCGTTCATGGATTTTCATTCCGAATGGTCCGGTGCCGCGCGCGATGACGCCAGTGCTGGACGTTGCGGATTTTGACGAACAGGTGCGGAAGATAAACGAAACGCTCAAAATGTGATAGCTTGACTCATTATACTAGAAATGATGGAGCAGAAGAGACTTATCCAGAGATGGATAAGTCTTTTTTCATAAACAGCGTGCAAGCTGAACAAACTGTGAATTTTGTGATATATATCACTGTCTGACGGATTGAAATTTGTTTTCTTATTTGATTCAAACAGGCATTTATTATAGAATCAGAAGGAATGGAGTTTCCTGAGAAGGACAACAACTGATAGGAAATGACTTGATAATCATTGAGAATCAGTTTAGAATTATTCTAAAGTGATTGTTGCTTTGGAATTGCGTGAGGATTGCTCCAGAGCGCATGTAAGAATTGTTTTACCCAGATATAACGAAACAGAGAAAGTCAGGGGAAGCCCTGTTCAGATATAATAGGCGCTTTTTCGTTTTCGACAGCAAACATCAATTTTAAATGGAGGGAAACAATACACATGACTACGAATTTTGTCATTGAAGGTCTGAAAGCGACCATTGAAGGTAAAGAAATCCTGAAAGGCATTAACCTGGAGATGAAAGGTGGAGAAATCCACGCGATCATGGGACCGAACGGAACAGGTAAATCGACTTTGGCTTCTGCTCTGATGGGACATCCTAAATATGAAGTAACAGACGGTTCAGTAACACTCGACGGTGAGGATGTTCTGGATATGGCTGTAGATGAGCGCGCACGTGCAGGCTTGTTCCTGGCGATGCAATATCCAAGTGAAATTGCAGGCGTAACCAACTCCGACTTCCTGCGTAGTGCAATCAACGCTCGCCGCGGCGAAGGAAACGAGATCTCCCTGATCAAGTTCATTCGTCAAATGGAAGGTAAAATGAAAGAGCTGGATATGAACCCTGAGTTTGCACATCGTTATCTGAACGAAGGTTTCTCTGGCGGGGAGAAAAAACGGAACGAAATTCTGCAAATGATGCTGCTTGATCCGAAAATTGTAGTGCTTGACGAGATCGACTCCGGTCTGGACATCGACGCTTTGAAAATCGTGGCAAACGGCGTAAATGCAATGAAAAGCGAAGATCGCGGTTTCCTGATCATCACGCACTATCAGCGCCTGCTTAACTACATCACTCCAGACTATGTACACGTAATGATGCAAGGTCGTATCGTGAAATCGGGCGGTCCTGAGCTGGCTCATCGTCTGGAAGCAGAAGGCTATGACTGGGTTAAAGAAGAACTGGGTATTACAGACGAAACTGTAGGTCAAGAAGCGTAAAGACAAAACGGAGGAGGATAATAAATGACTACACAAACAATTCTTCCGGTTGAATCTGAAGCGCTTCGCGCCTTGTCGGAAAGTAATAACGAACCCGGCTGGTTGACTGAGCAGCGACTCGAAGCCTTGAAGCTTGCGAGCGAGCTGGCGCTTCCTAAACTGGAAAAGCAAAAAATTGAACGCTGGAATATCAGCGAGTACGGCACATACAAGGCAGGGGCAGCCATTTCTTCTCTGGAAGAAGTACCTGCATCCATCAAGGAACTGGTTCAGGATCAAGCGGAGGGCAGTCTGGTGATTCAGCGCAACTCTGGTGCGGTATACTCCAAATTGTCTGCTGATCTGGCAGCCCAAGGTGTAATCTTCACGGACCTCGCAACAGCTGTTCGTGAGCATGGCGACTTGGTTAAACCATATCTCAACACGGCAGTTAAAGCCGAGGAACACTCCATCGCTGCGTTGCATGCTGCATTGTGGAATGGCGGGGTATTCCTGTACGTTCCGAAAAATGTAAACATTGAAGTTCCGTTACAAGCGGTGCTGCTTACGGATGATGCTACTGCAACCTTTGCACCCCACGTGCTGGTTGTTGCTGAAGCGAACAGTTCGGTGACATACGTAGATAACTACGTGTCCGGCGAGCTTTCCGCACCGGTATTCCATAACGGGGTTGTGGAAGTGTTCGTTAAAGCAGGTGCGAAGGTACGTTTTGCAACGGTTCATCAGCTGAGTGTGAACGTTACAGATGTATCCTTCCGTCGTGCAGTTCTGGAAAACGACGGTTCCATCGAATGGATCGTTGGCGAAATGAACAACGGAGATACAGCAAGCAATACAATGAGTGTACTCAAAGGCAACGGATCAAGTTCCGACTCCAAAGTTATTGCTGTCGGTTCCGGTTCACAGAAGATTAACTATACAACCGAAGCACGTCACTTCGGTAAAAATACACCGAGCCAGATGATTACACGCGCAGTTATGCGTGAGGAGGCATCGGCGATCATCAATGGTATTACGAAGATTGAAAAAGGTGCTACAAGAGCCGATGGACAGCAAACAGAGAAAGTGCTGATGCTGAGCCCTAAAGCGCGTGGAGATGCCAACCCGATCCTTCTGATTGATGAGGATGATGTAACAGCAGGTCACGCAGCTTCCGTAGGCCAAGTGAATGCGGAGCAGATCCATTACTTGATGTCTCGCGGGATTAACCGTACGGATGCGGAACGCCTCATTATCTATGGCTTCCTCGCACCGGTGGTGGCGGATATTCCTTTGGAAGCACTGCGTACCCAATTGCAGTCTCTGATTGAGAAGAAGCTGGGACAATGAACCCGTCCATTCGCGAGCAGTTCCCGATCCTCCACCAGGAAATCAACGGACATCCGCTCGCATATCTAGACAGTGCCGCAACTTCGCAGAAGCCTCGAGCTGTAATTGATGCGGTTAAGCATTATTACGAATATGAGAACTCCAACGTGCATCGCGGTGTGCATACTCTTGGAAGCCGGGCAACGGATGCTTATGAAGGCGCTCGTGAGAAGGTGGCAAAGTTTATCAATGCACGCCGTACACAAGAGATTATCTTTACGCGTGGTACAACGACAGCACTGAATCTGGTCGCTTCGTCTTATGCTCGTGCCAACTGTAAAGAAGGCGATGAAATTGTGCTGACGCAGATGGAGCACCACAGCAACCTGATTCCTTGGCAGCAAGTTGCCAAGGAGACAGGGGCTACATTGAAATACATTCCGCTTCAGCCTGACGGTCACATTGAACTGGCTGATGTGGAGCAGACAATTACAAGCAGAACCAAAATTGTTGCAATTGCTTATGTATCCAATGTGATGGGGCTGGTTCATCCTGTTAAACAAATCGCTGAGATTGCTCACCGCAATGGTGCAGTAATCGTTGTAGATGGTGCACAAAGCACGCCACATATGAAGGTCGATGTGCAGGAGCTGGATTGTGATTTCTACGCGCTGTCTGGTCATAAAATGTGCGGCCCTACTGGAATCGGTGCACTCTACGGCAAAAAGGCGCTGCTGGAGTCGATGGAACCGATCGAGTTCGGCGGTGAAATGATCAATGATGTTGGACTGTACGATTCCAACTGGAAAGAGCTTCCTTGGAAATTCGAAGGCGGAACCCCGATTATTGCTGGAGCAGTAGGCTTGGGGGCTGCTATTGATTTCCTGGAGCAGATCGGCATGGATGAGATTGCTCATCATGAAGGTGTGCTTGCCGCTTATGCAACAGAACGTTTGTCGGAGATTGAAGGATTAACGATCTATGGTCCGGCGAAACGTCATGTTGGCGTAGTTACTTTTAATCTGGGAGAGGTTCATCCCCATGATGTAGCTACGGTGCTGGATGCGAGTGGTATAGCGATTCGTGCAGGACATCACTGCTGTCAGCCGCTTATGCGCTGGCTTGAAGTTAGCTCTACAGCTCGTGCGAGCTTTTATCTATACAACAACGAACAAGATGTAGATCGGCTTGTTAGCGCCTTAATTCAGACAAAGGAGTATTTTGGCGATGCAACTTGATGATCTGTACCGGCGTGTTATAATGGACCATTACAAAAACCCGCGTAACCGCGGAACGTTTGACAATGACGTCGTGACGGTGAATTTAAACAATCCAACGTGCGGCGACCGGATTTCACTGCAGCTGATGCTGAATGACGGAATCGTTCAGGAGGCCAAGTATACGGGGGAAGGCTGTTCGATCAGCATGTCCTCAGCATCAATGATGACTGAGGCTGTGAAGGGCAAAACGATAGAACAGGCACTCGATCTGGCTAACCGCTTCTCCTCATTGATGAAGGGGGAAGAAGTCGATTTCGACGATTATGAAGATCTCGAAGCCCTATCCGGTGTGAACAAGTTCCCTGCACGCATCAAATGTGCCACTCTGGCCTGGAATGCATTACGCAAAGGAATTGACGAAGAGGACAATGTACAATAACGATAGGGAGGTCGAGTAAGATGGCTAAAAAAGCACCAGAAATGGAAGAGTATAAGTATGGTTTTCGCGATGAGCATCAATCCATCTTTCAAACCGGTAAAGGTCTTACGGCAGAAGTCGTAACTGAAATTTCCCGGATTAAGAACGAACCGGAGTGGATGCTGGAATTCCGTCTGAAATCCTTGAAGCAATTTGAGAAAATGGCAATGCCTAATTGGGGCGGCAATCTCGATGATCTCGATTTCAACGACATTCAATACTATGTTCGCCCTTCGGAAAAGCAAGGGAAAACATGGGAAGAGGTTCCTTCCGAGATCAAAGAAACCTTTGATAAACTCGGTATTCCAGAAGCAGAGCAAAAATTCCTGGCAGGGGTATCCGCCCAGTATGAATCTGAGGTTGTATACCACAATATGCAGAAGGAACTGGAAGATCAAGGCGTCATTTTCATGGATACAGATACAGCGCTCAGAGAGCACCCTGAAATTCTGCGTGAATACTTCGCTACCGTTATTCCGCCAGCGGATAACAAATTTGCTGCTCTGAACAGTGCAGTATGGTCTGGAGGAAGCTTCATCTACGTACCGAAAGGTGTAAAATGTGAAGTGCCTCTGCAAGCGTACTTCCGAATTAACTCTGAAAACATGGGTCAGTTCGAGCGTACCTTGATCATTGCAGATGAAGACAGCTTTGTTCACTATGTAGAGGGCTGTACAGCTCCAATCTACAGCACGAACTCGCTGCACAGTGCGGTGGTTGAGATCATCTGTAAGAAAAATGCCCGCGTTCGTTACACAACGATCCAAAACTGGGCACCGAACATCTACAACCTCGTAACCAAACGTGCGGTTGCAGAAGAGAATGCAACGATGGAATGGGTCGATGGTAACATCGGTTCCAAACTGACGATGAAATATCCAGCGGTTGTACTGAAAGGCCGTGGAGCGAAGGGGTCCGTTCTGTCCATCGCTGTTGCAGGTAAAAACCAGCATCAGGATGCAGGTGCGAAAATGATTCACCTTGCTCCAGATACAACCTCTACGATTGTATCCAAATCCATCAGTAAGCATGGGGGTAAAGTAACGTACCGTGGTTTGGCTTCCTTCGGACGTCAGGCAGAGGGCGCGAAATCCAACATCAAATGTGACACACTCATTCTCGACAATGAGTCCACATCAGATACCATTCCTTACAACGAGATCATGAATGACAACATCATGCTGGAGCACGAAGCAACGGTATCGAAGGTATCCGAAGATCAGCTCTTCTACCTGATGAGCCGTGGTTTGACCGAAGCGGAAGCTACACAGATGATCATCATGGGCTTTATCGAGCCGTTCACGAAAGAACTGCCAATGGAATATGCCGTTGAGATGAATCGTCTCATCAAGTTCGAGATGGAAGGTTCCATCGGTTAAGCTGATATATGTAAAATTACCTCAAGAGAAGACGAACCGTTCTGGTTCGTCTTTTTCTTTGCCTTCCTTTTTAGTACAATACAGTACATATAATGCAAGAATTGAATTTGTGAATTTTAGTTAATCCAGGAGGTGTGCATGCAGATACATTACGAAGCCCTTCACAGGTCAGCCTTGGAGGCCGGGATTTCGGCAGAAGAATGGGACTGGTTTGTACAGGGAACCTCATTCAAAGAAATACCTCGGGGAACCGCGTTGATTCGTGCAGGCGAGAGCGTGCATCATGCGTACTTTTGCACCAAAGGCTGTTTTCGATTGTATTATACACTGCCCGATGGCAAGGATTTTAATGTGGCCTTTACGCTGGAGCAGGATTATGCCACATCGTATGCGGCGATGGTCTCAGGGGCCGAATCATCGTATACCATTGAAGCGCTGGAGGATTCCACTGTGATTGCCATACCTTACGATGCGCTGCTGCATTTCATGGAGGCCAGTCATCACTGGGAGCACTTTGTGCGTAAGGCGGTTGAGCGGCTGTATATACGTAAGGAGGAGCGTGAGCGAGAACTGTTATGCTTATCTGCGCTTGAGCGTTACGAGGCATTTTTACAGAAGTATCCTGGCCTTGAAAAACGAATCCCTCAGTATCATATCGCTGCCTATATTGGCATCTCTCCTGTTTCACTGAGCCGTTTACTCAGATAAACGAACGTTTATTTCATGTCATTAACCTATGTTAATGCTTGATCGCTCCAGTGTGCTTTAAGCTATACCTAGTTAAAGTAGTGGAAATCCACTCCCAGATTAGATGCACAAGGAGAGATTAGTTATGAGACATATGATGATTGTATTACTTGAATTTTATCCTTCCTGGCTGGCTTTGCCACGGGAGCAGCGTAGACAGCATGCGGCTGCTTTGCAGGCCACCATAGAGAAGTACAGTGGTCTGGTAAGCGTCAGATTTTTCGATGCTGAGGCTTTGCCGGGCAAGGAATACACCGATTTTGTCGTATGTGAGACAGAGGATCTCAAAGCCTATCATTATTTATGGGAGGAAATCCGCGATTCGGAGCCGTATACGAAGGGATATATGAAAATCAAAGATGTCATTATGGGATTGGAGAATGCATTCCAAGCCTACGAGCGGGAAGCATTAGATATGCCTGAGTAAGACGGACTCAAAGCGAAATAATATCATATTGACCTCACAACGCTGCACCGTGGATATGTCATCGGGGCGGCGTTTGTTTTTTGGTTGAAGTAATCCTCCTGCGCAGCAGGATACAAGCACAAGCCATTGCATAACGCTACGCATGTAATGATAGAAAAAGGATGTGAAGCTATGAATGCAAACCCTTTCGAAGGGTATCGGATTACTAGTTCCTTCGGTTATCGAATTCATCCTATACATGGAGGACAGACGTTTCATCGAGGTGTAGATCTGGTTACCGAGCCATGGAATGGCCCTGTGTATGCCTTTTTGGATGGGACTGTACGTTTTGCGGCTGAAGGACAAACAGGCTCCGGTTTTGGCGGATATGGACTTACGGTGGCATTGGAAGATCATCGGGGATATTTGCATTGTTATGGTCACCTTTCTCGAACTGCCGTAAGTGTAGGTCAGCGGGTGAGAAAAGGTCAATTGATTGGTTATCAAGGCAGCACGGGTCAGAGCACAGGTCCACATGTGCACTATGAGATTCGTAAAACCAGTTCTCCTTCCTATGGATACACACCTGGTGAAAAAGGTGTAGTTGAGCCTGGGGCTTATTTGTTAAAAGAGCATGGAACGACGGCGCAGGAGGAGGGGCAACCGATGACAAGTGAAGAGAAGCGAATGTTTACGCTGATGCAGAAGCAACTGGAGCTCCAAGGAAGCTGGATTCAAGAACAGAAGCGTTTGTCCAATATGAGCTGTCCTGAATGGGCACAGGAGGCGCTGACGTATTATAGACCTTATATCCAGAATAATACAGGCAGCTACGACTTCTGGAGAATGCTTGTGATTATGCACCGCAAGGAAACAGGGAGGCTGGTGCAGGAATCGGATTAACGTTGAAGCATATTACATCCTGTTGGAAGCAGATGAAGACAACGAATCCGGAAGCTCAAGAGGCTTAAACAGCAAGGTTAACGGTTCGCACCCGCTTCCGGGCTAAGAACTAAAAACGGAAGATTGCCGTTTCGCCCGGTGCATCCGGTGCATCAGTGTCATATGTTAGGGTATACCTTATAAAGAGGAGGCAATCACATGAGCGAAGTAGGTTACGGCTGTGGGGGCAATAACGTTGCTGGCGTAGGAATGTACAATCCATTCACATCGACAGGTGCAATCCTGGTACTGTTCATTCTGTTGGTTATCATCACCAAAGCATTCTGCGTGTAATTGTTCCAACAACCCTGAAAAGACAAAGGGAAGCCACTCAGGCTTCCCTTTTCGCTCTTTTCTATTACTGGACATAAATCTCAACAATCGCAATATCTCTTTCTTTCGCTAAATCAATAAAGGCTGTGGAGGTCTGAACGAGTGGTCGGAAATAGTCAGCTGGGTTATTCATGACGATGACACCCGTGTGTCCGCTGGTGAGCAACACTTTTTTTCCAATAAAATTCGGAAGCATATGTTTGATCAGTTCTTGTGTTGCTTCGGCACTCAATTGGCCAAAACTGAGGCTGTACAATTCGCATAGCACAGATATCAGCTCTTGCTTGGTCTGATAGACCCTGTTTGTTGTCATCGCGCTGTAAACATCGGCTACCGCCGTTATACGTGCATAGGGATGGATTTCGTCGCCACGTAATCCATACGGATATCCACTGCCATCCTCGCGTTCGTGATGCTGTAGGGCAACGAGTGCAACGATCTCGTCTTCTGTGGAGGCTTTAATAATATCGTAACCGTAAAAGGTATGCTTTTTCATTTCTGCGAATTCTTCAGTTGTTAGTTTACCTGGTTTATGTAAGATTTCAGCAGGAATCTTTGATTTGCCTATATCATGAAGATATCCAGCCTTGGCTACAGTAAGACATTCTTCCGGGTTGTATCCCATCCAGCCTGCGATATAAAAAGCAAGCATACCGACCTGCAAGGAATGGTTGTAGGTGTAGTCACTATCCCCGTCCAGCATAAGCAGCAGGGAGACGACGTCCTTTTGCTTTTCGAGTTGTCCCGTCAATGTGCCTACGATTTCGTCAACCTGTGATTCATCAACAAATCCTTGTTCAATAGCTTGCTCAAACAGGGAATGCGTACCTTTGATCGTGTCGTTAAACAGATTGGTTAACAGACGGGTTTGATCGGAAGGCAAGGTTTGTTCATCAGAGTGAAGGTTGGATGTAGGTTCTACATCTGCGAAATCAATTCCATGCTGCAGCAGTTTGGATATATCATCTTCGCTGAGAACGGAACCTTTCATCAGCATGTGGAGACCTGAATCATTGTAGATATCGTTTTTTAGCAGGTCGCCGGGTTTAAGATCTGTAACATGCACTCTCACGTATAAACCACCTTTTTCCTCGACTAATATCGACACATATCAATATAATAACAAGAAAAAAATGGACTGACAACGACTTGTTTACTATTCATAAATTTCTGTAAACCGCGTGCAGTCTCATTTTTTTCTAGTCCATAGGGTTCCAGGGTCCTAGTTGATGACCTTTCCATTCGGACCCATCTTCCCAGACTTCCTTTTTCCAAATGGGAACCGTTTGTTTAAGCTTTTCGATTGCATAACGACTTGCATCATAACAATCATTACGATGAGGAGAAGACACAGCAATGACCACACTGATCTCTTCTACATCTACTTTACCAATCCGATGACTGATTGCAGTTCGCACACCCGGCCAGCGTTCCGCAATCTCTGCTCCGATGGCGGACATTTGGGAGAGAGCCATAGGCACATAAGCCTCATATTCCAGAAAAACAGTGCGCTGATCGCCTGTCATTTCCCGGGTTGTACCTACAAAAGTCAGCGTAGCCCCATGATTGGCGGTAATCACCAGATTGGTGGTGGCCTCAACAGACAAGACAGCATCGGTGATGAGGAATAGGCCATCTTCGGTGCGATGCTCTTGGGTCCCAGGCTGACTTTGCTTGTTATCCCCGGAGCTTGAGGAGCCATCCCCTCCAGATACAGGAGGAATCAAAGCAAGCTCGTCTTGCGCTCTAATTATAGTATCGGCTGGAGCATAGTTTTGATTTACGGCCAGAAAAGATGAACGAATCAGGGTGGCTGCTTCAGGGTAAGCATTACTTAATTGTTCCTTGAGCAGGGAGGCGGTAGGTGTATCACCGTCGAATTCAAACAATAGCTGTGATGTATTTAAACGCTCTGCAATGCCTGCAAATAGTTGAATGGTCAATTTCATAGAATGAATCCCCTCTTTTTGATCTCTAAACCTCATAAATATATCATAACGACGTAGAAAATGTTATTCTTATCTATTAGAAGAATGTACGTTTTAATGAATGGCAGGGGAGGCACTTTGATGCACAGTAGTGAGAAGCAGACATTAACTATTTTACACACCAATGATCTTCACAGTCACTTCGGTTCTATGAGTGCAATTGCTGCTATGATTAGTCAGGAACGTGCACAGGGTGGACACCTGCTTGTGCTTGATATTGGTGATCATATGGATCGAATGGCTGTTGAAACGGAAGGCACACTCGGCATGGCGAATGTGGATGTAATGAACCTGACGGGGTATGATGCCATAACTATTGGAAATAACGAAGGGCTGACCTTTACGACGGAACAACTTGCCCAAGCCTATAATGCACTTCACTGTCCGATTGTATGTGGCAATGTAGTGGAGCAGAGTACGGGGCAGCCTCCAGTATGGATGCAGCCCTGCGCGATGATTGACAAGGGGCCATTCCGAATCGGTCTGCTGGGCGCCACGGCTCCCTTTAATACCTTTTACGAGCTGCTCGGATGGCAGGTGCTGGACCCGGTGGATACCTTAAAGGCTCAGGTTAAGCAGCTTCGGGGTCAAGTAGATGTAATCGTTGTGCTGTCACACCTTGGTCTGTCGACAGATAAAAGGCTGGCGGAAGAAACTGAAGGCATTGATGTGATTCTTGGCGGTCATACCCATCACATTCTGGAAGAACCGCTCGTTATAGGACAGACGGTGCTGGGGGCTGCGGGCAAATTCGGACAATGGCTTGGGAAGGTCGTGCTGGAACGAACGGGTGAAGCTGGGCCGCTGCATCTGGTAACTAGCGGCTGTGCTCCTGTACGGGAAGAACTGCTGGAGGAGCAGGTATCTCTGGCGATTTCAACCAATGGAACAGAAGCCGAGCGTGTGCTTAATCAGACAGCTGTTATTACGGATAGAGGGCTGCCGATAGATTATGAGCGGGAATCTGCTTTTGCCAGCCTGCTTGCACAGGCCGTTCGCCAATTTACAGGGGCAGAGCTTTCACTTGTGAATGCGGGTCAGCTGCTTGGCAATCTTCCACAAGGAGATATCACCAAGGGAATGTTACATTCCTTATGTCCATCTCCGATAAATGCTTGTACAATAGGCTTGAATGGAAGTCAGATTCGTGAAGCACTTGAGCAGTCACTGCTGCAGGAATATACTCGCAAACCAATCGTAGGGTTTGGCTTCCGCGGGAAGATTCTGGGTACGTTATGCATGGACGGAATGGAAGTAAGGTATGATCCGAATGCACCTGTATATCACCGAATTCAATCTATTGAGGTGAACGGTGCGCCTATGGAAGATCAGCGTGAATATGTTGTTGGGACACTTGACATGTTTACGTTTAATGTAGGTTATCCATCCTTGGCTCAAGGAAGAAACGTACAGTATCATCTTCCGGAGTTTATACGAGATTTGGTGGAAAAGGAATTAAAACGACCTGGGGCGCTGGAGGAGAGCATGCGGTCCCGCTGGTTTCAAAGCTAGAACGACAAGACTGCCTTCTGCTGAAGCGCGGCAAGTGTTCATTACATCTACGGAGCGGGAGAGGATAGGCTGTGCGTTTAGTACATATAAACTTATTGCAGCCTGGCATGAAGCTGGGAAAACGAATTTTTAGTGAGGAAGGTCTGGTCTTGCTCAGTGAGGATGTAGAACTGACGAGCCGTTTGATCGGTCGATTGAAGGATCTCGGGATTGGATATGTATATATTCAGGATGCAGCAACAGAAGATATTGTTGTACCCGACATGCTTCAGGAAGAAACGAAGCGAAGAGCGCTGGTGGAGATCAAGCAGCAGTTTCAACATATGTCCGGCTTCAAAAGCAAAAATCAGATTCCTCATTTTGGAAAAGCGCTTAGTGGTGTAATGAATAGTATATTGGAGGACATTGGAGGTCAAAAAGAAGCAATGATCATGTTAATGGACATGAACTCCAGTGACTTTGATCTATATAACCACTCGCTGAATGTATGTGTGTATACCCTTGTTCTGGGCGTAGCTTCAGGTTATTCACGCCAGCAGCTCATGGAGATTGGTCTGGGTGCTCTGCTACATGATATCGGAAAAACACAGATTGCCCCTGAAATTTTACATAAACCCTCACGTCTCAGTGACGAGGAATTTAAAATGATTCAACACCATACCACATACGGACATCGTATTCTCAAGGATGAACCGGGAATTCCATTGCTGTCTGCACACTGCGCTCTGCAGCACCATGAACGTATTGATGGCAGCGGGTATCCTTCCGGTTTGAAAGGCAATGAAATCCATGAATATGCCAAATGGATCGCTCTTGCCGATTCTTACGATGCGATGACGACCAATCGGGTGTATCGTAAAGCTCTGCTTCCTCATCAGGCTGTAGAAGTGTTATACACCGGTTCAGGTACGCTTTATGAGCAGAGGATGCTTGAAAAGTTCAGAGATTGTGTGGCGATCTACCCGATAGGTCTATCGGTTACACTGAGTACAGGAGAAGCCGGCGTGGTAGCAGCGATTCAACCGCGTGTGCCCCAGCGCCCACTTATACGTGTGCTCAAGGATGCAAGAGGTGAGATGCTCGCTTCACCATACGAGATCAATCTTGCTACAGAGCTTTCCGTCATGATTACAGGGGTAGAAGGTGTGGATGATGCTGTCGAGGTTCCGCTGGTCGAACCGTTGAATAGCTGATCGGGCAGGATATAGACAAGCGCTCAACTGTATACCGGGAGCAGAAGGATATTTCCCGAAGTTACATGAGCGTTTTTTGTCATGTAATGGACAGGGGTTGACTGTGCAGCAGGATTCATAATTGTGCTATGATAAAAGATAACTCCTAGACGAGTGATCTTGGATATGATGTAAAATAAACATTTCAGGTTAATAAAAGGAATAAGGTGAAGAACTATGACCATGCTAAACTCAGGATCGGTACAACCGATGCCTTTATCACCCACGAATGATCCGTGGGACCCGATCGGCTCTCTGCGCACCTATGGACGGCATGTGCTGACCAGTGTAGAAATGACTGTGACACATCTGTGTAATATGCGATGTGAGCACTGTGCCGTAGGGGATATGCTTACGATGCAGGAGGCACCTGCCCTCCCGCTCTCTTTGATGCTGAAGCGACTGGATGAGGTAGAGCATCTTCAGACCATCAGTTTGACAGGGGGAGAGCCCAGCTTCAGTCAGAGAACGGTGGATGAGATGATTATTCCACTGCTTAAATATGCCAAGGAGCGTGGAATCCGCTCCCAGATCAATTCGAATTTGACACTGGATATCAGCCGATATGAAAAGCTGCTTCCATACCTCGACGTCATGCATATTTCCTTCAACTATTTAAATGCCGATGATTTTCATCAGGTCGGATTTGCGAACAGCGGCAGACCGGTGAAGCGTGAAGTTGCGGTGAAGATGTATGAGAAAATGATAGAGAACTCTCGTAAACTGAGCGAAGCTGGCATGTTTATTTCTGCCGAGTCGATGATCAACTATCGCACATATGACAAGCTCGAAGGTATTCACCAGCTGATTCGGGAGATGGGCTGTGTGCGGCATGAGGTTCATCCAATGTATAATTCCAACTTTGCCTCGTCGCTGCCTGTGTTGTCGCTGGATCATATGAGAGCAGCTATTCACCGTTTGCTGGATGTACGTGATAAGGACATGTGGATGCTGTTCGGAACCTTGCCCTTCTTTGCATGCAGTGCCGCCGAGCAGGATCGTGCACTGATTCAGCGATTGTATAGTGAGCCTAATGTGACGGTTCGCAATGACCCCGACGGGCGTAACCGTGTTAATGTCAACATGTTTACAGGTAACGTGTATGTCACGGATTTTGCTGATATTCCAGCCTTCGGTAACATTCATGATCGTAAACTGGATGATGTGTTCCATGAATGGTCTGCGGAGCATCCGCTGAACCAGACAGTGAACTGTCATTGTGATGCAGCTTCCTGCTGCGGGCCGAATTTGCTGGTCGCTGACATGTATTACAAAGGTGTTGACTTTAAATCAAGAAAAGCAATTACACGTTGATATTCCAGGTGCATTCCTGAAATAGATAGAAAAGGGGAGTTTCAACTTGGAAGTGCATACCGAGTTTCATTTTGGACAGCTGGCACTTAATTTGTTCTTTGTCTTTTTGCTCGTCTTTTTGAATGGCGTATTTGTTGCTGCAGAGTTCTCTCTGGTCAAAGTAAGACAGACACGCCTGACGCAATTACAGAGTGAGGGGAATCGTCTAGCCGGGTATGCATTGAAGGTAAACAGTAAACTCGACGCTTATTTATCGGCAACGCAGTTCGGAATTACGCTGACGTCTCTTGGACTAGGGTGGTTGGGGGAGCCGGCCATCTCCAAATTGCTTGTGGAGCCACTCATGTTCAAACTGGGGGTTGCGGACACGGGGCTGATTGCTACAGTGTCGGTTATCATCGGTTTCTGTATCATTACGTTTCTGCATATCGTGCTTGGGGAGCTGGCACCCAAATCTCTGGCGATTCAGAAAACAGACGGGATCGCGCTGCTCTTGTCAGCGCCATTGCTGTTATTTTATAAAGTTTTCTTCCCGTTCATCTGGGTGCTGAACGCCTCGGCGAATGCTTTATTACGTCTGGCTGGTATTGAGCCGGCAGGCGAAAGTGAAGCACACTCTGAGGATGAGCTTCGTATCCTGATGAAACAGAGTGCCAAGAGCGGTGTCATTGATAAGGATGAGATCAAACTTATGGACAACATATTTGATTTCTCCGACATGCTGGCCCGGGAGGTAATGCTGCCACGTACGGATATGGACTGCTTATACACACATTTGTCTCTGGAAGAGAATCTGAAAATTATTAACGCCACAAAGCATTCACGTTATCCTGTCGCTGTAGAGGATAAGGATGAGATTATCGGTTTCATCCATATTACCGATCTGCTGCTGGCTGAACCGGAGCAGCAGCAGAATCTTGCTGCACTGGTGCGCCCGATTCTGAACGTACCCGAGTCGATGGAGATTAGTCATGTGCTGCGTCTGATGCAGAAGAAGCATTCCCAGATGACGCTTGTCGTGGACGAATACGGGGGAACTGCCGGGCTGCTAACAGCAGAAGAAATTCTGGAAGAGATTGTTGGAGATCTGTACGATGAGTTCGAAGATGAGCGTCCGCATATGGAACGAATCGGTGATGCTTTTTCAGTAGACGGTCGTTCGCTGATTGAGGATGTTCATGAATGGACTGGAGCAGTGATCGAGGACGATGAAGTAGATACGATAGGCGGCTGGTTGTTCAAAGAGCTGGAGGGCAGTCCGGCTAAAGGCAAAACCAGAGAACAAAACGGATATGTTTTCGAGGTGGAAGAATCTACACGCCTGCGAATCAATCGGGTGAAAGTGTACAAGCAGATGAAAGCTCTGGAAGAGAAAAACGGTGATCCACGGCTCTCTCAAGATGAAGATCATAACAACAAATAAAGTAAGGCCTTTGGAAGCGGCGTTCAGGCGCGTTTTCAAAGGTCTTTTTTTGTACAGATTTCATAAAAAAGGGATTATCCTGCTCCAGCCTGACATATGGTTATAAGGACGGGAAAGGTTGGGGCTGTACCATCGTTATTTTCAAGCATTGCCGGATGCATGCTATTGGATGATAAAGGAGGCTTTTGGAATGAAAGATCCGCAGGTCCGGGCATATGTACCTTTTGTAGGTCCATTTGATCCGTGTAAGCCCATAGGTATTCGTACGTACCTGGTTCCACCGCAGCTGTTTATTCCCTTTCAGCCGATGGGGTGGCCGCAATATAGCCCGGCTGAGGCGTTGAGAGTAGGAACACTGTGGCCCGCATTATTTAGTCCGTATACCTCAAAGAAAACCAAGGAAAGGGCGGTGGAGAGCGATGGAGAAGGAGCAGCCGAAGGCTTGTGACGCCAGGTATTATGAACTGCTGGAGGAGCTGCAGGCGCTGGATTTTGTGCTGGTCGAGCTGAATCTGTACCTGGATACACATCCGGGAGATTTTCAAAGCATTGAGCAGTATAACAAGTTCAGTCAGGAGCGTATGCGCGTAGCACATGAGTTTCAACAGCTGTATGGTCCGTTGACCAACTTTGGTCATGCCTTTTCCAAATATCCGTGGGAGTGGTCACAGACACCTTGGCCATGGCAAGTATAAAAATCGAAGGAGGCGTCCTGTACAATGTGGGTTTATGAAAAAAAATTGCAATATCCGGTGCGGGTGAGCAAATGTGATCCTCATATGGCAAAGCTGCTGATGGAGCAATACGGCGGTGCAGACGGAGAACTTGCGGCAGCTCTGAGATACCTGAATCAACGTTATACCATTCCTGACAAAATTATCGGTCTGCTGAACGATATTGCGACGGAGGAATTTTCTCACCTGGAGATGATTGCAACGATGATCTACAAACTCACCAAGGATGCCACCATGGAACAGCTGGAGCAGGCCGGGCTGGATGCTCACTATGCAGCGCATGACAAAGCACTCTTCTACAGCAACGCTGCCGGTGTCCCTTTTACGGCCACCTATATTCAAGCCAAGGGTGATCCCATCGCAGATTTGTATGAGGATATTGCAGCCGAAGAGAAGGCCCGGGCTACATATCAATGGTTAATTGATTTGACGGATGACGTGGATTTGCAGGACAGTCTGAAATTTTTGCGGGAACGGGAGATTGTGCACTCGCTGCGCTTCCGGGAAGCCGTTGAGATACTCAAGGACGATCGGGAGACGAAGAAAATTTTCTAGGTCGTGACTGAAAACGTTGAAGGCAGCAGAGATGATCGACAGTCCGTGCGGGCTGTCTTTTTTGTTTGAAGGGAAAGATAAAAAAGGACGAATCATCGGAAGTTGTATTCCCTGACCGCCCTACTGTTATAAATGATGTTGTATGCATAAATGCTTTAAAATTCAACGACCATGGCAACATTTTGCCACCCGGCGCCAACGGTCCAGAACAACACCTTGTCACCGCGCTGTACCTTACCCGAGGTAATGGCTCGATGCAGTGCTATAAACGGACTGCTGGTGGAGGTATAACCGAATTCGTCTCCAACGTATACGGCGATATCATCTGCGATGCCGATATTATCGGATACCGCACGGATATTCGCTATGGACAGCTGGGAGAAGCAAGCGGCTTTGATCTCGTCCGGCCTGATCTCGTTTCGCTGCAGCAAGGTCCGAATAGATTCAGAGGCGGCGTCAACACAGATGGAATCGTCAAACGGAGTGAACTTTACATGAAAGGCTCCTGCATCTACACCCTTGCTTCCCAGCTTGGCTAACCCTTCAGCGGGGAATAGAGAGTTTTGATACACACAGGTATCCGTCTGATAGATGGAATCAATAAAACCAACTGCATGCTCATCCCGTTCAACAATTACGGCTGCGGCTGCATCTCCGAAGTTGGCGAAGTAAACCGGATCATCCGGGCTGGCATGAGGGGCAATATAATCCGAGCCGATAATCAAAGCGCGTTTGATTCGCGGATTGCCGAGCATCTGACGACTGACCTGTTCAAAGGCCGCGGTCATGCCTGCGCAGTTGGCATTGCTGTCGATACAGATGGTGTGGGATGCTCCGCTGATCAGATGATGAATCATTAAGGAATTCGTAGGGAAAATGTATTCCGGTGTCTGGCTTGCGTACGCAATCAAGTCAATATCCTGACCGGTGAAGCCGGTTTTGGCGAGAAGCAGCTGCGTTGCCTCAAGGGCCATAGTCAGTGAATTTTCGTCATCGTGGTCAATCTTGTAACGCGAATCACGTCCGAGTGCTTTTAACAAACCGCGCACATCAACCCCTCTTGCATCAAAATGTTCAATATAAAAGTCATTGTGCACCTTGGTTTCAGGGTGATATATATCAATATCTACAATACGAATTCCAGCCATCGTCATCCTCCTCATAAGTGGAAAGGCAGAGCTGTAACGAAAACGCCAGGTGATGGTGATGCAGATGCAGATGGTTACACTGAAATAATCTCCAGATTGTCGAGCCCTACGGTCCGGCCTAGTCTGGCAAGCTGCATTTTCAGAATGGCATTGTTCTCCAGAGTTAACACGACTTTTTGAAATTCATCCTTTTTGAACATGGCTAGACATCCCTCCAGAAGAGGTACGATCTCGGGGGCGGTGACGTTAAGTTTTTTGCAGTCGATGTCCAGGCTATACTCCTTGGTGTTGATTGAAGCAATGGTATCCTGATACGCCGAGATGGAACGAAGGCCATCCTCTTGAGAGAAGGAACCCTCCAATTCAATGTACAGCACCTTGTTTGAAGCATCCGTCTTTAGATTGAAATTTCCCATTGCGCAGTATCTCTCCTTCGTAGTATGAATGAAAGTTATCCTCTATGGAATGAATCAGTCCAATAGCCCCTAAGACAAATGATACAGGTTGTTATAGGTCGGAAGGATAATTTACCCATATTATAAAGGTATTATTGTAAAAAGATCAATAAAAAGGTCGAATGGTGTATAAAAATGTAGAACGAAGAATTACTGGATTTCCCTCAACGAACATTTACCGGTTTTCCTTTAATCGAAATTTACTGGGTTCCCCTTAACGGAAATTTACTGAGTTTCTTCAATAGTAGCAAGCAGTACATTAAATGCGCTGATAATTCGCGGAGCACCTACACAAGGTGCGAGATGAAGCAGGATGCCTTTAAGTTCCTCGACAGTGATGCCCACATTTAGTGCCATGGCATAATGGACCCCAAGCTGCTCATACTGACCTTGAGTAATTAAGGAGGAGATAATAGCAACTTCCTTCCATTGCTCTGTAATGGTTGTGCGTTGAAAAATATCACCATACGCTGTCCCCATAATAAACTCGGACAGCTCTGGAAAATGTTCTTTGATCGGTGCAAGTGCCTTCGCACCATACTCACCGGAAAGCTTGGCAAAGCGGTCCAACCCTTGTGTTATCTGATCACTCATGTGTCATACCCCCTAATTTAAGTGCACTACGCGGTGAGCTGTCGGTGGAATTTCATCCCGATCGGTCAGCAGCTCGATGACAGTGACCTGTTTGAGCTTCAATGCGGTTTCCAGCGCGGAAGAGAACTGTGGCAGTGTTTCTGCTCGGAAGGCATTGGCTCCCAGAGCTTCAGCAAATTGAACAGCATCCATCGGGACTTCATACAATGTGCCATCAATGCGCCCTGTCGTTTTTTCCATGCCTTTCAGTGCCATATCCAGCTGCTTGTTGTTTACAACGATAAAAATGACAGGCAGATTCTTGCATACGGCTGTATGAATTTCCGTGCCCAGCATCATGAAACACCCGTCTCCGGTAATACAGACCACCGTCTCTTCTGGTGAAGCGGCCTTGGCTCCAATAGCCATACCGATGGCATTACCCATGCAGGCAAAATAGGCATCAAATATAAAACTGCCTGGTTTCTTCACTTTATACCGCTGTACGGCATGGAAGCCATGACTTCCATCATCAACAAACAGCTTGTGATCGTACGGCAGCATATCACTCATTCGATCCAGCACAGCCGCGAGAGACAGATGTGGCAGCTCGGGTAATCGGGACTGATACGGGACAGGTTGGCTGAAATCTTCGGAGACAGCAGCAGGCTTCGGAGGCAGGATGGTCAGCAGGTACTGCAGATTGTCTTTGATGTCGCCTGTAATATGTAAGGTCTGGGACTGCAGGATTTTGCCAACGAAGGTTGGATCAGTATCGAATTGAATCAGCTGTGCCGGATGATTGTGAGGCTTGAGATTACATAGCGTCATATCACTTAGCCTGGAGCCGAGCACAAGGTACAGATCGCTTTGATTCAGCAGCTCGTCCCCATGCGGGAAGCCGCCTACACCGCAAGGGCCGTGATATAGGGCATGATCCCATGCGATGGCTCCCTTGCCGCCGGGCGTTGTAATAACAGGAAGATTTAACCTTTCGGCGAGCTGCAGCAGTTCCTCATGGGCACCGGCACGGGTTACCCCTTTGCCTGCAATAATCAGAGGATGCTGTGCTTGCTCGATTAGCGGCAGAATTCGATTCAGATTCGAGATGCTAAGTAATGGTTCAGGTTCGGGAAGAACGATGTGGCAAGCCGGAAGCTGCTCGGTTTGAACGTCAAAAGGAAGACAGAGATGCACAGGACCTTTGTTCGGGCCAAGGGCAATAGAGATGGCATGGTTCAGAAGGGTGCCGAAGTGATCCCCGCGTTCTACGAGTTTACTGAATAGTGTAGCGGGTCTGAACATTTCGGCCAGATCGGCCAGATAAGAAGAGGAGTCTTGACACTGAGGAATGCCGAGCTCCTGAATGGATTGATGACCCGTAAGGAAAAGAACGGGTAGATTATTGGCTTTGGCATGCGCCGCTGCCGTAAGCAAGTTGGTTCCTCCTGGGCCAGATGTGGCGAAGGCTACTCCCAGACGGCCTGTCTGTAACGCGTATCCTGAGGCGGCAAAGCCTGAACTGGCCTCGTGGCGGCCGGGGATGAATTCCAGACCGTGATCGACCATTTTCAGAAGAGCGGGACAGATTGATTTTCCGATAATACCAAATACATGAGTGACGCCCAGATTGCGCAGTGTTTCTGCCAAGTAGTCCGCAACAGTTCTCACGCGTGAACACCTCGTTTCAAGTAATGGGTTTATAGAACCAGGCGGCGTATCCGATTGTACATGTTGGTATTTGTCTAAGGTTGTAAAAGGAAGAAATCCTTGTTATTAGAAATCGTATCTTTTTTTGTGTTTTCTTGTCAACATTTTTTGTGAATCTAATTTCCTGCTTCTAAAGTTGTGCATACCCCGGTTTTCATGAATACGATTACATAAATAGGATACGAAATCTGTAACTAAATACCTATATGCATTAACGTAATGACGCAATGGTGCGATAATGTAATGATTGAATAGCGTATCTACTACAGGATTTCTGCTATACTGAGAGGGAACTGGAGGTAATATGATGACTGCATTGAAAATGGCCGTAATCGGGCTGGGTAAAATGGGTTTACATATGATTGATCAAGCGGAAAATACACAGATGGAACAGTCCGTGGAAATTGCCGCGGTGTGTGATGCAAATGAGGAAGGTTTGAAGGCCTTTGCCGCATCCCATCCATCCGTGAAAACATATCTTGACTACGAGCAACTGCTGGATGAGCAGCAGATTGATCTGGTATACATTGCTGTTCCACCGAAATATCATTATCCGGTTGTTATGGAAGTGCTGAAGCGCAATATTCATGTGTTCTGTGAGAAACCGCTGGCGAACAGTCTGGAAGAAGCAGGCCGGATGCTGGAGGCTGCGGAGCAAGCGGCAGAGCGGGCTGGAGTAGTTCACGCCGTACATTTCTCCATGCCACATGAACCTGCGGTGCTCAAGCTACAGGACATGATCAGACAGCATGCTGCGGGACGCATTCGCAGAATTGATCTGATTCTGCAATTTCCGCAATGGCCGAGATCCTGGCAGCAGAACAACTGGGTTACGAGCCGTGAGCAGGGAGGATTCATCCTGGAAGTGGGCATTCACTGGATTCATATGATGCAGCAGGTGTTTGGGCCACTTCATATGCTGGAAGCTCGAGTGACTTATCCTGCAGACCAGCCGAATGCGTGTGAGCAGGAAGTTCAGGCTGTGCTTGCACTGTCTGATGGAACGTGTATTCATGTACAGGGCATCTCTCACTTTGCTGGCGAGGAACGGGTATCTATGGTGGTATACGGAACGGAAGGCACGATTGCACTGGAAAACTGGGAGGAGCTTATGAGCGGACCCATCGGACAGCCGCTGTCTGCGGTGGAAGTAGTGGAATCCACGAGTGAGCTGCCTGTTCTGAAACATGTGATTAGTCGTATACAGGGTAAGCCTGGGAAAATCTACACGTTCCAGGATGGATATGAGGCACAACAGGTGCTGGAAGCACTAAGGCAGCAGCGTTAAATTTACTTTAATGTTAATTTCTATCTCACGCCGAAAGGAACTATGGATATGACGAAAAAAACGGTACTGCGCAAACCGGAAGCGATGATTTTTGATATGGATGGCACGTTATTTCAGACAGAGACCTTGCTTTTGCCTGCCTACCATCAGTTATTTGATACGCTGCGTGCAGAAGGACATTTTGAGGGTGAAACGCCGCCGGAAGAGCGGATGCTTGGAAGTCTGGGTATGCTTCTTGAGGATATCTGGAAAATTGTTATGCCTGAGGCATCCGAAGCGGCTCATCGCCGGGCAGATGAGTTATTGCTGCAACTGGAGATTGAAGGATTGGATGGAGGCAGCTCCAAGCTGTATCCGGGTGTAAAAGAAACACTTGAAGCGCTGAAAGCTCAAGGAATTCGTCTGTTTGTTGCCAGCAACGGTCTGGAGGATTATGTCAAGGGGGTCGCTTTTGCTCATGATATTATGCCGTTGTTTGAAGGGGTATACAGTGCGGGACAGTACAAGACACCTTCCAAGATCAATCTCGTACAGATTCTGCTCCAGAAACACCGGATTCAGGATGCCTGGATGGTAGGAGATCGCTCCTCGGACGTTGAGGCGGGTAAAATGAATCATCAAACCGTCATCGGCTGTGCATATGCCGGATTCGGGAGAGACGAAGAGCTGGCTGGATCGGATGCACTGATCTCGGATTTTGCAGAGCTGCTTCAACTTTACGAGGAAGCGGAGTAAGCTGTTATACGAATTTCATAATGCTATCCCACAAACCTGCATTACGGCGTGATTAACGCCTATGCAGGTTTTTTGTTCTGATCACGCAGTCACATTCTCCCCTGTAGAAAGTTGATTTCCCTATCCCGCATCGGTTGTAAATCCCTCTATACTTTCATTCAAAAGCTATAGGGGGCCTGATTCTGATGAAACCATCCAAACTGAACGCCTACATCTTCATACTGCCAAGCCTTTTCCTCACATTGGTATTCGGAATCTATCCGCTGTTATGGGCTCTGCGTTATATGTTTTATGACTATCAGGGCATCGGCAAACCTGTATTTATCGGACTGGATAACTTTGGACGGATTATACGAGACGGACAGTTCTGGGAATCTGTCAAAAATACGGGGGTTTACGCACTCGGTAAACTCGTTGTTACGATCCCGCTCTCACTTATTCTTGCTATTATACTGAACCGCAAGTGGCGCGGGCGCTCACTGTTCAGAGCTGTTTTTTATCTTCCAACCATCTTCAGTGCCTCGGTTATGGCTATCGTATTCTTTATTATCTTCAATTCATATAACGGTATTCTGAATCAGCTGCTGCTCAAATATCACATTATTGGCGAGCCGATTAGCTGGCTGGGTGCGGATCATGCGATGCTGACGACCATCATCATTGCGATCTGGGGTGCAGTCGGCAACTACATGTTATTGTTTATCGCAGGTCTGCAGAGCATTCCAGAGGAGCTGTATGAAGCAGCCTCACTGGATGGGGCGAGTGAGTTCCAGAAGCTCCGCAATGTTACTATTCCACTGCTCGGGCCTGTGCTTCAGATGATCATTATGCTGGCGATCACAACCGCGCTTAAAGGTTACGAGAGCATTATGGTATTAACCGAGGGCGGACCGTACGGGAAAACAGAGGTCATGTACCTGTACCTGTTCAAATTGCTGTTCCCGGTATCCGCAGATACGCAATCCCTTCAACAGCTGGGATATGGCAGTGCAGTCGGCTTCACAACGGCTCTTATTGTAGGTGTGGTTACGCTTATTTACTTCCAGATTTCCAAAAAGCTTAATGATGTCTACTAAATGAATGAACAGGAGGAAACGATGATGACTCAAACCGTGCTTGCACCTTCAAGTTCAACTGCTACAGGCTCATTCCGGTGGGCGCGCTGGACCAAGCGAACGTTGCTCTTTATATTTCTGATCATTATTGCGCTACTGTCGTTGTTCCCGATTATTCTGGTATTGTTAGGCTCATTCAAATCCAATCAGGAGCTGACTGGCGGGGCAACCATTTGGCCGAAAATATGGCAATTTACGAACTATGCCCAAGCCTGGAAGACCGCGAATTTTTCCGGCTTCACAGTTAACAGCGTGTTTGTAAGCATTGCAACAACTGTGGGTACACTACTGGTATCCTCCATGGCAGCTTATGCCGTGGACCGGGTTAACTTTAAAGGCAAAAAAGCCTACACCCTGCTCATGGCATCCACCTTGTTCATATCCATTGGGGCAGTGGTGCTTCGTCCGCAATTTGATCTTATGGTCAAACTGGGATTAAACAATTCCTTATGGGGTGTCATTATCATTTTGATCAGTGCTCATGCGGCAACCTATTTTATTCTCGTCGGCTTCTTCAAAAGCATTCCTCGTGAGCTGGACGAGGCGGCCATGATTGACGGCTGTAATTTCTTCACAACCTATTGGCGTATTATTTTGCCGCTCCTGCGTCCCGGCTTGGCGGTTGCCGGTTTGGGTGTATTCCAGAACTCATGGAACGAGTATATTCTTCCTTTTGTATTTACGATGAGTAATCCCAAGCTGCAAACACTGCCTGTAGGTCTGGCGAATTTGCGCTACGGGATCGGTGCTGCGGCAGAGGTACAGTTGATGATGGCCGGCGCTTGTCTCTCCATTTTGCCATTGTTGGTCGTGTACATTTTTGCCAATAAGTCGTTTATGCAGGTTACGCTGGGGGCTGTCAAAGGCTAGGACGGCGAAGAGCAGGAATACAGATTCCGGGAACGGTATTGCGAGCAGATTCCGCTGTGCTATACTCTTGTTAAATTACAGCGGACAGGGCCAGTCCTTGTTCAAGGAGCGACCGCCGATGATGTCTTATTTCTACCAAATGTCTTTGAAAAAACGAATACAGATTATATATATATTTCTCGTTGTTTTATGCATCAGTGTAACGGGCATCTGCTCTTATCTCTTTGCTGCGCGGAGTATAGAGCGGAATGCCCTGCAACTCAAACAGAGCATCCTGAACAAGTCTGTGCAGGTGATGGACGAGCATCTGCGCCACATCGTAGTGTCGTCGTACTCATTCATGCTGAGTGATACGTTTACACAGGTGATGCAGGATGTTCGAAATCATAATGAAACGCGTTATTATCAGAATCTCTCCCTGCTTCAGACGACATTTGCCCAGCTGAAGCTGGTAGAGCCGCTGATTGATACGGCGTACCTAAAGACCCCCATCGGCAACTTCTTCTCTACAAAGGATTTTCCGAACCAGAGCACTGCCTTTGAGCAGGAATACGGGGAGGTTGTGAAGCAGCCAGGCTGGAATACGATGTGGTTCGGCTCACACCCGAGTCAGCTTTTCCAATCCAGGGGCAACGTGTTGTCCTTGCTGCTCAAGCCGATTGTGGTGGATAACCATACATTTACGGAAGTGTATATGGTGGTGAACATGAGAGAGGCCGCAATGCGGGATATTCTGAATCAGGATTTGATGAACAGTCAGGTACAATTGTTTTTGCTGCATAAAAATGGTGGGGAGATCATTCGTCCCGGATCGGGGTCATTTGATCTGATAACGGAGCCAGGTTTTGCACAACGATTAAATTCCGGCTCAGGCGATTTCACGTATACAAACGGGCAGGGAGAAGATATGCTGGTCAATTATTCCTCTCTCTCCATGAATGAGGAATGGGTGATGGTGAGCGTTCAGTCCAAGGCGGATTTGTTATCACCGCTCAGGAAAATTCGCTGGCTCGTGATCCTGATTATGCTATTCTGCATACTGCTTGCGCTCGGGTTATCGGATCTGTTATCCTCGGCCCTCTTGAAACCGCTCAACAAATTGCGTCGTCTGATGGTTGAGGTGGAATACAATGATCTGGATGTAAGGTTCCGCAGCAAATATGATGATGAGGTCAGTGCGGTGGGACACCGATTTAACAGGATGCTGGACCAGATTCAGATTTTGTTTGAAGAGGTGCGTGCCACAGAGCAGGACAAGCGGCGGCTTGAAGTGAAGGCGCTGCAGGCTCAGGTTGATCCTCATTTCCTGTACAACACCTTAAATACGATGTTCTGGAAAAGCGAGAGTGGAGAGAAAAAAGATGTGAGCGCCATGATTGTATCACTCTCCCTGCTCTTCAGGCTTGGCCTGAATGACGGGAGGGATATCACCACCGTTGAGCAGGAGATCAAACATGTTGAGCAATATATGCAGCTTCAGCAGAAGTGCTACGAGGACTTGTTTGAATACCGGATCGAGGTGCACGAGTCCTGCAGGAGCATAGAAATTGTGAAAATTTTGCTCCAGCCGCTCGTAGAAAATGCGATTCTGCATGGATTTAATGATAAGGAAGATCCGGGATTCATTCTTATCCGAATTGAACGTCAAGAAGACACCCTGCGACTGGAGGTGGCTGACAATGGATGCGGCATGGACGTGGCCAGAATGTCTGCTGAAGAGTCGCCAGCAGGAGAGCGTAAAGGGTATGCCATATCGAATCTGGTTGACCGATTAAACCTGCAATACGGCGAGCAGGCTTCGCTTGTATTTAATAGTGAAATCAATGTGGGAACCACGGTAGTGATCACTATTCCGATCAGCTAGGAGGGAGTGTACGTATGGAGCAATTGACGATGTGTGTTATGGATGATATTCAAGCTGTGGTTAAAGGGATAACGTCCACTATTCCGTGGCAGGAGCATGAGGTCAGGATCGTTGGCACAGCGAACAATGGAGAGCAAGGCTGGTCCCTACTCGTAGAACAGCAGCCGGATATCGTGATTACAGATATCAAAATGCCTCGGCTCAGCGGACTCGAACTCATGAAGCGAGCGATGGATGCCGGACTGCGGTCCAAATTTATTTTTATTAGTGGGTATTCCGATTTTCACTATGCTCAGGAAGCGATCAAGCTGGGAGCCTTTGATTATCTGCTTAAACCGTTTACCCCGGAGGACATCTTGGGTGCAGTGCTCAAGGTACGGCAGGTGATTGAGAATGAGCAGGCGAAGTCAAAGCAACTCCAGAAGCTGAAGCAGAAGGCGGTTAGCAGCAGTGAATATGAACGTCAAAGCTATCTTCTAGGCTTGTTGCGGCACGAGATTGGCGGCTTTCTGAATGAAAGTCGATGGGATGAGCTGCGCATCGAGCTGGAATCGTCGAATCTGAATGTGATGGTCATCGAGGTGGACGGGTATACACGCTACGGCTCTACGATGCATCTGGATGCCGAGATTGTTCCCTTTGCTGTGCAAAATATCGTGAACGAAACGCTGAGTCGGTATACACGGAGCGTTGTGCTTCGTGAGAATCGGTACCGGCTGGCCGCAATATTTAACACCTCCGATCAGATTGAGGTATCCGAGCTGATGGAGCAATGCCGCCACAATGTTGAACAGTACACCAAAAAGACGATCTCGATCGGACTGGGCACCATCGCCCGCAGACCTCAGGAAATCTGGATGTCCTACGCTAACGCGGATAAAGCGATATCGTATCGCTTTTATAGTGAGGGGAACTGCATTTTTCAGTATGCAGAGCTGGAGAATCAGGACGTGGTTGCCCCGGTGTACCCATTGGAAAAGGAAAAAGAGCTTTTCTATGCACTGAAATGTGGCAATGAGAGCACTTGTCATCGGATCATTGATGAGATTCTGGAGTCATGGCAGAATTCCAAGGGCTTTCCTGAGCCGCTGACGATGATTCGCCTGTTGTCTGGACTGGCCTTTGCAATCTACCGGGCCTTCTGTGACGAAATTACAGAGGAGGAGCGTCTTCGTCTGGAGGCTGATCTGACCGTACTTGAAGCGATGCGCTCGTTAACCTTTGATGGCTGGGGAGCTTACATCAAACATTTCAGCAGCATGGGCTGTGAAATTATGGACAAAAAGAGACTCACAGATGTGAAGCAGGCCATCAGCAAATCCCAGGAGTTTATCAGCATGAATCTGTCTGAAAACCTGACATTGCAGACTTGTGCCCAATCGGTTCATTTAAGTCCGAGTTACTTTGCCAATGCCTTCAAAAAGGAGACAGGCATGACCCTGATCCAGTATATAACGAAGCTAAGAATGGAAAAGGCCAAGGAGCTGCTCGTTGCAGGTGTGCAGGTACAGGAAATATGCCAGATGCTGGGGTACGAGGACAGGCCTTATTTCAGCGGTCTTTTCAAAAAGTATTGTGGTATGACCCCTACCCACTTCAGACAGATGTATGAGAATGGATAGGACATAGATCGTCATTTTTCCCACCATGCATAGTCAGAATGTCCCTCACTTCGACATCAGCACAGCGTTTATCATTACGTTAACGGGGAGCCAAACAAGGTTGTCCATACAAGCATAAGGGGGCATTTCAATGGTTAAAAAGTGGATGATGACTACACTAAGTGCTGTGCTTGCATTAACAGTAGCTGGTTGTTCTGCGGATAGTGGAACGAAAACAGACGGGGGTACAGCGGCTGGTGGCGGAGATCAGAACAGCAGCAAAACGAAAGTGGTCTACTGGACTCCGGACCGTCATGATGCTGATTTTATGAAATCCAAAATTGATCAATTCAACCAGACAAACAAAGATAACATTGAAGTAGAAATGACCGTTATGGGCGACAATTATCCGCAGGCTGTTGATATTGCTTTTGCGAGTAAACAGGCTCCGGACGTATTCCAGATTGATGATTTCCAAACGTATTACCAAAAGGGGTATCTTGCTCCAATTGACGGCTACATGAGCGAAGAGATGAAAACGACGTTCAAGAACAGCCTGATCGAAAACAAAAACACCATTGATGGTAAAGTCTATACCCTTCCAAATACAGGCCAGATCTGGAGACTGGTGTACAATAAAGATATTTTCAAAAAGGCAGGCATTGCGTCTCCGCCTAAAACCATCGCCGAGATGGTAGCGGATGCCAAGAAAATTACGGAGGTCGGCAAAAGTGAAGGCATCTACGGCTTTGCCAGCCCGTTCAAGAGCGGTAGCGGTTTCTGGAGAGCGGCAAACACCATCGCTGGTGCAAGCACTAACGTAGGTATCGACGGCTTCAACTACAAAACAGGTCAATTCGACTTCAGCATGTACAAGTCGATCGCCGAGGCACTCCGTCAAATGAATCAGGACGGCAGCATGCTGCCAGGGGTGGAAAGTCTGGATATTGATCCGCTGAGAGCGCAATTCGCACAAGGCAAAATCGGGATGTACATCAATCACTCTGGTGAGCCTGGCGTTTACAAGGATCAGTTCCCGACCAAAGAGAACTGGGGTGCTGCGCCTGTGCCAACCGATGATGGTACGATTAAAGGAGCTTCACAAGTTATTGGTGGTTCTTACATCGGCATCAATGCGGATTCAAAAAACAAAGAAGCGGCGTGGAAGTTCATGGAGTATGTCTACAGCACAGATCTTCAAAGCGAATACTATGAAAAAGGTTATGGTATTTCACTGATTCCTGCCGTGCTCAGCTCTGATAAAAAACCAAGCATTCCTGGCATTGAAGGTTTCTTGCCGAAAAAGATTGACGCCATTTTCCCTGCAAATCCAGGTGTAATTACGGAAAGCTCGCTGGAAGGTATGAAATGGGCAGAAGCCTTCTCCGCTTACGTATTCACCGGTGGTGATCTGGATGCTGTCATCAAGGATCTGGACACACGTTATAATGCTGCACTTGAGAAAAGCAAAGCGGCTGGCCTGACCAAGGTGACGGCTGATCCATCCTTTGATTCCTCAAAACTTCAAGGTAAACTGTCTACACAAGAGTAAGCATTACACATGGCGGCCGTCGTCTAAACACTTCGGCCGCTTCTATTTAATAGAGGAGCATATTTTTTTATGGGGAGAGGAGAAAAACAAATGATCATTAACCAGCAATCCGTACAACCACACATCATTAACGAGACAAGTTCGCGTAAAATTTTAGGTATGGGCGGCACACTGATGATGGTAGAGGTTACGTTCAGCAAAGGGGGAATCGGTGAAGTCCACTCCCACGATGCGCATGAGCAGGTCAGCTATATTGTAAAGGGCAGCTTCGAGGTTCAAGTGGGTGAAGAAACGCGTATTCTCAAAGCGGGAGACAGCTTTTATGCTGGCTTGAATGTGCCTCATGGTGTGAAGGCATTGGAGGATGCGATCATACTGGATGTGTTTACACCGTTTCGTCAGGACTTTCTTGAGGCAGACCAATGAACGACTTTTATCTTTCAGCTGACGAACTGCAGCAGGCAGCACGTTATTACCAGCAGCATTTCCCGGAGGAAGCCAGAAATTCGGTGACGATTGCAAATCGTGCTGTGCTGAATGAATTCATCGTCCCGTATACCAATGATCTGACGAACTGGATTCCGCTCGGAACGCCCGTCGATTGGCTACACAATCCGACGAACGACCTGGAATTCACCTGGGGCATCAACAGACACTGGCATATGCTGGATCTGGGTAAAGCATATCTGATGAAAGGCAATCCCTTGTACGTGACGACATTTATAGATCACTTCCGTACCTGGAGAGAGCAGAATCCGGTACCCGTTGATCTGATCTATGATGAAGCTGTTTATTTTCAGAAGCCGGGACCTTGGCGGCTGCTTGAAACAGGTCTGCGTGTGCAATCCTGGATTGCAGCATACAAATATATGCAAGACAGTCCGCAGCTGGACGACGCCTTTCGCAGTGAATTTTTACAGGGGCTCGAGGAGCATGCAGAATTCCTGACTCATTATCTCGGCAGTACAGAGATCAATCACGCTATTATGCATATGCAGGGTTTGTTTATGATTGCCGCATTTCACAAGGAGCACCCGCGTAGTCCTTTCTGGCGTCAGGTTGCTACAGAACGACTCGAGCTATGTCTGCTGCATCAGTTAAATGAAGAAGGCATTCAGGTGGAGCTGAACACTCACTACCATAATGCGAGTATTGAAATGTTTGGCACACCGTATCTGCTGGCAGGCATTTCGGGACACCCGTTTTCGGCATGGTACGGAGAGTGTCTGCGCAATATGGCTGCGTTTACCGAAGCGATGATCAGACCGGATCATCAATCGACAGGCATCGGCGATTCGGACTGGCTGAGCGATGGTCGTCAGCGGCTGACGCTGCTGGGTGCTATTTTGAACGATGAGGATTTGATGGCAAGAGGTACGGACAGCTCGGAGTGTCTCTGGTTAGTCGGCGCAGCCAAATATGAGAAGTGTGTCAGGCTGCAGTCGGAGGCCGGGCGTGTGCTGCCAAGTCGTTCCTTTACGCAGACCGGATACTATGTCATGAGAGACGAGCATCACTATTTGTTCTTTGATGCGGCTCCGATGGGTGGCGCGCACGGTCATGCGGATGCACTTAATATCGAGTGGATGTGGAATAAGCGCCTGGTCTTCACGGATACCGGACGTTACACGTACGAGGAAGGACAGTGGCGGCATTATTTCAAAAGCACACGGGCGCATAATACGGTGACCATAGACGGAGCCGATCAGACACCTTATATATCTACGCAGCAATGGGGTGAGCCTGAGGCTGAGGCAATAACCCATCGTTATGAAAGTCAGGATAATTATCACTTCATGGATGCTTCCCAGGATGGATACACACATCTGCCTGATCCGGTGACACATCGTCGCTGGGTGCTTGCAGGCAAGAAGGTGCCTCTGCTGCTGGTTATAGACTGGCTTGCCGCAGAGAATACGCATACGCTGGAGCAGCGGTTCCATCTGCATCCTGAAGCACGGCTTGTGCTGGTCAAGGACGAGCATGGCAAGCAGCGTGCAGGCATTCGATTTGACCATACCTCTGAGAAGGTGTGCATCAAATTTGCAATGGAGGGGAAGGGCAGGGAAACGTTTAATATCACTGAACAAGAAGGATGGGTATCCGAAATATATGGCTCGAAGTCCGAAACGGTCGTTATTCAGGGTAAAGCGCAATTTTCGGGTAAAGTGGGAGTCGCCGCGATATGCCTGCCGTCAGATGAGATAGAAGAAGCAATTCAAGTGACGGACTATATCCTTGAACCAGAGCAGATGCGAATGACGCTGTCTTATACGCATCAAGGTCAGGAAGGCCAGATTGTAATGGACGAGCATACGGTAAACTGGACCTAGATGCAAGCATGCAACATGGCACAAGATAGTTAATAAAGGGGAAAACAGGATTGGAGGTCAGATGCATGAACCTTCGATCCTGTTTTCATTCTCCACTTGTTCTTAAATCCATGAGCATCGCCATAATCGTACATATAGATACACCTATACATCATAAATATAACCAAGTAACGCTTCCTATCTCGACTTGCGGCTTCGCTTCACCCGTGTAGCTTTGTGCGTAACGGGCCTGGGAGAAGGTTTTCTTGTCGTTCCTGCTGGTCGGTTACGATATACCCACAAAGCATATTCAAGAGGCTGTGTAATCGCTTTGGAATAGGTGCTGCGTTCGCCAATGCGGGCAAAGACTTCACGAGCAGGCTTGGGATTGACCTCCAGCAGATAGATGTGTCCGTTTTTGTCTATCGCTAAATCCAGGGCAAGCTCACAAAGGTTCCCATACGTATCCTCCAGAAATGTGGCCACATCAATGCCGAACTTCTCGGCAGTTGCTGTTACTTCCCAGCGCAGCTCCTCTTCAGGAATCCACTGCTTCAACAGCCGTTCCATGGCAACGGCCTGACCACCGCCATGCAGGTTGGAGGTGACACTTTTCTCTGCACCCATCCGTCCGGCGCACCCTGTCAGCTCCCATTGGCCTTCTCCATTTTTCTGAACCAGCATACGGTAGTCATGCACTCTTCCATTGGGAAGCTGAAGCTGAATTCCTTTTTGCACCAGATATTTATCCTTCATGTTCCAGTGCTGGAGAAGCGGGCCGAGTCTTGATAGGTGCACTCTGCGTGGTGTAATGATACGCCGCTTCTGATCCCGGCCCTGAACAAGCACCGTGCTGGGCTCCTTGGTGCTGCGCTCTACGCGCAGAATTCCACGTCCGCCCGTGCCGTTGATCGGTTTCAGATAGATCAGTGAGGAAACCTTCAGCATACGATTGACATCGGACATATCTTGAAACAGCACCGTCTCTGGCAAATGCTGCCGGAAGGACGGTCTCTCGGAAAGGGTTTGATGAATCGTCCACTTGTTGCGGAGTGGACGATTCAGAAAGAGCATATGCCCATACTTTTCACGAAAGGCAAGCAGCTGCTGGAAACGGTGGTTACGCTGAATGCGGCACCGGTCAAAGATCAGATCCGGGAAGGCACGCCATTCCCTGGACCATCCGTTTTTTTCATCATATACCATCGCTTCGATCTGCCTGCCGCCGGAATGCACATCCGCAGGAGTGAAAACGTAAATATCCAGTCCCCGTTTGCGCCCTTCAAGAATCATCCGGCGATAGATGCTTCGTTCTTCAAGAGCGCGGTGTTCATTCAAGTACAACGTCATAATGCCCAGAACAGGTGAGGACACAAACAATCACCTTCTTTGTATACAGATTTCTGTCCGTCATCTTGCGGACTGGCGGGCTAGATAAGCGCTGTACTGGAAAATGCGTTCCAAGGAACGTCGTCTGATCTGTGGTTCGTCGAATTTCATCGGCTTGGCGTTGGCTTCAAAGAACCAGATTTCACCCAGATCATCCACACCCAGGTCCATTGACATTTCACCCAGCTTATAACCTGAGCCACGTTCAACTTGTCTGGCAATCATCAGGGAAGTGGACTTCACCCGTTTCATCATGGCTGCGGTCATCTCTTCCCCGAACAGATCGGTGAGCAGCTTCTCCGGGTCTTCTACCGTCCCCCCGCGAGGCACATGTGTTGTGATGCTGCGAGAGCCGGCCAGTCGTGCCCCGATGCCGGTTACACTCCATTGTCCCTTGCCGTTCTTCTGCACTAGCACACGGAGATCAAAAGGACGTTTATGAGAGGAGGCCAGCTCGATGCCTTGTTGCATGATATAAGGCGTATGTCCGGTTTCCTTGCGAATACGTGCCCAGAGCCTGGATAACGTCGCTGCCTTGTAGGTCATGCTTTTTCGGGTGTTTTGTATTTTAAGCCGGTAAGGCAGCTTTTCTTTTTCCTGAAATTTCAGCATCATAATTCCTTTGCCCGCTTTGCCACTCTCCGGCTTGAGATACAGATAAGGGTAGGTTCGCAGCACGGTGCCAAGTGAAGCTGCACTTCGCATCCGCCGAGTATGTGGAATCAGCCGCTGGGTGGACTTGGATTTTTTGAGCCATTCAAACAGATTCCATTTGTTGAAAAAGAACGGGTTATACAGCTCGATGCCAGATTGCAGACATTCATCAATTTTGCGTTGAACGGAAGGTTTGCGCTCGTCTTCCCGGTTAGGAATGCGGTTATATAACACGTGAGGGATTGGGAACGGCTGTGAAATCCATTTGCCGCTCCCCTTGTTGTACGTATATCCCTTCACAGTAGGCCCATTCACATTGAGGTCACGGACCGTCACAATATAAACGACATATCCCATGCTCTCGCCCGTCTCCAGAATATCCTGAAAATTTTGATGATTCCCTCTGAACATTCGCTGTTGATCATGCATGGTGAGCACGGCGATTACAGGCTTGAAATCATCGTGAAGGCTCATCAAATGCCTTCCCTCTTCCGAAATTTGCTCAGATAGAGGCAGTGCTCCAAAATGTGTTCCACCGACGATTTTCCCTCCAGCCGGAGTGAAGGGTGACGGAAGATGGAGCGCCCGGGTTTGGCGTTCGCTTCGAACATCCATACATGTTCCTCCTGATCAATGCCCAGGTCAAAGCCAATCTCACCAATCAAATGCTGGTGCTGGGATTCAATCGCCTGGGCCAGTGTAATAGCGACGGCTTTCGCCTGCTGCAGAACCTCGCCCGCACGTTCTCCAAAATTGCGGCTAAGCGCCTGTTCAGGCGTCATCAGAGATCCACCATTTTTAATGTGAGTAGTTACACTTCCGCGTCCTGCTTTTTTGGCACCGATGCCGACAACAACCCACTGGTTGTTTCCGTTTTTGTGCATGTGAAAGCGAAAATCAATCGGACACTCGTCAATCTCGATCAGGCGTATTCCCTGTTGAACAACGTATCCGCGCAGGTGCTTTCCATGTCTGCCTTGCAGCATGCGCATCAGACTGTTAAAAGAGCCAAAGCGCAGCAGGGCATTGCCGCCCTTTTTACGATACCGTGCAAAATACCCGCGTTTAGGTGAATAAGTTAAGCGATATATTCCGTTGCCGAGACTGCCCGCCGTCGGTTTATAATAGACAAACTGATGCCGCTCCAGCATTTCCTTCATTTGTTCCACTGTAGGATTGGTGATGGATTCCGGGATATAACGTCCTGCGGTCGGCTCGTTCTCCAGCAGGTTGTATATATCCGATTTGTTGAAGAAGCTCCAGTTGAAAAAAGGAATTTTGCGGCGAATAAATCGTTCCCGCAGCTGATTGATCGCTGGTGAAAAGTCGGAGCGGCGGCTCGGCAAACGGTTGTAAACGACATCAGGCAACGGCACGGTTCTGCGGATAAAGCCGCCGCTTTCGTTCAGAAAGTAACCGGAAACCGTCTCGTTCTGCCAGTTGATGTCCCGTGGAGTGAAGGCATAAATATAAGATTTACGGCTTCCTTCCCGGAGCAGCTGCTTAATGAACCCTGTACGCGAGCCAAACGGATTCGAGCTTGAGGCTGAGCCGTCGGACAGCACGCCGATGAGCGGACCTAACTGAACCTCATCATTCTGGAGATTGCGGAGATAGATGCTGCCACGTTTGGGTACATTCATTAGATTACGGATGCCGGATGCCAGATACAGATGTTTCCCGGCTTTCCGAATCGGTTTGATGGTAGCAGGCACGCGATCACGGCCAAAGCGAAGATGAATTGTTTTTTTGCCGGACAGGTTGAGGCTTTTCATTAAAGCATTGGATACATAGACTACTTTTTCGGGTTTTTGGGTGAAATGCAGATTACAAAAGGTCAAACTCATGATTTATCCTCCTATCCTGAAAAAGATCCTTGTGCTCCATGGCAAGCAGGCATTACAGGCCTTGGCCGCCTGGAATCAGGATGCGTTTCAGGCCAGCTTTGCTGGATGAATTCGGCATTTTCATTGGACGCGAGACGTCCGTGAGAACAAATTGCTGCAGCAGATAACGGGCATAAGCAAGCGGCCGTGAATACGTCAGGGCGTGAATATGTTCATCCTTTGCTTTTGCGAATGAGGTGCGGCCTGGCTTGGAATTCACTTCAATCATCCACAATCTCCCACCCGTATCCGTTCCAAAATCCAGACCTAGTTCTGCAAGTCTGCCGAAACGGCTCTCCAGCAGCGGAGGGATAAGAGCAGCAGAATGCCTGATTTGCTGCAGCAGTAATGCAGCCTGGTCTGTGCCGTATCGTTCAGTAAGGTATTCATCAGCAGGATACGCGGTGCCCCCGCCGTGAAGATTCGAGGTGAGAGAGCCTTCGGGACCTTCGCGTACCATGCAGCCTGTGAGCGTCCAGCGGCCATGCCCGTTTTTTTGTACCAGCGCCCGGATATCAAATACTCTTCCAAGATGGCTAAGCTCCAGATAAGGCTGCACAATCATCTTTTGTACAGCCTGATGTGATTCCAGCCAGGAAGATACGTCCGATGCTTGCTGAAATGTCAGATGAAAGTGTTCGTTTCCTGTGTTTCGGCCCTCCACGATCCAGGTGGATGGCGTCTCTCCGATGGATAGACGAAAGGTATTTTTGCCATGAGTTCCTGAAACGGGCTTGAAAAATAAACCTTTGGGCCAGCGTGCAAGCCATATTTCCCAGGGAATAGACGACCTCACCATGGAGGTAGGCACCAGCAGTCTGCGAAGCTGGCTCTGCCCCGACAAGGCTTGATAAATGTCCCATTTGCCTGGCAGAGCGGCTGACCATGAGCGCTTCCGCAGACTGCATGCAGGAGGTAGATAGACTTCAATCTGCTGCCTTGCAATTCGAGTTAGAGGCCGCAGGCAGCGGTTCATGACCAGATCAATGACTGGAATGTGAGCGCTCTGCCACTGCTTCTGATGTTTCCAATCGTAGATGTAGCCTTTGCGAAGGCAACGCTCATTCAAGCTGTCTGGAATGGGAATGACAACAATTCGCAGCCCGTGCCGGGCGCTTTCCACACTGAGCCGGCGGCAGAAGTATTCATCTGCGAAGGGAGGTGCACCTGCTGCTTCACGGACAAGTATAGCCATCGTATAGCGCTGTGTGGATGTAAGCATAATGCTGCACCTCCTTTATTAAGATGAGCTTCAGAATCCGGCCAGATATGTGGAGTATTCGAGCATAGCTTTGACCGAAGGGCGAATTTTGCTTTCGCTCAGCGGTGTATTATCATTTTTGGATGGTTTGGAATTGACCTCAAGCAACCAGACGCGTCCGTTTGTATCCAGAGCCAGATCAATGCCAAGCTCGCCGAAATGGGCAGGAATAGCACTCTCGATGCCTTTAGCAATATCGAGGGCGGCTGTATGCAATCCTGCATATGCCGAAGCCTTGGCACCACTGGACAGCTGTGTTTTGGATACAGCCTCCTTCACCGTGCTGAGGCTTCCGCCTCGCGCCAGATTGGATACGTAATGACTTCCACCTGCAATGCGGGCAACGATGGAGGTTACACTCCATTTGCCCGTCTTGTTCTTCTGCACAAGCGCGCGGAAATCAACGGGTCTGCCACTGTTATCAATCAGGGTCAGCCCTTGCTGGATCTGGTAACGCGTTGTTTTCATTTTTCCGGACATACTGGCATACAGTTTATCCAGTGAAGCATACGTTTGCTTGCGGGTACCTCCGACACTTGTCGCCAGAGTTAAGTAACTTCCGTCAGTCTGGCGGGATACCCGGATGATGCCTTTGCCCAGTGAGCCGCGTACCGGCTTCAGAAAGATGACCGGATAACGCTGACACATCGTCTTGAGCATGCTGGATGCTTTGAGTAAATGGGACTCAGGCAGAACCCGTTTAAGTGTCGGGATGGACTTGAGTGCGTCAAACACTTCGTTTTTGTCCAGAAACTTTTCATTAAAGGTGTGTGTGCCGTACAGTGATTTTACTTCTTTCATAAAATGCTGTACGCTAGGTTTGTTCTCGAGTTTGCGGGACGTCAGCCGGTTATTGACTACATCTGCGATCGGCAGAACGGTCTTTTTCCAGCCCTCATCATACACCCAGCCTTTCATATAGCCGGTTACTGCTCCGATGTCCTCTGGTGTGAAAAAGGATACATAGGCGCCCTGCTTTCGGCAGGCATGCACTAATTCCTGGCAGAACATCGTAATAGAGCCAAAGGGCCGATCAGGCTGATCGGGGTAATCCTGGCTGACCATGACGCTGATGTAGGGTCCCAGGCGAAGCGTATGGCTGGAAGCACGGTAAGATACCCTCAGGACCGAACGTGGCACAAGGCCGGTTTTGCTGGCTACCGTCTGATTCAGTCTCAACCCGTCATACCGGGGAACGGGAATGACGGTAACTTCACGGCGGTAAGAGCCGAATTGCAACTGAAGAGGCCTTCCTGAAGGAATCTTGAGTGCCTTGAGGACCCCTTCGCCCAGCATGATGACGTCGTCCTGCAGGATGCCCGAGCCGGTAACCTGTATCGTTACTTTTTTAGTGGACATCACGGATCTCCTTCCGGGCGGCAGCTTGATGTCTGATCTTGAAGTTGAACGGCATCTGAACATGGCATGTGCTTCATCATATGAGGACATATACCCCTTGGTGATTGACCCATCCGGAATAAATGTGTTTGATTTGGCACTTTTCGGGCGGCCTGCTCCAGAGCTTTGGTCTGAGAGCTTAGCAATACGAATCAATATGCGTAAAACAACCAATTCGAGGAGGAATCATAATGAATATTTATGACAAGGCCAATGATCTGGCAAAAGCATTGAGAGAAAGCACGGAGGTAGAGGAGATTACCTCTGCGATGAAATTGATTGAAGCTGATCCGGAAGCGAAAGCGATGCTGGATAACTTCCGCAACCAGCAGATGGAACTACAACAGCGTATGATGAGCGGAGACATGCCTGCACCGGATGAGATGGAGAAAATGGAGAAATTATTTGAGGTATTGAGCCTGAACCTGAACATCCGCCGACTGTTTGATGCAGAGCGTCGTCTGAGCGTAATTATCGAGGATGTTAACAAAATTATTGCAGACAGCCTTGCTCACCTGTATGGCGGAGCGGAAGCCTAACATAAACACGTACTTGTCCGTTTTTTTCTCTAAACCTCTCATATTCCCTCCGAATCGTTCATAGACTAGCAATATAGAGTTGAATTCGAACAACGAACGAAGGAGCTGTGAATGGTGAAAAGGTTGAAAAAAACAAAGCATGTCATCTATCTGCTGATTGCATTGTCGATGCTGGTCATTGCACTTCCGCGTATTTCCTTTGCCGGTGGAATGGACTGGGTTAATATTTTTGGCATCGTTTGGGTGCTGTTTTCCCTGTTGATTGTAGGGGCTCACCTGCATTTCATTCTTGGCGTGGATGAGGAGAAGAAGCGTGCGCTGGAGGCGGTACGTCGGGCGAAGCTGCGGCAGTGGGAGATGAAGCTGCTGGACAAGCAGGAACAAAGAAAGTCTGTATAAAGATTGCACGGGTCCTGCCCGTGTACCTGAATAAGACCGGAATCCTTGATTGTTATAGGGTTTCGGTCTTTATTTGTATGCAGACGTGGTGAAGGCACTTTGGAATAGAATGCACAGTAAAGCGCTGTATATCATTCTCCAAGGTCTACAGCCCGTATGGGGTTATTTTCCTTCAATCATGTTATAATAGATACAGTATGGTACAGATGCAACTTCGGGGGTGGTACAGATGGACGGGCAAGAGGAAAATGTGACGAAGCATGAGCAGCTTCTTCAGCATATTGAGCAGTTGAAGGTCGGAAGTAAAATTTCCGTGCGTGGATTGGCGCGTGAGCTGGGAGTAAGTGAAGGTACGGCGTATCGTGCGGTCAAGGAGGCAGAAAACTTCGGACTGGTCGTAACCAAAGAGAGAATCGGAACCGTTCGGATTGAGAAAAGACCACGAGGAATGTCGGAGCAGCTGACCTTTGCTGATGTCGTTACGATTGTTGAGGGACATGTGCTGGGTGGAAATGATGGACTGACAAAACCACTGCACAAGTACGTGATTGGAGCGATGAAGGAACAGGCGATGGCACGTTACATTGACGCGGGCAGCCTGCTGATTGTGGGTAACAGGGAGGATGCACATTCCCTTGCACTGGAGCAGGGTGCCGGTGTGCTGATTACCGGCGGGTTTGGCACGAGCAGGGACGTGAGAGTGATGGCAGACGAGCTGGGGTTGCCTATCATCTCCTCCAGGCATGATACATTTACGGTGGCTTCCATGATTAACCGTGCAATATTTGACCGACTGATCAAGAAAAAGATTATGCTGGTCGAGGACATTATCGGTCAGAAGCCCCGCCTGCAGGTGCTTAAAGTGACCAGCTCTGCCGCAGATTTTCATATGCTGGTATCAGAGACCGGAGAGCATCGTTTTCCCGTTGTAGATGAATGGAATCGCGTAATCGGCATTGTCAGTCTGAAGGATGTCAGTGAGCTGCAGGCAGACCAGAGCATTGAAAAGTGTGTGATTCGCCGCCCGATTACAGCATCCTTGCAAACTTCGCTTGCGTCGGCCGCGCAGATTATGACCTGGGAGGGCATTGATTTCCTGCCAATCGTAGACCGCAACCGTAAACTGATTGCTTCCGTTACGCGCAAGGAAGTGTTACAGGCTATGCGGGATGCCCAGAAGCAGCCACAGCTTGGCGAGACGTTTGATCATCTGATCTGGAACGGATTCGCGGAGGAGCGCGGGGAGCATAATGAGCTGTTGTTCCACGGATTTATTATTCCCCAGATGGCAACGGATCTTGGTACGATCTCGGAAGGTGTACTGCTGAATATTATGACACAAGCTGGACGAAGGGCGGCCTGGGATGTCACCGGAAACGATCATGTGGTGGACAATGTTACAACTTATTTTGTACGTCCGGTGCAGATCGAGGATCAGGTTATTGTACGTCCGATGATTCTGGAGACAAGTCGTCGCACATGTAAAATGGACATTGTCATCACCCGAGAGGGTAGTGTGGTCTGTAAGGCAGTGATGACCCTGCAATCCATAGATCATGCGTAGGACGAGGAGTTCGTAAATCGAATTGGATTGAATTAATACAGACATATTGTTACGAGCAAAATGATGATATCACCACAAAGAGAGCATCCCCGTTCGTCGGGCAAGCTCTCTTTGTGGTGATATCAGTATACGAAAAACAAACACAAGTGGTTTGCACTTTAGGCTGATGCGTCACTGGAACGCTGTTTAATTCTGGCGTAATAACTGCGGTTGCGTATGCCGGCAAACACGTTATAGGCACCCATGACCAGGAAAAGCGCTTCCACTATAACAGATAGGGTGGAGCCGCTATAGACAAACATCAGGATCAACGCAAGAAGTATAAGCATGCTGCCCATCCAGATATTGGTCCAGGAACGATACAAGCCTGCAAGATGAGGATCTGGAGTCCGGCGTGAACGAATGCTGTTCAGTGCGGAACAGATCATAACGATGGTGAACAGGGCGATGAGCACATATTTAAATACTTCAATCAACACGCAGAAGCAACTCCTTTTCTGAAAAACCTATACTGCCCTTATTGTATCATGTGCTGATGCAGCCAAGGGCAGTTTTTTGAAGTTTTTCCGAGTTACGCGGGTACGTGTATTCGAATCTGTACCCAGACCTGCAGCACACCTTCCATAACAAGCATCGTTTTGACCTGAACGGAATATTCTTTTTCTCTGACCCTATAAACCTTCTGATTGAGCATAATCCGGGTCATCTTGCTGTACTCATCAATGTTAAATACATCTCTTCCACGCAGCACTTCCAGCTCATCCCCCAGCTTTTGCAGCATCACTTTCAGGGATGCCTCATCCGGCCCTTTATCCGATTCCTCTGCGCGAACCTTGATTTCCTTGATCACCGTTTGGCGTTTGCTGTATTTTTTCAGCGTTTTGATGTCCTCCTCGTTCTGATGCAGCTGGAGCTGCAGCTCCTGATTGTTCAGCCACAGCTGGTTGTAGCTTACATGAAAAACACCGTTATACACGACACATCCAGCGATCATTCCCAGCACAAAAACAGCAGTCATACGCATCAGCGGGCGGTAACGGGAGAAGGGAGGAAGTCTCATGTATCGTTATCAGGGGTCATTTAACCCCGGCCTCCACCGCACACCCACTTGACGAGCTCGGTTCCCATATGCGCACCCATAAAGGCGGAGATCAGATACAAAATTTGTTTGACCGCCGGTGACAGGTTGCCATCCAGAAAATTGCTCTCAATTACACGCATCGGATCAATCGTACCGCCTACAGCTGCAGCGAGTGCCCATATTTTGATTTTGCCGGAAATGTCGAGCATCGTCTGTGTAGGGGGCTGGAGAGAGATGACCGCACCAACGCCCCCGATCATCGCGCCGCCCAGCACGATTCCAAATGCAATAAAAAAATCAAGAATGGCTTTGGACAAAAAAGTGCTCACTGGCAACACCCCTTTCAGACCCAGCAGCATACCTCCTGTCTTTGGTCTGCAACAGGGGAGCGGCTTGTACTTCTATTGTATGGGCGATCCCCCTGCCGTTATGATAAAATAGAATAATAAACTCCTATTAAATAGGGAGTATTTCAATATTGTTAAAATGATTGATATTTGTGCATGTCTGCACGAATTCGTAGAATTCGAAGCATGCGTATCAGAGATACACTAGGGCAGCCCGCAGCTCAGCGCTGAGAGCTGTCACTGTAAGCGGTGAAAGGAAGAAAAAAACATGAGTTCTTTTGTGCATTTGCATGTTCACAGCGAATATAGTTTGCTGGATGGCGCTGCGCGTATTCCGGATCTCGTGGATAAAGCCGCAGATCTGGGAATGACCACACTGGCGCTGACCGATCATGGAGTAATGTATGGTGCGATACCATTTTATAAAGCTTGTCTGGAACGGGGAATCAAGCCGATTATTGGCTGTGAGGCATACATGACCGCAGGCTCTCGCAAAGAGCGTGGCAGCCGCAAGGATCAGCCAATCTACCATTTGATTTTGCTGGCGAAAAATATGACCGGATACCGAAACCTGATGAAGCTGTGCTCCATCGGACACTTGGAAGGGTTCCATTATAAGCCGCGTATTGATATGGAGAGTCTGGCTGCGCATCATGAGGGGATTATCTGTCTAAGTGCCTGTCTTGGCGGCGAAGTGCCGCAGCACCTGCTTCAAGGACGTGAGGAAGAGGCTCGCCGGGCCGCGATGCGTTACAAACATATTTTCGGGCCTGACTATTATCTGGAGCTACAGGATCACGGGCTGTCGGAGCAAAAGAGGGTCAATCCACAGCTGATCAAGCTGGCGACTGAACTGGATATTCCGCTTGTGGCAACGAATGATGCCCACTATCTGTCAGAGGAGGATGCAGAGCTGCAGGATGTGCTGATCTGTATCGGTACAGGCAAAACGGTAGAGGACGAGACTCGTTTGCGGATCGGATCGAATCAGTTGTATTTGAAAAGCGGAGAGCAAATGTCTCGCCTGTTTCCTCATGTGCCGGAGGCTATTGCCAATACGGTGCGCATTGCAGATGCCTGTGAGCTGAAACTGGAATTTGGCAAATCCATTTTGCCGGAATATCGTCCGCTGCCCGAGGGGCTTAGTCCATCGGCATACTTGCGTCAGCTGTGTGAAGAAGGCATGCAATCCCGTTATGCTGGTTCCGGGCGCTGGAACGATGCGATGCTCAAGGCAGAGCTTGAACAACGGCTGGACTATGAGCTGCGTGTCATCGACAGCATGGGGTTTTCGGATTATTTCCTGATTGTATGGGACTTTATCGCGTATGCACACCAGCAGGGGATTGTGACTGGACCGGGACGGGGGTCCTCCGCAGGCAGCTTGGTCGCTTATACGCTCCGGATTACGGATGTAGATCCGATGAAATACAATCTGCTCTTTGAACGGTTTCTGAATCCTGAACGGATCTCCATGCCTGATATTGATATTGATTTCAGTGATGAACGACGTGACGAGGTCATTGATTATGTGGCACAGAAATACGGCAAAGCGCACGTTGCCCAGATTATTACGTTTGGAACGATGGCAGCCCGGGCTGCCGTGCGTGATGTTGGGCGGGCGCTTAATGTGCCCTATGGCGAAGTGGACAAGGCTGCGAAGCTGATTCCTGCACAGCTCGGCATTAACATAGAACGAGCAATGGAAGCCACACCCGAGCTGAAGATGCTCTATGAAACAAAACCGAAGACACGCGAGCTGCTGGATATGGCGATGAAGGTCGAGGGCATGCCGCGTCATGCCTCTACTCACGCCGCGGGTGTGGTCATCTCTCGTGATCCGTTGACCGATGCGGTGCCGCTTCAGGAGGGCAGCGAGGGAACGGCATTAACCCAATATGCCATGGAGAGTCTGGAATCCATCGGGCTGCTCAAAATGGACTTTCTGGGTCTGCGGACACTATCTATTATAGAACGGTGCCTGCGCTGGATTGGGGAGCGTGCAGAGGTGCCGGATTTCACGCACATCGCGGATGATGACCCGCTCACCTATGAGATGCTTGGACGCGGAGACACCATGGGCATATTCCAGCTCGAATCTGCCGGAGTGCGCCGTGTGTTGAAGGAAATGAAGCCAAGCGTGTTCGAAGATATTATTTCGGTGCTGGCCCTGTATCGTCCAGGTCCGATGGAGTTTATCTCCAAATATATTCAAGGAAAGCACGGGCAGATTGAAGTGGATTACCCTCACGGAGATCTGGAGCCCATTCTGAAGGATACGTATGGCATCATTGTGTATCAGGAGCAAATTATGCAGATTGCTTCGCGGATGGCGGGCTTCTCACTGGGAGAAGCCGACCTGCTTCGCAGAGCGGTGTCGAAGAAAAAGCGGGAAGTGCTCGATGAGGAACGCGGACACTTTGTTCAGGGCAGTCTGAAACAAGGTTACAGTGAGGCTGAAGCCGATCTGGTTTACGATATGATCGTCAAGTTTGCGAACTATGGCTTTCCTCGTGCTCATGCCGCTGCATACGGGGTGCTTGCTTTTCAAACCGCCTATCTGAAGGCGCATTACCCTGTGCATTTTATGGCCTCCATGCTGACGGCTGTGATGGGCAGTCATCGGAAGGTTGCAGAATATGTTGTCGAATGCAGGCACATGCAGATAGATGTGCTTCCGCCTGACGTCAATGAGAGTGGTGTTTTATTTACACCGGTGTTTGCATCTGCGGGTGACAAGAGCAGTGACCTCTCATCAAATATGCAAGAGACCATTGCTGAAGGTAAACAGGAAAATGCAGCTTCTGAAGGCAATTTGGAAAATACCAATAATGGATATTTAAAGGAACTTCAGGCTGATGAAGCTCACGGAATTGGTGAAGTCCATGTAATTCGTGATGATAATTCGCCTGCTCACTACGGCGAGCAGGCGGACTACGGGGATGCACCGTTACCGGATGATCCGGGACCGATGCCGGAAGAGGATGGAAGTGGCGGATGGCAGGCTGTGTCCGCTATGTCTGCAGATGATATGTCCGCAGGACGGTCTGATCCGGGCTTGGTCAACGTATCGGCATTACAAGCGAAGCAGACACAGCTGCAGGCTCGGGAGCATGATCAGCAACACGATCAGAAGAATGCACAGCTTGAAGGCAATCAGGCTGCACATTCATCTCAATCTGTACAGCAGAGTTCGTCAATCGAGGTGAGAACAGAGCTGTCACATGATGGAGAAACTGTGGACATGATGAATTCTCTGTCAGGGGCGATACGATTTGGTCTGGCCGCAGTAAAAAATGTAGGGACACAGGCGATGGAAAGCATTATGGCGGTAAGACAGGAAAAGCCGTTTGACAGCCTGCTTGATTTTTGCCGTCGTGTCGATCTGCGGGTGTGCAACAAACGTGTCATTGAATCACTCATTCAGGCCGGTGCATTTGACAGCTTGCCTGGACACCGTGCTCAACTGCTGGCGATGCTGGACGAGACGGTGGAGGCGGCACTCAAGTGGCGTAAGGAACGTGAGGACTTGCAGATTCAGCTGTTTGATTTTGTGGAGACGCCAAACTGGGAGATCGAATATCCCGAAATTCCACCGTTCTCTGTCAGTCAGCAGCTGGAGCTGGAGCGTGAGCTGCTCGGCTTGTATCTGTCCGGTCATCCTCTGGATGATTACGAGGCTGTGCTGGCATCCAGCGGAGCTGATCGCATTATGGAATTAACGGAGGCGACTGACGATACGATGGCTGTCGCCGCAGGTATGGTCGTGTCTGTGAAGTCGATTACGACGAAACAGGGCAAGGCGATGGCGTTCATGGAGCTGGAAGACCAGGTCGAACGCTGTGAAGTGGTTCTCTTTCCCGAGGTATGGCGGCGCAGCCAGCAGCATGTCGGGAAAGGTGAACTGCTCGTCGTGCGTGCCAGAGTGCAGCAGCAGGACGAGGGGTTCAAGCTGCTGGCCGAGGAAGTGTCGCCGCTGACACCGGCGGCACTGGAACAGCAGCTGCGCAGCCGCGAGCGCCGCGGCAAGCCCGGCAGCGGCAGCGCTTCGCGCCCGGCGCAGGCGGCTTCGCCGCAGCGTCCGGCGGGCGCGGGAGCCGCAGCGCAGCGCAGCAGCGCAGGCGGTAACGCTTCCGCTGCGCGTGGCAGCGGAAGCCCTGCCTCGACGCGCAGCGAGGCAGGCACAGGCGCCGCAGCTGGCGCGCGCGCAGGCAGTGCGGCGCCTGCGGGCAACGCGGGGCCGGGTCGTGCCCCGCGGGGGGCCGAGCAGCGGGTGTTCGTGAAGCTCACCCCGCAGGCCGAGCAACCCGAGCTGCTGGTGCGACTCAAAGAGCTGCTGCAGCAGCACCCAGGCCCGGTGGCGACGGTGCTCTTCTACGAGCAGCATCAGAAGCTGCTCGCCCTGAGCGACGCCTACCGGATCAAACCTTCACCGGCCCTATTCTCCGACATGGAGAAAATGCTTGGTGAAGGTACAGTCAAAATCAAATAATAGCTGAAGCAGGTGATTATCTGCTTCAGCCAGCATGTCCGCCGTGGGATTAATCAAACGGCGGACATTTTTTTCAGCTAGCCCCCTTCTATCTGGACTGCATCATGCATCGTCGTCTGTCATTGAACTCTAACGATCCGCACAAACCTTATTTTGGGAAAATAGAGGCTGTATTTTTTTTGACGATCACCAGAAACGTTATTTTACTGGGGAATGGAGGAAAACGCCGAAAAGTCGCATATTTTGATGGAATAACGTCCCTGTGGATCATTAGAATTTGAGAAGGTCGATTTGCAGGTGAATAGCGTCATCTGGGATCGTTAGCGATGTTTTCGGCCATTACATTCGTTTAGTGTGCGATATCGGATCAGAGCGCCGTGCCATCAACGGTATGCAAGCAACTCTTCCGTATCCCATGTCATCAACGACACGCAAGCGACTCTCCCGTGCCCCATGCACTTAACGACACGCAAGCAACTTCCCGCCTCCAGTACCATTAATGTTACTTTTGCAACTTAACCCCCTTCACGTATACATATGTCCAGCAGTCCATCTATAAAAACGGTGGTTATTCTTCGTCCACTGCAGATGCGACCAATTTCATTTACTACAGCAGCGGTGTTTACCCTCACTTTCGCATATTTTATGAACATTTTGCGAGTTCGCTGCATACACTTGAGAACACCGAAGGACCTTGAGGACTTCGGGGGATTGATGCGGGAGGTCGAAATATGTCATATGAAATCGTGGAAGCTATGCTGGCCCGGCGAGGTGTACAGATTGATGCGATCGCAGAAATTGTATATCGTTTGCAAAAAGGGTACCACCCGGAATTGACCATGGACGACTGTGTAACCAGCGTAAAATCCGTTTTACAGAAAAGAGAGGTGCAGTATACGCTGTACACCGGCATTGCGCTGGATGAGCTGGCTGAGAAGAAGCTTCTGCCTCAGCCGCTACAAGCCATTATGGAAGCAGATGAGTCCCTGTATGGAGTGGACGAGACTCTGGCTTTAGGTATAACGCATGTGTATGGCATGATCGGTTTAACGAGCTTTGGTTATCTGGACAAAGAGAAAATTGGCGTCATTCATGATCTGAACGAACAACGCTCGGCTGTTCATGTGTTTCTGGACGATCTCGTTGCAGGTCTAGCGGCAGCAGCCTCTGCCAGAATTGCACACAAAAATATTAAAGCCAAAAAGTACCCTTCGGACCTGTAACACCCTGAATTACCATGTGTCATACTGCAGACATTCCGTTGAGGTGTGCGGGAGGAACAAGGGCGGCTATAGCTGCCCTGTCAGGCTTTTTCCTGTTTTGAAAAGGCTAGGAATTTGATCACACTCCTATGACCATCCTGCTCGCCAAGCTGGGGCCAATGTCCCGAATAATCCGATTTTCTCGTCAAAGGTCCCGAACCCTTCCTTGCAGAAAAAAACGGAGGTATGGTATCATTAGTCCAATATACGGGCTCTGAACATTAGCTTAGGGGGCGGACATGGCATGTGGACGGTGATTTACATTGCGCCGACAGCAAAGGTTGCGGACAAGATCAAGACCAAGCTTTCGGAAGAAGGTTTTCTGGTACAGACCCGTCCCATCAGTTTATCCAAGCAGCAATATGAGATTCGCGTCCCTTCTGGGGAATTGGAAGAGGTTCAGGAAGTGTTGAATTCCATTCTGCATTCCTGATTCACTCGATATTGAAGTGCCTTGGCAGATGACAAAGTACCATGGGTACATAAGGGGCTGACCGCGAAAGCGGAGAGAGGAATCGACTTGCATGTATGTACTGCTGTCCTTCCTTCTTTTTTTGTTAAGATTTGAACCAGATGTGATGCTCCCCAAGGTCTTGCCAAGCGGATTCGAACAAAGGTCTAGCAATCTTTCGGTTATTGTAGGTAACATCAATTGTGCGGAGAGAAGCCGCTGATTTTTGCCTTGTACCGGCGGATTTTTTTGTTGTGGATGCTGGACAAGGTCTAAGGCATCATATGAATAATAAGCGTAAGCGGTTCACCGCGGCATGCAGATGAAGCTGGTTTTGCAGTGAGCTGCAGATGCGGTCATCAAATCAATGGCTGGAGAGGTGTAGTTGTGTTCAAAGATATATTCCAAAAGAAACGGAAGTACGCTACCATACCTTCCGAGCGTGCAGTTCCAGGCGAACGTCAGGAAGCCATCGAGCGCCCGAAACGTGAAATACCTGAAGGGCTCATGAACAAGTGCAGCAAGTGCGGCACAATTCAATATAGCAAGGAACTGGAGAAGAACCTGAAAGTGTGTCCTTCCTGTGGTTACCATATGCGTCTTAACGCCATGGAGCGTATTGCGATGGTGCTGGATGAAGAAGGCTTTGTGGAGTATGACGCTGATATGGTATCGGTTGATCCACTCGGGTTTCCGGGATACAGCAACAAGCTGGAACAGCAGCGTCTGAAATCCGGTCTGAAAGAAGCTGTTATTACGGGAGAAGGCACGATTGAAGGTCTTCCTGTTGTCGTTGCGGTAATGAGCTTTGATTTCTTCACAGGCAGCATGGGCTCTGTTGTAGGAGAGAAGATTACCCGCGCTGTTGAGCAGGCTATTGAGAAAAAGCTTCCGCTGATTATTTTCTCCACTTCGGGCGGAGCGCGGATGCAGGAGAGTATCCTAAGTCTGATGCAAATGGCTAAAACAAGTGCGGCCTTGGCTCGTTTGGACGAGCAGGGAGGTTTGTATATTTCCGTGATTACTGACCCGACGACAGGCGGAGTTTCAGCTAGTTTTGCTAGTCTGGGCGATATCAATATTGCTGAGCCGGGCGCTGTATTCGGTTTTGCAGGCAGGATTGTAATTGAGCAGACGATTCGTCAAAAGCTGCCTGATGATTTCCAAACGGCAGAATTTAATCTCCAGCATGGTCAGCTGGACATGGTTGTTCATCGGAAAGAACTTCGTGCAACCCTCGGTAAGCTTCTCGATATGCACAGTGAAAAGGGAGGGGTCTAAATGGCGGGTGGTTTGCCATATGAAGCGCCTCTGATTGAGATGCGCAAAAAGATTGAAGAACTTGTTCAGTTTGGACAGGAAAAAGGGATTGATTTCACCGAAGAGATTGCCCGCCTGGAAGAACGCTATCATAGATTGGAAGAAGAGATTTACACAGGGATTACGGCAGCTCAGAAAATGCATCTGGCTCGCCATCAGCAGCGCCCGACAGCTCTGGACCTGATCCAGCTTATTTTTACCGACTTCATGGAGCTGCATGGGGACCGCATGTTTGGTGACGATCTGGCTGTTGTTGGCGGACTGGCCAAGCTGAACGGACAGACGGTGACGGTTATTGGACAACAGCGTGGTAAGGATACGAAGGATAACATTGCCCGTTTTTTCGGGAGTGCTCATCCAGAGGGCTTCCGCAAAGGATTGCGTTTGATGAAACAGGCTGACAAATTTGGCCGCCCGATTATTACCTTTGTTGATACTAAAGGAGCGTATCCGGGTAATACTGCAGAAGAGAGAGGTCAATCGGAGGCGATTGCCCGCAACCTGATGGAGATGGCCAAGCTGTCCGTTCCTGTCATTGTGGTTGTGATTGGTGAAGGTGGAAGCGGGGGCGCTTTGGCTATGGCTGTAGGCAACCGTGTGCTGATGCTCGAGCATGCGATCTATTCGGCTATTTCTCCTAATGGCGCAGCTTCAATTCTGTGGAAAGATGCATCCAAGGCAGATCAGGCAGCGGAAGCAATGAAAATTACCGCTAAAGACCTGCTGGAGATGGACGTCATCGAAGAGATCATTCCTGAACCACGCGGCGGGGCTCATCGGGATTATGATGGAGCTGCAGCAGCCATCTCCGAAGCGCTTGTTCGTCATCTGCAAGAGATGAAGGGGTGGAGCGCGGAACAGCTGAAGCAGGACCGTTATGAGAAATTCCGCAAAATCGGATCTGTGACCTTTGAAGCAGCAGCACCTGAGCCAGAAATGGTTGAAGAGGAAGCTTCTTCGGAAGCAGAAGCGGAATCCGTTGAGGTTCAAGCATCGGAACAGCCGCTACAAGCGGAGCCTGTGAGAAATTTGTCGGGAAATGCAGAATAATATGACGAATTTCCTATACAAATAGGAAAAAGTATAGTAAATTTAATAGTTGGAAAAAGAAAAATAGAGATATAAAGAAAGACCTTTAAAATCGGAGGAAACCCAAAATGCGCAAAACGAAAATTGTATGTACGATTGGTCCATCCAGTGAATCCCTGGAGAATACCAAGAAACTGATTATGGCTGGCATGAACGTAGCCCGTCTAAACTTCTCCCACGGTGATTTCGATGAGCACGGCGGACGGATCAAAGCGATTCGCCAAGCATGTGAAGAGCTGAACAAAACTGTAGCAATCCTGCTGGACACCAAAGGACCGGAAATTCGTACAGGTAAACTCGAGGTTGAGCCGATTGAACTGGTTCAGGACGAGTACATCACTTTGACCACAGAAGAAATTCTGGGAACCAAAGATCGTCTTTCCATTACGTATGCAGATCTTCCTAATGATGTTGAAGCAGGATCTACGATTCTGATCGACGACGGTCTGATCGGACTGACTGTGGTGGAAGTACAAGGCACAGAGATCAAATGCCGTATTGTTAACGGTGGTACAATCAAAAGCAAAAAAGGTGTTAACGTACCAGGCGTAGCTATCTCCCTGCCGGGTATCACTGAAAAAGACGCTAACGATATCGTGTTTGGTATTGAGCAAGGTATTGATTTCATCGCGGCTTCTTTCGTACGTAAAGCAAGTGACGTACTGGAAATTCGTGAGTTGCTTGAAAAGCATAATGCAGGTCATATTCAAATCATCTCCAAAATCGAAAACCAGCAAGGTGTGGACAACCTGGATGAAATCCTTGAAGTGTCTGACGGCCTGATGGTTGCTCGTGGAGATCTTGGTGTAGAGATCCCTGCTGAAGAAGTACCTTTGGTACAAAAACGCATGATCGAAAAGTGTAACGTTGCAGGTAAACCGGTTATTACAGCTACACAAATGCTGGATTCCATGCAGCGCAACCCGCGTCCAACTCGTGCAGAGGCGAGTGACGTAGCGAATGCAATCTTTGACGGTACAGACGCAATCATGCTGTCTGGTGAGACGGCTGCAGGTAAATATCCGGTAGAATCCGTTCTGACGATGTCACGCATTGCTGAAAAAGCAGAATCCGCTCTGCCTTATCAAGAGCTGTATCTGAAACAACGTGTTGCTCAACAAACAACCGTTACTGAAGCAATCAGCCAATCCGTTGCGCTGTCCGCTCAGGATTTGAATGCAAAAGCGATCATCACTTCGACTGAATCTGGTCATACAGCACGTATGATCTCCAAATACCGTCCTGAAGCACCAATTATTGCGGTAACTACAGAGGACAGAACTTCCCGTCGTCTGGCACTGGCTTGGGGTGTAACTCCCGTTAAAGGCAGACTGGTGGATTCTACCGATGCTTTGTTCGAAAATGCAATTGAAGGTGGCGTGAAATCCGGACTGGTTAAAGAAGGAGACCTCGTTGTTATCACAGCAGGTGTACCTCTCGGCCGTTCAGGATCTACGAACCTGATCAAAGTAAGCCAAATTCCAAACAACGCTTAAAACGGCGTACGCTTGGAATAGGAATAAGGAAAGAAGCAATGGGGCGCTGGTGCTCCGTTGCTTTTTTCAATATTAATGACACGATTCTGCGTTGAAGTGCGTATGAATGGTAGAGCCAAGGAGGCTGGAACCGTGCAAAAAGAGAGCAATGGCAGCTGGTATTCTGCACAGCTCCGTGTGCGTTATCAGGAAAGCGACCAGATGGGTGTTGTGTACCACGCGAACTACTTGAACTGGTTTGAGATCGGACGTACCGAGATGATTCGCCAAATGGGGTATACATATCGTAAAATGGAAGAGCAGGGGCTGCTGCTTCCTGTAACCGCGCTGGATGTGAAATATCACAAACCGGCACGCTACGATGACGAAATCATCATCTTTACTCGAATCACTGCCTTTAGCGGTCTGCGTTTAACATATGAATATGATGTTAGGCGTATATCTGAAGCACCTGAGCATCCACAAGTGACTGCAGAGCGTGTGTGGTCACAAGATGAATCACTCCCTGGCGAGAGACTGGTGACAGGCTCCACCCAGCATGTATGGGTTAATGGAGACTGGAAGCCGGTTCGGCTGGATAAGGCAGCTTCTAAGCTATACAGTGCACTTGAGAAGGTATGGCTTTCAGGAAAGGAGTAATACGTTAATGCGAAAATGGATGTGGGCACTGCTTTTAATCATTCCGGTGGTTGAGCTGTATGGTTTTATTCTGATGAGTGACTGGATCGGAGCCGGAAAAACGCTGCTTCTAATGATTCTCACGTCCTTGATTGGTATAGCCATGCTGCAGTTTGAAGGGCGGAAGGTGCTGCTTGACGCCAGAAACGAGATGGAGCGAGGGCAGGTGCCCGGCCGCAAGATGGTGGACGGATTATTTATTTTTGTCGGTGGCTTCCTGCTGATGATTCCTGGATTTGTAACGGACATTATCGGCTTTACGCTCGTATTTCCGTTAACTCGCCCGATCTACCGGCTGTTCTTCTTGGGCTGGCTGGAGAAAAAAATGAGAAACGGCAGTATTACCTTTTATCGCCGTCCCAAATAAAGCGGTGCAGACCGCTATGCCAAAGGCTCCGTTCCGCAGACTTAACGGTCTGGGACGGAGCCTTTTTTCGGATCGTATCCGATTCATCGGACCCTGCCATTAATGATATAAGTCCTCAGGTCACGCAGCACATTGGCGCGATTAAAGGCATCAAGGATAACGATACTGACCGGACCGATGATCAGGCCGAGCACACCGAACAGCTTCAAACCGACGAACATGCCTACCAAGGTTGCCAGAGGGTCCAGTCCTACACTGCTGGCAAGCACTTTCGGTTCGATAATTTGCCGGGCAATAAGCAGGATGAGATAGATGACGCTAATACCGATACCAAGGTATAGATCTCCGTTCATGAACAGATACGCGGCCCATGGCACCATAACCAGACCTACACCGAGGTAAGGCAGCAAATCAACAAGACCAATCAGCAGTGCGATGGTGAAGGCTGACTTCACTTGAAGAATCAGCAGTCCAATCATAACGAACAGTGCGGTAATCGAGATCATGATGAGCTGAGCACGTACATAACCGAAGAGTGCCTTCTTGAGATCATTCCAGATGTCGGAGATCGGCTTGCGAATAGAGGACGGGACCCAGCCTGAAACGGTGATGCTGTGGCGTGTCCAGCTGTTGCTGATAAAGAAGGTAGACAACAGAACAACGATCAGAACAGCGCCCATATTAGGCAGAGAGGTCAGCAGACTCAGGATCATATTGAAAAATCCGGTTACGAGATCCGTAACTGCGGTGCCTACGGTCTCGGTTGTTTTGCTAATATTACTGTTAATGGTCTCCTGATAGTTGGGGTTTTCCTTGTAAAATTCATTGATTTGTCCAATCAGGCTCTGAATTGTATCGTTCTGTGTCCAGCGGACAAACGTTGCCTTGATCTCATCCACATGCAGATCAAAGCTGGTAGTCAATGAGATCACCTCTTTGACCATTCGGGTAACAGCTGCAGACAGTATAACAACAATTGCACCAAAATACAGGATCAGTGACAGTGTAACCGCAAGCCAGCGCGGCAGCCTCAGCCTGTTCTGGAGCAGCTTGACGAGCGGATTCATGGCATAAGCAATAATCCAGGCAATGACAAAAGGATATAACAGCGGGAGCAGCAAATATATTGCAACGGCAATCAGCAGGGTGGCAATCAGGACCCATAGACCGCGAAGCAGACGTTTGACGAGGATTCGGTCCAAATATCAACTCTCCTTTATTCTAATCAAAGCACTCATCTAATTAATATAGAGCAATCACAAGCTTTTGAAACGTCAAAAGATGTGTTTGCCTCTGCGTGTCCAGTTACTCACTTACACATCATCTGCCTAGAGTATGCCTGATTTTTACAAAATATAGCAATACTTTTTTTGCATAGGTAGGAATGTTTAATACACATTAAATGTCAACCTTGCTTGTGTAAAGGTTTTCAAAAATGCTTTATCGCACCGATAAAGAAGTTTGGCCTTGAAACCATTATGTATCAAGGCTTTCTATGCTCCATCACCCACGATCCACCCACAAAGCCTAAAATATGTCCCCAATTAGAGCGTCTAACTTATCCGCAGCATCAAGTTTTCTAGCTTGCGTCACATGTAGGTAGACTCTTTCTGTCACTCTGTCATCTTCGTGACCCAACATATCTTGAATGGTCGGCAGATCCACTTTAGCTTCGGCCATTAATGATGTGAATGTATGTCTCAATAGATGGGGCGTTATGCTTTCGGGCAAATTAGCTTTTTCCAAAATATCAGACATAATCCCTCTTATCGTACTCATCGGCATTGGGTATCCAAGATATTGGTGTTCGTTAAAAAAAATGAAGTTGTGGTCATCAAACCATTTCCCATGCTGGCGCATTAATGATTGCTTATAATCCAATTGTTCTTTTAGGATATTCACAACACTTTGGCTAATCGTTATTTTCCTTACGGATGACGGTGTTTTCGGTGGTCCTATCTCATAGTTTTTAAGGGAGTTAGGGATGTACAAAGTCTTGGTTATTGAAAGTGTTTTGTTGAATTCTGAAAAATCGCTCAATTTCAAAGCGCAAAGCTCTCCAATTCGGACACCAGTGTAGGCCAAGACGAAAAAAATACGAAATGCTTGTTCGCTCGAAGCGTTTAAAGAGGTTTTTAAAAAATGAATCAACTCATCTTTTTCTAAATAGCGTGGGATGTCATTGTCCAGTTCAACTTCTTCGACAGTTTTTTTATATTTAGGCACTTTCACATGGAGGACAACATTTTTTCTTACAAGATCATGCTTCATAGCTCTCTCGAAGATCATCTTTAAAGTAACATACAAGCTAACAAGAGAACTCCTTGCGTACCCATCTTCTTTTAGATTGTCAAAAACGTCTTGGAGATAAAATGCGGTGAACTCTTGGATATACATTGATCCAAACATGTCATCTGCTAAATTGATCATGCTTTTACGAGTAGCAACAGTACTTTTCCCAACACCGCTTTTTGAATACTCTTCAATCCATTCCGCAGCCCAGTATCTGAATGTTATTTTTGATTTATCTATAAGCATGCCGTACATTAGTTCAGCGTCAATTCGGATCGATTCATTAAATGCATCATCATACGAATCAAATGCAGGTGTTTCTTTCTGTATCCTTTTCCCAGTGATGGGGTCCTTCATGTCATAACGATAGGTGAATTTGCCTGATTTTGTTTCTCGGATGTTAACCTTTTTCTTTTTTGCCATGTTGATCACCTCAAAAAATCAGTTGTCTTCTTTGTCCAATGAACGTTCCATCAATATATTGAACATTTTTACTTCCTCTGGAGGCAGGGATAAAATTAGTTCGATTGCTCTTTTTTGATCTTCTGTAATTTCTTTATTATGTATTTCTAATTCGGCACCAAACATAGGAAGATCAAACAATAAGTCGTCGATTGTTATATCCAACACCCTGGCTATCAGATCGACTTTCCCCATTCTAGGTTCATTTCTGCCTGATTCCCAATATCCAATCGTCACGCCTGAAACTCCGATTCGTTCACCTAATTCCTCTTTGGTGAGCCCTCTTTTTTCGCGGTACCTCTTAAGATTCTCTGCAAAAGATATTTTCTTCACGTCGATTCTCCTCTTTTGAAATTATGTATTCATCCTATCATTAAAATTCTAATATTTCCACAATAAATCTAACTTATACTTAAAAAAAACAAAATTATGCTTGAAGTCTAACTTTAAGTTTGGTATATTGATATCACCGGAGGGGGTGACCAACCATGGTGAGGCGAACACTCAGGGAATGGAGAGCCTACAGAAAGTATACAAAGTCAGCAATGGCGGCGAAATTAGGCATTCATAACAGCACTTATAAACGAATCGAAGACTATCCTGAGAAAACCACGTTCGAGGAAGCGGTTAAACTTGCTGAGGCTCTCGAATGTCAAATTAGTGAGATCATTTTTTTTGAGGGAAATCCTAACTTTATGTTAGGTGAAGTTCTCCTGGTCTAACATAACTTGTAATTGAAAGGGGTGAGTTCATTGTCATCCGAACTAATGACGATCAAAGATTGCATGTCTCACTTTAAAGCAAGCAGATCTACTGTAATGCGTCGTCTTTCCTCCGGAGAACTGAAAAGCTTTAAATTCGGGGGGAAACGATTGATTAAACGTGAGTGGGTAGCTCAGTTCGAAGAAATGAATAGAGAGGTGGGTTTCGATGTATCAACAAGATAGAAAAGACTTGATGACCGTAAGTGGTGTTCGAGGATTCATTGATGAAAAGGGAATCGCGCAGCTTAATCTCGAAGATGCCGCAAGAGGGCTTGGTTTTACGGACACGTCAAAAGGAGTTGAATACGTAAAGTGGGATCGCGTTCGCCAATACCTGAACGACTTGAGGTTTTCGACAGAAGTGTCGAAGGAATCGTTCATACCTGAAAATATTTTCTATCGATTAGCTATGAAAGCCAAGAACACTGCAGCGGAAGACTTTCAAACGAAAGTGGCTGATGAAATTCTGCCAGAAATCCGGAGAACAGGCAGTTATAACGCCAACAAATACCCAGCAATAAGCCAAGAGCTTCAATCAATTATTATGTTGGATATAAGAACACAGGAATTCGATCAACGACTTCATCGTATCGAAAAAAACACAACGATTGAACACGGACAGCTTCTTTCTCTTCAATCAACGTCTCATAAAGTCGTAACTGAATTGCTCGGGGGAAGAAATTCGGAGGCTTACCGAAACAAGGGATTACGCAGCAGGGTATACAAGGCGCTATGGAGGGATTACAAAGGCTACTTCAACATTAACTCTTATCACAACACTCTAATAAAGAGTTTTGACAGAGCGTTAGAACATATCGAATCTTGGAAGCTTCCAGGTCAATTGCAGCGCGAAATTGAAGAAGCTAATCGACAAATGTCATTTTAAGAAAGGGTGAACAGAATGTACGAGCTAATCACAGGAAACGCGGTTTCGTGGGTCTTTCCAGGGTCAGTGCCGCTCCAAATTCTCCAACGCTTTCGTGAGGTTGTCGGCGACTCGTTTGTAAGTATCTCTACGGAAGAGGGTTGCTTGGAGTTCTACGGAGCGCAAGCTCACACGATTATGTGCACTGATTGGGCGAACGAAAACAAATTTCAGTATATTCAAGTGTTGGACGATGTGTACAAAAATTTCAAGGACAAGGCGGGATGGGCATGACGGAAGCTAGATTGAAAGAACGCGTACTGTTGAATAGACGACTCAATGCACTGAGACGTCTACGGGCAGCGGCATTCCCTGGAACTGAAACATGGTTCGATACAGACATTGAATATCTGGAAGGTAAATTACGTAATCGGGAGGGACAAGCATGAACCAGAATACAAAGGATCGGCAGCGTCGGGCGCTACGTGCTCAACTGCTTAAAACGTATCACCAGTTAGCTGATGCAGAGGATGTATACAAACAGGCTGATTACCGGTTGAAAATACTACGTCTTGAGAAGCTGTTAAAGCGAGTAGACAATCCGGTAGACAATCGGGAGTACACAACTCAAGGGATGACAGTGGGGCATTGCATGAACTGTGAAATTTCAGTATCGAGGTACAGCATTTTGAAGGTAGAGGACAATGGTTCGATGTTCTGCTGTGAAGGATGCCGTGTTCATTACGATGAGTCATGCGGACATAGAAAAGCGGCTGCGTCTCGAGAACGCAACCGCCAGTCAGACAATTTCTTTAATTCATTTAGATCGATTATACCAACTACACAGCGGCAAATCAAGTTGGGGTAAGGGAGGCGTAGTGTAATGACAGATTTCAGACCATACCCTAAATCGCAACAGTTAAAGAGTAAGCGAATCAAACTGACCCAGAAGCAGAAGGGTGACATTATCGACGCAGTGGACAAGCAAGTAAAGGAACGTTCACGGGGCATATGTGAATCCTGCGGAGATAAGCGGGCGATTGACCGCGCTCATCTTACGGGGCGTACCCATATAGATCATCGGACTCAGGTTTACGATCTGGCCCACCTTTGCAAAGAGTGTCACGTGATGTTTGATGGAACGATAGAAGGCATACGGATGCGGCGGTTACTCGCTGCAATAATCAATCACGCTTTGGAACTTCCGGGAAATTCCCGGAACTCCAAGGAAACGAACGGAAGTGTTTTCGATGGCTGACAGAAGGATGATTGCAAAAATAATATCGGTTAGCGACAAAGTGAATGATTTGCCCGATATTTTCGATATGCTTCTTTTCACATGGATGATCCCACACACAGACGACTTCGGTCGTCTCCCTGGATCACCATCAAAAGTAAAAGGGCTGATAGTGCCCAATCTTGAAAGAGTCGGCAAAGCGGATGTTAAGACGGCGCTTGAGCATTTGCAGGCCGCAGGCTTGATTCAATGGTATGAAGTTGATGGCGATTCCGTCATTCAAATAGTGAATTTTGAGAAGCATCAGACGGGATTGCACAAGCGAACACGCTCGAAATTCCCTGATCCACCCTCTGATAATTCCAGACAATTCCCGGAAGTTCCCGGAAGTTCCGATCAGTTCCCAAAAATTCCTCCTGAACTGAAGAGAACTGAAGAGAAGAGAACTGAAGAGAACAGAAGTGAAGAGAAAGGAAAACAACAAGATAGAGCGGGCATCCTTCCGGATGACGATCCTCTCTTTCAACCTCTCGGAACTGATAGTAGTAGTTGTAGTAAACCTGATATTAATCTTTTCGATATCTTTCAAAGAGAAGGATTTGGAACAATAAGCCCGTTTACTTCTGACGAGATTCAGACATTAGAAAAGGACTATGGGGCACGCTGGGTGCAAGAAGCTATGAAAGTAGCTGTTTTGAACGGAATACGAAAGCTTTCTTACGTTGACGGCATCTTAGTCAGATGGAAAGCCAACGGAATAGATGAGCCTTGGACAAAAGAAGCTCCACCAGGAAATAACAAAGGTAACGGAAACAAAGGCAATAAATACAACAATCGTTCAGGTAAGCCAGATATCGAAATCGTCAAAAATAGCACCGAATCTGAATTATCTGATGAAGAATACGAAGAAATGTTGCGGTTTGCTGCCGAACAGCAAGCGAGTAAAGAACAGGGGGTGCCACATTGACTCGACTAGGTGGTAGAGGAATGGGCTTCGAAGAAATCATAACTTTCTCCAATGAACGATATGACACGCTGGGACTGGCTGTAGTGAACAAGCGACCTACTCCAGTAAAAGTAACGAAATCAGCAGGCAACACGGTTCTGGAAGGGTTTTATGAGTCTCCTTCAACAGTAGACTATGACGGAATTATTCCAGGAGGCAGAGGGATTGCCTTTGAAGCGAAATCGATAGCTGGTGATCGGTTCCCGCTGAGCAATCTCAAAGGCCATCAATTCGAATATCTGCTGAAATGTCACAAGATGGGCGGCATTGCATTCTTGCTGGTGGAATTTCGGAAGCAACGCGAGACATTCTTACTCCCGTACACGGCCCTGAGACACTACTGGGCGGCTTATCAGCAAAAGAAGGGTTCTAGTATCCATATCTCTGATTTCGAGATACACGCCTATCTGGTGCCCGAGAAACGCGTACCTGTGGACTACCTCGGAGTAGTGGACAAGCTTTGGAAGGCGTCAGGGTCATGATTATCACCTGTTATAAGTGCACATCGGACATGAAGGAGATTCGGACGGATTTGTTCCGGTGCCCGTTCTGTGGGTTCGAAGCACGTCAGTTATCAATGACTCGGGAAATTACCCAGGAAGACGTTAAAGCAGCAGCCAAGAACGATATCAGCAAAGGGCACTTAATCGAACGAGTGAGACGGTATAACTGGCCTATCGAAGAGGCGGTAACCGATCCGGTACGGAAACATGAGAAACACGGAAAATGGCCGGAGATAGCCGGACAGAACGACATTCCAAAGGCGACATATTACGCCAGGGTAAAAAGCGGATGGGGTCACGAAAGAGCGGCTACCGAAAAAGTGGATCGCAAAAAGGCATCAAGAACACGGCGGAAGAGTGGTGTTACTACATGAGCGGAACGGGACGGAAGCAATACAGAGATATAGCAACATCTAACAATGTTGGATATAAAGTATTTCAGCATAGAGTGTACTCTGGTATGTCACCGATAAAAGCCGCTACACTGCCAACGGAACCTAAAACAAAACGGGTTGACTTATCGCACTTGGAAGGTCGGGTGGAAAAAGTTGATGGACCTATGAGCAGAGTTGAGGCGTTGGAACAAATCGATATTCAAACCTTCAAGCACTGCGACTCGTGTGACGTTAGAATCCAGATGAATAAGCGTAACGGCACCAACTCATCGAAATTAGAGAAAATTTGCATAAGCGAATGTCCGGTAGGAAAACAAATCCAAAACCTTAGCCAGTACCTGACAGTTGGTCCTAGAAAATCAATCAAGGGGTGACGGATATGAGTTACGAACATCGCGTGATCACACCCAAGCAATATGCGGATGCGGCAGCTAATGGAATTCGAAATCGAGTTTTAGAAGATAGAGTCAGAAAACTTGGATGGTCTATGAAAGACGCAATTAGCAAACGACCAGGGAAAAATGTTAAACACGGAGATTGGCCGGATCGTGCGGAGGCAAATGGAGTCAACTCAGGCGAGTGTCAGAGATAAGGCAGTCACGGTATTTGCTAAAGAACTATTTATGAACGGATATGACGTAAGCACTTATCGCCAAATGGATTAGGGGAGGAAGAACGGTCATGAAAACTATCTTGGATGTTAAACGGAGGCTGGCTGCGGCAAGATGTCCGTATCCGGTGTCACTGATGGATGACTTGGAAGAGGCGTATGAGGAAAACGAACGTCTCCGCAAGGAGCTTGAAGAGGCACGCGATGCCCTGCATAAGATTGCAGATGGTGAATGGGAAGAAAGTATGGACAGCCAGTTTAACGATGTGTTTACAACACGGACGATCAATCCAACTCAAATCGCTAATGAAGCACTGGCGGCTTTGGGTCAGGAAGGAGAGGGGAACCAATGCAGATAGGATTCTCATCTTCGAGCGAAAGCAAGAATTGTGTAATTTGCGGCAAGAAGACATCGCACTACAAACGATATGAGCAATCAAACATGGTTATCACGATCCCAGCCCATGCAGGAGACTGTTACGACCAAGTGGATGTAAAACGGTTGGCTACCCGGGCGTTGACGGATATAAAGCAAAACATCAAGGGTTGAGGCGTGGGCCTCTCCCTACTAAGGAGGATATAACATGCGACTTAAATTCGAAATGTGGAAGGCTACTCAGCCGTATTCGGGCGGATACGTATCAATGTTTACTGATGGTAAGGGACGAACATCAACATCATGGCGGGCTAAGCCTATGATGTCCATCGATCATGCGGGGCCAGAATACTTGCCAGGTCGCCACAATAACGTTCGTACAGCCAGGCATGACCAGTTCATTAAAAAGCGCTACAAAGAAGAAATGATCCGCCTGAGAGGTGATATATAGATGACACAAACAGCACAAGTAATGATTGAAAAGGCTCTGCAAGTCTTTCCGAAATCATACGTCCATCGCAACGAAGAAATCATTTTGGAGCCACGGAACAATGTCTATTTTCGCTTGGTAGATGTAGAAACGGAAATAGACTTCAAATGCAAAATGTTCGCTTGGGTGTCCCGGCCTATCGCTAAGAGTTTGAATAAATATTGGGCACCACGAGTTTTGAAAAGATTTAACGAGTTGTTGGGCACGAACTTCACCAAAGACGAAATGTACTTGATATACGATCGGCTAGGCAATGACGTAAACCGTGCACTGACCGTGCGGTTCATTGAATCCAACTACGATATGGAGCTGCTGAAACGAGATTAGATCATTGGCCGAAGGCGTCCGATTCGACCGAAATACTAAGCGAAGCGAGGCCGGATCAGGTCTGGTCTCCCCAAATAGGAGGATATACAAACCATGAAAAAAATTAAACTCATACCCGCATTACTAAGCCTCATGTTATTTTTGCCAGCATGCACAGACGCGGACGTTGCATCATCCAATCTATCCAAGGCGGCCGACAACTTCGAGATCAACCGCAGGATCATCTTTTACAACGGCATCACAGACGCTTACATGCTAACAGTAGAGGGCCGTTGCTCACTCGGTAACGCAGATGACCGTAATGCCCAGCTCACAGTAACGTGCAAGGTAGGCGAGGATCAATACAAGAAGCATTTTTTAGGGCTATCCGATAATGTGACGTACTTTGCGGAGCAGTTAGAGCCAGCCGACGTAAGCGCCTATCACTACCGGGTCACATTCAAACCACAGGCGATCTTGCCGGACATTGATCTCAAAACTAAAAAATAGGAGGAAGCAGCATGAGACAATTCGGATTAACTTATGACGATGCCATTGCAATTCAATCATCATTATTTGAGGGGCTAAGAGCACAGAACAGGCTATATCAATCCTTCAGCCATGATCTATCATCTATGGAAAAACGTATCGCCAAGGAAGAAATGAGACGTTCTATGAAAAAGATCGCATATCTCAACAGCTTTACAAAGGCTAAGAGTAAGCCGGAGCTTCGAGATATAGGGAAGTTGGTGGTGGAATGAACAACCGTGTAGCACTTCACTTAAATGGATTGGAAGGTGCGTCTACTTCAGACCTGATTGAATTAATTAGGGAGAAAGACCAAGCATTACAGGCGGTCACTGAAGTTAACTGGCAGCTAACGTTTGAACGGGATCAGGCGCGGCGTGAAGCAGATGCTTATAAAGCGAGATGCATTAAATTTCAGGTGGATGAAAAGCGGCGCCAGAAAGTAGGTGGTCAGGCGTGAGCAAGATGGTTGTAGCTAAAACAGCATGGGTCTGGACAGCGGAAGCGGTGGAACAGAATAAATATCAAAAGCTTGAAGAGGGAACGCATGTTTGGGATAATTATAAGAAGGAAGCGCCAGCTCGGTGGCTTGAAGAAGGCTTGATCAGAGAGGCTACAGAGAAAGACGTTCCTGTGGGACAAGTAGCATTTGATATTTAGGAAAGGGGCCAAATATGGGGCTTGCGGTGGTACAAATGGAGATTTTCGAACGAGTGACGAAGGTTGAACGTGTCCAGGTCAAAAAGCTTTTGATGGGCTATCCAAAAATGGCCTTGCAAGTCAAAGACTTACGGCGGAGAGATCCGGCAACACTCACTCCTAATCAACTGAACAAATTAAGAGAAGATGGTCCGAAAGTAGATGAAATTAATGTTGCTGTCGGCTTGATTATAGATGAAGACGTTAAGAGAATATTTGAACATAGATACATTAAAGGCGTGAAGTATACCGGAACCATTGACGCTTTCTGGGAAGAGAGAGGGCGAAGTGAGAAGACCATAGACCGCCGCATAGCAGTGGGCGTTGACACCATCGCCGAACATCTGAAGCTATGCGGAATCATTGGCAAAAAGTGACGGTAAACTGACGCTAGATTGACGGTGATATGACGGCAAAGTGACGGTCGATCAGTTATACACTAGGCACATAAGAAGGGAATTGCTTCCTTCCGGTGTGCCTGGGTGTACCGTTATTCCACCCGGACTCGATCATGCTAGGTGACCCAGTCAAGCTTCATAACTGGCGAAGGGCGGTGTGATGCGGGGAAGGTGGGTAAGATCACCCCAAGCCGCTCCATCCGGGCGGTTATATAAATACGGATTATTTTATGGCCTTTCAGGAAACGGTGGGTTCGAGTCCCAGCAAGGCCGGATAAAATTTTCTTGATATTCTTTTGGAGTCATTCGGAGGGTTGCCGGATGACTCTTTTCTTTTTTAACAGGGAGGTGATGGCTGGTGAACATTGTTCAGCCGATCCGTGACCCAGCCATGATCGAGGAAATAAAGGAGTTCTTTGGAGCCAAGAGCAAGCGAAACCGGATGATGTTCGTGTTTGGGATCAATACCGGATACCGAATACAGGACATGTTGAAGGTTCGCAAACGCGATGTGATGGGTGAGCATATAGTCATGATCGAAATGAAGACAGGCAAGAAGCGGTGGTTACAAGTCAACCCGGTATTAAGACGGGAACTGAAAGAGTATACCGCTAACCTAAATGATGATGATTATCTGTTTCCGTCCAGGCAAGGGAAGAACAAGCCGATCAAACGGGACATGGCATACAAGATCATGAATGAAGCTGCCGAAGAATTTAAGCTGAAGGATATCGGCACCCACACCATGAGGAAGACATTCGGCTATCACATGTATCAGAAGACCAAGGACATTACATTGGTACGTAAGTTGCTAAATCATGCGTCAGAGGCTATCACGTTCCGGTATATCGGAATGGATCAGGACATGATGGATTCGGCCATGAATCGCTTTGGTGGCCTATGAGTTATTCATAAAAACATAGTGTATAACTCATTTTCAGAAAGCAGTCCAAACCCTTGATAAACCTAAGAAATTTAATGGTGTTCCAGTTATGCAAAATATATAGATATGAATAACTCATTGAGGAAGAAAAGGAGGGATTGAGTTGTTTAAAAAGCTGAAGGAGTTTCTATTTCCTGAAGAACAGATAATGAGAGACGTTTTCCACTGCGGGAATTGCAACATGAGATCAAGAGGTCAATGGTGTCTGGTGTGTACAGACAAACATTCTAAAGGAACCTATTGGGATGAGCGCGGATATCCATGGAAGCCTACGGCTAGGATACGCCCAACAATAAGCGGACCACGACCAAGAGGAGGAAGTAGCGTGGACAAGAAACAAACGCCAAACATCAAAGGCCTCGAAGTTAACGTTGAAGTGGACTCGAAACAAATGGATGTAGCGATTACGAAAGCGGAAAAACTTGTGGAGCTATTGGAACAAGCGAACCAGCTGTCTGGGGACAGCGCAAGACCGAAGCTGTACTCAAAAGAAGTAAAGTCAAAAGGAGACCTTCGAGAGGTCATGACTGCTCTGGATATTCTCGACAAGTGCTACACGATAACTAAATCGAAGCAACAAGGAAACATCATGAAGAACATTCCTTATGAAGTGTGGAGAGTGGAAGAAATCAGTGAGGAATATGCGACTACTGCCCTTACTGAAACAGCCGAGGAATAACGAATGCCACTTAAACGCTTCTGTAGTAAGCAAGGATGCAAGGAGTACACAACAGAAGGCAGATACTGTGAAGACCATCAAGACCAGGCACATAGCTATGACCAACAAAGAGGGACAGCAGCTGAGCGTGGATATGACAGCCAATGGCGTAAGGCCAGAACTGGATTCCTGAAGAAACATCCGCTGTGTGTGACGCACTGGAAGGATGGCTATGTCCAAGCGGCTACGGTAGTCGATCACATACAGCCACACAAGGGAGACAAGGCGCTGTTCTGGGACCGAAACAACTGGCAAGCGCTATGTAAGCAGTGTCATGACATCAAGACAGCCAAGGAAGATGGTGGTTTCGGCAATGGGTAGGGGGGTCAAATCTCTGGAAACCTTTTGGACGATAGACCGCGTCGGACTTATTTCGCGTAAAAACTCGTTTTATTAATTTTTCAGTGACTCAGGCAGGTGAACCCAATGGGAAGGAACGCAAAACCAGTTTCCCTGCACCTCGCTGCGGGGAATCCGAATCGATTGACGAGAGAACAAATTAAGGCACGACAGGAAGGGGAAATCAAACTTGGAAAAGCTGAACTCGACAAGCTGAAACCTCCGGCATTCGTGAAGAATGATCCAATTGCCTTTACTCATTGGAAGCAATGCATGAAAGAATATAAAGCGGCAGCTGCACAAGATATTGAACTGATAAGCAGTTCAGATGTGGGGCTTTTAGCCATGTATTGTAAGACGTATTCGGAGTATGAAAGGCTTCAAAAATCATATCAAACGATTGATAAAGTCGCCTATGATTCTGAAGATTTGGACGAATATATTGAAGAATCCGAAGATTTTAACATGAAAGTTAAGAAACAATTACGAAGCATGATTGCGGTTGATGGATTGCTTCGGATAGAGACAGCGATAAACAAGAAAATGGACATGCTGCTGAAAATGCAGGATCGTTTGTTCCTTAATCCGCTGTCCAAAGTGAAGAACGTACCAAAACCGAAGGCCAAGGAAGAGAAGCCGAGCAGGTTTGGAAAGTTTGGAAACCGAAGTGGCTAATCCTCAGATTTACCCGTACAACACGGTTGGTGAGACAGACAGGGTAACAGCCTATGCACTTGAAGTTACGTCTGGACGAATAACTGCGGGGCAGGCTCAGCGGCAAGCATGTGAACGGCACCTTCGGGATCTGGATCGACAGGGTACGGAAGACTTCCCTTACGTATTTGATCCAGAGAAGGCCCATGAAATCATAGAGTTTGCCGAATCTCTTACACTGGCCGAGGGCGAGGAACCACTTCCACTAGATTTGTGGGGTTTTCAAGACTTCATCTTTGGTTCTTGGAACGGTTGGCTCAAGCTGGACGGACATCGCCGCTTTCGAACATCGTACATCCAGGTAGCCCGGCAAAATGGTAAGTCGTTGGGCAACGCGGTGCCTGCACTATTTTACGGAAACTTTGACGGATACAGTTATCCGCAGGTGTATGTAACAGCGACAAAAGAAGCACAGGCGCGCATCGTGCTAAAAGAGTGCATCAAGTTTATTGATGCAGATCCAGAGCTGGCCGGAGATGAATACGAATCCGGTCTTTTTGACGTAAAGGATTACAAAAGTACGATCCTATGTACCCTATCGAAAGGCGAAATCAGGGCGCTTGGCCGTGATACCAAATCCATAGACGGGTTCCGGCCGTACTTTGCATCCGTCGATGAATATCACTTGCACAAGGATAACCAGATGTACAAGCTGCTGGCAGACGGAACGAAGAAGCTGAAGCAGTGTCTTATTTCCGTTATCACAACGGCCGGGTTTAACATCAACGGTCCATGCTACGAACTGTATAAATATTGCAAGATGGTTCTGGCCGGTGCTCATGCGGATGACACGCAGTTCATATTCATTTGTGAGCTGGATAAGGAAGACGATGTCTGGGACGAATCGAACTGGCCGAAAGCAAATCCTCTCTGGACTCCAGAAACATTGGATAGCTTACGAGCTGAAGCGATCAAAGCCAAGGTTCAGCAAGGGGAAGAGCTTCGTAACTTCCTGACCAAGTCCCTGAACAGATGGGTTCAGTTCTCGGACACTCAGTATATGAACATGGAACACTGGGTTAATTGCGAATCCGATACAACCATCGAGGACATGGAAGGCAAAGAATGTTACTTGGGTCTGGACTTGTCTTCAGGCGGAGACCTTACGAGTGGTGCATTGGAATTCCCGTTAGATATTGATGGGCAACGAAAGTATTACATTCATTCACACAGCTGGATTCCTTCGGCCCGTGTCGATGAGCATGTGAAGAGTGACTTTGCGCCATATGACATGTGGATTATGGAAGGGCTACTGACTCCGACAGAGACGATGGGCGGCGTTAAGACGGATTACAAGTACATCCTGTCTTATTATCGGGACCTGATCAAAAAACATAACCTCAAGCTACTGGGCATTGCGTATGATCCACATAACGCAGATGCCTTTTTGTCTGATTTGGAAGAGTTCGGGGTGGATCTGGTTGAGATTGTTCAGAGTGCCAAGAGCTTGAATGACGCTACGGTGGATTTTAAGTTGGAAGCAGAGGCCAGGAACGTCATTTACGACCGAAGAAACAAGCTGCTGACATGGAGCATGGCGAATGCCAAGACGGTGAGTAACAGTTTCGGAGAAATTAAGATCGATAAGGACCCGTCATCCAAAACGAAGCGGATCGACCCAGTTGACGCTGTGATTGATGCCCACAAGCTGACGCTTTCCAATTCAGCTAAACCGAAAAGATCCGTTTACGAAGATCGGGGCGTGAGAGCGATTTAATGAAAGGGGGTGTACACACTGCGGATACCATTTGTTTCAAAATTGTTGGAGAAGCGAAGCCAACCAAGTGAGTCAAGCGATACAAGTGATTTGGAAAACCCGAAACGGTGGATGTATAAAGCGTTCGGCGCTCTCACAGGCCGGGGGGCTACTGTCACAGAATCAACGGCCATGCGTTCAACGGCCGTCCTTACATGTGTCAGGATACTCGCAGAGTCGGTAGCGTCTCTTCCGTTGCCAGTATACAAAAGGTTAAATCCTAGAGGGAAATCCAGAACAACACATAGGGTTGGTTATCTTCTTCAAAATCAGCCCAATCCAAGGATGACGGCATTCACCTTCCGGGAAACGATGATGGCTCACATATTGTTGTGGGGTAACTGTTATGCGGAAATTGAATATGACTTAGCAGGGGAAATAGTTGCTCTTTGGCCGATCCCACCTCACAGGGTTGAACACATGGAGACAGCTGATGGAGATCCGTTTTTCAGAGTCACAACCAAAGATGGTAAACAACATAATGTACCGTTTTATGCCATGTTCCATATACCGGGGCTTGGATTTGATGGTACCAAAGGCGTGTCCGTCATTCATTGGGCGCGGCAGGCTGTTGAATTGGCTCTGGCGACGGAACAATTCGGCGCGGATTTCTTTGAGAATGGAACAAACGTTGGTGCAGTCGCAACGCTACCCGGTACATTGTCCGATGCAGCTTTTGAACGGCTCCAAAAATCACTTCGAGAAAAATACGAAGGGCTTGGTAAAGCTCATCGCCTGATGCTCTTGGAAGAAGGCATGACCTTTTCAAAGAACACAATTCCACCGAACGATGCTCAGTTTTTGGAAACAAGGAAATTCCAGATTCTTGAGATTGCACGGGTATTTCGTGTGCCTCCACACATGATGGCAGACCTTGAACGCGCTTCGTTTTCTAACATAGAGCAACAGTCGATTGATTTTGTCATTCATTCACTCCGACCTTGGCTTATTAGGTGGGAACAGACGATCAGCTGGAAGTTGTTTTCAGAGAGCGAACGAAAGAAGTTCTTTGCTGAACATCTCATTGAAGGATTGCTTCGAGGTGATTCATCTGCGCGTGCAGCGTTCTATAAGGAAATGTTCAACATGGGTGCTTATTCTCAAAATGATATCTTGGAGAAAGAAAATGAGAACCCGATTGAGGGCGGAGATAGGTATTGGGTGCCTTTAAATATGTTGCCGCTGGATATGGTCGATGAGTATTACAAAAATCAGAACAAAGCTAATCCGATTCCACCGGGGGGAGGTGATAACAAAGATGGGAAACAAGACGAAGGAACAAAGGGAACTGATCTTACCGGAGAGTCGGCCGGAGGTTCGGAAAGTTGATGGAGAACCGACAAAAATCATTGGTTACGCCGTGAGGTGGGACCAGTTATCACATCCGATTTTTGGCATGTTCCAGGAGAGATTCAAGCGCGGGGCATTTGCGGCCAGTTTGGTTAACCCTGATGTTTATGCCTCCTGGCAGCATGACGCACGTGAGATATTAGGACGCACACCGGGAACGTTGCTTGTTACTGAGGATGACATTGGTCTGAGATATGAAATCACGCCTCCAAGTTGGGCGGAAAAATATGTGGAGACGATCGAGCGCGGAGACGTGCGGGGGTCGTCTTTTATTTTTCGCCCAACCAAGGAAGAGTGGGACGAAACAAACGCAGATATGCCGATTCGGTCGGTTATTGAAGCGGAACTATTCGAAGTTAGCCCGGTAACGACTCCAGCCTATCCTCAGTCGACGGTAGGTATTCGATCAGCTGAAGAAGTGTTTCAAGAAAGAACCGGTGACGATGACGAATTGCTGGGCTACACCGTCGAAGAGTTAGACATGATCATGCTTGAACATGACATGAGAATGAGAAAATTGAACCTATAAGGGAGATGGATTGTTTGAAAAATCTTATCGAATTGAGAAAAAAACTTGCTGCAAAGAAAGAGGAAATGCGATCACTGATCGTGCTGGCACAGACGGAAAAACGTGGCTTTACGGATGACGAAGAAACCAATTTTACAACCATGGAAGCAGAGTCCCGTTCCTTAGAAGATGAAATCAAACTCGAAGAACGTGCCCAACAGTTTGCCATGGGTGGCAGCGGCGCAAAACATACACCTGATGATCCAGCGCATGAAAGTGAATTCCGTAGCTTGGGTGAGCTGATTTCGTGCTACCGATCCGATCCGTATGATCCACGTTTGAAAGAATACCGTGAAATGGCTGCGGGAACAAAAGCTTCTGGCGGCGTTTTCGTGCCTCCTAAGTTTTCGGCGCAATTATTTGAAATCACGCCGGAAGAAGCGGTTGTTCGTCCGCGTGCCTTGGTCATCCCTGCTGACGAAAACGCTCCGGATTCCAGTACTACATTCCCTGCGCTAGACCAGGGAGCTGGTTCCAATATGTACGGTGGTGTAGAGGTTAACTGGATCGGTGAAGGCGATGAAAAACCGGAAACAAGCGCCAAGTTCAGAGATCTAACTTTGACGCCTCATGAGGTTGCTGCTCATATCGTTGTCACAGACAAGCTTTTGCGGAATGCTCCAGCTGTGAACACCATCATTACAAAATTATTCAGAGGTGCGATTGCTGCAGCTGAGGATGATGCTTTCCTGTACGGTAATGGAGTCGGTAAACCAAGCGGTGCCATGGTATCTCCAGCATCCATTACAGTGCCGCGTAAAACGGCGAACCTGATCACTTATCCTGATGTTGTTGCCTTGATTGCTCAAGCTAAACTTGGTGGTGCTTTGATCTGGGCAGCATCTCAATCCATTTTGCCGCAACTTTTGACTATGAAGGATGAGGCTGGTAATTTGATCTTCCAACCAAATGTTGCTGACAAGATGACAGGGACGCTTCTTGGATACCCAATCCGATTTAAGGAGAACGCTCCAATCCTCGGCGCAACGGGTGACCTGGTACTTGGAGATATGGGTTACTACCTCATCAAAGACGGTTCCGGTATCTTTATCCAAGCTTCCGAACATCCATTGTTCAAACAAAACAAAACAATCATCAAAGCCTTTTGGAACGTTGATGGCAAGCCGTGGGTTAACGGTCCTTTCGAAATGGAAAACGGTTATCAGGTGTCTCCGTTTATTAAACTAGGCGTTCCAACACCTTAATCAAATTATTTATGCGGCCCGGGTTTCCGGGCCTAATAGGAGGATGGAGAAAAATGGCCAAAAGTGAAACATTGAATTATACGGTAATCTCTGCTTTTAACGATAAAGAAACGGACACTTTGATTGAACCTGGTTCTTTATATCCTGCGGATCAGAAGCGTGCAAGCGTTTTGAGGGCTGCGGGTGTCATTTCTGAGGATGACGAAGGTCAAGCTTTGTCAAAGCAAACTAAATCAACTGACTCGGACAAGGATAAGGATGCTCCTGGCGGTGATCCTGATGCTGACGACACTCCAAAGAGCTAAAGGGATGTTGTCCATTCCGCTGGATGACACTTCACAGGATCTGTATTTGCTGTCGGCTCTGGCCGCGGCATCGGAATGGATCGAACGGGAATGCAATCGGAGTTTTGAATACAAGACATACCAACAGACGTTGGACGGTCCTGGAACCCAGTTCCTCCGGCTTCGAAACTTCCCTATCCATTCAGTGTCAAAGCTGAGCATTTACGATAAGGAGCAGCAAACCGACTCTATCAAGATTGAGTCCGAAAACGGGATGTTATTTAAACGCTCTGGTTGGCCCTGTGAGGCGCGCATTATCGATGTGGAATATTTAGCCGGATACATTCTGCCAAGCGACGAGGAAGGCGCTCCGGCTTCGACATTGCCACAGAAATACGAATTGGCCTGTGTATTGCTTGCTCAAACGCTGATGAGGGAACAAGGCGTTACCAGTGAGAAGGTTGGAAACATATCCGTAACATACAAGGATGAGGGCCGAAGCCTGCCAGGAGCAGTCAAGGCTCTTATTCAGTTGTGAGGTGGATGGATGGCTAGGAGAAGTGTGAGGCGTGCTAATGTGCAGTATACCGGAGATATGGACTTGTCTGTGTTGGTGGATCGGGTCCGGCCATTGATGGATCAAGAAGTGGTTATCGGGGTTCAGGGTAATGCGGAGTTGGCTATGATTGCAGCGGTTCACGAATTTGGTTCGGCCAAAATGAATATTCCGGCCCGTTCCTTTATCGGCACCGGGAAGAAAAAGGCGCAGGCTGCTATAGGCAAACTTGTTCGCGCTGGGGTCAATGAAATCGCGCTTGGGAACAAGACGGTTGAATCTCTCTTGCAGGAGATCGGAGAAGTTGGGCAACAACGAGTGGTCAAGAACTTTGACCGGATCAAGCAGCCGGGAATATCTGCAATCTATGCCCGTTATAAAAAAGGAAAACGGTTGTTGCAGTCAGACATGGATTTACGAGATTCTATCGTCTTCCGTGTCCGGGCTAAAGGAGGTTAGCCATGAGATTCAACCAAGCGCGTATCCTGCGCAAGTATGAGCGTCCATACACCCTTATCCGAGAAGATGATGGGGACTGGAACTCTGTTGGAGTCTATCGACCTCCTGAGACGCAGAGAATTGACCTGAGAGGGTCGATACAGCCGTTAGGGGATAAGTTAACCCAGACGGATGGAGGACGTTACACAGTGGACGACAGGCTGTTACTGACAACGTTCCAGCATGATGCGGGTGACGTGGTGGAGCATCAAGGCAAACAGTACACCGTGGAAACGGACTCGGATTGGAATCAGTACAGCAATGTGAACGAATATCGGTTAAAGCGGGTGAGCACTCATGATCCAGTTTGAAGCGATCCGGAAAAGCATGATTGAGGGCTTGTCTGGGGCGTTGGGTGTGCGAGTCATTGAAATTGATGGCGTTAACAAGGTTCCGCCTGTCCCGTTCATGACGTATAACTTTTCGGATGAAGGCAGTGTTCGCGGTCACATGGCCGTGACACTTGAAGGCGACAAAATGGTTCATTCAGGAGACGTGCCGCTTAGCGTAACGTTTCAAAGCTATGCCCATGATCGTCTGGGCGCTGTCGTTCTGGCGAACCGGGCAAGAGACTGGTTCCTAACAGCTGGGCACCGGCTCCTGAAAGACGAAGTGAACACCGTTGTCGTTACGGTTGGCGAGTCTATCAACAATGATGTTCAGCTGGGGAACGAATGGGAGCGCCGGAACGGTTTTGAAATCGAGTTGCGGACCAAAAACGTAATCGAAGAAAACTACATACCGATTGAATCGGTAAATGTGGAAGGAGTTGAGCCACTTGGCTAAAGACGTAAATGTAATCATTGAGATTGAAACACCCACGCCACGATTGGGATTTGGCAAGCCGTTGATTCTGGGTTCAGCCACAGCGGGAAAGCCGTATAAAACATACACCGAATTATCAAGTGTCAAGCTGGATTATGCGGAAACGACTGAGGAATACAAGGCGGCATACGCTTTGCTGAATCAAGGTGATGATTCACCTGCAGAAATTGCTATCGCCTGTCAAAAGACTGGTACTGAACCGGAGAGCATTGATGATGTTCTGGGTCGTTTGTGGAAGGAAGATTGGTATTTCCTGATCACCACAACCACGCTTCAAGCAGATGTGGATGAATTTGCGGCAGCGATTGAACAGAACAACTCAAGAGAGTATTTCACACGTTCTTCCACGCTTGCGGATGTTGCCTTGTTGCTAGCTGAGAATTATAGCCGGACTACAGTTTTCTATCATACTGATATTTCAAATTATCCAGAGGCGGCATTAATTGGCCGGGTTGGTTCTGCTCCTGTTGGATCAGTGACATGGAAATTCAAATACTTGCAAGGCATTACGCCACTTGACATCACAGACACGGAGCTGCGCGAGATCCATACTGCGGGAGCTATTACGTATGTGACCAAAGCCGGGCAGAATCAAACGTCAGAGGGTAAAACCTTGTCTGGTGAATGGATCGACGTCATACACTCCAAGGATTACATCCGATTCAATATCGAATATGCCATTCAAAGGCTATTTGCCAAGACGAAAAAAGTCAGCTTTACGGATACGGGTATTGCTCAGTTGGAAAGCGAAACACGAACCGTTCTTCAGCAGGGATTCAATCAGGGCATCATTGCCGCTGACGAGAACGATCAACCGATGTACGGAACAACGTTCCAAACCCGTGCCCAAACTGATCCAGCTGATCGGGCGAAACGGATCTACAACGGCGGGTCATTTTGGTTCGATCTGGCTGGAGCGATTCACGAAACTACCATTCGCGGTCTAATCCGCAAGTAAGGAGGGATAATTCACTATGGCAGCAACAACATACGATTCCAAGGCCGTCAGCGTTATCGTTGGCGGTGTTTATCTTACCGGATTTTCGGAGGATATGGTTGAGGTTGAGAAGGACGAGGATAATTTCGAGGTTAAGGTTGGCGCTCAAGGCGATACCGTCCGGACGAAGGTGAATAATCCTCTCGGTACAGCTACCGTAACATTGCAGCAGACAAGCCCACAGGTAGCGTATTTGGATGGTCTTGCAAATAGTGGTCAGCTGGTTCCGGTGACTATCATCAATGCAGGACCACCAAAAGAGACCATCACCGTAACAGAAGCATTCATCAAAAAGCCTGCTTCTCGGACTTATGGCAATGAGGCAGAGGATCGGGAGTATGAATTTGTATTGATGGACATGTTGTTCAGCTAATTAAAAACCAAAATAGAAAAGGATGATATTTCATGGCAAACTTTGCACAAAAACAATTTACTTCTAAAGCAGGAAACGACTATACATTTCAGTTCCCAGGTGTTCGTCAGGTTACCAAAATTACAGACCGCATTAAAAACAAATTTGGCGGTGCTTCAGATGAGAAGCTTTCCGAAGAAATGTTATCTCATGTCGTAGTTGAACCTAAACAAAAGATGGATGATTTCAAGGGTCCGAGTGGTTACAAAGAGCTTGGTGAGGTTGTAGGCGCAGCATATGCATTCATTACAGGTAACGATGAGAAAGACGAATCTGAGGAAGATTCCAAAGATGCTGAGTAAATCAGAAGCACGAGAACGCGCCACAAACAATTGGCCGTTATGGCGTCTGTTGTTGTCTGACATGTCGATCACATATAGCGATTTGGACAACATGGACCCGGATGATATTGCCGAAGCCAATGCAGCACTTGATATTCATATTGAACAACAAAAGAAGAATGAAAAACGGAAATAGGCGTCCATTACGGGCGTCTTTTCTGTTTTAAGGGGGCGGTTTGAGGTGGCAGGAGGCATTATAGGCAACCTCATGTTTGCCGTTGGTTTTAAATTAAACACTCGCGGTTTAGACGAAGGCAACAAGAAAATATCCACTCTGACCAAAGGTGTTGTTGGATTGGGTGCCGCTGGCGTAGCTGCAATGGCTGGATTGGGAATTGCGGGGATAGCAGCTGCAACCGAGTTCGAAAGATCCATGTCTGACATCCAGAGCGCAACGGGTATGGCTGCTGATCAGATGGAGGCGACAAGAGACGTTGCCAAAAATTTATATTCGCAGAACTTTGGTGAGGATTGGGCCGATTTAGGCAGTGCCATTGCAACTGTTCAGCAAGTAACCGGACAGACTGGAGATGAGTTGGAGAACACAACTCAAAGTGCGTTATTACTACGGGACGCCTTCGGATATGAAATCAACGAGTCTATTAAATCAGTAGACACGATGATGAAACAGTTCGGCATTACGTCTGAACAGGCTTATGACTTGTTGGCGCAAGGTACACAAAAGGGTTTGAACAAGTCGGACGAACTCATGGACAGTGCTAACGAATACGCCAACCAATTTAAGTCTCTCGGATTCTCGGCTGAAGAAATGTTCGACGTCTTCGCAGCCGGTTCTGCAGAAGGTGTTTTCCAGCTCGATAAAGTTGGGGACGCGGTTAAGGAATTTAACATACGTTCCAAGGATGGTAGCAAGGCTTCCATAGAAGCGTTTGAAATGTTGGGACTTAATGCAGATACGATGATGCATACGTTCGCCAAAGGTGGACCTGAGGCAAAGTCGGCATTTAGCCAGATTATTCAAATGATATCTGACGTTGAAGATCCTGTTCTCAAAAACCAAATTGGTGTATCGCTTCTGGGTACTCAATTCGAGGATCTGGAGGCAGATGTAGTTGCGGGGATGGGCAGGGCCACAAGCCAGTTCAATTCCACAGGTGAAGCCATGGCTGAGCTGAACAAGATTAAGTTTGATAAGCCGGGCGAAGCCTTCCAGATGTTCGGCAGACAGATTGAAACCAGTATCCTGATTCCTATAGGTGAGAAGCTTCTTCCGTATTTCAACCAGTTCGGACAATGGATGGCGGATCACAAACCACAGATCGAGGCGGTTGGTAATGCTATCGGTGATGGATTGGGTGCGGCACTGGATTGGGCAGGGAATGCAGTTTCCTTTGTGTATGACAAGTTCAATGAATTCATCCCTAAAATTCTCGAATTCAAGGATCAGGCCGTTTCCACATTTCAGGATTTCAAAAAAACATTAGAGGATAACCAGGGCACGATTGGAGCAGTGGTCGGGATTATCACAACATTGTTGCTCCCGGCATTCGTCCAGACGGGCATACAGGCTATGGTTGCAGGTGCGAGAATGACAGGAGCGTTCTTGTTGTCAAAGGCGCAAATGGTAGCCAATGCCGCTGTAATGACTGGTCAGATGGTCCTCTCGATGGTCCGATATGTAATCCAAGGTTGGGCGGTTGTAACATCAATTACAGCGACCATTATTGCTTGGACTGCTCAAAAGGCAGTTATGATTATTTCAACTGCTGCTTCTTGGGCTATGACAGCAGCTCAATGGGCCATGAATGCGGCGTTTCTTGCGAACCCGATCACATGGGTTGTACTTGCTATCATAGCGGTAATTGTTATAGCTATTGCTGTATTCAAGAACTGGGGAGCCATTAAGGATTGGTTAGTTTCCAAATGGCAGGCACTCAAAAGCGGGACGATATCAATATTCCAATCGATTGGGAATTTCATCAAGAATATGTTCGCGGGGTTGGTCACGTCAGTAACCACCAGAGCAACAGCCATTTGGGATGGAATCAAGTCGATATGGGATCGGATCACCGGGTTCCTGTCAGGGATCAACCTGTTCGACATCGGAAAAAACATCATTGAAGGTATGATCAACGGGATCGGCAGCATGGCGAACGCTGTAGTCGATAAGGTGAAAGAAATCGGTAACGGCATCACTGATAAGATCAAGGGCATTTTGGGTATTCACTCACCATCACGTGTCATGATGGAGGTTGGTTTCTTCACGGGTGAAGGTTTGGCCCGAGGTATTGAAGGTACTCAGGATCGTGTTTCCGGCGCTTCAGCTGATGTCACGGAAGAGATTATGCCTGATATGAACGGCAAGTCTGCCATGGCTCCAGCAAGAGCGCTTGCTCCTGCAACTGCTTCAACTGCTGGCGTGGCAGCAAGTTCCAGTATGAATGTTAGCGTAAATATCGATATCCGTGCGGATGCTTCCACGGCAAACGTTGCAACCGATATCGGCGCAGAGGTTAGACGACAACTGCAATTGGCATTGGAAGAAACGTTCAGACGGATGGGGCTACAGGTTCCTGAAATGGAGGGAGCTTAATGGCAAAGATTGACGGTCATTACATCTTGGTGGAACAGGAAAGTCCGACCTTTGATGTGGATATCACCACGCAGCCTGTGGAAAAAGATATCGACATGATGGACCATGTTCAGCGCAAAGCACGGACAATGGGTATTACAGGCGTGGTGGCCGGATCGGATGCATCCAAGATACTCGCGTATCTCAAAAAAGCATCCGATTCAGGCCAGATTGTGAAATATGTCGGACGTATGGCTTTCACGGGGATCATCTCCGGTCTGGCGACAGGTCATACAAACCAGATTGCCAATGGATACTCGATATCCTTTACGATGACTGAGGTACGTATTGCCACATCGTCGTATTCAGCAAAACTACCTACGCCTGTCAAAGCGCAGACAGTCAAGATTGTTAACTCAGGAACGAAGCAGACCAAGGAGAGCAAAAAATCCAAGTCGAAGAGTTCCAAGGATAAGGATAAGTCGAAGCCGAGTAAGTCCAAAAAGACTAAGTCAAAGAAAGAAAAGGAGCCTGTGAAAAAGGTGAAGTTTAAGCCTGGTAGCCCTTGGGCGTAAGGAGGTTTTATGGACTACATCGATATTGAAAAGGATTTAATACCGTACAGGTTTGATATCTCGCTTGATGATGAGATGTTTACTTTTGAAGTGCATTACAATGAACAATTCGATTACTTTACCGTGGATCTGGAGAAGGACGAAGAAGTCCTGGTCACAGGTGAAAAATTGGTCTACGGGACGACTCTTTTCTATGACGTGGTAGACAAACGTTTCCCGAGGGTGCCGATCGTTCCATACGATCAATCCGAGACGGAACATACAGTGAACTGGCGGACGCTCTCAGAGAGCGTCTTTTTATATTTGATCGAAGGTGATGAGGATGAAGAATAACTTTGGCCGTGTGGTCGAAGTCATGACCGAGGGCATGAAATTCAGCATGGACAAGTACAACATCGAGGGCGTGATTCCATTTGATAATGACCCGTTACCAAATGAGGCAGAAATCAAGATCTGGAACCTCTCGAATACAACGTTGAATAATATCAAAGCCGGAAAAGTCTTGATGGTCAATGCCGGATACAAAGGCGATATCGGGGTTATCTTGCATGGCTATATATCTGATGTACGTACAGCTTGGTCAGGCGTGGACAAGATTACAACGATTCGTGTCCTTGACGGTGTGGATCTGTCCAAACGTGTGGTCAAGGAAATAGCATATGCGAAGAACACGCTGGGTAGTGCGATCATCAAACAAATGGCAACGTACATTGGCCTGCCTATTGCTCAAATGGATCTGAATCAGGATTACAGATACCAGGACGGATACAGCGCCAAGGGTGCGGTTACAGAGATCATATCTAAAGTGTGTAAGGATTGCGGTACAAGCTGCTATATCAACAAAGGCAAGCTGTATATCCGGAGCCTTCGTCGTGGGGCAGATGAATTGTTCAAGCTCAATTCAGACACTGGACTAATCGGTTCTCCTGCTGCTTTTGAACAGAGTGGTTCCAAAGGATACAATCTTTCGTCTCAGCTTCAGTACCGGATTACAACTGCTTCGGCTATTGATTTAAAAAGCCGTGTCTTCTCTGGCCGTCTTCATGTACGGAGCGGGTCCCATACCTTCACACGAACCGGTGATTATAAAACGGAAATGGAGGCGGTCATATGAGTAAAGTAGATCCGGCAGCGGCGATGGCGAAGTTGTTGCAATCGCTGATTGACAAGGCTATGGCGGATATCCATTGTGGCACGCCGTGTAAAGTAATCAAGTTTGATGAGGGTACATGTACAGCGGATGTACAGCCTTTGATTCGGACGACTTCGGATGATCCGGCCATGATTCTTAACGTTCAGGCGTTGGGCCATAGATACAAGGTTGATGGCGTGGAAAAGGAATATAAGCCATCTCTTCATCCGGGGGATGTTGTTATGGTGCAATTTGCTGATAATGAAATCCGGAACGCTATGACAGGTTCGGTTGCTTCTCCGGATACAGCCCGAACGCATGACCGTAATGATGCTGTTATTGTGGGGGTGTTTGGATGCAGTCTCTCAAGCTAATCGATGGGGATATCCAGTTTGATGATTTAGGCGAGTTACTGTTGGTGGAAGAAACCGAAGAGTTGGCCCAGTGCTGTGAAATATCCTTGGGAACCAGGACAGGAGAATGGTTCCTGAATCCGGACTTGGGGATTGATTTTGATCTATTCACCGGAAAAACTGTGAATGAAGAGGAAATGCGGGATGAGTTGAACCGTGCACTCCTGGATGATGATCGTATTGAGAGCGTGGAGGAAATCACGTTCAGCATTGACCTGAAGGCTAGGGTTATGACGGTTTCGTTTTTAGCTATCGGAACCAACGGCGAAGTTGTAGAGCAGGAGGGGGTGGAAATCGGTGTTGGATGAAACGGGATTTAAGCGCAAGCGCTTTGCTGATCTGTTCGAGGAAATGGAGGACAAAGCGAAGGAAGCATGGGGCGAAAAAGTGAATACGTCTGAGAAATCGCCGCTGGGTATTATCCTGCGGCTTTTTGCTTGGTTCTTATCTATCGTCCATGCCCTTGCTGAAAAAGTGTATTACAGCGGATACGTAAACACGGCTGAAGGTAACAGTTTGGACCGTCTGGGGCCATATGTGGGCGTTTCTCGGGTGCTGGACCAATACGCTACAGGTACCGTGACATTGACAGGAACGCCGGGATACACACAGACGGAAGGCTTCCTAATTGCTACAGAGGGAGATGTCCAGTTTGAGACACTTGATCCTGCTGTGTTTGACTCTACAGGCAAAGCGATTGTAGCCATTGAAGCGTTAGAGTCAGGCACAGGTAGCAACGTGGCTGCGGGACTCATTTCCGTTATCGTCAATCCCAACCCAGATGTCACGGCAGTAACCAACGTAGTGGCCACATCTGGTGGACGAGCCAAGCAAACCGACCCAGAGTTTCGGGAACTGTTCGGGCTGTCTGTTGCTGGTGGTGGATCAGCTACAGGCGATAGCATAAGAGGGGCTATCCTGCGTGTGGCTGGTGTACGTGCTGCGGCTGTCATTATTAATAGTTCCAAGGATGTTGATTCAGCCGGAAGGCCTCCGAAGTCCTATCAGTCCTATGTACTTGGCGGTGAAGATGTTGATATTGCAACGGCCATTCATGGTGTGGGATCAGCCGGAATAGAGTCCTATGGTGATACAACCGTAGTTTTAAAGGATCTGAGCGGGAACGAACAACCAGTTTCATTTTCCCGTGCTGAGGTGGTACCGATCCATATCAAGGTCCATATCTATAAAACGGCATCTTACCCGGCTGACGGTAACGCACAGGTGGTTTCGGCTCTCGCGCAGTTCATAGGCGGGACAGATTCAGACGGGACCGTGTACGCGGGGCTGAGCATGAACGATGACGTTATCTTGATGCGCCTTGTGTCAACCATTTACAAGATTGCTGGGGTCGAGGATGTATCCTTGGAACTGTCTCAGGATGGAACGACATTCACGGCGGCAAATATCCCTATCGAAGTATTCCAGGTGGCACAAACTGCAGCTGATTGGATCGAGGTGGTCACAAATGATTTCAGCAGCTGATTTAATCCGTAAATTGACCGATGTATACGTAAAAAATCCAGACAGCAACATTGGTAAGTTGCTACGGATCGTAAGTGAGCCAATCAATGATTTAAAACAGGGATTCGAAAAGATTGAGCAGTGGCGTGACATTGACCAAGCGAAGGGAACAACGCTGGATCTGATCGGTGGAAACGTGGGCCAGAAGCGAGGCGCGGCTTCAGACGATGTGTACCGGATCATGATCAAATCCAAAATAGCCCGGAACCTAAGTAAAGGTGATGTTAATACGATTATTCGAGTTATCGCCTTGGCCGTGGGTGCCAGTTACTCGGATATCAAAATTACTCAGAAGTTCCATGACCCACTTGATCCGGAACCGGCAGCAATATCCTTGATGCGTCTTCCGCTTGAGCGTTTGGCTTCTTCCGGAATAGAACTGAACCAATTCGTTCAGATCATATCCAAGACGGTAGCGGCCGGGGTTAGTGTCCAGAGCATCGAGTTACAGGGAACGTTTGAATTCGGAGGGCTTCCGGAATCCTTTGACTCGGCGGCGGGATTCGGTGATATCAACGATGATACAATTGGTGGTGGTCTTGGGGCCGTATACCAAGCAGGCACGGATACAGATCTGCCAATATAGAAAGGGGGCCACACCGTGGCATTTGAAAGGAAATTGCCCGAATGGCACGCTACTGGCGTTGAGCCATCGGAAACACAAAAGCAGACAGGTTTTCTTCCCGGTATGAAACCACCAGCCCAATGGTTCAACTGGTTTATGAACTGGATGTACCTTGCCCTGAAGGAGTTTCAAGAGAAGGCAGTAGAAAAAAGTTATGTCGATTCCATTGCCGAGGAATTGCGTGAGGAAATTGGTGAGGCGGACATACCGGATGCATCCCTTATAGTAAAAGGTAAGGTCCAACTATCAAACAAGATTGACGGAGAATCTGAAGAACTAGCGGTTACGGAAAAGGCGCTCAATGACGTAAGAAAAACAATTTCAAAACGAAACATTTGGGGGTCGATTGAATAATGACCATTAAACTTATTGAAGCGGCGTCGACTACAAGTGCAAGCTATCCTTACGAAGTTCCAACAGGAAAATATTCATTGATTAAGTCATTGGTTATTTGTAACTTGTCGGGAACCGAGAATTCGACCGTTTCAGTGCACTTAGGTGGTACTTACCTAGTGTATTCCTATGCATTGAAAGGAGGAGATTCTTTAATTATTGAAGACTTAGAATTGTTCTTGTTGGCAGGAGAGAGGATACTAATACAACATAACGGGGTTACTTCGTTTCGAATTTCAGTCACCGTAGAAGAAAAGGACTATGACGCAAGTAATTTTCCGTATAAGAAAGTTAACGGGCTTGCAACAGGCGGATCACCTTTTGTAATTCAAGATGACGGATCTGATTGGATAATCAAGGCTATGTACATTATAAACCCTAATCCAACTGACTTACTTTTTGCGTTTTATGGTCAATTCGTTTTGATTAATAATAAAAAGTTAGGACCTAGTAAATCTTTAATTATTCCTAAGTCTAATATCATGATGACAAAGGGAAGAACTTATACTTTCTCGGGAAATAAAAATTGTTATATCGGCTTGATTTTAGAAAAGGTGGTGCAATAATTTATGTTAATCGGAAGTAAGGTATATTACGCATTAAGTTCAGGCAATGTAATTCAAATCACGCCAGAATTTGCTGGTAACGTTACTGAAACGACAAAGGAACAAGATTTCGAATTGTATAAAGCGTTGGCTGAGACAATTCCTGCAAGCGTAGGCATGATCCAACTTGAATACGGGGCATTTACCTTTGATCGATTCAAAGGCGGCCAAATTGTCAGTATTGACCTTGATACAAAGGAACCATTATGGAAATATCCAGTAGAACCAGGAACGGAAACAAGCCCTCCAACGGTTTCATTGGAAAGCCAAATCAATAATTTGAATCAAAGGCTGGCAGAATCAGACGCGCGTAATGAAAAGCTGGCAGAAGAAAACACACTCAATCAAATTGCGCTGATGGAGCTGCATGCTTTATTCCTGTCAACGCTCCCGGATGAAGGCAATGCGGAATAAGTTTGCTTGGATGCTGATCCGGCTGGCAAGCAAACTTATGAAGGGGGGTGAAAATATGTTGGCTGTATACGTGGCTATGATTCATAAAGGTGTAATCACAATTGACGATGTACCTATTGCTGGCGGCAATCGTGACAAAGTGAAAGCGGCTCTCGAAGCTACTGGAATGGACCAAAACGGCAATATTGCGTAACAAGCGTTCCGGAATCGGAGCGCTATTTTTATGCCCTCTGATCAACTGGAGGGCATTATTTAATCCAGTTGAAATGTGGTGAACGCATGCCTTTACTTGATAGTTATTTATTAGACAATTACTTGATTGACGGACCTAATCCGGATAAACCTTGGGAATTGATTGCTTCGGGAACTGTTACTTCTACAACTGGTACAGGGACTCCCGTTTTTAACTTTGACACTCAAGTTCAATTTGGAACTGCTTATAGAGTGTTCGTTGTTTACTCATTTGGAAAAGTTCCAAAATCGATACTTTTGAAGCGAAACGGTAACACAGAAGGAGTGTTTTCTTCGTTTATACGTAATCCTTACGGAAGTCCATTAGTTACAATGAAGAGCACTTATTGCATTGCTACCGGGGATTGGTATGTAAGGGACTCTGGATTCCTATTACCTGTCCTCGACGCGTTCGGGTCTTATACTTGGGAAGCTTACGGATAAAAATATTATGCAGCATATTTATTTATGCCCTCTGGAGTGGTCAGGGGGCTTTTTCATATTACAGAGAGAAGAGGGAACGGCATGAACGAGGGGATAGCTAATGTCATTAAAATGGTGTCCGCAGCTTTGGGGGCTGGCGCGGGATACCTCTTTGGAGGATGGGATATTTTGATACATTTACTTTTGATTTTGGTTGTTGTGGATTGGTTAACGGGATGGGCAGCGGCTTGGATTAAACATGAGCTGCGTAGCCGGGTTGGTTTTGAAGGTATTGCAAGAAAGGCAGCTATCTTCTTGATAGTAACGATTTCCCATTATATTGATGCTGCATGGGGAAGTACCGGATACATCCAGGATGCAGTAGTGTTTTTCTATATTGCTAATGAGCTATTGTCTGTTATTGAGAATGCTGGCCGTATGGGGTTGCCTATGCCGGATGCGTTGCGAAATGCTGTGAAGATATTTGAATCGAAGTCTTCTGTGCCAGTTAATCCAAATCTACCAGATCCACCGCAGGATGATACAACAACACAAAACCCAGCAGTTTAATGAAAAATGAGAGGAATGACGACTAATGTATAAAGTGTGGATAGATGCAGGCCATGGCGGTAAAGACCCTGGAGCTGTGGCGAACGGCATTCAGGAAAAGGATATTGCACTGAAGGTATCTCTCGGTATCAAGGATCGTTTGGAAGCGGACTATGAGAATGTTCAGGTGCTATTTTCCAGATCCGCGGACGTATTCTTGGAATTGAAGGACCGGACAAGCAAAGCCAATGCTGCTGGTGCTGACATCCTGGTATCCATCCATTGCAATGCTGGCGGGGGCAAGGGCGGCTTCGAGACGTTCAGGTATACATCTGCATCCCAAGGTAGTATCAAGCTACAGGAAGCCTTACACAAGGCGATCATGGGCAAGGTGGGCGGAATCGACCGAGGTCAGAAGGCGCAGAACTTGCACATGGTCCGTGAATCCAAGATGCCTGCCGTATTGACGGAAAATCTGTTTGTTGATGTTGCGGCCGATGCGAATCGTCTCAAACAAACCAGTGTGATCAATGCAATCATTGATGGTCACGTACAGGGGATTGCTTCATACCTGGGACTGAAAAAGATAACAAAGGAGGACAAGCCAGTGACACAGGAGAGAGACATTAATCAACCAAGCAAGTGGGCTGAGTCGGCATGGACTGATTTAACATCCAAAGGATACTTCGATGGCAGCAGACCGGGAGCGCCAATTACGCGCGAGGAAATGGCGATAGTCCTGAATCGTTTGCTTAACAACATTGCTCAGAAATAATTCCCAACTTGTTGGGAAACAAATAAAGACCCTATCAGCACGCAACTGGTAGGGTCCTAAGTTATTTGAACAGCTTCTTTATAACTGAGAAGATATCGAATGTCGTTTTTCTATAAACCTTGTTATATACTGCTTTCTTCGGGTTCCGGAGCCATCCATAACCGCGAGGCATTTTCAGTCCGGATCGGTGTATGATTTGTCGTTTAATACTGGTCCTGGCTGATAGCCGCTTCTTAATGCTGGGCTTCCGGAATCCGAATTTCATTTTAGTGTACCTCCAATTATTTTCCGTTTATTGCATTGGTCATTTGTTCCTCATTTGACTTCACGCTTTCGCTATCTGGGGTTTCTGCTCCACGATAGACATACTTTGTATTCTGATAGAAATCTTGAGCATACTTTTTCATTGCCTGAGCTTCGTCTGCTTGACGCTCTACTACAACTGATTGAAAGATATTGCTTAACATATACTCAGCGTTTGTGCTGTCTTTCAAGTATTCGCCTGATGTGAACGCTTCGATAATATGAGTCTGAAAGTTCTTCAATTCCTCAGAAGAGGGTTTATATGCTCTGGCTAACACTTCCGCAGCATCTGCTTTTTCAGTTTCGGATTGATCAGTAGCCGCTAAATCCTTAATGGATGATTCCCAATTAACAGCGGGTTGTTCTGCTTTTTCCTCAGCAGAAACTTCAGTGCTGTTTTGATCGGCACTTTCAGTTCCACACGCAGTTAGGGTGGTTGCCAACAATAGCGAGGATAACAATAAAACAACTTTCTTCAAGGTGATTCCTCCAATATATGTATGATAAAACTAGTCTATCAGACCTAGGAAAATGTTGCTATATCTAATTCCATAATTTCCTGATATTTCAGTTGCTTAAAGAACACTTGTTCGCATATAATACAAACAAACATACGTTCTTATCAATTGGAGGGATATTCTATGGGTAAACGACTTGAAGGCAATGGGATCTATGAAAGTTCACGTATGATTATGCCTGAGCACAGAGAGGCAATGTTACAACAAGAGAAGGAACAACAACGTAAAGGAAAACCAATTTTGGATGAGCAAGCTATCGAAGAAATCGTTCGTACTTTAGCTGAATCTTACCATGAAAAAACGACGGTGGATCTGGTTGTGTTTAGCCCGTTTGACGACGAACATTATAGTGGAGTTGTAATTGGTATTAATCAAAGCAGAGGTAAAGTCAACCTGTTGTTAGAAGATGGCGAAAAGGAAATTACGATTGCGGAAATAATCTCTGCAAACCTCTAAATTTGTATGTTTTTGGCTATGTAATTGCCACTTCTTCCAGTATAATTAAAGTATAACTTTAATTGATCTGTGAAGGAGAAATGCACCATGTGGGAGCCAACGAGGTTCTTACTTTTTTCAACACTTGAGACAATGTCCGCTTTCGCTCTAATGCTTGCTATCTTTAGAATAAAGGTCAGAAAATACATATGGCCTGGATTATTTATGAGTCTACTCATAAACTTTCAAAGTTATTTGATGCGTGAAGAGGCTTCTATGTCCGCCTTGGCTCCTGCACTAAGCACAATCCTTTTTATACTACTTATCACTACTGTGGTAAAAGTTCCTGTAATGTGGTCTTCGATAATCGCTATCGTAGGTACATTCAGTTACACCGTAGTACAAACTGTTATTCTATTTTCATTCTTTAGAGGCGTAGATACCTCAACATTAGCTACTTCTGTTGAAGGGGCTGCTCTCCAAGCAGCAACGAGTGTTGTGGCTATAGGGGTAACGTATTTCCTGTTGAAATTCAAAATTGGATTTACAGCTGACTTCGAAAAATTCAGATTTAAATGGGAACATATCGGAGTGGCCGCATTTATTGTTTTTTCATTGATGGCTTCCACGGTCATGTTTTATCTAGATAATATGTTGCTGGTGATCGCTCATATGGCTTTGGCTGTTGGGTTGTTTCTTTACTATGCTATACGGAAAGAGAGAGATGAATATTGATAGAGGCTGCCGCTTGGCGGATCGCCAAACATATTAAGGCTGTTGTCCCGAACCACCCAGCTCCAATTGAGAATTTGAACCACTCGCTTATTATTTCAATAAACTTCTTTACCGTAATAGGACTAGCTGTACTCGGCGCATTATTTACTGGTCACGGAAAAGATGCGGCTGTAATGTTGTTGGCCTTTGCTGTGTTACGACAACTTACTGGTGGTTTGCATTTGGAATCAAGTACATGGTGTGCGGTCGCCACTGCCGGCACGGCAACATTGTTGTCCTTGGTGACTTTAGATCAATTAACTACAACTGTATTAACTGTAATCGGTCTATTATGTGTGATGGTTTTTGCCCCAGCAGGAATTGAGGATCAAACTATAATTCCTGAGCGATATTATCCGATATTAAAAGTAGTGGGGATGTTTATAATTGCTTCTAATTTCTGGGTAGGATCTTCGTTCGCAGCCATCGCTTACTTCGCTCAAGGAATTATGCTTGCAGCATATGTATTATTTAAAGGGGGTGAAAAACTAAAATGAAAACTAAAATCTACTCTGCTGTAGCAACCGCACTTTCTGCTTTGGCTGTGATCTCTGTAATGCCAGCAAGCTTGGCGTGGGTATCCAATCCGAAACCCCCAAAAAATTTGCTTAATAAATAGGAGTGGTGAAATGTTATCTGTAACAACCAGCCAGGACGGTGGGAAAATTGAAGACATCCATATCGAGAACATATTCTATATGGCATGGGAGGGAACGATTGATCGTTCAATTATTTATTCCACCGAAGGCACCTATTATCTACCAGGACCAGTGAAGTACTGGTTGAATGCAATCAACAACATGGGGTATAAATTTCTTCACGTAGACAGAGCGACTATTATTAACACGGAAAATGTGGTCTCCGTGAACTCAATATATAAAGAAGCATACTTTGAAAGTGAAATTACCAAGCGCTCAGTTCGTTGCGAAATAGTCAACCATAGATATAAAAGTTTTATGGAGGAGCTTACCGTGATGAATCCGAGAGTTGTGTTGACATAAGGGCCGCTAACGCGGTTCTTTTTTTACGACAAATGCAGGTGAAACGTGTCGAATATTGTTGAATCGTAGGACGAACTCGGAGATACCAATTATGGTTTACAAGAGGCTAATAATGGGATTTAATAGAGGTAGGGGGAGTGAGAATAACTGGATTTATAGAGAGGTTGTTGGATAATCTTTACCTAGGGTAAACTTTCTACCGGGGAGGGGCTTACGCCTCCGCCGTTCGCCTAGTCGTCCCATTCATGCAATTCCTCCATAGTACACCGGAGTATTCTTGCTGCATGGGCTGCATTTTGATACGAGAAGTACTTCTTTCCAGAAATAACCTGAGATATGAACCCTTCAGTCAGGTTCAGTTCTCTAGCAAGATCAGTCTGTTTGATCTTACGTTTGGCTAAGAGGTACGGCAAACGGCTTCTCCCCGGTACAGGGTTCATCCATTTACACCTCATATGCCTAAATTATTCCACTTGTTATTATAGGCGCTAAAATAATGAATGTACAATGGGTCACGCGAAATGTTTATTAGCTGCTCCATATTGTAAAAATAGGGATTATAACTTAAAATGAGAACATAAGTTCTTGTTCCGGACAACGAAGAGAAGGGGTGCGAAATATGTATGTGTTGAACGTGACTGCGGTTGATAAGAATACATTTAGTCTGTCAGAGGCGAGAGATAGAAAAGGGATGACTATTGCGGAAGCTTCAAACGCATTAAACATAAGTGCGGAGGAACTAGTTACATACGAACGGGACTCATCAGAAATGGGATTTAAATTGGCAATAAAAATGGGAGAGTTATACAGTCTTCCTCTACATAAAATGGACTTCTCTGAATAGTTCAATGATATTTCGCATAAAAAAAAGCAGGGAATTTCTCCTGCTTTTTTTCTTACGCAATTTCCCCACGCTTCACCCACAAAGAGGGTGATACAGCATGACACATATTGAAACACAATGATACATAAAAAAATTAAGAAACGCTGACGCATCAATAAAAATGAGACAATATGACACATTCTGAAACCGATTGCAACAGCCTATTGATTATCGCACCGATAAATATGTTTGATGTGCGAATGAACTCTCATCATGTTCACATAAACGACAAAATCCAGTATGATGATATAAGTAAATACCGATTGACAGATAATAAAACCGTATTTTGGAAACTTACGTCATTTTAAAAATGAAACGGTTTACAAAAGAGGTTAGGTGCACTTCGGCACTGATATGACTCTGAATGATTCTTGATTTCGCTTATTAAAGGAGAGATGTAATATGACAGCTACCAAAGGTCTGGAAGGCATCGTTGCAACAACCTCTTCGATCAGCTCTATTGTAGACGGTGTGCTTACGTACCGTGGATACAACATTGATGATTTGGCTGAACATGCGAGTTTTGAAGAAGTTGCTTATCTGCTGTGGTTTGGCAAATTGCCAACAGCTGATGAATTGAAGTCACTTCGTAAAAGCCTGAGCGATTACGCGCCAATTCCGAGCGAGTTAATTGCACAGATTAAATTGTATCCGAAAAACATCAGCACAATGGCAGCTCTTCGTTCTGCAGTATCTGCTCTCGCGCTCTATGATGAGCAAGCGGATGAGATGACAACGGAAGCAAACGAAAACAAAGCGGTCAAGCTGCAAGCGCAGTTGCCTACAATTGTGGCGGCAATCTCACGCATTCGTAAGGGACAAGAGCCTGTAGCGCCGAAAGAAGGCGCTTCCATTGCGGAGAATTTCTTATACATGATGACAGGGGAAGAGCCGTCAGAAACTGCGGTGAAAGCACTGGATCAGGCGCTCGTTCTGCATGCGGATCACGAGCTGAATGCTTCGACCTTTGCAGCTCGCGTTACGGTTGCAACTCTGTCTGACATCTATTCCGGCGTTACTTCTGCAATTGGTGCACTCAAAGGGCCGCTGCACGGAGGTGCGAACGAAGCGGTGATGAAAATGCTGAACGAAATCGGCACACCGGAGCGTCTGGAAGCGGCAATTCAGGAGAAGCTGAACAACCGCGAGAAAATTATGGGCTTCGGACACCGCGTCTATAAAAACGGTGACCCGCGTGCGAAACATCTCCAGAAGATGTCGAGAGAGCTCGGCGAGATGAACAACGATACACGCTTGTACGATATGTCTGTGAAGATTGAAGAAATCGTAACAGGTCAAAAGGGCTTGAAGCCTAATGTTGATTTCTATTCTGCTTCGGTCTATACCCAGTTGAAGATTGATCAGGAATTGTTCACACCAATCTTTGCAATCAGCCGTGTGTCTGGTTGGACAGCGCACATCCTTGAACAGCTTGCGGACAACCGTATCATTCGTCCGCGTGCAGAGTACACAGGCCCGACAGATCAAAAGTACGTGGCTATTGATCTTCGCTAAACGACAGCAAAAACAGTATAATCATATAGATGAGGTGAAGGGCTTGCGTGTACGAGGCGGTGAAGCCTTGTAACAACAGCCCTTCCTTCCTGCAAAAATGTGGTATGCTTCATACTGTGAAACCAAAACTTAGGAGGAATTGTAATTATGAAATTGGAAAAATTTGCACTCCCAACTGAAGGCGAAAAAATTCAAATTGATAACGGTACACTTCAAGTACCTAATAATCCAATCATTCCATTCATCGAAGGTGACGGTACAGGCCGTGACATCTGGAAAGCAGCTGTACGCGTTCTGGATGCAGCGGTTGAGAAAGCATATAACGGTACCAAAAAAATTGCTTGGTATGAAGTGTTTGCTGGTGAAAAAGCATTTAATACATACGGTGAGTGGTTGCCGAATGATACACTTGAGGCAATTCGTGAGTACATCGTAGCCATTAAAGGACCACTGACTACACCAATCGGCGGCGGAATTCGTTCCCTGAACGTGGCACTGCGTCAAGAGCTTGACCTGTACACTTGCCTGCGTCCTGTTCGTTATTTCGACGGTGTACCTTCCCCGGTTAAACGTCCTGAGCTGGTAGATATGGTTATCTTCCGTGAGAACACTGAGGACATCTATGCAGGGATCGAGTACGCTGAAGGTTCGGAAGAAGTGAAAAAAGTAATCCAGTTCCTGCAGCAGGAGATGGGTGTTAACAAAATCCGTTTCCCTGAAACATCTGGTATCGGGATCAAGCCTGTGTCTGAGGAAGGTTCGAAACGTCTGGTTCGTGCAGCGGTACAATACGCTGTTGACCACAACCGCAAGACCGTTACGCTGGTACACAAAGGTAATATCATGAAATTCACGGAAGGTGCCTTCAAAAACTGGGGTTACGAAGTAGCTGAAGCTGAATTTGGTGACAAAGTGTTCACTTGGGCACAATATGATGTTATCAAAGAAAAAGAAGGTACAGATGCAGCCAATGCAGCTCAAAAAGCAGCTGAAGATGCTGGCAAAATCATCGTAAAAGATGCGATTGCTGATATCGCTCTGCAACAAGTGTTGACTCGTCCGGGTGAGTTCGATGTCATTGCAACGCTGAACCTGAATGGTGACTACTTGTCCGACGCGCTTGCAGCACAGGTTGGCGGAATTGGTATCGCACCAGGGGCGAACATCAACTACGTAACTGGACATGCCATCTTCGAAGCAACACACGGTACTGCACCGAAATATGCGGATAAAGACGTCGTGAACCCTGGTTCCGTTATTCTGTCCGGCGTAATGTTGCTTGAGCACCTGGGCTGGCAAGAAGCGGCTAACCTGATCTACAAAGGGATGGAAACATCCATCAACAATAAAACAGTAACTTATGACTTTGCTCGTCTGATGGATGGCGCAACTGAAGTGAAATGTTCCGAATTCGCTAACCAAATCATTAACAACCTGTAACAATACCTTAAGGGGAGATGTGAATCGTGACTATTCAGCGCAAAAAAATCACAGTTGTCGGTGCCGGTTTTACCGGTGCTACGACTGCACTGATGCTTGCCCAAAAGGAGCTTGGGGACGTTGTACTGGTTGATATTCCTCAACTGGAGAACCCGACCAAAGGCAAAGCGCTCGATATGATGGAGGCCAGCCCAGTGCAAGGTTTCGACAGCCATATCGTGGGAACTTCCAACTATGAAGATACAGCTGGTTCGGAGATTGTCATTATCACCGCTGGAATTGCCCGCAAGCCGGGTATGAGCCGTGATGATCTGGTGAATACGAACGCAGGCATTGTGAAGTCCGTGTGTGAAAATGTGAAAAAATATTGCCCTGATTCCATTGTCATTATTCTGAGCAACCCCGTAGATGCAATGACGTATGCGGCATACCAGACACTCGGTTTTCCGAAAAATCGCGTGATTGGGCAGTCGGGTGTTCTCGACACCGCGCGTTACTGCACGTTCATTGCGCAGGAGTTGAATGTATCGGTAGAGGACGTTCGCGGTTTTGTGCTTGGCGGTCATGGTGACGATATGGTACCACTCGTTCGTTATTCGAGCGTGGGTGGCATCCCGATTGATACCCTGATCCCGGCAGATCGCATTGAGGCGATTGTGCAACGCACCCGTGTAGGTGGTGGTGAGATTGTAAACCTGCTGGGCAACGGCAGTGCTTACTACGCTCCGGCAGCTTCACTGGTTCAGATGACCGAAGCCATTTTGAAGGATAAAAAACGCATTATTCCAGTCATCGCTTATCTTGAAGGTGAGTATGGGTATAATGATCTGTTCCTCGGTGTGCCAACTATTTTGGGTGGTAACGGCATTGAGAAAATCTTTGAACTGGAGCTGACTGCGGAAGAAAAAGCAGCGCTTGATACATCTGCCAATTCAGTACGCAATGTCATTTCCATTGTTAATCTTTAAGTTTGAAGACTTTTTGAACAGAGAAAATGAGAAAACCTCCGTAAACGCGGAGGTTTTCTTTTCATTGGATAAGTTCCCCAGTATAATAAGATGTGATATACAGCACACCGAAAATGTTGAGGAGGATGAAAATTTTGACAATGATTATGTATCTGCTCCATATCGTCGGAGCGCTGGCTATGGGATTCTATCTGATCCTGCCATTTGCGGTTGGTAAAATTCGCACATTAAGTGCGGCAGCGCAGGAGGGAGCATTTGCGTCACTTCGTACGTTGAACAAAATTGCACAATATGCACTCGTTATTCAGCTTCTGACAGGCGGTTATCTGATGACTAAAGGGAATTACTCTCATATGTGGATGGCTGTTGTTGTTGTACTGCTTCTCGCTATTGCAGCGATTGGTGGAATTATGGGGAAACCGTTGCGTCTGGCAGCAGAGGGTGCCAAAAACAATCAGGATGTTGCGCCACATCAAGGCAAAATTCGCATGTTCAGCACCTTACTCGCTATATTCCTGTTGATTATGGTGTATCTGATGGTGGAAAGAACTATCTTTTAATTAAGCTTTGAAGTGATTATAAAGCGTTTGCAACTGGGCTGAATGATCCGCATGCTCGCCATCCTGCAGACCAGTATAAACAAAACAGACAGCCGATATGGCTGTCTGTTTTGCGTACGGGACTAGGGGCTACACGGCATTAACAGCGTAAACGCTTACCGCATTGCGACCCTGCCGTTTCGCCTCATACAAGGCATGATCTGCGTCACGCAGCAAGGATTCGAGGGTATCCGAGTTGCTGCCCGACTGGGCGATACCGAAGCTGGACGTCAGGATCACGGGCTGGCCTTCTACATCAAGAGGTTCGCCTAACAGTGAGGTTCGTAGTTGTTCTGCCTGAGCATGTGCTTCATGAAGTGTCATATTCGGCAGGGCAATCACAAACTCCTCCCCCCCGTAACGGGCAAATAACATTTCGCTGCTCAAGTAACGATTACATACAGATACGACGTGAATAATGGCCTGATCCCCGATATCATGTCCATATGTATCATTAATGCGTTTAAAATGGTCAATATCAAACAAGATAAAGGAGATCGGCTGCTGATTGAGCTGAGCCTCGTTCAGTAGCTCTCTGCCTTTGTACAGGAATTGAGTACGATTGTATATCTTGGTCAGCCCGTCAAAATAAGCGAGCTGCTTCAGCTGCTCTTCCAGGAAGCGTTGCTCCGTGATGTTGATCAGCATAATGAGTATGCCTACAGCCTCAGGGCTTTTATTGAAAACATACGATGTCCTGACCTGGTAACAGACGGTTTCATCATTTAATTGCCAATATAGGTCCGTTTGCAGTCCTTCTCTGCCATATTCAACGGGAAAGGTTTCTCCTGCCAGCTCAAGCCATATGTCATTCAAAGGTCGTCCAACCATCGTGGTTTGAATCTCAGGCAGCAGATGCTGCAGCGATCGGTTGAAATCAACGAGACGGTAGGAACTGTCCAGCACGATAACGCCTTCACGCATGCTTTCAAAAATACTTTCTTTCGCAATTGGAACAATGGTCAACAGACGAGAGGACAGAATGGCCCAGATATACATCGCAGATGTGACACACATTAGCACAGGAACAGGGTCTAGACCAAACGGGGTCAGGCCGAGCAAGTACACAAATGCGGCAATCATCGGAATAACTTGGGAAGCTATTAGTGTAAGCAGCTGCCGACGATACATTTTCTTCGTGTGGCGCCATTGGCTCATTAAGATAAGACCAGCAAACAATAAACAAGAGAAGGTAAACGCACCGTGCACAACGTACCATTGACCAAAATCTATGGCCATAATTGGGACTTTGCTGTCCTCAAGTAACCAAACTCTTTTGTAATAAAGGTGATGCCAATCATTCGTAGTGACCATAAATACGGTAATGGAAGGAATGATGAACAAGGCAGATGTCAGCCCTTTGGATAACTTTTTGCCAGTGTACCGGATCATCAGAAGCAGACCGAGTGGAGCAGAGACAGGCATGCCAATATACTGGATAATATTCCAGAATTTCATCTGTTCCAACGTATTGCTGGCCAAGCCAATCGCGTATCCAAAGGTGTAGACGGACAGGGAAGCGGTGTACAGAATAAAAAGGCGGGCGCTTGGAAAATGAGCTCTTCTGAAAAAAGTATACATACACAGAAACAAATTCAGCACTGCTGACGTGGTTACGAGTGTAATGTATGAATTGATATGCGATTCCATATTCAGGTCTCCATGTCCAATAAATTAGTATCATCCTTGAGATGAATGCATTAGCACTCTAGCCGTATGACTGAATCATCATCTGGGAACAAACCGTATATTCTACATTGTACATCAGCCCCACCTGCTTAGGAATACACTTTGAATCATGAAAAAGGTGGAATTGCAAAATTAAAATATAGACAGTGGTCTGACAGGCTCATGACCTTCCGTCTTTTTGCTCTCTTTTTACAAACAGGAAAGCAATAGAGGGACAGGCAAAACGTGCATGGTGAAGTATGGTTTACAAAAATCTGCATCCGCATTGATATATCTATGATATTTTAATGTGATATGATAGACCGGACAAGTTGTAGGGAGGCGTTCATATGAAGATTAGCAAACAGGAGGCAGCACACTATATATGGGGAACACAATGTGATGGCTGGCATCTGGTTCAAGGTGAAACGCTGAGCGTAATTCATGAACGAATGCCTTCGGGCACAACTGAAACAAGACATGTGCATAACAAGAGCCGCCAGTTCTTTTTTGTACTTAGTGGTGAGGCCTGCATGGAGCTGGACGGGAAAACCTTTGTGTTGGAAGCACACGAAGGCATTGAAATTCCACCGGGAGCACCGCATCAAATGCAAAATCAAAGCAACGCAGACGTTGAATTTCTTGTTATTTCGCATCCAACGACACGCGGTGACCGTACTGAACTAAGCGGATCAAATAACAGCAGAAGGAAGAGATAAATGAGACCGTTTCGCATTCGCTTGGCCCTGATTATGATGTTACTGATTGGTTTATCCGTCATAGTAGCTGGATATACAATGGGCAGAGTTTTTAAGACAACCCATATCAATGCACTGGAGCAAACGATGGTGCGTGAGATTAATTTGCTGAAAGCAACTTTCCCGTTTCACGATGCATCTGATCCGACAGCGACAGAGACTCGCAAATATTACTCGGATCGAGCATTGGAGCTGGATCGTCTAACCGATTCACGGGTAACCTTTATCAATAAAGATGGTATCGTAATCGGAGACTCAGAGAGTGACCCGGCAACGATGGATAACCACCTGAATCGTGAAGAGATTCAGACCGCTGTAGGCGGCAAATATGGACGGTCCATTCGTTACAGTGAAACGTTGGGACAGGACATGCTGTATGTTGCTTTGCCCGTTAATTCCGATCAAAGTGACATGATTGAGATGCCGAGCGGCAAATTTGACGGTTACATTCGTTTATCTATGAGCTTGCATGCCGTGGATCAGGGGCTTCAGCGCGGCTGGATAATTATGTTTGGCGCGCTGGGATTGCTGTTCCTGATTGTGGCATTTGTCAGCTATCGGGTGGCCCGCGGTTTAACCTCACCGATTGAGCATATCACCAAGGTGGCCCATCGGATCACCAAGCTGGAATATGATGCTCGTGTGAAGGTTACGCGCAGAGACGAGATCGGTCAGCTGGGCCTGGCTATTAATGGAATGGCAGATAGTTTGCAATCACAGCTCAAGACGATTCGAGATAATGAAGCGTTGCTGCAAAGCGTCCTTGCGAATATGACGGGGGGGATTGTGCTGATTGATGCAGCTCAATCCATTGCACTGGTCAATCGTGAAGCAGAGCGAATGCTCTCGATTCAGGCAGTGAAAGTAACAGGCAAGCCGTATACGGAACTCAAGCGTCATTATGAGCTGACCCGTACCATTGAAGAGAGTGTTGCTCTCCAGGAACGCATGCATGAGGAAGTGAGTGTGTTTAATCCGGAGGAACGCTTGATCCGCATGGATGGAGTGCCGATGTATGAGGAGCATGGCGGTTATCGTGGTATGTTATTTCTGTTGCAGGATGTCACAGCGATTCGGCGCCTGGAGTCGATGCGCAGCGAGTTTGTTGCCAATGTATCTCATGAACTCAAAACACCTGTCGCAGCGGTGAAAGGCTTCGCTGAAACCTTGCTGAGCGGTGGGGTACAGGATAAGGAAACGGAGCGTTCCTTCCTGAAGATTATCTATGACGAAGGTGACAGACTTAATCGCTTAATCGGAGATATTCTGGAATTATCGAAGATTGAGTCCAAGCGTGCACCGTTGGAATGTTCACCAGTGCATGTACACTCCTTTTTCGAGATGGTCATGGGAACCTTATCCAAGGTGGCGGAGAAAAAGCAGATTCGTCTGGAGATGAATGTGCCTGAGGAGCTATATATCGAAGCAGATGAGGATAAAATGAAGCAGATTTTCATTAATCTGTTATCGAATGGAATCAACTACACACCGGAGGGTGGCAGAGTCAAGCTTCAGGTGAAGATGGATCAGGCAAGTGAGGCTGAGCAGGTTGTTTTTGCCGTGTCAGATACCGGAATTGGCATACCGAAAAAAGATTTGCCACGCATCTTTGAACGTTTTTACAGAGTGGACAAGGGCAGATCACGGAACTCGGGCGGCACGGGACTGGGGCTTTCTATCGTGAAACATCTGGTGGAGCTGCATCATGGCAAGCTTTCCGTGGAGAGTGAATTGGGCTTGGGTAGCACATTCCGTGTAACTTTGCCTTTAATTCAGGAAGAAGAGAACTAACTCGTGTCTTGGAACGGAAATTCAGCAAAATGTGCTTCCTTCGGCGTTTTCACATACGTCCCAGTTTACTTCAAGCAAAAAGTTATAGGTATCAGGAAGTAAAATGTAAAATGAATATGTATCTTTACACAGCGTTAACAAATAAGTGCTATGATAAAAAAAGTGTTGTGGCAACAGACAACCTATGAAGAGAGAAGGGGTATCATGGCGCAGCGTTTGCTGGTTATTGAAGACGAACCGACATTATCGAGATTACTTACGTACAACCTGACACAGGAAGGGTATGACGTAACGGCAGAGGATCATGGTTCAGCAGGTTATGACCGTGCCTTGTCACAGGATTTCGATTTGATTTTACTGGATCTGATGCTTCCGGGCATGAATGGTCTGGATATTCTGAACAAGCTGCGGATTCAAGGCGTGAGCACACCTGTTATCATTCTTACAGCCAAGAACGGTGAAGCCGAGGTAGTACAAGGACTGAAATCGGGTGCTGATGATTACATTACCAAACCTTTTGGAGTATCCGAGCTGCTGGCAAGGGTAGACGCCGTGCTCAGACGTTATTCCAATGGGGATGAGTTGCCCCAGCCCGAGGACAAGGACGGCTCACGCATCATTTTGGGTGAGCTTGAGATTTACCCGTTAAAGTATGAAGTGACTTTAGGGGGACAATCCATTAGCCTTCGTCCAAAGGAGTTTGAAGTGCTTTTATATCTCGCGAAGAAACCTGGAGTTGTACTGACTCGTGATGATTTGATGAATGCAGTATGGGGCTTCGATTATATCGGAGGCCAGCGAACTGTGGATGTACACGTCAGCTCATTACGTAAAAAGCTGGAGCTTGATCCCGAATCCGTTCATATTGATTCGATTCGTGGTGTAGGCTACAAATTGGTTGTCAAAAGAAAAACTCCCCATCATTCTAGCTAGATGATTGGGGAGTTTTATTTTACGTTTCTTTTACAAAAAGGAAGAGTTTTCTTTATTAATAAGGAGTAGGATGAAGTCATCCAAGTGATACTTTGTACCTATTATTATATCTTAGGGCGGAGTTAACACGAAAGGGAGATACGCAATTATGCCCACACTTTTTGAAGAAAGACCTAAAGTTCTGGAGGATGCACGTCAAGATAAGGAACAAAAAGTGAATGTACAAAAAGAAAATCAACAAAATGAACTTCAACAAAATCATAACGAACCTAATCGTAACGAACATAAACGTGTTACACCTGAAGTTAAAGCGGTGTTGCACAGTGAGGAAAAGCCACTTGTTCTATCTGAGATAAAAATGGAGCAGCAAATTGCACCTCTCCTTCAGCATGAGAATGAAGTTCCCTTCGAAGTAAGCAGGCAATCTGTAGAAGAGAACAAGATATCTATATATGAATATTGTCGTCAGGTGCCCACCGCTCAGGAGAGCACGACATGTGGAGAAGCAGCCACGATGCTGAATGATGGCCAAGAACATCCATGTATTGTGTTGTGTGATGAGCAGATGAAGCCAACAGGCTTGATGATGCGGGAGAACTTGTATCGTTTGCTGAATGGTCGATTTGCAGCAGATTTATTCTATCGCAAACCGATAATTAATACAGCCAATACTTCACCGGTTATTGTAGATATACATATGGAGCCTGCCGCCATTATAGATGCTGCATTACGACGTGATGAGGAGCATTTTTATGATTGTCTGCTTGTAACCGAGCATGGCCGGCTGCTTGGTGTGCTCACGATGCGAGATGTGATGCTGCTATCCCGCAAGCTGCAACAAGCAGCGTCGGCAGACCGCATACGCACGGTGATGGAGAGCGGACGGGAGATTGCCCGAATTCATGAGGCGGTAACGAAGCTGGTGCAAGCAGCAAATCAGACTGTACAGGAAGCAGGGCAGATTATTGCTTTGTCCAACGAAGGAGAAGGCCGCCTGCGACAGGTCGAAACTTCGTATAGTCAGGTTCATGAGCATATGGGCATGCAGGGTAACCATGCCAGTCAGATGCTTGAGTCGATCGAGGCTAGTGCAGGCATGGCGCGTTCCATTCGTACACTGGCTGATCAGAGCGGGCTGCTGGCATTGAATGCGTCTATTGAGGCTGCGCATGCCGGGGAGTATGGACGAGGATTCCAGATTGTTGCAGGGGAGATCAGAGCTCTTGCCAAGCAAACCAGGGAAGTTGCTGAGAAGATGTCCTCCTTGCTTATGGGAATCGAGAGCTTGACCGAGCAGACGGTATCACTTATTCAGGCCAATGGAGCCGAGATTGATGGAAGTGCGGTGTATGTTCAGGAAGGAGCAGCTGCGTTTGGTAAATTAAATGCTGCTGTACATGCGCTATCCTGCATCGTAGAAAATATCGCTAATGAGGGTGGACAAGCGGGACAAGTTGCAGAGCATATTCAAACGAAGCTGAAGAGCATGCTCGCAGACCATGCGGAGCTGTGAAGGAAATCTTCTCCTGAGAGATGAAAGGGCCTATGGCGAACAGCAGCCTGGGTCTCTTTTAGCTGTTTTTACATTGCGTTAACATGAAGGTGGTACTGTTTTTACAATGTTAAGTTAGGATATTAAAGATGACCGAGCCGATTCATAAACAACATGAACGCGGGTCTCAACGTAAAGGGCTGACGACCATCCCTGGAGCGAAGGAGAAGTGAACACATTCATGAAAGACCTCATTCACATTGATGGACTTAATTTATACTATGACACGCATCATGCGCTTAAAAATATATCTATGGACTTGCCGGAGAAAACGGTCACAGCGTTTATCGGGCCATCAGGTTGCGGCAAATCCACCCTGCTCCGCACATTAAACCGGATGAATGACATGATTCCGGGTGTTCGTGTGGAAGGACAAGTTATGCTGAACGGTTCGGATATATACAGTAATGAGATCGAAGTGGAGACGCTGCGCAAGCGGGTAGGGATGGTATTTCAGCAGCCGAATCCTTTTCCAAAGTCGATCTATGATAACGTAGCCTACGGACCACGTCTGCACGGTGTAACTCACAAGAAGGAACTGGATGAGCTTGTCGAGCAAAGTCTGGTGCATGCAGCACTGTGGGATGAAGTGAAGGATGTGCTCAAGAAATCAGCGATGAGTTTGTCTGGAGGTCAGCAGCAGCGTCTGTGTATTGCCCGTGCACTGGCTGTGCAGCCGGATGTGCTGCTGATGGACGAGGCAACATCGGCACTGGACCCGATCTCCACCCTGAAAATCGAGGAATTGGTCAAAGAGCTGCATCATAAATATACGATTGTTATGGTTACACATAATATGCACCAAGCAGCGCGAGTATCGGGAAAAACGGTGTTTTTTCTGAATGGTGAAGTGGTGGAGGCAGCTGATACGGAGACGTTATTCTCCACACCGCAAGATTCCCGTACCGAGGATTATATATCCGGCCGGTTCGGTTAAGGCGAGCTGATTATGAATAATCCCGGTCTACCCGGAGATGATCGAGAAGGAGGACAGGAAACCTATGATTCGCAGAAAAGAATTTGATCAGGAGCTGGAAGAGCTGCGCAACCTGCTTCAACAAATGGGTGACCATGTAGCAAAGGCACTGGATGGTGCAATTGAAAGTTTACAAACGATGGATGCGGAGAAAGCTCAGGTCATCATTAAAAATGACGCGAATCTGAATGCCCTTGAGGACAAAATTATGGAGCTGGGCTCCAAGCTGATTATTACGCAGCAGCCTGTAGCGAAAGATCTGAGACGCATTATTGTGGCGTTCAAAATCTCCAGCGACCTGGAGCGGATGGGTGATCTGGCCCTTGACGTGGCGAAGGTGACTCTTCGCATGGAAGGTCAGAAGTTGATCAAACCGCTGGTCGATATTCCACGTATGGCTGAAGTCGTGAAGTCAATGGTAGACGAGTCGATTGAGTCGTATCTGAAGGAGAATACGGATCTGGCCTATAAAATGGCTCAAACGGATGATCAGGTGGATCAGTTGTACAGCAACATGATTCGAGAGCTCTACACGTTAATGACCGATTATCCGACTCAGGCCTCACAGGCGATGCTGCTGCTTATGGTTGGACGTTACATTGAACGGATTGGCGACCACGCGACTAACATTGGCGAGAGCACCGTGTATCTGGTTACGGGTCAACGCCCTGATTTGAATCAGTAATCTGAATGGGGCAGCGCTCTGCTGCACCACTCATAATGAACATCATAGATCGAGATCATGATCGAAATGAAAGGAACTTTCTTCCGGCTGGCCTGTGTACAGGCTGATTGGGAAGAAGGTTCTTTTTTTGCACAAAAATGTTGTTCGAGGGGGTATAACTTTTTTTGATGTGTGTGGCAGGTATGGTATCATGAAGGAAGGTTGGTAAGAAAGGCTCGATGAATACAAAATATAAATAAGAAGTTTCAATAAAAAGGTTTGACCATATGATACGTGAGGTGCTGGAATGGACAAGTTGATTCTTATAGATGGCAATAGCATTATTTACCGGGCATTTTTTGCAATGCCTCCCCTGACAAATTCGAAAGGTCTGCATACCAATGCGGTCTATGGCTTCACAACGATGCTGTTAAGGCTGCTGGAGGAGCATAAGCCGACACATCTGATGGTGGCGTTTGATGCGGGCAAAGTGACATTCCGTCATGAAGGGTATCAGGAATATAAGGGTGGACGGGAGAAAACACCGCCAGAGCTGTCAGAGCAGTTTCCATTGCTCAAGGAGCTGCTGCAGGGACTCGGAATTGCACAGTTTGAGCTGGCTGGTTATGAAGCCGATGATATCATCGGTACACTCACCAAACGTGCAGATGATGCAGGCAGACAGGTGCTGGTGGTGTCGGGTGACAAAGATATGCTGCAGCTCGCTTCCGACCATGTACATATCGGGCTGACGCGTAAAGGGGTCACCGAGATTGAGCTGTATGATCCCGCTCAAATTAAGGAGCGTTACGGATTAACGCCTCTGCAAATTATTGATCTTAAAGGTTTGATGGGAGATGCCTCTGATAACATTCCAGGTATTCCAGGCGTCGGAGAGAAAACAGCGCTCAAGCTGCTGCATCAGTTCGGGTCGGTGGAAGAGGTGCTGAACGGCACAGGTGAGCTGAAGGGCAAGATGAAGGAAAAGATCGAAGCTCACGCCGAGGACGCTCGTATGAGCAAACAGCTTGCGACCATTCATCGTGAGGTTCCGCTGGAGCAGACGTGGGAGGATATGCAGTTTGATGGACTAAAGGAAGCCAGTGCAGGGCCCGCCTTGGCCAAGCTGGAGTTCAAATCGTTGCTGGAGCGCTTGTCTTTCAGCGGTAGTATCCGTTCCGAGCAAGAAGCTGTTCCCGCCGCTGAGGTAGAATCCACCATTGCTACAGAAGATAACCTGGCGGAATGGATGAACGTGCTGGATTCTATCGACGTGCTTCATGTAGAAACGCATGGAGATAACCCCCATCAGGCCAAGCTGGTCGGCCTTGCTGTGGGTGCAGGGGAGAAGTACATATATTTTTCTCCTGAGCTGCTTCAGTCGGATGTGGCGGCACCTGTACGGGAATGGCTTGCGAATGCGGATTGTCCGAAACGCGGATATGATCTGCACCGTGTTGATCTGGCGCTGCATGCGCACGGAATAACGTTTGCTGGTGCGGCATTTGATGTGCAGCTGGCTGCCTATTTGCTAGATCCAACGGAGTCAAATCAGACGATCAGCGGTTTGACGTCCAAGTACGGATTGCCTTCGCTGGTTGAAGATGATAGCGTCATGGGCAAAGGGGCCAAGTACAAGGTGCCGGATGCGGATGTGCTAAGCGATTTCCTCTGCCGGAAAGCGGCTGCGCTGGCTGCCATTATCCCGCTGCAGGAGCAGGTACTGGAGAGCGATGAGATGAATTCACTGTTCCATGAGCTTGAAATGCCGTTATCCCGTATTCTGGCGGATATGGAGAAGCAGGGGATCAAAGCCAATACAGCGGACCTTCAGACACTCGGCAGTGAATTTGAAGAACAGATCGGCAGGCTGATGTCTGAGATTTACAAGCTGTCCGGTACGGAATTTAATCTGAATTCACCGAGACAGCTGGGTGAGATCTTGTTTGATAAGCTTGGGCTGCCTGTTGTGAAAAAAACAAAGACCGGCTACTCGACAGATGCCGAGGTGCTTGAGAAGCTGGCCCCGTATAATGACGTGGTTCAGCATATTTTGCAGTATCGTCAGCTGGCCAAGCTACAATCCACGTATGTTGAAGGCTTGCTGAAGGAGATATCGGACCGCGATGGTAAGGTGCATACGTTCTATCGTCAGACGATTGCAGCGACAGGACGTTTGAGCAGTCAGTTCCCGAACCTGCAGAATATTCCGATTCGCATGGAGGAAGGACGCAAAATTCGGAAGGTATTTGTACCGTCCGAGCCGGGCTGGTCCATACTGGCCGCAGATTATTCGCAGATTGAGCTGCGTGTGCTGGCTCACATTTCGGATGATGAGCGGCTGAAGGAAGCTTTTGTACATGATATGGATATTCATACGAAGACGGCTTCTGATGTGTTCGGTGTCAAGCCGGAGGATGTAGACAGCGATATGCGCCGTTCCGCCAAGGCGGTTAACTTCGGCATCGTATACGGCATCAGCGATTACGGGCTTTCCCAGAATCTGAACATTACGCGTAAAGAAGCGGCGCAGTTCATTGATCAGTATTTCGAAATATTCCAGGGTGTACGCCGATATATGGATGACATTGTGAAGGATGCGCGCCGGGACGGGTATGTTAAAACGATGCTGGAACGCCGCCGTTATCTGCCGGAAATCAATGCCAGCAACTTCAATCTGCGTTCCTTCGCCGAGCGTACGGCGATGAATACACCGATTCAAGGTACGGCTGCTGATATTATCAAGCTGGCGATGGTGCAGATGGATGAGGCGCTCCGCGAACGCAAGCTTCAGAGCCGTATGCTGCTTCAGGTACACGATGAGCTTGTATTTGAAGTGCCACCAGAGGAAATGGAGCTCATGAAGGAGCTTGTTCCTGCGGTGATGGAAAAAGCGCTGAAGCTATCGGTTCCGCTAAAAGCTGAGGTTAGTTATGGACAGAACTGGTACGAGGCAAAATAGATAAGAAAGGGTCCCGCTGAGCCTCATCTTCCGTTATAATATAAGGGAGGTGAGAACATCATGCCGGAATTGCCGGAAGTCGAAACAGTCAGAAGAACTTTAAATCAGCTCATTGTGGGCAAAACCATTGATCACGTTACCGTTAGCCTGCCGCGAATTATTCAGCGGCCGGACGATATAGATGCATTTGCACTGGAACTGGCGGGCCACACGGTTATTGGCGTAGAACGTCGGGGCAAATTTTTGCGGATTTTGCTGGACGGACTTGTGCTTGTCTCCCATCTGCGCATGGAGGGACGGTACGGTGTGTACAATCAGCACGAAGAGGTGGAGAAGCATACCCATGTGATCTTTCACTTCAACGATGGTACGGAATTGCGTTACAAGGATGTGCGTCAGTTTGGAACGATGCATCTGTTTAATACAGGTGAAGAACTGGTATCCAAACCACTGATGAAGCTGGGACTTGAGCCGCTTGATGAAGCTTTTACAGTTGATGCGTTCCGTGAGGCCGTTGGGAAACGTACAACCAAAATCAAAGCGGTTCTGCTCAATCAGGCATATGTTGTAGGCATCGGGAATATTTATGTGGACGAGGCTCTCTTCCGCGCAGGTATTCATCCCGAGACAATTGCGAGGACATTAACCGAAGCTCAGTTAAAGATTCTGCATGAAGCGATTGTGGCTACTTTACAAGATGCTGTGAATGCTGGAGGCTCATCCATCAAATCTTATGTAAACGGACAAGGCGAGATGGGCATGTTCCAGCATCAGCTGAAAATTTACGGGCGTAAAGCGGAGCCTTGTGTGACTTGCGGCACGTTGATAGAAAAAAGTGTGGTTGGCGGTCGGGGAACGCATTTTTGCCCCAATTGTCAGCCGTTACCGCTCTCTGATCCATCGCTGGCCTGAACTGAATGAACGAAATGATGAAATCATAGCACCCTTGGATTCCTCCCTCCATATACTGATATGGCAGAAATAAGCGGGCATATACCCATACTGGCATCTTCAGTTGGCACGTACCGCACAGGGGAGGAATCTGGGGTGCTGCATCATTTTATTTCATTACTGGCGCTTGCTTTTGCGGTTAGTTTAGATGGTTTTGGAGTTGGGATTACATATGGACTTCGGAGGACCAAGATTCCGCTCTTATCCATTGCTATTATTTCGCTTTGTTCGGGACTGGTTATTGCATTGTCTATGCAGGTTGGGGTGTTATTATCTCGTGTTGTATCACCCGGTGTGGCATCCATTGTGGGAGCTGTCATACTCATTGTGATCGGAGCCTGGTCGCTCCTGCAACTGATTCGTCGTCGTGGCAAGGAAAACGAGGAAGCAGACAATGTGGCGTTGATTCATTCAACACGGGTTCAAAGCCCAACATCAGCGCAAGCAGAAGTACATCAGGAAACGAATTTACCAGGGATGGGCACAACAGATTTAGACCCGCCATCGTCATCCAAAGGCAAAAATCAGTTGATGGCACTGGAGATACAGCCTTCACCAACCGATGGAGTGGTAGAACGAATGGTATTTACGCTGGAGCTGCGCAAGCTTGGGGTGGTCATTCAGATTTTGCGCAGTCCGTCCAAGGCGGACATGGATAATTCAGGTAGCATCTCGACGCAGGAAGCGATGTGGCTGGGCATTGCCTTGTCACTGGATGCATTCGGAGCAGGTCTTGGTGCGGCGCTGCTTGGGTTTCCTACGCTGTGGACTGCACTGGTCATTGCGGTATTCAGCGGAGCATTACTGTCGCTAGGCATGAAGGTCGGACTGCGGTTTGCAGCGCAGCGCTGGATGCAAAAGCTTGCGATCCTGCCAGCTCTGCTGTTAATGATTATGGGTGTAATAAAGCTGTTATAAGGATGATAATGAAGCTGTTATGAGGTGAAACGATGAATATAGGCTTAACTGGCGGAATCGCAACAGGCAAAAGCAGTGTTTCCGCGTATCTCGCCAGTAAGGGAGCGCTGCTCATTGATGCAGACGTTATTGCCCGGGAAGTGATGATGCCCGGGCATCCCGTTTTGGCTGCCGCTGTTCAGCGGTTTGGACAAGCCATACTGAACGAGGACGGCACACTGGATCGGAAAAAGCTGGGCAGTATTGTTTTTCAGCACCCTGAGGAACGAAAAGCACTTGAGGCTATCACACATCCGGCTATACGGAAGGAGATGCGTGAGAGAGCAGCTGCATATGAAATGCAGCATCCGGACAAGCTGGTGGTGTCGGATATTCCTTTGCTGTACGAATCTGGTCTGGAGGACGGCTTTGAGGAAATCCTTGTGGTCTACGTGCCAAGAGAGGTACAGCTGGAACGTTTGATGAGCCGTGACCAGATGACTCAGGCTGACGCGGAAGCACGTATTGCGGCACAGATGGATATTGAACGCAAAAAAGAGCGAGCGAACATCGTTATTGATAACAGCGGTTCATGGGCTCAGACGGAGAAGCAGCTTCAAGCATTTTTAAACCGTAAGGGTCTGTTATGAAGATATTACGTAAAAAACGTGTGCTGCTGATCATGTTCATTTCCTTTGTACTTGTCTTGTTTCTCAACACGAACTGGATGGCGTGGTTCTACCCGATCCAGTATAAGGAGGAGATTCGGGCACAATCCCAGAGTTATGAGGTGGACCCGTTTCTGATCGCTTCCATTATTAAGGTGGAGACGAATTTCAAAACCAGCAAAGAATCCAAACGCGGCGCGATCGGATTGATGCAGCTCATGCCGGATACGGCCAACTGGATTCTGGAGCAAGCCAACATTCCGAATACGTCGCTGGAGGAGCTTAAGCATGAGCCAGAACGTAATATTCAGCTTGGCACATGGTACTTGCGTAATCTGTCCGACCAGTTTCACGGCAACGAAATCGTGATGATTGCGGCCTATAATGCCGGGCCGGGTAAAGTCAGCAGCTGGTTGAAAAATGGTGTATGGGATGGCAAACTTGAAACGGTAAAGGATATTCCTTTTGGCGAGACACGCCACTATGTACAACGGGTTATTTACTATTATAATCAGTATGTGAAGATCTACGATACGTTCTGATGTGTTGCTCGGAAAGAGATAAGCAGAAGCACGGAGCAGACCGGTATTCTACCGGTCGCCCCATGCTCCTCTGTGTAACGTATTACGATGCAGATATTATTGGTATTGACCTGCCAATTGCTGTTCTGCAATTGTTACCAGACGCTTCGTGATGTATCCACCGATCGAACCGTTCTCGTAAGAAGTCATGTTACCTTGGTATCCATCTTGTGGAATGCTGATTCCGAGTTCTTGAGCAACTTCGTATTTCATTTGCTCCAGAGCTGCGGAAGCTTTAGTTACTACCAAGTTGTTGCTGCTGTTGGTTTGTGCCATTGCTGTTCACCTCCTCGCGGTTGGTAAAAGTATTATGTGTCGCCAATACGATTTTCATAACAAAACAGGATCAGGGAATATGTGGTAAAAAGTAAAACGTGGGAAGTGATCTGATTTGAAGTGTCCTTATTGCGGTTATATGGGTACCAAAGTGCTTGATTCGCGTCCGGCCAACGAAGCAAAATCCATTCGTCGTCGCCGTGAGTGTGAGCAGTGTGCCCGAAGATTTACAACGTTTGAGATGATTGAAGAGACTCCACTGATTGTTATTAAAAAAGATGGCAGCCGGGAAGAGTTCAGCCGTGACAAAATTCTACGTGGCCTGATTCGTGCCTGTGAGAAACGTCCTGTCTCGGTGGAGACGCTGGAGATGATGGTATCGGAAGTGGAGAAGTCACTGCGTAATACAGCAGAAGCTGAAGTCGAGAGTCGCCAGATTGGCGAGCTGTTAATGGAGCAGCTGTTTCCTGTGGATGAAGTGGCTTACGTACGCTTTGCGTCCGTGTACCGTCAATTCAAGGACATCAACATGTTTATGAAAGAGCTGAAATCACTGCTGTCCAAAGAAGAGCTGGAGGACTAGTTTCGTGGGGGAAAGGAGAAGAGCAATCCGGGGCTACACTTGATCAGTGCCCGCAGAATGAATGTTCTTCTCCATATGATCTCGGTGCATGAAAAGGGTATTGACAGTCCAGAGGGGATTTTATATGATATAGGAGTCGCCTGCAAAAATGATTTTGAATTAAGCAGGACAAGCTTGAATTACATATCCCGGGGCCTTAGCTCAGCTGGGAGAGCGCATCGCTGGCAGCGATGAGGTCAGGGGTTCGATCCCCCTAGGCTCCATAAGAGTTTGACAAAAGAACGGCAGAGATGCCGTTCTTTTGTTTTTAGTGAAAATCAATCGCACGGTGAAATTCCAAATAAGGTGAGTTGGAGGAGGGCTGTTATATGCCAAAACAGGATAATATGTTAACCATTCTATGGATGTTGAATTCGGGAGAGAAGTGGACTGCAAAACAAATATCCGAAAAGTTAGAAGTAAATATAAGAACCGTTTACCGGTATATTGATGCACTATGTTCTAGTGGAGTGCCGATCATATCCGACGCGGGTCATCATGGTGGCTACAGTCTACTGAATCATTTTATTAGAGCGCCTCTGCTATTTGATATGGAAGAAAAAAAGACACTTCTTCATGCTGCTGTTTTTGCAAAAGAAGCTGGGTACCCATTGACTGAGACATTAGAGAATGCGACAGCCAAGTTGAAAATGTATTCGAATGAGCAACAAGAGAGCACACTAAACCAACAATTATCTGGATTTGAAGTAATAAACCGCATGGTCAGCCCTTCGAGTCAGCTCGTATTAGCGGATTTGGAGCATGCTGTAGAAAAGGAAATCTCTGTAGAGATGCTTTATCGTACAAGCCGGGAAGAGAAGCCAAAGAGCAGGATAATAGATCCTTATGGAATTGTCTACTGGAACAATAAATGGTATACGGTTGCATTTTGCCAACTAAGAAATGAAATACGGAGTTTTCGGGTAGATCGGATTTTACGAATCAAGCGTACTCAACTCATTTTTAAGCGTCCTGAAGCTTTTTCTAGCCGTAAATTTTTTATGAAAAACCTGTTACCTGATCTTGTGGGTAAGGAAGGGTTAGTTTCTTTAAAGATTGAAGGCAGGCCAGAGGCATTAGACGAGCTAAGCATGCATTGGTTTTTAGGGCATCATCTGAAAGAGCGAACATCTAATCAAGCCATCTTTTTATTCGAGGAAAAATCCATTCATACTTCTGTCCCTTATTTTCTCCTATCCTATGGTAAATCCATTCGAATAATCGAGCCACAGAGCGTGAAAGACAGACTTGCTGCTATTGCATCAGAGTTAATGCAATATTATCAACACTCATAGCTTCACTGACAGCGGATGTCAGTGAAGCTATTTTATAATGAGATAGTCAGTGATTATCCGATGGATTGTAGTCCTTCATAGATAGAAAAAGGGAGAAATTCAAAATGAAAAGTACAGTATATGTTTATGTTTTTGACAGCATGTCCGATTGGGAAATCGGTTATTTAACGGCCGAGCTGAATTCAGGAAGATACTTTAAAAAGGGGCTGGCTCCAGCACAAATAGTCACCGTTGGGATCGAAAAGTCTCCAGTAACTACAATGGGCGGATTGAAAATAACACCTGACATTAAAGTGGATGAGTGCAGCATTACAAGCATAGATGCACTGATTTTACCAGGCGGAAATACATGGACAGATGTTATTCACAGGCCCATATTAAAAATCTCCGAGATATGTCTAGAGGAAGGGATCGTGGTTGGAGCCATTTGCGGTGCTTCCATAGGACTTGCTCAAGCAGGGTTGTTAGACTCCCGCTCGCATACAAGCAATGATCTGGCGTACCTTAAAATGATTTGTCCGTCTTACACGGGCGAAGAATATTACAAAATGGACGTTGCTGTTACGGATGGAAAGCTGATCACCGCTTCCGGAGTAGCTCCATTAGAATTTTCTGTTCATGTTTTACGAGCGCTAGATGTATTTTCTCCAGAAACATTAGACGCTTGGTATCAACTTAATAAAACTCATGAATCTCAATATTTCTACAAGTTAATGAGTTCAATTCAATGACAGCTCCATTCAAAGATAAACGCCATCACTTAAATGTGATGACGTTTTTTTGATGGATTGACTGGTAGGTCACTCTGCTCACTGGGCGTTGTAAAGTAAGGAGGTTCTCGGAAAGGGTCCTTACAATGGGAAGACTTTAGGTTGTATTGTTTAGCAGGAAGGGGCCGCTTTGTCCTGTATGCGCTCTCACTTAGCGAGGCGTTCGACAAACCTTACAAAGATAGTAGCTACTTCGGCGCGGGTAGCAGTGGCTATAGGAGCAAAAAGATTATCCGGCTTGCCTAATACAATACCGATCTCCCGCAGCGCTTGAACGGCTTCCAACGCCCATGAGCTGATCTCACTTTCGTCTGCGAAGGACTTAGAGTGGCTTTCAGGTATTTCATAGCCCTTGTATTCCATGTAGTTGTAAAGGATCACTAACATCTGCTCGCGTGTCATCGGAGAATGGGGGTCAAACTGGTCTGGGCTTACACCGTTGACTATGCCTTTTTCTGCCGCCCACTCGACTGCCGCCGTGTACCACGGTCCGTCTGATACGTCCCTAAAGCGGGAACCCGTGTAGTCTGCGTGGTTTATGTTCTCCAGATTGGCCAATACCTGCACGAACATTGCACGCGTCATTGCGGTACCCGGTGCGAACGTCGTAGACGTTGTGCCGTTGAAAAGGTCGTATGTGTAGGCGCAATTTACATAGCTGTAAAACCAGTCGTCCATCGTGGTATCCATGAATGGATTGCCTGATACCACGAGGAAGCCGAGTGGGATGGCGTCATTGAAGGCCAGCTCCGCATCCCCACGGATGTTCAGTGACATGTCGTTCTTTAAGCCAAATCTTGCTCCGTCTGGCCCGACCATAACCGTCCCGTCGCTCCGTATCCTCGATCCTTCATGGAGATGCATTTGATTGCCATTTGGCAGGTTTATGTGCGCTTCTTTGCCGCCTACTCTTACCGTTCCGTCGCTCGCAATAATCGAGCCACCAGGAATGGTCACTGTGCTTTTGCTTCTCGGGAGTGTCACTTGGGCGCTCTTGTCCGCCGGAATGGTCGCCTTACCGTTTGAGTCTATTGATGTGCCTTCAGGTACCGTGATATTCGTCCCGCCCTTGGTCACAAGCTTGCCGCCGCCGGGCAGGGTGGTGTTGCCATTTTTGTCTGTGACAGCGGGTTTATCCTTCGGTGTATTTACTGTGTAGGTCAACTTCGACATTCCAGCGTTTGTCCCGGTGCCTGTATTGCTGGTGTTGGGTGTGTTACCTATGTTGCTTGAATTACTGATGTTGCCCGTATTGCCACCAGAATCAGGCAGGGTAGGAGTTGTCGCCGCCGTCGGCATGGTCGTCACACGGATCTCCGCACCGTCGCCCTTGGCGTTCACCGCGATAATCTTGAAGCTGTAGCTTCGGCCGTTTGTCAGCTCCTTGAAGGTATATTGGGTCTCCGCAGCATCCAATATGACTGGTGCTGCGTTGTCATACCACACCTTGTAGCCCAATATTACGCTTCCCCCGTCATCAACAGGAGCAGTCCAGCTCAGTGTGACCCGTCTGTCACCCGCAGTTGCCTTGAAGCCGCTCGGCGTACCGGGCACAACCGCTTTTCTTTGCGCGAACATCCAATCAAAGACATCTGTGTAGTTATTGTTCCAAGCCGGTAAGTTAGAGGACTGCGCGGTGGGAGCCATACTCCAACTTCCCATCGTTATTTGGTTGTAGAGAACCGCTGCTTCAACTTCATGCGCTATATAATCAGCGAGAACAGGTGTGTTATCGGGATTAGGCCTCAGGTTTGGCTGATCAAATTGATTGTAGGGCCACGTAAGCGCCTCATTACTCTCAAAGCGCGAAGCCCTTGCATTGATCATCTTTGGCATATTGGTATTGATGTAGTTATTGAGGTTAGTCTGGTAGCCTCCAACATTATGAGCATTTAAAAACATCCAATAGGCCAGGGTGTTGTGAGCGTTGTTAGTGTTGGCGTTCGGTGAACCGCTTACCGGGGCCATCGGTGCGGCGGCAGCGAAGAAGCCAGGGTGGCTGTTAACTAAGTTATTCGTATACTGTCCGCCCCAGGAGAAGCCTGCTGCGTAAACACGATTAGGATCTACTTCGCCGCTGGCAATCAGGGCGTCTATGACCTTCTTCACATGTTCTGTTGATGGAACTGATACGCCATTATAGGAAATATTCAATATATGGCTGGCGTATTTCTCGGGCTTCTGTGCCATCTTTTTCATTAGAGCGACGGAGCCGTTGGCTGATTTCATGGCCGCTTTTTGGTCTACCCCTGCGTTTGTTCCGCCGCGTGACATGCCATGGGTATAAACGTACAGCGGCAATCCTTTCATCACGTTACCGTTTTCATCTTTGTGAAGGTAGAGCGAACGATTGACTGAATTGTCCGTGAATGTTGCAAATTGATCGAGGATTGGATTCACAACTTTTTCTTGTTCAAAAACGACGTTGTGAAGCGGATTTCCTTCTGTCAATACGATTTCGCCTTTTTGGACAATGGTGTAAACCTGCTTTGTCGAGTTACTGCTGCCATCCAGCGTTGTAGTGCCTCCGCTCTCTGAATAAAACTCAGACTCAACCACGATGTAACGACCGCTCTCCAGTCCGTCCTGATAATCTGGCGAATTGCTTATCGGCCCCAGGTAGCCGCGTACCTTCGGTTCGTCATTAGCGTACACCCTAGTGATCTTGCGTGTTCCTTCGAAGGTAACCGCTTCACCGTTCAGGGTTGTATTCCTAGCCGACAAGGCAAACAAGCGGGGATTAAGCTCGGAGCCTAACGCTGCCTTCCCTTCGCCTAAGTCGATAATGACGGCTGTTGTATACTCGCCACTGGCGAAGTTGTCATTCCATACGATAAAGGGAAGGATCTCCGCGTTCAGATCGTTTTTGAATGTTACATGAATGGTATGATCAGCCTCAATATTTGAAAAGGTATAAGTGCCATCAGATAGATTCACGATCTCGCCGTCTACCGTTGCGGTATCGACAACTTTACCGGAATCGGGGGTAAACGTTATTTCTTTGTTAGAGCCTCGATCTACTCTCAGCACATCGCCGGGTGGGTTCGACATGATTGAGCCGCCCGGTCCGACAGTGGCGGTAATGGATAATCTGGTGTCTAATTCATTGGCTGGGATAAGCTGCAGGCTGTCTGTAAATGAAGCTGAGCTGGTATAAGCTGCGTCTGGAACTCCAAAAGAGGAAACGACTTCATAGCGGTCACCGCCTTGTTCTGTCGAGTTATTGATATAGACCTCAAAGGTAAGCTTTCCCTCCTGTAAGATCAGATTTCTTTTGGGTATTCTCATTTCCACGATATATCCGGTTTCCGTGATCTGGGTCCATGCAGCTCTGCCTGGAGCGGCCTGCCCTGAAAACACCCCCGTGGCGCTGACACGCCATTGGTTTGAGCCCCCGCTTCCATTACCAACATAAAACTCCAGGCTGTCGTACCGGTGATCACCCCCAGCTCCCTGATATAGATTACTGTCATTCACAGCTACGCGGGCATACAGGTAGTCATGATCCCAGAGGATTCTGGCTGTGCCTGTGGCATGGGGTCTTGTGTCGGTGGGCACAGTGCTTTTGTTGATGTGATGCTCCATGGTTTGGCTCCAGAGAGGGTCATTAGACCCGAGTTCGGGAGTTCCAAAAATAGCGGTCGGTGTTTCATTCGCTACGGTTGCGTTCCCGATGTTGTCATTGCCGGCAGCATAGCTCGTAGGCATCAACGAGGCGGCCATAACCAAGCAGCAGATGAGTGCAAGCATTCTGGTAAAACGTGTTGGCATAAATGAAATCCTCCTTATTTTTCGATCCGGTGCGCCATGACTTCACCCGCATCGTATTCGGACACGTTATCGACTGACAAGCGCCCAACTATATATACTATGTCGTGTAAGGATTTCAATACTTGAATTATCAATAGAATTAGATTCGTTCATATGAATGGTGTTGCTGTCTGCACCAATTGCAAAATGAAATAAAAAAATCACTTTATTAACCTGATAGTACATTGAATAGAAATCGTTGATGACGTAATATGAGAAGTTATGTAAGCGTATTTATTTCAGAAGGGGGCGCTAGCGCCTTGAGTTAGGTCGCCTTGCTTTCAAGTTGTGCTATGGGTTGTATGTTTCTGAATATTAAACGAGGGCTCTATATGATCCTATAGGATCAACATATGAAGTTTTTATCTCAGGAAGCAACAGAGGGCAGGACTTTCATGTGTACACTCTGGCGGGAACGGGAGGTCCGACCAAGCATTGGGAGGGCTGGGCATCAATCCAGCGTATACGATCCATAAGTGTCCTGATCCCGATATAGTAGTGATCCCTGGAGGTTGGGGCTCAAGGTACATGACTATCCTGCCGCAACCAGGGATTTCCTTCCTGTCAACGTACCTGCATCATTCCTTTCTTCCATAAATCGTATCGTCATTTCACGTTGTGATGGGATGGATCTTGCCCTTGAGACTTTCGGTGTAGGCCAGGTTTCCATCCTTAGTAATGACGGCAGCTCCGATCTGTTCCATGGCGTTCACCTTGTGAATAATGGAGGCGGCATCTAACCCGAACAATTCTGTCGTATAGATGTCACAATCCAGCGACTTGTCCGCGATAATGGTTAACGAAGCGATGTTGCTTTCCATCGGATAGCCAGTTGTACTGTTGAAGATATGATGGTACTGCTGGCCTTCTTTTTTCAGAACGCGCTCGTATATACCTGAGGTAACGACGGACTGCTCTCGGATGCTAACATAGGCTGCTGCATTTCCCCGGGGCAAAAAGGGATTTTGTATTCCGACCTTCCAGTGACTGAAGCCAGAGGGGGAGTCCCCATGAACAAGCACATTCCCGCCCATATCGACCATAGCGGAGACAGCTCCGTTTTTCTTGAAAAATGCCATCACTTGATCGGCAAAATATCCTTTAGCAATCGCTCCAAGGTCGATCTCCATACCTTTTTTACATAAGTGGACCGTTTGCTGCTCATCGTCAAGCTGTATATGCTGCGGATTCAACAGCTCAAGCACTGCTTTAATATCTGTATCCTGCGGCACACGTGCCTCACGGAATCCAATTCTCCACAATTTGATCAACGGACCAATCGCAATGTTTAGGAAGGAATTGTCATGCAGACTGTGTTCTTTGCCTATCTTGATAAGATCATACAGTTCACTGTCTACCTTGAGCGGAAGAGATGCGGCTTCTTTTTTTAGCATTGCAAGCTGCGAGTGCTCACTGTTGGCACTAAACACTTGCTCATAACGCATTAGCATTTGCGCTGCTTCCTCGGCAAGCTCTTCAGCATCTGCCCCTTTGATATAGAGAGAGATGTTAGTTCCCATGAGCGGAATCGTTCTTGTAAAAGGTTTCATGATAGCCTCCTATATCGCACATTGCTGTCCGTGATTGAGAAAAGTATGGATGAGGTCATGATCTACGCTATTCAGCTTTTTTTCTCCATGATGGGCTATAAAATAATCCAGACACATCTTCTCTACAGGGATGGGATAGATATTATATTCCGAAGGGCACTCGTCAATCCGAATGCTCTCGGGCACAATCGTCAGACCAAGGTTATGCTTGGCAAGCTTCAGCACGGTGTAGATTTCCTTGCTCTCCATGACGATATTGGGCTGCACCTTGTAGACGCTGAGTAACTGATCAATCTGTTTACGGATGGCCGAGCCTTTCGAGGTTAGAATAAGTCGTTGACTCAAAATGGTGCTGATCTCAATCGTGCCCTCCGGGATGACTGCAGCATTTTCTTGATATAATTCGCAGCAACGCGGAATAATGGCCCGGTAACTGTGCCGCCCCCAGCTAAACGAGTTCAGGTTAGGGGAGATGCTGCTTGAATTTTGCCCGATCCAGAAGTCGAGCTCGTTATTCTGGAGGCGCTTCTCATTTTTTTCAGGTAAATCCTCTACAAGATTAATTGTATAGCCCGGATGAAGCTCAAGAAACCTCGGTAGAAAAAGGGGAGTTAAGTAGGAACCAAGGCTTGGCAGAATGCCGATTCGAAACACTTTATTGTCGATATCCGATAAATAAGAGATTTCCCTGATTAGCTTGGCATAGCTGTGTTCAAGTGACGTTAGATACTGATAATAGATTTTCCCCTGCTCGGTCAATCGGTAAGGCAGTTTGTTGCGAGTGATTAATTCACAGCCTAATTGACCTTCAATTTTTTTGATCACCTTGGTCAGGTAGGGCTGAGAGATGTAAAGCGATTGAGCAGCTTTGCTATAATTGCTGTATTTTAGAAGGCTGTCGATGTAACATAAAATATCCTGCGATTCTAATTTAGACATGTCCCTCACCCTTTGTGAAAAAAGTAACAAACTTAGGATTTGAGCTGATTATAACAAATTAGTTATCAAACTGCAATGAATAACTATTAGATTATTGGAGCTTTGATATGTTAGAGTTATGCCGAAAAGATCGAGTCTGACATTTACGAACATCATCTCGAATGACAGAAGGGGGATTACGATGAATTATTTAGCTATCGTAGGCACGAATTCGGATGTCTCCACGAACCGGACACTGCTTCAATTTATGCAAAAGCATTTTGCAAGTGAGGTCAAGATTGACTTGTTTGAAATTAAGGATTTGCCTGCCTTTATTGAAAAAGATGAATTAGAGGATGCTGAAGTTGATATTCCTGTGAAGGTGCAAGACTTGTTGGATCAAATTGCTAAAGCAGAAGGCATCATTATCGCTACTCCTGAGTACGATCATGCGATTCCTGCTGTGTTGAAAAGTGCGCTGGAATGGATCAGCTACACGACTCAAACCTTGAAAAACAAGCCTGTTCTGATCGTGGGTGCTTCCCATGGTTCACTTGGCTCTTCCAGAGCGCAGGCACATCTCAGACAGATTCTGGATTCACCTGAGCTTGGTGCAAGAATGATGCCTAGCAGTGAGTTTCTATTGGGAAAATCACAGAGTGCATTTGATAACAGCGGTAACCTGATCAGTGCTGAGAAGGTAGCGGAGCTTGAGGAAATTTTCAGAGAGTTTGTTTTGTTTACGGAGATCACGACAGAGCTGCTGTCAAAACGGACGTTGAAGAAAAAAACGAAAAAATTTTCCTGGCAAGAGTAGGGGGCTAACTACAATGAAAATCATAGCGATCGTTGGCACAAATGCAAAGAAATCATATAATCGCAGGCTGCTACAGTTCATGCAGAAGCATTTTGAATCCAGAGCAGCCATTGAAATTCTTGATATTACCGATGTTCCGATGTTTAATCAATCCGATAATCAAACGAACAGTGCAATTATACAATCGTTTAACGAAAAGATTATAGCGAGTGATGGCGTTATTATTGCGACTCCAGAATATAACCATTCCATCCCCTCATCTCTCAAAAGTCTGCTGGAGTGGTTGAGCTTTGAGATCCATCCGCTTGCTGGCAAGCCGGTTATGATTATTGGTGCGTCACAGGGAACGCAAGGCTCCTCGCGTGCGCAGCTGCATCTTCGTCAAATCCTGGATGCACCGGGTGTTGAAGCAAACGTGATGCCAGGGTATGAATTTTTGTTAGGCAGTGCCCATAAAGCATTTGACGAATCAGGCAACCTGAACAATGAAGGAACGATTGATTTCCTGGAAGTCTGCTTCCTGCGGTTCCTTCGCTTTGCCAAAATTTCCAATCAGCTCAATCAGGAAGAAGAGTTCACTTATAAACCGGGTGTGTATGAGGTCAATGCGATCGGTCACAGCGGAAATCTGCCGATGAAGGTATCCTTTAGTGAAAATCGGATCGAAAGCATTGATATTGATTCCCAAGGGGAGACCGAAGGCATTGCCGATGTCGTTTTTGTAAGAATCCCGAATAAAATTATCGAAGGACAGACGCTGAATGTAGATGCTCTATCCGGGGCTTCCGAGACAAGTAACGCTGTCATCAACGGTGTCGCCAAAGCGGTCAAGCTCGCCGGAGTGAACCCGGACATTCTGAAAAGACGTCCAAAACCTGCCAGCAGCCAGATGAAGGCTGATGAGGAATATACTTGTGATGTGGTTGTTGTAGGGGGAGGCGGCGCCGGACTCAGTGCGGCTGCTACAGCTTTACAGCAGGGCGCAAGTGCGATTGTGCTTGAGAAATATCCTGCTGTTGGGGGTAACACGATCCGTTCAGGGGGACCTGTTAACGCGGCAGATCCTGTATGGCAACAAAAGTTTAGTGAGAATCCAGGGGAAAGACAAACGATTGAGAACTTGTTAAGTACCGATGAAAGCCTGATTCACCCGGAATATATAGATGATTTCCATGCTCTGAAGGAAGAATTTACTGCTTATCAGGAAAAGTTCGGTACTGAAAAAGCTTATTTATTTGACTCCCCGCTTCTGCACAGAATGCAGACGTATTTTGGTGGCAAACGAACCGACCTGAATGGCACCACGATCTATGGACAGTATGATCTGGTTAAGGTGCTTACCGATCGTGCCCTGGAAAGTGTACAGTGGCTTGAGGATATTGGTGTTGAATATGATAAAAGCATCGTGTTTGCTCCGGTAGGTGCCCTGTGGCGCCGTGGTCACAAGCCTGTCAAAAGCTATGGATCTGCATTTATCATTGCACTTAGCAAATATGTAGAAGACAATGGCGGACAGATTATTACAGACACCCCGGTAAAACAATTGATTATTGAAGATGGAAAAATTGCAGGAGTTATTGCAACAGGGGTTAATGGACAGAAAATCACGGTTCATGCGAAAGCGGTTGTGCTTGCCAGTGGCGGTTTTGGTGCAAATACGCAGATGCTCAAGGAATATAACACATACTGGAGCCATATTGACGATGATATCAAAACAACCAATTCCTATGCAATGACTGGTGATGGCATAGCGCTCGGTAAGAGTGCAGGAGCAGCATTGACAGGCATGGGCTTCACTCAAATGATGCCGGTAGCCGATCCGGAAACAGGTGAGCTTTTCAGTGGACTACAGGTACCGCCAGAAAATTTTGTTATTGTTAACAAAAAGGGAGAACGTTTCGTTAATGAATTCTCTGGACGAGATGTTTTAACCAAAGCGGCGATTGAGCAGGGAAGTTTATTTTATCTGATTGCCGATGACGAGATCAAGAAAACCGCTGCGAATACAAGTCAGGAAAAGATCGACCGTCAAGTGGAAGCGGGCACCCTGTTCAGAGCCGATACAATTGAAGAGCTGGCGCTACAAATCAACATGGACCCTCAGGTTCTCAGAACAACGATTGATAAGTATAACTCTTATGTGGAAGCGGGCTTTGATCCAGAGTTCCATAAGGATACGTTTAGCTTAAAAGTCGAGCAGGCTCCGTTCTACGCTACGCCAAGAAAGCCTGCCGTTCACCATACGATGGGCGGAATCAAGATCGACACCCAAACTCGCGTATTGGATGAAAACGGTCAGCCGATTGCACATCTGTATGCCGCCGGGGAAGTTGCAGGAGGTATTCATGCCGGTAACCGTTTGGGGGGCAATGCCCTGACAGACATCTTTACTTTTGGACGAATCGCAGGTAAAACGGCTGTAGATGAGATCAAATAATGTAGAGAGAGGGTGAAAAGAAGTAAATCCCTCCTTATATAAAATATAATACTAGGTCTCATATCTAAATAACCCGCTATACACAAGGATTTCCGAGTGTAGCGGGTTTTTTCGATGTGAATTTACGTGGCTGTATTTCTTTATTTGCTGTTCCCTCCATTGGAATAGAATAAATTATCCGATTCGGGAAAATATATACTCACATTGAAATTGTGTAACTACTCCACATAACTAAGGAGCATTCAGATGGTCGACGTTATAGATTACCGTGATATGCCCTTCAGCACCGAGCTTGCCGGAAATATAGACATTATTCAAACGATATATAACCATTCTACAGATATCAAAACTAGAACGTTTCCGTTGGCTGGCAGCAAAGAAGCATTTCTCCTGTTTATTGACGGCATGGTTAATGAAGCGCTGCTTGATCTGCATGTGCTGGCCCCGCTCCTGCAAGCTCGCACGGATACTTCACATATTGACTTTGCATACATATGCTCCATCGTTACGACAAGCCAGCTCACCATCGTGACCAGCTTCGAGGATTTGTTAAAGCACATTGCAAACGGATGTGTCGCCTTGCTTGTGGATCAGCTGCCCTTTGGCATTGCAGTCGGTGTAGCTGGGTGGCAGCAACGGGGGATTGAGGAACCCGCGGCAGAATCAATTATCCGGGGACCTCGGGAAGGATTTACGGAAACGCTCAGTGTCAACACTTCGATGCTGCGGCGCAAAATCAAAGACCCTTCACTAAAGTTAAAACCGCTTCAAGTCGGGCGATATACAAAGACGTCTGTCATTATCGCTCATATTGACGGAATCGCTAATCATGCTTTGGTGGAAGAGGTCAGAAGCCGAATTGAGAAGATTGATATCGACGGTGTGCTCGAAAGTGGTTATATCGAGGGCTTGATCGAGGATCACCCGTATTCACCCTTCCCGCAGATTCAAGTCACGGAACGTCCCGATGTAGTTAGTGCCTCCCTGCTGGAAGGGAAAATCGGCATTATGGTCGACGGCACCCCATTTTGTCTCATTGCACCAACGACCTTTTTTGCGATGCTGCAGTCACCGGAAGACTATTATCAGCGCTATATCATTAGCAGTTTTATCCGTTGGCTGAGATTTCTGTTTCTGATTATTTCGTTGCTGCTGCCCTCGCTTTATGTGGCGGTGCTGACGTTCCATCAGGAGATGGTGCCCACGTCGTTGCTGCTTAGCATTGCGAAGTCGCGGGAAGATATTCCGTTCCCCGCACTTGTCGAGGCACTGCTTATGGAAGTTTCTTTTGAGGCGCTGCGTGAAGCCGGCGTACGACTGCCCAAACAGGTAGGTTCTGCAGTCAGTATCGTTGGTGCGCTTGTCATAGGACAGGCTGCTACCTCAGCCGGACTTGTCTCATCACCCATGGTTATGGTTGTTGCCATTACGGGGATCGCTTCTTTTCTATTGCCACAATATAGTGCAGGCATTGCCATTCGCCTATTACGTTTTCCGATCATGTTTTTGTCGGGTATGTTTGGTCTCCTTGGTCTGATGCTTGGTGTCATTGCCATCATTATTCATCTATGCTCGCTGCGCTCGCTTGGTGTTCCTTACCTGCAGCCTCTTGCACCGATGAAATGGAGCGAAATGTTAGACAGCTTCATGCGTGCACCGATCTGGAACAATCGCAAACGGCCAAGCCTGACAGGACGAAAAAAATCAATTCGGCAGTCCTCCTTTAAGCGTTCTGATCATGGGGAAGAAGGGGCTTCCTCATGAACCGCCTGCAGCGTTTTGTTTCATTATTCGTGGGTTCACTGTTACTCTGCCTGCTGCTGGGGGGATGCTGGGATCGCAAGGAAGTGAATGATCTGGCGCTGGTTACCGGTGTCGCTATCGACCAACTGAATGATAAATTTATTGAAGTCAGTGTCCAAATATATATTCCCCAAGGCTCAGGACAGGGGAGTGAGGCAGTTGGACAGGCAACGGGCGGAACAGGAACGACTTTTGTGCAATCTGCTTATGGTGTGAATATTGCGGACGCATTCTCTCAGCTTCAGATGAAATTTTCACGGAAGATTTTCTGGGGGCATGCGGAGGTCTATTTATTCGGTGCTGCAAAGGTTGAGCGGGGGTTAAAGGAAGACATGGATTTCTTCATGCGGGATTCAGAGCCACGCGAACGCGCATATATCTTTGTCAGCAAAGGAAAAGCGAAAACGATATTGGAGAAACACTCCATTTTGGAGCGTAATACATCTGAAGTTTTGCGTGAGATGGCTGTTAACAAAACGAGCATCAATTCGTCGATGGCACATTTAATGGAGATGCTGGAGGATGAGAGTAATACGGCCCTGCTGCCTTGGGTAGAACTGATTCAAGCACCCGGCGAGAAAGATCCAACCAAAGGTGTAGGTTACATTAATGGAACAGCCATTTTACATGACGGTAAACTGATTGGCATAGCCAACGATCGGGTGACCAGAGGTATCATGTGGGCCATAAATGAGATGAATAATACGATCATTACGATACATCCAGAAGATTTGCAGGGCACCATGTCGGTTCAGCTTCTGCGGAATCGTTCAAGAATTGTACCCGTTTATAAAAACGGGGAGTGGTCCGTTACAATCCATGTGCATAGCAAAAATCAGATGATTCAGAATACAACGGAGATTGACATTGATCAGAGCAGTGGAAGCCTGCGCAAGGCGGAGAAACAGCTTGCAGAAAATATCGAACAGCGTATTCACCTGGCAATGGATGAAGCCAAGAGTAAATATAAAGCGGATATTTTCAATTTTGCAGGAGCTTTTCACCGTAAATATCCTCGTTTATGGAAAAAACATGAGAAGGAATGGCATACTATTTTTCCGCAAATTAAGGTGACGGTAAAAGCAAAAGCGGATATTTTACGCCCCGGCATGTTTAATACTCAACAATTTAAATAGAGGGGGCAGGTTTGAATGAGCAAGGAGAAAATAAGTGGCAACCAAATCTTTTGGATGATTTCCACGATGCAGATTGGCATGACCATTTTGCTCACTATAAATCCGTCCATTGCTGCTGCCAAGCAGGATGCCTGGATATCTATTTTGTTCTCCAGCATGTTCTCAGTGGGGCTGGCCTATGTGTTGACACGCATTAGCATTATGTATCCGAATGAATCGCTAATCACCTACGCCCCTAAAATAATGGGTAAGTTTCTGGGGCATGTGATCATTCTGGTGTATGTGCTCTATTGGTTCACCGTGCTGTCAATTATTTTGAGACAATATGGCGATTTTATGATTGGTACGATTCTTCAGCTTACACCGGTCGTTATCCCTATTGCTGGCATGCTCGTTGTAGCGGCTTATGTATCGTATGCCGGCATTGAAGTGCTGGCAAGATGCAGCGAGGTTCTGGGACCTCTCATCCTGCTTGGCATAATGGTGCCTCTGTTACTTAATATTTCAGATATCCAGGTTCACAACCTGCTGCCAGTGATGTCTGACAATAGCCTGTTGGTGCTGCTGCAGGGAGCACTGCCAACCGCTTCTTTTTTGGGTGATAATATTTTGCTCATGATGATTCTTCCTTTTGTTGCTGATCCACGTAAAGGTGTAAAGGGAGCTTTGCTCGGCTCCGTTATAGCGGGTCTTTTCACACTGTTTTCCGCGATGGAGTGTATTGCCATCTTCGGTGATTCGACGGCAGGCAGACAAACGTACCCGTTTCTCAATTTAGTCCGCTTTATCTCCTTTGGTTTTCTGCAAAATCTTGATGCGATCGTTATTGCGATCTGGATTATGGGCATTTTTATCAAAGTGTCGTTATATCTGTTCGCAGCCTCTTATGGGACTGCACAGTGGTTTGGAGTCAAACGCTGGCGTATCCTCATCTTTATCGTTGCTCCCGTTGCTATTGTGCTCTCCATGCTGCCACGGAACTTTGTGGATAGCTCAATCCTTTTTCCCAAGCTTGTAGCGGTACCGATTATTCTGCCCTTCAACTTTATTTTACTGCCGCTGCTGTTGTGGATTGTGGGAACGATTCGTAACCGAAAAAGGAATAGCGGGAAGAAGAAGGCGGCTGTCAATTGACTAAGAAAAGGTTCTGTTTCTTAAACAGTTACGTATAGGTGTAGAGGGGGGGCAGGTACTGGTCCGGGCTGTATCTGCTTTTTGGATAATTGATTATGGGGAATGCATTACATTTGCAAAAAAAAAATATGTAAACGCTTTATTTTTTGTAGACAATAGGACGTATCTGATGATATATTGTTTCTGCAAGAAATTATATTATTTTTAATAAATATTATAGTAAAGGTGTTCATGTAGGGCTTGAAGGAAAGGATATCTCGGGAGCTCGGACTTGCACACTACAAAAAGGACGGGATAAAGATGACTAAAAGTGAGACAACGATTCAATCCTTTGACGGTACGCAGCTTTATTTTAGCAAGGATATAGTAGAGAATGCCAAGGCGGCTGTAGTCATCGTACATGGTTTGGCCGAGCACGCCAGCCGCTATGATTATGTGACGGAGAAGCTAAACAATCGTGGATTTAACGTGTATCGTTTTGATCATCGAGGTCATGCCAGATCCGAGGGACCACGAACATTTTACAGTGACTTTCATCATCTGATTGACGATGTAAATGTTATCGTTGAGGCAGCATTGCAAGAGAGTGGTGACACTCCACTGTTTGTCATTGGACATAGCATGGGGGGCTTCGCTACCTCCTCGTTTGCAACGAAATATCCGGGCAAAGTGAAAGGCATCGTTTTATCCGGAGCACTTACCCGTTACAATACCAAGGTGGCTGGGGAATTGCCGATGGATTTGCCCGCAGGCACCTATTTCCCGAATGAACTTGGCAGCGGCGTATGCGGTGACCCTGAAGTTGTATCCGCTTACGCGAATGACCCGCTCGTAGAAAAGCAGATTTCGGTAGATTTGTTTAACAGTCTGGGATACGGCATGGAGTGGCTCAAACAACATGCGGAGCAATTTGTTGAACCGGTGCTGCTGCTGCATGGTGCGAATGATGGACTGGTGAGCGAGAAGGATTCTCGTGACTTCTTCGGAGATATCGCTTCCACAGATAAAACGCTGAAAATTTATGCGAATCTCATGCATGAAATCTTTAATGAGAAGGCTAAGGATGAAGTCATCGAGGAAGCTATTGCATGGATTGAAAAACGAATCTGATTTCAGTAGAGTAATAGAGAGAGAATTTGAAGATGAAAGGGATTACGCATGAAATTAGATTGGATGGGTGGGCATCGGGATCTTGTCGAGAAGATCATCAAGTATGGGAATGCTTATTCCAACACCTACAAATTGCAGCGAAGCTACGGCACGGATATGACCTTCTCTGCTTCCCAGATCCAAACGCTGGAATACATCCTTGAAGCAGAGGATCAGGAAGAGAAGATGTCCGAGATGGCCGCACGATTGGGTGTGAGCCGCAGTACCTTTTCGAAAAATGTGAAAAATCTGACGGAAAAAGGCCTGCTTGAAAAATATCATTTAAGCGGCAATCGCAAAGATATTTACGTCAAGCCTTCGGACAAGGGCCGCGAAGTGTACACCAAGTACACTACATTTGTTCGTGAGCTTTGTTTCGATGACATTTTTAGATTGGCAGATCAGATTACGGAGGCAGACAAAAAAAGCTTTATTCGTATCATGGATCTGTTTGCAGATGTGCTCGTCTGGTATGGTGAGAAGGAGCAAGAGCCGCGCAAGCTCATCAGGATTGAGCCGGGCAACGAGTAAGCAACTGCGAAATGTAAGAAGAGGCTTAAAGTGAGCGATCACACTTCATCTGGAGATGTTAGCGAACTAAATTGATTCCCTCAAGGCTGTTATTGGCTTTGAGGGAATTTTTAATGAGGATAGGGAAGCTCTGCGCCCATGCCCTCCGCGTATGTCCGTCATACAGTATAGAATGCCTAATGCAGAAGAGCTGTATAACGATCTATAACGTAGGGAGTGGGATGTGTGAAAACAAACAGCAAAACAAAATTAACCGGGCGTGTCATTTTTCGAGGAGACCCCGGATATGAGGCCGCACGCAAAAATTGGGACCCTCATACCGACAGGTACCCTAAAGTATTTGTTTTTGCCCAAAAAACGAAAGATGTCTCCAATGCGATCCGATGGGCTCGTGAGAACAACGTACCAATCCGGCCGCGGAGCGGAAGACACGCGCTTGAGGTTAATCTTTCCCAAGTGAATGGTGGTATCGTCATTGATGTTAGTGACCTCAATACCATCAAGCTGGACAAAAAAAGTGGAACGGTTGTTGTCGGAACAGGTAATCGAGTGGGACGAATTGCAAATACGCTCGCCAAGCAAGGATTCATCGCTCCTTTTGGTGACAGTCCTACCGTTGGAATCGGGGGGATTACTTTAGGTGGGGGAATTGGACCACTGCAGCGAACTATAGGTCTCATCAGCGATAACCTGCTTGAGGTGGAGATGGTGGATGCGAACGGAAAAGTGATTCTGGCCAACAAAAACCGCAATGCAGATCTCTTCTGGGCCTCACGGGGAGGCGGCGGTGGCAACTTTGGAGTGTACACCCGCTACAAATTCAAAGTCCGGCGTGCTCCAGCGAAGGCTACTGTATATAAAATCACCTGGCCGTGGGCTCAATTCGAAAAGGTACTCAAAGTATGGCAGAAGTGGGCACCCTCGGTGAATACAAGATTGGGCAGCGAGTTGTCCATCGGACCGAAAAAGGGTGGCAATGTCATAATGGAAGGGCTGTTCTTAGGGTCTAAAACAGAGGCTCTCCGTCTATTGCAGCCAATGACGAGTGTGGGCACACCAACCAGCTCGATTGTACGGTTATTACCGTACCCGGAAGTTGTGAAGTTCCTGTTGCTCCCTGATCCAATTGAGACTCAACGGTTCAGTAATCAATTCTCGTCCGGCTTTGGACGAAAACCCTTCCCCGATAAAGCGATTAAATCAATGCGAGCATTTTTGGAGAAGCTGGAAGAGGGTCCAGGCGGATTTTATTTCCTTAACTGGGGAGGCGCCGTAAGTCGTAAATCTCCTAGATCAACAGCGTTTTTCTGGCGTAAAGAGAAGTTCTACGTGGAATGGAACAGTACATGGATCAAGCCATCTCATGCTGCTAAAAATATCGCGCTCGTTCGTCAAACACGCAAAAAATTACAGCCGTACATCGTAGGTTCATACATTAACGTTCCAGACCAGGGCATCCAAAATTCAGGGCCGGTATACTACGGGGGCAACTACGCGAGATTACGCCGGGTGAAGGCCAAATATGATCCGAAAAATGTGTTCAACAATCCGCAAAGCATCCCCCCGGCACGTGGCTTGAAGTGATGTAAACTGCGAGCATCCCTGCGGGATGGATTAGCGGGATGGATTAGAAGGAGCCGATTATGCGGCTCCTTCCAGATATTTTTTAACATAACCTCTCAGCGTGCCTGGGTTCATCAGGTCATCCTTACTTCTTTTGATTAGCCAGCCATTCCATAAGCGATACGGCCTTGCCTTTTATTTTGACAGGCTTGCCATTGAAGTCCCTGGAGATATCATTGTTCAACACAGGAATCCATGACCAATGTCCATTGTACTCATATGGCGCATCGTTGCCATTGCCCTTTTTATACAATCCGCTCGTATCTAACACGTTATCAAAATAAGAATAATGAACATGCTTGGCGCCTGCTGCAATCAAACGCTTGTAGGTAGCCGTTGAAGTCTTGGATGTATCGACGGTCTGATCCGCGCCTGCAGCGGTAAACCAGATCGGAATGTTTTTCAGTGTGGCGATATCCTTTTTACTCAATAGGGCATCATCATAGGCTTCTGCCGAGGGATAAGCTGCTGCAAAATAATCCGGGTTAGCCAGCAGCATATTCAGAGTCATGAATCCGCCGTTGGAACATCCGCCAATGTAGATGCGATCTGTATCAATATCCGCAGCATGCTGCTTCACATACTGTTTAATCAGGGCTGTTAAGGATCGGGTGTACATACTCTTTCCGTCTTTCGTATATTGTCCGGTTCCATCATTCATCCAGAACGTAGGGGTCTGAGGCACGAGTACAGCAGCATCACCGAAATATTTCTGAATGGATTCATCAGCTAATGCAGTGACCTTGTTACCGAGCAGGGCGATTCTTGGATCGGTTCCACCTTCACCCGCACCGTGCAGCCAGATGATCAGCGGTTTTTTGCTTTTCTGTTCCGGCATGTATGAAGCATATGTCAGATTAATCTGACCATACTTGGAATCTTTATAATTGAATTTACCTGATGTATCAAAACGCTCGACACCTTGCTCGATCATCATATGTGGTGTTCCCGGTCTGGTAGTCAGATGCTCAACGGGGTTTCCCGCCTGGTCCTGAAGGGATTTTTGCTGAATAATAGTATATTGAAGGTCTACATATTGATTGGTGAAGGACTGCAGATCAAAATGAAACGGGCTGGCTGTTCCGAGGTCAGGGTGAACTTTCATCTCAATCGTAATATATTGTGCAGTGGGCAGGCTGGTTTTGTTTCCATTCTCGTCTGAAAGGTACGTTCGCTCGATCGTCCTGCTATTGCTGTCTGCTCCGTCATACTTTTGCTGGGTTTCAAAATTAATCATCGGATACTTTCGCTCGGCAAGAACCTTGAACGTATCTTTGGTGAGAGATTTCCCTTCCACAGGTACACCTGTATTCAGAACAACTTTGTAGACAGCAGGTCCCCAATCATACCCTTTGGTAACTAGAGTATAAGAGAGGGGGGAGTTCGTTTCGCTTGAATTGTTTGCGCTTACATTAGTAGAGACGAGAAGAGTAGAAGTTAGGGCCAGAGCGAGCATACCCGAAAGCAATCCTTTTTTCATGTTCATCATGAATACCTCCCAGTCATTTTTTATGTATACAACGTTATTGTATCACTTCAATCCACGAGTGGGAAATATGACTTCCATTTCCTGTATCAGCAAAGCATGAAAAAGCCGCCCGACATCTTGCCCCGAGCGGCCCTTGTATCATACTGTACGGATTGTGATTGGGTTCGTTAGCATCCTTGGTAGCTTAGTGTTTCACTGCTTCGCCTGCAAATACTTCTACGTTCATTGGTGCAGCCATAAATGCTGCAGCTTGTTGAACAAAAGCCTGGAAGTGAGCACTTGTATTGTGAGCTGCTGTTGCAGCTTCATCTTTCCAAAGCTCGATCATGGTGTAGCTTTGTTCACGTTCTGTGCTTTTCACCAGATCATAGCTAATGTTGCCTTCTTCTTGACGTGTAGCTGCGATCAGCTCTTTGGCAGCGTCCAGAAAAGCTTGCTCTTGAGCGGCTTGTACTTGCAGATGTGCGTGAATGATAATCATTGTGAAAACCTCCAATTAGTTATAGTAAGTGAGTCGAAATGTGTTTCTAAACTTATGCCCAAGTTGTAATTGTGTCTACTGGCAGACGGTAAGAAGGGTGTCCCTCTTTGGCCGATTTACCAATCGAGATCAACATTACCGGCTGATAGCGCTCTTTGTCCATGCCAAACGTTTCAGCGATTTGAGCTTTTTCGTAACCACCGATCGGGTTGGTGTCGTAACCGTGAGCACGCGCAGCGAGCATCAATTGCATGGAAACCAGACCAGAATCAATCAGGTTCACATCACGCAGATCGGAAGCAGGGATATTTTCATAATAAGGTTTAACCACTTTTAACTGCTGATCTGCAACTTCTTTAGGCATATATCCGTGCTCCACTGCTTTACCAAAAATTTCTTCCAAATATTCGGCATTGTTCATATCCATAAACACACCAATCACTGCAGCAGAAGTCAGCACTTGATTTTGGTTAAAGCGGGCAAGAGGGGCAAGCTTTTCTTTACCTTCAGGTGTATCTACAACAAGAAAACGCCAAGGCTGCATGTTGATGGAAGATGGAGCGCGGGAAGCCTCTGCCAAAATTTCAGTCATTTCTTCACGGCTGATCTTCACTTCAGGATCATACAATTTAACGGAACGGCGACCGTAAGTAATTTCGTTAAAATCATTTGTTTTTTGAACTTTGTTTTGTGTTGTATTCATGGAAATCTCTCCTCTATATATAGCGTTTAAAAGTTATTTTGCATACGTTCCAGGAAATCAGCCAGTGCATGAATCTCTTCCTCGCTGAAACCATTCAGAATCTGATGGATATAATTTGTTTTCTCTGTTTTATATCCTTCAATCTGCTTGCGCCCATGGTCCGTCAGACGAACAAAAGTTACCCTATTATCCTCAGGGTTCTTCCGTCTCGTAACCATCAGGTCAGCTTCAAGCTGTTTCAGGTGGCGTGTAATGGCAGCACTGTCGATATTAATGATTTTCTGGAGCATGGACTGGTTAATCTCATCCACCTGATCCAGTTCATGCAAAATTTCGAAGCGTGAGGAACTAATCCCGGTGCAGCGTTCAAACTTGGGACTGATTTTATTCCCCAGCACATTCAGCAGATTAATGACTTGCTCTTCTTTGGAAACCATACGTGTCATGATTAGACCTCCCGGGTGAATCTGAATCAACAACGGCGTATGTTAACAAATGTTTAAAGTTGCCAGTATACAATGCCATTGCCTGATGATTCTGTGGCTGTTACCAATCGTTGATGGATCAATAGTTGATACCTCAATCATTGATGCCTCAATCAATATAACATGTGATTTATCATTTTGCAACAGCTGTTTCTATAGAAAAATTTGCTTCATAACGTTGAATTACAGGAAGGATTGTTTATGGAGAAAACTTGTATATGAAAAATAAAGTCAGCCATATTGCCGCATTGTATTACGGTCTGGGTAATGCTTTCTCTATGCTTGGACTGGAGCCGGTATCTACATTATCTTATGGACAGCGTGTGGGCAGGAGCACTTCTACAGGAGTCACCGGAGCGACTGGTGTAACAGGAATAACAGGAATAACAGGAATAACAGGAGCCGCTGGAGTAACAGGCACAACTGGAGCAACCGGCCCTGACTTTGCAAGTGAAGGCTTTTTCGCTTTTCTTGCCATCTGTCCACAGCAGCAGCTATTAGTTTGTCCATAGCAGCAGGTGTTAACCCGACTTTTCTTGTGCAGCAAACATCATCCGCAGAACCACACTGGTTAGTGGAGCATCTCCTATCTTAAAGGTATCAGTAACCTTACTCACCTTGCGAGCAGTCCTTGGGAGCGGAATAGTAACGTTGGCTGCCGAAGTTACGTTAAGTACGGGGGATGTTATCGGCTTATTCTATGCAGCTAACGGTATCGTATGGTCAGTTCATCAGATGACTTAATCCATATGATCTCTTGCTAAGCAGATTCGGGATTCCCTCCGAATCTGCTTTTATTTTTCTGAATAAGAGTTCGTACGGCCAAACAAGCATGTCACCTTTTTTTAGCTTTCCTGACAATTCAACCGTTATAAGCTTCAAATGATCAGGCTGAGCTCATATAATATCGCTAATAGTTCTCTCGAAATAAAATGCATAAGGTGATTCATCGTCACGAAAGGATTGGTCTTCATGAGTCTGGAAGCATTGAATGAACGTGTGAGAAATGACTTGACGTTTCTGTCTTATGGCGGGTCCAGTTGGGTGCGAGCCAAAGAGCAGGCAGAGGGCCATGTGTATGATGTCGTTATTGTCGGCGGTGGGCAGAGTGGCCTTGGCGCTGCATTTGGACTTTTGCGTGAACGGATATCCAACATCCTGATCATTGACGAGAATCCGGCTGGACAAGAGGGACCCTGGGAAACCTATGCTCGAATGGTGACTTTGCGAACGCCGAAGCATCTGACATCCATTGATTTGGGCATTCCATCCTTGACATTCAGATCGTGGTGGGAGGCGCAGAACGGGCGTGAGGGATGGGAAAAGCTCGACAAAATCCCGCGCGGAGAATGGATGAACTATTTGCGCTGGTATCGGGAGGTGCTTGAGCTTCCCATGCGAAACGAAGTCAGGCTGAAGCTGATTGAACCGGCTGTTCAAGCTGATATCGAAAACGGTCTGATGGATCAAAATAGCGGGATTTATCGCCTTCATATTGAGGGGCCAGGGACAACCGATAACGTCATCCTTGCTCGGAAAGTTGTGCTTGCAACCGGCATTCAGGGAGGGGGCGAATGGCATGTGCCTTCCATGATTGCTGACCGATTACCGAAGGAATTGTACGCCCATACTTCGGAAGAGATTGATTTTGAACGTTTAAAAGGGAAAAAGATTGCTGTCCTTGGCGGCGGAGCCTCCGCTTTTGATAATGCAAGCTACGCATTGGCCTCGGGAGTACAGGAGGCGCATGTATTTGTGCGGCGGGAGCAGCTGCCCAGCGTTAATCCGATACGTCAGATGGAGCAATCTGGCATGATTGAACGCTTCCATGCATTACCTGTCGCTGATAAATATCGGGTGATCTCTCATTTCTTCAAATATAATCAGCCGCCGACCAATGATACGTTTAATCGCGCTGCTGCCTGGCCGGGGTTTGTTCTGCATCTTCACTCCCCATGGCTGAGTGTGGAGGCGGGGGAGCGAGGTGTATTGGTGCAAACACCGCAGGGGCAATTCAGGTTTGATTATCTCATCATCAGCACCGGACTGCTGAGTGATCCTGCGTTACGGCCAGAGCTTGGCCTGATCGAGAAACATATTGCACGATGGAGTGATTGTTACCAAGCGTCGCAGGAGTATCGCAATGCCTTGTTGGATGCTCATCCATTCTTGAGTCCTGGCTTTGCTATGACAAGCCGAACAGAGCAAGGCAAGCCTGTGCTGCATGGACTGTTTATGTTCAATTATTCGGCACTTGCGAGCTGCGGCTTATCGGCTTCTGCTATTTCAGGCACCAGAGCTGCTATTCCCAAGCTGGTTACTGCCATCGCAGATCAATTGTTTCTGGATGATCGGGAAGACATTTTACAGCAGTTTTATACCTATGAAGACCAGGAATTCACGGCCGTTTGGACGCCAAATAACGTTCTTGCAGAGTAAATTGCTCAAGCATGTAATCCATTTATCGCACAGTGCTCGCGCTGTGCGTTTTTTGTTTTTGTAAACATTGTTTTACAGGGGTCTTTTATTTATTGTAAAATGTCGTTTGGAACATGTTAAAGGCAGGGATTAGAAATGGAGCAAATAGAACCAAGCAAACAGATGAGCTATGAACAATTCAGAGCACATGTGAAAAGAGCATCGCGTTTACGTAATGTGCCTTTAATCAAAATTGTAGCTTTTCAAGAGAAGTATATGAAGATTGAAGAAATGCAATTTTATGATGTGGAACATAATTATATGAGTGTTCAGGCTTGTAATACGTTATGGATGAATCTCAAGGACAAATCATTTCGTACAGTGGTGTCTCAACCGTTGCAGTTTTATCAGCAGATGACCAATCTTGGACGGCATTCTCTTGGAATCTGATTCGGGAGTTGTATGATACGGCTGTTCCTGTTCTGGTGGATTATGATGCATCCCAATACTACACTCTCGAACAGCTGGTTGATATTTTGGTGACCGACGAGGATATGCTGATTGAGCAGCTTGAGATGGGACGTTTCAAAGGAGCCTTCATCAATGAAGAGGGGAAATGGCTCAAGCCAAAGCCGGAAGTAGGAAGCAACGAACTGCTGTAACCGTCAAAATCCTGCAGCACTGCCGTCAGTAGAGGCGGGTGCTGCAGGATTTTTTCGAGCAGATGAACCTGGTGCTATCCGTTGCCTGACACTCGTCGAACGACAAAACCGTCCTTGCACCGGTTCGGAGGACCGGGAACGGCAAGCACTTGTTTGCTTTGAATCATGATGCCTTTGAGATTTGAACGTAATTGAGGAGAGCGTCCATTCAACCGGCAATGGCGGAATTGAATAGGAGTAAACTTGGATAAAGCAGAGGTGACCCCGGCGACGGTAGGTGCCTCAACAATCCATTCCGCCGAGGATTGGGGTCCGGAATAACGCTGTACTGTGCGGAATGTCCAGCCTTTGCTCCCGTTTCTCAACGTGATGCACCAGGTTTTACGTGTAATTTTCGTAATCGAGGCCTGCATCTTATCCCCCGGTGATACAGGGAAAGGAATCATTGTCTCCGCGCTCGGCAGTATTTCCCACCAGGCGTAATATACGGGTTTGCCGTTGATCCAGTCGTGACTGGTTCCCGTCTGAATCAGATCTGCATTATTGTAGCCATCAATGCCAATCCAGGCAGAGGAGTAAGCGTTCATCCGGGAGGGAAGGACATAAGGTACTGTCCATTCTGCAGATATACGCTGATAGCTACGGGGTGATCCAAGCTTTGCATAACCGCTCCAGTTGGAGGAGACCCATCCGGGCTGAAGGGCTGTGTGTTTTTTCGGCTGTTTAAGCTCACAAGGTTGCCGCCGCTTACGAATACGATCCGTCATCTCATGCATCACCTTTCATTAGTAACTTGCAAGATCAAGTACAGTTAAGGCCTCTTTTGCGTGGCCTATGGCTGGATGTAATATTTAATTCACGTGAGATGCCATGTGAAAGGTACAACTGGTCAAGAAAACAAGTCGAATGATGAAACTTTTTGAAGGTTTTTAAATTATTTTGAATGAAAGTGATTGTTTTTTGCGGGATTTATGATACTATAGAAGCAGTTGGAGGAATGAAAATGCTGACTGAAGAACGATATGCTGCAATTGTAGAGCGCTTACATTTACAGGGAATTGTGAAGTTGCAAGAGCTGGTTGATGTGCTTGGCGTTTCTGAATCCACAATTAGAAGAGATTTGATTGATCTGGAAAGCCGTCAGATGCTCAAACGTATTCATGGTGGTGCCTCACTGGTGAATGAAAAAACACTAGAACCAGGCATGGAGGAAAAAACGTTCAAAAACATTCAACAAAAAACAATCATTGCTCGTCTAGCGGCGCAGGAGATTCAGAATGGTGAATGCATCTACCTGGATGCTGGTACAACAACGTTGGCTATGATTCCTTTTATTGAAGCCAGAGATGTAACAGTAGTCACTAACGGACTTTCCCATGTAGAGGCGCTGGTAAGCAAGCGAATTCGCAGCTACCTGCTAGGCGGTATGATGAAAATTCATACGAAAGCGGTCATCGGCAGCATTGCGTTGCAGAACATGGATAATTTCCGATTCGACAAGTGTTTTTTGGGAAGTAACGGTGTAGATCCTGAGATGGGGTATACAACGCCTGATCCGGAGGAAGCCTTGATTAAGAGGCGTGCACATCAGTTGTCAGGAAAATCCTATGTGCTGGCTGATTCCAGCAAAATTGGGGATATTACTTTTGCCAAATTGTTTGATTTGGAGGAGGCGGATCTGATTACAGAGCGAATGCCTGAACATTGGCGGACGGTAATCACCCAGAAAACTAAAATAATTGAGGGATAGCGATGATATATACGATAACACTCAACCCGTCCATTGATTACATCGTAGAAGTGGACGATCTGAAGCTAGGTGGACTTAACCGCATGAATCGGGACTTGAAGCTCCCTGGTGGCAAAGGCATCAACGTTTCCCGTATTCTGAATCAGCTTGGGGCAGCCAATACGGCCATCGGATTTTTGGGTGGTTTTACAGGTCGTTTCATTAACGACAAGCTTCAGGAAGAAGCCATTCAAACCGACTTTGTCACCATTGCTGATGACACTCGCATTAACATCAAGCTGAAGCATGGAGACGAAACCGAGATTAACGGTCTTGGACCAGCCATTCATGCAGAGGAGGCAGATCAACTGCTGCATAAGTTATCTTCCTTGCAAAAAGGAGATATCGTCATTCTGTCTGGCAGTGTTCCGCCATCACTTGGTTCAGATTTCTATGATCGTCTCATTCAAGTCTGCAAGCAGACAGAAGCCGAGTTTGTCATTGATACAACGGGGCCTGCGCTGATGGAAGCGCTGGTACATCAGCCTCTGCTGGTCAAGCCGAATCATCATGAACTGGCCGAATTGTTTGGTGTAACCATCGAGACTCGTGAGCAACTGGTTTCTTACGGAAGAAAATTGCTCCAAGCCGGCGCAAAACACGTGCTGATCTCCATGGCTGGAGAAGGGGCACTGTTCATCACCGGGACGGATGTTTATCATGCAAACGTGCCTAAAGGAAAGGTGAGAAATTCAGTCGGTGCCGGTGATTCCATGATTGGTGGATTTGTAGGTACGTATGTACTGCAAGCAGACTTGTTTGAAGCTTTCCGTACAGGCGTAGCATCCGGCAGTGCAACGGCTTTCTCGGATGACTTGGCAGCGCGTGAATTGATTGAGGAATTGCGTGAGCAGGTTACGATTACCAAGCTGTAGGCAGCAAGTGCATAACAGGGTATGAAATGTTAACACATAAATAATGATGAAGAACAGTTACAGGGATGGCCTGCTGCTGCGGGCCACCCGAACTTAAGGGAGTGTTCCAAGATGAAAATCACTGAATTAATGCTTCAAGAAGCGATGATCATGGATCTGCAAGCGACTACCAAAGAGGAAGCAATTGACGAACTGATTGCGAGTCTGAATCGCAGCGGTCGAATTAATGATCCTGTGCTCTTTAAAGAAATGATCTATAAAAGAGAAGCGGAATCCAGCACAGGCATCGGTGGCGGTATCGCTATGCCACACGCCAAAACAAAAGCAGTAAATGAACCGACGGTTGTTTTTGCGAAAAGCAGCAAAGGTCTTGATTTCGAATCGCTGGATGATCAGCCTGCTCAACTCTTTTTCATGATTGCTGCTCCTGAAGGCGCGGGCAACACCCATCTCCGCACACTCGCGGCTCTTTCAAGGCTGCTAGTTGATAGCGATTTCATCGCCGAGCTGATGAATACGAATACACCTCAAGAAGTAAGCGCTCTGTTTGATGCGAAGCAGGCAGAGGCTGCTGCGAAGGAAGCCGAGAAGGAGAAAGCCAAAGCAGAGAAAGAAGCACAGGCGGCTGGTGCATCTAGTCGTGCTAACAACTCTGGTGTAATTGTTGGCAATGCCAATACCGAGGATTTTGTGGTTGCCGTGACAGCTTGTCCGACAGGTATTGCGCATACGTTTATGGCTGAGGATGCCTTGAAGAAAAAAGCGCAGGAAATGGGCATCAACATTCGTGTTGAGACCAATGGCTCCGAAGGTGCACAGAATGTACTCACGGCTGACGAGATCGCTCGCGCCAAGGGTGTAATTATTGCGGCTGACAAAAATGTCGAGATGGCTCGCTTTGATGGCAAACCGGTACTTCAGAGACCGGTAAGTGATGGTATTCGTAAATCCGAAGAGCTGATTCGTAAGGCAGTCAACGGAGATGCACCGATCTATCGCAGTCAAGGCGGAGGCTCCAAGGATGAAGCTGCAAGTGACAGCAAAATGAGCGTAGGAAGCAAAATCTACAAAGATTTGATGAACGGTATTTCACACATGCTGCCATTCGTTGTCGGTGGGGGTATCCTGCTGGCGATCTCATTCCTGTTTGAGCAGATTGCAAGTCCTGACAATCCCATTGTGAAGCTGCTGCAAACCATTGGCGGCGGTGACGGAGCATTCCACTTCCTGATCCCTGTCCTTGCCGGATTTATTGCAATGAGTATCGGTGATCGTCCAGCTCTGATGCCAGGTATGGTCGGCGGTTTGATGGCTGTGAATTCCAATGCCGGTTTCCTTGGTGGTCTGGCTGCCGGTTTCCTGGCGGGTTACGTTATTCTTGGTCTGCGTAAAGCGTTGAAAGGTCTGCCAAAAGCGATTGATGGTTTGAAGCCAATCCTGATCTATCCAGTGCTTGGGTTGCTAATCGTTGGTGCAATTGCATACTACATTTTTGATCCGATTTTTGGTTCTCTGAATACATGGCTTGTAGATGTACTTGGCAATCTGGGTACAGGTAACAAAGTATTGCTCGGTCTGTTGCTCGGCGGTATGATGGCTATTGATATGGGTGGTCCTTTTAACAAAGCGGCTTATACATTTGCCATCGGTGTATTTACTTCTAGCGGTAACACAGATGGTGCATGGATGGCTGCAGTTATGGCAGGCGGTATGGCTCCACCTCTGGCAATCGCATTGGCAACCACATTTTTCAAATCCAAATTCACGGAGCAGGAACGTAAATCCGGTTTGACGAACTATGTGCTTGGCTTGTCGTTCATTACCGAAGGTGCCATTCCATTTGCAGCGGCTGACCCGCTTCGTGTCCTGACATCCTGTATTATCGGTTCTGCGGTAGCGGGTGGTCTTACACAGCTGTGGAGCATTAACGTACCCGCTCCTCACGGTGGTATTTTCGTAGCGGCGCTGGCTAACCATGCCTTGCTCTTCCTGCTCGCTGTGGCTATTGGTTCGGTCGTTTCCGGTCTCATACTGGGATTGTGGAAAAAGGCACCGGCAATTGTTAAATAACAATCAGATGATCACATCAATAAACAAATGATGACCCGTTGGCATCTCTCCACTTGATAATTCATGGAGAGATGCTTTTTTATATTTTCAAACCACAGGCCATTTCACTTTACGCAAGGCATCCAGCAGCTCAGCAGGGGCATGCAGATTGTCACGTACCAGATCACGTGGTGTTAAAGCCATCCACTGGTTGAGAGATACATCCTCAAAGCGGTCGCTGCGGAAGATTTCCAGAAACCATAACGTGTCTTTGCCTGTATTCTGTATATAGTGCCCCATGGCTAAGGGGACATAGCCGACATCTCCAGCCCTGTAATCAAACGTACGTGCATTGCCTTCCCCGCCAAAAACCGTCATCCTGCCTTCACCTGTCAGATAGTACTGCCATTCATCCGCATTGGGATGCCAGTGTAGTTCACGCATCGCTCCAGGTTTGATCTCGACAAGGGCTGCAGCGACTGTGGTTGAGGCAGGGAAGTTGGTGGAATCCACAATACGTACGCTTCCTCCGGGTGTGATGAGAGGCTCCTGTGCAAGCAAACGATAGGTGAATGAGAGGGGAACTGTACCGTAGGGAGACTGAACCTTCTGGCTTTCGAGGGAGCCGGGTACAGTATCCTGGAAAATGTAAACCTGCTCCTTGGGCATCGACTGAAAGGCCGATTCAGGTACTCCAAAATTCAACGATAAAACCTCTGGCGGGGTGTGCGCAAACCAGTCAGTGATAGAGAGTGTATTCAAGTCCGAGAAGCTGCCATCATCAAACACTAATAAAAATTCACAGCCGTTCTCCAGCCCCTGAATGGAGTGAGGCAGACCTTTAGGGAAAAACCAAAGGTCACCCGGACCGACATCGGCAATAAAATTACGCCCGTTCTGATCCACAGAAGTGATTCTGGCTGTTCCCCATATCATATAGGCCCATTCCGATTGCTGATGCCAGTGAAGTTCTCGTACCCCGCCTGGCGTTAGACTCATATTGACTCCTGCGAGCGTGGTGGCAATGGGGAGATCACGTACGGTAATTTCACGTGACCAGCCGCCATGATTCAGCTGCATGTGGGTATCGGAGAAGGACATTCTCAGATTAGGCAGCAAGCCATGATCTGTCTTGGGGGGCACAAGCATATCTGGATTCTGAATATCCCGCAGCACGTCCCTTGGACCGTAATCAGGCCCTCCGGCACCATCACTGCGTATGGGCTGCGGTATGATGAAAGGCTGGCCGCTGGGTTGTTTTCCCTTACTCATGATATAGCTCCTTCCGCTGTTGGCCTCAATCCTTTGAGACACGGCATTTTCACTATGATTACACCTATGAGCAGGGGCTTGGCAATTATGATGGACATTGGAACTTATGCTTATAGATGTGCTCTACACGGTGCAGCACAGCAGCGCTCTGCTCCGTAAAACGCAGGCGAGCCAGTTTATTGTTGACAAGATAACTGCCCGACTCATGTGTAGTGTTCCCTAGCCCTGCGGCATATAGGAGAGATGCACCTCGGGTTGGAGGAGGGAAAAACAATTTCATGACAGGTTTGATATAGAAGGGTAAGCCTGATAAGTTATTCGCTCTTAATGTGTTGTTCCCGCCAGGGTCCACACTTAGAAGATGTATGCCGTCTGCCTGGGCAGCAGCTGCAGCCTCTTGAGTCCACAACGAAAGCGCAAGCTTGGATGCAGCATAGGGGCCAAACAGCTTTTTAAAGGATATAGGCTGTTCCAGCGTTTGAAGATTGAATGATCTCAGCATGCAAAAAGCAGTTGTGGAGGTGTTCACTACGGTTTTCATCCGTCCTTCACGCAGCAGTGGGTAGAGCTCTCGATAGATGATGTACGGAACTACAGTCTGGAGCTCAAAATGCAGCTCATGGCCTTGAGCGGAGTACAGGAGGCTGGGCGCGCTTCCTCCGGCATTGTTAAACAGGACATCAATGGCGTGGGTTTTGAGGCGAATGTGCTCAAGTGCAGCGTGGAGGCTGGTGTAGCTCGTCAAATCGGCTTGTACGGCGTACAGCTGGCCTGAGGCCAATGCGGCTTGAATGTCGGGGTGTTCGGGAAAGGCGGAGCGGTTCAGACCGATAACCTGCCACTGATTTGTTAGAAGCTTTCGTGTGAGCTCCAGGCCGATTCCTGATGTGGAGCCTGTAATAAGGGCTGTGCGTAATAAGGGAGTAATGTTCATAATAACCTCCATGAAGAATGTATTGTTATATCGAAATACACTCTATAATTTGGAGTGGACTCCAAGTCAAGAGACATATTTTCGACTTGACTTGGAGCTGGCTCCAAATTGTATGATAGAGAGAACTATGTATACAGGAGGGCTGATAATGAGTGGTCATATGATGTTTTCCATTCATTAGACGTCACAACGGTCAGGTTTATCCAAAGATACCATTCGCTATTATGAGAAAATCGGGCTTCTTCCCCGTGCCGAGCGGAAGGCCAGCCGCCACCGTGTCTATTCCGAGCAGGACATTCACACGATGAGTCTGATTACTTGTCTGAAGAAAACAGGCATGTCACTGGAGGAATTGAAACCCTTTTTACACATGTCGCTGGAGTCGGATCTTGATGATTTCCCGGAGGAGCGGGAGATGCTAATCAATTATCAGCAAAAAGTAAAGGCACAGATTACATCGCTGCAGCAAGTGATTGATTTTATTGACGATAAGCTCGCTCAGCGCAGCATGTTCCCGGAGAAATGTAAGATTGATGATGAGCATCTGCTAACGGGATTGGAGAAAAAGAATACATTTTCTTATTAAATTTGACGTTTGTGACGTTAATTAATATAACCGCAACGGGCCATTACCGTGGAAACTGAGAAAGGAGGCAACCCATGACATTACAACAATTGAAGTATGTAATTGAAGTTGCTACACACGGTTCCATGAATGAAGCCGCCAAACGGCTCTTCATCTCTCAGCCCAGTTTGTCCAATGCGATTCGCGATCTGGAGCAGGAAATGCGTATAACGATTTTTGAGCGCACGAATAAAGGCATTACCCTTTCCAAGGAGGGGGTAGAATTTCTGAGTTATGCACGACAGGTCGTGGAGCAGGCAGAGCTGCTGGAAAATAGGTATTTAAATGCAAAGCCTTCACCTCAGCATTTTTCGGTATCCACTCAGCATTATGCCTTCGCAGTGAATGCATTTGTAAAGCTTGTTCAACAATATGGTCATGATGAATATGAGCTTGCCCTGCGCGAGACGAAGACGTATGAGATTATTCAGGATGTCAAGAGCCTTCGCAGCGAGATTGGCATTCTGTATCTGAATGAGTTTAATGCCAAGGTTATCAATAAATTGCTGAAAGACGCGGGTCTTGTGTTTACGAGCCTGTTTACTGCCAAGCCGCATATCTTCATCAGTGTAAACAATCCGCTCGCCAAGCAGGCATCTGTGGCTATCGAACAGCTTCAGGACTATCCTTACCTGTCCTTTGATCAGGGTGAGTATAATTCATTTCATTTTTCCGAGGAAATTCTAAGCACGTTATCACATCCGAAAAGCATTCAGGTCAATGATCGGGCAACATTGTTTAATCTGTTAATCGGTCTCAATGGATATACCATCTCAACAGGAGTGCTTAGTGCTGACCTGAACGGTAACGAGATTATTCCAGTTCCGCTCGAATGTGAGGAGTCCATTAATGTCGGCTGGATCAGTCATAAGAGCACATCGCTTTCCAATCTGGGTGTTGCTTATGTGCATGCTTTACACGAGGCTACCCAGTCACAGGAATGATTCTCAGGGTATCAGTAAGTGAGTGTGAGCAATCAGGGCGAGAGCATTCAGATTTTAGGGAATAAAGAAAGTCAGATTGTCAGGATAAAAGGGGAGTCGCAGCTTGAGAGTGTTATATCGGGATAAAAGTGAGCAGCATGAGTTAACAGTATATGATACCAAGAGACTCTATGGTGAACAGGGGCGCTTCCGTGTACTGCAGTTCTCGGACGATGCAGTTCAGGGGGCTCTTGATCTAGAGCAGCCTTCTCGAATTGTACTGGAGTATCCACGGGCGATGCTGCATCTGATGGAGCGCAATGATCCGCAGTATAGTCGTGTTTTTGTGGTGGGTCACGGGATTGGCACGATACCTTCTTATTTATCTGATCGACAGGTTAAGGTGGCTGAGCTTGATGCCGAGGTTGTCTGGATAAGTCAACACTTTTTTGGCTACACAGGTCCAGAGATCATGGTGGGCGATGGTCGTGAACTGTTGGAACGGGAAAAATCCGGCACGTATGATTATGTGGTTATTGATGCTTTTTCTGCATCCGGTACACCGGAGCAGTTTACGAATCAATCCTTTTTTGCAATGGTTAAGGACAGGCTTGATGCAGATGGTGCTGTACTGCTTAATGTATTTGGTCGTTCTGGAAATGACACGCTGGTCAACGCGATCTACACCACACTTGGGAAGACGTTCGCCTATACACGGGCCTTTGCATTCCCTGCGGAGCCAAATGACGTACAGAATCGCATTCTAATGGGCAGCCATAGGCCGATTGATGTTCAGGTGAGGCAGATGTCCGGCTTTGTGGAACAACGGCTTGAGGAAGGTTATATAATCGAGGGGTGACCGAGACGGTTAGTGAATGGTAAGATGCCCGGATTGAAATTTGTCATGAAATCGTCAATCCTAAAAATTATATGTGAAGATATTATTTTTCTTTATTGCTTCTTAACAACTTTGATATAAGATAGAGTGGATATGCCTTTTTATGAAAATCCGGGGGAACCAAACATGATTGCAAACGATGAAAAATCCAGATTAGGCAGAAAAGTCAGAAGATTCAGGAAAATCAGTCTTACCGCTTTGCTTAGCGGACTTGTTACAATTTCGGTGTTGATGACTTTGACCATCATGGTGATTACGTTGTATACGACCCAGAAACAGGAGCTGGTCAACAACACGCTTTCGCTGAATTATGCAAGTGCAGTGCAGATGAGCCAAACGTTAAACTCATTATTTGAATCCATGCAAAAGAGCTTGAAGCAGGGAGCGGACTATCTTAAAAATGTTGATTACAAAGATAAGGAGACCTTAAACAATACATTGAACTTAATTCACCAGAGCAGTGATTATTTTAACTCTGTTGCGCTTGTGGATGAGACGGGGCTAATGCAGTCCATTTCACCTTATTCTAAAGTTAGTGTTGGAAAATATGTGAAATCTGAGTCGGCCAAAGCGGCCATTAAAGCTAAATCCTCATACATATCGGATGCATATATTACACCACGTACAAAGCGAAGAATTATATTTATTAGTGAGCCGGTCTTTGGTGCTAACGGTAATTACAAAGGTACAATTGGTGGAAATATATATTTGCAGGAGAACAATATACTCGATTTATTGTTCGGAAGTCAATTAAAAGGTAGCAATGGGGCTTATTTCTTTATTGTTGATCATAAAGGCACCTTGTTGTTTCATCCAAACGTAAGCAAAATTGGGAAAAACATTAGTGAAAATACCGTGGTCCGCAAACTGTTGCAAAACAAGACCGGCAAGGAGCAATATACGAACCTGGAGGGTGCGAATTCGCTGGCAGGGTACTACAAAGTTCCTGCAACCGATTGGGGAGTAGTTATCGTATCACCCACTAAAATGGTATATGATCAGTTAAATCGTCAGATTGGACTGCTGCTGCTGTATACCTCCTTACCGTTTGTGTTGCTGACTCTTGTGGCGCTCAGAGTCGCCCGCAGGCTTGTGCAGCCTTTTGTATATTTGGCTAACCTGGTACAACAGGTGGACAAGGGACGAACAGAGCTGCCTGTTGTAAAGCCTCACTGGAACAGGGAGGTGGATCTTCTTACACGCACCGTAATCGGAGCTATGGCCAGCTTCAGAAACAAGACAGATCAGCTTGTGTACGATGCCAGAACGGACATGTTAACCGGTTTAAATAATCGCAGAACCTTCGAGGAGGTTATACAAAACTGGATTCATGAGCACATTTCTTTTGCAATCGTTGTGCTGGATATTGACCGTTTTAAGTTAATTAATGATACCTTTGGTCATTCAACCGGAGATGAGGTACTTAAACAGATTGCCAGACTGATTCAACTGTCTGTTCGACCTGAGGATGTTTGTTCCCGCTTTGGCGGGGAAGAGTTTGTGGTGTTGCTGCGGAATTATGATTCGAAGATGGCCTTTGAAATAGCTGAACACATCCGAATCTCTGTTGAAAAAAGTGTGCTGGCAGTTGATCGCAGAGTAACCATCTCGGCAGGTATTGCAGAATTCCCACTGCATGCCCGGTCTGAAACCGAATTGTTCCATTTAGCGGATAATGCATTATATCTGGCAAAGGAAGAGGGACGTAATCGTACCATTGTGATTCAGTCGGTAGAAAATAAGACACCGATTAGCAACAAATAACAAGCAGAAGCAGGCCCTAAGCAGGGTCTGCTTCTGCTTGTTATTTCCCTTGAGAAGAGATGGGCAAGAGCTTCGCTTTGTGTATGCTGCTTTATTCTACAAATGGGGGACGCAGCATATCAAGTTTCATGCTCCGCATTAAATCGAGCCCTGCTTGATCATATGCTTGACCAGAACTGCCAAACCGAAGCAGGGTAGCCTGAGAGTGTTCAAGGTGGCGTGTAGCGACAGCCTGAATATATGCACCTGCTTCAACTGCGGCGGGGTAAATATTTGTGGACGCGTGAAAGCCGGCTCCGACAAAGCAAAGTTTTGATTCCATCCCATGCAAGCCTCCTATCAGCTTTTTAAATAACTGTAACCGGATCAGGTTGTACGTTCCTAAACATAGGCGGTTTACAAAGAACAAAAAAGGACAAATGTCCCATCGGGACAAGTAGATAAAAAAGTGGTTGCAATATATTTACGTAACATGTATACTCTGAATTACGGTAAAACAAGGAATTGCTTCACCGGATGCCATTTTCATCGTTGATGAGGAGACGCAACATATGCGGTCGTGGCGGAATTGGCAGACGCGCACGGTTCAGGTCCGTGTGGGCTAACCCCCCGTGGAGGTTCGAGTCCTCTCGACCGCATCAGATAAAAAAGGTTTGTACGCTACCGATATGGTGGTGTACAAACCTTTTTTTGTATTCAGGACTCCTGTTTCTGGATACGGTTCTGCCTGATCATAGCGGTGAGCAGACCGGATACCATTCCAGCCAAGCCACATAAGGCAACACAGCACATTAACGGGTATGGAGCCAAGCGTAACAGAAATGCAATTCCGCTTCCTAACGTGGTGCCTGCAAGAAAGCCGAGTGAGAGACCTATCGGTTTGTGTGACTTCATCGTTTCACCTATTTCCTGGATCAGAGTATACAGCAGATGTAAGCAGCTTTCGTTCTTGTACTTCGGCGTTTAGAATATGTAGTCATACCTTCGCTGTGTGATATCATTTTGTGGTATTTGCGGGGAAACTATGCATCCGTTATAACTGGAAGTTCAGGGCGTGCCGAATTTGTATTTAAAAAAAGCTTTGCCTTCCCTGCGGGAGACAAAGCTTTTTGGCTGTTCGCTGTTTAAGTCATGATCGCTTACGATTTTTTCAGAATCACATCTGCGAACAAAATAGTTTTCGGGATGCGGAAAAATTGCTCCGCTTGTTCCTGAAACGCGGCAGAAGGCAGCGTTCCCTGATGCAGCCATTTGCGGAAAGTGCCGGGGTGAACCCCGATCCAGTGGCTGACATCTGTCACCGACAAATCATGGACCATACACAGGCCAGTCAGAATACGGTTACTCACCGGTGAGCGGGTGACCGTTCGCTTCATAAAGCGTGATGGCTCGGGTTGACAGATAACAGGACTGTTACGCACGACTTCTTCATTAAAGAGAATATGCCGCGGATAGCCAAGCAACTGACAGGTTTTGTCCAGATTGGTGCTGCCGGGTATTCGCCCTTCATACACCCACGCGCTTACACTGCGTGAGGAGATCGAGAGATCTTCGGCGAGCTGAGACAATTTAATATCGTTGGCCATCAGCACGGCAAGAAGAACACGATTGCGGATTTGACAGCGTGTCGGTTTACGGAACCGCTTGACGCGGACACCTTTTCCCAAATATTTACGGTTGATCAGAGACCACGCCTGGATGGAATGTTGTTCTGGTTGATTAGGCATATTTCCTCCGATTTTTTTAACCAAATACTACAATAAAAAAAGAGGTACTTCAAGTGTCCCATTTACCTGATTTAAAACCGAAAGAGTGCTGTCTCAGATGAAAGAGGGAACTATGAACTAGACTTCATGTTAAACACATCCTAGTATATTCCTAGATTACAATGATTCACTAAAAATGATGGAATGATTTGTGCAGTATTCAATAAAAAATAGTTCTATAGAACTAACTATAGGTCTTTGGGACTTTTATGTGTTTTTTTGCTTACATCACGCTGTTTATATCTCTGAACGTTCATTCCTGAATATAATTTTTTTGATATGAATGGACTCTGATATGCGCAAATCTGAAATGATAAATCCGCATCCTCTGCAAGGCAGTTGAACTGTCACAATCTCTCATTCTCACATATATTGTAGGGTACTCCAGGCGAAGTTGAAGGGTACCCGGAGGAAAAGAAAACAAGGGAGAGGTGAGGAACGTGAGTCCAGCGGTGAGTACGTTTACTGCCATTTCAGGTGCGTTTGTAACGTTTGCTTTTGGAGGCTGGGATCAGCTGCTTAGTTTGCTCGCAATTGCTATGGCTGTTGATTACATTACAGGTCTGGCGGCGGCTGTGAGGACGGGAACGGGACTCAATAGTAATATTGGCTTCTGGGGGATCGCGCGTAAGGGATTGATGTTGACGATTGTTCTGCTGGCTCACCGCATTGATCTGATTATGGGAACTGACATTATCAAAGGTGGTGCTATTTACTTTTATCTTGTGAATGAATTGATCTCGATTACTGAGAATTACGCCAAAATAGGCTTGCCACTACCTAACAAGCTTAGACAGGCCATAGCTGTGCTTAAGAAGCAGGAGGAACAAGGGCGTTTGCCTGACCGCGAATGGGCCAAGCCGCTGGAGTCTTCCACAAATATGTATTCACCTGCAGAGCATGATACAGAAAATGTTGGGACACCCGGCAAGGAAGAGGAGAAACCAGAGAACGGGAGGGCAGCTTCTGTTCCGCAGCCGGAATCGGGCAAGGGCCCGCCAGAATAATTTTTTCGATGTTAGGGAAACCATGCAGGCATCCTTCCGTATTAAAGAGTGATATGATATATTTTGGATACACGAAACATTGCAATAACATCCAACTATATTAAATCAAACGAGGTGTTTGGCCAGATGATTAAACATATTGTCCTGTTCAAAATGAAAGATCGCTCTGCAGAAACTATTGAAGCTGCTGCCCAGGTTCTTCGTAATCTGGAAGGCAAGATTGATGTTCTGATCTCGCTTGATGTAGGAATTGACGTCTTGCGCTCAGACAGATCATTCGACATTTCATTAACTGCGGAGTTTGCTTCGCTGGAAGATCTTCAGGCGTACCAGGTTCACCCTCTTCATCAGGATGTTATCAAATATATGAACGAAGTTAGAGAGCAATCCATCGCTGTTGACTATGAGTTCTAATAAGTTAAACATTCTACTATGGGTTTAAAGGGGAATCTGCATGAGCGATTTAAGAGACGTTATGGAATTTTTATATATTTTTATCGTGTTTCTGATCGCGTGCCCTGTTATGATCTTCTGGCTCAAGCGCAGAGGCAAACGAAATAGATAACTCACTGAACAGGAAGTGAATGAATGTATTATGTGAATAGGGACCAGATCGCTCGCCGGCTTCATGCTGTACCGGAAGTGGCGGAAGCCCTCAGGCATGCTGTACAAGCATGGGATGGGGGTCTGGTGTTAGGAATGGTACAGGAGCGCTGTCTGCATCTGGCTATCGAGATTGTGACCGATGTGGGCAGTTATCTCATTGACGGCTTCATTATGAGAGATGCAAGCAGTTACGATGATATCATTCAAATCAACTACGAAGAAAAGGTGTTTGATGAATCCACGTATGAGGCTTTGCGCGAGCTTGTCTTATTGCGTAAACCGCTCGTGCAAGACTATTACAGCTGGCAGCGTGAAGCGCTTCATCCGCTAAGCTCAATATTGCCGGAGATTTTAGAACAATTCTCCAGTCAGGTCAGCACTTATGTGGAAAAAGAACTTGGTCCTTTTCAGGGAAATGAAGGCCAAGGGACCGAGTAAGGAATGAGGGAAGCAGTATGGAGAATGAAGAATCCAAAGAAACTAGTTCAGGCAATCGTGAAGGGGATGAGCTCGCTTCGGGTTTTCACCCCGTATACATGGTTGAATTTCTGTTCAGAGAGCGACCGGAGCTGAATCGGCATATGTTGCAGGAGGCGTTGATTAAACGTACAGGACAAGGCCGACTGGATGTCAAGCAGGGGGAGAATGAGCACGATTTGCAAGAAATGCTCCTCTTCTATCATCTGGAGCACAAGGTTGCTTTTCAGGAAGGAAGCATTCCGGCTCAGACTTGTATCCTTCCGGTGCATGAGATTAAAGAGCGTAATCGTTTTGCGGGGGCGCTGCAGCAAGCCTGGCACTGGCCTGAGGCGGGACAGGCTGTAGCTTCAGCGAGGTACGCAATTCGTATTCATGATCTCTTTACTGCTGCCATGCCGCGTAAGAAACGTCTGGATTTGTTCCAGAAGGCGGTACTGGCTGTGTTGGATACGTTAGAATGTGATGCAATTTACTGGTATGGCAGCGACAAGCTGGTTGAGCCTGAAGGTTATGTCCTGTCGCAGAAGCGTGAGGAACACCTCTATGCAGCGATGAATGTGCGGATGTATCAGGCAGGAGGCACGGAGGAGCAACGTGAACTCGTGATGGATACAGTCGGTTTATCAGCTCTTGGTGTGCCGGATGTACAATGTCACTTTAGAGGCCTTGAGCCGGATACCGTTGCCCAGACGCTACTTGGCGCTGCGTATTACATATTTGATCAGGGAGATGTGCTTCAGGATGGTCAGACATTAGGCTCATCTGGTGGGCGTCGCTGGCGCTGTGAGCATCAGACTGCTTTAATCGCACCAGGGCGATATGTCATTGATCTGAATCCGGGAGAAGAGCATGCTGTGGCTGAGCAGCAGTCCGTTCGATAAAATGAAATAGCGATGGGCCATCTCAACCGGAGTGGGGGAGTTCACTTTTTTTCCAGTTCGGAGTGTCAGATCAAGCCCTTTATGCTTATAATGCATCAACAGAGTAGGCATTAGCCCAGAAAAGCAGATCATATGGCCTCTGTGCAGATTGATGCCGAAATCAAACTCAAGGGAGAGATTAAATATGAAGGATTCAAACAAAAACTTGTTGTGGGGCGCTTTAATCGGATCGGTCGTTGGTTCTGTCACTGCACTGTTGCTTGCTCCTAAATCGGGACGTGAATTGCGTCAGGACATTACAGATGGCGCTCGCCAGGTATCGGACAAAGGCCAGGAGCTGGCTTTCAAAGTCGGGGAACAAAGCTCGCAGCTTGTATCCAAAGTGAAGGAAACAGCAGATGTGGTTATTAAGGATATTCAGTCCTGGCGCTGCTCGTCGGATGGCAAGGAAATTCGAATCTCGGCCACAATTACGGATACAGACAAATTAGAAGAACAGGCACAAGATCAAGCTCAGACTGAGGAGATTCAGGCTGAGGAGCAAGTTCAGGAGCAAAGTCTGGCTCCAGAAGCTGTATCAGAAGAGCAAGGTACAGGTAACGTTGTTCAGCTCCCTGTAGCTGATGAGTCCAAGGCTCAGAGCTAAGAAATAAACAGGTTTAATGTATATGGATATGAGCAGGCTTTCCCGTTGTGGAGCAAAGCCTGCTTTGTTGTGTGTTCATGCGCTGCATGACGATGGGCGGTATGCCTCTGAATTTGAACACGGCGATGAAATCGGGTAAGATGTAGGTACCTTTTTGCCGGGAAGTTCATAGAGTAGGTAGAAGGCTTTTTGAGATGCACTATAGGTGAAAGGCTTTTTGATTTGTGTTATCAGAATGAATTTAATGAAGAAGGAAGCGGTGTGTTCGTGCAGCAAGCTATTGCTATATTAGACTCCGGTGTAGGGGGATTGACGGTTGCGAAGGAAGTGATGCGCCAACTCCCACGGGAAAAGATCATTTATTTTGGAGATACTGCCCGGACACCGTACGGACCCCGTTCGTCCGAACAAGTGAAACAATTTACGGAGCAAATCGTTGATTTTTTAATCCAGTTCAATCCGAAAGTTATCGTTATCGCCTGCAATACCGCGACAGCCGCCGCATTGGAATATATTCGGGCCAAGGTGAATGTGCCTGTGATCGGTGTTATCCATCCGGGGGCAAGAGCAGCCATTATGGCAACACGAACCGGACGAATTGGTGTGATTGGAACGGTAGGTACCATCGGAAGTGGAGCATACACATCGGCACTCAAGCAGCTGTCTCCATATGTAGATGTGGTCAGTCAGGCTTGTCCGGCGCTGGTGCCTCTGGTGGAGCAAGGTGAATTTCGTTCAGAACATACCACCCATACGGTGGACCAGGCGCTCGGAGAGATTAAAGGGCAGCCTATTGATTGTCTTATTCTTGGCTGTACACATTATCCGTTTCTGATGGACACCATTCAGGATGTGATGGGGCAAGAAGTGAAGCTTATCAGCTCAGCTGATGAAACAGCCAGAGAGATCAGTACGATATTGTATGATAAACGCAAGCTGGCTAGCGGGGATGAAACGCCTGTTCATCAGTTTTTCTGTACAGGTGATCCGCGCATGTTCCAGAACATTACGAAGCAGTGGCTCGGAGAGCAGATCTCCAAGACACCTGTCGTCTGGCAGGTTACACAATTATCCTAATATGCATATGCTTGTGATAAGGGAATTATCTATTTTCGGACCTGGTGAACAGGTCCGTTTTTTTGTGTTTTTATGAGTGTTCCTATTCTTTGTTTCATAATGGAATTCCCTATCAAGGGGTCTGCGAACGATGTCACATGACGGACAACCAGGCTCGCATACGTATAATACAGACACGGTCAGGCAAGAGCCGGACAGGGAGAAACGGGTCTGTGGGAAGGAGAGCAATATGGAACTGCAATGGATTATTGTGAAAAAAGGAGATACGCTGCCGCGGATTGCTTCCGCATATCGGATGACCGAGGAATTGTTATGTGCACTGAATCCTGAAGCTGCGGCTCAGCCCTATTTGCTTGCTGGACAGATGCTGCGTGTGATGCCAGGAACGGGTCGCAGATATGCGGTTCCACCGGGAGAGACTGTGCACACAACGGCACTGCGTTTCGGATTGACAGAAGAGCGGCTGCGTGAGCAGAACCCCGAGCTTGCCGGTATACAGGATTGGAGTGGTTGCTGCATTCATATTCCTGAGGCTGGAGGAAACAGGGTTATAAATATCAAAGGTGAGTATGGATATCGTGAACTCATGAAAGACATACAGCAATTGGAGTCGTGTTATTCCTGCATTGAATCCGGCACGATCGGTACAAGTGTGATGGGGAAAGCGCTGCCTTATGTACGAATCGGCAATGGTCCTCGCCACGTTCATGTGAATGCATCGGTTCATGCCAATGAATGGCTGACTTCACCGGTGCTGATGAGGTGTATTGAAGAATATGCCGCGGCATATCACTCCAATGCAATGTGGCATTCATTCGATCCGAAGCGCTGGATGCAGGAAACGACACTATGGGCCGTGCCTATGGTCAATCCAGACGGGGTAGAACTGGTTCAGGAGGGGGTGGTGAATCATCATGTATATGAGTCCCAATTACTCGAATGGAACGGTGGTCGTACACACTTCACGCATTGGAAGGCCAATATTCGCGGGGTGGATCTTAACGATCAATTCCCTGCTCATTGGGAAGAGGAGGTTGCGCGTAGAGGGGTTACTTCGCCTGGACCCCGGGATTATGCGGGAACTGCGCCCTTAACGGAACCGGAGGCACAGGCGCTTGTGGAGTGGACACAGCAGCATGATTTTGCGGCTGTGGTTTCCCTGCATAGTCAAGGCCAAGAGATTTACTGGAATTATCGGGATCTGGAGCCGAGAGAGAGTGCACCGCTGTCACGCAAGCTGGCCAAAGCTTCGGGGTATAAAGCAGTGAAGCTTGGCGGTAGTGATGCCGGTTATAAGGACTGGTTCATTCAGACGTTTGGAAAGCCGGGTTTTACGGTGGAGGTGGGTCTTGGCGTGAATCCGCTGCCTGTGGAGCAGTTCGATGACATCTGTGTGGAAGTAGGCAGGCTGCTGGCAGCACTGTTATCCCATGGCTTACGTGAAGAAGGAAGCTCTGTTAAGCGATGAGCGCGAAAGAGGGTTTATGGATCTGTACAGCAACGGGCGCCGTGAACGGTGTTCGTTGTTTATTTTTTTATAACAAGCGTGATTCTACAGGTTATTCACATCAATGTTATTGCGAATAGTTGCAACTTTCTTTACAATAGATGCTGGAGTCCAAATGAATGCTGAAATTGTTGAAACCAGCAATGACAATATAGGAGATGAATTGAATGAACTGCAAAATTACTCGTAATGCAGCGAAAGTGCTGAAGCTTGAACTGGACAAGCCGGAGAACGAAGGCAAATTATTGCGTGTTGTGATTACACATGCGCACGGAGATCACGCTCACTATGGACTTGATCTGGATACGCCAGGAGATAATGATACCGTGGTATCTACGGATAAAGGCATTGATGTTATTTTGGAAAATGGTCAACCTATGCTGGATGGCGTCAAAATTGATTACCTCTACTTGCCTGAGGAAGGGTTTGTCATCACGAATCCGTCCAAGGGTAACCACGGCGACCACTAAGGGAGCGAAGAAGGGGAAACCATGGCTAACGATATCCGCGTATGCGAAAAATGTAATCATATTCGATTGAAGTCGATCGTGCCCAAGCTGGAGAAAATGGCGCCAGGCACAGAGATTAAGATCGGTTGCAAGTCGTATTGCGGCCCATGTGCAAAGCGTGCCTTTGTATTCATTAATGGCCGCTACATCAGTGCGCCTTCGGAGGAAGAGGTACTCGCCAAGGTCGCGAAGTTTGTGAAGTAATAGCCCAACGCTGCAGACCATTGTACAGGCAGAGCAGTGGCTTGTGCATACCGAACAGGCTACATTCTATCCAGAATCAGCACGTACACAGAGAAAAATAATACGTTCCTTTTACAACGAACCTGTAGGCAATTAGCCTGCAGGTTTTCTTTTTTTTTGATTGGGGATAACGCTTAGAATTCGGTCAGAAGGTTAATAGAGCAGAGAGCGGGCAAAAATCAATACGGGAGGTACAGGATGACAAAACATATTACGGATTGTACAATTCTGAACAACGGAGTGACAATGCCATGGCTTGGAATCGGAACCTATAAGGCCAAGGGGAAAGAAGTGCAGGAGTCGGTAGAGACTGCACTGGAGGTCGGGTATCGGAGCATTGATACGGCATCGGTCTATGGGAATGAGGAGGAAGTGGGACAAGCCATTGCGCGTAGTGGGGTTGCCCGTAACGAGTTGTTTGTAACGACTAAGCTTTGGAATGATGATCAAGGCTTCGATTCCACGCTTCGAGCTTTTGAAGCCAGCCAGAAGGCACTGGGTCTGAATGTCATTGATCTGTATTTGATTCATTGGCCTGGCCGGGATCAGTACAAGGAGACGTGGAGGGCGTTTGAGCGTTTGTACAGCGAAGGAAGTGTTCGCGCCATTGGTGTAAGTAATTTTCAGGTGCATCATCTGCGTGATCTTATAGATGAAGGTGGTACGGTGCCTGCGGTGAATCAGGTGGAATTGCATCCTGGACTGATTCAGCAGGAATTACAGGATTTCTGCGGAGAACAGGGAATACAGCTGGAGGCTTGGAGTCCGATTATGAAAGGTAAACTGAATCACGATTCTACACTCAAAGGTTTGGCTCAGAAGTATGGCAAAACACCAGCTCAAATTATTTTACGCTGGGACATTCAGAATCAGATTGTCACCATTCCTAAATCGGTAACTCCTGCACGGATACGAGAAAATGCGGATATTTTTGATTTTGAGCTGACGCCAGATGAGCTGAGACAGATTGATGCGCTGGATGCAGACAAGCGGACGGGACCGCACCCGGACCAGTTGTTTTGGGATTAAGGGGCCAAGCTAATTGTCTAATAGATGGACGTTGGTGAAGCGCCGGTGTTGAATCGTTCTTTCGATCACTGTTGTATTCGAATACAACGGCGAACGCTCCGCTTCTACAGAAGCGATTTCTTCCCCTCCGCAGCAACGTTTTGGAAATTGAGCTTCGTAAAGTAGGGGGCAGGAACTAAACGGAGGGCTTCGCTTTCAGCTCTGCTTGGGGAGCTTGAGGGCAAATCGTAAAGACAGCTAACAGCAACCTCTAACCAAAAAAGCAGCAGGATCTCGGGAATTGTTTCCCGGACCTGCTGCTTTTTTGGGTTAGTTAGACGGTTTGTTTGGAGGGATTTCGCATCCCTCGTCAGTGCATACACCGCCATCTGCTGCGGCATCTGCAGATTCAACGATGGTGAATGGGGAATGCTCATCCCATGCTTTCTGTAATGCATTCAGGAACACTTCATCAGGCTGTGCCCCGGAAACGGCAAATTTGCGATCCAGTACGAAAAATGGAACACCCTGGATGCCGAGCTGTGCGCCCTCTGCTTGATCCGCACGAACGTTTTCAGTGAATTGGTCGCTGGACAAGACTGCAGCTGCAGCATCGCGATCCAAGCCCACTTCCTGAGCCAGATCAGCTAACACCTCATGGTCACCTGTGTGTTTTCCTTCAATAAATACGGCTTGGAACAAGCGTTCACTCAGTTCCAGTGCTTTGCCTTGTGTATCCGCCCAATGAGTCAAGCGGTGAGCAGCGAAGGAGTTCGTAGGGACCATGGCATCAATGTTGTATTCAAGACCAGCGGTACGCGCATTAGCATTCATCTGGGCGTTCATTCCCCGAGCCTGCTCCTCGCTGATGTTGTACTTTGAAGTAAGGTACTCGGTGTTCGTTTTGCCGCTGTTCAGTTCTGCATTGGGATCAAGCTCAAAGCTTTTGAATTGCAGCTTCACTTGGTCACGGTGAGGGAACTGCTCCAGTACGTTTTCCAGACGGCGCTTACCAATATAACAGAAAGGGCACATAAAATCGGACCATACTTCAATATTCATTCTATTTATAACCTCCATTATGTTTGCAATTGAAACCGTTATAGTTACAATTATAAAGCGACTTTCAATTATTCGCAAGTTAATCGTGTTTATTGCGATAAGCTTTGGACCAATGATCAGGCTGAAGTTCATTTAGCGTTTTGAAAATAAGCTTTCCAGCGGGATCATATACTGCAGCTTTCACTTCCTCGCCCCAGAAAAAGAGGCGCTCCTGACAGATTCCGCATGGCGTGAGCACTTTAAATGCAGAGTTCTCATCATCTCGTGCAATGCAGAGGGAATGTGTTACGCGTTCATTTAGTTTGTGGGCCTCCAGGTATGCTCCGGTTTCCATACATAGATGAACGGCGTCATTTATGACTTCTGGTGCCACGCTGATAAGCAAAGAACCAGCATCGGTATAGACGGCTCCGGCTCCGCCCCATCCTTGAGGATAACGTTGCTTAACAAATTCGGCGGCTGCATCAAACAGGTTTTGTTCGATTTCATGTGAACGGATATTGGATGTCATGTTGTGATATTCTCCTTTTTGGAACGGCTTACTGGTTTTCCTCGCGGAACTTGCGAATCAGGTCATAGGTAATCAGAGTGTCGGAAACATGCAGATGCTGGGATGCTTGCTCAAAACCGGCTTTGCAGGCATTGATATCTGTTGTTTCGTGTGTCGAAAGATCATAACAGGACCCGCTTGTGTAGATATAATCATCTGAGGGAAGGTAGAATACCTTGCCATCCGTGAACGAGCGGTTACGCAGAACGACCATCCGTTCCGAGCCATCGTATACGTCACTCCCCATATGGTAATAGGATTCATCGGATATCCCAAGCAAATGCAGCACCGACGGTGTGATATCCAGCTGTCCGGCTGGCTGCTCATACGTGCCGGCTTTCGCTCCGTCCGGTAAATGGACCAGCAAGGGGACTTCGTTCATTATCTGGGCCATATCGAGATCATTCAGCGAGCGGCCGAGAAATTTTTCGTATTGAGGTTTGTCCTTGATGGAGCTGTCGTGGTCACCGTAGAACATAAAAATCGTCTTCTCCCATAATCCGCGATTTTTCAGGTCCTCCACCATACCGCCGAGCGCTGCATCTACGTAATGAACGGACTGCAAGTAATTCCCGAACATGGTACCCTGAAATTCACCCACATCCAGCTGCTGTTTATCTTTAGGTATGGAGGCATAGGGGTGGTGGCTGCTAAGTGTGATAAGGAACGAGTAAAAGGGCTCTTGAACCTCGCTGCTCATTTTCTCTACGGATTGACGGAAAAAGGATACATCCGACAAAGACCAGCCAAGCGGATCGTCTTCTACAAAATCATTTTTGCTGTAAAACTTGTCATATTTCATATTCTGGTACATCGTATATCGATTCCAGAAGCCGCTCTCATAGGCGTGAAATACGTTGGTGCTGTAACCCTGATCCTTCAAAATGGAAGGCAACGAGTCGTACGTATGGTCCGCGTAACGGACAAATGCCGATCCTGACGGAAGAGGATGCAGCGAGATGTTGGCGCCAAAGTCGGCATCCGATGTTCTGCCCTGTCCGGTCTGATGATAGAAGTGGCTGTAATATTGGCTCTCTTTCATCAATTCATTAAAATGGGGTGTGATCTCCTGGCCGCCAATACGTTGCCCGATCATAAAATTCATAATGGCTTCGCCCTGCACAATAATGACGTTGCTGTCTTTATATTTTCCAAACAAAGCCTGATTGTTCTGTAATGTATTCGACTTCTGTCGATCTGTGAAATAAGCCTGCACCTGCTCAACATCGGCTGGATCAGCCTCAGCGCCGGAACCGATGTTGTCCTTGACATATGAGTATACATCATAGCCGTGAAACGCCAGCAATCCGGTTACGTTGTACATGGATACATTCCACCAGTTGTTGTCAAACAGTCCTTTGGCCCAGGTTGTGCTGGAATGATAGATGGGTCCTACGCCGAGGCCGAGTCCCAATACAAGTGCTATGCTACCTGCGAGCAGGCGGTGGTGGAGACGTTTATGACGTGAGGATGCTTCAGCATATCGACTACGCTTGCCGAACAGCATAATGACTGCGAACGGAACGACAAGCAGCAAGTCGGCAAAAAACCAGACATCATGCGCATGGATTAACGTAGCGATACTGTCGCCGAGGGAATCCACCTGCCGAGCCTGTAATAGCACCGGAACCGTAAGGAAATCCTGAAAATAGCGATAATAGACCATATCGGCATAGATTAGTGCGGTAAGAAGCAGATGAAGGATGGCAAGGGCTGCGATCATGCCTCTACGTGGCAGCCACCAGACCCAGAATGACAGGAGCAGGAGTGAGCCGACGGCAATGACTTTGTCGATCAGTCCCATCGTAATGTTGTAGGCATGCAGATCATGATGCAGCAGCATCAGTTTAAGCAGAATGAGTACAGTGAAGATGACATATAACGTCAATGGATGACGCAGAAGCCTGCGCGCTCTGGAGCTTCGCATAGGCTGAGTAATAACCATGTGTGTTCCCCCTTTATAAAGATAGGATGATGATAGATCGTAATGACAATGAAAATAAAACGAGTTCGTTTGTTAACGCAATGTAAAGCAGAGCTTCATATATTATAGCGTGACCGGCAGGCATTTCAACTATGCTCGTCATAAGAGGCTGTTTCTAAGACAACGCAAAAAACGCCCTGACCTAAGAAGGCTGGAGCGTTTCTGGAATCTCTGTTCTAGGCTTGCGGTGTTTTGTTACGCGGGGGAAGTGGGCCCAAATACTGATAGTACTGGGTTTCAATTCGTCCGTTGAACAGCTTGCGGCGCTTGTCCGCTTTGTGTCCGAAATACTCTTCAAATGCTTTGGTAGAGGTGATTGCAAAAAACGACCATGTCGGCATCTCCAGGTAACTGCGTCCTAAGGAACGGAGCAGCTTCTGTACTTCCTTTTCTTCACTCAAGCGTTCGCCATAAGGAGGGTTGGTAATAATAACGCCATACTCGCCTTGAGGTCTGGCCCGATGGGCTGGCAATACGCTGACTTCAATATCTTTGGCAAAGCCCGCACTTTTGATTGCGGCCTGTGCAACCTCGATGGCTTCGGGATCAATGTCACTGCCAGAGATCTGGAGTGGCACATCATCACGCACGGCATCAAATGCTTCTTCTCGCGCTTGTTCCCACAGCTCCGCAGGGATGATGTCCCAATTCTCTGAATTGAAGGTGCGGCGAAGACCTGGTGCGATATTCCAGCCAATCATAGCCGCTTCAATCAGCATTGTGCCTGAACCGCAGCATGGATCGTAGAACGGGCGCGATACATTCCAGCGGCTAAGCTGAATCAATGCGGCTGCGAGCGTTTCTTTGAGTGGTGCTTCCGTAACAAGTTTGCGGTATCCGCGTTTGTGAAGTCCTGGGCCTGTGGTGTCAAGTGTGAGCAAGGCGCGATCATTCAACAAAATGACCTCCACTACATAACGTGCACCATTTTCAGGAAACCATTCGGTGTGATGTGTCAGCTTGAGCTTTTCGACAATCGCCTTTTTGACAATACCTTGAGATGCAGGTACGCTACTCAGCTGGGACTTCTGGGATCGTCCTTCTACAGGGAACTCACCGTTCGCGGGAATCCATTCTTCCCAAGGCAGTGCTTTGGTGCCCTCAAACAATTCATCGAAGGTGGTCGCAGGGAATTCACCCATGTTGACTAGTACGCGGTCCGAACTTCTCAGCCACAGGTTACAGCGGCAAATATCAATGTAATCTCCTGTGAAAAATACCCGGCCGTTATCGACCTTGGCATCCTCATACCCCAGTTGTTTCAGTTCCCGGGCAACAACGGCCTCAAGTCCCATCGCAGAGGTTGCAATCAATTGCAATCGAGCCATGTGATTCATTCAACTCCATTTCCGCGCCGCAGTGGGCTTACCCTCTGGCAGCGATATAGTGACGGTGCGGCCTTGCCGCTTTCCGTGAAAAAACTTACAATGAGTAATGCGGTCTACACCGTATCAATTTCAATGCAGGTGATGCAGTGTTCATTATTCTGTGTTGGATAACAAACATTCATTATAAAACATTGGCATCCATATGAAAAGCAGCCCAAGGAGGAACTTCGTGGTGAATTTGACCCCTGACGAATATGTAAATCAATTATTTCAAGAGGATGAGCTCTTGTTGAAAGTGAAAGAAGCCATTCGGGCGAATGGCATGCCGGAGGTTTCGGTGGCGGCGGCTTACGGTCGTCTGTTAACCTTTCTGGCAAAAACGGCGAAGGCTGAAGCCGCGCTTGAAATCGGTGTACTGGGCGGGTACAGCGGCATCTGCCTGGCTCGCGGGTTAAGCGAAGGTGGCATCCTGACTTCACTCGAACTGAAGGAAGAGTACGCAGCGATGGCTCGCGGACATCTGGAGGAGGGTGGCTTCGGTGACAAGGTGGAGTACCGGATCGGGCCTGCGGCAGACAGTCTGGAGCAGTTGGTACAAGAGGGCCGCACCTTCGATTTCTTCTTTATAGATGCAGATAAAGAAAATTATCCAGTATATCTCGATTACGCGATTCGACTTGCGCGCCCAGGTGCAGTCATCGTAGGGGACAACTGCTTCCTGCGCGGCCGCACGCTGAACCCGGACAAGCAAGGTCCAGCCGTGCTTGCCGTTCGCCGTTTCAACGAGCAGATGGCGAGTGATCCGCGTCTTGTCACCACTATGCTGCCTGACTACGATGGCTTGGTGCTCGCTTGGGTGAGGTAGATCAACTAAACTTAATGAAAAGCTCAATTTCGTAGAAATTTAACGTGAAAAGAAAAAACAGCCAAAAAAGCCGAGACAGGATAAATATCTGCTTCGGCTTTTTTGGCGCATTTATAGCGAGGGTTTAGTAGACTTACACCTGTGGTGTGCCGTAGGTCTCAAACCATTTTTTAATGGTATCAAAATCATCACTGAAGGAGAGTCCGAGCATCAACAGGATGCGTGCTTGCTGCGGGCTGAGGTTATCCCCGGCAATGATGCCCTTACCGCCGCCATAGACGCTGCCAGAGCCTGTCCGGGTAGTGGTTACGAAAATAACTCCTTCTTCAATCGCCTTGGTGCGCGCTTGTCCCATTGCTCTGGAGATGCCTCCTGCACCTGTGCCGGAGGTGACAATGCCCTTCACTCCGCTTTTCACAAAGCCCTCGATGGCTCCACCGCCTGCTTCCTGATAGGAAATTGCAATCTCCACCTTGGCGAGATCGGATTTGGTGATTTTACTTAGATCAAATACAGGCTTCGCTGTGCCCTCCGGTTTCATGGCGCGTGCAGGAGCGCGATAGATTCGAATGTTTTCCTCATCAATGTAACCGACAGCGCCGAGCATCGGGGTTTCAAAGGTATCTGTCCGGTAGTCATTGGTCTTGGTTACGCCACGGGCAAGCTGAATCGTATCATTAAGCATCAGTACGGTGCCAAAGGATTTGGTTCGTCCACTGCCTGCAAGTTTGATGGCGTTGTAGAGGTTTGCTTGGGCATCAGAGCCGATAACCGTCCATGGACGCATAGAGCCTGTAATGATAACCGGTTTGTCACTTTGAACCGTCATATCAAGGAAGTAGGCAATTTCCTCCATTGTATCTGTGCCTGTCGTTACCACAACGCTGTCATATTGGGATAGTGCTTTATCTACTGTTTGAGACAAATCGTAGAGGTCAGCCATGGAATAGGAGCCTGAGCCTGAGTTGCCAAATTGCAAGGTGCTAACATCAGCAATTTTTTGCTTATCCGGCAAATCCTTGACCATGTCCGCAATGAGCAGTGTGCCTGCCTTATAATTTTGGAAGCTGGTGGAATCCTCGGATTTCCCGGCAATGGTCCCGCCAGTACCGATGACAAGCACATTAGGGAGAGGGGATTGTTTGGAGGATTCCGGCACAGCCGGGATGGTTGTGTTTCGTGCTGGCGTGGTTGGTGCAGGCTGAACAGCGCCTGTCGTGCCCTTCACTTCTACGGTAGCCGCCTGGGCAGCGTACGTCCCTACAGGGGATAGGGATAGGGTGAGGGCAGTTAATGCAGCGGTACTCCAAACGGCCCAAGGACGAAGGTAAGATGATTTTTTCATGATGACACGCTCCTTCAAGTGAAATGTGTGTTAGGTATTCTCTTTTTTTATGTAAGTAGATTGAGATTATCTTATTTCATGTCATTTAATATAACAAACAATAGATGATATAGTAATAACGTTTACATTCAAAGTTTAATAGAGAAAAAGGGTTATTTTACCGATAAAACAGCCGAATTTTAAAAAAGGTTTATTTGTTTTGAGGAGAGATTTTGAGGAGAAAGAAGAGAGTTATAGATTTTTAATGCATTATATGTAATGAAATATTACATAAATGTATCTTCGACAACGTCGGAATCGTTTGCAGCAGAAAGCTAGGCCAGAAGTCTTATTTATACTGCTTTGCTGGAATTCGCATCCAGTTGTGTATATAATGATATAGAACGAATATGTAAATAAATATATAATATTGATTGGAGGAAACACGATGAAACAAGCGCCCCGAAAATATGCCAACTACATCCCGATTCGGGAATTGCACAGCAAGGAACGGCAATTATTCCCCTTCCAGGTGTATGCAGAGCTTCGTGAGAACACTCCAGTCCGATATGATGAGCATCGTGAATGCTGGGATGTGTTTCGTTATGAAGATGTGCAGTATGTGTTGAAAAATCCAAAGCTGTTTTCCTCCGAACGTAACCGCACGAGTTCCAGCATGCTCACCACAGATCCGCCCAAGCACAAGCAGCTGCGTGATCTGGTTAATCAGGCGTTTACTCCCAAGGCTATCGAAGCGCTGGCACCGCGAATCCAGCAGATTACGGATGAATTGCTGGCACCGCATCTATCGAATGGAAAAATAAATCTGATTGATGACCTCGCAACGCCGCTGCCCGTTATCGTCATTGCTGAGCTGATCGGTGTTCCGGCTACGGATCGCCGGGAGTTCAAGCATTGGTCGGATGTGCTGGTGAAAGGTGCGCGGGATGACAGTGAAGAGGCTTTTCAGGAGCTGGTCCAAGAGAAGCAGCGGAATATGCAGGAGTTATATACCTATTTCGCAGCAATTCTGGAGCAGCGCCGGGCGGAGCCGCAGGAGGATCTCATTTCCTTGCTGCTGGCCGCGGAAATTGAAGGCCAGCAGCTTACTACAGAGGAAGTTATAAACTTCTGTATTCTTCTGCTGGCCGCAGGCAACGAAACGACCACCAATCTGATTGCCAACGCAGTACGTATCCTCTCTGAGCAGCCCGAACTTCAGCTCGAATTGCGTGAACACCCGGACAGAGTTGCGAGTGCCGTGGAGGAGACGCTGCGATATTATCCGCCAATTGTAGCGATTGGACGTGTAGCCAGAGAGACGGTGGAATTAAACGGGCAAACGATTCAGGCGGGAGATCAGGTTATCTCCTGGGTGGGAGCAGCCAATCGTGATGCTGCGCAGTTTGAACATGCGGATAAATTTGTGACAGATCGCAAGCCGAACAGACATATGGGCTTTGGATTCGGAATTCATTTCTGTCTCGGCGCACCGCTGGCTCGTCTGGAAGCAAGAGTTGTACTTCATACACTTCTCCAGCGCATAGAGCATATACAACTGGTTTCTGAAACAGAGCTGGAGCCGATTCAAAGCGCTTTTGTCTTTGGTGTAAAAGAATATCCTGTTCAATTTAACGCACGTCGCATATAAAAAAGAAAGCCGCTTTCACGCCCATTTAAGGCTGAAGCGGCTTTTTATATATTTTTCGGTTACGATTCGCTTATCCGCACTGGTTTTTTGTACAGCTTGAGTCGAACCCAAACCATATTAAGCAACAACAGAGCGCCAGAAACGATAAACAGTCCCTCGATACCAATAAATCCGGCTAGAAATCCGCCGATGATCGCGCCCAGCATGTTGCCCAGTGCCAGAGTACTGGTATTAAAGCTAAAGGCTCGGCTGATCATGCTGTCAGGTGTGTATCCCCGAATCAAGGCATTTACACTCGGAAGCAAGCCGCCCATAAATACACCCATGACGAAACGAACAAGTATAAGCTGCCATACGCTTTGAACAAAGGCCTGCGGGATTAACATCAGACCAGTGCCGATAAGGGAAAAGGTCAGCACCTTATGTGAGCCAATGCGGTCACTGAGCTTTCCGAGTACAGGCGACATGGCCATATTGGACAGCCCTGTGACTGCACCGACCATTCCTGCCCAGAAGGCTACGTCCACTGCGGTTCCGTGCAGCTTTTGCACATACAAAGGCAAGAGTGACATTGGGCTGATCATTGCAAATTGCAGCAGGAATGTCACGGCGAACAATGCTGGCAGCTGAGGTGCTTTACTAAGCTCCTTCAGACCGGATAAAACCGATTGATCCGGTAGCTTGGCCGCTTGTTGACGGTCAAATTTCTCACGTACCAGAAACATCGCTAGCATGGAAGCCACAAAGATAAGCCCGCCCGTAATATAAAAAATAGGACGAAATCCCACTGCATCAGCCAGCAAGCCGCCGATCAGAGGTCCCAGAATAGTACCTGCCACCTGCCCGGACTGACTGATGCCCATGGCAAAGCCCATGCGATCCTTCGGCGTCGTGCCCGAGATCAGAGCAACGGCCGCCGGATTGAAACCGGAGATGGTGCCATTTAACAAACGTAATAACAGGAGTTGCCACGGATTCTGCACGAAGCCCATCAGTGCGATAACGATAGCCATTCCGAATCCGGACCGAAGCAACATGATTTTACGTCCGTATTTATCGGACAGCTTGCCCCAGAGTGGTTGAAATATAAAAGAGGTGAAGAAATTGGCTGCGAAAATAAATCCGGCCCAGATGCCAATTTCATGCTCTCCTACAACGCCCAGATCTCTGGCGAGAAATAGCGAAAGAAACGGGGTAATCATGGTCATACCTGCATTGACCAGAAACTGTCCGAACCAAAGCACAATGAGGTTAACTTTCCATGTTTTCAAAGTGCTTTCACTTCCTTTCAAAATGTTTTGCAACTCTCGGTGCGAAGTTTATCTGTGTTTCTCAAAAAAAGCCATTCATTCATTATATCACAATTGTCATATTGAAGAGGTGTCTATGATTACTTCAAATACGGAATCTCGATGATCCTTGAAGGTGGTGTTTACAAATACATAGATGACAGGCTAAACCGATGATATAAAAGAGGGTGTAACGAATGTCATAGTATTGTCACTTGGAACACATCCCCAAATGGTTGTTACGGCTCTTTAAAAAGGGCATAATGGTAGTTATGAGTCCAAAAACTATTGGAGGCTTCTTAATATGAGCTATAATGATCGTTTGATTCGGGCAAGTTTCAAACAGCAGGTAGATCGTCTGCCGGTTTGGTACATGCGTCAGGCTGGGCGCTACGATCCCGAATATCGCAAAATCAAAGAAAAGTACTCCTTGCTAGAAATATGCCAGCAGCCTGAGCTGGCGGCTGAAGTTACACTCATGCCCGTACGGAAATTAGGCGTGGATGCGGCTATTTTGTATTCCGATATTATGAATCCGGTTGCTTCGCTTGGCATCGATTTTGACATCGTCAAAAATATTGGACCAGTTATTGATAATCCCATTCGTTCTGCGGCAGACGTAGATCGCCTGCGTCCCATTGATGTGGAAGGTGATCTGTCACACATTCTGGAAACGATTCGTATTCTGGACAAGCAGCTCGATGTTCCGTTGATTACGTTTGCGGGGGCTCCTTTTACAATTGCAAGTTATCTGATTGAAGGTCAGCCTTCCAAAGGGTATATCCGAACCAAAACCATGATGTACAGCGAGCCGGAAGTTTGGCACAAGCTGATGCAGAAGCTTGGTGATATGGTCATTACATATATCCGTGCCCATATCGCGAATGGCGGTAAGGCATTTCAGTTGTTTGACAGCTGGGTAGGTGCTCTCTCGCCCAAGGATTTCAAAACGTATGTACTGCCAACGATTACCCGTATTTTTACCGAATTATCCGATTTGAATGTACCGAAAATTTATTTCCCTGGCGTAGCCTCTGGCGAATTGCTGCCAACCCTGCAGGAACTGCAGGCTAATGTGATCGGGCTGGATTGGAGAGTCTCTGTTTCGGAAGGTCGCAGACGACTCGGGGGCAAATTTGCAGTGCAGGGCAATCTTGATCCGTATATTCTTACTGCACCAATGGAAGTAATTAAAGAACAAGCCAGAGTTATCATTGATGAAGGAATCAAGGAGCCGGGGTACATTTTTAATCTTGGACATGGTTTGTTCCCTGAAGCTTCTCTAGATAAATTAAAAGAACTAACCGCTTATATTCACGAATATTCAGCAGAAGCATTAAAGATGGGAGTGACGGTAAGCAATGACTAATACTGTAGGTGTATTGGTGATGTCATATGGCACACCTGAAAATATGGAAAGCATTGAAGCCTATTACACGCATATCCGCAGAGGGCGGCCGCCTGAACCGGAACAATTGAAGGAATTGACCGATCGGTATGAAGCGATTGTTGGCGGTGTCTTCCCGCTGCGTGAGAACACGGATAATCAAGTAAGAACATTGCAGGAGACATTAGAGAAAGATGATCGCCGGAATGGTACTGAGTTTCGTTGTTATCAAGGATTGAAGCATGCATATCCGTTTATTGAGGATGGCGTGGAGCAGATGGCAAAGGACGGTATCAAGACCGCAATTGGCATCGTGCTGGCCCCGCATTTCTCGACGATGAGTGTGGGCAGCTATATCAAGCGTGCACGGGAAAAAGCCGAGGAGCATGGCATTCACATGTCCTTTATCGAAAGCTATCATTTGCATCCAAAGCTCATTCAGGCACTTGCTGCACGAGTAAGCGCGAAGCTGGATGCTTTTGAGGAAGCGGGAGCCAAGCGTGGGGACGTGAAGGTGCTGTTCAGCGCACACAGTCTGCCGGCACGTATTGTAGATATGGGCGATCCATACCCGAATCAACTTCTGGAAACCTCTGAAGCGATCGCTTCCCGAGTGGACATTTCCAACTGGCAGTTTACATGGCAAAGTGCAGGACGTACCGCTGAGCCATGGCTTGGTCCAGACATTCTGGACACGATGCAGGAGCTTTCGCGTGAACAGGTGGAGGATGTGCTTGTGGCACCGATTGGCTTTGTGTCGGATCACTTGGAAGTGCTGTATGATCTCGACATTGAAGCCAAAGCGATTGCGAAGGAAATGGATATGCGTCTGATGCGCATCGACTCACTTAATAGTGATCCTTTATACATGGAAACATTAAGCGACTCTATCATAAGCCAGTGGCAGCAAGGGTCTGATAACTAATGGAAGAAAAGAAACGGCGTGTCGTTATTATCGGCGGAGGCCTTACGGGTCTCAGCGCGGCATTTTATATTCGCAAGTTTTATCGTGCAGCGGGCGTGGAACCAGCAATTACCCTGCTCGAAAAAAGCTCATCTATGGGCGGGATGATTGAGACGCTGCACCGGGACGGATTCGTCATTGAGAAGGGCCCCGACTCTTTCCTGGCTCGTAAAACAGCCATGATTGATCTGGCGAAGGAGCTGGAGATTGATCATGAGCTGGTCAGTCAGAACCCGGAGTCGAAAAAAACATACATCATGCAACGTGGCAAGCTTCATCCGATGCCGGCAGGGCTTGTGCTCGGCATTCCGACAGAGCTTAGGCCTTTTCTGAGAAGTGGACTTGTTTCTCCGGCGGGCAAGCTGCGGGCGTTGATGGACTTTATCATTCCGCCCAAGCGCACAACAGAGGATGAATCACTCGGTTATATGATTGAGCGCAGACTAGGAGCAGAGGTGCTGGAGAACCTGACCGAGCCGCTTCTGGCTGGTATTTACGCAGGGGATATGCGCAAGCTTAGTCTGCAAGCTACCTTCCCGCAGTTTGGAGAGGTAGAGCGGGATTATGGCAGCTTGATTCGGGGTATGATGACGGGGCGCAAGCCAACCGAGACACACACTGGAACAAAGCGCAGTGCTTTTCTGAACTTCCGCCAGGGGCTGCAAAGTCTGGTGCATGCTCTTGTGCATGAACTGCATGATGTTGAACAGCGCTTGAATACCGCTGCGCGATCTTTGAAGAAATCAGAACAGCAAGATGCAAGATATCGCGTTGAGCTGGACAATGGCGAGTGGCTGGATGCGGACGATGTTGTCGTTACCGTTCCTACGTATGTAGCCTCGCCATTGCTGAAGCCGCATGTGGATACATCGGCGCTGGATGCCATTAATTATGTTTCGGTAGCAAATGTTGTTCTGGCTTTTGAGAAAAAAGAGGTTCAGCATGTTTTTGACGGTTCGGGATTTCTTGTGCCACGCAAGGAGGGGCGTAACATTACGGCCTGCACATGGACGTCAACCAAATGGCTTCACACCAGCCCGGATGATAAAGTGCTGCTTCGCTGTTATGTTGGCCGTTCGGGGGATGAACAGAATGTTGAGCTTCCCGATGAAGCACTCACGGAACTTGTTATGAAAGATCTAAGGGAAACGATGGGCATTGAAGCAAGTCCGATTTTCTCCGAGATTACCAGATTACGCAAATCCATGCCGCAGTATCCTGTCGGTCATCTCCAGCATCTTGCGGACCTTCGTAAAGAGCTTGGACATAACATTCCGGGTGTTTATATTGCGGGGGCTGGTTATGAAGGTGTAGGTCTGCCAGATTGTATCCGACAAGCAAAAGATATGTCTATACAGGCAGCGACGCAGCTTAATGCGAATTAAAGGCATAGATCGTTAATACGTGTATGCAATATGCCGTCTCTAATGTAGCAGAATCTACAGCAGAGGCGGCTTCTTTGTTATGATTGACCCTTAGATTGAAATCGGATTTATTGATATGAAGGAACATTTAAAAGGAAAGATGCACATCCAGAATATGCTTGATATAATGGTATGCAAATGGATTTGTTTGTAAAGAAGAGGAGTGGCTTATGTATCCCCCAAGATCGCAGCGAAGCTCAGAAAAGAAAAAAGCAAGACGTACGCGTAATGTCAAGATCAGAGTTATCAATCTTATGCTTGTTGCGGCGATTGGTCTGATCGGTGTGTATTACATCCTCAACACAAGTGAACAGCAGTCAGGGAAGTCGGTTCCTCAAGAGGTAGCACAGCAGCAGGAACAGGGGTCCTCCTCGGCAACAGACAATCAGGGGGGCGGAGCAGTCAGTGAGCCTGAGGATGCTCCGGCTGAAACACCGGGTGAGGAGGCTGCTCCTGTAGATGGGAAGGCGGATGAAGAAACTGGAAATACAGATGAGTTGGCAGCATCCGGTGCAAGTGATCCGTCAGAGAATAGCAGCGGCAAAACAGACGCAGGCGCGAAGCCTTCTGATTCGGGCCAAGGCAATTCAGGCAAGGCTGAAAACAGCGGAAATACCAAGGCTCCTGATCCGGCAAAGGATGTTACCATTCATTTTGTAGGGGACATTCAGTTCTCCGGTAAAGTGGCGGAGTTGCTGGAGAAGAACGGTTACAATTATCCTTTCGCCAAGCTAGGCACCATGTTTAAGGATGACGATCTAACTATTGGTAATCTGGAGACGCCGGTTACTCATGGAGGAACGAGCGCAGCAGACAAAACGTTTGTATACAAATCGTCACCAAAAGCCTTGCAAGCTATGGCAGCAGCCGGATTTGATGCGGTTAATCTCGCAAACAATCACATTCTGGATCAGGGTGTGGAGGGTCTGGTGGATACGCTGACATATCTTGAGCAATATGGCATTGCTCATACCGGTGCCGGTATGAATGGCACGGAGGCTTACGAGCCCGCTTATTTCGATCGTAAAGGCATGAAGATCGCCTTGCTTGGCTTCAGCCGGGTTGTCCCTGTTGCAAGCTGGAAGGCTGACGGGAACCGGGCGGGGGTGGCGGAAGCGTATGATTCCACAAGAGCGGTTGAAGCGATTCGAACGGCCCGGAAGAAGGCAGATCTGGTCATCGTAGTGGCCCATTGGGGAGAAGAACGTGTCAGTACCCCGAATGCAGATCAAACACGGCTGGCACATGAGTTTGTGGATGCTGGAGCCGATCTGATTATAGGTGGTCATCCTCATGTGTTACAAGGTCTTGAAAACTACAAAGGTAAATGGATTGCATATAGTACGGGGAATTTCATTTTCACAAGATCTACTACGGAAGAGACCTGGAAGACAGCTGTGTTTCAAGCAAGCTGCAGTCGGGACGCGAATTGCAGCATGAAAGTGATCCCGTATGAGGCGGCTTTGGGGCAAGCTGTGCCGATGCTTGATGAAGCAAACCGTCTCCTGCTGGAGCAGATGGCAAAAATGTCACCAGGTATTCGCATTAACACTAATGGAGTTGCTACGCCTAACTAAATCAGCCTGTTGCTGAGGAGAGATAAACTATGAATAATCTGTGTGTAGCCCATCGTGGATTCTCATCCATTGCACCAGAGAACACGATGGCAGCATTTAATATGGCAATGGAAAGACCGGAAGTTCAATGGATGGAGCTGGATGTACAGTTATCCCGAGATGGTGTGCCAGTAGTCATCCATGACTTCACACTAGAACGTACAACCAACGGCAAGGGAAGCGTCAAGGACACGGATTGGGCTGCCCTGAAGCTGCTGGATGCAGGATCATGGAAAGACAACAATTACACTGGTGAGCGTATTCCTTCCCTCAGTGAGGTTTTGGATCGCTGCTGTGGCAAAGTTCGATTAAACATCGAATTGAAAACTCAAGGGCAGATGTATCCGGGTTTGCCCGCAGCGGTCATTCATGAAATTAGAAAAAGGCATATGCAGCATGACGTGGTCATTACTTCCTTTGAACCGGCTGCTCTGGTGGAAGTGAAGAGGCTTGCGCCGGAGCTGCAAACCGGTCTGATTATTGATGCCAAACCAGGGGACTTGCTTGCAGTTTTGCAGCAGATGCATTGTACTTTCCTTTCCATCGGTTACACCAATGTAGACCAGGCGTTAATGAAGCAAATGCATAGTGCCGGCATTCAAGTGATGGCATGGACGGTGGATGACAAGGCCTCGATGAAAAAGCTTGCTGCCATTGATCCTGATGTGATGATCTGTACCAATCGGCCGGATGTTTGGGAAGTGGCCTTTCAGGAAACGAGCAGCCGCTTCTTTAGACCTTAAAGGCCGATAAACCAGGGTGTATAATCGAAGCATTGAATCCAGCAAAGGTGGTTACAACTCATGTTAACAAATATCTGTAATGTATATTGTGTAGGACGCAATTATAAACTTCATGCCGAGGAGCTGGGCAATGCTGTTCCGGATGAACCGATGATTTTTATGAAACCATCCCATGCAGTTGTGGCTCTGAATGGAGAAGCGCTGGAGTTGCCAGCTTCCAAGGGTGAGGTTCATTATGAGGCGGAGTTGGTCATTCGAATTGGCCGGGATTATGAGCCGGGAGTGCGAGTGGATGAACTGGTGGATGCCTATGCTTTCGGAATTGATTTTACACTGCGTGATGTGCAGACCGTGATCAAGAAAAAGGGGCATCCATGGACAGCTGCCAAAGGGTTCAGAAACTCGGCACCCATCACAGCGTTTCAGACCTTTCCGGGAGCTGCGGCGATGGTTGAGAAAGATTTTGCGCTGATGAAGAATGGTGTTCAGGTTCAGCGTGGTAACATAAGCAACATGATCTTCAGCTTGCAGGATATCGTAGATTATGTAGGTCATCATTACGGCCTGGGGCCGGGAGATGTTATTTTCACAGGCACGCCTGAAGGTGTAGGTGCTGCTAACGCAGGGGATGTGCTTGAACTGGCGTGGGATGGCACAGTGCTTGGAGCATGTACAATCAAGGCAGCTGAGTAAATCATAAACTTGACATGATCCGTAAGGATGTGTAGTGGGCTGCAACATGAATCCAATTAGATTTATGTTAACCGAGGGGCGCGATGCGCTCCTTTTTTGCATTTCGCTGCCTTGAAGTTATCAAATAATAGCCATGCCAACGTCAAAGTTTGAAGTCCGACGAAATATACGCTTTGTTTGCACTATCCGTAATCAGTTGTGTAATTTCCATCGACTGAAGCGAGTGCTGCTCGGAGCTGATGCTTCCGCTTGCAAGGCGCTCATCCAGCTGTGCTTGGAGCTGTCGGATCTGAAGGGCAATAACCTTGTCGTAATCCCCTCCGTTGCTTTGGGCGATGCTTCGCAGGGAGTGGCCTCGATACAGCTTGTCAGCGACTTCTTCTTCGGATGACTGATTTAATGCGCTGAGAAATTCATCATCCTCATTCTCACTGCTGTTCTCCAGATCAACAATGGACCATTTAGGCATAGGTATAGGAGTAATAGCTGATTTCCCCCATGCTGTTCCGGCAAAAGACATCGTTACAATCATCGTGCCCAGGATAAAAACTCTTCTCGCATTCATCGTTATGCCCTCATTTCTATCGTTATGTACGAACCTAGGTCGCAGCTATCCAGTGGTTTGATCTGAGCTTATTGTAACCGATGAACCTGAAGGGAAACTTAAAAGTAAATAAGGTTTTGTCAGGCTCTATGTTCCGTTTCGGCATTGGCTGCAAACCGTGGTATAATTAACTTTCAAAATAAAATAAAGGTCATGTGAACGGCATAAATATCACATGCAGGAGAGCTTATGGATTGGATGATTGGTGCTGTGTGTGCTTCATTGGTAGCGGGAGCCGCTTATGCAAAAAAATCGCTAACTCTGTCAGGATGCTTGGCAGCCATTATGATGGGTACGATATATTACGGGGCAGGCAATCTGTTCTGGTTCGGTACGCTCTTGTTATTTTTCATCACATCAACACTGCTGTCCCGGTTTCGTAAAGAACGGAAGCAGGAGATGGAGAAGTCTTATGCCAAGACAGGTAATCGGGATGCCGGGCAAGTGATGGCGAATGGCGGCATGGGCATGCTGTTATGTCTTGCCAACTGGTGGGTTCCACACCCGGCCTGGATGTATGCTTTTATCGGAGTAATGGCAACCGTCACCTCAGATACCTGGGCAACAGAGGTCGGAAGTCTGAGTCGCAAGCCGCCTCGTTCCGTAATGACCTGGAAGGTGCTCACGCCTGGAGCTTCCGGGGGAGTGTCTTTACTGGGAAGTGCTGCTGCCGCTCTGGGTGGCGCTTTAATTGGTCTCGGTGCGTTTGTTTTTGCATGGATTAGCGGGATCGAGCAGATGAACTGGCTGGGCTGGATGTTGACGGGATTGATAGGTGGTTTAGCGGGAGCGTTCGCGGATTCCTATCTGGGTGCAACGGTACAGAAGATGTATCGCTGTACGGTGTGTGGACGTGAGGTAGAGGTTCATGAACACTGCGGTCATAAGACGGTAAGGGCTAGGGGCTTGTCATGGATGAGCAATGATCTGGTCAATGTGCTCAGTTCTTTGATTGGTGGAGGTATAGCCATAGGAATAGGCAGTATGTTGGCGTTATAGGGAGGGAATGCAGGTTGAGTACGATACAAGGAGATAAATCGGAGGCTATTCTGGATGCAGCCTATGGCATTTTTGGATCGAAAGGGTTCTATGAGACCAAAATGTCCGATATTGCAGATGAGGCGGGCATTGCCAAGGGCACGATTTATTTGTATTTCAAAAGCAAGGAGCAGTTGTTTGTTGCTGTGTCCATGCGAGATTGTAACAGCTTTATCAGCCGACTGGAATACGCTTTGCAGGCAAATGAAAATACGGGTGACAAGCTTGCTGCCATTGCGAAAACACATCTGACGTATTATTATGAGCGTCGCAATCATACCAAGTTATTTTTTATGGCACCGAATAATGATCCGGACTTGATGAAGTTTATGAAAGCCTTTATGAATGAATACATGAGCATCGTACGCAGTGTTCTTGAGAGTGCCGGAGTACCCGAGCCAGTCCTGCTGGCAGAAGCGTATATCGGTATTCTGGATCGACTGAAGATGGATATTATGCTGAATCCTGAATTTAATGAGACGGATCTGAACAAGCGAATATCATTTGCGGCGGCATTGTTTTTGGACGGCTGTCGTTCCTTTTTGCAGGTATAGGAAATTACGGGAGCGTGCGTAATACGTTTATTAGAGGGTAGAGCATCTCAAATTACAGAGAAGTGTGGGTAACGAGCAATGAACATAATGACGGTAGAACAAATTGCAAAAAGTTATGGCGAGAAAATTTTGTTCAATGATGCTTCATTTGGGATGGAGGATCAGGATAAAATCGGCGTAGTGGGTGTGAATGGCACGGGGAAATCTACGTTTTTGCGAGTTATTGCCGGTTTAGAGCCGGCAGATGAGGGTCAGATTGCTATAGGAAATGATGTACGTGTGCAATTCCTGGCACAGAACCCGGAGTTTAATCCGAATAATACAGTATTACAGCAGGTGTTTGAAGGCGATGGCGCTGAGATGAGAACGGTACGTGAGTATACAGAAACGATGGAGCTGCTGGAATTGAATCCGTCGGATAACGCACTGAACGAGCGCTTGATGCATCTGAATCAACAGATGGAGCAACTTCAGCTCTGGCAGATGGAGAGTGAAGCAAAAAGTATTTTGTCCAAACTGGGTATACAGCAATTTGATGCGCTTATGGGTACCCTGTCAGGTGGACAGCGCAAAAGGGTTGCCTTGGCGGCAGCGTTAATTCATCCTTGCGAACTGCTCATTCTGGATGAGCCGACGAACCATATTGATAACGATTCAGTTGTGTGGCTGGAGCAATATTTGCAGAAGCGGCGTGGCGCATTGCTTATGATTACGCATGATCGCTACTTCCTCGACCGTGTAGCTAATGTCATGCTGGAGCTTGACCATGGACGCTTGTTCCGATATGAGGCAAACTATACACGTTTTCTGGAGCTGAAGGCTGAACGGGAGGAGCGGGAAGTGGCTTCGGAGCAGAAACGTCAAAATCTGCTGCGAACCGAGCTTGCCTGGATTCGCCGGGGAGCCAAGGCGCGCACGACGAAACAGAAGGCGCGAATTGATCGGTTTGAACAGCTTAAAGATCAGCAGGGGATTCAGCGTTCTGGTTCCCTGGAGGTGTCTGTTGGCTCCACACGTCTGGGTAAAAAAATACTGGAGATCGAGCATCTCTCCAAGTCTGCGGATGACCGCAAGCTGATTGAAGATCTGAGCTACATCGCCGTGCCGGGTGATCGTGTAGGCATTGTTGGTCCGAATGGCAGTGGTAAATCCACCTTGCTACAGATGATCTCGGGCAGATTACAGCCGGATGCCGGAGAAGTTGTACTTGGGCCAACTGTCAACTTGGGTTACTTCACCCAGGAGCATCAGGAAATGGACGAGACAATGCGTGTTATTGAATATATCAAGGAAGTGGCCGAAAATATTAAAACAGCTGACGGTTCACTCATTACAGCAGCCCAGATGCTGGAGCGCTTTTTATTCAGTCCAGCCTCACAATGGACGCCCATAGCTCGTTTGTCCGGTGGAGAGAAACGGCGGCTCTACCTGCTGCGAATTCTGATGGCGGCTCCCAATGTATTGCTGCTGGATGAGCCGACGAATGATCTGGATATTCAGACGCTTGCGGTACTGGAAGACTATCTGGATGATTTCCCAGGCGTTGTGTTTGTAGTATCGCATGATCGGTATTTCCTGGATCGTACGGTCGATAAAGTGCTGGCGTTTGAGGGTGATGGAGCCATCCGTGTGCACGTAGGTGATTATAGCGAATATGCAGAATGGATGCTTAAAAATGCGCCTGTTAATCAGCAGAGTGGTGCTGTTCCTGCTGCCAAAAAACAGGCAAATGAAAAAGCCTCCGAGGCTGTTCCTGCTGCCTCCGCTGCCCCTGCGAAGCCGAAGCTGAAATTCAGTTTTAAGGAGCAGCGTGAATTTGATCAGATTGATGAGAACATTGAGAAGGCTGAAGCGAATCTGGTGCGAATCAACAAAGAGATGGAGAATGCCTTCAGTGATTCTGCCCGTTTGCAGGAGTTAATGACCGAGCAAACCGAGGCTGAACGTCATCTGGATGAATTAATGGAGCGCTGGACTGTACTGAATGAGATCGCTGAGCAGATTGAACAGAATAAATCCTGATCGGTATTAGGTATGAAAAACATATCATTGCCTTTCTTCAAGGTGGCTGAAAGCTGCTTTGAAGAAAGGCATTTTTTGCTTTAATCAAACGGATCGGAATAATGTAGAACTGGCTTGAATGACGCGATTAAGAGGCGTCGCTGCGTAAGAACATAACAAAGGACACATTTTCTCGCACAATGAATGTGCTGAGGAGGATGTGTCCTTTTGTCCTGTGATGAAGGAAGATAAATGCATATCCAATAGACATACGAATTAGACTTAGTGATTTATTCCTGTGTGGTGATATATGCGGCAAGCAGACGTGCTGTATTGATTACCGCTTTGGTGTGAGTACGCTCCATGGAGTGAGAAGCATGCACGCCAGGGCCGATTAATGCCGCACGAATGTTGTTACCGCCGCGCAGAGCTGCGCTTCCGTCTGAGCCATATTGAGGGTAAATGTCGACGACATAATCCATACCTGCTTGCTTCGCCAGCTCAATCAGACGACTTGTCATATCGTAGTCGTAAGGGCCAGAGGAGTCTTTGGCACATATGGATACATCGGTTTCTTTACAGCTGAGATCATCTCCCATAGCTCCCATGTCTACGGCAATCATTTCACTGATATTGGCCGGAATGTAAGCTGCTCCGTGTCCAACCTCTTCATAGTTTGAGATGAGCAGTGTAACGTTATGTACGGGCTTCCAGCCTTCCCGATGCGCAGATTCAAGAATGCCGAACAGGGCAGCGACGCTGGCTTTATCATCCAGATGACGTGATTTGATATAACCGCTTGGTGTAATGACAGCACGAGCATCAAACGAGATAAAGTCACCAACGCCGATTCCGAGATTCAATACATCCTCTTTGGAGGAAACCAGTTCATCAATGCGAACCTCCATGTGGTTCTCTGAACGTTCGAATGTTCGGGCATCCGGGTAGACATGCACGGAAGGATGCAGAGATAGAATGGTTCCCGTATATACCTTGCCATCTCTTGTATGAATGGAGCAGTATTCGTTCTCAATGCTGTGCATCGTAAAACCGCCTACAGAGGTCAGCTTCAACGTTCCATAAGGTGTAATGGAACGTACCATTGCACCTAGTGTGTCTACATGTGCACTAAGGGCGATGGTTTTGGAAGAATCCTGACCTGGCCAAGTGAGCACGGCACCACCTTTGTTGTTCAGATCCCAGGAGATATTCAGGGACTCTGCTTCCTCGCAGATCATCTCTATAATGTGCCGGGTGTATCCGCTTGGGCTTGGTGTATCAAGTAATTTTTTGAGAAAAGACAGAACGTAAGATTCATTAATGGTAAAGCTCATGGGATCTTCCTCCTTAAATTATGCCGCCTGCTGGCATGGTTTGAGTAAAAGAATACAGCCTGACTGGAAAGGGGAGGCATGTCCATTCCCGGCTCGCCAGCAGGCTGTTTCTGATTTTACAATGTTCCTGTAGAATTTCCTTTATGCTGACTTTGAATGGAATCATTGTGCAACTGTTCATCATGTTCAGGTTCGCTTGAACCGATAGAGTTCAGGCTGTCGTATGACACAGGTACAGCTGTGCTGGCTGTAGAAGCCTCCAGTTCACTAATACGCAATTTCAAGCGTTTATTTTCACGCTGCAATCGGTATTGACGGAAGATTCCATAAGAGCCGACAATAATTCCACCAATTAGCGTACAGCCCAGAATTAATAGAATCAATGGAACTCGAACGGTATTAAACAGCAGGTTAACCTGTACGGAATCGACATTGATGACGGCGAAAACCCCTGTAAGCAGTGCAAAAACGAGACCTGCAATAAGCGCCCATTGCATTTTCATGGATGTTGCCTCCTTGTTGAACATTTGCGAACTAGAGATGCATTACCCTTTTTGAAGCAAACTGCATCTTGCTTGATTATAAAATCCCTTGCCCGTTGGGGCAAGGGATACAGATTACAGGTCAGTGTATCCTTATTTGGTTAATTGCTCCATCTGCTCAATCAGGTCCTTGAATACGCTCATTGCTTCACGAATTGGCTGTGGTGTAGACATATCTACACCGGCTTTTTTCAAAATATTGATCGAGTAGTCGCTCCCGCCACTTTTCAGGAAGCCGAGATAGCGGTCTACAGCAGGCTGACCTTCCTCCAGAATTTGCTTGGAGAAGCTGGTCGCTGCCGAGAAGCCTGTAGCGTATTTATATACGTAGAAGCTGTTATAGAAGTGAGGAATACGCGCCCATTCCATCTCGATATCTTTGTCAACGACCATGTTTTTGCCATGATATTGCACATTCAGGTCATAATAAATTTCCGATAGCAGCTGTGGTGTGAGAGCTTCGCCCTGCTCTGCACGCTCATGAATAATTTTCTCGAATTCGGCAAACATCGTTTGGCGGAATACGGTGGTGCGGAACTGATCTGCATAATACGTGAGCAGGTATAGTTTTTCCTTCGGATCCGTTGATTTATTCAGCATATAATCCATAAGCAAGGCCTCATTTGTGGTCGAAGCAACCTCTGCCAGGAAAATGGTATACTGCGCATCACGATACGAAAGGGTTGTATCCGAATAGTGTGAATGCAGCGCGTGACCCATCTCATGAGCAAGTGTGAACATGCTGTTCAGATTGTCCTTATGGTTAAGCAGAACATACGGGTGAGTGCCGTAAGCACCCCATGCGTAAGCGCCTGAGCGTTTGTTTTCATTTTCATATACGTCGATCCAGCGGTTATCATAACCGGACTTAAGTGCTTCTGCATAATCCTTGCCGAGTGGAGCCAGACCTGCTTTTACCGTCTGCTTGGCTTCTTCATACGTGATATCCATTTTGTATTCATCCACGAGCGGAGCGAACAGATCATACATGTGCAGTTGATCTACGCCAAGCAATTTTTTCCGAAGATCCATATAGCGATGCAGCAAAGGAAGACTCTCGTGAATCGTATCCACCAGATTGGTATAAACATCGGTCGGAATGTTGTCACCATACAGATTCATTTCCATTACAGAAGGATATTTCCGCACGTTGGCATAAAACATGTTTTTGGTCACATTGGCATTTAGCGCAGCTGCAATCGTGTTTTTTTGTTTGGCGTACGTTTCGTATACTGCTTTGAAGGCGCGCTCACGAACTTCACGATTAGGATTTTCGAGAAATTGAATGTAGCTGCCATGCGTCAGCTCGACCTCATTACCCTTCTCATCCTTGATTCGTGGAAACTTGAGATCGGCGTTGTTTAGCATGCCAAAAATTGTCTGAGGAGCTTGGGAAAGATTGCCCACCTGTGCGAGCAGAGCTTCTTCAGCCTGACTTAATACATGGGCTTTCTCGCGTTTCATCTCCTCCAGCGTGAAGGTATAGGCGGCAAGTTGCTCATTGTTGATGAAAGCGTCCAGCTCTGCGTCTGGTAAAGATAGAATCTCAGGTGTCACGAAGGAAAGTGCTTCACCTACGTTTACACCCAGCTTTTGCGCTTTTTGGGACAGGCTTTGATATGTAGGGTTAGCTGTGTCTTCATCCTGATGCATACGAGCGTATACGAAAAGTCGTTCAAGCTTGAGTCCGATTTTGTCTTCGAATTCGAAGCAAGCTTTGAGTGTATCGGGCTGATTAAGTTTACCTTGGAATTCGGAGGCTTTCTTCAGCATAGAAGATACTTCTTCATATTCCTGATCCCAAGCCTTCTGATCGGCAAATAAATCTTCCAGTTTCCATGTATGCTCGGCTGGCACTTCGGAACGTTTCAATAGTTTACTCATGGGAATCCTCCTTTGATTGTGTGCTGAAAAAATGGGCATAGCCGTCTTCGTCTCCTGTGCTTGAGCGGCAGGAGACGAAGGGAACAGGCTAAGAGCCAGTAAAATAAATAAGGTTTTCCGATATTTCAACAGCCTTCCTCCTTGCTATACAAATCACTTCATATAGTATGGCCTGGGCATAGCTGAAATATTTGAGAGCCTGGATACTTGTGAATACGCAAGCAAGTACGGATGTAAGCGTTAGGCCCCCATGTTAACGAGGTAATAAACGATTAAGAAAAAGGCGAAACAGATCATAAGGGTAGCGATCAGAGCCATTCCTTTTCTCAGTCGGTCAGGGATGGAGTTGCGTCCCAGAATTAAAACAATTCCGAGTGAGAAGGCGAGAATGATAAAAATAACGACATTGCCTGAATCCAGCTGCATCGCTTTATACTCCCTTGAAGGCTGCCATCAATGCACGCCATTCCTCTTCGCGATTCTCGAAATCCTCCTTCGGAAAGCGGCGCTCAGCCCAATGCATCAAAGCAGGGCGGCTGAGGAAGGTGTGACATTCCTCGCCCCACTCTTCAGAAATTTCCCGCAGGACGAGATATTTGCCTTGTACCTCTACAGTCATCATATTCCACTTGTCTGTTTTGTATATTTCGTGTTTTTTTATCATAGGTAGTCTCCAAACTAACGGTTTTGGTAAAATGATACCGTACCCTACGTTGCAAAGCAAATTTTTCTATATTTATGGAAAAGATAAATTGCAAATTGGAAGCCCATACAGTATAATAAGGGTATTCGCCATAGATGGCGATATTTTTAGGAGGTTGTTCATTTGAAAGGTACAGTTAAATGGTTTAACGCAGAAAAAGGCTATGGCTTTATTTCAGTTGAAGGCGGCGAGGACGTATTCGTACATTTCTCCGCAATCCAAGGCGACGGCTTCAAAACATTGGAAGAAGGTCAAGCGGTAGAATTCGAAATCACTGATGGAAACCGTGGTCCTCAAGCAGCTAACGTAATTAAATTGTAAGATTTTTCCGTTCTGTACGGACTTCTTATAAATGATTGATTATAGCTGAATACAACGAACACAAGCACAGTCCCCTTACGGAGACTGTGCTTTTTTTGGTTCATATCGTCGGTAGTCGGGATGTAACTCAGGATGAACGACTGGCAAGGCTGCTGAGCAGCTTGACGCCAAACCCGACGAGGCCAGCCAAGGCAAAGGCCATCGCTGTAAGATAAAACGTCTGACGTCCGGTATGCTCCAGCAGCAGCCCGCCTAAAGTCCCGCTCAGCAGCCCGGAAGCGCTGGACCAGACAATAGTGAACAGAGCCATCCCGGTTGCCCGGTAATTGTCAGGCACAAGCCGTGTTATATATCGAACAGCAGTGACATAGAAGATGCCAAAGGTGACACTGTGCATCGTCTGAATGAGTACAACTGAAGTGGGTGTATCTGATAAGGACATAAATAGCAGGCGAATGGTATACATCAAGGCAGCCAAGGTCAGAAGAGGCAGCTCTTTATATCGGTTTCCATACTTGCTGAGCAGTAAAAATATCGGGATTTCACTTACAGAAGAGATCAGCAGGGACCAGCCAATCAGGCCTTCACTTGCACCCAGGTCCTTCAGGGTAATGGTCAGAAACGCTTCATTCATCCGATGCCCCATAGCGAGCAGAAATACACATCCGAAAAAGGTGAACACCTCTCGGCGCTTGAGAATATCCCACACCCCGGATAATTGCATTTTTCCTCCGCCACCGGAAGGCTGATCTTGCAGCTGAAAGCTGATAAGCAATGTTATTGCAGCAAGACCGATGCAAATGCCCATCGTCCATTCGGGACCAAACGAGCCGAGCACGTAACCGATGCTGAGCGCAAAGAACGCATAGCCGATCGAGCCGAAGACCCGGATAGACGTGAAATTACGGCCATATTTATGTGCCGTTGTAATAGCCATCGTATCCGAGAGCGGATAAACCGGATAATAGAAAAAGTAAAATAAGGTCACAAGAACAAATACTTCTGCAAAAGTGGACGCGTTTGCCAGCAGTACACCTGTAATCAGCTGACCACCCAGAAGGATGATCATAATTTTTCGCACCGTTCTGTACTTGTCACTCGCCATACTCCAGAACATGTTGGAGAATACAGAGATGAGCGGACCGATGCCGTACAGATAACCGATTTCAGCGGGGCTGAAGCCAAGATGACTGAAGTAAAGCTGGAAGTAGGATACGACCAGGGCGGTAGAACCAAAGATGGTGAACATAAGTGCCCGAAGCCAATTCTGATCTGGTCGTGCAGTGAAGCTTGATTTCATGATGAGAGACTCCATTCTTGAATCCTGTTCAGTTTTCAATCCATGTCAATAATTGTATTCCGAAGAATTCATTTGTAGTGTGTTTCAAAAGCTCTGTTAGCCATTCAGGATACAGACCCGCGAGATGCAGACACAGTCATGGTTGGCTCTTTTTGTGTGCGCCGGATTACCATCCAGACGATAACAAGTTCTGCAAGTAGTCCGAGGGACTGGGCTGCTGCTCCAATCATACCGTTCCACGCCGGAAAGATGCTGACCAGAATGAGCAGAACGATGATGGTACAGATAGCGTTTGCGCTTTGTGAGCGAAACATCGTCTTGGTCTGCCCGCGAAGCAGGATGAGACCGTTACCGAAATCAAGAAACGGAGAGATTAGCGGAAACAGGACAAAGGCACGAAGGGTCCAAAGACTTTGCTCCAGCAGCTGGCCTTGAACACTCATCACGTTCTCAAACACCCAAGGACCGAGAGGAGTATATGCGATAGATACGGTCATGGCAAACGGAATAAAGCCGGTAACCAGTGCGAATTTCTTGACGAGTTTGGCATCAATCAGATAGAAGTTGAGCACAATCTGATGAATGTAGGTGAAAAAGCTCAGCATGAGCTGCATCAGACTGCTGGCTACGGCAAACGAAGAGATGGCAAGAGCAATCCCGGTTGTTTTGCCAAGCACAATGTTGATTACAGGACCTATAAATAGGGCTACAAAGCTGGATAACAGCAGCGGTTTGTAAAAACGAAACACATCCCCCTTACTTTCCACAGGGTGATCGTCCAGCTTGGCTGGCATTTGTCGCATGATGCTTCTGCCCTCCAGATAGCTGACGAGCGCTTCGATCATCATTCCCGCCGCAAAGATGATAGCGCCTACACGACCACTGTTAATGGAATCTGTATAGATGAAATAGAGGGATAGACCATACATACCGGCTAGCCTGAAGATCATGCCGATGGTCAGCCATTTGGTTCGGTTGTTTGTAATGATGATGCCCTGATAAATGTTTCGAATGACCGAAAAAATACTGACGTACATTAGGATCTCGTAAACGTCGATCACTTTGCTTAGCAAATCCGGGCTTACACCAAATAAATATTTGAACACTCCAGTGCCGACGGGAGAATATACGATGAGAAATCCGATCAGCAGCACACAGGCCAGAAAGATTTTGGTAACAAACGTCAACGCCTGAAAGGAGAGTCTGTCACGCACCAATGCAGAGCAGGTCTGGCGAAGTAGAGTAGAGGGACGCTCCGTTAAGGTAAGCAGACTTCCGGCAATCGCATAGCTGGCTATCACTGTCTCAGGATGGGCTGCTCGGGCAAGTGTACTGTTGATAATTACGTGTGATATGGTGACGAGAGAGGCGGAAATGCCGAGTGGCACAAAAAAAGAAAATAACCGACTCCACGAAAGTGGTTCACCTGACGTCATGTCAACGACTCCTTTGATGGATAGAAATATGCATAGTATAACATAAACGATTGGCGGGAGATGCGACATTTTGTGCGGTTTATGCGGTAGATCATTTGTACAATTAAGGGGATCATATTATAATAGTAATGGTTAAAAAACAGCTCTAATACGTATTCAATCAAAGTGGAGGCACATTTAATTTGAGCCAATCAAATCGAAAACGTCATCAGTACCCGCGAGGAGCGCTGGCATTGATGAGAGGGGTGTACAAATACACCATTCCGGAAACGCGTAATGCATTGAATGAATGGCGTGCCCAGGCTGAAGCAATTCCTGATGAAGAATTGCGAACGCAGGCACTTGCCAGCATAAGAGATAAGCAATTCCATTGTGAAGGTGGAACTGTTTATGCTTTGGCTGACCTGCCGAACCGTCATATTCTGATTCCGTTAATTGTTTCTTATCAAACGATAAGTGATTATTTGGACAATCTGTGCGACCGCAGCACCTCGATGGACCCGGATGATTTCCGTCTGCTCCATCAATCCATGCTTGATGCGGTAGATCCCGAGGCTGTACCCGTCAACTATTATGCGCTTCGTGAGGAGCAGGATGATGGCGGATATCTTCGGAATCTGGTGACGACTTGTCAGGAGCTGACCCGTCAGCTACCGGGATATGCGTCAGCCAAGCGACAAATACAGGATCTGGCAGGCCTATACACGGACCTGCAGGTATATAAGCACATCAAACCAGAACTGAGAGAAACGGCTTTGCTCGAATGGTGGTCGGAGCATCGCCACCGCACACCTCAGTTCCGCTGGAATGAATTTGCCGCAGCTACTGGCTCTACTCTGGGAGTATTTATGCTGTTCCTTGCTGCAAGCGACGAACAGCTGACCGAAGAGCAGGCGGTTTCAATCCATACGGCTTATTTCCCGCATGTATGCGCATTACACATCATGCTCGATTATTTGATCGACCAGGGTGAGGATCGTATCGAAGGGGATCTCAACTTCTGCAACTACTACGAGAATGTGGAGACGATGCTGGACCGAATTGCTTTTATTGTGGAGATGGCTCGCAGTGATGTGCAGAAGATTCCGGGGACTGCGTTTCACCGGATGATTATTGAAGGACTAATAGCCATTTACCTGTCTGATCCCAAAGTCAGCGAACAGCAGGAGGTTCGCGATGTGTCCAAACGACTGATGAAGAACAGCCCGATTACTCGTGTGTTTTTCTTCATTTTCAGCCGCTGGATACGCAAGCATATGTAAGTCAGGTGTGTTGTTGCGGGAGCCTGAAGTGAAACCAGAGGAGGAAGAAACATCATGACAGCAGTAAAGAAAATCGCAGTGTTAACGAGCGGTGGTGATTCACAGGGGATGAACGCGGCCGTTCGTGCGGTTGTTCGCAGCGGACTATATCACGGATTGGAGGTTTTTGGTATTCAACGCGGGTACCAAGGGCTTCTGAATAATGACATTTTCCCAATGGATCTTCGGAGTGTCGGGGATATTATTCAGCGCGGGGGAACTGTTCTGCAATCCGCACGTTGTAAAGAATTTTATACCGCTGAAGGGCAGCAAAAAGGGGCAGATATTTTGCGCGCTCGTGGCATTGATGGTCTCATCGTCATCGGCGGAGACGGTTCATACAATGGTGCGAACAAGCTGAGCAAGCTCGGCATTAACACGATGGGCTTGCCAGGCACAATTGATAATGACATCTCATTCACTGATTACACGATCGGATTTGATACATCCGTAAGCGTTGTGGTTGATGCGGTAAACAAGCTGCGTGACACAATGTCCTCGCATGAACGTTCTTCCATCGTTGAGGTTATGGGCCGTCACTGTGGTGACATCGCACTGCATGCCGGACTTGCTTCGGGAGCCGAAACGATTTTGGTGCCAGAGGTTCCGTTTGACATGGATGAAGTGGCTGAACGGATGAAAGCCAACTTTGCACATGGCAAACGCCACAGTATCATCATTGTTGCTGAAGGTGTAGGTAAAGGTGAAGATGTAGCCAAAGAATTAATGGAACGTTGCCCAACGTATGAGCCGCGTGTTACCGTGCTTGGACATATTCAACGTGGCGGGACGCCAACACCGTTTGACCGCAACCTGGCGAGCCGTCTTGGTGATTTCGCAGTACGTAGCTTGATTGCAGGCGAAACAGATAAAGGCTGCGGAATTATTAAAGGTGAGCTGGTTCTCACCGATATCGACAAAGTGGTAAATACGAAAAAAGCATTTGATATGGAAACGTATGAGTTAGCACAGCGTCTATCTCAGTAACGGTTCTTTAATCAAGAAAGAGCACAACTCCGTTGATACGGATTGTGCTCTTTTTTTGATGTTAAAATGTTGATGAAATTGAAAGGGTCCATTTCAGTCAAGGACGAAGTGCCGCTTGCTTCTGCACGTGGAAAAGTCTCCATAGAAGTGCAGTCGCACCTACAGCCAATCCGGCGATAAGACCGATCCAGTATCCAAACGCGCCAAGCGAGGTATAGGTGGCTGTGATATACCCTACAGGAAGGCCGATGATCCAGTAGGCGACAAAGGTAATTATCAAGGCAGGGTTCACATCTTTGTAGCCGCGCAGTGCTCCTTGGGTGGGCGTAGCAATCGCATCTGAAATCTGGAAGAAAATCGCATAGATTAGGAAATGCTGAGTTAGAGCTATAACATCACGTTCATTGGAGTACACGCCAGCGATCTGTTCTCCGAATACCAGCAGGATAACGGCTGTGATCAAGGAGAGAGCAACAGCACCTCCGATGCCGAGCACACTGTACTGCTTGGCATCTTTTAATCGTCCGGCGCCGTTCTCGAAACCGACCAGAATTGTAAGGGCCATACAGATGCTCAAAGGCAGCATATAAAGGGTGGAGGCGAAATTCAGAGCTGCTTGATGGGCTGCAATGGTAATTGTATCAAATCGGCTCATAAGCAACGTAACGGCAGCAAAAATAGATGTTTCGAAAAAGGTTGCAAAGCCGATTGGCACACCGATGAGAAGCAGCTCTTTCCACTTACGGAGGGAGACCGGTGACCACTCGCGGAAAATCCCGTACGGGGCAAAAGGCTCGATGCGATGCACAAAAAACAAACTGATCAGGAAAATGAGCCAGTATGTACAAGCGGTAGCGACACCTGCGCCAACTCCGCCCAATTGAGGGAATCCCAGACGCCCGAAGATCAGCACATAGTTCAGTAAAATATTAACGGGCAGGGAGACCAGCGTGATCAGCATGGTGATCCTTGTCTGTCCAAGGGCGTCCATGAAGCTGCGCAGCACGGTGTAGCCAAACAGCGGTACGATGCCAAACGCAAGCGCGCACAAAAAATAAAATGCGACATTCGCGACATGTGGCTCCAGCGGCATTCCGTTTAAGACAGGGCTAAGCAGGAGTGCTCCTGCACCCAATACAACCAAACCTACAGCGATGCCGAGATATAAGGCTTGAATGACGCTGTGCCCAATCTGATCGTGGCGACGCGAGCCAAGCAGATAAGAAACAACAGGTGTGATGCCCATCAAAATGCCGCTAAGACCAGTTTGCACGGGCATCCACAGACTTGTACCGATGGCTACACCTGCCAGATCAGCAGGAGAAAACTTTCCGGACATATTGGTATCAAAGAAGGACATGGCTGAAAGAGCAAGCTGTGTAGTGAAGATGGGCAGAAATATAATCAGAAATTGTTTAATCTTTTGTGAAAAGTTCGTTGTGTGCATGTTCACTGGAATTGCCTCGCGATCTTTAAAGTTATCATGACGATGTCATGTCAGACAGCTATTTATTCTAGAGGATTTTGGTTGGTTTGAACAGTGCAGGCGTCCAGGAAGAGACAGAGCGAAGTTACTTTAATACCTCAGTATGAACAATAAAATGGTTTGCAAACGAAAAAACACAGTAAAAAACCGCTTCCTGACGAAGGTTATGCTCGTCAGGAAGCGGCGTGATCAATCTGTAAAGATTTTATTGAATATACACATCGTTCTGATGCTCACAAATACTGTATTGAATGATTTCCATTGCGTCTCCCTGTTCCAGGATGCCCAGCCCATCCCGGAGCACAATCAGCGAGTCGAGTTCATTCGGTTTCAAGAAAGGGAGCATTTCCGGGCACCATTTGTTGACAATTTCGAACAGTTTTACCGTTTCCATATCCACAATAATCACCCTTTCCTACTCGAATTCCAAAATGGTAAGTCATTCGGTGCGAATCGGGAAAGCTTATGGCTTGGTGAAAAGTAAAGTTCAGAACCTGCTTACAACATATTTAAGAACGGTGCACCATTATTATACCACAAACTTGCGAATTGTTAACGGGCATGTGTCTAGCTGCGGCGGAAGGAGCCCATAACCCCTACCGTTTCCACAATATTCACAAATGCATTAGGATCGGTTTCCTTGATGATGCGTTTGATCTCGACCAGTTCGTAACGTGTTGTCACAGTCATTAACATATCCTTTTCAATGTCCGTATATGCCCCTTGCGTTTTGATTTTTGTAACCCCGCGAGGACGAACCAGCAGCTTTTTGAGCATAGCCTCGGTTTCATTGGTAATAATGTACAATGTGACCTTGACGTGACTGATATGAATGAGATCCAGCACCTTGCCTGTAACATAGATGGAAACCATGGAGGCAAGAGCGATGTTCCAGTTATCATTCAGATAGCCTGCAAGCAGAATAATAGCCCCGTTCATGCCGGCCATTACGGTACCGATCGGGAAATCGCGATTCCGGGTGAAAATAGAACCCACGATATCAAGTCCACCGGTGGAACCACCAACTCTGAAGGAGAACCCGGTGCCGATTCCAATAAGCACACCGCCAAAGACACAGCTTAACAGGGGATCGGTGGCGACAGCAGAAACAGGCAGCAGGGCGATGAACCAGGAAGTGGCTGCTACCGAGATAATGCTTAATATAATGAAGCGGCGTCCAAGAATAAACCAACCTGCAACAAGCAGGGGAATGTTTAGAACAAAATACATTATACTAAGGTTCAGCTTTGTGAAATAACCCAGAAGCATGGAAATACCGGATACCCCGCCGCTCAGCAGCTGGTGGGGAACCAAAAACCAGTTAAAGCCGCAGGCAATCGCTGCAGCACCCAAAATGATCACCAAAGAGTGCCAAATTATTTTGGGCAATTTAATCACCTCATTTTTATTTAAAACCAGATTGCTGGTAATCTTGAATAGTTTTATGATATAATGATTTGTGGATATTCTTGAGTAGGAAACTTTTCCCAAATCGAAAGCTAAAATTTGAAATGTTTCAAACGCACGATTGTAGTTTTAGTCTTATGTTGGGGACCCATTCATGGAATTATGTTCGTACGTGAAAATAATTCATCCCGTTGGGATACCCTATAAATATTAACGCTACTTAAGAATACAGACAACAAAGTGGATTGTCCACCATGTCCACCATATAAAAGGAGTATGAATAATTTTGACAAATTTAAATTTCTCAGATTTCAATCTTGAACCACTGGTGCTGCAAGCCATCACTGAGCTCGGGTTTGAAGAAGCAACACCGATTCAATCCAAATCGATTCCAATTGCACTTGAAGGCAAAGATTTGATTGGTCAAGCTCAAACAGGTACAGGTAAAACTGCAGCATTTGGTATTCCATTGATTAGTAAAATCTCCAAAACGGATGAAAAAATCCGCGCCCTCATTATGGCACCTACACGTGAACTTGCGATCCAAGTTGCTGAAGAGATCGAAAAACTTACTCGCTTCAAAGGTCTGCGCTCCCTGCCAATCTACGGCGGACAAGATATCGTACGCCAGATTCGTGCACTGAAAAGAAAACCACAGATTATCATCGGTACACCAGGACGTCTCCTTGACCACATCAACCGTAAAACAATCAAACTTGATGATGTACAAACTGTCGTATTGGACGAAGCGGATGAAATGCTCGACATGGGCTTTATGGAGGATATTCAATCCATCCTGAAACAAGTTCCAGACGATCGTCAAACGATGTTGTTCTCTGCAACAATGCCTCCTAACATTCAAAAACTGGCTCAACAATTCTTGAATAACCCAGAACACGTTTCTGTTATTCCTAAACAAGTCAGCGCTCCGTTGATTGATCAGGCGTATATCGAAGTTCCTGAGCGCCAGAAATTCGAAGCACTCAGCCGTTTGCTGGATATGGAATCTCCTGAACTGGCAATTGTATTCGGACGTACAAAGCGTCGCGTAGACGAATTGGCTGAAGCTTTGCAAAAACGTGGATATTCTGCGGATGGCCTGCATGGTGACTTGTCACAAAACCAACGTGATACGGTAATGCGTAAGTTCCGTGACGGCAGCATTGATGTACTCGTTGCAACAGACGTAGCGGCTCGTGGTCTCGATGTATCGGGCGTAACCCACGTAGTGAACTTTGACCTTCCGCAAGATCCTGAAAGTTATGTTCACCGTATTGGTCGTACAGGCCGTGCGGGTAAAGAAGGTGCAGCATGGTCTTTCGTTACACCGCGTGAGATTGATCACCTGCACTTCATTGAGCGCGTAACTCGTCACCGTATTCCGCGTAAACCACTGCCAACGATGGCTGAAGCGGTTGAAGGAAAACAACGTGTAACGGCTGAACGTCTCCTGGAGATTGTTCAATCCGGCGAACTGAACGAGTACAAAGGCATTGCGATTCAAATGCTTGAGCAGTATGATTCTGTGCAATTGCTGTCTGCAGCATTGAAACTTCTCACGGGCGACAAAAAGGATGCTCAGGTTGATCTGACTCCAGAAGATCCAATCCGTGCAAAACGTCGCAGACCAGATGTTCGTTCTGGCGGACGTAAGCCATCTGGTTATAACGGTAACCGCAGTAGCGGCAGTGGTGGTGGCTACAACCGTGACCGCAACAGCAGCAGCGGTGGACGTGGTGGCTACAACCGTGACCGTAACAGTGGTGGAACCGGAAGCAGAGAAGGCGGCTACAACCGTGATCGCAAACCGCGCCCAAGCAACAACAATGAGGGACGTCGTCCAGCTAGAGACAACTCCTTCGAATAAGCATACGATTTAATGAGGATGGGGCAGGGATGCTGCCCCATCCTTTTGTATTTGTAAATGTTCATATAATTTCCAATTATTACTGTGATGCATGTTTTTGAAAGTGATCTTCTTTCGGGAAGTGCTGGCTTTTCCTATATATAATAAGGTATATTAATATTAGACTTGAGGTTATAGGCAAGGTACGGAGGGGGAGAATGGTTTGGAGTTTAAAGGAGCTATGGGCGGGATATACCGGCTGACAGAATGGATTACGAGACTGGCTGCAACCAATCTATTGTGGGCCATCTGTTCGTCACCATTTCTGTTTTTCTTGATTATGAAACTGCTCGTGATGCAGCAGAATCTCGCCAACGAATCATTACAAATGAACTGGGCTATAGCCATTGTGGCACCGCTTACACTTTTTCCGGCTACAGCAGCATTGTTCACGGTTGTTCGTAAATGGAATATGGGAGATACGGATGTTCCGATCTTCCGTACGTTCTTTACAGGTTACAAGGAAAACTACAAGCAAAGCTTAATCGGGGGTATTTTCTATACACTGCTGTTTGTGATTATGTACCTGGACTATACGGTGTATATGACGCAGTTCCGCAATATGCAGCTGGTTGGTATCATTATGCTGGTGCTGCTCCTGTTGCTGTTTGTATCCTTGTTTAACTTCTTCTCAATGGTTGTTCACTATCACATGTCAATCGGACTAATTATCAAAAATGCCGTGCTTCTGACGTTGATTCGGCCTTTCCGTGTGTTCTCCACATTGTTGGGAAGCGGATTGCTGTTTTATATCGGATTGCGTTATCCGGTGTTGTTTATCTTTTTCATCATGAGCATTATAGCCTGGTTTGCGTTCTTTAACTTCTATGCGACCTACAACAAAATGCAGGAGCAGATGCAGAAGCTTCAACTGCAGAAGGAGGAAGAAGAGGCTGCCGCACTGGCTGAGAAGTCTGATGATGCTAATGAAGAGGGCAAGGCAGCTGAACCGGCTGACCAGAAGGATTTTACACAGTCTAAATAAAACGTGGTGCTGCGGCATTTACTTTTTACACAGTTAGGGATATAATAATTGTACATCCTGCGATGTACGTTTCGGTTATTCGTTGTTTTGAACCAATGATGATGTCTTTGGGAGATTAATACAGAATGTTGCTGAAAAGCCCTGTCTATAAGACAAGGGGACTTCAAATGCATTTTTGCAGTCACCCACCTGCCAAGCAGGTTCATAAGACAATGTAGCCGGACGGCATAGGCGGGTTTTCAATGTTACAATGTACAGCACCCTGACTTTTCCTTCAACGAAGGAAGCCAGGGTGTTTTTACGTTTGTTTACGGGCTGCTGTAGATGAATGATTAAGCATCGCGGGGAGTTGGCGTTCTATTTTTGTTAAATATGATGCTTACCCTTTTGTTACTCCAAGAACAATGTTACACTAGAATACATAAATGGAACGGTTACACTCAAAGGAGGAAGGGTCTTGACCTTAAAGAGAACGCTCGTCGGTATCATCCGCAGCATGGAGGGAACCAGCGATCGAGCCAAGGATCCCAAATTAAAAACACGGTATTACAATCTATCTAAAGAGAAGGCCTGGGAAGAGATCTCGTCGACACTCAAAAAAATTCCGGGTTATAAAGTGTTGCATGAGGTGCACTCGGTAGGGGAAATTATACTGGAGAAGCGCACGACGTTTGGGCGCACGATGGATATTACGGTTTCCATTATTTCAGTAAGTCCTGTGCGGAGTGCAGTAGATATGTATTCAGCATCCCGCGGCTCAATGGGAGATCTGGGTTCAAACTACCGTACAATTATGAACCTGTTCTCTGTATTGGATAAAAAGCTGAGCAAATACAAAGTGAATGAGTAACATAAAGGATGGCATACAAAAAGCGAGAGAAGGCGGACCTTCCTCGCTTTTATTCTGCACATATGAAACCAGTTTTACAGCAAAGCTTTTACAGCAGCGATGGCTTGCTCGAAGTTAGGGGAGTCTGTCATTTCAGGCAGGTACTCCACATATGTAATTTTGTCTTCGGCATCCACTACAAATATAGAACGCATGTCGAGCTGGAATTCTTTGATCAGAACGCCGTAGTTCTCGCCAAAAGAGCGCGTTTTATAGTCAGAAAGTGTCACTACGCGGTCAACGCCCGCTGCACCGCACCAACGTTCCTGTGCGAATGGGAGGTCAACGCTGACAGTTAGAACAACAACGTTCTCTCCGAGATCTGCGGCTTCAACATTGAAGCGGCGAGTCTGTGCATCACATACGCCAGTGTCCAGAGAAGGAACAACGCTGATTAATTTGATTTTGCCTGCGAAATCTTTCAGAGATGCGTCTTCAAGCAGGTTTTTGCTCACAGTGAAGTCTGGAGCTTGATCGCCTACCTTCAATTCAGGTCCGATCAAGGTAATAGGGTTGCCTTTAAAAGTGGCTGCGCCTGTACGTTCTTGTGTCATAAATAATGTTCCTCCTTATAAATTGGTGATCCGTGCCAAAATCCATTATAATCTTTTATGAAAGGCATTGTCCAATCCGTGGATGCGCCTTGTGGTGTATCCGAGAAGCTGTGTCTGATCTTAACAGGGTGGAGTGAAAGTAAAAAGTCTATGATATTTATCCGCTATGAAAATTGGAAAAGTTATTTGAAGTTCTTTCCTTTGACATCGTTGTTATTAATTGCGAATGTAATTATGTTTTTTGTCTTGACGTTTAATGGTGGTTCAACGAGCAGTCTGGTGTTGTTGAAGTTCGGTGCGCTGACAAACCATGAGTTATTGGCTGGAGAGTGGTGGCGTTATGTGACCTCCATCTTCCTGCATGCCGGCTTCAGTCATCTATTGTTTAACAGCTTTGCGTTAGTTGTGTTTGCTCCGCCGATGGAGCGTCTTCTGGGATCGTTACGATACGGAGTGTTGTACCTGGCAGGTGGTGTGGTCGGCAATATTCTTGCAATTGCGTACTATAATTCGATCAACGTAATTACGATTTCGGTAGGAGCATCCGGTGCGATTTATGCTGTGTATGGGGCGTTTCTCTACGTGGCGTTGTTCCAGCGGGGCCTGATGGATGAGACATCACGCAAAACGTTGTACACGTTGCTGTTATTCGGGATTATTTTCTCCTTTGCAGTAGCAAATGTCAATTGGATGGCGCATTTAGGTGGTCTGGTGGCCGGATTCTTTATCTATGGCTTGATGATTCGTTTGTGGAAACCGCGTATATTCAGGAAGAGGAAGTAGTCAGAACGTTCTCAAGATGGAATGCGTTAATAGGGATAGAGTAGGGTATAACAGATTGGAGCGATCAGGCAAGTGGAATTAAGACAGTTGCATTATTTTTTAAAGGTGGCGCAGAAGGAGCACGTCACACAAGCGGCTGAAGAGCTTCATGTGGCGCAATCTGCGGTCAGCAGGCAGATTCATCAGCTCGAAGAAGAGCTTGGGGTGGATCTATTTATGCAAAAAGGAAGGAACCTGCAGTTAACTGCTGTGGGCCAGCTTTTTTGCAAACGGGTTGAAGGCATATTGAAAGACCTCGACAAGGCAGTTGGAGAGGTGCATGAGTTTCTTGACCCGGAGCATGGGGAAATTCGCATCGGTTTTCCCCACAGTCTGGGAATTCATCTGATTCCTTCGGTGGTGGCTGCTTTTCGTCAGCGTTATCCGAATGTGAAATTCAGGTTCAAGCAGGGAATGTATCCAACATTGATTCGGGATGTGTTATCTGCGGAGGTTGATTTGGCTTTCATTTCACCATTTCCCGAAAAACATGATCAAGTAGCGGGTGATATTGTACTGACCGAGGAGCTGCATGCCATTTTGCCGCCAAATCATCCGCTCGCAGGGGAAGAGAGAATTGCATTGGAGCAGTTGAAGGATGACAAGTTTGTACTTTTTAGCAAAGGGTACTCACTTCGTCCGATTGTGTGGCATGCCTGTCTGGAGGCAGGGTTTACACCTAAAATTGCGTTTGAGGGCGAAGAGACGGATACGATTCGTGGATTAGTTGCCGCGGGTATGGGGGTTAGTTTGCTGCCGGAAATGGCATTATTTCAGACCAATCCGTTGCAGCCTGCACATGTGGCGATTTCTCATCCGAAGGTAACCAGAACAATCGGCTTAATTCATCGTGCAGATGATAAGCTCCCGTTGGTTGCACAGTCCTTCCGCTCGTTCTTGCTTCATTATTTTGGTTTACAGCAAAACAATACCCCATCCGAATAAACGGTGGGGTATTGTTTTGTTTTTACCAAGCTATTATGGATGTTTTAATTAATCACGGCTGTTAAAGATACCGATGTAACGTATCAACTCAAGCAACGAGATTAAAGCGGCAGCCACATAAGTTAAAGCTGCGGCATTCAACACTTTAGCTACGCCTTTTTCCTCTTCGTTACGGATATAACCTTCGGATACCATAATCTCACGAGCGCGATTGCTGGCATTGAACTCAACCGGCAGGGTGATCAATTGAAAAGCAACCGTCACCGAGAAGAAAATAATGCCGACGCCGACCAGGTTCATTGCGTTAAAGATGAAACCTGCGATTAACAAGAGTGGTGCAATTCCGGATGCAAAGTTTACTATCGGGAAGATCCGATGACGTAGTGCCAGCATTGGATAACTTTCTTTATGTTGGATCGCATGGCCAACCTCGTGACAAGCAACGGATAGGGCCGAGATGGAGCGTTCATAGTATACAGGCTCGGACAAACGAACGACCCGATTAATGGGATCGTAGTGGTCAGAGAGTGAACCGCGAACGGGTTCAATCGGTACATCGTGAAGGCCGTTAGCATCTAACATGTGGCGGGCTGCGTCGTAACCAGTCATGCCACTCAGGTTAGGTACCTCGGACCAGCGTCTAAATGTACCTTTAACTCGGAATTGCGCCCATAAAGAGAGTAAAAAGGCGATAATGATCAGTACGAACATTCCGTTATTGAAACTCATATTCATTCCTCCGCTTTCATCATAATAAGCTACATCATGGTGTTTTCAAGCAGGATTTTTAAAGCCTCCATCGTGCCTGCGCTTTTTGTGAGGAGTCCTGCCATCATTTTGCGAGCTTGTACTGGCTTCATCTCTCCAAGGAGTGGCTTGAGCTCATTAACCTCTCGCTCAAGCTGCTGCACATGAAGTTCAAGTGATGTCAGTTTGCTTGCAACCTGTTCCTCTGTGCTGACCAGACTCCATTTCTCAAGAGATTGTTTGATCTCTTCGAGACTATACTTCTCCTGTTTCATCTGTACAATACGTTCTAGCCTGGTTAAGGTTTCATGACTGTAGAGACGATAATTTTTTTGTGTTCGTTCTTCAGGAGCGATGAGCCCAAGTTTTGTGTAATAGTCAATTGTTCGTTCACTTACACTAGCGGTTTTGGCGAGCTCGCCAATCCGGAAAAGTTTCATATCCCCAATGATATTCACCTCGCTTGCAAGTTCAAATGTAGGGAAATGTAGTTTCCTCAAGCGCTTCATTAGAGTGCGCCCGGTTATTATTACTAATAAGTATGATACATGATCACCAACCATACAGTCAAACGTTATGCTTTGGCATAGCTTGCCTCCATTTCTATATCTATGTGCTTAAGCAATATGAATATGTACTTAAGTGCAAGAAAAAGACGTAAGACTTTATTCCCATAAAATATTTTGAAAAATGATGAAAATACTCTTGTCAACTTTCCTGTCTTCTGCTTATAATGACATTAAGAGTTTCACGATGTGTTAAGAAATATAACATAAGAGGGAGTGGGGTATATGAGAAAGAAATGGATGGTTTCAATGTTAGTAATGCTTACTTTGCTGGCTTTTCCGGTAAGTGCATTCGCAGCTGCAGCGGAGGGTCCGAGTACTATTGAACTTCAAAGTGGTTTGAATTCAGTGTTTACGTTCCTGGCTGTAGTGCTCGTGTTCTTTATGCAAGGGGGCTTTGCACTTTTGGAGGCAGGCTCTACTCGAATGAAAAATGCAGGACACATTGCGGGTAAGACAATCCTGACACTCGGGATTTCGGTTATTGCATTCTGGGGAATTGGTTTTGGCCTAGGATTCGGTAACGGTAATGGATTCTTCGGGACGACTGGTTTCTTCTTGAGCGGAGACAAGATGGCTGCTTCCTTTGAGTCACTGGCTGCTTCCGACGTTCCGCTAACGATTAAATTTATATTCCACCTTGCCTTTGCTGCTGTATCCTTGGCGATTGCCTGCGGTGGTATGGCAGAACGTGCAAAAATGAGCGTATATATCGTGTTTGGTACACTGTACACCATTATTATGTATCCGGTTGTTGCTCACTGGGTATGGGGTGGCGGCTGGCTTGCCGAGCTGGGCATGCAAGACTTCGCAGGTTCTACCGTTGTTCACTTGACTGGTGCAACTGCAGCGCTCGTAGCAACGATCTTGCTTAAACCTCGTATTGGTAAATACAACAAAGATGGCAAACCTAACATCATTCCAGGTCATAACCAAGTGTACTCCGTACTCGGGGTAATCATCCTCTGGATCGGTTGGTTCGGTTTCAACCCAGGTAGTACGTTGTCTGCTATGGGTGATGGTTTCTTCGGATATGTGGCATTGACTACCAATGTAGCTGCTGCTGCGGGTGGTGTAGCTGCACTGTTGATTTCCTGGGCAGTTCTTGGGAAATCAGATATCCCTAGCATGCTGAATGGTGTGCTTGCTGCACTCGTTGCCATTACTGGTGCTTGTGCCTTCGTAGAACCTTGGGCAGCTCTGGTAATTGGTGCACTGGCAGGTATTATTACATTCTTCACAGCACAATATTTCGATCGTAAAGGGATTGATGATCCAATCTATGCCTTCTCCGTACACGGTATCGCTGGTATGTGGGGTGCGATTTCTACAGGTTTGTTCGCAACACCTGAACTGGCTGAGAAAGTAGGCGTAGGTCAAGCGGGTCTGTTCTATGGCGGTGGATTCCACCAATTGGGCGTGCAATTGTTAGGTCTTGTAGGTGCATTTGCCTTCGTACTTGTGATGTCCTTCATTATTCTGGGCGGTATGAAAGCTATTATGGGTATCCGTGTTACTGAAGAAGAAGAAACAATGGGTCTTGATCTTAGTGAACACGGTACGTATGGCTATCCTGAGCAAATGAAACATGCAGACTCCAAATCGGGCGGTACGTTCAGCTCCTGAGGTGAATCATGATGGAAATTGCTTCAAGGAGGCTGGATATGATGGAACCTATCTCAATAACTAACCCTTTCTGGTCTTATCAAGGGATCGAGGGTGCAGCTTCTGCACATGATCTGCGCCAGGCACGCGTCATTTTACAGAGAGAGCTTCAGCAATCACTGTCCGCTTCCTTGTCGCTGGTAGAATGGTACGAGACGGTAAATGAACTGCATGACCGCATTGCACGGAAAGCAGTAGAGTTATGCATGCAGGGGATGGTAGAGGAGGGCTTCGGCCTGCCTCCCGTCCCCTATGCCTTTATCGTATTTGGAAGCTCCGGCAGGGAAGAGGCGACATTATGGAGTGATCAGGATAATGGCATGATTATCAGTGATGCTCCGCATGAAGGGAAAGAAGCGTATTTTAACGAATTCGGTGCCCGGATTGCAGATTTGTTAGAGCAGCTTGGTTATGCAAAATGTGAAGGCAAAGTCATGTGTTCAGAGCCGTTATGGTGCAAAACACTCACAGCCTGGAAGGAACAGCTCGTTCAATGGAGCTCAGACCTGAGCTGGGAGCCAATCCGTAATCTGATCATCGCTTCGGATATGCGCTTTGTTGCAGGAGAAATTAGTCTTGCAGATGAATGGCTTGCAAGCTTTTATGAGCAATTCCGCCGGGTGCCAGAGCTTTCGGATGCGGTGTTGCGTAATACAGTGAAACATAAGGCTACGTTAAACATACTCGGCCAAGTGGTTACTGAACGATTTGGTGAACATGCAGGCGGTTTTGATGTCAAATATGGTGTATATATCCCGCTTGTAAACAGTGCAAGGTTTTTAGCTCTTCACCATGGTATTCAGGAATCGTCAACGGTAAAGCGGATGGAAAGGCTCACTTCGCTTGAGGCGGTGCCTTTTCCATTAATGGATGCGTGCCAGCGTGCGTTTACAGCTGCTTTGAAGCTGCGCCGGAATACACCAGTAGTTATCCGGCAGGAGCTTCAGCAGAGCAGTGGTTTTCTGGACGAGAAACAGATGAAGCAAAAACAGATTCATTATGATCTGAGAGAGACACTGGGATTAGTCAAGCGAGTGCATCGTGCCTTGCAAAGGCAGCTGCGTTTTGCAGAAAGGAGACGTCCATGAGAGAGCCGGCAAGGGGCAGTACAGGATTTTGGAATTCGCTGCGTCAGGGAGGGGTTCCTTCCGCCATCGCTTCCATTATGGGGGCCCCTACGGCGCAACATATGGCGTTTATCCGCTCGATGATGAGGGAGCAACGCAGACCGGAAGTGCTGCATACCCCTTTGAACGAGCTGGATGCGGTTGTGTTTGATCTCGAAACGACCGGGTTTTCTCCCCAGCATGGAGATGAGATTTTGTCCTTTGGTGCCGTGCGCATTCGAGGAGGCGTCGTGCTGGAAGAAGAGCAATTCTACACGGTGGTTCAGTCCAAAGCGTTGGTACCAAAGCATATTACCGAGCTAACGGGAATAACACAGCAGATGACGGAGGAGGCTCCGACACTGCTGGAGGGACTACATGATTTCATGTCTTTTGTTGGGGGCAATGTACTGGTTGCACATGCCAGTGCGCATGACCGTGCGTTCCTCAATGCAGCATTATGGCGAACCTCCAAGGTCAGGTTGACACACCGTTTAATTGATACGATGATGCTTGCTCGCTGGCTGGAGCCGACCAGATCCGGATATGGTCTGGATGAGCTGCTGGAATCAAGGGGGATTCCCATCTACGGTCGGCATCATGCGCTTGAAGATGCCAAGATGACAGCACAATTATGGTCCTGTTACCTGGAGGATATGAAGCATAAGCATGTTGAGACATTGGGCGACCTGTATACACGCCTAAGTCACGCGTAGCTCCATAGGGATCAGATGAACGGACGGAAACTTGGAAGCTGCATTGCTTGGTTGCTGGTGATTGGACGTTGCGATCTGATAGGCGTTCATTAGCATACGGGATGGCGATTCGTTTGGATTGGAACATGAAGATTGGGTATCCGGATTGGGTGAGCCGATGAGATACACCTGAACCATGCCGCCAAAGTCAGGGAGGGCTTGCAGGTCCTCGTGCGAAGGCGTAGGGGTGGTGTGTGGGTGGGTGTGGAAGATGCCCACGATGGTGGAACCGGAGAAGATACAACGTATCCATTCTGTTTGATCCAGTGTAAAGTGATGCAGCGGGTCAGGCGCTACGTTACGAATGGGCTGAAACCGACTGATTCGTATGCCGCCCGCTGCGGATTCACCCAGCACAACCCCGCAGGCTTCCTGCGGCAGCGAAAGATGCATGTGCCTGGACATTTCCTGTTCCACCGAGCAGGGGATGGTTAAGGTATTTTGCTGCCCGTGAAGTGCTGCCATTTGTATTCACCCCTCTCTCTTTTGGCTCCTGCTTAGGCAGGGGTCCTTTTTCATTTTATTTTGCTTGAAGCAGATTGTAAAATTTTTAACGAAAAGGGTACAATATAACAGAGGAGCGATGGAAGATACCTCAGAAACATGTTTAATGAACAAGAGGGTGGCGAGTGATGAAACGAAATAAATACATAATGCTTGGGGTCGTCCTGCTTGTTACACTGACTATGGCCCGTAATACCGAGGGGGGCATCGCCACTGTTTTTAAACAGGATGAGCCTATGCCCACAGAGACTGGCGCAAAGGCTGGCATGCTAGCTCCTCCGTTTACACTGACAGGACTTGATGGCAAGACGTACAGCGTGGGCGGTGCCAAAGAGAAGGCGACGTTTGTCAGCTTTTGGGCATCGTGGTGTGACCCGTGCAAGCAGGAAGCGCCTGAACTGAACAAACTAGCTGAAAAGTATAAGGATAAGATGGATCTCTACGGTGTGAACGTGACTTCATACGATAAATTGAAGGATGCCAAGGCCTTTGTTGACCAATACAAGCTGACCTTCCCGATTCCACTGGATGAGAAAGGTACTGTGTATGCCAAGTATAACGGGATGGCATTTCCGACAAATGTATTAATTGATTCCAGAGGAGTCATTCAAGAAATTGTGCTGGGCATCATGCCAGAAAAAGAATTGGAGAAAAAGATTAAAAAGTTAATTGCAAATTAACATTCCGGCTGTAATTGCGAATACAAGATTGCTTGTATCCGTTGTGCTCAAAAAAGCTTCTGCCCATTAGAAATGGATGCAGAAGCTTTTAATATTTTCCGGGAAATAAGAAAAAAGGGTTGAACGATTAATGGTTAACTAAACCGTGAGACGGAAGTGAACGTGCATCGGGCTCGTCCAGTATGCGTTCCTGAAGCAGGGCATATCGGAAGCTGTGAACGAGTGCTTCCCAGCTGGCTTCAATGACGTTCTCGGATACACCGACCGTGTTCCAGGTGTTTTCTGTATTTTTGGATTCAATCAATACACGAACCTTGGCTGCGGTAGCATCCTTCTCATCGAGTACACGTACTTTGTAGTCAGACAAGTGCATATGAGCGAGTGAAGGGAAGTATTGCACTAATGCTTTACGCAGTGCGTTATCCAGCGCATTGACCGGACCGTTACCTTCAGCTGCGGTGTATACACTTGCTCCCGCCACGTTCAGTTTCACAAACGCTTCGGAAACAACGGATTTGCCTGCTGTTTTTTCCACAAGCATTTTGAAGGATTCAAATGTGAACAGTTCTTTCATGTCTCCATTGGCTTCGCGGATTAACAATTCCAATGAAGCATCTGCACCCTCGAACTGATAACCTTGATGCTCCAGATCCTTGATTTTCTCAATAATCTGGCGTGAGTTAGCACTGTTCGTGTCGAATTCCAGTCCCATCTCCTGTGCTTTGGATACAATATTGCTCTGTCCGGCCAGCTCGGAGACCAATACCCGCTGTTTATTGCCAACGAGTTCAGGTACGATGTGTTCATATGTCCGTGAGTCACGCAATATTGCAGATACGTGGATGCCCCCTTTATGTGCAAAGGCTGCATTGCCCACGTACGGCTGGTTGATTGGCATATTCACATTGGCGATCTCGCTGATGTAGCGGGCGACATTGGTGAGCTGCTTCATGGAATCCTCGGCAACACACTCGTAGCCGAGCTTCAGCTGCAGGTTCGGAATAATGGAAGCAAGATTGGCATTACCACAACGCTCGCCATAACCGTTCATGGTGCCTTGCACCTGACGTGCCCCGGCTTGCACAGCGCTAAGTGTGTTAGCAACAGCCAGTTCGCAGTCATTATGGGTATGAATGCCGAGATGTGCCTGCGGCAGCATGCGGTGCAGACTGGATACGATCTCATGCACTTCATGTGGCATCGTGCCACCGTTGGTATCACACATCACTAGCCAGTCTGCTCCGGCTTCATGGGCTTTGGTCAGGACGGCTTGGGCGTATTCGGGATTATGCTTGAAGCCGTCGAAGAAATGCTCTGCATCAAAGATAACTTCCATACCGCTTTGTTTCAGGTAGGCGATGGAATCATAGATCATGGACAGGTTTTCCTCGAGTGTTGTCTGCAAAGCCGTGTGCACATGGAAGTCCCATGACTTTCCGACCAGTGTGGCTGCCTGTGCTCCAGACTCGATCATACGTTTGAGATTGGCATCCTCGCTGGCAATGCTGCCTTTGCGGCGTGTGCTTCCGAATGCAACAACCTTGGCGTTCAGCTTCAGCTCCTTGACTCTTTTAAAAAACTCAATGTCCTTGGTGTTGCTGCCGGGAATTCCGCCTTCAATATAATGAGCACCTAGGTCATCCAGCTTTTTGGCTATTTTGAGTTTGTCGTCTGCTGACAAGCTGACGCCCTCTCCTTGTGTGCCGTCACGTAAAGTCGTATCGAAGATGGAAATGGCCTTTGACATGAAGATCCTCCTTTAAGGTAAAGCGCTTTTTTTATAAGTTTGATGGAAGGGTTGAAAAGCATGTGAAGATGTTAATGGATAAATCCTTCGGTTCAGCAACGCTACACTGTGTTAAATTCGTTGAATGGATTTGTCCCAAACACGTGAATTTGTATAATTAATTATTATAGCATCATTATAGCCAAATGCTACATAGAATTCGCCGCTTGACACAAACAATTGTAGATTGAAGGGTGGAACAGGCGCCAGAAACATATGGAAGGACCATTATGTTATAATTGGCTTACTACATTTATGGAAGATAATACGAGTGAAGGATATGTGGAAGGGAAGTGATTGTTGTGACGATCATATGGGAAAATGTGCTTCTTGCAGTGCTATTACTGCTTGTCGTAGTTATGGTATGTACAGCCATTTTTCGCGGTATAATCCGACTGGGTCGAAAATAAATGAACTCATCAGCGAAGACTGAATATAAATCATACTTTTGATATAATGTATAAACAGATTGACTTAGATGAAGAACGTGAGGATAGAAAGGGTGGGGGGCGTGAAGTCTTCAGACAGCAATCCTCCAGTGGATGTAAGCGAATATTATCCGGTAGCGGGCAGAGTCATTTTGCATGTGGACATGAATGCCTTTTATTGTTCTGTACATGAGGCCGAGGAGCCTGAGCTATATAAAGGAAGAGCAACGGCAGTTGCCGGCAGCAGTGAGCTGCGCAAGGGTGTAATTGTAACTTGCTCGTATACAGCCCGAGGCCGGGGGATCTCAACAGGAATGGTTGTACATCAGGCCTTGAAGAAATGCCCGGATCTTATCGTCATACGTCCAGATTTTCACTTATATCGCAAGTACTCCAGAGCTTTTATGCAGATTGCATACAGCTACACCCCTCAACTTGAAGCGACTTCAATTGACGAGTGTTATCTGGACATCACGGGATCAAAGCAATTTGGTACACCTGTGGAGATTGCTGAACAGATGCAGCAAAGAATCAGAGATGAACTTGGCCTGCCTTGTTCCATTGGTATTGCACCTAATAAATTGCTGGCCAAAATGGCGTCGGATCTGAAAAAGCCCAATGGCATATCCATTCTGCGGATGAGGGACGTTCCCCGTATATTATGGCACAGGCCTTGCAACGAGATGTTTGGCATTGGCAGGAAGACGGCCGAGAAGCTTAAAAAGCTCGGCATTGATACCATCGGTCAGCTGGCTAAATCAGATGAGAAAATGCTGACGGACCTGTTCGGTATTAATGGAGCATGGCTAAAAAATTCGGCAAATGGCATTCATCACTCTCCTGTCGTTGCTGAACGGGAAGCGAACAAATCTATTGGTCATACGACTACACTGCCAGCCGATGTTGAGGAAATACATGATATACATCGAGTGTTTCTGAATATCAGTGATCAGGTGGCCCGAAGATTGCGCAAGCACGAAATGTTAAGTCAGGGCATTCAGATTACGATTCGAACACCAGATATGAAAACGATCACCAGATCCCATATGATGGACACACCGACTGAGGATGCGGCAGTGATCTATCGCGAGGCCTGCCAGCTCTTTGCGAAACATTGGGGAAGTGGCAAGCCGGTGCGTATGCTTGGTATAACGCTGCAGAGTTTGATTCCACGGGAGGAGTCAGCAGTGCAGATGGACTTGTTCGAATACGAACAAAAGCCGAAAAAGGAAAGCCTGATTCGGATCATGGATGAATTGCGTGATAAGTTTGGTGAGAATGCAGTTGTGACGGCGGGTATGCTGGGCGATGATCCTTCCACATTACTCCGCAACCATAAGGTGCGAGGAACGTCACTGCAAAAAGATAACTTGCAAAGTCTGGACTGAATAGGAGATAATAAAGACTTGCGGGTGCAATTTTATTTGTAATTATTCTTGCTTTGTATTAATATGTTTCTAGATAAAAACACAGTACGTGGTGAATCCTAGGAGGAGAGATTGTAAAATGAGCAAATATACTTGGGTAGAAAAAGATACATGCATTGCATGCGGCGCATGCGGCGCAACAGCGCCAGACATTTATGATTATGACGATGAGGGCTTGGCAGAAGTCATCTTTGACGGTGATGCAAACAAGGGCATCAAGGCTATTCCTGAAGATCTGTTTGACGATATGCAGGATGCATGCGATGGCTGCCCGACTGACTCCATTAAAGTAGCGGACGAGCCTTTCAATAAAGAGGGTTAATTTTTTTATATAAGAGATGAAAGCACACGTTTTGTCCTGGCGACAAGAGGTGTGCTTTTTTTTTTGTGTGTGTCAGGGAGGCGAAGTGTTTCTTCAATGTTTGGATGAGTGGGAGCTGCTGGTTTGCATCAAATTTAGTTAGTACCAGGTGCTGTAGTCCTATGCAATATGAAGTGCTGTCTGCCGATATATTAATCTATAAGCTCAAGGCGGAATAGTGGAGGACTAGATGCAGAACACTGATCTAAGATCATATGTGAAGAAACATCCAGATAATAAAATGGCCTGGTATTTGCTTGGTAAAGAATATCTGGCGGAAGGACAGGAAGCGAAGGCTAATTATTGCTTTCAACAAGCGGGCGAAATATATGAGGCGTTTGAACGCAGTAAAGCTCCTGCCCACATATGGATGGATTATCAGGACAAGCTTGTAGAGATGTCTGCGCATAAGGCAAAAAAGAAACGCAGACGTAAAATGTGGCTGACGCTGCTTATGTTTCTTCTGCTAGCAGGGCTTCCACCGACAGATGCTCCTGGGGCCGCTCGGGGGGCCACGGATGCCTTGTCCTCTGCTCTGGATTCTGAGGATGAGCTGCAGGATGTGAAGCCGGAAGTAAAGGAGAAGAATGGGGCAGAGGCCTCTTCAGAGAAGCAGAGCAATGTATTCACCGCAGCGGCATTCGGTGGGGAGAATGATGGAGGAGGGGCGCTTGCAGCGGCTTGGGCAGGCTCTGGGGAGGGTGTTCAAACGACGGCAGTGCTTGGAATGCAAACTTCCGATGCCTGGGCAATCTGGAAACGGGGCATGCCGGTTAAATACATTATGCAGACGAATTCAAAAGGAAAGCTCACTGCACAGAGCTATGATGCCAAGCAGTGTAGCTGTGAACCTCCTGAAGTGTCTGCCAAGATTAAACGGATGGCGCTGGCCTGGACAGCCAAACAGGAGAGCGCGGCGGCATTGTCCAGTGCCATCGTCTCGTATCAGAAGCAACATAAAACTTGGCCGAAGAGTGTTACAGCACTCGCTCAGCCCTTCCCGGACAACATTCTGGGGGAAACCTCGGCCGAAATGAGCGAGATGTTTCCGCAGCTGCTGGCAATGCATCAGAGCAAGGCTCAAGCTATAGCGAAGGGGGATGCTGGCAAAGGGGAATCGCAGGCATCAAAGTCGCCCACCCCCAAAAAGGCATCGTTTGCCGATACCGTAGGTGGGAAGCCCTTTTTTACGAAGCCGCTTGAAATTGTCATAGACAAGAACAGCCACAGGCTGGCGCTCGTTAGTGGCAGTACAATCCTTCGTATGTATGAGGTGGGTCTTGGTGGTGAGCGCACGCCTGAGGGTTCTTATGTCATTACAGACAAGGTGGTAAATCCAAATGGTCGCTCCAATGGAGAATTTGGCAGCAGGGGAATGCAGCTTTCCGACACCAATTATGCCATCCACGGGACTAATGAGCCGAGCAGCATCGGGCTGGATGAGTCCCTTGGATGTGTACGAATGGGTAGGGATGATGTGGAGGAGCTGTTCGCTCTTGCTCCCCAAGGAACTCCAGTGCGAATTGGTAAAAATCTACTGCCTGCGTTGACGTCTGTACCGGAATCGAAGGAGCGCTACTCACACAAGCTTGTCCCGAAACAGAGCAATACAGCCAAAACGTATCACTGGCTGAATTGATTCGATCCCATAAAAGGTCTGATTGAAATGCGGTCAGAGCAAGACTTGCCGGTATCCTCGCCTCTACATGTAGTTGGCAATAACAATCAAAGCGCCAATAATAATAATCAGGCCGACTACGCTGGCTGCTGTCCAAGCAATGGCCTTGCGGTTAACCTCTTCTTTTTTTTGTTGCAGAGCGGGTGGTTTACGTTTCTGAGCCATTATTTATTCCTCCTTATAAGGTATAGAACTGGTCATGTAACCATGCTCTCATTGTAAAGAATTCAACTCGTCTTTTCCAGTAGGCGGGTTGATTTCTTGTGCATTTGCAGCTCGATTTGAAATTTATTTGTCTATGCGCAAATGACTTTCTTTTTGTAGAAGAAACCGATAGACTGGTGTGTAGAGTTTTTTACATAAATGAGACGGAGAGCGGCCATATGGCGTACCGGACCAGAACGGAGTGATTGATTTGTTATACAAAAGTCTTGCTAAACCTTTATTGTTCAAAATGGACCCAGAGCAGGCCCATCATCTGATTATTGGCGGCCTTAGCGGTGTGGGCAAGGTGAGGCCGGTTCCGTCCGGGCTGCGTGTTATGTATGGGGTGCGTGAGACCCCCGATCTGGCTGTGGACATGTTCGGATGTCATTTCCCTACACCTGTAGGGCTTGCGGCAGGCTTGGACAAAAATGGACAGGCTGTAACGGGCTTTTCCTCCATCGGATTCGGGTTTATGGAAGTGGGCACGGTGACTCCGCTGGCGCAGACAGGTAACGAGCAGCCGCGTCTGTTCCGCTTGCCGCCAGATGAGGCGCTGGTCAACCGTATGGGCTTTAACAATCTGGGTGCAGAAGCGATGGCAGGCGAGCTTGCCCGTCTTCAGGAACGACGCATCCCCGTCGCGGTGAATATCGGTAAAAATAAAACAACACCCAATGAGGAAGCTCACCTGGATTATGAGAAATGCATTCAAGCGTTGTATAATTATGCTGACCTGTTTGTCGTGAATATCAGTTCACCAAATACACCAGATTTGCGTAATCTGCAGCATGGGAATGAATTGAAGGAGCTGCTTGCGGCGGTTATGAGCGAGATGAACCGTCAACAGGAGAAGCATGGCGGAGCGAGCAAATCTGTGCTTGTCAAAATTGCGCCTGATGTGAATGATCAGGAGCTTGAATATATGGTCAGTACCATTGCGGCAAGTGGAGTGTCGGGCATCATTGCGACCAACACAACAATCAGTCGTGAAGGTCTGTCCCATCAGCATGCGAAGGAAACTGGCGGACTCAGCGGTAAGCCGCTGCGCGAACGCTCTACGGAGATTATTCGTCAGGTCTACAGACAGACTGAGGGTAAGCTTCCCATTATCGGCTCGGGCGGTATTTTTACAAGTGAGGATGCTTATGAGAAAATTAAGGCCGGGGCAAGTCTGGTGGAAATCTATACAGCCCTGATCTATGAAGGACCAGAGGTTAACCGGCGTATCCATGCGGGATTGCGCGAACTGCTGCGCAAGGATGGTTATCATCATATTTCAGAGGCCGTTGGTGCAGAGCACCGCTAAGAAGCAGGATGAATCCCCAGAGTATTAATATAGAAGCGTGGAAGAGTGTATAATGGAACGGGACTCTTCCCCCCGGCAAACATCATGTATAATGGATAAGAACAGGGGATGCTATAGAGACAGGAGGCTTAACCATGGACGGTAGAGACTGGGGTACATTTTTACTTCCTTATGAACAAGCGGTAGAGGAATTGAAGGTCAAGTTCAAAACGATGCGGGCCGAATTGAAAAAACGGGAAGAATATGCCCCGATTGAATTTGTTACTGGCCGTGTCAAAAAAATCTCCAGCATTCTGGAAAAATCAAGACGCCTGAACGTGGCACTCGACGATGTGGAGACAGGCATAGAGGATATTGCCGGTATTCGCATCATGTGTCAGTTCGTGGATGATATTCGCCGCGTTGCCGAGTATATCAGAGCCCGTAAGGATCTGACGGTGCTGATTGAGAAGGATTATATTACCAACTTCAAGGAGAGCGGTTATCGCAGCTTCCATATGATTATTGAATATCCGGTTCAAACAGCGCTTGGTCAGAAAAAGGTGCTTGCCGAGATTCAGATTCGAACCCTGGCGATGAATTTCTGGGCTACGATTGAGCATTCCTTGAGTTATAAATACCGGGAAAGCCTGCCGGATGATATGCGAGCGAGGCTCAAGAAAACGGCAGAGGCTGCCTTCGTGCTGGATAACGAGATGTCCGCTATTCGTCTGCAGATTCTGGAAGCACAGAAGGCGTTTGAGGACGACTCCAATATTGTGTCAAGGACACTCAGCATCATTCAACAGCTATATTTCTATCATCTGGTGCATGAGGCGATTGAAGCACAGAAGCGATTTAACGATTGCTGGGAACGTCATGACATGGAAGGACTCAAAGTGTTGCTGGACGATGTGAAGCAGCTTCTGAACAACGCCAGAAAGGGCGAAAACCCGGATGAACAGCTATGAGCCGCTCTACATTGACTATCTGATTTATTTTAATCGGGACCAGGATTATTTCGAGTGCCATGAGGTGCTTGAAGAGCTCTGGCTTGAACGGGATCGTGAGCCGCTCTATAAAGGTCTGTTGCAGGTAGCAGTTGGGCTGTACCATTATCGGAACGGCAATCTTCGAGGTGGACTTATGATGCTGCAAAGCTCACTTGAATTAATGGAAGCCTATCCGAATGTGATGCTCGGCATTCGTCTTGGCGAGTTGAAGGAGCAGGTAGGCAGACTTGTGAAGCAATTGCTGGCAAGTAAATCAGGATCACTTGAATATCGGGATTTGTCTATCCAGATTGAGGATAAATCGCTTCAACAGCATATACAAATCAGGTCATCCGAGCTGAAGCCAAACGTTCCGCAGCGGCGAAGTCCAACCCGGGGACGGATCTATGAAGAGAAAATGAGAGAGCAACAGAGGCAAGCACAAGCCATGGAGCACCTTAGCAATGCCAAGCTTAACAATCATGCAAATAACTAGGATGAAGCATCCTATGTCTTGTATACAAAACACCCCGACTATTCTGTTCACGGAATAGTCGGGGTGTTTTTGGCAGGCATTTCAACTAGCGTGTGTCTGATAACGCTGAAGTAAGCCAATTTTGCTAAATTTTCGTTCCAAGCCAGGACGTTTTCCGCAGCAGGGAGCGAAAAGGCGGTAAAAGATACACTTCAGTAGGTATCAAGACAAGGCCTAGCTTTTCTCAGGTGTAGTGTTGCCTTTGTATTTGTCAAAAAATTGCTTGTAGTCGTCCAGTGTATAACCGTTGTCGCTTCCATTTTCTTTCAGACCGCCAACCATGCGATCTTTCTCTACGCCCTTCTCGTAATAGACGAGTGTAGGGGTGAACTCAATGTTGTAATCGGTCCAGCCTGATTCAAATTCACGCAGATTAAACTGCGGAAGCTTGATGCCTTCACTATCTACCAGTGGCATCAATTGCGGTGTCGTTGCACGGCAGTGTGAGCAGTCAGAAGCAAAGAAGTATACAAAGAAGCTGTCTTTCTTATCTATTCTGGCTTTCAGATCGGCTGGCAGAATAATCTGCTGATAGTTAGGATCACTCAGAAGTTCACGTGTTGCCGGATTAAGCTTGGAAGCCGCGATACCATAAGCATTGGGTACAGAATCAATCTGATCCTTGGACTTCTGGTTCACAAACACCAGGGCCGCAATCATAACAACTAAAATACCGAGAAATATAAGGATTGCAGCGCTTTTCTTTTTCTTCTTGGAATTCATTGTTCATCCCCCAATATTCATATCAAGATATAATTACAGCTACAGCAAAAACAGAGGTTGGGATAATATGCATAAACAACCGAATTTTTGCTCATCAAACAATCTATTAGCATTATACTACATTACACGATGTAGTGGAATACACATGATAGGATAGGCAAGTAAAAACAGGATATGATAACATAGAGCAATATGTCATTTTAACAGGATGGGATGAGTGGAAATATGGCTGTACAGCTGCCTCACATGTTTACAGAGCGGATGAAACATCTGCTCGGTGATCAATTTGAATCTTTTATGCAATCGTATGAACAATCCCCGCATGCCGGGCTTCGCGTAAATACACTGAAAATATCAATGGAACAATTCAAGGAAATGGCACCGTTTGACTTGAGACCCATTCCGTGGTGTGAAACCGGTTTTTATGTACCGCATGGGGTGAAGCCCGGGCTGCATCCTTATTATCATGCAGGCCTGTATTATATTCAGGAGCCGAGTGCAATGGCTCCCGTCGAGCAGCTGCAGGTGCAGCCAGGAGATCGTGTGCTAGACTTGTGTGCTGCCCCTGGAGGGAAATCGACTCAGATCGCTGCCAAGCTACAGGGTAAAGGGGTGCTTGTTACCAATGATATTCATGCCGAGCGGACCAAGGCCCTTGCCAAAAATATCGAGCTCTATGGTGTGAGAAATGCAGTCGTATTAAATGAATCACCCGAGCGGATTGCCGATGCATTCCCTCATTATTTCAATAAGGTATTAATTGATGCGCCTTGTTCAGGCGAAGGCATGTTCCGCAAGGACGAGGATATGGTGAAGTCATGGGAGCACCATTCCGTGGAGAAGTGTGTGCTGATGCAGCGCGATATTCTGGAAACGGCAGCCCGGTTACTGGCTCCGGGAGGTACGATCGTATATTCGACCTGTACCTTTGCACCAGAGGAGAATGAAGCGATGATTGCTGCGTTTTTGAAACTGAATCCAGACTTTAGCGTTGTTAATATCGCAGAGACTAAAGGGTTTGCCCCAGGACGTCCGGATTGGGTGCGTGAAATGCTGCCGACGCAGGCATCAGAGACAGCAGAGGTGCTGGATCAGACGCGAGGCACGGCGAGATTGTGGCCCCATCTTCTGGAGGGAGAAGGACATTACGTCGCGGTATTACAGCATATCGCTGGGCATGAAAGTGATGTGAAATTATCTGAACATGTGAATGATAAGTCTGCGCCGCTGAATGAATCGAGTGAGGATCGTTCCTTTTTACGATCGGCTTCGTATCCATTAACCAAAGCCGATCGTAAAAAGGAACGTTTGTTACGTGTTGAATCAAGAGAGGGCAGTGACAGGAATACACGCTCTGGCCACCCCTCAGGCAAAGCAGGCAGAAAAGCTAAAGAGACCGGTGGACGCAAATCGGAACGAGGGCAGGGACGGGCAACGGATTCAGGGAATGTTGATCCGTTGGCGGTTTACAGCCAATTTGTAAAAGACAATATAGATCTGCCGTTGCACGGAGAGACGGTGTGTTACGGAGATCGGATATACCAGTCAGCGGTCGGTGCTTCCCGCTTGGAGGGACTGAAGGTCGTTCGCCCCGGATGGTTTGTCGGTACGATCAAGCATGCACGTTTTGTTCCTTCTCATCCTTTGGCTTGTGCTTTGCGCACTTCCGAGGCACGCCGAAGCGTGAATCTGTCCTCAGCGGATGGAGAAGCGGTAAGGTACTTGAAGGGGGAAACGTTGAACATTGAACAGGAGCGCATCGTGCTTCATGAAGGTACCTTATCAAAAGGATATGTTCTCGTATGTATTGATGGATATGCCGCAGGCTGGGGGAAATGGCTGGACGGTGTGCTGAAAAATGAATATCCTGCCGGATGGAGGTGGACATCGAAATGAGTGGGAAGGGCAAACAAACGCAGCGTCTGGACAAAATTTTGAGTCACATGGGCGTAGGTACCCGCAGTGAGCTCAAAAAAATGGTGAAGCAGGGCCGAATTTATGTGGATGGAAAGGTGGTCAAGGATAGCGGTATCCAGGTTAACCCGGAGATTAACGTCATCGAAGCAGATGGCGAGCGAATTATGTACCGTGAAATGATCTATCTGATGCTGCACAAACCGCCGGGTGTCGTATCTGCGACAGAGGATGCACGAGACCAGACGGTGCTGGATTTACTGCGTAAGGAGGACCGAATCTTCCAACCTTTTCCGGTAGGGCGACTGGATAAGGATACAGAGGGGCTTCTTATTTTGACGAATGACGGTCCTCTTGCCCATGAACTGTTATCCCCGCGCAAACATGTGCCCAAAACGTATGAAGCACGCGTGCTCGGTAAAGTGGACGCAGAGGATGTTAAGCAATTTGCAGCCGGGGTGCGGCTGGATGATCAGTATGAGACAATGCCAGCACAGCTTACTGTGCTCGGATATGAGGAAACAGAGGAAGGCACGGTATCGCTGATCTCCCTTATTATCCATGAAGGTAAATTTCATCAGGTCAAGCGTATGTTCCAGGCTGTCGGCAAACGTGTATTGTACCTGAAGCGCGTAGCTATGGGGGAATTGAAGCTGGCTTCTGATCTGGCGATTGGGAGTTACCGTGAATTAACGCAAGAGGAATTGAAGCTTTTACGGAATGATGACGCGGCTAACTAAAACGAACAGATGGGGATGAGATCATATGACTTATAAACTGATTGCGCTGGATGTAGACGGAACCTTACTGAATGATGATCATGAGCTGACTGAGCGGACACAGGAAGCTCTGATTCAAGCCTCGCGCAAAGGGGCGGAGATCGTGCTTTGCTCCGGGCGTGGACCGGGCAACACGATTCCTTTTATGAAGCAGATGGGTCTGGATGGTTATGTCATTACACATAATGGTGCGGTAACAGCGCAGGTAGAGACCCGTGAGGTTGTTCATCAATTTGCATTGGATACTCAAGGGCTGGAGCCTATTATTTCGTATTGTCGTGAGAATGGAGTGCATTTTGACATCAATACGGCGTTTGGACTGTATGTGGATCAGCCTGAAGGCTTGGAGTTGCAAGTCAGACAGATGTATTATAATTTTCTGGCTGAGCCTCTCAAGCTGCCTCGTTGGGCCGATATGCACGAACCACTCGCCAAGTTTACGGCATTTGGCCCTATTGAGCAGATGGACGAGGTTCAACGTGAATGGACGGCCTGGAATCTTCCGTATTACATGACACGCAGCGGGGATTTCTTCATTGATCTGATGCACCCGGAAGCCTCCAAGGGAGCGGCGCTCAAGAGATTGGCTGATTCCAAAGGCATCGCTTCCTCCGAGATTATGGCCATAGGCAATTATTATAATGATATTACGATGCTGACTTTTGCCGGAAAGGGTATTGCGATGGATAACTCTCCAGAGGAGGTCAAAGCCGCCTCCGACGAAGTTACATTATCCAACAACGATGAAGGGGTTGCGCATGCCATCCACAAGTATATTTTGTCGGTATAGTTTGATCACCTCATAAACGACTGCTTCCCAGGACATCCTAAGAGGATACGTTAGGAATGAGGAGGACTGGCAATGAAGCAGGTAGAACTGACGACAGATTTGCGTACTGCATCAGGTGAAGTGCAGGATATTATGGTCGATGGCCGCTATGCAGGCTCACTTGTTCTCGTATATAGGGAGGGAGATCGGCTGTTGGGCAGCCTGCAGCTGGATCAGGAAGCGATAGATAATCAGGTAGAGCGGCTTATTACAGATAAAGCGGAAAGGTATATTCGTATGCTTGCAGATGCCGTGGGGGCTTCGCATTATGAAGTGTTGGTGAGCCGTGGCATACTGCATACAGTTCTGCAACAGTCTGATATGAGCAGCAGCCCGGCAACTGGATATGGTCTGCCGCTTGGTGAGCAGGGTCATGACGATGGTGTAGCTGACGAGGTGAACATAATTCCTGCAGCTCGGGATGACTCTTTTACATACGAAGATCCGAAGCATCTGCTGGAGATGGAGATGGTAAGTTCCGGGCGAAGTGTATCAACTTATGTATTCAATGACGCTGAAGGCGAGGAAATGGCAGAAGCGGCGCTGAAGCAGTATGGGGCTGACGCCCAGGGAGAAATCCACTGGTACGAGGAGCCGGATGAAGCACTGCAGGAAGCTGCGGCTGAGCTGCTTGTCAGGGAGCTGGACGAGGAGATCATTGATACGATTACGATTCGCATGTGGTATCAGGGAAATGAACTGGAGAACCTTGAGTGGGTGCATCGTGATGTTGAAGATGATGAAGATTTCGCAGATGAGGACGAATATGGTGAAACAAATTTTGAAGATGCATATGATGAAACAGAGGTTGTAAATGTTAATGATAAACGGCATGGATTAACGTGGAGTGCATCCGAGATGGAAGAAGCGGAGGAAACATGTTATGTCATGCTTAGAAGCAGGGATCGGGAGTTCAGAGTTTACGATCTGTATGTTCAAGAGCGTGGGGGGCTTCCGGTAGGCACAGCAACCATTGATATGTCTCATGCGGATCTCACCGGTTTCATGGATTATGATGTGCCAGGAACAAGCGTGCAGCGCAAAACGCTGGTAGAAGTGCTGATGCGGGAACTGAACAAGGAGATTGAATTCAACACGTTGCATCTCACCATGTTATATCGCAATCAGATTATAGATGAAGCCAGAGTGGAAGGGTAAGAGGCACAGGCCTTTTATCCTTTTTTTATTGATTTTGACGAGTCATGGATTTCCCGGTATAGTACGATTAGTTTAATTTTACATGAAGAGAGCTGCCGGGAAGGGGAGGGGATACAGTGACACACACATTCAACATTCACAGTGAATCCATTCATGACAATTTTCGAGCGGTGCAGGCTGGGCCAGAAGATACGGACGATGTGCAATCCCTGCTTCTAGAGACAGCGTTATGGTTGCAAAGCCAGGGCTCTTCCCAATGGAGCGCGCTCCTGGACGGAGAGGATTCTCATAATACACCGGCCGCGATTCGGCGGGGAGACGTTTTTATTTTTAAAAAAGAGGCAGAAATCGCAGGCATGGTCATTCTGATGCAGAAGCCGAGTCCATGGGATTGCAAATTATGGGGAGACAAGGCTCACGCTCTGGATGGGGCGCTCTACCTGCACCGGCTCGCCATCCGTAGAAAATATGCACATACGGGGCTGGGGAAATCCATTCTGCTGTGGTCCATCAATGGCATTAAATTTGAACATAAATCTCTTGTAAGGCTGGATTGCGGAGCAAGTAATGCTACGCTAAATGCTTTTTATGCAAGGAATGGATTCAGCTTCGTTAATGAATCAGACGGCTTCAGCATGTATGAGCGAGCAGTTGAGCTTTAACGAATACAGTAGCAGGCCTTCAAAGCTGGAAATATGATGCAGGGACGTCTTTATGATCAGTTGTATGAATATCATGTATATACCACTTCATATTTGTTACGCATAAACGGTAGATGTTCAAGCTTTTCTATGTCATAATGGACAGTAATGATATGCAATAAAATGCATGAAAATACACTTCTTCGTGTAAAGGGCTGAGCTGAGCATGAACTGGTTCTTCTTTACCCAACATATGTTCTGATATATCATAAATACATGTAGAAGAAAAGAAATGAAGCTGGAAAGGGGGATAATCACGTTGAAGTTGCTACAGGCGCTATTCTTTCCTCCGGAGCAGCCCGGGGGAGTATCCTCTATGATTCCTTACCTGCAGGAGCGATTCACAAGCCCGAGGTGGGAGATGGATTTGTTTTCCCTGCCGAAGCGCATTCGGAATAAAGGGCAGGAGGAGGTACAGTTTCAAACGTTTGATTGGACCATCTATGGAGATAGTCCTGTTGTGCAAAAATATATTCAGACGTATCGCGATTATTTATGGTGGACCCGGCTTCGCATCCAGAAGCCCTATGATCTGATTCATGCACATCATCCCATTGCAGGTCTTGCCATGAAGTCGGTGTTTCCTGACACTCCACTGATTCAAACGATTCACTCCAGTTACGAACGAGAGCTTATTCTTAACGGGCGTATTGAGCCGAACGGGCTGGAGCATCAGTTCCTGCTATCAATCTATGGGGAGCTTGAGCATCGAGCTGATCGTTTGTTAACGGTATCGGATTCCTTCCGCCGATATTTGGCCCCCTATGTTAAACATCCGGACCGGATCGGAATTATTCCTAACGGGTTTGATGAGAAACGCTTCAAGCCGATTCCTCATGACAATGCGGTGACGCAGCTTGTAACGGTCTGCCGTCTCGTTCCAGCTAAAGGGTTGGACATTTTATTCAAGGCCTGTGCAGAGCTTAAAGACAAAGGTCATGATTATGTGCTTCACATTATCGGGGATGGACCGATTCGCCCTGATCTGGAGGAGCTGGCTCAGCGTCTGGGCATATATAATGAGACTATTTTCTATGGATATACCTTGCATCCAGAAGAGTTCATGCCGTTCTTTGATGTGTTTGTGCTGCCATCGCGTGCAGAAGCCTTCGGTTCTGTGTTTGCTGAAGCAGCACTGAGCTGTCTGGCTCTCGTAGGTACAGAGGTAGGCGGGATACCCGAACAGATTGAGGACGGTATTAACGGTCTGCTTGTACCGCCGGAAGACCCATCTGCTCTGGCAGAGGCGTTGGAAAAGGTGATGCTTGATCCGGCTTATCGCTATGAGCTGGCTCGTTCGGCCTGTGAAAAGGCCAAAACGCACTATTCGCTGGGGAGATCGGTGAATGAATTGAAAAAGATGTATCTGCAGTTTCAGGCGGAAGCCTGAGAAGGGTCAGAGCAATGAAATTAGCCGCTGTAGGTGATACAGCGGCTTTTTGGTTGGTCAATATGACGATGAGGATATTAGATAATACAATTTCTCGGAGGGTATAGCTGTTTCTGAACGGACTTCATAAACAGCCTGCGTGGTAACCGTCACACACTGCGTGATGGAGCTATAATGAAATAAACTCTTGAATAAATGTCAAAGGTCAGTAAGACCTTCGAATGAAAGGTAACTGTTGGTCGATTTCCTCATACATTATTTCGGCGACGAAACGTTCCCCACCGATTCAAGAGTAACTTGATGGCCCAGAACAGTGCCATACAGCCAAAGATCGGATACAGGATGGATAGCAGTGAGCTGAAGCCGAATTGACTGAGTGAGTAACACAGCAGCATGATGGTTAATGTAATTAATCGGGGATGCACGCTGATATGCTGTCTGAGCTGTAGCGTCATCCCATAGATGTCGGCAACAAAGGTCGTGAAGATTTCCATAAAAATCAGTGACACATAGATTGATTGCACAATCCAGCCTAATTGAAAAGCAATGCTCCCCATCGGGATTTCGAACTGGGTGATGCCCGGCATATGTGCCGACATGGCAAAATGAGCCGCCATCAGCATAAAGCCTACGCCGATCCCGCCTGCAATACCGCCCCATTTCAGCGTATTGCGATGACTAATCTGGTTCCCAACGGGTACAAGCACTGCTTGAGCAAGAGCGAGGTTGAATGCCGTGTACAGCAGGGGGGATAACCAGATCTGAACCGGATTGTTATCTGTCGTAAGGGTGATAAAACGCAGGGCACCAGGGTGATGGACTGTGCTGAAAATCATCGTTAAGGAGAGCAGCAGCATCATCGGCACGACAATGCTGTTCATTTGCAAAATGGCCCGCATTCCGCGTCCCAGAAGCAGATACGTGCCTACCAGAGTGATGATCAAACCGGTTTGATAATGCAGCCCCAGATGCTCCATAAAAACAGAGCCTGCTCCGGCAAGCATCACACTGTTTACACCGATCAGCACGATCAGGGTTACCCAGGTAATCCACCCGCCCGCCTTGGGGCCGAACAGATGTTTATTCAGGTCTTCGTATGAGCGGGAACCTGTATCATGAGCGATTAGCATCATCTTGGTGCCAAGCCAGACAAAGAGCAGGGTGGACAATCCGATGGTGATGGTGGCCCACTTGCCATACTGTGTGAAAAATTGCAGTATTTCCTGTCCGGTGGCGAACCCGGCGCCAACAACAGTTCCGATATAAGTGAATGCAATCTGCAGCACCCGGAATGCCTGTTTCATATGTTACCCCTTTCAGGTCCCGGGATTCATTGGACATGCGGGTACCATAGTACAGGGTATGCTTGACCCATAAAACTCATGACAGCAGGATGAACGGGGATGTGGATTGTCATTGTTATATGGAAGTGTGCTGGATTTCGCTTGAACTTGCAGTGGGATATATGATACTTTAAACCTCATAGGATAGGCTTGGGAGGTCAAATCATGGATATATTAAAACAACGAATTTTAGAAGAAGGAGTCGTCATCTCGGATCAGGTTTTGAAGCTGGATGGACTTCTGAACCATCAGATTGATCCTGCATTAACGATGGAGATGGGACGACGGTTTGCAGCGCGTTTTCGCGAAAGTGGTGTGACACGAGTCATTACTGTTGAATCCTCTGGCATTCCGGTTGCATTTGCCGCAGCGCATGAGCTGGGGGTGCCCTTGGTATTTGCCCGTCGCAAAAAAACGCTCTTGGCCGATCCTGATGCCTACTGTGAACGTGTGCCATCCTTTACGAAAGGGATTGTAACGGACATTATGGTTTCACGCGAATTTATTCATGAAAATGACCGCATTTTGTTCATTGATGATATTATTGCGAATGGAGATGCCGCTCGTGGTGTTATCAAAATCATTGAACGTTCCGGTGCGGAGCTGGTTGGCTTCGGTGTAGTTGTGGAGAAGTGCTTCCAGGCCGGTGCGCGCACGATTCGTGAGCAGGGCATTCCGGTGGAGGCTCTTGTACGCATTCGTTCATTAAATAATGGTACTGTGCAATTTGACGATAACGAAATGTGACATTTTGAAGGAAATAGGGCCTAATTTTTGAACTATGCCTTTGCATGGCTGCGGATTTCCTTTATAATGAGGGTATGTTAGGGAGAGGAGGCAACACCATGGGGAACCAACCGGCAACAGACCAATTTTTTATTGATAAGCTGGCGGAATCGAAAGTTCATTTTGAACGTGCCCTGGATTGTAAACATACGGAATTCGATGACCTTTATCCCTATATGATTGAACATCCTCAATTTTTCTGGTACAAACGCTATGTTGCCTGGTCAGAATTGCTGACGATTGTAGGCTTGTGTGAAGAGTTGTCCTTCTCTTGGAAAGAACAATTTACACCGCACCAAGTAGAGTACCTTGAAGAACGTGTGATGTCCGCCAAAGTGCTAGATTTTTGGTTCGAGAAGAACGACAGCAAAGAGCACGCGCAGCGGTAACTCTCAGTCGGGACATTTTCTTCGAATGACATGACAGTCCAATACAGTCACGTGAGACCTAAATGACTTTTCATTTAGGTCTCTTTTTGTAAACGAATTTGAATATAGGAGTTCAGAACATGATCAGTGATACAGAGTTGGATGCCCTGCGGTTGTCAGGGGAAAAGGTAAGAGTTGTAAGGGACGAGCTGGAGTCTAACGATGTGACCGGCATTGTGGTGGCCTGGGACGAAGCGCAGGTGCTGATTCGCCGTCAGAATCGTCGTGTGGTCAAGCTGGATCGCCGCTATCACTACCAGCTGTTCAGTGAGCCTCGTCAAAGTGTTCTGGGGGAATAAACATGATCCTCGAGTCAGGCATATGCTTGGAATTACCATCATGACCTGGCATAATTGCCGCACAGCCGAGAGAAGATAGGTACAGTGGAAAAATTCGCTGTATTTACAGCCGAAAGGGTGTGCTGCAAGCCATGACATTAATGAATGATAAGGTTCATGCGTACAAGGATCAGATTGGCGCATTAAGCGATGTACTGCCGGATGTGGTGAAGTCGTATCACGAGTTTACAGGAGAGTGCTTCCAGCCAGGTGTGCTGGATGCCAAAACGAAGCAACTGATTGCGCTTGGTATCGGTCTGTTTGCCAACAATGAAGTATGTACGTTCTATCATGTGCAGGAGGCCCGCTCCAAGGGAGCGACCGATCAGGAGATTATGGAGACGGTTGCTGTCGCTGGGGCTGTTGGAGGCGGACATGCCTTGTCACAAGGGGCTATGCGGGTGCAAAAGGCGCTGCAATAGTTCAAGAGCAAGTGGTCTATATGTATGGAAAATAGAAAGGAGGCTCTGGCATGTACCAGAGCCTCTCTTTTGTATGGAAAATAAACTCTATAATTTTCCAATCATTTTGTTGTACATAAACTGACCTGTAACCCGTCTAGCTGTCACATAACGGTCGTTAAAGTAAGGGTTGGAGAGCTTGGTTATGCTGACCCCTTTGCTGCTGGACGCATGTGCAAATTGACCTCCACCGATATATACACCTGTATGTGATACGCCTTTGCCTGTTGTATTGAAGAATACCAGGTCGCCTGTACGAATGTTGGTTTTCGCTACGGGTGTACCTGTTTTGGCCTGCTGCTGTGAAGTGCGCGGCAGTTCGATGCTGTATTTGTTGAATAGATATCTCATAAACCCGGAACAATCGAAGCCAGCCATAGTTGTGCCGCCCCATTTGTACGGGATTCCTGTCATATTGTTAACCACCGTATTAATTGTGCTTGCCTCTGTGCTTGTTGCCCCGGATGTAAATAGTACAGCAGCGCCAAAAATGGAAATAAGCAATTTTTTCAAAATCAATGTTCTCCCTTCGATGCCTACGGAGTTAGCTAAGGGTTCGGTAGAAGGTTCCCTATATTTCCTATGTATAAGAATAATTCACCCAAAATGGTTCCCCCGTTTTCAATCCTGAAACTCGGCAAATGAATAATTAAGTTTTTGTAACTATTTGAAACTATATTGCATAAATACGTAATTGTCAAACCTGTTTATATAGCTTCTTTTCGGTTCAATGTTAGCGGAATTATCGAATTTCGTCATAATTCTGGTGGTATTTTGATGGCAAAGATTACAAAAAAGTCATTATTGTTTTGTGGGGTATGAAGTTGGTTATTAAACCGATCTGTCAAGAGCTAAAAGTTGGATGCAGGATGTGGATTTAGAATGGGAATTTGATTTTTATTGCATATATTGACAAAATATACTTTATTGCATATCATAAAAATATTAAATACAAATTTTGTATTTAAATAGATTTTATTGGATGACCCGTGCGATGAATAGAGACCTTGCATGAAAGAATGGTCAGCAGATAGACATGTGAATGAGCGATAAAAATTTGTAAAATGAGGAGCGTGTTGTATGTTGAAACGGAAAAAATTGGTTACGTTTGTGCTCGCGTGTTCGATGGTTTTTTCTGCAGTGGGAATGGCAGTTTTACCAGTAGCAACGGTGTCTGCGGCTGATGCCTCAGGTACAACGGCAAGTATGTCCGATATTTTGAAAAATCAGCGTCCTGATGGGGGCTGGAGAAAGGACTATAGCCAGACATCGGGTGAGTGGGCCAAATCAACGATTGATAACAAAGCTACATACTCAGAGATTAGAAGACTTGCAAGTGAATTCAAAAAAACAAATGATCCGCGATACTCGGCTGCTGCAATCAAGGGAATTAACTTTTTGCTGAACATGCAGTATTCGAATGGCGGATGGCCACAGGTGTATCAAAGCTCTGGCTATCATGCACATATTACGTATAATGACGAGGCTATGATCAATGTCATGTACATGCTTGATGAGGTTGCAGCCCGCAAAGGGGACTTCTCCTTTATCGACAGTTCACTTGCGAATCGCAGTAAAAATGCGGTATCCAAAGGTGTGGATGCGATTCTGAATACACAGGTAGTATCCGGTGGTAAGCTTACGGTATGGGGGCAGCAGCATGATGCGAGCTCACTTAAACCAGCGGGAGGCAGAATTTATGAAGTGCCTTCATTAACGGCGGCTGAAAGTGTGAGTATTGTGAAGTTTCTGAAAACCAGACCGTCCAATTCCAGAATCACGGCCTCCATCAAAGGGGCAGAGGCTTGGTTTAACAAAGTGAAAATTACAGGCTATCGCTATGAAAGAGGCAATGGAGACAGCCGGATTATAGCGGATTCAAGTGCAGCACCGATCTGGGCGCGTTTCTATGAGCTGGGCACAGACAAACCGATCTTTGTCGGTCGTGACGGAATTGTAAAATATAAGCTTAGTGATATTGAAAAGGAAAGAAGAGGCGGGTATGCATGGTATGGCAGCTGGCCGTCCAAGCTGTAATGATATAGACAGGAGAGGTCTTCAAGCTCCTGCCTTCATCTAGCAAATTAAAAAAGTGCGAATCAGATCTGCATCTGGTTCGCACTTTTTGGTTTTATTTTAGTGTTGACAAGAGAAATAGCGCGTGATATATTATTTCTTGTCGCCGATAATAATTGTTGTAACACTGAATATGCGGTCGTGGCGGAATTGGCAGACGCGCACGGTTCAGGTCCGTGTGGGCTAACCCCCCGTGGAGGTTCGAGTCCTCTCGACCGCATAACATGAAAAGGTTCTTTCAGGGCAATCCTGAAAGAACCTTTTTAATTTTTTGGATCAAGTAACCGAGATTGAGATTAATCTATATTTCTGGCTTCCATTTGGTCGGCATTGTACCGCCAAACGCTTCCGTATTAGGAGGCCGTTACTGTAATGTTATCCATATTCGGTCCCTCTGTCCCGGTGGTAACAATGCGAAGGGTGTTCACTCCTGAGTTCATAGCAACTTGAATGGTTTTCTCACCCCAGGTAGACCAGCTTCCGGTTTCGGTGAAGGGCTCATTGCTGAGTACTTTGGTGCCATTAACATAAATGTCGAGATTGCGTGTACCGCTCTCCAGCGCATAACGGAACTTGACGTTTTTGGTACCTGTTGTCATGTTGTTGATGGCATTCCATTCAATGGCCGAATTGGTATACGCGTTAAAGTTCACATATCCTGAACCCGTATATCCTGGGTAAAGGGTTTCAACCACGGCATCAGTCAACGTTGTTCCGGTCTCAGCTTCATATGTGGTGCCGGTGTTTACATTACCACCACCGCTGTTACCACCAGAGAGGTTAGCAACAAATGTTGTTACACTCTGTGCTGGAAGCTGAGCTGTGAAGGCACCGTTGGAAACATTAATCGGTGCAAGGCTTGCCAGATTACGACTGCTGTCTGTTACATACGAGGATACAGTTGAGGCGTTGCCATTTTGCAGCACAAACCGCTGACTAGCTGCCGAGGTGCCTCGGTTAATTGCGACGATGACAACTTTATTGTCTCCTTTATAAGCCGAAACGTAAGTATTGGTATCCGGGTTTTTGGTTGCATCTACACGAACATAGCCTGGACGAACAAATTTGGAGAAATGAGCCATGTTGTAACCACGCTTACTGATTGTGCCGTCTTCCTTCATCGGTCCATATTGTCTGCGAATATACCACCATACATAGGCCTGGAAATCCCCTTCAACCATCGCATTGTGCATGTGATAGGATACATCCAGTGCTTCTGGCCAGCGGTCAGCGGAATTGTTGTCACTGTTCGGGACGTATACTTCGGTCATCCACAGCTCTTTACCTGCTCCCTTTTGTTTGAAAAGAGGGTATGCAAAGTCCTTGATCTGAGTTCCGTACGTATGTGCGCCCAGAATATCCATATTAGCCAGTGCTTGAGGATCATTCAGAATCGGATCGGATATGTTTTTCAAGTATTGGAAGGATTCGGGAGCCATAACTCTAGTGCCCTGAATGCTACCTGCATTTTCTTTCATAAAACGAAGAATTTCCTGTGGTGTCCACCACGTCCAGTCATGAGCATAATCCGGCTCGTTCTGCACCGAGATGGCATAGAGGTCTACCCCATTGTTTTTCATAAAGGTAACAAAGTCATTCAGATGCTGCGCATACGCGGCATATTTGTCGTATTTCAAGCGTTTCGCGCTGGCGCCGTTGCGATTAAAGGTTTCAACCATATCACTTGGCGGGTTCCAAGGTGAAGCGAAGACGAGAGCACCTTGCTCAATTGCCCGTTTAGCCGTAGCTACTTCGCGGTACCAGTTGTTCCGATTATCGTCAACATAGATACGAAGGATGGAGAAGCCTAACTGATTCTGACCATTACCAAAAGCGGTTTCACGTTGTGCTGCCGTAAGGTCACCGATCCAAGCAGGATGGTTGATACCACCAAATCCTTTGATGAGCTGCTTTTCAGAGGACAGATTGATGTTGGCATCACTTGCTGCAGACACTTGAGTTGGAGTCAACATAAGCGGCAATGCGGTTAAACAGGCCAGCAAAATATTTACTGATTTTTTAAATTTGAATCCCATCTTCATACGTTACCCTCCTCAGATTAAGTGTTACTCCAAAAGCTGGTCAAGAAAAACATACATATGCTTGCTTGGCAGCAATACAAGGCTTCGCGCTCACTTCCTCTCTGTCGTCAAAATTTGAATATTGATGTTGATTTGAAAATTTTACCATATAACCGCGATGAAAAATACCCTACAAATTGCAGTTGTATGTAAAATTTCCACTATTTTTGTATGAAAAGAGATATAAACGTGTGAAATCGACAAAATAAATATTTTAGAGAGGTATGTCAACCGGTTGACATACTGTCTGCTGAACGTTTATGATAAATCTGCATTCGAAATGTATGCGCATTCATAACAAACACCAGGGGGGAAGTTGAGACATGAAAAAGAAATGGGTACCGTTTGTTGGCGTATTGTTACTGATGTTGATTATTACAGCCTGTTCACAAGGTAAAACAACAGAATCTTCATCACAGGATTCGGGCAAGAAGGCTGATGAGTCTTCCAAGGAGGTAAAACTGACCTTTTTTAACACCTCCGCTGAAGTCAATGGCGTGTTTGAAAAGCTGTTCAAAACGTATCATGAGCAGCATCCCAATGTAACCATTGAGCTGATTCCAACCCCGATTGGCGGAGCGCAGCTGGAGAAGTTCCAATCCCTGCTTGCGTCAGGTAATCCGGCAACGATTGCGAATCTGGATGCAGGTACGATCTTGCAATATAAAGACAAATTCCTCAATCTGGACTCCGAAAAGGCGACATATGAAGGCTTGACCAAACCAGGAGCGGTAGACGGAGCACTGCTGGACGGACAATTTCTCGGTATTCCATGGACGGCACAGGGATACGGACTGTTGTACAACAAACGTGTAGTGGAAGAGGCAATGGGGGGGTCCTTTGATCCGAGCAGTATCAAAACCCGTGATGATCTGGAGGCCGTTTTCAAAAAGGTAGAGGCCGCAGGTAAAGCGCCTGTTATGCTTCATGGCGCAGACTGGTCGCTTGGAGCGCATTATCTGGGACTGACATATTCCCTGCAATCCAGCAATGTGGATGACAATCGCAAATTCGTAAAGGATCTTGAAACTGGAACGGCGAAGCTTGCTGACAATGCCGCATATAACGGATTGATAGATACCTTTGATCTGCTGAAAAAATATAACGCACGCAGCAAAGACCCGCTAGTGGCAGATTACACCAAAGACAGCACTGATTTTGCCAAAGGCGAAGCAGCTTTTTATTTCATGGGTGACTGGACTTGGGCTGTTATTGGTAATCTGGAAGGCCGCGACAAGGAGTTCGGCATTGTGCCGGTGCCAATCAGTAACAATCCGGAAGATTACGGCAATACACAAGTAGCCTACAGCGAACCGAAGCTGTTTGCGATTGATAACTCTGGCTCCACCGAGGCTCAGCAGGCTGCAGCCAAAGAATTTATTCAGTGGATGGTCACAAGTGATGAAGGGCAGGACGCCATTGTAGCACAGATGGGTCTGGCTTTACCTTACAAGGATGTCAAAGTGAAAAGCAGCAACATTTTATCCGAGGCTGTGGGTAGTTTTGTAGACCAAGGTAAAGTGGTGAATATTAGTGTGATTAACTATTTGCCGCAGGATTACTGGGCGAAAACAGGTGCATCCATGCAGAAATATCTTGCAGGCGTAATTGATCGCAAAGGATTGACAGATGAAGTGCAGGCGTATTGGGCCAGCCAGGCAGGCAAATAAACAACTAACCCGTGATCAAGAGGATGTGTGCCGTTAGAGGTGCACATCCTTCATTCATCAAGACGTAACCAAGGGATACACAGGAGGTCAACATGGATAGAAAAATACGATTGCGAAATGCGGGAACCTTCTTGCTCTTTGGAGGTCCTTCCATTATCGCTTTTCTTGCAGTAGTTGTGATCCCGTTTATTGTCGGATTATATCTTACGTTTACCAATTGGGATGTTCGTACCGGGGATAACAGCTTCATCGGTTTATCGAATTACATTGCGGTTTGGCAGGATACCGTGTTCTGGACTCAGTTATGGTTCACGCTCAAGTATGTGTTTTTCACGGTTATTATTGCCAATGTAATCGCATTTTTTATCGCTCTGGCGTTGACCGGCGGCGGGAGAGGAGAGCAGTGGCTGCGTACAGGTTTTTTCACACCCAATCTGATTGGCGGCATTATTCTCGGATATTTGTGGCAGACGTTATTCTCGCAGGTAATGCCTTATCTGGGTGAGAAGTATGGCTGGTCCTGGTTCGAAACCTCTTGGTTAACAAACACGGATACAGCCTTCTGGGCACTGGTCATCACAACCTCATGGCAGCTGATTGGTTACTTGATGATTATTTATATCGCTGGCTTCGCCGGAGTGCCGAATGATGTACTGGAAGCAGCCAGCATTGATGGAGCAAGCCGGATGGCAACGATTCGCCGAATTATGCTGCCGCTGACAATCCCGGCCATCGTGATCTGTGTATTCATTTCCATATCCAGATCATTTCTAACTTACGATATCAACCTTGCGCTGACCAAAGGTGGCCCCTTTAACTCGACGGAACTCGCGACCTATCATATCGTGCAAAAGGCGTTTTTATCTAACCAATACGGGGTTGGTCAGGCAGAGGCTGTGGTGCTGTTTGCCGTCGTAGCCATCATTGCGCTGACACAATCGTATTTGCTGAAGAGACTGGAGGTTGAATCCTGATGACTAACCGCCAATTCCTTCCGTCGCTGAAAAAAATATTGCTGTATGTCTTGTTATTCGTATTTTTAACACCATTTTTGCTGATCATTATGAACTCGTTCAAGTCTACCCAGCAATTTGTAGAGAATCCACTATCATTTCCAACAAGTTTTCAATTGCACAATTACACGAGTGCATTCGACAATATGAATTTTATGGACGGATTTCTGAACTCGCTGCTGATTACAGTTGGTTCAGTGGTGCTAATTCTCTTTTTCTCCTCGATGACAGGATATTTGTTTGTGCGCTTTAAATGGCGGATCAACAGCATTTTTTTCTATGCGATGCTGGCTTCGCTGGCACTGCCGTTTCAGGTGTTAATGATTCCGCTGGTGATGCTATACGGCAACATGAGCCTGCTGGACTCCAAGGTGACACTGCTCTTTATGTATCTGGGCTTTGGTGTTCCGTTCGGTGTGTTTACTTTCCATGGCTTCATCAAGGGCATCCCGTTTGAGCTTGAAGAATCCGCCTTTATTGAGGGAAGCTCACGCTTGCGTACATTCTTTCAGATTGTGCTGCCCTTGCTAAGACCGGTTTTTGTGACCTTGATTGTGCTCGACGTCTTGTGGATCTGGAATGACTATCTGTTACCAAGTCTGGTGCTGTTATCGCCTGAACACAAAACGCTGCCGCTCTCTACGTACAACTTCTTCTCGTCCTACTCCGTGGATTACGCACCACTTATGGCTGGATTAATCATGACCATTATCCCGGTATTAATCATGTATTTGCTCTTGCAGAAGCAGATTATCAAGGGGATTACAGAGGGAGCACTGAAGTAGGAACGGGGCGGCTGGAGTGAAATGCATGAGGAATAAGCTTATAATGGATTAAAAAGAGCAAGGTGGTTAACGGTTATGCCCAAGATTGATGATGTTGCCAAACAAGCGGGAGTGTCGGTCACAACCGTGTCCCGTGTGCTGAATAACAGGGGGTACATTAGCGAGGAAACCCGCGAAAAGGTGTACCGTGTAATGAAAGAGCTCAATTATCAGCCCAACGAGATGGCCCGAGCGTTATTTCGCAGAAAATCGAACATGATCGGCTTGATTATTCCCGATGTGTCTCATCCCTTTTTCAGTGAGATGACCTATTATTTAGAGTATTACGCAGATAAATCGGGATATAAGCTGCTCTTGTGTAACTCCAATCGGGATGTTCGCAAAGAGAGCAAATATATGGATATGTTGAAAAAAAACAAGGTCGATGCCATCATTACAGGCAGCTCGCTGCTTGAAGTGGAGCATTATCTCAATTTGAATTTGCCTATCGTTTCACTTGATCGCGAAGTGGCAGACAATATTCCAGTCGTTTCCTCGGATAACGAGATGGGGGGCAGGCTGGCAACACAGCTGCTTCTGGACAAGAAGTGTAAACAGCCAGCTTTTCTCTATCGAGGCATTGGCGGCCCACACCATGTGGCTTTACTTGCTAATGGAAGGGCGCAGGGGTATGAGGAAGTGATGCGCAGTGCGGGGTTTGATCCCATTCATCTGCAGCTGGATGCTTCCGCGAAGGAGGAGCAGGAGATTCAAGAAGAAATTATACGTTTTCTGGAGGAGCATCCAGGTGTGGATGGCATCTTTGCAAGCAGTGATGTTATTGCTGCGGAGGCCCTGCAGGCTTCCCGTCATGCAGGGAAACGTGTTCCTACGGAGATGAAAATTATAGGCTATGATGATGTCAAGATTGCATCGTTGCTTAGCCCGCGCCTGAGTAGTGTAAGGCAGCCGATTCAGCCCATGGCTGAACGAATTATCGAGCTTGTGGTCAAGCAAATTAATGGAGAAGAAATTTCGAGTACGAACCTATTTCCGGTGCAGCTGGTAGAACGTGAGACGACATAACAGGGGGTGCTTTTGCAGAAAGCACACTTTCTGTATAGCATTTGTGTCAACCGGTTGACACAAGATTAAGATAAACTTCGAACGAATGCTATATAAGTCGAACATTCATTTACAGGTTAACGGAGAGAACAGAATAAACCAGAAAGGTTCAACTTATATTGACCCCAAATGAAGCTTGTCAATACGTCAGGAGGATACAGAATGAATTTCATAAATAGAGTTGCTCCAGAACTGCGAGCGGGTCTGCATGAGCTTGCGGTCTTTCAGCTACCAGAGGACCTGATGAAGGCAAGACTCGATGCGGCACCAGTTGTTCAGGTTTCTGATGATGTGGAGATTGAAAATGTATATATCCGTGGAGTACATGGGGATGAGCTCCAGCTCCGCATATATACCCCCGCACATACAGAGACAGCAGAGAAGCCGGCCCTGTTGTGGATTCATGGCGGTGGAATGATACTCGGAAGACCCGAGGGGGATGACCGGCTCTGTGCAGATTTTGCGATACGTGCGGGCTGCATCGTTGTCTCGCCGAATTATCGGTTGGCACCGGAGCATCCTTATCCTGCGGGACTTGAGGACTGTTATACAACGCTGGAGTGGATATCCAGTGAGGCAGAAGCACGGAAAATAGATCGGAGCCGGATTGCTGTCGGAGGAGCCAGTGCCGGAGGAGGACTGGCTGCTGGGCTTGCTCTTTTGACCCGAGATCGCCAAGGACCGAAGCTATGCTTCCAGATGCCGCTCTACCCGATGCTAGATCATCGGAACGTGACTCCGTCCAGCTATGAGATCACGCATCCTTCGGTATGGAACCGGGCTCATAATGTGGCAGCATGGGAGATGTATCTCGGTCAGGACCTGAAGGTGAATGTACCTGTGTATGCTTCCCCTAACCTTGCTGCGGATCTCGCAGATCTGCCTCCTGCTTACGTTTGCGTAGGTGAGCTGGATCTGTTTAGGGATGAGATTATGGACTATGTTGCTCGTCTGGCCAGAGCGGGTGTGCAGGTTGAGTTTCATCTGTATCCCGGGTGTTATCATGCGTCAGAGCATGTTGTCCCAGAAGCGGAGAGCAGTCAGCGTATTCGAAACGAATATATTGAACGTCTGACTCAAGCCTTGAAGAGTGATTAGTGATAACACCGGCTGATTTTCGAATATACAAAGGAGGATTCGGGGGAGGAATCAGGATGTTTGGGCTGGATGAAAGCATAAAGCTGGAGAGTCGAACCAATGATCTCTTGGCCATCGGGGAACTGCTGGTTGATATGATATCTGATGAATATGGTGATCATGCTGGATCGGATGGATATACCCGCTTTTTCGGAGGAGCGCCCTCCAACATTGCCATTAATGTCAGGCGGCTTGGGATTCGTTCGCGTATCGCTTCAGCTGTCGGTGAGGACGGATTTGGCACCTTTTTGCTGAGCCGCTTGCAGCAAGCGGGTATGGATACTGACAGCATTAAACGAGTGAGTGAAGCAACAAGCATAGTTGTCGTTAGCAAAAGCAAATCTACACCGATCCCCATTTTCTATCGGGCGGCTGATTTTCAACTGACATTGGATGCACCGCTCGCGGAATGGCTTTAATGTACACCAGATTCGGTGCACATATTACAGTGCTTTGAATGAGGATGAAAATGCCTATCTGGCTGCACGAGCTATTCAATTTTTTGTGCCAGGCATCCCATGTGCAACGTCTGATGAAGCTGATCCGTTTCCGCAATACACATCAAGCGTTTCAAGGAGAATTCAGCGTGCTGGAGTCCTCGGATGATCAGGTCTGTCTGCGCTGGCAGCAGGAACATGTTCAATGCAGATTAACCGTTAATCTAGGCACCTATCAATCCATCGTGCACTTCACGGACGACTCGGGTGAGCTTGCCAAATACATTGTTTAATTTATAACAATTCACATTTCTGTCAACGAAATGTCCGTGTGAACCATCTTTGGTTCATTAAGGCAGCAAGGTGCAAGTCCAGCGTAAAGCCTGCTAATGCAGGCTTTTTGGCGTTGTGCTTAGACTTTAGAATGAATTGGGAAAGGGAGCTTACATAGAAGTGTCGATGGAATCAAACAATGAGAACACGAAGTTCAGAAGGAGGCAGCAGGGCATGAAGGAAAAGGATATCAAGCAAAAAAATAGCGGGTACACGTATTCTGTTTCTGTCACGAGGGCATTTCGATGGGTTACTTTGCTCTGTGTAGCAAGTGTAGTCAGTGTAACAGGCGGCGGAGCGGATATTGCTGCCCGACTGAATGACGCTTCAACTTCTCAGCCCAATCGAATGGCGATCATTATTGATGATGTGGGCAATGACATGAAAGGCACCTCAGAAATATTAAATATGCCCGTCAAGCTGACAGTGGCGGTAATGCCTTTTTTGCAAACAACCAAGAAAGATGCAACGGCTGCGCATGAAAAAGGAATGGACGTCATTGTTCATATGCCGATGGAACCGAAGAAGGGGAGACCCGAATGGCTCGGGCCGGGAGCAATTACTTCCAATCTGACAGATGAGCAGGTTCGGGAGCATGTGGAAAAAGCGATTGATGATGTCCCTTATGCCATCGGCATGAATAATCATATGGGTTCCAAAATTACGTCTGACAAACGCATTATGTCCATTGTGCTGGATGTATGCCGGGAGCGTGGCCTGTTCTTTGTGGATAGCCGGACCAATTTTCGTTCCGTTGTCGGGGAACTTGCCACAGCCAAAAACATGCCGCCTGTGGGTAATGATATTTTCCTGGACGATCAGAATACCAAGGCGCATATTCGTAAACAGCTTAATCTCGCTGCCCAGCGTGCGGTTGACAAACAAAGCTGCGTTGTCATCGGGCATGTGGGGCATACAGGCATGAATACCTCTGCCGTGATTCGTGAGTCGATAGCTGCTTTGCAAAATCAGGTTAAGTTTATCGGCATCGGTGATCTGGTGCGCGATGTATGGCACTGGCAGGCGGAGCCTACACTACCGACAGATAATAAATAATGCCGTCTGCAATAGATTGTGCAATTCGTTTCTGCTCTTTCGGATCACTGATTCTGGCTCGATCAGCGGCGTTGCTTAGAAATCCGGTCTCCACAATGACCGCAGGCTGCTTCACATAATTCAGCAAGTAAAAAGGCTTTCCCCATACTACTTCACGATGTGTGCCGCAAGAACGGTTCATCGCATCCTGAATGGATTGCGCAAGCAAATAGCTGCGACCTTCGTTCTGGTGCAGAACAACAGGTCCATGAGTAGCCGCACGCGGGCTCCAGTTCGCATGAATGCTGACAACGATATCGGTGCTTACTTCCTCGCTGAGGCTTTTACGCTGTGCCAGATCTCTTATGTGCCGAGAACGGCTGTTTAACCAGCGGTTCTCATCACTGAGCGCATAATCGCCCAGACGATTAATGATGACCGCATACCCTTTACTGCGGAGCAACAGGTAAATTTTTTGACTGATCGCCAGATTAATGTCTTTTTCCAGAACTCCGGCTTCGGTTGTCCCGCCATCAATACCGCCATGTCCGACATCTAGCAGAATCACTGGTGCTGCAAAAGCATGATGGCTTGAGCGGTAAGCATCTCCGTCCGTGATTGGCATCATCGAGGGCTGGTAGACTGGAGATGGCTTGACCTGAACCGACAGTGAAGCGAAGCATAGTTCTGTGCCGGCAAAAGAATGAAAACTGATCAGCAGGGCCGCTGTTGCGACCAGCAGCTTATACATGGACACACACTCTCCTTCATGAATTAGGGATCTGTAGCAGATCCGGGACGTTGTGGATAGCTTTGGCATTAGACTGTGCATTCTGATGTATTTCATACGCGGCTGTTCAAAAAAATGTTTAGGCTGACCACGTCCTGCGCACAATAGAGGTAACGTCCCTTCATGAATAGTGCGTAAAGGAGGCTGCGATATGGCTAAAAGTGATGAGCTTGTTAAATACATTACACAGCGTGTTGTAAATTATATGGATACGCCTAAGGATGAGCGGAAGGAACGAAAAGCGCAGAGCAGAAGGAAAGAACCATGGGCGATGAAGTGGTTTGGCATGATTCCGTTTGCGTTCTCCCTGTGGGTTGGTCAAAAGGAAAGCAGCATGAAATTAAAGCATCGTAAGCACCGCTCGGCGAAAAAAAGAGAACACACATGACGGATGGTTATCGAAAGGGTTGTAATAAATCTGTCGTGCACATAAAGAAGACGCGCTCCTTGTGAACAGGAATGCGTCTTCTTTGAGATGAGTTATGATGGCATAGTGAGTACTTTATACTTTGAATAATCTATAGGTTGGTTGCTAGGGGTTCAGGATATAAAAGTGTCCATCATTCCACAGTGTGTGTAAAGATACAAATCGTTGCACCGAGTATATGCCGCCTAAGGCCACGTAAAGAACGGAATCAGACTCCTCAGGGTCCATAGCATTTATATCCCCAGTGTGCCAGAGCTGATGCCCGCTTACCGGCAGCGGACCACCGTAAAATAGATTGCGCTCCCCTGCTGAGAAGACCAGCGCCTCGCGTTGATTATACTGAAGCCATCTCTGAATGTGAGCAGGCTGGAGCGGTTCAGATGTAAGCCACGCCAGCTGTATGGAAGGATCAAACGCGGGGTGCTTGTGCACCGTGCTTGTTCTTCCCGGCTTCACAGTGGACATGACCTGCGGCTTGAGCAACTCGGCAAGCCCCCCTGATTGGACATGTGCATCACGCTCCAGGCGCTGTAACGTATTGGCAGGTAACAAATCACCATTGGCTGCATCCAGATACAAGGCTTCCTGATTGGGTCGTTCCAGTTTCCAGTATGCGAGCAGGGGAGGAGCATAACGCGCTGTAATTTCCCCGCCGGCAGCGAGCACCGTTGTCTGCTTCAGATGAAGTCGCTCCAAGGCTTGTCCCAGCAGCTCGTTATCATACAGAGCTTGTTCGCCCTGACCATACTCGGTAAGGGTAAGCTGCCCGTCGCTTGTCACCGAAATAATCATATACCCGATACGTTTGTTTTGAATGCTCGCTTGAACATACCAGCCATGCGTACCTGGCCCCAGTGGATAATAATCCAGCCGGGCAGCAAGCCAGTCTATATTGGACGTGCCGAGTGCTTGTGCTTGCTGTTCTGCATATTGCTCTACGGCAGCGGGTGCCAGATTGCTTGTTGGTGCAGCTGCATAGGCCGTCGGCCAGAACGAGAAGGCGGCAAAGCCGAGCATCACGCTCAGGAAGACATATATACATTTTTGAATCCGGCTCTGCTTTAGTGCGACATCACTTTTCACATCAACACCTTCTTCCTGATTTTTATTGTAGAGGACTCTGATTGCAAAGGATGCTGCAACCTGTCGGTCAGGCAGTCAGGAATAAACACTACTTTTGCCAGCATTTGCAGGAAAAGTAGTGTACTCGTCTATCTTAAATGAAACATGCCGCTACTAATTGCAGTAACCTTCACCTTTGGCTCATATTGCCAGATCATCTCGGTTCGCCGTGTCTCATACTGCCGTTGCATCGCCTCACGATCCATAACCGCCTGTTTTGCTTTTTCCTGCTCCGGGTCAACCTGCTCTTCCGTAGCAACCCCGGCAGGTTCAGCAGCAAGCTCTGCATCATTGGTGACTGGCTCCAGCATGCCACGAACCCGATTGTTGACCGTATGAGCCGGTGGTGTCTCAGTTGAAGGAATAACCCGGATATTGGTGGTATCACGGGCAGTTAACCGGCTCGTAGCGCTCTGTTCAGGAGCTTTTTCATCAGGTTCCGCAGCTACGGGCACATCTTCCCGCAGCACCGCTTCATAATAGGCATCGACTACATCCAGCTCCAGCTGCAATCGTTCCTGAGCTTTTTCAGCCCAGCTGTAATCCAGCTTGCTTAACTGACGGGTCAGATGTAATTCGAGGGCAGCACCTGCATCGGCCAGAGAAATTTTGGGTGCCTGGGCATGCATGTTCTCAGCCAGTCTTGGACTAAGGTCTCGCCGATTCAGCTTGCTGCCGAAGTTTTCTATGATCTCACCTGAACGAAGGGAAATGCCAAGAAAGTGCAGCTCCTCCCGTTTCAGGTCACAGGCAAATTCGATTTTGAAGCAAACTCCCAGCCATGGCTCATATACAGCGGGAGCGGTTGCACGAATCTGTCGTTTGGCAGCCTGTTCAAACAGATTGACAAAAGCTCCGCCATCACGGGCCGCTGCAAAAATCTGCTGTAATCTGCGGCTGCCATATACGACGTCCTCTCGCAGAATACGAGGACCAAGCTGCGGCATGGAGGGTGTAATGCCAAAATATTTTCCGAGAATGGTATCTTTGGGTGCGTTTGAGCCCGTTTCATTTGCAGCCGAAGCAGGTTGTGCTGCCTTTACCTTTGCTTCCGCCACTTCCATCATCTGCTGATAAGCCTCAGGGTCAAACACAAAGGTAAAGGACATCGTCTCCGGCTCCACACCAACACGTTCAACAAACCCCCAGTAATAGGGGCGGTTGGTCAATGCTTTATCCGCTTCAGGCGACAGCTTAACCGTCACATGGGCAGGTGATCTTTCAAGTATTTGACAATCGAGCGCTTCAAGGTAAGTCAGAACATAAGCCTGTATTTCATGCGGTGACATGGTCATGAATCAGCGTCCTCCTTTGTGAAGATCGAGTTGGGTGATCAGAGGTATCTTATCTGCAACGTTATCTGCAACGTCGCGCTGAATGGAATGCAGCGACTGCCCGAGCGAGTCCATTTTGCGGCGAATATCATCTTCGTTCTCGGATTCCAGCATAATTTTGTATAGACTTTTTTCAATGGATTCATTTTTCTCCAGTCGCTCCAGAATAACGTCCAGACCGCCAATGACCATCTCGAACATATTGATCTTCTCATGCAGCAGATGCAGAATGTGCTCCTCAATCGTGCCTTTGGTGGACAGGTTGAAAATATTCACGTCGTTCTGCTGGCCAAGCCGGTGAACCCGGCCAATCCGTTGCTCTACCCGCATCGGGTTCCAAGGCAGGTCAAAGTTGATCATATGATGACAGAATTGCAGATTGATGCCCTCACCACCCGCTTCTGTTGCAATCATCGCCTGCACACGTCCACGGAAGAGATCCATCATCCAGTCTTTTTTCCCCCGGTTCATGCCACCCCGATAAGGAACGGCTGTAAGCCCGTTATTGCGAAAATAATTCAGCAAATATTCCTGTGTAGCCCGATATTCGGTGAAAACAATGACCTTTTCATTCATATCGCGAATCAGTTCCATCGTTTTCTCCGCTTTTGTATTTTCCTTAATCGCCTTGATATGTGCCACGAGCTCCCAGATTTTGTCCCGCAGCGGGGAGTCGAGAGGCAGCTTCTTTGACAGATTAACAAGGGTTACAAACACCGCATCCCGGCTGCTGCATACTTCTCTCTGTAAAGTGACGAGGGAGAGCATGCTGCTGAGATTGCCGCCGGCCTCCTGATACTGGTCTTTGACAAAGGAGGTGACTCCTTCGTAAAGTGCCTGCTCCTCAGGGGAGAGATGAAGATCGACGTTGGAAACGTTCCGTTTGGTGAATTGCACCGGGCCTTCGCCACGTCTATTGCGGATCATCACTTTGGACAGCTCATCCTTGAGCTGCTCCTGATTTTTGGGAACACGTTTATCCACCACAAAGTTGGCGGCAAAATCCCCTTGACGCCCAAGCTGACCAGGCTTCAGCAGGTTGATCAGGTTGAATAGCTCGCTCATGTCGTTCTGCACAGGTGTAGCGGTGAGCAGCAGGCAGTATTTTTTGCGCAATTGCAGCATGAATTGATAATTGGTCGTTTTTTTGTTTTTGAGTTTATGCGCTTCATCAATGATGATCATGTCATAGTCCATACCTAATAGCATGTCTTTGTGCGGGTCCCGTTTGGCGGTATCCATCGAAGCTACGACGACATCATTTTGCCAGGAGTACGCTTTTTTCTGGGCAACGGCAGGAATGCCAAATTTGGAATTGAGCTCACGCACCCATTGCAGCACAAGGGATGCAGGCACGAGAATCAACACTTTGGAGACAAGACCACGGACCATATACTCTTTCAAAATAAGGCCAGCTTCTATCGTTTTGCCCAGACCCACCTCGTCAGCAAGAATGGCCCGGCCCGACATTTCAAATAATACTTTGCGTGCCGTATCCATCTGGTGAGGCAACGGGGTTAAACCTTGCAGATGCTTCAGACATTGAATTTCGTCAAAGTTCGGGATTAGATTGGTTTCCTCAGCCTGAATGCCCAGTTGAAAGAGGCGATAGTCTCCCCACGGGCCCCCCTTATCCAAACGCGATTCGAGCTGGTTCAGCCAGCTGCGATCAAACTCCAGCGGAACGGGTATTTCGACTTCAGGCTGTATCGTATGTTGCGGATGTTTCCGGTTCATGCTGCGTCCTCCCCTGTCATGCTAAATAGATGACGTTTTATTCGTAGGTAATAGTATGGACGAAGGAGAGGCAGTTCATAACCTGAAGTGCAATTCTGTCATGCTGCCGATGGGATTCTCAGAAAATTCATCATTTGCGCGAGAGTGCGTATAAGAGGGTTAGAAGAGAACTTGACATAGTCCGGGCAGCTTATATGGTAAGTCTATGACGGAAATCACATAGAAAATCAATATATTGTGTAATATAATAGGTTTATATCACTATATGTAGTGTTGATGCATATTTTATTCGCAGGTGTGAAGTGAATCAGAGGATTAGTCTATTCAGGGAGGATGATTGTAGCGATGACATCCAACAATACACAACCGAATCAACCAGAATATAGTCAGGACCACAAGCATAAGCACAAGCTGGAGGGGCTCAGCGAGAAAATCTTTCTGGATCGTTACGCGTGGAAGGATGCGGATTCGTCGCATGCAAAAGTTGGAGATATTGTGCTTGTTCTGACCAAGGACGATCCCAAGTTCCCGATGAAGGAAGTCGGAGAGATTGTAGAGCGGCAGGGACAGCAGGTTAAAGTGCGTACACGAAGCGATGCAGTCATTGAGACGGATGTGGAGAAGCTGACATTGACCATCGAGAAAACACCAGAAGAGATGTGGGACCGACTGGCCAAAGCCGTTGCCTCTGTTGAAACAACACCGGAGCAGCGCGCCATCTGGGAAAGCCGATTCCGCTCGGTGCTGGAGGACTGGAAGCTGGTTCCGGGTGGACGTATCGCGGCCGGGGCAGGGGCGAGCGAAGAACTGACGCTGTTTAACTGTTATGTCATTCCTTCTCCGCAGGACAGTCGGGGCGGCATCATGAAGACGCTGACGGAAATGACCGAAATTATGGCTCGCGGCGGTGGCGTGGGCATCAACCTGTCTTCGCTTCGTCCACGGCGGGCTGTCGTAAAAGGGGTGAATGGTTCATCGAGCGGCTCGGTATCCTGGGGTGGCCTGTTCAGCTATACGACTGGACTCATCGAACAAGGCGGCAGTCGTCGCGGTGCGCTGATGCTGATGATGAATGACTGGCACCCGGACGTGCTCGATTTTATTACGGTCAAACAAACGATGGGTCAGGTAACCAATGCGAATCTGTCAGTTTGCGTAAGCAACGCATTTATGGAAGCCGTCAAGCAGGACGGTGACTGGGAGCTAGTTTTCCCCGATACCGGTGAATCGGAGTACGATAAAGTTTGGGATGGCGATCTGAGCAAATGGAAGGAAGCAGGTCACAAGGTCATCTCTTATCGGACTATAAAGGCACGTGAAATATGGCAAACCATCATTGAATCTGCCTGGAAATCAGCGGAGCCTGGCGTTGTATTTATGGAGTATTACAACCAGATGTCCAACAGCTGGTATTTTAATCCGATTATTTGTACAAATCCGTGTGGGGAACAAGGCCTTCCAGGCTGGGGAGTGTGTAATCTGTCAGCGATCAACCTCTCCAAATTCTATGATGAAGTGAATCATGATGTGGCGTGGGAGGAACTCGCGGAAACGACGCGCATCTCGGCCCGATTTTTGGACAATGTGATTGATGCGACACCATATCATTTTGCAGAAAACCGAATCAATCAGCAGCTCGAACGCCGGGTGGGGCTGGGCACAATGGGGCTGGCGGAGCTGATGATCAAGCTGCGTATCCGTTATGGCAGCCCGGAATCACTTGAATTTCTGAATCAATTGTATGGCTTCATGGCAAAGGAGGCCTATCTGGCTTCGGCGGACATGGCTGCGGAGAAAGGGGCATTTCCGGCGTTTGAGGTAGAACCATACTTGCAGAGCGGATTTATGAAACAGATGACGGAGGTGTACCCGGAGGTTGAAGAGGCGATCCGTGAAAAAGGGATTCGTAACGTGACGCTGATTACACAGGCACCCACGGGCAGCACGGGAACGATGGTGGGCACATCGACAGGCATTGAGCCGTATTTTGCCTTTAAATATTTTCGTCAGAGCCGTCTCGGGTATGATGAGCAGTTTGTGCCGATTGCCCAGAACTGGCTGGAGCAGCATCCCGGTGAACCGCTGCCTGATTATTACGTGACGGCGATGGATCTCTCGGCTGAAAATCATATTCGCGTACAGGCGGCCATCCAGAAATGGGTGGACAGCTCGATCTCGAAAACGGCGAATTGCCCGGCTGATTTTACGGTACAGGATACCGCAGAGCTGTATGAGCTTGCCTTTGAACTCGGCTGTAAAGGGGTAACCATCTACCGGGATGGCAGCAGAGACGTGCAGGTGCTCTCCACGTCGAAGAAAGAAGAGCATGCCGCTTCGGATCAACATGCGGAAGTTGATCCGAAGAAACAAGCAGTGCAGGGGGATGAGTCGGCAGGTCAGATCGGTTCTGAGAACGGAAGGTTGAACACCAGCTTAGATGAACCGAGCGTAGCTTCCAGTCCGGAGGCTGGGGAGCGGATTAATCGTTTGCTCGCGCCACAGGAGAATCCGGTCCAAAGTGTAGTGGATAAACAGTACAAACGCCGTCCGCAGGTGCTGCGCGGTGCAACGTACAAGATCAATACGCCGTTTGGCATGGCATACATTACGATTAATGATCTGGAGGGAACGCCGGGAGAAATTTTTCTTAACGTAGGCAAGGCAGGCTCGGATGTGTTTGCTATGGCAGAAGCGTTGGGCCGTGTATGCTCACTGTTCCTGCGGTATGGCGACCACGGTCACAAGGTGGAGCTGTTGATTAAACATTTGAAGGGAATTGGTGGTTCAGGGGCGATTGGCTTCGGTGCCAATCGGGTGGAGTCGATTGCAGATGCAGTCGCCAAAGCGCTGGAAAGCCATGTGCAAATGCATGAGGTGCAGGACAAGGCAGACATCATGGAAGCACAGCATGACAAGAAGGGTGAAGCGAAAGAGGTCCTGTCCGAATGGTCCAACATACAGGAACCGATCCCACAACGGCATGAAACAGGAAGTGAGGAGCAAAAGACATTTGTGCAATCCATCGACCTGTGTCCCTCATGCGGCTCGGCATCTCTGATCAATATTGAGGGCTGCAAAACGTGCAGTAATTGCGGTTATAGCAAGTGCAATTAATTGTTTTCACAAAAGCTATACGGCGTGTCAGGGCGGCGGCATGGTTGTCATGCTGCCGTATTTCTTTATATTTTCCAAGGCGCGTTATGAAGAAGCTACTGTTTAAGCCGTTCCATGCTGATAACGATCTTAGAGCGAAATCATCAATCAGCAACAGAGAGGAAAATCGACGCAAAATGTTTTAAAATAATTCTTTTCAAGCCGCTTTAAATTCCATTATAATGAAAATAAGGATGAAATAAACTGGAAAGAGGGGGCATAATGCATAAACCGATTGATGAGCCGATGTTTTATTCTTATCCCGGCATGGTTGCTGTAGTTACCTCGCGTGATGGAGATAGACAAAATGTAATGGCCTCTGGGTGGCATACGTATATCGGGTCCTCTCCAGGTGTATACGGCATTTCGCTTCGGAAAGAAACGTATTCATATCAATTAATCGAGCGGAGTGGTGTATTCGGTGTCCATTTTTTGCCTGCCCAACGTTCAGAATGGATTCAGGCAGCGGGAACTTTTAGCGGTAAGGATACGGACAAATTCTCCAGGTTTGGTATTACGTACAGCAATGGGTTGAAGGTGAATGTGCCTGTTCTGGACGATGCTTACTTTGCTTATGAATGTAAGGTGATTAATATTACCACCTATGGTGATCATGAGTGGATTGCAGGTGAAGTGATGCAGCGGTATCGGGACGATTATTATTTTTTGGAGAATGGCATGGTAGATTTGGAAAAGCTCCAGATTCCGATGTACACGGGACGTTCCAGTTATCGTATTCTGGATGCAGATGCTGCGGAAAAAGTTCATCCGTTCCACCTCTAGAGTCCTAGGCAAGAAGATGCAATTCGAAGCAAAACTTTCAATCCGGTTGCAGATCGGTTTATAATGGATAGTGGCTGCTGAGCAAGTCGGCAGCTTTTTTCTATTTTAGAGGCAAGGTAATTTTGCCCAGAAGATAAAAAGGGCTATATTAAACGATCATTTTGCAGTATGATTTTACAGCTGGTTATACTGGCAGGAAAGGTTACATGAAATCAACTCGATTGTAACTATTCTTGTAACGTGTTCGAGCTGATTTCGGGCGTATAATACTAATCGTAATCGTGATCTCACGATAAAATAGATATCAGATGTACCATGTATACAACTAAATCTATAGGCAAAACGTCTTCTTTATGTTGTAAATGAAAGATGGAAGGTGCAATACGTATGTTAATAACAACCAGAACGACCGAAGGTTCCAAAATGCCCCGATCACCGTGGATGTGGATTGGCAGTTACAAGGAGGGGCGCGCATGTCACAAGCAGTGAAAAAAAAGAGGCATATGAACGGTCTGGATGGCCTGCGGGCTATCGCGGTACTTGGCGTAATCGCGTATCATCTCAATTTGGATTTTATTCCGGGCGGCTTGCTCGGTGTTGGTATATTTTTTGTTCTGTCCGGTTACCTGATCACGGATATTCTCTTATCTCAGTGGCGGGAGCATGGGCGCATCTCGCTCGTGGATTTCTGGTTCAGGCGGTTCAGGCGCCTGCTGCCAGGAATGCTGACAATGACAGCGGCAGTCATGCTCTGGCTGGCATGCACGGACCCGTCCCGGCTTGCCTCATTGCGAGGGGATATTCTATCCGGGATGATGTACATAAGTAATTGGTGGTATATTTTTCACCACGTTTCCTATTTCGAAAGCTTCGGGCCACCATCACCTTTTGGACATTTCTGGTCGCTCGCTGTAGAGGAGCAGTTTTATCTGGTCTGGCCACTGCTACTGATCGCTGCCATTATGTTGTTCAAAAGAAAAGGATGGCTGGTCGTGTTCATCGTTGTTGCAGCGGAATTGTCTGCCGGTGCAATGGTGATTATGTATAACCCTGATCTGGACCCCAGCCGAGTATACTATGGAACAGATACCCGTGCATTTGCTCTGCTGGCCGGGGCTGCATTAGCTGTAGTCTGGCCGAGTCGCAAGCTCTCCGATGCGCTACCTGCGATGAACCGGATGGCATTGGATGCTGCGGGCCTGGGTGCTCTTGCCGTGTTGATCTATATGATGCTGAACACCAGTGAGTATGATTCATTCCTGTATCAAGGGGGCATGGTGCTGCAGGCTGTTGCCGCGACTGTCCTTGTCGCCGTGCTTGCTCATCCCTCATCTTTATTGGCTCGCATCATTGGTGCCAAGCCACTTCGCTGGATTGGTGAACGTTCCTATGGAATGTATCTGTGGCACTATCCGGTTATCGTATTAACGAGTCCGGTTGTAGATACGGGGGGTTCACATCCTGTGCGTATGGTGCTTCAGGTGATAGCAACGGTAATACTCGCGTCCATGTCATTAAAATATATTGAAAACCCGATACGGTATAATGGCTTCCGTGACTCCTTGTCCAGGTTGTGGGGAAGAAGCCGGACGTCCCTCGTTCCCCGTCATGTGTGGTGGAAACGTACAGGGCTGTTAATGACACTTCTGTTGTTGTGTTACAGTGTGTCTCAGATGGTGCTGCCTGTTGCAGCCAATTCCGATTCTCATGCAGTGTCGATGTCTACGGTGTTAAACGGAGAGAAGTCTGCAGAAGAAAAGGGTCAGAACGTTCTTCCGGCTGGAACGAAATCGGCAGGTTCTGATAAAACGAATCAGGATGTTCAAGCAGGTTCGGAATCAGGTGGCAAAGGCAAACCGGAAGAGAATAACAAGCCGGAAGCCGGGGATGCAGCAGGTTCCAGACCCTCGAAGACAAACGATTCCTCTAGCGGAATTGAAGGTCAGAAGAATGAAGCATCAGACAACAAACCTGATTCAAGTTCTTCTGTGGCGGATAACGGGCAAGCAGATCAATCCGGGTCCGAGCCTGCGAACGGGAATAAGGACAAAGCGGATTCTGTCAAAGCGGCTATACCATCCAAGCCTGTCGTACAGGATGGCACCATTAATTATACCATTATTGGAGACTCGGTCATTCTGGATGCCAAGCCGTATCTGGAGCAGAGTATCGGCGGTGTCTATGTGGATGGTCATATCGGTCGCCAGATGTGGCAGGCCGGAGACGTGCTCCAGGATATGAAGCGAAACAAACGGCTGGGCAGTCAGGTGGTGCTTGAGCTTGGAACGAACGGTTCATTTAATTCCAAAAGTTTGAAGGCCGTGCTGGACGGCTTGAAGGATGAAAGCCATGTGTACCTTGTGACAGTTCGTGTTCCGCGTCCTTGGGAGCGGACGGTTAACAAGGCTCTGGAGGAAGCAGCCTCGGACTACAGCAATGTTTCGCTTATTGACTGGTATGGGGCAAGTGAGGGTCATGATGAATATTTTGAGAAAGACGGTGTGCATCTGACCGTCACAGGTTCTGAAGCTTTTGCAGCATTGGTGAAGAACAGTATTCAATAATTCATGCGTTTATCAAAACGAAAACGGATTACCGTTTCTCTCAACTGATTTCGAACTTATTTATTTTTTATCTTATACGGATGTGGATGGGATGTATGTCCATCCACCATTTATAGAAGAGCTCTCCGAGAGTGATATCATTAAAGGTACAATGATGATATCGCTTGTGGGGGGGGCTTTTTTTTTGTTAGAAAAGAGCATCCGATATAATTCACCCCTGCATCCGCGTATTGTCTCCTTACGGTATGATAGCGTTACCATTTACAATAACAGATATCCAATGCTCAAGGGGGAGTATAAAGATGTTGAAAAGATGGCTTTCAGGCATGCTGGCAGTGACCCTGTTCACGATCGTTCTGGCAGGGTGCACCAATAATGATTCGTCCGAAGCAGGCGGCGGGGGGGACAAGGTCGCTGTGACGATCTGGCACAACTGGACTGGACAGGATGCCAAGGCGGTAGCCATGCGTCAGATCATTGAGGATTTCCGTGCGGCACACCCGGACATTGAAGTGGTGGATGAAGGACTGCCAACGGATGGACTGAAGACAAGGCTGCGCACAGTCGCGGCAGCGAATGAGATGCCCGATCTGTTTGTAATGTGGCCGGATGCGATGACCAAGGAGTTTGTGAAGGGAGATCTGCTGCAGCCGATTAACGCAGAGCTTGATGCGAAGCCGGAATGGAAAAACAACTTTATTCCGAGTGCGCTGGATGGATATACGGTGGACGGCAACATTTATTCGGTACCGATGAATCTGGCGCCAAGCTCTTTTATTTATTACAATGAGGCACTGTTCAAGGAGCATAACGTCAAGGTGCCTGAAACGTGGGCTGAGCTGGAGAAAGCGATTGCTGCCTTCAATGACAAGGGCATTATTCCGATGGCGCTGGGTAACAAAACAAATTGGGTTGCGCAATCTACGATTTTTAGTACACTGGCGGACCGGGTAACGGGTACGGACTGGTTTCTGAAGGCGGTAGCCCAGGATGGGGCAAGCTTTACAGACCCTGTGTTTTTGGATGCGCTGAATCGAATGCAGGAGCTTGGCAACATGAAGGCTTTTCAGGACGGATTTAACAGTATTGATGAAACACAGATGATGCAGCTCTATTTTCAAGGGAAAACAGCGATGGTCATGAATGGCGGCTGGGCGCTGGCTAACCTGGTCAACAATGCTCCCGAAAACGTATTGAACAACACACATATTACGATTCTGCCTCCGGTGAAGGGCGGTCAAGGTGAAGCAAGAACAACGTCAGGTGTGGTCGGAACGGGGCTGGGTGTTAGCAAAAAATTAAGTGGTGCTCAAAAAGAAGCTGCCATGCAGCTGTTCTATGCACTCGCTGGCCCGGAGGGTCAGAAAGCTACGCTGGACAGCAGCACACTCGTGAGCTACAAGATTGAACTGGATAAAACGAAGGCACATCCACTGTTTGTCGAGCTGTACGATCTCATGCAGGAAGTGAAAATTACGCCGGTATACGATTCGAAGCTGGGCTCGGCTACCGTTGAGGTCATTAATAACGGCCTGCAGGAGCTGCTGATGGGCGGCAAAGCGGAGGATATAGCGGGCCGAATCCAGGCGGCTCAAGCAAATGCGGTGAGTCAATAGGCCTCAGAACATACGTACTGACTGCAGCTGTGGGTAAGTGAATGAGCGAAGGTAATCACAAGGGATTTCCCCTTCCCGGGAGGGGAGGGGTTTTTAGATTAGCGAGGGGAAGTGAACCGATTGAACGCACTGCGAAGCCGACGTTTCATTATGCTGGGCTTGGCCCCGGCAGTGATCATCTATGCATTGTTTGTGTTTGTTCCGGTTGTGTGGTCGGCGTATTATGGATTTTTCAACTGGTCGGGCATTGGAGCAGCTTCGTATATTGGTCTGAGCAACTATGTAGAAATATGGAATGATACGATCTTCTGGCGAGCCTTGAAAAATAACGTCATTTTTGTACTGGCTTCAGTGTTCGGCCAGATTCCATTAGCTTTGATGCTGGCAGTGATGCTGCACAAGAGCAATCCGCTACAGCGATTTTTACGTTCTGCTGTATTTCTGCCGATGGTTCTGTCCACGGTGGTCATCGGCATGATCTGGCAGTACATTTATCATCCGCAGATCGGCATTCTGAACTTTCTGCTGGATGCGCTCGGGCTGGAGAGCTGGAAGCTGCAGTGGTTATCCGATGCAAAGCTTGCGATCTTCTCACTTGTGCCGCCGCTGCTCTGGAGCTTTGTCGGGCTGTACCTGATTATTTTCATCTCAGCGCTCCAGAACATTCCGGGAGAAATTCATGACGCTGCCAAAATAGACGGTGCATCCGGGGGACGCAAGCTTGTATCCATCTCGCTGCCGATGATTTGGGGTACGGTTCAGGTGGCTATTATTTTGTGTATTTCGGGTAGTCTGAAGTCCTTTGATCTGGTCTACATTATGACAAAAGGCGGGCCGGCTCACGCAACGGAGCTGCTTGCTACGTATATGTATAACTCGACGTTTGCGACGTATCGCTACGGCTTCGGCAGTGCCATCTCAACCACCATCGTGTTGATTTCCTTGCTTCTTATTGGAACAAGTCAGTGGGTAACCAGCCGTGGACGCAAAGAAAAGGGATAGGGAGGAGGAGCACTCATGCGAGTTTCACCTGTGTCGATGCAAACATCGAGAGGTCCAGCAGGGCATTCAATTCGCCGGATGCGCAGCGGAATCGTTTGGACGCTGCTTACGGTATATGGTATTTTAACATTGTATCCGTTTTATTGGCTTGTGCTTAGTGCGTTCAAAACAAACGAGGATTTTTACAGCAGGCCTTTTGGTCTGCCAGCTAACTGGCATGCAGCCAATTTCGTGAACGCCTGGGAGAGCTCGAAGCTGGGAACTGCTTTTGGCAATTCAATGATTGTGTCTACGGGGTCACTGGTGCTAACACTGTTTATCGCGGCACTGGCCTCCTTTATTCTGGCCCGATTCCAGTTTCGCTGGAAAGGCCTTGTGATGACATTTTTTGTAGTGGGAATGCTTATTCCGATTCATAGCACACTCGTGCCATTATTTATCTTGATGAAACAGATGTCTCTTTTGAACACCTACTGGGCTTTAATTCTGCCGTATACTGCTTTTGCACTGCCTACAGCGATCTTTGTGCTTACTGCGTATCTGATTAGCATTCCGCGTGACATTGAAGAGGCGGCGTTCATGGATGGCACGGGATTGTGGGGGCTTTTTACACGAATCATGCTCCCGATGTCTCTGCCTGCGCTCTCAACCGTGACGATTTTGAGCTTTCTGCATGCGTGGAATGACTTTTCTTTTGCGCTGGTGTTTATTAATAAAACCGGATTGAAAACGTTACCGCTTGCCATTGCGAACTTTGCAGATGGATATCAGACCGACTATGGTTTAACCCTTGCTGCGATGACCTTGTCCGTTATTCCTACCATTATTGTATATCTGATCTTTCAGGAACAGGTGATGAAGGGCATGACAGCGGGTGCAGTCAAGGGGTAAATGAGAGCGCATCCAAAGGAGGAACAGAGTTGGTTCGCTGGCTTACATCTTCACTACAGCGTAAGTTATCCGTAGTAGTTGCAGCCTCGATGATTGTGCCGCTTCTGGCGCTGGGGCTGTTTGCTTTTCTGTTCTCCTCGCGCATTACAGAGGAAAAAACGAAGCTGTCGGGTATGGATACGCTGAAACAGGTTGAGGCCAACCTCCGATATATGCTTCAGGATGCCGAGAATTTATCCATTTTCCTGATTGGAGAACGTGATATTCAGCAGTATTTAAGCCGTAACGAGGATCATGAACGGGATCGCATCGACATTTTGGGCAGAATGACCAACCTGGCTGCCTCCAAAAAATATATAGCCAACATAGCGATATATCCCGGGCGTTTTGATGCAGCTTTATCAACAGCCACCTGGTACGAGGCAGACGGTGCAAGCATCTACAATCCCCCGGCACCAAGCGGGGAGTCAGACAAACGATGGACGGGCGTCTATCCGGTCCGAAACTACGCCGGTATTCAGAATGTCATTACTTTAATTCGTCCGATCCGCAGCATTCATGATTATCGTCTGATCGGCTGGCTTGCGATCAGTCTGGATGAGAAAGTGATATCCAAAGGATGGCCCGCATTGGGGCTTGGCAGAGGGGAGGGCAGGCTGGAACTGATCGGAAGCTCCGGTGAGATTTTATCCTCCATGGACAAGCCCAGACTTGGACAGCATGTATCTGATCTGGAGCCTGGCCTTATGCTGCGTATTCAGAAGGGGCGCAGCGGAACGGCGATATACGGTGAGAAGAAACACAAGCGTACCGTGCTGTACTATCCTGAGGAATTAACAGGCTGGACTTTGGTCGGAACGGTCCCTTACGAGCAGTATCGTTCCGAGAATAGTTACATTTTGATTCTAACGGCAATAGCAGTGGCTATGTCGGCTCTCATCAGTGGGGGTCTGATCTGGTTCACTGTTCGCCGGATTACGAGACCGCTGCTTCTGTTGACCCGGCATCTGTCGAGAATTGATCCGAAACGTCCGCTTCCCTTGTTTCAATCCGTGAGCAATGATGAGATTGGCAGGCTGGGCGAGAGTTATAACCTGCTTGGCGAGCATATCCAGCTGCTGAAGGAAGAGGTTATCCGCGGGGAGGCTCGCAAAAAGGAGGCAGATCTGCGTGTGCTTCAGGCACAGATTAATCCCCATTTTCTGTATAACACGCTCTCTTCCGTTCATTGGATTGCGCTGATGTCCAATGAAAGTCGAATCGCAGATATGGTGGAGGGATTGAGTGATTTTCTGCGCATCAGCTTGAATAATGGTCAGGATTATTGCCCGGTTGCTCAGGAGATTGCACATATCCGTCATTATGTGCGGGTGCAGTCTATTCGTTTCCCGGATCAGTTTGTGCTTCATTATATTGTAGATCCTGCTCTGGAGCAGCAAATGATGCTAAAGCTACTGCTGCAGCCGCTTGTGGAGAATGCGATGCTTCACGGTATTCAGCCAACAGGAGGCGGGGGTACGATTACGATTATGATTCAGAAGGACGCGAGAGATGAGCGTATGAATATTCTGGTGCTGGACGATGGTGCAGGAATGGCCGCGGACAAGCTGGGCCAATTACGGGCAAACCTCATTGCCGGAGCAGAAGGAAGCAATGCGCTGCGATCAGGCGGTCAGCTACAGGAGAAATCGTTTGGCAGCTCGTTATCTGATGGCGGGTATGGCCTACGTAATGTCAATGAAAGACTGCTGCTGCATTACGGAGCCGATTCACTGCTTGATGTGCATAGCAGCGAGGGCGGAGGCACCCGGATTTCATTTTCCATTCCAATTCTGGAGGATATGCCATGAGATTATTAATTGTTGATGATGAGGTCATTATTCGAACAGGACTTGCAAGTGTTATTGCCTGGCATGAGCTCGGGATCGAGCTGCTTCAGCCGGCTGCCTCAGCGGAGGAAGCTCTGACAAGGATGGCAGAGGAACGTCCACACATGTTGATGACGGATATTCGGATGAATGGCAAGTCAGGGCTGGAGCTGGCGGAGGAGGCCATGCTGCTGATCCCGGAGCTTGAGGTCATTATTTTATCGGGTTATGATGATTTTTCATATGCGCAGCAGGCTATTCGTAACGGAGTCACCGATTATTTGCTCAAAACAAGCAGGCCGGAAGAAATTATAGAAACTGTATTGCAGGCCAAGGGGAGAATCACAGACCGCTGGGCCGAAAAATCTCGCGAGGAACAGCTTTTGCGTGAAAATCGAGAGCGGCAGTTTGCAGATTGGGTTATTGAAGGAAACATACACTCAGGGGTCTGTCCTGCTTTTTTGGAATTTGCAGCAGCATCCGTGCAGTCAGCATCCACCGAACGGCAGGATCATACCGGGGATAGGCATTGGAGCAGGCAGGTTGCCCTGATCCAGACCAAAGGCTGGAGCGGCACCTCGGATGCGCTGCTGCGGTTCGCTGTACAAAACATGCTGCAGGATGTGCTGCCCGGAGCGGTGGCTCAGGTGCATAAACAGCATGTTGTTTGCATTGTTACTGCTGTTTCTGAGGATGAAGTAAGCGTATACAGGCTGGAAGCCGGGTTAAACCGAATCGAGCAGTGGTTGAAATGCTCACTCCGGGCAGCAGTTGGCAAGGCGGTTCATCGTTCCGATGAGCTGCATCACAGCTACGAAACCGCTTTGACTGCTTTTCGCTATCACGGGTTACTTGATGCCAAAGTGTGGCGGTATGAAGACATCCATACACGACAGGGTGGTAAAAGTGTTCTGACACATGAGGAGGAGACGTCTCTTGGCACACTGCTGCTGGATCATGATCCGGTCAAACTGACAGCATGGATTCGTGAGCTGATGACAGGACTGATGCATGAACCGCACGTCACACCAGGATCATATGCAGCCTGCTTGCATTCAGTTGTCATTGCGGGTCACCGCTGGTTGGCCCGAACGCTGCAGGCGATCGGGCGGGAACATTCAGCCCGAGTGGAGCCATGGACCCCTGAATCGAATGAAGATGCTGCAACGCTGGGAGATGAGCTGTTTCACCATTTATATGAACTGATGCATGTGTATCACAGCCTTATGGGACAAGGGCAGGCGGCACATGTGCAGAAAGCGATTGGTTATATTGAATCCTCACTGACGCAGGATGTTAGCTTGCAGCAGGTGGCAGGGCGTATTCATTTGCATCCGGGGCATCTTAGTGAGCTGTTCAAAAAAGAGATGGGGGTAACGTTTGGTGATTTTGTCACCAATATGCGAATCAGACGGGCGATGGATATGCTCGCGGTGTCTCCAGCCAAAGTGAGCGAAGTGGCCGCGATTAGCGGTTACGAGGATGTAAAGTATTTTAGCAGGCTGTTCAAAAAGCATACAGGCAAAACTCCCAGTGAATACCGGGAGCATGTACTTTTATATAAATCTTCAGGCATCTAGGACAGGGGGAGCAACGGAATGGTGGCGAACGTGGGTCGGTCAAGTCAGGATCTGTCAGGGCAGTGGAGGATACAGCATTATGAGGTAGGAGAGAAGCGGGCGATGGAGGTGGCAGCCGCAGCGCTGGATGACCGTTTCTGGATCGGAGCAGCGGTGCCAGGTGATGTTCACGGAGCACTTGCAGAACGAGGCATTATTGATGCACCTTATTATGGACATAACGATGCCAAGAGCCGATGGATTGAGCAGAAGGAATGGTGGTACCGCACTACCTTTAATCTTGATCTGCATGCTGTATCCGGGGAGCAGGAGCATTTTGAGATGATTTTCGAAGGACTCGACACATTTGCCACGGTATATGTGAATGGACATGAGGTTGGGAGAACTGCCAATATGCTGATGTCTCATACCTTTGATGTAACCCGTCTGGTACGACCGGGCTGGAATGCGGTTGCCGTTCGGTTTGATCCACTTTTTCTTCATCATCATGACAAAGAGCAGTTTGATTGGTCCTCGTATACGAAGGAACGCCCTTGGCTGCGCAAGGCTGCGATGAATTTTGGCTGGGACTGGGGACCGCGCATGGTTACTGTCGGAATCTGGGGAGCTGTACGTCTGGAGCGCAGCAGGATTGCCAAGCTGGAGAACGTATACGCGCGCACTGAATCCATTCATACGAAGCATGCCCGGGTTCAGGTTACCGCCGATGTACGCTCTGTGCTTTCATACCGCAGCAGGCAAAAACGTACACAGCCTCTCGTAACCACCTGTGATATTCGCCTGCTGAATGAGGCTGGAGAAGTGGCTGCTAATGCTGTTTCATTGCCTGTCACTGGGGGGCAAGTGCACACCATGTTACATGTGGCTGATCCTCGGTTATGGTGGACTCATGATCTGGGAGATCCGTATTTGTACACCTTGGAGGTTACGCTTTATGCGGACGGGGAGATGCTGGATCAATACAGTCAGCTCTTTGGCATCCGCACGATTGAACTGGCTCTGCAGAATGGACAGGGAGAGAACCGTTTTGCTTTTATTCTGAACGGGGTTCCGATATATGCCAAAGGAGCAAACTGGATACCTGCAGATCAGATGATTGGAACGATACCGGATACTCGGTACAAAGAGTTGGTTGAGCTGTCTGTGGAGGCGCATATGAATATGCTTCGTGTCTGGGCGGGCGGCATCTATGAGAAGGATGTATTTTACGATGAATGCGATCGTCAGGGTGTGCTCGTCTGGCAGGACTTTGCGTTTGCCAATGCACTGTTCCCGGATTTTAACCGTGACTTCATGCATAATGTGCGGCAGGAGGTCAGAAATAATGTGCTTCGACTGCGAAGTCGGACTTCCCTTGCTCTCTGGTGTGGTAACAATGAGATTGACTGGCTGTATGATATGAAAACCGCAAGCGGTGATATTACAAGTCCGTTCTATGGAGAAAGGATCTATCACGAGCTGATCCCCGAGCTGCTCGAAGAGCTTGATCCGTCACGCCCGTACTGGCCTTCCTCGCCTTATGGGGCAAGCAATGGCCAGGATGCAAATGACCCGGATACCGGGGATCGGCACAACTGGCAGGTGTGGCACGGTTCGGTGTATCCGCGCAAGCAAGGAGAAGTGCCCGTGCTGGATTACAGCATTGAAGGGGTAACATTTAAAAATTTTAAAAAGGATCATGCCCTGTTCAGCAGTGAATTTGGCATGCATGCTTCTGCGAATCGGTATACGCTCGAGAAAAATATGCCTGAGGGTCAGTTCTACTGGGGCAGCCCCGAGATGGCCTACCGCAACAAGGATACGAATCATCAGAAGGGCATTCTGCTGATGAAAGGGTATACGGGCATTCCAAGGGACATTGAGGAATACATGAACTTTTCGATGCTGACTCAGGCGGAGGGCTTGCGTTACGGGATTGAGCATTTCAGACGAATCAATGATCGTAACAGAGGTGCGCTTGTATGGCAGCTTAATGACAGCTGGCCGGGAACAAGCTGGTCCATGATCGATTATGAGCTGCTGCCTAAGGCTTCGTTTTATTATGCCAAAACATTCTTTCATCCTGTTCTGCCTTCACTGGAGCATGAGCCAGAAGAGCCGCTTGTATTATGGGTTGTGAACGATACACAAGAGGGCATAAAGGGTCATCTTCGCTTGAATGTGTACGATCTGCATGGAGAACTGCTCTATACCCGAACGGATGAGGTGAATGCGCCGCTTCATTCTTCTACATGTATTGTCTCATTACAAGAAACGCAGGTATTAGCTGCAAAACAAGCCGAAGAAGTCATAGTGGAGCTTGTACCCGAAGGCTTTGATGCTCCGGTTAATCGTTACTTTTTGCGTGATCCCAAGGATGTGAAGCTTCCTCCATCTCTGCTCAGCGTTCATTTGAATGAAGAGGATCAATCCGTGACGATCACTGCAAGTGAGGCTGTTGCACGTATGGTGAAGCTGGAGCTACCTTTGGGACGGGTTCGATTCAGTGATAACTATTTCGATCTGCTTCCGGGAGAGAGTCGAACGGTGACGCTGCGGCATCCGGAAATACAGGCGCTGCCTCTCCATTTGCTGAGAATATGTGCGATGAATGCACAAGAAGGTTGAAAAGATGAAGACAGCACCATCTGATCATAGAATCAGGCAGCACGGAGAGGAGGACGCAGCAGCATGTCTTTTGTTTTTTGGCCCCAGTTAATCGTTATTCTTCTATTGATAAATATGTGTGCAAGGCAGTTCTGTTATGGGAATGCATTGTGTAAATTTTTGGTGTAACTTATATGGACGCCAATTAGCGAAACGATTCATAACGCTGCTGAAAAGAAGACTCCATCTCGATCTGGCGTGCCAGTTGCTGTTGTACTTTTGTGCCACGAATATCCTGTAGCTGTTGCAGGGCATCAACGGATCTGAAATCATCCTTTGCCATCTGAATAAGCAGATCGGAGAGGATATCAGCATCCTCCAGCGCGGCATTTAAGCCAAAGGCACCTGTAGGTGTCATCGTATGGGCGGCATCCCCGATGAGCACCACGTTATCCATTGCCCACCTGGCACTATAGCTACTTTCTACGGAAAGCAGTACAAAGTCACTCCAGTTCTGAATATGTGCTGCGACGGAATCAGCAAGACACGGGAAGGCCGCTACCAGTTTGCCAACGAAGGGCGCGAAGGGCTGCTCGCGCAGCTTGGCATAACCGCCCTCTGGAATATTCCATCCGATCTGAACATAACCGCCGTACTGCGAGAACAACGCCAGCTGCTGTCCATCCATGCTGGCCATCCGAACTGCTGGCTCCCATCCGGCGGGGGCGGGAATTCTGGCCCATAACAGATCGTAACCATGCTTGCGGATTTCTGGCATCAAGCCGGCATGCTTGCGTACTGCTGAATATCGGCCGTCTGCTCCAACAATGACAGATGCTTTGATGTATGCCGGGACACCGTTCTGACGTACATGAATGCCCGCAATGCTCCTATCTTTGTCCCGAAGCAGCCCCGTCATAACGGTATTGAATCGGGTTTGATGGAGGGGACCCACATTGTCCGTTTGGGCCATGATTGCTTCAAGCAGATGATCCTGAGGTACATGAATGCCAACATGCCGTTCCCCTTTATTCAAATCAGGATCAATCGTGTGCAGGATGTTACCCTCTTCCCAATACTGGATTTGCTCCAGCGGCAGTGCACCAAGCTCCTGAATGTGTGTAAACAGCCCATGTTTTTTCAGAATGGCTTCACCATCCGTGTTCAGCAGTTCTCCGCGAAAAGACTTGTGAAGATGCGGCTGACGCTCAATAAGTGTTGTAGAGATCCCCTGCTGGTTGAGCAGATATGACAATAACATGCCACCAGGGCCTGCGCCGACGATGCAGACATCTGTATGACTAAGGCTGTTTGTTTCGGTCATTTTCATTGAATTCATATCCATTATTCCCTTACGATATAGTGATAAATCCCATTTACTTTATGATAACAAATTTACTTAAATTATTAAGTAACTAAAAGTAACTAAAAAGATATACGTTATTATATACAAACTATTCGGTAGATACAATAGGTTGCCTCATATTTTTATTGATATGTAGCGAGCGACACAGGCTACATCAGAAGCTTCCGTTTTTTTCGCAACCAAATGTGTATAAATATGTTACAATATAAGGTAGGTTATGATGAAAGGCAGGAGGAACGGATATGAGCCCGAATACGGAGCGAAACTCGCAATTGGCAAATGTGGATCAATTGTTGGAGGCCTTCTTCAGATATAAAAACAAAGTATTGGATCAACAGCAAAAGTCGGAAACCAACTGTAAGCTGAATCCAACGAAGAGTCATATATTAGGCATGATTTTACGTGAACAGCGCTGTATGGCTGTTGATGTTGCACGTCAGCTCAGTCTATCCTCCGGGGCGACAACGATTGTGTTAAACCAGCTCGAAAGTGAAAATCTGATTCAACGGGTTCGGAGCGAGGAAGATCGCAGAATTGTCTGGCTTTCCTTAACGGAAGAAGGAGAGCAATTAGCGAGAATGTTAAATGCCAACCGAGGGCGCATGACTTGGGAATTGTTACAAGCGCTTACGGAGGAAGAACAGCAACTAATGCTCGGTATGCTCAAAAAAATCGAGATGAAGCTGCTGGAGAAGATGAAGTCGTTTGAACAGACCTATCGTTAATAAAAAAATAGAATATACAGCTGAAGACGTCAGTCCTCATGCGTTCGTCCCGGAAGCCGGGCATGAATCGTGAAGACTGGCGTTTTTAGCATTTCTGTTCAAATAGAACGAGGGGTTAGAGGTGAAAACGGGATACATGCTCGTTCAGACCTTCCTGCGTCAATATTTCCTTCTGTCTGCTCCCCATCAGATCAAAATGAGGGAAGGGCTGTCTTCGATGAATGTAGCGTGGGTTCAGGTCATGTTCCCTGCACCATTGCTCCAGGCGGTGCAAGTCTGCACAGCCGACCTTGGTAACACTTGTGATACCGGGAAACCGTGGATCAATCCAGTAATGAGTCAGATAGGCGATCTCGCCGCGAGCAACCTGCTCTTTCCATGCTGCCAGTTCCTGTCGTTTAATTCCAAAAGCCATGATTTGAACGATCCTTTCTAGCGGGGTATGGTACTTTGTATATTGTACATCTTATAGATATCCTGTATCAAAATTGTTTGTACAAACGCGTAGCAACATGGTTGAAGTGGGTAAGAGAATATGAAAACTTTGTTATAAGCATCTTTGATTTTGTGAGAAAAAAAGGCTTATGATGTATCGTTAACTTTAGCAGCGGAAAGGGTTGTCATCATGGAACTATTTATTGGGGTGCTTGTCTTGCTGGTGCTGATCGGTTTGTCGAATGTATTAAACCGGTTTGTGCCTTTTATTCCCGTTCCGCTCATTCAGATTGCGCTTGGTGTAGCTGTGGCGCTGCTGCCTGCGGGTGTTCATTTGCCGCTTAATCCAGAATTGTTTTTTGTACTTTTTATCGCACCATTGTTATATAACGATGGGAAAAGAACACCACGAAACGAACTGTGGAACCTGCGTGCACCGATTTTGCTGCTTGCCCTTGGTCTAGTGTTCGTTACGGTTGCTGTAGCCGGGCATATCATCCACTGGCTGATCCCGTCCATTCCGCTGCCAGCGGCATTTGCGCTAGCAGCCATTCTGTCTCCGACAGATGCCGTGGCAGTAGGGGCAATGGCGGGACGTGTACATTTGCCCAAAAGCATACATAGACTCCTTGAGGGCGAGGCGTTGATGAACGATGCTTCGGGTCTGGTAGCATTTAAATTTGCGATCGCTGCAACAGTTACCGGCGTTTTTTCACTGGCTGAAGCGACGGTCAGTTTTATCGTAATTGCAGTGGGAGGTCTGCTTGCTGGTGCTCTGATGTCCTTTCTGTTGATCCGCCTCGGACTATGGATTCGCAGACTAGGTATGGAGGATGTAACCATTCATATGCTTCTGCAAATTTTGACTCCTTTTGTAATTTACCTGGTAAGTGAAGAGATCGGGGTTTCCGGCATTTTGGCGGTTGTAGCCGGGGGAATTATTCATGCGATTGAACGTGACCGGGCAGAGTCGGTGCAGCTCAAGATGCAGGTGGTATCGGCAAGCACATGGTCGGTTATTTTATTTATTCTGAACGGTCTTGTATTTATGATTCTGGGCGTGCAGATTCCGGATGTATTAAATACAATCTTTGTCAACGTATCCTTTAATAATCTCGAAGTGTTAGGTTATGTGGTGCTCATCTCACTTTTGCTTGTTCTGCTCCGCTTCCTGTGGATTTATCTATTCTGGCAGGGGAATGAATGGCTACGGCGTACCAGATCACCTATTGGCAAACCACGATTTAAAGAAATTACAATTCTCTCCCTTTCTGGCGTAAGGGGTGCGGTAACGCTCGCAGGTGCATTTTCAATTCCTTATGTGCTTCAGGATGGCTCACCCTTTCCCGAGCGGGATTTGATTATTTTCTTGGCGGCCGGTGTCATTCTGGTATCTCTGATTGCGGCCAGTGTGCTATTGCCTGTGTTAGCGAAGAAGGAAGGAAGGACATCCGATGAGAATACACCGCAGAACTCTGAACGCAAAGCACAAGACATTATGCTGAATGCTGCAATTCGAGCTGTCAAATCCGAGATGAATGATGAAAATAAAGCTGCTGCCCTGACCGTCGTATCGGATTTGTCCAAATACATTAAACAGGCGGCAGGGCAATACACTGCAGATACACGCAAAGCGATGCAGAAGCAGGAAACTGCATTAAATCTGATCGCTACAAGAGCGGAGCGCAAAGAGATCGAAGCCATGATGGATGAGAATGCTCTTGGACCCGAGGCAGCCTTCAAATGTGATAACTGGTTAGATCGTAAGGAGATGATGCTCTCCAATCGCACCAACATACAGCTTCTTGCCTCGCTCAACGAGGTTGGACGTATGCTGGGTCAGCTGTTCACCAGTCGAGATCGGAAGCAGGATCAGCCGTTTGTGCTGGAAAATGCAGAGCTGTTCCGCAAGGTGAAGCTGCGCACGTCACAGGCTGCGATCAAAGCTGTACGCGCACAGATGAATGATACGAACCGCACGGCGGCGCTCTCTGTTATTGCCAAATATGAACGAGTTATTGCAAGGCTGCGTGCATGGAGTCAGGACAAGGCGGAAGATCCGTTTAATCAGGAAAAGCTCGAGCTTCAGATGATAGCCATTCAGGAACAGCGGAACACCGTTCAGCAATTGTATGAGAGCGGAGAGATTACCCGGGATGTAGCAGCCCAATTGCGTCGTTACATTAATGACGTGGAGGCGACTGTGCTGAAAAATGCCTGATGAAGATTATTGATGATTTGCCCACAATCGGGTAATGCTAACAGAGGATTGCAGTTAAAGTATGAAGTAGTATGAAGTTAAAGTATGAATGAAGTTTGAAGGATGATGTATGAATATCAAAGTGAGGATACGACATGAACCTGAAAGCAGCTCGATTTGTCGCATTGTTCATGCTGGCTATGGTGTTGCTGACCAGTTCAGCGTATGCCAAGCCGGTACAGAAGAATCGTGAGTATTATGAGGAGCGTGGGGAGATCGTGTGGGAAGTTCCTACACATGACAAACTGATTGCTCTGACCTTTGATGACGGACCGGACCCTGTCCAGACACCTCAGATTTTGGCTTTATTGAAGCAGTATGATGCCAAGGCGACCTTTTTTGTACTTGGCAAATGGGCTGAGAAGTACCCGGATATTGTTCGGCAGGAGCAGTTCCAGGGGCATGAGATCGCAAATCATACGTATGCACATACGTATGCCGTCCGCTCCACAGCACTAGATTATTACTTGAAGGACATGGGGGCGGCAGAGACCTCCATCGTTAACGCAGGAGCGCAGCGACCGTTATTGTTCAGGCCCCCCGGAGGTTATTACAATGATATGGTCATTCAGGCGGCCAAGCAGAAGGGATATACCATTATTTTGTGGTCTTGGCACCAGGATACACGAGATTGGGCTTTGCCTGGTGTATCAGCTATTACAAGAAAAGTTCTGGGCAATGCACGGAATGGGGATATCGTGTTATTCCATGATAAGGTTGATGGCAGATCACAGACCGTTGAATCCTTGCGGCAGATTCTGCCCAAACTGAAGGAACGAGGCTATGAATTTGTAACGGTGTCCGAACTGCTGGCTGTCAAGGCTCGCGAAGCTGCCAAGGAGGGAGTCTCCTCCTCATCCCCGCAAAAGCAGCCTTAATATCCAGTCAACTCAAGCCCAAGCCGCAGCCCCTGATCTTGTCAGGGGAGCTGCGGTCTTTTGTTTTGCAGTCCAAACGTCTACAATAGTTAGAGCTGAGCTGCTACTGATACTTCAATAAAGAAGGTGAATATATGAATGGACAAAAGAGAGCCGACATCAAACCGGGTCTGGAGGTTGATATCGTGCTCAAGCAGGACCAGTCCTCGGGTAAACTGACCCGAGGTGTTGTCAAAGATCTGTTAACCAAATCGCCTAACCATCCGCACGGCATTAAAGTGAGATTAACGAGCGGACAAGTTGGCCGGGTGAAACAAGTGATTTCAACGGGCAATCCCAGCGCCAATGAATAAACAAGGCAGAATCCACACCATTCAGAGGTGATGGTGCATCTTGCAGCTGGGAATCCTGCGGGATTTTGCTTAATCACGCATTATCTTTTAGATAAGAAGGACCGCAACGATAGTTGTTACGGTTAGTCCAAGTATGACCGGTTTCAGATTGCGCCGTGCCAGCTCAAACGGACTGACCCCGCAGATCGCAGCAGCTGGAATTAATGCCCACGGTATTAACGTGCCACCGCCAACCCAGATTGCTGCGATTTGCCCCAATGCGGTAAGTATCGGTGCTGAATCTGCTGAGCCAGCAAACATCGTAGCAATTGAACCCACGAGTGAAATTCCCGAAAATCCTGAACCGTCCATACCGGTTACAGCGCCAGTAACAGTCATCGTAATGGCGCCCACCGTGTCGTTCAGCGGTACAATACCCGCCAGTGCAACGCCAAGATCATTAACAATTCCGTGTGAGCCCTCAGGAAGAGGATTAGCAAATAATTCGGCAATAGCCGCGTCCCCGAGATAAAAAAACGCCGCAATCGGAATGACCGGACCAAATACTTTGAAGCCAAACTGAAAACCTTCGATGAGATAATGGGTCGTTTCCTCCGAGCCGTTATAACGATGTGCCGCCAGCGAAACGGCGATCAGAATAACTACGGCGGTTCCACCGATTAACGCTGTTGCATCTCCTCCCTGCAGGCTTAGCACAAACATCAGCACAACATCAAGTGCGAATAACAACGGTATAATAAGCGCAAATGTTTTTCGAAGACGAAGGGGCATCCTATGCGCTTCAATAGATGAATGACTTTCTGCTGCTAAAGGTAATAATGGAAGCTCTGTTGATGAGTGCTCCAGCCTCACTGCTGGCTGCGGCCCGCTGCTGGATTTCATCTCTTTGCGCAGCATCCAGAAGGCAGTCAGTGTAGATACCGTGCCCATGACAAGCACAAGAGGAACGCTTGCAGCCATCACGGACGCTACGGGAAGACCAGCCGCATCTGCTGTAAGCTTGGGAGCACCTTGAATAATGTAATCGCCGGATAAGGCAACACCATGACCAAACAGGTTCATCGCAATCGCAGCTCCGATTGGAGGCAGCCCAACCCTGACCGCTGCTGGCAGAAGGACTGCACCGACGAGTGCAACCGCTGGAGAGGGCCAAAAAAATAAAGATACGACCATCATAATGAGCCCGATGCCCCAATAGGCGGCCTGAGGTGTTCGAATAAACCGGGTGAGGGGTCTCACCATGACTTCATTGATGCCTGTTCTGATCAGAACCCGACTCATCGCAACGATAATCGAGATGATAAAGATAGTGCTTAACAATTCCTTGGCAGCGTAAATAAAGCTGTTGAAAACTCCGGCGACCGAGCCGCTTAACGTTTCTGCTGCCAGCAGTCCAATGGTCATAATGCCTGCGACACAGATGATGGTGGTATCTTTGCGTCGAACCATCACGGCGATAATCAGGACAATAAATGCCAAATAAACATAGTGCAGCGGAACAAGTTGAATATTCATCATGATGACAGCCTCCCTGCACCCCTGGTCACTTATCCGGGGGGTGATATATCCTATGCATGTCAGGCCTGGGCGTTCAAGCAGGATTTTTTTTACATTCAGAGAATTATGTAGGAGTGAAGCAGAGCATTCAAAGGGGGTGGACTTGAGAATACAAGTCACGATAACACACATATGGGAGTCACTGAACCTGATAGACAACGTCGAACACAGGTGATTACAATATACATGCCATCTTGAGGAAGAAATTAGAAAAAGTCAGATACAATCAATGAATCAGCTTATCTTGAATCAAAAGGACGGTAATCCATGAACTTGATCCGTTCATTACGCTTTAAATTTATTGTGGGCCTTACGCTGATCATGCTGCCATTGTTCCTGCTGCTCTATTACAACAACGTTTATGCCATGAAAGTGGTACGTGATAAGGTATCCCTCACTTATATGAATCATCTGGCCAAAAATGTGGAGCAAAATGAACGAGTATTGCAGGAAACGAATCGATATTTGTACAGTTTGGGCGAGCGTGACCCTGATATTATTTCTCTGTTCTTTCTGCAATACGGAAGTGGAGACTACATTATTGCCAAGCAGCGTATTATGAACAAATTTATGACTGATATCGGATTCTACAATCTCATTGATTCATTCTATCTGTATGATGCAGTGAACGACGATCTGCTACTGGCAACCGCGGGAAACTATGATATCAAAAAGTCGGTTGTGCAGCGCAGTATGCCAGCCCAGCTGCGCCAGCTGGAGGGGGATATTCAGAAGCCTGAATGGAGTATTGTACGTGGAGGCTCGTTTAATGCATTAGTGAAAACAGTGCGAATCAATCAGCAATTTTATGCCGGGGCTTTGGTAGACATGAATGCAATGAATGATTCACAGCAGTTTGCTGAATCGGGAGACAGAGGCGGAGCGGTTATCGTGACTACCGATGGCAGAGCCTTATCTGACTCAACGCTGAATGCGGGACAAATTAAACTGGCGGCGGATCATTTGACCGGTTTGGAAAGTCCGTATCAGGTCATCTCTGAAACGGGAAGGCAGGCCCGGCAGTATCTGATGGTTGGCATTTCCTCTGCGATGTCAGAGATGAATTATGTTGTACTGCTACCAGAGGAAGACATGATGCGTAACCTGCCTTTTTTTCAACAGATTATTCGATTGCTGCCTATAGGGGCTGCTGTCATTCTCATCACCGCGCTGTTCTTTCTGCGTCAGCTGCTGTTTCGTCCCATGAATGCTCTGATTCGTGGCATGAGAAGGGTTAGTCGCGGGGAGCTGGATGTAACACTGGAGGCACCATCCTCCTCCGAGCTGGAGTTTGTGACACGTAGCTTCAATCAGATGATTCAGGAGATCCAGCATCTGAAGATTGATGTATATGAGGAGCAGCTGCGGACACGGGAGGCCGAATTCAAGCAGCTGCAGATGCAGATCAATCCGCACTTTTATCTGAATTCACTGAATATTATTCATAGCCTGGCCTCTCTGCAAAAACATGAGCTGGTACAACAGATGGCAGGTCATCTGGCTGATTATTTCAGATTCAGTTTACGTGCGGGCAAACGTGTAATCAGTCTTAACGACGAGATCGAGCATATTCGTCACTATCTCGAGATTCAGAAGCTGCGCTTCCCGAGCAAGCTGGAATTCGAGCTGGACATTGAACCGAAGGCGGGTCAATATGTTTTGCCGCCGCTGACCATACAGCCTTTTGTGGAAAATGCCATTATTCATGGATTTCAGCGGAGGATGCAACCCTTTGTCATTCGTATTGCTGCGCGTGTGACGGGAGCTACAGACGGTGAGGCCAAGGATGGAATGCTGGAGCTTCGGATTATGGACAGCGGCGTCGGATTTGCACCGGAGCTGCTGGAGCGGCTGCAGCATGGCCAATATGCCAAGGACCCCGGAGGACAGCATATTGGCATATGGAATGTGGCCCACAGGCTGCTGGTGAAGTATGGCAACGAGGCCGGGTTGATTTTTGAAAACAGGATAGATGGTGGCGCTGCAGTAAGCATTTATCTGCCTGCTCAGACCGAAGAGCAAGAAGGAGGAACTCATGCGGAACCTGTTGATTGTGGATGATGAAGTATACGCTCTGCAAGCGATGCTGGAGGGTGTGGACTGGAAGGCTGCCGGAATTGATCAGGTGTTCGGGGCATGTGATGTAGAAGAGGCGAGACAGGTCATTCGGAGTGAGGCCATTGATATTTTGATCTGTGACATCGAGATGCCTGGGGAGAGCGGTCTCGATCTGCAAAGCTGGGTGTTGAAGCACGATCCAGGGATACTGACTATTTTTTTGACAGGGCATGCTCTGTTTGATTACGCTCAGACGGCAATCAAGCTGAACAGCTTCGATTATCTATTGAAGCCTGCTCCTGCGGATCAGCTTATTAAAGTGGTTACACAAGCCATAGACAAAATCAAGGACGGAGAGCAGCGTACACGAACGAACGAGGTTTACGAAACCGTATACAAGCGGTGGAAAACCCATAAACCTCTACTGACCGAGCGTTTCTGGAAAGATGCGGTGTCCCAGCGCAGTGCGCTTACCCCACAGAAGCTGCAGGAGCTCGCTGAGCTCTACGGAGCAGAGATTGATCCTGAGGTTCGTGTTCTGCCGATTGTGATATCGGTAGAGGAGTGGGTACGTGAGTTCAATCTGCGCGATGAAGAGGTATTGGAATACGCTCTGCGTAATGCGGCCAGAGAAATGGTGCTGGGGGATAAGCCAGGAGAAGTATTTCAGGATCACAGTGGACTTAACATCGTACTGGCGTACGAACAGGATGGAAGCGTCCTGTCTGCCGAAGAAGCCCAGCAACGCTGTCAGCGTTATATCCAGGAGTGTGGCATCTATTTCTACTGTCGTTTATCCTGTTATGTCGGTGCACCCGTTGCTGTAACTGAACTGCAGGGCATGCTGAATGACTTGATGGACATGGAGCGGCGTAATATCAAGGAACTGGAAGAGGTTTTTGTCTATGATGAGCGGCATCGGGCGCAGGAAGATCGCTTTTTACCTATTCCATGGTTCTCCGAGCTGTCCATTTTGTTCGAAACAGGTAAAGTAGATGACCTGCGTGAACGTGTACATGAAATTTTCGAGCTGCTTGCCGCGCAGGAAGGATTATCCCCGGAAATGTTGCATCTCTACTATCATGCGATGCTACATGTCGTTTACCCGCTGCTGCATCAGAATAACGTATCCATTCGCAGTCTGTATCCCGGAGAGCGGGAGCCCGAGGAAGCCGTAGTTACACGATCACTGTCGCAACTGAAGCAGTGGACGCTTGAATTGATTGACCGTGTCATCCCCGTATTGTACCCGGACGATCACAATCCGATGTCGATTGTGGATCAGCTGTGCATATACATTGAGACTCATATCGGCGAAGAGCTGATGCGGGAGGAGCTTGCGGCTTTTGCCGGGTTTAACCCGGCGTATCTGTCCCGTTTATTCCGTAAGGAAAAGGGAATGTCTCTGTCCGAATTCATTCTGCAGCGCCGAGTTGCGATGGCAAAAACCCTGCTCTCTCAATCGACCGTCAAGGTGACGGATATCGCAGGTAAGGTAGGGTACTATAACTACTCTCATTTTACGAAAATGTTCAAAAAATGCACGGGGATTACGCCACAGGAGTTTCGCAAGCAGTCCAGAACCGTGTAATCAGGCGCAGCATGCTGCGCTTTTTGTTTGTTTTTAATGGGATAAAAGTCATAATTTGATCATTGAACAGGTCACCACAGCAGATAGAGGACTTGATCGCCCCGCCGTATACTTGAACCACAGGAGGCGCACGGAGCTTCATCCTGAGGAAGAATTCAAGAGGAGTGAGGGAGAACACGTATGAAGACACAACCCCAGGCGGGTAAGGGCGTACGAATATCGGAGATACCGGAAGGCACGGTTCGAAAGCGCAAGTCCGTGTTATACAATCTTGGCAAGTACAAGGTGCTCTACCTGATGTTTCTGCCAGGTATTTTGTTTCTGCTGGTAAACAACTATATGCCGATGTTCGGCGTTCTGATCGCATTCAAAAATGTCAACTATGCCGATGGAATATGGGGGAGCCCGTGGAGCGGATGGGATAATTTTAAATACCTGTTCTCAACCAGCGATGCGTGGGAGATTACGCGAAACACGCTTGCTTACAACACCGTATTTATCGCACTCAATCTGTTTGTTGGTGTAGGGCTGGCAATTATGCTCAACGAAGTAAAAAATAAAGCAATGTCCAAGTTATACCAATCACTTATGCTGTTGCCTTATTTTTTATCCATGATCGTGGTTAGCTATCTCGTGCTTGCTTTTCTCGGCAAGGACTCGGGATTTATGAACTCAACCATTCTGCAAATGTTTGGAGGACAGCCGATTGACTGGTACTCTGAACCCAAATATTGGCCATACATTCTGCCACTTGTGAATACGTGGAAAAATATCGGTTATTATGCGGTTATTTATCTCGCAGCAGTTGTGGGCATTGACGAAGAATATTACGAAGCAGCTGTACTCGATGGGGCGTCAAAGTGGCATCAGATTCGTTTCATTACGATTCCTTTTCTGATTCCATTAATAGTCATTATGACTTTGCTTCAGATCGGACGTATCTTTTATGCAGACTTCAGCCTGTTCTATCAGGTTCCGCTGGAATCAGGCGCATTGTTCCCTGTAACCAACGTACTTGATACGTATGTATATCGTACATTCCTTATTGGTGGAGACATCGGGATGTCATCTGCGGCAGGTTTGTATCAAGCGATTGTCGGTTTTGTGCTGGTGCTGGTATCCAATACCATCGTCCGACGGATTGACAAAGATAATGCACTATTTTGAGAGGAGGCAAGTCAGTTGTGAAAACACGTGATCCATTAGCTGTATCCAAGCGTTCCGCAGCCGTTATCCATTTCATGTTTCTATTCTATGCCATTGCCTGTATCGTGCCGATCATACTGGTCTTCGCCATCTCTTTTTCGGATGAAACAAAGGTTATTGCCAATGGCTACAAGCTCATACCAGAGCAGTTCAGCCTGACAGCCTATGAATTTCTGTTCAAGGATATGGATCAGATCATCCACTCCTATGGCATATCCATCATTGTTACTGTTATCGGTACAATTACAAGTGTGGCATTAACCGCCCTTTATGCATATCCACTCTCACGCAGAGATTTGCCATATCGCGGCTGGTTCGCCTTTTTCATCTTCTTCACCATGCTGTTTAACGGGGGACTTGTTCCCTGGTATCTCGTATATGTCAACGTACTGGATTTGAAAAATTCCATTCTGGCATTGATCATGCCGCTGTTGTTATCACCGTTTTTTGTACTTGTTATGCGAACGTTCTTCGCCAACTCTATTCCTGTATCTATTCTGGAATCGGCGCGCATTGACGGAGCGGGGGAATTGAAAACGTTTTTGCGGATTGTCCTGCCACTATCGTTGCCCGTTATGGCGACGGTTGCACTATTCAGCACGCTGAACTACTGGAATGACTGGTATCTCAGTATGATTTTTATTTCAGATAACCGGACGATCAGCCTTCAGTACCTTATGTACCGGACGCTGCTCGATATTCAATATTTAACAACCAACTCCAACGTTTCTTCACAGATTTCATCACAGGGCGCAATGCCTGATCTACCTAATAAAACGCTGCAAATGGCAATGGCTGTTGTCGGTATAGGTCCAATTGTACTGGCGTACCCATTCTTCCAGCGTTATTTCATCAAAGGTTTGACGGTAGGTGCTGTGAAGGGATAACTCCAGCCGGTTAGGGAGTGGTCAAGGTTTATTGAAGATAGACGAAAGGGCATATACAGAAAGGTTTTACCGTTTATTTGGAATTGGGGAAGAACGGTAAAAGGGTAAGGTGTACAAGGTAACGGTCCATTATATGAACAGGAGGGGTTCAATTGGTTCAATCGTTTAAAGTGTGGTCACGTATGACAGCGGCTGCCATGACACTGGCTCTGGTGCTTGCTGGCTGCTCGCCTGACAAGGGGGGGAGTGCAACACCGGGAGCGGAAAGTAATACACCGAACGCAGGCAATACCGAAAAGCCTTATGAGGTTTCGCTGTTCTATCCAGGCACACCTCAGAAGGATGTTGCCTTGGTAGAAGCTGAAATCAACAAAAAGATGGAGCCCAAGATTGGAGCTACGATCAAAATCAATGCTGTGGACTGGGGGCAATGGGATAATAAGCTGAACCTGATGATCTCCTCAGGGGAGAAGGCCGACATTATCTTCACCGCAGCTTGGCAGAACTACACCGTTAACGTAGCCAAAGGTGCGTTCTTGCCACTGAATGACCTGCTGGATGAGTACGGGCAGGACATCAAGAAAAATCTGGACCCTGCCTTCCTGGAAGGTTCTCAGGTGGATGGTGTCAACTATGGTGTGCCAACCAACAAGGAGCTTGCCGCCACTCGTGGTGTGCTGGTCCGCAAAGATATCGCTGATAAATACAATCTGGACCTGACAGCAGTGAAAACATGGGCTGATCTGGAGCCGCTGCTCAAAACGATTAAGGAAAATGAACCTTCCATTACTCCGTTCTACATGTCCAATACGAATGGTAATGGATTGCTCGAAAATCTGGACTGGGATTATCTCGGCGATGCATCGGTACCGGGTGTGATCTCCAAAACAGCGGGCGAAACAAAAGTGCTGAATGAAGTGGAAACACCGGAGTTCAAACAAGCAGCCGAGCTTGCACGTAAATGGTATCAGGCGGGTTATATTAACAGTGACGCAGCAACGTCCAACGTATTCCCGAAAGACCAGGCCAAAGCCGGCAAAGCGTTCATGTGGACGGATGGTATGAAGCCGGGTAAAGATAAGGAAGAGGAAGGTTATGTCGGTTATCCGCTAACACAGATTGAAATGACAAGTCCAACGATTACGACAGGGGATGCGTCTGGTGCGATGCTCGCTATCTCCCGTTCTTCTGAAAAACCGGAAAAAGCAATGCAAGTCATCAACTTGCTTCACTCTGACAAAGAAATCAACAACCTGCTCAACTTCGGTATTGAAGGTAAGCATTATGTGAAGGTTGAAGGACAGGACAACATTATCAAACTGCCTGACGGTGTTGATGCCAACAGCCGTACCTATAATCCAGGTGCACAGTGGCAGTTGGGTAACCAGTTCCTGAATTACCTGTGGGATAATGAAGATCCGCAAAAATGGGAGAAGTTCAAGGAGTTTAACGCCAAAGGTGTGAAATCTCCTGCCCTTGGTTTCACGTTTAACAGCCAGTCGGTGAAAAACGAAATTGCGGCTGTAAACAACGTCAACAAACAATTTAAACCAGGCATGACCTCGGGTGCCGTTGATCCGAATGAGATGATTCCGAAATATTTGGAAAAATTGAAAGCAGCAGGTATCGACAAAATTATTGCGGCGAAACAGGAGCAGCTGGATGCGTTCCTGGCTGGAAAATAAAGCTTCAAAAAAAGACGTTATCGGCTATACGCGGTAATGTCTTTTTTTGTTTTTGGATTGTTGATCAAAAATAGGAAAAATATGATATAATCAGGTGGTTGATTAGGAGGTGTTTGCGTGTCGAGAACCAGACTTGTGTTCTCAGGAGGTTTATTGGTGTTTGCGATTATTTTTACCTTTAATCATCACCTTGGTTTCTCAGTAGGTGATTCATTGTTGTTATCAATCGGCATTTCCCCTTATACCAAATCGTATGTCAGCGGTGTACATATTACTATTTTCTTTGGACTTGGCATGCTGGCCTGCGGATATTACCTTGCGCGCAAGGAGATCATGCTCAGGTATCCGCTTGTGGCGAGAACGTTGTGGATTGCAGTTGTAATTGTAGTCTCCAGCTATTCATTTATGACGGACAAGCTGATGTATGTGGTAAAGTGGGGGGCTACGGGTTTAAACGGCATATCGTATACGCAGAACAATAGCTCATGCACGTATCATGTTCATCCTAACGGTCGAGTTCACGCAACTTGTGAGTTGACTCTGAAAAATTACAGCAGCTCATCCATCGCCGCCATGGTAAAGCCGGATTTGGCAGGTAGCTACCGCCATGATGATGATGCTTTATCCGAATCTTTACACTCTGTAGCGCTCAGCGCCGTACCAGTCAAGCTTGAGCCCCGCATGACGTTCACAGGAACACTCGAATTTTCGGGCTTGGCGAAACGACCATTAGAGGTAAGCGGCAAGCTGGATGAGATCGTACTTGATGTTGCAGTAGATGGGAGCAATACGGTTTTTGACTATGACATCCCTTAGCACGTGAGAGTAGACTGTAGTTCCAAGTACATAACCAATATATACTAAATGATCGGAAGACAGGATAACATAACAAGTACAGCATTCATGAACAAGTGAAGTCGGCCTAGCGCCGACTTCACTTGTTTGCGTAAGTTGGATTAAGTGCTAAAACCTTGCATTAATGTCCTTTTCGAAAGGCTGGACGAGGCTTACGATAGAGCATGGGACAGTCTGTTTATGAAGGCATCTAACGGTGCGTTATGAAGCCTGTCCAAGAAATTGATTGTATTTAAAGCTTACATGGCTACAATTAATGTCACGACTTGTGTCAGGAAGATCAGGGCGTATCTTGAAACCTGCTGAAGTGCATCTTTTACCGCCTTTTCGCTCCCTGCTGCGTCAGTTTCCATTGACGTGCCCCGGCACGCCTGCGGAAAACTTCCTGGCTTGGAACGGAAATTCAGCAAAATTAGCTTCCTTCAGCATTTTCAGACACGCCCTAAAGAAAAATATAATAAAGCGAGATGAACATTTCCATGTCATACCGGACAAATCTGTTTTCCAAGATGGTCATTTTGATACTGATCATGCTTATTCCTGTTGTGCTCCTGTACTGGTATTCCAATCATAAAACCACGGCTGTGCTTCGAGCTGAGCTTAACCGCTCAAACAGCAATCAGCTGGAGTTCTTTCAAAATCAGGTGAACTCTAACATTGAATTGTTGTCCTCATGGCCTAATTTGCTGATCCATGACCCGGACATTGCCAGTTTTCGGCGTATATTTGCCGAGAGTCGCTATTTTGATCTTGATGCTATCAACTTGGTCAAGCGTATTCAGAACAAGCTGAGTATTCAGGAAAGCTCATCGAACTGGGCCACCAAATTATATCTGTACTCCCCGTCGCTCGGCAGAGTCATCTCGGAAAGGGATGCACGTTCTTATGACAAGCAGGCGTTAAAAGAAAATATAATTTCGGGCTGGGATGTGCACAAAATTGAGGATGGGCAGAATGACCGCTTTATGTTCAGCTGGATTACTGTATCCCCCTACGGAATCAAAGACCCTGCTGAAAATGCAGAGACCATCATTAAGCTGGAATTCGACAGTGATAACATTCGGGACATGCTTGATAAATTCAAAGGTGATGGAAGACATGACCCCTTTTATTTCCGCGAGGAGACGGGAGTGATCTACAATCGTACATCTGATCGGACATTGACAGATCAATTGATCAAGGAATTGTCTAGTCATACCTTGAAGGACGTGGAGAACCGCACGGTCGTTATTGGCAATGAGCCATATATGGTCAATTCTGTGAAGTCGAGTACCACGGGCTGGTATCTGGTGGACTACATGCCGCTGTCCGATATTTTGAAGCCGATTCATCAGTCTAACATCCTGTTCTACTCGTCGATGATTTGCTTGCTTCTGATGAGCTTTACCGCTGCTTATTTGCTTTATGTACAGGTTCAGGTGCCGGTAAAACAATTGATTCGCGGATTCCAGCGGTTGAAGCAGGAGGACTACTCCGTTCGAATTGAGCCGAAGGGTCGCAATGAATTCAGTTTCCTGTCGGAGCGCTTTAATTCAATGGTGGAAAAGATTCAACAGCTGTTCGAGCACGTATATCTGGAGCAAATCCATGTACGGGAGGCAAGGCTGAAGCAGCTGCAGTCGCAGATTAATCCGCATTTCTTCTATAATTGCTTCTCATTTATTACAAGCATGGCGAAGATGAAACGCGTGGACGCTGTTGTAGCGATGTCTCACAATCTTTCCAGATACTACAGGTATACGACAAGGCAGGAGAGGGATTTGGTTCCGCTATCGGAAGAGATCGAATTTGTAACCAACTATCTGGAAATTCAGCATATGCGCATGGAGCGTATCCATTATGCGCTTGATTTGCCAGAGGACATGTTACGCATTGAAGTTCCGCCGCTCATCGTACAGCCGCTCGTTGAAAATGCAGTCATACACGGGATCGAAGCAGATGCCGAGGCCGGTGAGATCAGAGTATCTGGTGAGCAAAAGGATGGAATGATGCTTCTCATCGTTGAAGATGATGGTCAGGGCATGACACAGGAGCAGCGTGAAGCGCTGCTCACCAAGCTTGCCGGTACGCTGGATCAGGAGATGGGCTGCGGGTTGTGGAATGTGAATCAAAGACTGCAGCTGAAGTATGGTGAGAAGGGTGGGCTGTATATCACCGAATCAGAGCTGGGCGGCGTGCGAGTTGTCTTGTCATGGCCAGTGGAACAGAAACCAGCGCTTGAAGAGTACGAGGAGTGAACATCAGTTAACCGGGAGAGTGATTGAATTGATCGATATATTGCTTGTGGATGATGAAACGTATGTAACGGAAAGTCTGGAGCTCACCATTCCGTGGGGAGAGATTGGGGTCACAACTGTGCTGCGTGCAGCATCCGGCAAGGAAGCGCTGCAGATTATGGAGGAGAATGCGGTGGATATTGTCGTTACTGACATTCGTATGCCAGGTATGACAGGCCTTGAGCTGATTGGTGAGGTGAGCCGTCGCTGGGCGCATGTGCGCTGCATTTTACTGACAGGACACAGTGACTTTGATTATGCCAAAAAGGCGATTCAACTACAGGCGGCAGATTATATTTTGAAGCCTGTGAACGATGATGAATTCATGAATTCTGTGTCAGCCGCGATTACCTCCTTGCGTGATGAATGGGATGAATTTGACAAGTATCATCGCCTGCTATACAGCCGCAAATCAGATTACAAAATTTTACGTGAAAATCTGATGCATGATCTGCTCTTGGGCCGAGTGCTTACTACCAAAGCATTGCGCGAGCAATTTGAACAATACGAGCTGCATATGGACCCGGAGCAGCCGGCTGTTATGATGCTGATTCGTCTTGCCGGACGTTTTGCCTCTATGGATCAGCAGTCGCTGGATCTGATGGATTTTGCAGTCGGGAATATAGCCGAGGAAGTGCTAGGGGAAGCCTACAACGTCTGGTTCAGTCGCGGACCGCATGAGTGTCTGGTTATGTTTCTGCAGAACCGCGAGCCGGATGAGCTCTCCCGGATGGAGAAAAGTGCATTGCAAGCTGCTGCCGGAACCTTCCGGGAGCATGTGGTGAGGTACCTGCAAGGTGATTTGTCGATGGTGGTTACGCCTCCATTTCCGTTTAATGAGCTAACGAATGTATATCGCAAAAGCTTGGGGTCATTAATCCTTTCAGGACCGGAGGAGCACAGCATCATCTATATCGACATGGAAAAAACGTTAAACAAACGTCCCGAAAACGATGCCGCGCAAGCGCTTGAAGAGCTGTACAAGCCACCGGTGCTGCCACAGCTGCTGGAGACCAAACAATGGGAAGCTGCTGCGGACAAGCTGAATGTAGTTTTTGATGCCGTGGAGAAGGTATGTTTGTCCAGAGAGCATGCGTATGAGATGTATCTGTCTGTTACGAATGCTTTTATGTACATTGCTCACAAACAAGGACATCTGGTACATGAGATTGATCATGCGGGCTTCGATCTGGTGCTTGCGCACCAGTTAATTCAATCCCCGGAGAAGCTGCGGCGCTGGGCCATGAACATGCTGGAGAAGCTGCAGGAGGAGCTGTCGGATCAGGAGGGGGTACAGAGCCGCCGGCATGTCATTAAGCAAGTTCAGGAGCTGGTCACTCGAGATACGGGACAGGATTTGTCGGTAAAAATGATTGCGGACAAAGTGTATCTGCACCCGGTGTACCTTTCTAAAATATACAAAGCAGAAACGGGCGAGGGTCTGGGAGACTACATGATTCGTATGCGCATGGAGCGAGCGCTGTATCTGCTCAAAAATACGAATAAAAAAATATACGAGATTACGAGTGAGCTGGGCTACCAGAATCCGCAATATTTCAGCAAAATGTTCAAAAAGCACTATGGCATGACACCGAACGAATTCCGTGATCAGACATAAATACAACATGATTCGAGCAATAGGTTGGTAAAGGTGCAGAAATCTTGATTTCGTATCATAGGCTGATGTGCCTGGTCGTCCTATAATGAAAGGGTAACCAAAACGATTTAAGGGGGAACAACATGAGAGCGCAATCAACGAAAAAGAAATTCTTGTCGCTTCTCGCTACGACGCTCTGTCTGACCGTCGTTCTTGCAGGATGCTCGGGAGGAAGCGGGAGCAAGGATAGTGCTGAACCAAGCGCATCCGGGACCCAAAATGAATACAAGGAAAAGTATGATCCAGCAGTAACGATCACCACAGCATGGGGGATCGACCCTGAGTTGAAATTCAAAAATGGCGAATCCATGGAAAATAACGTCGCTACGAAATGGGCCAAGGATAAATTCGGTATCGAGATTAAATCCCTGTGGTCTGTAACCGATACAAACAACGCGTTCGCAACCAAGCTTCGTTTGGCCATGTCCTCGGGTCAGGAAATGCCTGACATCGTAACCGTAGGTGACAACCTGCTGGCTCAGGATCTGATCGATTCCGGCATGTATCAGGAAGTTGGCCCGCTGTTCGACAAGTATGCTTCTGATACTTGGAAAAAAGCGATGGAACAGGATCCAAATGTATGGAATTCATACAGCCGCGACGGCAAAAGAATGGGTATTCCTGTACTGGATTACGCGTACAACAACGACTACCTGCTCTGGATTCGTCAAGACTGGCTTGATAAGCTGAATCTGAAAGCACCTAAAACGATTGATGAGCTTGAAGCAGTTATGGAAGCTTTCAAAAACAAAAACCCAGATGGTCTGGCACCTGATAAAGTAACTCCGCTCAGCATCGGTTTCAAAACATCCATGAATACCTGGATGGGTGATCCTTCCTGGATCTTTGGCGCTTATGGCACACTGCCGTTTCAATGGAATGTAGGTACAGATGGCAAGCTGGAGTATGGTTCGATTAACCCAGGCATGAAAGAAGGCTTGGCTAAATTAAGCGACTGGTTGAAAAAAGGATATATTCCGCAAGAAGCAGCACTTTGGGATGAAAACAAAACAGCAGAACCTGCTGTAGCGGGTACAGCTGGTATTATCCCTGGTCCTTACTGGATGAGCGGCTGGCCGCTGATTGATACGGTGAAAAACGTACCAAGTGCAGTATGGAAGCCTATCGAAATTCCGACAGGTCCTGAAGGTAAAGCAATGCGTCACGGCACACAGTTTGTTAACGGTGTGACCCTGATCAAAAAAGATATGGCACATCCGGAAGCATTCTTCACATACCAGAATTACCTGTTCGACAACTATGCTGATCCGGCTCCAGGCAGTCCTTATGATAACGGTCTGTTTGAAGGTTATGATTATCAGCTGGATGCCAACGGCAAACAGAAAAAACCGGACGAAATTGATGGTGGATATGTCAACGTAGTACGTTATCTGCTTGTTCGTGACGGCGCACGTATTCCAGATGCACAGATGAAAGCTCTGATGAATCTGGCAGATGGCAAGGAGCCGCAAACGAAGCTGGAAAAAGATGTAGCGGTGAACTATGGACCTGAGACACCTGCGGCGGCCAAAGTGCTGCTGGAGCAAAAAGATATTTCGTTCAAAAATATGTTCACAGGCCCTACAACCAAAACGATGAAAGCCAAGCTGGACTATCTCAACAAAATTGAGAATCAGGCATTCAATGAAATTATCTATGGCAAGAGCCCAATCGATTCATTTGATACCTTTGTTCAAACATGGAAATCCGGTGGCGGCGATCAGATCACTCAGGAAGTTAACGAGTGGTATGACGGCGTGAAGAAATAAGCTGAACTACTCTATGAAATCGTAAAGCAAATGTGGCGCACAGACGATATGAATCTGTGCGCCCTTTTGTATGTTCAACGTCATAAAAATACATAAAAAATCCAGTGAAATAGCGGCTTGGCGGCTTTCCGAGCTGAGCAGCAGGGCCTAAGTCCAAAGTAGTTGCTTTTGTGCCATTTATATTGCTTTTATGCGCTGTTTGAGGGTGCTGGAAGGTTGATATAATTTGCCTATAAGCCACTCAGGGAGTCTTGAGTAGGAAGAATTACAGGGGGAGCAATCATGAGAACTTTAAAACGAACTTGGCCATTCCACGTAATGCTGCTGCCAGCTATCATCTTTCTGATTATTTTCAGTTATGTGCCTATGGGCGGAATTGTTATGGCATTCCAGAACTACAAACCATGGCTTGGCATTAGCGGCTCGGACTGGGTCGGGCTTGATAACTTTAGATATTTATTCGAACGGGAGGACAGCTTGCAGGTCATCTGGAATACGCTGATCATCGCTGTACTCAAACTGATTTTTAACTTGTTTATACCTTTCGTGTTTGCCATTCTGCTGAATGAGGTTCGCAAGATGGCCATTCAACGCACAATTCAAACGCTTGTATATTTGCCTCACTTCTTGTCCTGGGTCATTCTGGGCGGTATTTTGCTCGATCTGCTGTCAACAGGTGGTCTGGTGAACCGGGTGCTTGGCACCTTTGGTCTTGGGCCATACTTCTTCCTCGGAGATAACAGCTTGTTCCGTCCGACGATCATTATCACGGATGTGTGGAAGGAATTCGGCTATAACATGATTGTCTTTCTGGCTGCACTGGCAGGCATTAATCCGGCACTATATGAAGCGGCAGAGATCGACGGAGCGAATCGCTGGAAGCAGACACTTCACATTACGATCCCGTCTCTCGTACCGATGCTGATGGTGGTAGGAACGCTCGCGCTCGGTAACGTATTGAATGCCGGCTTTGACCAGATCTTCAACCTGTACAACCCGCTTGTATATCAATCGGGAGACATCATTGATACATTCGTATATCGCTCGGCGCTGGAAAATGGGGAGATGGGCTTCGCAACAGCCATCGGATTGTTCAAATCCGTCATCAGTATGGTGCTAATCCTCGTATCGTACAGCCTGGCTAAGAAATACGCCGGATACCGCATATTCTAAACGAATGAACAGAGAAGGAAGGGACTACGATGTATCATAAATCAACATCATATCGTGTATTTAACGTTATCAATATCAGTTTTCTCATTCTGGTCGCCATTATGTGTATTGTACCGATGATTCACGTATTGGCTGTATCCTTCAGTAACAAAGCTGCGGCGGATGCCAATCTGGTCAGTCTCTGGCCGGTAGGCTTCTCCCTTGAAGCTTATAAAAAAACAATGAACAATCCGATCTTTCTGAACTCACTCTGGATTTCACTGCTGCGTACCGTTATCGGTACAGGCATCACGCTCCTCATCACCTTCCTTGCAGCATATCCGCTGTCCAAGGAAAACAGTGAGTTTAAAGGCAGAACCGTATACTCCTGGATTTTCGTATTCAGCATGATTTTCAACGGCGGTCTGGTCCCGTTCTACATGGTTATTCAGAAAATCGGTCTGATGGATTCCTTCTGGGTACTGGTGCTGCCAGGTGCAGTCAACACGTTCCTGGTTATCCTGATGTTGAACTTCTTCCGCGGCATTCCGAAAGAGCTTGAAGAAGCAGCCCTGATTGACGGAGCGAACCATTTCAGAACATTGTTCAGCATCTTCCTGCCGATCTCCATGCCCTCCATTGCAACCATTGCACTGTTCAGCATGGTGTTTCACTGGAACTCCTGGTTTGATGGTCTGTTGTATATGAACAATGCCAAAGACTATCCGCTTGCAACATTTATGCAGACCGTCATTATCAAACGGGATATGAGTACGATGGCGATGAATCCGAAGGAGATGGAAACGATCTCTCAAACAACGGTACGTGCAGCTCAAATCTTCATCGGAAGTGCGCCAATCCTGATTGTATATCCATTCCTGCAACGCTATTTTGTAAAAGGTATGACACTGGGCTCAGTGAAAGGCTGAGCCTGAATCCCTAATTTATGGAGGCTGATATTTTGAATCAATCCACCAAACAACCATTTATTCTTGGCATGGATGTGTCATTTATGGACGAGATCGAACAGCATGGGGGAACATATCGGGATGCGGATGGCAAAGAAGAAGATCTGCTTACCATTCTCAAGCTGAATGATGCCAATGCAATTCGGCTGCGAATCTGGAATGATCCAGTCGGCGGATTCTGTAATCTGGAGCGCACAATTGAAGTTGCGAAACGTATCAAGGCTCAGGGCTTGCAGTTTCTGCTCGATTTTCATTACTCGGACCGATGGGCTGATCCGGCCAATCAGTGGAAGCCGAAAGCATGGGAGAACCTGTCCTATGAGCAGCTTAAACTGGCGGTATGCACATATACAGCGGATGTACTTCGCGCATTAAAGGAGCACGATGCCCTGCCGGATATGGTTCAGGTCGGCAATGAAATTACGCCAGGCATGCTGTGGGATGATGGACGTGTCGGCGGCGAAGAGCATGATACGGACGAGCAGTGGCAACGCTTTGCGGGGCTTGTGAAATATGGCATTGCGGCAGTTAAATCAGTTGATCCTTCAATTCAGATTATGATTCATATTGACCGCGGCGGCGATAATGCGGAAAGTCGAAAATTCTATGATCGCTTTGAAGCACTGGGTGTTGAGTTTGACGTCATCGGGTTGTCCTATTACCCTTGGTGGCATGGAACGCTGGATGCACTGCGTGACAATCTGAACGATCTGGCCAAGCGTTATGGCAAGCCAATCAATGTTGTGGAAACCGCGTATCCATGGACCCTTGAACAGCCGGAAGGCATCGAATGGATCATGAATCAGGAGGATATGCTGTTGCCAGGTTATCCGGCCACTGTGGAGGGGCAGACTCGATATTTGCAGGATATGCTGCAGATTATTCGTGAAGTTCCCGGCGGTCTGGGCCATGGCTTCTACTATTGGGAGCCTGCATGGATTCCGAGCAAGGAAGAATGGTCCGTAGGCCACCCGAACAACTGGGGGAACCTGACGATGTTTGATTTCAAAGGTCGTAAGCTCGATTCATTCAAGGCGTTAACTGCGGCGCAAGAACTGAATGCCACATCCTTCGTTTAATAAGGTTTGCAAAAGCAAAATGTTCGTAATACAACAGCAAGGGAGTTTTACTCATGACATACCAATTTCCACCTGTAAGTTCCAAAGCACCGCATATGCTGCATGGTGCAGACTACAACCCGGAGCAGTGGCTCCGTTATCCTGAAGTGCTGGAAGAAGATATTCGCTTGATGAAACTAGCCAAATGTAATGTGATGTCCATCGGTATTTTCTCCTGGGTATCACTTGAACCGGAAGAAGGCGTGTATACGTTTGAATGGCTGGATCAGGTGCTGGAGCGTTTCGCAGCGAGTGGCATTTACGCTTTTCTGGCAACACCAAGTGGTGCCAGACCAGCTTGGATGTCAGCAAAGTACCCTGAAGTGCTGCGTGTCTCCGAAAATCGGGTGCGGAACCTTCATGGCTTCCGTCATAACCATTGTTATACGTCTCCGGTGTATCGCGAAAAGGTGACGGAGATGAACACAAAACTGGCCGAGCGGTATTCGGATCATCCTGCCGTCATTGGCTGGCATATTTCGAATGAATACGGCGGGGATTGTCACTGTGACTACTGTCAGGAGGCATTCCGCGGCTGGGTGAAAAATAAATACAAAACGCTGGATGAGCTGAATCATGCGTGGTGGACAACATTCTGGAGCCATACGGTAACAGACTGGAGTCAGGTCGAATCTCCGGCACCGCATGGTGAGACTCAGGTTCATGCCATGAATCTGGACTGGCGCCGTTTCGTAACGGATCAGACAGCAGATTTCATCGTACACGAGACGAAGCCACTCAAGGCGAAAAATCCGAATCTGCCTGTGACTACCAACCTGATGGAATTCTACGGCGGTCTCAACTATTGGAAGTTCGCAGATATTCTTGATTTCCTCTCCTGGGATAGCTACCCGACATGGCATGATGCAGAGGATGATGCGAAGCAGGCGTCCCGTATTGCGATGATGCATGATATTGTACGGTCCATCAAAGGCGGTCAACCGTTCCTGCTGATGGAAAGCACGCCAAGCTCAACCAACTGGCAGGATGTGAGCAAGCTGAAGCGTCCGGGTATGCATCTGTTGTCTTCCTTGCAGGCGGTAGCTCACGGATCAGACAGCGTGCAGTACTTCCAGTGGAGAAAAAGCCGCGGGTCCAGCGAGAAGCTGCATGGTGCTGTGGTTGACCATGTAGGCACTGAGCATACGCGTGTATTCAAGGATGTAACAGACGTAGGCACAGCGCTACAGAGCATGCAGGATATTGTAGGGGCGTCGGTTCCTGCCGAAGTTGCAATCATCTTTGATTGGGAAAACCGCTGGGCTGTGAATGATTCACAGGGTCCGCGCAACATCGGTGTGAAATACGAGCAGACGGTAGAGGCTCACTATGAAGCCTTCTGGAAAAAAGGTGTAGCCGTGGACGTGATTGATATGGATGCCGATCTGTCCAAATACAAAGTGCTCGTTGCACCCATGCTCTATCTCGTTCGTGAGGGTGTAGGCGAACGAATCGAAAAGTTTGTGGAGCAGGGCGGTACATTTGTAGCAACATACTGGTCGGGCATCGTTAATGAGAACGATCTGTGCTTCCTGGGAGGATTCCCTGGACCGCTTCGCAAAACGCTGGGCATCTGGTCTGAAGAGATTGACGGACTGCATGATCGTGAACTCAACGGCATTATTCCAGAGCAGGGCAATGCGCTTGGGCTTACAGCGGAATATGATGCAATTGAGCTCTGTGATCTGATTCATCTGGAGGGTGCGAAGTCGCTGGCTTCTTATCGTTCCGATTTCTATGCAGGACGACCGGCCTTAACTGTGAACGAGCTGGGCTCGGGCAAGGCCTATTATATGGCTGCACGTATGAAAGCACCATTTTACGATGATTTCTACGGCAAGCTGATTGCTGAGCTCGATCTGGAGCGCGGACTCAAGTCCGAGCTGGCTGCGGGTACAACGGCTCATGTTCGTACAGACGGTCATTCCGACTATGTATTTGTACAGAACTATACAGAGAACGAGAAGCAGATTCAGCTGGACAATCAGGCGTATACCGATGTGCTCAGCGGTCAAGCGGTGCAATCTGGCATGAGCTTGCAACCTTACGATATTCGCGTGCTACGCAGAGCAGCAAATCGCAAATAAGGCGATGTCAGTGAATTGCATCAGAGGAATAGCATAATATAATATGAAACAGCCGATAAACGGATTGCCCAAGTGCCTCGAAGCAGGTGCTTGGGTAATCTTTTTTTGATGCTGAAATAGGGCTTCAGCACTTTTTCTGGACAAGATAAAGGATAATCGTGTCCACGTAGCGAAGACAAATACGTAACTTGTCAACTTTAGACTTTCATTGTCTGGGAGGAATTGGAATGAATCAGAGAAATCTGGACGGCAACAGCATTATTATACGGCTGGAAATGACAACGAAAGATATCAAGTTTGGCGAAGTGGCCTCGGCCATCTCGGAAGCTGGAGGAGACATCATTGCCATTGACGTCATTTCGACCAATCAGGATGTCAGTGTGCGCGACTTGACTGTTGCAGTCACCGACTCACAGGACAACAGTAAAATTATAGAAGCTGTGCGTCAACTAAAAGGCGTATCTATCGTTAACGTATCGGATCGTACATTCCTGCTGCATCTGGGCGGCAAGATTGAAGTGACACCGAAAACCCCGATTCACAACCGGGAAGACCTGTCGCGTGTATACACACCGGATGTGGCCCGGGTATGCTCTGCGATATCCGAGGAGCCGGGGAAAGCTTTCTCACTCACAATTAAACGGAATACCGTTGCCGTTGTGTCTGATGGCAGCGCGGTGCTGGGGCTTGGCAATATCGGACCGCGTGCAGCGATGCCGGTTATGGAAGGAAAAGCGATGCTGTTCAAACAGTTTGCAGGTGTGGATGCGTTCCCGATCTGTCTGGATACTCAGGATACCGAAGAAATCATCCGAACGGTGAAAGCGATATCACCAGCCTTCGGCGGCATCAATCTGGAGGATATTTCTTCCCCGCGGTGCTTCGAGATTGAACGCCGCTTGAATGAAGAACTGGACATTCCGGTGTTCCACGATGATCAGCATGGTACAGCGGTTGTGCTGTATGCAGGTCTGATAAATGCGCTGAAGCTGGTTGGAAAATCCATTGATGATGTGAAAATTGTAGTGTGTGGCATCGGGGCCGCTGGCGTGGCATGCAGCAATATTTTGCTATCTGCCGGTGCGAAGCGACTCATCGGTGTGGATCGCGAGGGTGCAATCGTCCGTACGAATACGTATGAAAATGAGGTCTGGACAGAGTATGCAGCGCGCACTAACCCTGATCTGGAGACGGGTTCCTTGCGGGAAGTTATCCGCGATGCCGATGTTTTTATCGGCTTGTCTCGCGGCAATCTGCTTACACGCGAGGATGTACAGACGATGGCGGATAATCCTATTGTATTTGCAATGGCCAATCCGGTGCCTGAGATTATGCCGGCTCTGGTTGAGGATATTGTAGCTGTTATGGCGACAGGACGCTCTGATTATCCGAACCAGATTAATAATGTGCTTTGTTTTCCAGGCATGTTCAGGGCGGTACTCGATTGCCGGGCAACGGAAATCAATGAAGAGATGAAGCTGGCGGCAGCTCAGGCGATTGCCTCATCCATCTCGGATGAAGAGCGCACTCGTTATTACATTATCCCAAGTGTATTTAACGATAAAGTGGTGAAATCCATGCGCAGCCGTGTCATTGAGGCGGCAATCAAGACGGGCGTGGCGAGACGTGTGCCGCGAGAGCAGACGCGTGAAGGTGGAGAATCCTGATGACCTCCGATCGACCTCATTCATCGAAGCGATCACATCATCCAGTGAATGAATCCATTCTGCGTGCGGCTCGTGCTTTTGTACAGGAGGACGCATCCCGGCACTCCGATGGACATGACTGGACTCATATTGAGCGCGTCACAGCTCTTGCAGCCAGACTGGCTCATGATGAAGGGGCTGACCCGTTCATCTGTGAACTGGCTGCACTGCTGCATGATGTACCGGACGAGAAGCTCAATGACAGCCTGGAGGCGGGCATGGCGAAGCTGCACGCGTGGCTGGATACGCAGCCGCTTGCTCCAGCCACGCGGGATGCGGTGCTGAACATTATTAGCACGATTTCGTATGCAGGTGGTCAAGTAGCTGCGCTCAGCTCCCTTGAGGCCCAAGTTGTACAGGATGCAGATCGTCTGGATGCACTGGGTGCAATCGGCATTGCCCGTACCTTTGCATTTGCCGGTGCTCGCGGGCGTGAAATGTACGATCCTTCACTTCCGCCACGGGAGCAGATGACCCGTGAGCAATATCGGAATGAGCGCAGCACAACGATTAATCATTTTTACGAGAAATTGTTCAAGCTCAAAGATTTGATGAATACTTCCCGTGGTAAGGAACTGGCTCGGCAGCGTCATGATTACATGGTGCGGTTCGTAGAGCAGTTCAAGAACGAATGGCAAGGTACGGAGCAGTAAAGCAAGCGGCAGCCAATCGCCGGCGTGTCAACAACCCATGTCATTGTGAAAGCATTCCGTCTCTGTTTGGAGACGGTGTGCTTTTTTATATTTTTTCAGCCGAAGAATGGTTATGATTACGTTTCGAGTGGTTTGTTCTTATGTGAGACCGAATTTAACTTTGCAATCTCCAGCATCTGCTCGGTCATATATTGAGGGGAATATTTAAAGTTGGACTTGATCCAGAAGGCGATGAAGCTCAGCAGCAAGTACACATGATGATGGGTGATAATGTCTCGATTGATATGTTCAGGTATCGCGGGAAAGAGCAGCTCCATGTCCTGTATGTAGATGGCCTGTATCGCTTGAGCAAGTTTTTCCTGAAAACCCATATTGCTTCTCGTAAAGAATAGCCTGAAGGCAGAAGCATTTTTATGGATGTATTCAAAAATAGTAACAGTGGGATAGGAGATATTCATAAGGTTAAACTCGTGCCTCCTACGTTCATACGGTTCTTTGAAGGAGGTCGTGAATCCCCGGATCGTATCGTCAATGAGCTCATCCAGCAATTCCTCTTTATATTGATAATGAAAGTAGAACGAACCTCTGGCATAACCTGCTGCAGATGTAATCTGAGTGATGGTGATCTCACGCAGCTCCTTCTCGTGAAGCAACGATAGTAAAGCGGCTTTTAAAGCATTTTTGGTTCGGGCAACCCCGATGTTCTCGCGCATGACATATGGCCCTCCTTATGTACAAAATAAACAATATATTGAACATATTATAATTGAAATGTACGATTTTGAACAAATGATTAAAAGTTGTTAATTGAAGTAAGCGTTATCATTTGTATAAAATAAGTGTGTACGTTACTCAACACATGGAAGCATAGAGATTCAGCATTTTGAATATAAGGGAGCGCATGCAGATGAAACTTCAGGGGAAAGCAGCAATTGTAACGGGTGCAGGAAGCGGCATGGGACGAGCTATCGCTGTATTGTACGCACAGGAAGGCGCTAAAGTGGCAGTTGTTGATATTAATCAGGCTGCTGTAGATGCAGTTGTGGCTGAGATCAAGCAAGCCGGGGGAGAAGCCACGGGCATTGTTGCCAATATGGCGTTGAAAGATGACGTTGAACGTATGGTTCAAACCACTGCTTCAACTTATGGTTCGGTTGATATTTTAGTAAATAATGCCGGAGTAATGGACAACTTCACACCGGTTGGTGATGTGACGGATGAGCTGTGGGAGCGCTTGATGAATATTAACCTGAATGGTCCGTTCTGGGCGTGCCGGGCTGCGATCAATATTATGAAGGATCAGAGCGACGGAGGGGTTATTGTCAACAATGCATCCGTGGGTGGGTTGTTTGGGACACGTGGCGGCGCAGCCTATGTTGCCTCGAAGCATGCTCTGATCGGTTTAACGAAAAATATTGCTTCGACCTATGGTCGTGAAGGCGGAAACATCCGGGCCAATGCGATTGCGCCTGGTGGTGTGAACACGAATATTCAGACAACGATTACGGCGCCGCATCCGTTGGGAATGGCAGCTATTGGAGATGCTGGACCAGGCAAGCTTGCCGAGCCGGTGGAGATTGCTCGTGTGGCCTTGTTCCTTGGCTCGAATGATTCCAGCTTTGTAAACGGAGATGTCATTAAAGCGGACGGCGGCTGGACGGCTCGTTAAACCAAAGCATGGATTGCTTGGGCTAAGATGCAAGGAAACGGAAAATAAGCTTCATCCTTTTGCAGGTTTTGGGTTAAATTATGCTCAGAACATCTGCAAGGGATGAGGTTTTTTTGTTGTTTCTATAACGTTCATGAACTGGGAATAGCAAAGGCATAACATGTCATGGTACAATTAATCGTTCTCCTGAACTCATTCAGGCAAAATAAGAAATATGGGGTAATCATGAACATGATCATTATCAAAAGTAAACGAACCGGTTGGGTAAGAGGAGGTGCATGCCATGTCATTTGGTGCACGTGTACTTAAGACAGGTATCGCGGTCACACTGGCTTTATATCTGAGCAGTATGTTCCTGAATCCGCAATCTCCTGTACCTGCCGCGATTGCAGCGATCTTTGCGATGCAGCCTTCCATCTATCGTTCGTGGAAATATTTTCTGGATCAGCTGCAGACAACGACGCTGGGAGCTATTGTGGCTTTGCTCGGTGGCATGGTGTTGTCCAATGAACCCATTGCAGTCGGATTAATTATTGTGCTTGTTATCATGATCTGTCTTAAATTGAATATGGGTGAGACCGTGGGGCTGACACTGGTCACGGTGGTTTCTATTATGGAAGCTTCAGGTGATTGGCACTTTGCACTGAATCGGTTCCTGTTGACTCTTGTAGGCATCATATCTGCATTCCTGATTAACATCTCGGTGTTTCCGCCAAAACCCAAGGTGCAGTTTGTAAAGCAGATCCAAAGTGTATTTAACGGCATGTCCTTGCTGCTTCGCACCTCGATCTCCGACGAGATCAAAGAGGTTGTTTTCCGGGAGGAGAAAAGTAATCTTGGTGGGTCAATCAAGTCCTTATCTGACAAGTATCATCTCTTTGAGGAAGAGCAGAAGAAGATGAAGCGTGCCAAATTCAGCGAGACCCGTCAGATGGTTGTATACAAGCAGATGCTGTTGAGTTTGCAAAAAGGATATGATGTACTGGATTCCGTTGAACGTCATTACTTTCAGGCACAGCGTACCCCGGATATGGATCTGTTCTTTGACACACATCTGGAACGGGTGATCAAGTTCCATGAGCATGCTTTACTTAAATTCGAAGACAAGCTAAAGCCGAATGGTGAGGAAGCAGCACAGTTTGTACTCGATAACGATCATTTCATGGAACAGGCGATCAAGGAGTTTGATATCGACAAGGAAGGTATGTTACGATTATCCATCGTAGCCGCAGCCATCTACGACTATGGCTATCAGCTGGAACGATTAAATCGGCTGGCAGACCATGTGCATAGTGTTGGCGAGGATAAGGATTCACATGACAATTTACTGAACTGGCTGAGATGGCCTTAGCCTGGAAAATCATATACAATAGAATAACAACCAAGCCCGGACATTAGCGTCCGGGCTGTTTGGTCTATTGGGTCAGGAATCGAGGGATAAGGATATGCATATAGATCAGCTTGATACAGAACTGATGGAATGGATGAATGGCAGCCGGCTGGAGACCAAGCAGCATGAGGCGATGCAGCTGCTCACGGTAACAGGCGGGCAATGGGCACATACGGCTATGATTAGCATGGGAGAAGTGCTGGCAATAAGCCCGAGTTGCCTCAGGCTGGCACTTTGGCAAGGCACTCAAACGAGTATGAATATGATGGAAACAGGCAAGGCTACCTTAATTGCAATTCACGGACAACGTTTGCTGCATATCCGTCTGGAAGTGCGCCTTTTGCCGGAATTGGCGAAGGCTGTGCATCCGCGCGACAGATATGAAGGGAATATACAACATATTCGTATAGATGAGGCACCCTATGCAGAAATCACATCAGGCATTACCTTCCAATTAAAGGATCCGGCCAGTGCTTTAGGACGCTGGGCAGCAACAATCGAGGACTTGAAAAAATAAACATATTACACATATACCATTGCCTTTTCGGGCTTGTCCAATGGCTATTTGAAGACACAATCCGGGGAAAGAGGGGCGTATCAATACATGAGTACAGAACAGCAATGGCATGAGGAACAACAGCGGGTTAATATAGTGACTGATTTGATTGAGTGTAGAATCACTGCACTGGAGGAAGAAGTCGGTTCCTTCCGTGGCGAAGTGGTCGAGATGAGAAAAGAATTTTGGGATGAGGTCACAATGAACTTCAGTGAAGCAGATGATGTCGGGGAGACGTCAACAAGCATGCGACAGCAGTCGCAGGTGTTGTCCGACAGGGAGCGAAGTCATCTGAACACAGCTGCGGCTCTGGATAAAATGAAACGACTGCGTCATTCCCCGTATTTCGGACGTATTGATTTTAAGGAGGACGGATATGCAGGTGCGGAGCACATCTATCTGGGGATCGCATCGCTGCTGGATGAGAAGGAGGAGTCCTTCCTCATCTATGATTGGCGTGCCCCCATCTCCAACTTGTATTATGACGGTGCACCAGGACCGATTACCTATCGTACGCCAAGCGGCGAGATTAGTGGTGAGATCGAGATGAAGCGGCAGTTTGTCATTCGTGACAGACGTATACGCTTTATGTTTGATACGGGCGTCACGATTGGGGATCAGCTGCTACAGGCTGTGCTCAGTCGAACGTCGGATGCACAGATGAAAAGCATTGTGGCAACGATTCAGAAGGAGCAAAACCGGATTATTCGCAATGACCGGACGAGAATGTTAATCGTGCAGGGAGCGGCAGGCAGTGGTAAAACCTCTGCTGCGCTCCAGCGGGTAGCGTACCTTCTCTATAAATACCGCGAGCATCTGCAAGCGGATCAGATGGTTCTTTTTTCACCGAATCCGATGTTTAACAGCTATGTATCAACGGTATTGCCGGAGCTAGGAGAAGAGAACATGCTGCAAACGACATTTCAGGAGTATCTGGAGCGCCGATTAGGACGTGAATACCAGCTGGAGGACCCGTTTATTCAACTTGAATATGTACTTACAGGCACGCAAGAGCCGGGATATGCTGCACGAATGTCAAGTATCCGCTTCAAGTCTTCTGCATCCTTTCAGAAGGTTATCACGCGTTACAAGGAAAGCATGCTTTCCGGTGGTATGAAATTCAAGCACGTGCGTTTTCAGGGCAAGGTGATTGTGGATTCGGAAGCGATGGCGGAGAAATTTTATAGCTTTGGTTCATCTGTCAAGCTGGTGAGCCGGCTGGAGCTGCTGCGAGACTGGCTGCTGAAAGAGCTATCGACATATGGCAAAAGTGAACTGGATGCGCCTTGGGTGGATCAGCAGCTTGATGTGATGGAGCCGGAGGACCTGCAGCGCGCTTATCAACGGTTGAAACGCAAACAGAAAGGGAAATCACATACGTTTGATGACTTCCAGCAGGAAAGAGAGATTTTGGCCCGAATGGTTGTCAGTGACCGGCTCAAACCTCTGCGTAAATGGATCAAATCCTTGCGTTTTGTCGACATCCGTCAGCTGTATGCGAATCTGTTTCAGGATCAGGCACAGATGGTGCGTTTGCTGGACAACGAGCCGTTGCCTGCACACTGGGAAGAAATCTCAACGATGACGCTGCGCAGGCTGAAGCTGCAGGAATTGGCTTATGAGGATATCACACCGTATCTGTATTTGCGAGAGCTGCTGCTTGGCTTCCATATTAACTCCGGCATCCGTCATGTCATTATTGATGAAGCGCAGGATTATTCTGCATTTCAGCTGGCGTTTATGAAAAGGCTGTTCCCGCATGCCAAAATTACGGCGCTTGGTGACTTTAATCAGGCCATCTATGCCCACTCGTCTGTACTTAGCGGGACAGGACCGTTAAGTGATCTTTACGGACCAGAGAATACAGAGGTTATTGAGCTGACGCGCAGTTATCGCTCTACGATGGAGATTGTAGAGTTTACACGGGGCATGGTTCCCGGCGGCGAGCAGATTATACCGTTTAACCGAAGTGGCGAAAAGCCAAAAGTCATCGTAACTGCTGATCGGGATCAGCATATGCATCACATTACAGTTGATCTTCATCATCTGATTCAACAGGGATATGAATCAGTTGCAGTGATATGCAAAACAGCAGAAGAGAGCAGCGAGGTTCATGCGCTTCTAAGTCAGAAGCTGGATACTGCGCCCAAACTGATCAAAAAAACGACACTTGCTTTTGAACAGGGTGTTCATGTTGTACCTGCTTATTTGGCAAAGGGGGTCGAGTTTGACGCGGTACTGATCTATGACGGGTCTGCCACAGCTTATTCCCATGAACAGGAACGTAAGCTGTTCTATACGGCCTGTACGCGAGCGATGCATCTGCTGCACGTATATTCTCTAGGAAGACCTAGTCCGTTTATTACCTCACAGTCTGAGGAGTGGTATGAGGTGAAAGACATTACTGCGACTCGTGTAGAGTAACGCTGGTTTTCACTGCCATGTTGCGAGCTAATCATGAATCGCAGTTGATATGCATTAAGATAGGCTGACCTGAATCCCAACTTCTGGTTAGCCTATTTTTTTATTCATGCTGAATGTAGACCAGATTTGACTGGGGTGGTGAAGTAAGCAGACACTTTTTAGTGCATATTGATAATTCAGGTGGTTTTCGTTGTGTGTATACACAATTGATGTAATTTTTCTTTACACATCGAGCCGAGACTCATATAATCGTAACAATCTATTTTTTTTTGGAGCGTTGCAGGATAAAGGGATGCTGGTACCTTCATGAGGGGCACAGGTAACGTTATGAAGGGAATAGGGGATTGATTGAAGGAGGCAGGGAGCTTGAATAAAACAAATTTTGAACGGCCGCTGATGGCCGATTGCGTACCCGATCTGGTTGCAACAGCACGGGGAGATATGAAGGCAACACTTGTGATCCGAGGAGGTACACTGGTCAATGTCATATCGGGTGAGATTTTGCCAGACATGTCAGTCGCTGTACAAGGGGCAAGAATTGCCTATGTCGGCAGAGATGTAAGCCATACGATTGGAGAGCATACCCGAATCATTGAAGCCAAGGGCAAATATATCGCGCCTGGTTTGCTGGATGGTCATTGTCATATCGAGAGTACACAGATGAAGGTGTCCGAGTTCGCAAGAGCAGTATTGCCTTCGGGAACGACGGGTGGTTTCTTCGATCCGCATGAAATATCCAACGTGCTTGGGCTTAGAGGATTGCGGCTTATGCTGGATGAAGCACGTACTACGCCTATGGCTGCATATATGCAGGTGGCTTCGTGTGTGCCCTCCACTCATCCGGGTCTGGAGACAACGGGAGCCTATATTGGCCCGGAAGAGGTGGCAGAGGCGCTTTCCTGGGGCCCGGACATGATTGGTTTGGGTGAAGTGATGAACTTCCCTGGAGTTGTGTACGGAGATGAAACGATGATCGGAGAGATTCAGGCAACGCTGCGTGCAGGCAAGGTGGCAGATGGTCACTTTACCTGGGCAGCCGATGATTGGCGCCTGCCCGCTTATGCGGCAAGTGGTGTTACCGGGGATCATGAGTGTGTAACCAAAGAGGATGTTGTGGAACGGCTGCGCCTTGGCATGTATGCGAAGATGCGTCAGGGGTCCGCTTGGCATGACGTTGCTGAGACAATTAAGGCTTGCACAGAGCTTGGATTGGATACCCGACGGATGATGCTGGTGACAGACGATCGAAGCTCGGAATCACTGCTCAAGGAAGGACACATGGACTTTGTTGTTCGACTGGCCATCTCTCAAGGGGTGAAGCCTGTAACGGCATTTCAGATGGCAACGATTAATACAGCTGAACGCTTCGGCGTAGCGCGTGATATCGGCGCCGTTATTCCGGGCAACATCGCTGACATTATTTTGCTGGACGGTCGCCTTGCAGATGTGCGTGTAGGCATGACGATTGCTGCGGGGCAAGTGGTAGCGGAGAACGGTAAGATGACAGCAGTATGGGATACCTTTACGTATCCTGAGGAAGCTCTCAATACGGTGAAGCTTGAAGCCAATATTCAGCCTCGGGATCTGGAGCTGGCTGCTCCAATTATGGAAGGCACCATCGGTGCGCGAGTAATTCATGTGACAGAGAATCATGTGGAGACCAAGGAAACACATGTGCAAGTGAATGTTCAGGGCGGCAAGGTTGTTCTGCCAGCAACGGGTGAGGTGTGCAAAATTGCGGTGCTGGAACGCCATAAGCAAACAGGAAATCGGGCTGTTGCCCTGGTTGGCGGCATCGGGTTTATAGCACCAGCTGCCATCGCGATGACGGTAGCCCATGACAGCCACAATCTGTTGATTATTGGCAACGATGATGCGCTAATGGCTGAGGCGGGGAATCGGGTCATCCGTATGCAAGGCGGTGTAGCTGTTGTTACGAATGAAGGAGTAACCGAGTTCCCGCTTCGTATTGCAGGGCTCATGTCTGTGGAGCCATTCGAAGTGGTAGCAGAGCAATCGGCGGCTGTCAGCGAAGCGCTGCAATCGGCTGGCTGTACGCTGAATAACGCGTTTATGACCCTGTCCCTGCTCGCATTAGTGGTTATTCCTGAGCTTCGTTTATCGGACATTGGTCTGGTACGAATCTCCGCAGAAGGCATTGAACGGGTTACGTTATTTGATGACGAGCCTGCTGCAGATTAAGCGGACTGTAGACAAGAAGAACGTTTCCACGCAAGCAAGATGAAGATTATTTTTACTATTGTTAATCACAAGCCGCCCTCGGGCGGTTTTTTTTTGTTTGAAAAAAGAAAGCGCTCACTAGGTCTGGAGAATTGCCTCTCTCGAAACGAGGAGAATGACTGAAGTCGTAGTTGGATTGTATATTTTACATAAAATATTGATATTTGTGACTTTTGGACTATGTATTCAGAACTGTGAAATCCCGAAATAAAGTTATATGATTCTTTCGTCATGAGTCTTAGAGGTGATATTGCGTATAAAAGAAGTTTTCATTTATCGTGCTTCCATTAAAGTGCAAAAGTGAATAATAAACGACAACAATTCATCTGGATTTATACGTATGAGCTGCTTAATTTCAAGGGAGTGTATAAATATGAAAACCAAAAGAGAAATTCGTTTCATGCTGCTGATGAGTTGCCTGATCTTGTGTTTGAGCACGGCCTGTTCCTCCAAGGTGTCTGCGATAGGTTCCGATGAACGTGTGGATAGCTACGCTACAATCCATGGCAAGCTGGATCGGCCCGTGAGAGCTACCTGGGTATGGGATACCACTCAGATTAGAAGCAACACACAGGATTTGCTCCATTTTGCTGCGGAGAACGATGTGAATACCATCTATCTGCAAATTAACCGTGACATCAAAATCCCTGAATATAAAAGCTTTATTCGTCTTGCGCGGGCGCAAAATATCGCTGTAGATATCATGGACGGACGTTCTGCCTGGGGCCTGACGGAGAGCCGGAATCAGATTGTTTCCTTCATGGACTGGATTGAGGCTTATCAGGCGCAGGCCTTGTCCCAGGAGAAGTTTGCGGGCATTCATCTGGACATTGAGCCACATGTACATCCACAGTGGAAAACGAATCAGGCTGGTGTCATCACACAGTGGCAGGGAAATGTGAATTATATTGTGGAGCGTGCTGCGGCTATGAAAATGCCGGTCGGAGCTGACCTTCCGTTCTGGCTGGACAATTACAAAATTCCGGGTTCCACGATGGCTGTAAGCAGCTGGATGATTCGTAAATTTGATTCAATCACCATCATGGCTTATCGGGACACAGCAGCAGCGATCTATAATGTTGCGAAAGATGAATTAATTGATGCAGCCTCCGTTGGTAAAACGATCTCGATTGCCGTAGAAACCAAGCAGAGCAAGGAAGGGAATTTTATTACGTTCTACGAAGAGGGGGAAGCATACATGGAAGAGCAGCTAAAGCTGGTAGAGAACATGGCAAGTGTGCATCCATCCTTCAACGGGTTCTCCATTCATGAGTATACGTCCTGGAAAACGTTGAAGAAATAAGAAGTGCACTTGTTCAGCAATGAACAAGGGATAGGAGGCTTGAAGGCTGGCTTCCATGAATCCTTTAAATCGGTTTTAACTTAACGTCATCAAAGGTAAAAACGTAAAAGCTGAAAAGGGAAAAGGTGCTTGCAGAAGTGGTGGCTGCGGCACCTTTTTGGTGTTTTCGCCAATTAGAGGAGCTGGGTAAAGGAATCAGGCTCAAGTGTCATGCTTTGCGTAAACATTTTGCGATAATGGGACGGGGTGGTATGCTTGTGCTTCTTAAAGGTAGTAATAAAGTAGCTCAGATGCTCAAAACCAACGTCCATCGCAATATCGACAATTTTATGATCCGTATTCTCAAGCTGGTAGCAGGCCTGCTGCACACGATAATAATTAATGTAGTCCACCGGACTCTTCTGCACCATCTGTTTGAAAAAGCGGCAGAAATGCCCTTCGCTCATGTTCGCTTCGTCCGCGAGCTCCTTCAGCTTGAGCGGTTCAGGATAACGCTTGTGTATATAACCTAGCACCGATTTCAGGCGTTCCACCTTGTCCGAGCTTCCCCCGTGAACGGAGCCCTTGGTTGGCAGCTCGTTACGGTACTCAAACATACGGGCAAACATCAGGTAGAGGTAAGCTTTCGTGGTCATCTCACAGGTGACTGCCCCGGCCGCATGATCTGCAAAGATACGCATCAGATATGCCAGCACTTCTGCTCCCCAGGCCTCATCTGCCGTAATATGAGAGGGGAGTCGTACGTTTTTTCGTATAAGGGGTGCGATAAACTTCTCCTGTACTGCGTCAAAATTATGGCTGCCAAGCAGATCGACATGAAACACAATAGAGGAAAATACACAGGGCTCAGTGCCTCTCAGGTTTCCTGCATGAATCTCGCCTTGATGAACAAATATCGCCTCGCCTGCCTTGACTTCAATTCGCTTCATGTCAATCTGAAACATAGCAGAGCCTTGCGTGACCAGCGTAAACTCCATCTCGTCATGCCAGTGACAATCGAGGATGCTGTCACCATTTAGCTGCTGAATGTCGGGATACACACTAACCGGGTACATGGCATTGCCATGAATGCGATCCTCCCGTAAACGTTCACGTTCCATATAAGGCCCCTCCTTATATCCTAATCAAAATGTAATCGCTTGCATTGTATGCTGAGAATCAACGATATAACGTCTATAATATCAAAATCCTGATATATTTGATCAAAATAGAAGAAGAAATTCATCATTTATATCAATATCATTATAGTATAACCGAAGGAGGTAATCCAAGATGAAATTTACCGATGGCTACTGGCAAATCCGTGATGGATATCATGTTCAAAATCCGGCGGATGTTCGAGATATTGTACAAAAGGGTGATTCCTTGACTGTATATGCAGCAACGAAACGCATTGAGCGCAAAGGGGACACCTTGAACGGAACACTGCTCAAAGCAACCTACAGCTCGCCTATGCCGGACGTTATTCGTGTACAGCTGAACCACCACAAGGGCAAATTTAATCCCGGGCCCGAGTTTGCTCTGAACACATTGAATACCGATGTAGAAATTACACAAGATGAGCATGGTGCAGAGCTGAAAAGCGGAAATCTTCGTGTAAGCGTGAACAAATTAAAGGGCTGGGATATCGGCTTCCATTATAACGATAAACGTTTGACAGGCAGCGGCTGGAGAGGTCCGGCTTATATTGAGTCAGCGACAGAAGGTGCATTTTTCCGGGAGCAGCTGGAGCTGGGCGTGGGCGAGTATGTCTATGGCCTGGGTGAACGCTTCACTCCGTTTGTGAAGAATGGTCAGGTTGTGGAGATCTGGAACGAGGATGGCGGTACAAGCAGTGAGCAGGCGTACAAGAACATTCCGTTTTATCTGTCGAACAAAGGATATGGCGTCTTTGTTAATCATCCTGAAAAGGTATCCTACGAGATTGCATCTGAAAATGTATCGAAGGTGCAGTTCAGTGTAGAGGGCGAAACACTGGAGTATTTCATTATTGGCGGTGCTAATCCAAAAGAGGTGCTCGATAACTACACCAAGCTGACAGGCAAGCCGGTCTTGCCGCCAGCATGGACATTTGGGCTATGGCTGACGACGTCGTTTACAACAGATTATGATGAAGCGACGGTGAATCACTTTGTAGATGGGATGGCTGAGCGTGATCTGCCGCTTTCCGTTTTTCACTTTGACTGCTTCTGGATGAAGGAGTATCAGTGGTGTGATTTTGAATGGGACAAGGACATGTTCCCGGACCCGGAAGGTATGCTGAAGCGGTTGAAGGATAAAGGGCTAAAAATCTGTGCCTGGATTAACCCGTATATTGCCGAGAAATCCCTTTTGTTTGATGAAGGCATGGAAAAAGGCTATCTCGTCAAAACGGCCGATGGCAGTGTATGGCAGTGGGATAAGTGGCAGGCTGGTATGGGGCTCGTGGATTTCACGAATCCAGAGGCGACTGCATGGTATAAAGACAAGCTGAAAGGATTGATTGACCAGGGCGTGGACTGCTTCAAGACCGACTTTGGCGAAAGAATCCCGACAGATGTTGTGTACTACGACGGCTCCGATCCGGTGAAAATGCACAACTATTACACATTCCTCTACAACAAAGCGGTATTTGATGTGCTGGAAGAAAACCTCGGTAAAAATGAAGCGGCTTTGTTTGCCCGCTCCGCAACCGTAGGTGGTCAGCAATTCCCTGTACACTGGGGCGGCGATTGCTCGTCGAACTATTCGTCCATGGCAGAATCACTGCGTGGCGGCTTGTCGCTCGGACTCTCCGGGTTTGGCTTCTGGAGCCATGATATTAGCGGATTCGAAGCGACAGCAGAGCCGGATGTGTATAAGCGCTGGGTACAGTTCGGGTTACTTTCTTCCCACAGCCGGCTGCACGGCAACGAGTCGTATCGTGTACCGTGGTTGTTCGATGAAGAGGCAGTTGATGTTGTACGTGATTTTACGAAGCTGAAGCTCAGTCTTATGCCGTATCTGTTTAATTCTGCGGTGGAATCTTCTGTAAAGGGTCTGCCCATGATGCGTGCGATGGTGCTGGAGTACCCAGATGATCCAACCTGTGCAACGCTTGACCTGCAATATATGTTTGGTGATTCCATTCTGGTTGCGCCGATTTTTAACCAGCAAGGTGACGTGCGTTATTACCTCCCCGAGGGCACATGGACGAATTATTTGACAGGAGCCAAGGTTCAGGGAGGACGCTGGATCAGTGAGCATCATGATTTCAAAACATTGCCAATTATGATCAAGCCTAACAGTCTGATTGCGGTGGGCGCTGTGGACAGCAAACCGGATTATGATTTTGCCGATAACGTATCCCTGCATTTGTTCGAGCTTGCTGATGGAGAGACAGCACAGGCTGTAGTTGTTAATCAAACCGCAGAACGTGAATTACAAGTCGCAGTAACACGGAGCGGGTCGAAGCTGGACATTCGCGCGGCAGGTGCAGGCAAGCCGTGGAGCATCGTGCTTCGTGGCATTGAGTCTGTATCCAGTATAAAGGGTGGCACGCAGCAAGCCGGATCACAAGGGATTATCGTGACTGCAGCAGCTGGTGCAAGCGAGCTTACTATAGAGCTGTAACATGCTGCAATAGGCGGACGGACGGTGCGTAAGGCACCGTCCGTTTGTTGATCTGGAGAGGACAGCACCATTGCTGGAATAGTGGAAACGATTCGGTTTCGCTAAGGAAATCCATTTTGACATATCCTGAATAATCAACCTTAGTCTAACCGACAATAACGCTGATGTGTGTAGAATCTGCGAAGGTGGTTAGGGTATGTCTGATAAAAAGTGGGACCTCGTCGCACTTGCTTCTATCCCTGTCATTATGACGTTAGGGAACTCCATGCTTATACCGATTTTGCCACAGATTGAACGGGAATTGAAGGTATCTTCATTCAAGGTAAGTATGCTGATTACGGTATATGCTGTAGTGGCCATTCTGCTAATTCCGCTGGCAGGATATTTATCGGATCGGTTTGGCAGGAAAGCTGTAATTATCCCCAGCCTTGTTATTGCAGCGGTGGGTGGGGGTGTCGCGGGTGCCGCGGCATGGATGATGGAAGGAAATATCGCGTACTGGACGATTCTTGCAGGAAGGTTTTTACAGGGGATCGGTGCGGCAGGTGCTTTTCCCATTGTCATTCCACTGGTTGGGGATATGTTTAAGGACGAGGACCAGGTAAGCAAAAGTCTGGGCATTATTGAAACCTCTAATACGTTTGGCAAAGTGCTTAGTCCGATTCTGGGAGCAGCGCTGGCGGTCTGGCTCTGGTATTCACCGTTTCTGGCTGTTCCTGTGCTTTGTCTATTTTCACTATTGCTTGTTATTTTTCTGGTTAAAACGCCGAAGAGACATGAAAAACCCCCGACATTTTCTGAATTTATTGCGTCTATTCGTGACGTTCTAAAACAAAAGGGACGTTGGTTATATGCTTTGTTTGCCATTGGAGGAATCTGCATGTTTCTTCTTTTTGGCGTGCTATATTACCTTTCCGAGACGCTGGAGAGTGAATTTGCGTTAAAGGGCGTTGTGAAAGGCCTTGTACTGGCGATACCGCTGGCTGCATTATGTCTTGCATCTTTTTTCACAGGCAAATGGATCGGCAAAAACAAATCCAGAATGAAATGGCTCGGCTTCACTGGACTTGCTCTGGTTACGGTATCGCTGGGGATCATCGGCATGTTCGACAATATCTATGTTGTCGTGGGGTTATTTACGCTAGGCAGCGTCGGGATCGGGGCCGCACTGCCGTGTCTTGATACGTTAATTACCGAAGGTGTGGATAAAAAACAGCGAGGCACGATAACGGCTTTGTTCAGCAGCATGCGTTTTATCGGAGTATCCCTGGGCCCGCCTGTCGTGTCCTTGCTCATTGGTGCCCATCATTTCCTGCTGTTTGGCATTCTGGCTGCATCCGGCGCATCTGGCGCTTTACTTACCTTGTTAGCGGTGAAGCCGGATCAGGGAGGACAGTCATCCTCCGAAGGAGATCGGAAGCAGCGGCATCAGCATGAGCAGAAAAATGAAACAGAGCCAGCCTACAGGGCCCCTCTGCGCCGTAAAAAAAGTCCGTTTTGACATGCTTCTCTCAATAATGAATATGTCTGAAAAGGGTAAAGCAAAGACGCGTCTACTCCGTAAGCAAATGAAGCATTTGCCCGGTGTAAACGCGTTTTTGTTGTACAATGCGCTACGGCCTGTTATCTTTTCTCAGAATCAGAAGGGGGCTGTTCTGAAACATCTGATGCAGTGATATGCGTGTGAGAAAGCAACGGATGAGTTTCGATCTGAAAGCTGCCGCTCCGTTTTCCCTGAATTAGATAGATCAGTAGAAAGAGTGCCATAAACAATATAGAGTAGCGATACATTTCAGTATAGCTGGTCAGGGAAGCGATGGAACCGAGCAGAAGTGCACCGATTGCAATCCCGAGATCAAGTGTATTTAAAAACATGCCATTCGCCATCCCGCGTTGAGCAGGGGAGACCACTTGAATCATCCAGGTTTGCAGTGACGATTGCATGGAGCCATAACCCATTCCGTAAATAAATGCAGCTGCAAACAATACAGGTGTTGTTGCTGCTGTGGAAAGAATAAGAAGTCCAACTGCAATGCATACAGCTCCCGGAATCAGTAAAGCTTTAGGTCCCTTGTTGTCATAGATACGACCGGCAAAAGGTCTGACCAGCAGAACAGCTATTGCGTTAAAAAGGAAAAACAAAGCCGGATTCGCAAGATGAGCTTCCTTGCCATACAAGACAATAAATCCGACCAATCCGCCGTAAGTAATGGATAATAGGCCGTTCAGTATACTTGGCAGAATCAGCTTGCGGTTAAAGGGGGCTTTTCCGGCAACGCCCGAGGTAGCAGGCTCAGCTTCTGAAACGGTCACCGCAGCAGCGGATTCGGCAGCAGGCTGAGAATGCTGGTTTGAGACGGCATGCTGGGTTTGAGCCGCTTTTTTACGGGTCAAAATATAACTGAGTGGGTATATGACAGCGATAACAGCCGCAGTACACACCATAAGTGTCACAAAACCCGCCCCTTGCAGCACTGTGACACCGATGATCGGACCCATTGACATAGCAAGGCTTGTTGACAGGCCAAAGTATCCCATGCCTTCCCCCATTCGTTTCACGGGCACAATGTCCGAGGCCATCGTTGGGAAAGCGGTGCTGCTCATACCGAATCCAACGCCAAATAACATGCGAAGCAGCAGCAGCACAGCAATGCCGGCAGCAAAATAATAGCCAAGCGTGGCGAGCAGGGCTATGGACAGGCCAATATAGATCATCGCATTACGCAGGCCCTTCTCCAGCGCTTTGGCGGAGTAGAGTCGTGCGGCAATGGCACTCAGCGCGAACAAACAAGTGAATAGACTGATCTGAAAGGCATTGGCGTGGAAACGATCCTGTACATACGAGGGCAGTGGTGAAACGATCATGTGCAGCTGCAGAAACAGCAGAAAATTACATAGCATGAGCAAAATAAAATCGGATGTCCATAATCGGACAGGTGAAGATTGTTCTTTCATGGTGTGACATTCCCCCCCTGAGTTGTGATAGTTACAGATTGCGATTGATGAGGGAAAGAGTATGCTTAAATGCTTCCATCTGGTCTTCAGGTATACCTTCTGCAAGTTTTTTATTCATTGCTCTTTCGATCGGTACAAGAATATCAATTAAAGCTCGGCCTTCCTTGGTTATATACAGTAGATATGCCCGGCGGTCCTGTTCACTGGTCCGGCGCTCTACCCAGCCTTTCTTCTCAAGCAAATCAATAATTCGTGCTGTTGTTGGCTGATCCTTAAAAACAAGCGCGGCGATCTCCTTCTGGTTCACACCTTCTGAACGATTCACATTAAAAAGGACAGAGAATTGCTCCGTCGTGATGTCGTATGGCTTGAATTGAGATGCGAGCAGTGCAGCGGATTTGCGATGGGTAAGTCCAAGCATGAAGCCAACGGATTGCTCCAGAGAATAATCCATGTATTAATGAGCCTCTCTTTCCGTAATTACATCGTTTAAATTTATATAATTGTTATAACAACTATATGTGAAACAAGTAATTTTGTCAAAGTAAATTTACTGCTTGCAAGGTGATTACACTCCAGTGCAAAGCCTGCACAATCCTGTTAAAATAAAAATGAAACGGCTTTCAAAGCAATCAAATTCGGTATGTAAGGAGCGTTGAATGATGCTGAAAAATATCCCTGCCATACTTCCGCCCGAGCTACTTAAATTCATGTCCGAGATGGGGCATGGCGATGAACTTGTGATCTCTGATGCCAACTTTCCGGCAGCCAGCCATGCCCGCCGATTGATACGCTGTGATGGCGTAGACGCCGTTCAGCTGCTGCAAGCCATTCTGCAGCTGTTTCCGCTGGATACGTATGTTGACAAGCCCGCTACTGTAATGCAGGTGGTCAAGGGAGATCCGGTCATACCGATAATCTGGGAGGATTACCGCCGAATCATTGAAGCGTACGAGGGCATGACCGATGCGTTGGAGTACGAGGAACGCTTTGATTTTTATGAAAGGGCTACCAAGGCTTACGCCATTGTCGCCACAGGAGAGCGGGCGCAATATGCAAATCTGATTTTGAAGAAGGGAGTTATCTTTCCTGAACCCGGCCCTGCTCAAGGGCAGCTGAATCTGGAATTGAAATAGGCTATGCATGTTTATGGCGACGGAGCCGGAGAGGCTTTCGTTGCCTTTTTGCATTTGCTTGGGTGCAGCCAGGAGTGTAGATTTACTGCAAACTTTGCTTCAGTTGATGAATGGGGCACAACAAAAATTTCTTTTACAATATATGAAGCAAGATATGCAGAACGAAAGGTATTCACTGAAAGGAAATGACATGACATGGGAAAGGATGAAGAGAAGTGAAAGACAGCGAGGTACAGGAAACACAATTTCGAATCAGACAAGCGAACATAAACGATATATCTGAAGTATCCAGGCTTTTTGACAAGTATCGCATATTCTATGGTCAGCCTTCGGATTTGGAGGGAGCCAGCGATTTTATCAAGGAACGAATCAGTAAGGACGAATCCATCATTTTTATTGCTGAATCAGGGAGAGCTGGTGAGGGTGCGTCGGCCGAAGCTTTATCCATCGCGGAGCATTCTGGTGAATCACCGATGCAGGCTGCTGGTTTTGTGCAAATCTATCCCAGTTTTAGCTCTGTTTCAATGGCTCCGATCTGGGTACTGAACGACCTGTTTGTAGATTCGAATTCCCGACAACAGGGAATTGCGAGAAAGCTGCTGCAGGCTGTTACCAGAGCGGCACAGAAACAACATATTGTTCGTATTACGCTTAGTACTGCGGTAAGTAATCTACATGCTCAAGCATTATATGAATCTGAAGCGTATACACAGGATCAGAGCTTCATGTATTATGAACGTAGTGTGCATGCTGGAAGTGAAGCATAAGAGGAGCATTCATGAGGGCCATGCAAAAGGAGGGGAGCAACCGGGATGATGCAATGGATTGCCATGATTACGATGCTGATTGATCATATAGGCGCTGTATTTTTTCCACATATTGTCGAGCTGAGAATCATCGGACGTATCGCGTTCCCGATCTATGCGTTTGCCATATATATTGGCTACACACATACACGTGATGTGCAGAAATACATATGGCGTCTGTTCTGGATCGCGGTCATTTCTCAATTGCCGTTCATGGCAGCGTTTAATCATTTCTCGTTGAATGTAGTCTGGACTCTATGGTCAGCGCTGCTTGTTCTGTTGGCTTTGGACAAGTTGCCTTCCAGGCTGCTCGGTATTCTGATCGCCGTCGGAGCGGGGATAATCATGGAATACACCCATATGGACTATGGAATGTACGGTCTGCTGCTGGTCCTGTTGTTCCGCTACTTCAACGGGCCTGTGCTGGTTATGGCCCATGTGCTTCTCAATGGACTGTACCTGCTGCTGCACCACAGCTCGTTACAGATGTACAGTGTGCTGGCAACAACCGGGATTGCAATTGCACAGTATTATCAGGCTGGTTTCCGCTTGAGGGGGCCACGCTGGGTCTGGCGTTATTTCTATCCGGCTCATCTTGCGATTATTGCTGTGATTCGCTGGCTACCTCAAGTGTATATTTCATGATCATTTGGCAAGAAAAAGCCACTTTCTTCGCTGTGGGCAGCGAGAAAGTGGCTTTTGAAATATGAAGTACATGGATGTTTAATGTATAAAAGATTTGTCCTATCCCGATTTAATCCGCAAAGGTCTTCGTTCCGTAATTAGGACGAATCGGCTCCGGGAAATAACCGATCTGAACAGCATAGTTCAGCATAAGGTTAATGAAACGATGATCCGTTCTGGCACATGTAATGCCCGCCGGTTCAACATATGCAGTTGTTACCGGTGATGCATAGGCGTATGCCGAATCCTTGGCTCCATCCCCTTCAAGCTGAGCGATTGCAAGCTGAAGGGCTTCTGGCTCTTTAGGGATAGCTGCATCGAAGAGCCAGCGGTTATAATCCTCAAACGGCATCGTCTCTACATCATAACCGGCATGATTGATCGCCTCGATCAGATCGTCATAACGAATCGGCTCCGGATTACAGATGTGGAATACACGTCCGGCAGTATCCTGACGTAAGGCCAGATGTACAATCGCTTCACTTGCATAATCAATGGGGGTGAAGTCCATCATCCAATCTGCGGCAGGTGCTTTACCCAGCATGAGCATTGCTTTGACCATCCGGTAAACCGCATTGCTGTCGATGTTGCTCTGGAAACGACCGGTATGAGAATGACATGTGAGATTGCCCGCACGATAGATGCTGACAGGCACACCTTCTTCTGCGGCAGCCATAAGCACCTTCTCAGCTTCAAGCTTGCTGTCCGAGTAGAGGTTGTCTACATGAAGCTCAGCCGGGAAGCGGTCGTATTGCAACGTGGATTCCCATTGTCCGCTAAGTGCGAGATCCTCTGGTATACCCATGGTGGATACGTGATGGAAGGAGGCTCCTTTTTTGTTACGAATCAGATTAAGCAGGGCAACGGTGCCTTCAACATTCGTTTTGGCAAACTGTGCGGCTTCTCCGAAATGTCGTACGTCAGCAGCGCAGTGAATGATGCGGTCAATGCGTGCTTGAATGAAGGTCTGCTGTTGACCAGACAGCCCTAGGTTTTTTTCCTCCAGATTGCCTTCAATGATCTCCACACGATCTGCAAGCTGATCAGCCAGTTGTTTTCCGAAATAACTTTGCATGATTTTGGTTAGACGCTGCATGGCTGTTGTTCCATCACTTGCACGGCGAACAAGGGCGTAGATCCGTACCGAAGATTTCACAATCAGCTGCTGCAATACGTGGGAGCCGAGATAACCAGTTGCACCAGTCACCAGCACATGCTCAGGTTTAACAATATCCGGGTACCCCAGCTGGGAGGAGAGCTCAACCGGATGCTCGGAAAGCTGAGTCAGAACTCCATTGTGAACAGAAGCTCGTGTATCCATATGTTGATGGGATAACGTTTCTACTCGACGAGCAAGTGCGCGAATCGTTTTTTCTGCAAAGAAATCGGCAATTTTCAGATGAGGAAAATGTGGCTTCAAAATAACCAATACATGGATGACCCGCAGGGAGTCGCCGCCAATGCTGAAAAAGCTGTCCTCGATACCGAACTCGTCATGCTGCAGAATTTCTTTCCATGCATTGTAGAGAAGAATTTCCGTTGCTGTTTCGGGCATCACCCGGTCAGGCTGATCCAAATGACGTTCCGTATGCGGCATGGATACCATGGCTTTACGGTTGATTTTGCCCGTCGGTGCAATGGGCATCATATCCAGCTGGCAGATCCATTTCGGTACGAAATACGATGGCAGTTTCTCTGCAAGCGCGGCCTTGATGTCAGCTGGCGAAATGGTGCTTCCATCTTTGGATGTGAAATATCCGACCAGCATGTTCTGACCATCGGCTTCCTTTTTCGGAATAACGGCCACATCCTGAATCTGCTCCAGCCGAGCCAGATGATCCTCGATTTCACCAATCTCAATCCGATGACCACGAATTTTAAGCTGAGAATCACTACGTCCGACATATTCCAGCAAGCCTGTATCAAGGACCTTGGCAATGTCACCCGATTTGTAAATTTTTTCTCCGATAGCAAACGGATTATCAACAAATGATTGCTCAGTGCGCTCGGGCTGGTTCAGATAACCTTTGGCAAGTGCAGGTGTTGCGATATATACTTCACCGGGCACGCCGACCGGACAGAGCTGCTGCTCTTCATTGACGATATATACTTTGTAATTATGAATCGGTTTGCCAATCGGTATGTTAACGATATCAAGGGGAACTTGCTCACTAATCCGATGAGTCGTGGTGGCTACTGTACATTCAGTAGGCCCGTAGACATTAACAATATCAATCTGATTGCCAAATTTACGCTGGAAGGCCCGAACCTGCTCGCCGTAGAGTGCTTCTCCGGCTACGGTGATGATACGTACCTTCGCCAGCTTGTGAAAGCCTTCGTCAGACAGATAGGATGCCAGCTGGTTGAAGAAAATCGTTGGCAAAATTGTAATGATTGTTGTTCCTGTACGTTCAACAGCTGTTGCAAACTCTTCGATGGATACACGTTCTTCAGCAGATAACAGATAGAGCTCCGCACCATAGAACAGAGCGCCAATCGTATCCCACACAGATGCATCGAAGCTATATGTGGCAAACTGGGTCAGCACGTCTCCGGGTTGAATGTCGCAGTCGCGCTGTACAACGCTACCCAGATTGGTGACTCCCCTGTGGGCAATTAGCGCACCCTTAGGTTTGCCGGTAGAACCAGAAGTATAGATGATATAAGCCAGATCGTCCGGCTTGATATCCAGATTCGGATTGCTGGCCGCAAATCCTGCAAGACGACCATCGACAGAGAGAATCTGGCGTACGGTCGAAATACCGGAGAATAACGCTGCAGCTTGCTCATACGATGCTTCAGTAGTCAGTACGAATGATGAGGCAGTATCTTCGACAATGTAGCTGTTGCGCTCCTCTGGATGTTCAGGATCAATCGGTACATAAACACCGCCTGCTTTTAATATACCAAGCAATGAAATGATCGTTTCCAGACTTCGATCCATAAAGATGCTTACAAACTCACCTTGCTGTAATCCATTGGACATTAACACCCGAGCAACCTGATTCGCCCGCTCGTTCAGTTCCCGGTAGGTATAACGTGCTGAAGGAGAAGTGATCGCCGGGAAATCTGGATACGCAGCGGCAGTTGCTTCAAACCAGCCATGGATTGTTGAATGGGCTGGTTCCAGCATCGCAGTATCATTCATCTCGCGGTAGATCAAACGATCCGAAGGAGACAGGATATCTACCGCGCCAATGGCTTTGTTGTCGTCACACAGCAATGCGATAAGCAACGTCTGAAAATACTCTGCATATCGCAGCACGGTGGATTCCTTTAACAAAGAACGGTCGTAGTACATGTCGAGAATAACCTCATTCTGATTATCACGAATGTTCCAGTTCATCACCTGAGGCTCCTGGGGCAGCTGCACACTATTCAACATAAACAGTGTCTCGGGGTAGCCTCCAGTCTGCAGTGTATAATGAATTTTCAACTGTTCTGTAATTTGTTCCATCAGTTCATTAAACGTTGTCTTGCCCTGAAGCTGTAATGAAATATAGGAAGCTGCCTGATCTGGAGCGAATACTCCAATGGCAAGCTCCTGTTCAGCAGACAATCGGAATAACAAGGCCGCATAGGCTGAAAGGAATGCAGGATACACCATCTTTTCCCCAAACCTCTTTTGAAGTTCACGACTCAATGACGCTTGCAATGTAATATGAGTAGACTCATAAGAAAAAGTTTGCGCACGGCGACCATAATCGAGTGGAATCTGAAGAACAGGCAAGCCAGATTCCGCTAAGTGGGATGATGATTGGTTTTCAATCACTTCAGGTATCCTCCTTGGTTGAAACCGAGTGTTGGTTTTATTATTATTGTTTGCTTACATGGAAATGGGAGATCAGCTCGTTCAATTCCTCAGACATATCGTTCAATCGAGTAGAGGAATCTACCAGTGTAATCAAGGAAGCTTTCTGTTCATCAACAGATACTGAAATTTGCTCACTACTCTCTGCTGTTTTACTTACGCTTGAGGACAAGTCATCTGCAGTGGCTGTCATCTCTTCCGTGCCCGCTGAAATTTCCTGTGTTGCACTCGATACTTCCTGAATTTGTTGTGATACCTTTTTGGCTGCTTCCAAGATGTCGTCGAACAACTGACCGGTTTGATCTGCTACCGTAAGCCCTGTATCCACTTCCGAGGTACCTTGTTCCATCGCCCGAACGGCTTGCTTAATACCCGCTTGAATCTCTTGAATCAGCACACCAACCTGGCTGGTTGCTTGTTCGGATTGCTCGGCAAGTTTACGGACTTCACCGGCAACTACAGCGAAACCTCTGCCTTCCTCACCGACACGTGCAGCTTCGATGGATGCATTAAGAGCCAGCAGGTTGGTTTGGCTGGATATACCCGAAATAATGTTGAGGATATCGCCAATCTCCTGGGAACGGTTCTCCAATACTTCAATGGCAGATGCTGTATTTTTTACTGATTCAGTAATCAGATTCATCTGTTCTGATACTTGTCGTACTACACTGTTACCCTGTTGTGAGCGGCGTTCCATCTCATAAGCCTCATCCGCTACACTAGCGGAGCTGCTTGCAATCGTCTGAATCACGGTTGCCATCTCGGCCATCGCTCGTGCGCTGTCCCGTGTAGCTTGCTCCTGTGAACGAATGTTTGATGTAATCTGGGTCACATTATGGTTAATAGAGTCTGCGTTGTCGCTGTTGCGTTCAGACACTTCATAGAGTTCCTTGGCAGACGCATTGACTTCCTGAGAAGTGATTTGCACCTTTACGATAGTGTCATTAATCTTGCGAACCATGACGTTGAATTTCTCGTTAACAAGTCCTAGATCGTCTTTACCTGTCGGGATGTTGACATCCAGGTTACCCTTGCTCACTTCGTCTATACCTTTGATCAGGTGACGAATCGGAGAAAGGGTGCTTTTAACAACCAGGTATTGAATAATCAGGATGAATAACAGGAAAGCAAGGAGAATAATTGATCCATTTAACAGCAAGGAATTCAGACCGGATGGCACCGCACTTGCATCGGCATCAACAGCGAAGTAAGCGAAAATCTTGCCATTGCTGTCTTTGATCGGATAAGCAATCGTTGTCCAGGTTCCAAAATCATCCGAATAATACGTAGTGAATGTTGGACGGTCTGTATTCAGCATTTCTTTGAGCGCATTGGCGACCACAACAGGCTGCTCGTACATATCACCAATATTTACGTTATCACTCTGAAAAGCCTCTCTCAGGTTTGTTGGCATCGCGACAAGGGAGGTTAGCCGCTTGTTATCGCCGCCAAGCTCAACACCAAAAATATAGGCTTGTGCAATGTTAGGATAATATTTTTGCATTTCATCAAAATAAGCTCTTAGCTTTGTCTGTGTTTTGCCATCATAGCTTTTTTCGCTAATTGCGGCTTGTACATCAGCAGGATTAATATCTTCGGCCCACTTTTTCGTAATCTGTGCTACTTGTCCATGTAACTGATCGACCAGAATCGTTTTTTGGAAGTAATAACTGCTTGCAATCAAAGCTACACCAATGATGATAATGTTGGTAAATGAGAGCAATAGGTTTTTGGAGAAAAACGACATGTTTTTCCAGCTGAATGATTTCACTAAATTCCACTCCTGATCTCTTTTTAGTTAAGTGCTGTAAGCTATACTTTTGAGCAAGCTATCTCATCTCGTCATCTCCTTCTGAAAATATGCGACAATGGTCTTGGTTTCCTAGCTGCGTATCGAGACTTATGTACCTCTTGAAACCATAGGTGTCTAATTATTAAAACACATCTCTATCTATTATGTCGTGTAAAATGTCGATAAATTGAAGACTTTTATTAAAACTTTTTTAATTTTCTACGTATTTATGGACATATCTCTTAAAAAATAGGTATTTAGAACTGTTTGTTGTTGTAAATTGCCATTTTTTAGTTTCATTCTGTATTCTATAACATAGTGAGTAAAATTACACTATCAAACATCAAGAAATGAACACGTACTACATCTGAAGCATGGATATACATTACATAAGGTTTTATCTATAATAACTACTATATGGTTTTTTACAAATTGAGAGCAGGCGGGGGTAAAACGATGAATCTGAAACAAATTGCGGCCGAGCATGCGGCATCATTCGTTGAAGATGGAATGAAGGTTGGTTTGGGTACAGGCTCAACCGCATATTATGCGATATGTCGAATCGGGGAACGAGTTCGGGCAGGGCTGAACATTCAGGCGGTGGCTACCTCGGAGGCTTCAGACAAGCTGGCAAGAGAATGGGGCATTCCGATCATTCCTTTTGATCAGATTGGGCGTCTGGATCTGACGATTGACGGAGCAGACGAGGTTGATCCGGATTTCAATCTGATCAAAGGCGGCGGCGGCGCTCTTTTACGCGAAAAAATAGTGGCAGCAAACAGCGATAAACTGATTATTGTTGCTGATGCCAGTAAGGCTGTACAGAAGCTGGGTAAGTTCCCGCTGCCTGTAGAAGTTGTACCTTTTGCTTCCGAATGGACTTTTCAGGCGCTTGAAAAAATGGGATGTCAGCCACGGTGGAGAATGGACGGGCAAGAACGTTACCTTACTGATAACGGCAACCTGATTGCGGATTGTCATCTGGGCACAATTGAGCATGCATCAGAATTGAACGTGCAGCTGAATATGCTGCCGGGTGTTGTAGACAACGGATTGTTTGTGGATATGGCGAGCCTTGTTATTATCGCGAAAGAGGATGGCACGATAGATGAGCTTCGTCGTCCGTGATCATTGAATGGGAGCAGATGTGTGCCCTGACGGCGGACAGAAATGTAAACAACTGATGGAGGATTATAGAAATGCTGAACACGGAGGATAACCGGGACCTGTCATTGCAATTATTCGTTGTACTTATTCGGGCGTATAATTCGGTGACATCACGCTCCAATCGGGACATCCAGAGCCATGGACTGAATTCAACAGAGTTTGGTGTGCTTGATCTGTTGTATCATAAAGGTCCACAGGCTTTGCAGAAGATTGGTGAGAAGGTGCTGATGTCCAGTGGAAATATAACGTATGTTGTCGATAAGCTGCAAAATAAAAATCTGCTGTTTCGCAGACCTTCTAAGGAAGACCGGCGGGTGATTTACGCTGAGTTGACGGAAGAAGGTAAGCAGTTGTTTACACAAATCTTTCCACAGCATCATCAGGTGATTATTGATATTTTGAATGGACTTGAAGCTTCCGAGAAGGTGGAGGCGATACGTCTGCTAAAAAAACTTGGGCTTGCTGCAGAAGGCAAAACGGACCTGCGTTCATAACGTAGATCCGTTTTTTTTATGTCCATAAACGGGCGCTGGTTCTAGCTATATGACTTGCGTGCAGCTGCATAATATAGGAAGATTGTTATGTGCATTCCAAAGAATATGAACTCTTGTTCGTGTATAATAGAATAGTGCAATTGTGTGAAGCGGAGCTAAACCTTAATGAAAGAAAGCTTGGGATAACAGGTTATTCTGTCATCGGAGTGTTGGTTTTAATATCGGGAGTGGGGTTCATACGGCTGCAGGATGCAGACAGAGGAGGAATGCTCTATGAGTCATCGGGAAGCTGGAGAGCGTTTACTTCAAAAGGCAGGCACCTTGGCTGAGAAAATAACCGAAAAGCAATATCGGTTGCAGCCTGATTTAATGGAACGCTTCGGTCCAGTCGGAAAATTACGAACGAAGGAGGACTCACGGTACAGTCTGAGTTATCTGGCAGAAAGTGTGCTTGTGAAGAGCCCGGGTTTATTTACTCACTATATAGCCTGGTTAAAAATTCTGCTTGCTGGTTATCGGATATCTGCCGAGGACCTGGAAGTGAACCTGCTGATGATTAAAGAGTCATTAGAAGAGGAGTTCGAGCCTCCTTACCTTGAATTTCTTCTGGAGTACCTTGAAATGGGCATTGAAGCGACCCGCAAGTCGGAATCGCAAAGAAGCTTTATTCATGCCTCCTTGCCTTATGGGCTGGAGGCTCAGGTTTATATACAGCATTTATTGGACAATCGACGGAAGGAAGCTTCTGAACTGATCGAAGCAGAACTGGATGCTGGCGCCTCCATTCGTGACCTGTATCGTTACATTTTTCAGCCAGTGCAATACGAGATCGGTCGCTTGTGGCAGCAGGGCGAGATTAGTATCGGCCAGGAGCATTTTTGTACAGCGGCAACGCAATCGCTCATTTCAAGATTGTATTCCAGATGGCTGCTTCAGCCTAATCAGGGGAAAAGGCTGGTTGCTGCCTGTGTCGGGAGTGAGCAGCACGAGATAGGATTACGTATGCTTACAGATGTATTTGAGATGGAGGGCTGGGATACGTATTATCTTGGTGCCAATGTTCCAAATGATAGTATTGTGGAGGCGATTTGTCGGCATGAAAGTGATGTAGTGGCAATCTCCGTTACGATGACTTATCATCTTCATCTGGCCCAAGATTTAATCCAGCGTATTCGCAACCATGCAGAAACAGCACATGTCAAAATAATGGTAGGCGGTTACCCGTTTAATATAGATAAGGAGTTATGGCGGGAAGTCGGCGCGGATGGTTATGCACCGGGAGCAGAGGAGGCTGTTGCTGTTGCGCAGCGTTTAGTTATTCCTCCGGTATCGCTTGACAATGTGAGTGCGGCAAGTGAAGCAGGAAAGGGGTGAAGTGATGTCTAATGACAATGAGGAGATACAGAAGCTGCGTCTAACGATTGAGCAGTTGTCAGACCAGATGATTCGTAGCAAAGAGCAGGAGGAGCGCACGCTCTCTGCATTTTCGGCAATAAATAATGAATTGGTCACGCTCCAGCGGCAACTTGCCAAAAACAATGCGAGTCTGGAGGTGGCACGGCAGCAGGCCGTGGAATCGGATGAGTCCAAAAGTGCTTTTATGGCGGTTGTCAGCCACGATTTTCGTACACCGCTGAATGGGATATTGGGCATGGCTGAATTGTTAGCCTTATCGCCTCTGTCCGACGAACAGAAAAATTCAGTGAATGTCATTCAGGAAGCCGCAAAGTTGCTGCTCAAATTACTCCAGGATCTTCTGGATCTATCCAAGCTTCAAGCAGGGCAGATGCGTCTTGAGCACGGTGAAGTCAAGCTTCAAGAGATATTGGACCAGATTTCGCAGCTGCTTCAACCACAGATTGAGAAGACGGGAAATCGGTTGTTGATTGATTATGATGCTAAAGTAGCGTCTGTGCTGCAAGGGGATTCGACGAGATTAACTCAGGTGCTGATCAATCTGATCCAGAACGCAAACAAATTCACGACGGATGGCTTGGTGGAAGTGCGGGTGAAGCTTCTGAAGCAGCAGGCTCATCATGCACAGCTTATACGTTTTGAGGTGCAGGATACCGGGATCGGTATTTCAGAAGCAGATCAGGCCCGTCTCTTTGAGCCTTACGTACAGACAGAGCAGGGGCGTGCCAAAAAGTATGAGGGCACGGGGCTTGGCTTGTCTATATGCAAATCATTGGTCACCCTGATGAACGGGCAGATTGGCATCAGGAGTAAGGAAGGACAGGGCTCTACGTTCTGGTTTGAAATAGAGCTGGGTGTGCAGGTGGATAAAGGCAATGAAGCTGTGCAGCGAGCTGCGGGAGATGGTACCCGTGTTCATTCAGATGCTCCGAGTCATGATGATAGCTGTGCTCCTAGTCCGGGTTTTCCTGACGCGTCAGAGAAGGCTTCGTTTTCGCTACCTATTTTGCTGGCTGATGATAATGCAATTAATCGCCAGCTGGTGCAGTTACAGTTAAAGAAGCTTGGATTTACCCATGTGGAATGTGTATCCAACGGGGAGCAGGCGCTAGATGCATTTCGGCATACAACATACAGCCTGATTCTGATGGATAGCATGATGCCTGTGATGGACGGAATCGAAGCTGCTCGCCAGATTCGGATGGTAGAGCAGAATGAGATGCGCGAACCGACACCGATCATTGCGATGACAGGTAATGTGATGAAAAGTGAGCAGGACCGATGTTATGCAGCGGGAATGAATGATTTTATAGGCAAACCATGCACCCTGGATGTGCTTGGAGCTGCTATTCGAAAATGGCACGCGGCATCCAAGCCTGTTGAAATCTTAAATATGAACGTTGTTCGTGAAATTGCGGCTTTAAATACGGACGGGAATGAAACACTGCTCGTCATGTTGCTGGAGATGTACCGTGCGGAAACACCTGGCAAGATTGAAGACCTGCGCAGGCATGTGGTTTCTGCGGATCATGCAGCGGCAGTCGAGACGGCACATGACTTGAAATCAGGTAGCCTGAGTCTGGGGATCAGCTATCTTTCAAGCTTGTTTAGTCAGATTGAGGAATATGCCAAAAAAGAGCAGACACATCTCGCAGAGCCATTGCTGGACAAGCTTCTGCCGGCGTACCAAGCGGCATGTGCGGCACTGCGGCAGGCTAATCCGAATTAGAGTTTCCACACGTTTAATATGTTAGACAGGGTCGCTTACCTGCACGTTAACTGAGGGAGGATTGTATTCATGATCATCTATGGGCTTGCGGCTCTGATTATAGGATTATTGGCTTTATTATGGTTTGGTGGACTCTATTTCTTCAAAACGGCGATTCGCCGTACTCCCAAAGCATTTTTGGTGGACAATCCTCATTTGAAAACAGAGGCGTCGGAGGAATTGATCAGCAGTGCTGCAGATCTGCACTGGCTTGATGCACAAGAGAGCGAGCAGGTTATGATTCGGTCTCATGATGGTTTAAAGCTATACGGAATCTGGCTGTCTGCGAGGCAGCCTTCTGACAAAACGGTGATTCTGGCCCATGGATACTCTGGAAGAGGCAGAGAAATGGCCGGTTTCGCCAGATTTTATGCTGAAAAGCTCGGTTATAACGTATTAATGCCGGACGATCGCGGGCATGGTGAAAGCGAAGGAGATATTATCGGCTTTGGCTGGCTGGACAGGAAAGATTATGTTCAATGGATCGGATGGGTGCTTCAACATGCAGGTCAACATTCAGATATGGTGCTGCACGGCATTTCCATGGGTGGGGCGACGGTACTGATGACAGGGGGAGAAGAGCTTCCCGCTCAAGTCAGAGCGATTGTGTCGGATTGTGCGTACACTTCAGTCGAAGAAGAGCTAACGTTTCAATTAAAGCAGCTGTACAGGCTGCCTGCCTTTCCTTTTATTCCGATAACCAGTTTGATCACCAAGTGGAAAGCCGGGTATTCATTTAAAGAAGCATCGGCATTAAAGCAGCTTGCCCAGGTTCGCGTTCCGGTGCTGTTCATACATGGTGAGGCAGATACATTTGTGCCGACGGCCATGGTGTATAGGTTGTATAACGCTTGTGCCACAGACAAGGAGCTGTTGACGATTCCTCGCGCTGGCCACGGGACGGCATTTCAGATAGATCCAGACCGATATAGGTCAGTGTTGGAAGCTTTTTTGCAGAAGCATATATCCTAGCTTCAAATCATGGTCGCCATCACCGTTCGCGATCTGGTGAACGTTGCTGTGAAGGCCTAAATCCGTTTGTGGAAAGACTAGTGTATTCATCTTGAACTTTGTAAAAATACAGTCTACAATACGATAACGGGTTTGAGAATGTCTTGACGAGGATAGCGCTGACTAAGCTTTGAAGCATTCTCGACTGTGAAGTACGTATTTATTGGAGGAATTGTTTTGTTGAAAAATTTGAAGCCACGGCTGAAGGAGCCGGAAGTGCAGGAATTGCTGTCCTACTCTGTCTTTCCGGACCCGGATCAGGTCAATCAAGCGATACAGGAGTATGAAACACAGGAGACATTGTTTCTGTCCGGTTATGAAGACGAGGAACAGCTGGTTGGCCTCATCGGGTACGAGCACACCGGGTCAAGCGAGATTACAATTCGCCATATTGCTGTGTTGCCGGAGAACCGGTTCAAAAATTATGGCCGCGGTATGATTTCACAGCTGCTTGCTGCACATAATCCGGATACATTGATTGCAGAGACCGACCAGGAAGCGGTTGAGTTTTACCGAAACAGTGGGTTTATCGTATACAGCCTAGGCGAGCTATACCCGGGAGTGGAACGATTCCGCTGTGTATTAGAGAAAGAGGAAGATGAGTATAACGAGTAGCCCATGCATATAATGATATGAAGTCTTCAAAAGCATGAGAAGTTGCATGCAGTTGCTTCATGCTTTGATGCAACGAGACAGGATATCGGACTTGGTGAATGTGCTGAGTCAGATGTCCTGTTTTATTTGTTTTTAAAATTGAAATATATAAAAGTATTGCTTTGTTACATAGTTTCATTATAGAATAGTTTCGTTGCTGAATAGTTCGTTATATGAACTAGTTTGGAAGGGAGGATATCAATGAGTGCCACGGATGCAAAAAGTTTGGTCAATCGTTATTTGGACGCCTGGTTTTTGGTGACCAAGCGATTTGATACTCAGATAAGGGAAAAGGTAGGCCAGACGGTCACAACGGATCAGTTCTGTGCATTGCGTCTTATTCATGAGAAACCTGCCTGTACGCCCTCCGATCTGGCAGAGCTTCTATGTGTAGGCAAGAGCAGCATCACTGCGCTGGTCAACAAGCTGGCAGACCGTAATCTGGTGCACCGTACAGGTGACGAGCGTGACCGTCGTGTCATCTATCTCACCTTGAGCGATGCGGGATTGAAGATTTACAAGGAGACAGAGCAAGAGATCAAGAACCTTCTGGAGCCTTATTTGAAGCATTTTAAACCAGAAGCCGTTCAAAATTTTATTGAATCATTTGAGAAGTTGGCAACGCTGCTAACACAAGAAGAAGGGCTGGAGAACCAATGAGAGCAATTTTGAAAGGACGCTGGTGGATCATGGGGCTGTGGATTGTCGCAGCTGCTGTGCTGATGTTCACCGCGCCGAATATGAGTGAGTTAATTCGTGAGAAGGGACAGTTTTCCGTTCCGGAGGGGTATTCTTCCACCAATGCTGCAGCAATTCTGGAAGAAGCTGCTGCTCAAAAAGGGGAACAGAAGGGAACTTCTGTCGCACTTGTATTTCATAATCCGGATGGACTCGGTACCACAGGCAAACAAGAGGCGGAGAAGGCGATCAAGCTGCTCGAGGCCGATAAGGAAAAGCTAGGTATTCTGTCGATTCTGGAGCCCTTTTCCCAGCCTGAACTGTCGGACAAAATGATTTCGGCTGATGGCAAAACTATTCTGACTTCACTCTCGATTGAGATGGGCGGACGCACCGTCAAGGAAATGCGCGAGGACCTGAATGGCGCACTGAAGTCAGTCAATGTTAAGCATTATCTTACAGGTAAAGGTCTGATTGACGAAGATACGATTGAGAGCTCTCAGGAAGGACTCAAGAAATCGGAATACATTACAGTTGTCTTCATTTTGCTTATTCTTTTCCTGGTATTCCGCTCGTTTGTAGCTCCGTTTGTACCGCTGCTTACGGTGGGCATCAGTTACATCGTATCCCAGCAGATTGTAGCATTCCTGGTAGACGCGGTGAACTTCCCGATATCCACATTTACACAGATCTTCATGGTTGCGGTCATGTTCGGGATTGGTACGGACTACTGTATTCTGCTGATCAGCCGGTTCAAGGAAGAACTGGCACATCATGAGAACACGTGGGATGCGATTATTGCTACATATCGCACCGCAGGTAAAACGGTATTTTTCTCGGCACTTGCGGTATTGGTTGGATTCGTGGCCATTGGTTTTGCGCAGTTTATGCTGTACCGCTCTGCGGTTGCTGTAGCTGTAGGTATAGCCGTGATGCTGATTGCACTGGTAACGATTGTACCCTTCTTCATGGCAGTGCTGGGAAGAAAGCTGTTCTGGCCATCGAAAGGTTCACTGGATCATCCAGAGAGCAAAATCTACGGTGCAGCAGGTAAATTTTCACTTAAACGTCCGTGGGCAGCCCTGCTGATTGTTGCAGCGGTTACTGTGCCTCTTCTTATGACGTACGATGGTAAATTGTCGTTTAATAGTCTGGATGAGATTGGCGACAAATATGATTCGGTTAAAGCATTTAACATTATTTCGGACAGCTTTGGTCCGGGTGAATCCCTTCCGGGTCAGATCGTCATTCAGAATGACGAAGCGATGGATAACGCCAAATATATGGCTGTAGCGGAGAAAATCAGCCGCGAAGTGGAGAAGGTTCCCGGTGTTGCGGGTGTAAGAAGTATGACACGCCCGACAGGGGATGAAATCAAGGATTTTGCAGTGACCAAACAGGTAGGTACGTTGTCTGATGGTCTGGGCGAGGGTAAGACAGGTCTGGACAAAATCAGTGATGGACTTAGCAAAGCAAGTAATGAATTAAGTAAAAACGAGCCTCAGCTCAAAGAAGCGGCGAACGGAGCTGGGGCGCTGACCAAGGGCACAAGCCAGCTTCAATCCGGCATTACACAGCTTAGCGATGGGCTGAAGCGGATTGAAAAAGGCATTCGGGATGGTTCATCGGGTGCAGGCGATCTGAAGGCGGGTCTTCAGCAGGCCAAATCCAGTGCAGAGCAGCTTGCAAAAGCCAATGACCAGTTGCTGCAGGCATATCGTCAAGCTGGAGCTGGTGTGGCCGCACTGGGCGATGGAACGAAGGAGCTGGAGCAGCAGTTGACCGGGATTTCCACAGCTTTGACAAGTCTGACAGAATCCTTCTCTGCTCTTGAGCAACGTTTCCCTGAGCTGCAGCAAGATGCTGATTATCAGCGCATCAAGGGTACGATTGGTCAAACCGGTTCAGGCACAGCGCAGCTTGCGCAGGGTCTGTCCCAGATTCAAAGCAATTTGAGTGCAGCAGCAGCCGGAATTAATCAAGCCAATGAAGGTTTTGCTACTGCAGCCTCCGGACAAAAGGCGCTGGCTGATGGTCTCGGTCAGATCGTGACAGGTATTGGTCAACTGGAGACAGGACTGAAACAGGCTGCTGATGGTCAAGGTAAAGTAATCAAGGAGATTCCTTCTATCCAGAACGGTCTGGGTCAGCTTCAGGGAGGACAGGAGAAGATCCAGAAAGGTTTCTCCGACCTGAGTGGTCAATTGACACAACTGACAGATGGTCTGAACCAAAGTGTAGACGGGATCAAGAAAGTATCAGGCGGCCTGGATTCTGCGCAAGATTATTTGTCGGAATTGCAAAATTCACCGGATTCGGAGCTTGCAGGCTGGTACGTTCCTGAGGAAGCCCTTGGCAACAAGGACTTCAAAAAGGTTTTTGATACGTATCTGTCCAAGGACCGCAAGACGATGACGATGGATGTCATTTTTGCAGAGAATCCGTATGGTAAAGCAGCGATTGACCGTGTGCCGGATATCGAAGCGGCGGTTAAACGTGCAGTTCAGGGCAGTGCGCTTGAAAAATCGGACGTAGCTATCGGCGGTGTGACGAGTACGTTTGCAGATTTGCAGTCGATCTCGAATAAGGACTACACACGCACCGTTATGCTGATGCTGGCAGGAACCTTCATTATTCTGGTGATCCTGCTTCGTTCCGTCATCATGCCGATTTATCTCATTATCTCGTTGTTGCTTGCATACTTCACATCCATGGCACTCACGGAGGCTGTCTTTGTGAACATTCTCGGCTATGCAGGAATCAGCTGGGTTACTCCATTCTTTGGCTTTGTTATGCTGATTGCGCTTGGTGTGGATTATAGCATCTTCCTCATGGATCGTTTCAATGAAAACAAAGGAATGCGCGCACAGGATGCGATATTGTACGCCATGAAAAACATGGGAACCGTCATCCTGTCCGCAGCGGTAATTCTAAGTGGAACATTTGCCGCGATGTACCCGTCAGGGGTGCTTTCGATGATGCAGATTGCTACGGTTGTGCTTAGTGGTTTGATTTTGTACTCACTGTTATTCCTGCCATTCTTCGTACCGGTTATGGTGAAGACGTTTGGGCGGGCGAACTGGTGGCCATTCCCGAACAAGGAAAATGCCGAATCTTCGGATTCCAATCATACTGTGGGGATGTAATATGCTGGACGAATAATATAGCTATATTGATGTTGAAGGAGGCTCTGGCGCATATTGCGGCAGAGCTTTTTTCTTCCTTTCAATTAACATGGCAAAGAGGGGTGTCTGCCTAAGGACATTATCCCGCGCTTTGGCATGCTGACTCTCATATGATATATGGCAGTTCTTTATAGAGCTGGCAGATCAACAGAGAGAGGGGCGACGGGATGGTATATCGTTATGTAGCTTTAGGAGACTCTTTGACTGTAGGTACGGGGGCGCTGCTTGGAACCGGGTTTGTGCCCATCTACCGGCGAATGGCCGAGATGAATCTTCGTACATTTGTATCGCTGGAAAATTTAGGGGTGAACGGGTTGACCTCCGGGGAACTGCTACAGATGATCCATAACCATCCCCGAATTCGTCAGGCGGTGCGCGAGGCAGACATCCTTACGATATCCATCGGCGGCAACGATCTGATTCGAACGTTTAAGGCAAGCGGCGGTGTGCCAAGTGCCGGGAAAATGACACAGATCCTGGGCGATACACGTCATCATGTATCTCTGATTATGAAACAAATTCGGCAGCTCAAAGGCAACGAAAATTATTTTGTCCGTTCGATTGGGTTATACAACCCGTATCCGCAATCTACAGAGGCTGCATACTGGGTTCGACAATACAACGCTTATCTGAATGGCGCAGGATCGGGCAATTATGCGTGTGCCCAGGTATATGACAAGTTCGAAGGGCGTGAGCGTGAGTTGTTGTTTTGGGACAGAGTGCATCCCAATGCGAGAGGATATCGTGTCATTGCAGAGCAATTGAACCGGACTGGATATAGTCCTTTTGTGTAGCGGAAATGTGGAGGTTACACAAGGCTAGACCTGTGATCGGAGTTCCGATATGATGAGAGGTATATTTCAAATCATCGGAACAGAGGGGTTACAAAGGTGTCTGACTTCCAGAACAAGGGTCTTTCTTTGACCGAACAGCAATTAATCTCTAACGTGTTGACCTTATACGGGATAACATCGGGGTGGCAGGGTAAGCGTAGTGAAGGGGGTATGAATAATTCCACCTTCATGCTTCATACAAATGGAGCAACTTATATGATGAGACAATATGAAACACATAATGACCAAGCCAAAATAGCCTTTGAACATGGCGTGCTTACTGCACTGCGGCATACGGATTTTAAATTGGATTCGCCTAGACCTGTTGTATCTGTCAAGAATCATAAGACGTATCAGGTGGTTCAGGCTGATGCTGAAGGCAGAACCAAAATAGTGACATTGTTTCACTATCTTGAAGGTGTCAATCCCTTATGGGAGCAAGCGGATCAGCTACTGCAATTGGGGCGTGCAGCCGGCCATTTATCTTCATCGCTCGCCAAGCTGGATCTGAAGTCCGAGCCGGTCTATCCACCATATTATCGGATTGATGAGGCCTATCCGCTCTGTTCACCGTCCAGGCTAATGGAGCTGTGTGCTTCGCCGCCGGAGACACTGACTGCTTGTGCTGCCCAACTGGCACAGCTACGGGAGGAACTTCCGGGTCTTTTTGAAGCATTGCGGGGCATGGATCAGTTGCCGCACCAGCTTGTACATGGAGATGTGAACGCCTCGAACGTGCTGGCTGATTCACAAGGACGCATCTGTGCAATTCTGGATTTCGAATTTGCCACATGGGATCTGCGAGTGATGGAGCTGGCGGTTCCGATGTCTGACATGCTGACAATGGACAAGAGTGAAGCCTGGATGTGGAAGGCGCAGGCCAGACTGGTTGAGGGATTCCGGGAAAAGGTGGAACTTACAGCTCAGGAGCTGAGAGCGATCCCTCACTTGATTCTGCTGCGGAGTCTGGACGTGGTGATGCATTTTATCAGCCGCATGATGGAAGGAACAGACGAGCCTCGAGTCGCTGTAGAGCAGATTGTGAAGCTGAAGCAGCGAATGGACTGGATGCGGCTGAACGAGCGGCAGTTACGAACACTGTTAACCGAATAATCATTATTAATAAAAGTGCACTGGTTCGCTGCGCCGTTAATGGGCAGGGGCCAGTGCATTTTGTATGTGTTCAAGTTTTGAGATATCGGATGTCAGGAAGTTATATCGTCATCTTACGGAACCAGCTGCGAACAGCCCAGCGCCGTTCCTGACGTTTCTTATATCTAGGTAAGGAACGATACACATTCAGGCATTGATCATAGGCCTGCTTGGTATCATCCATACGTCCCAGTGAACGATAGACGGAACCGAGCAGATAAAAGGCCTCGCTGGAGGAGGAGTGAATCTCCTGAAATTGCTGCACATAGTGAAGTGCTTTGTCGCGATCTGTATCCTTGAAAGCTGTTGCAAGAGTAAGATAAGGCTGCCCGTATTTTACTCTCGGGTTAATCTCCAGTGCGTGTAAAATATGACGTTCGCCTTCCGCTGTGTTTCCCAGATATAGCTCGGTTGTGCCTAACGCGTCCCAGTATTCCGCCGACTGCTCATAGGGACGCTCCAGTTCAAGCAAATAAGCATGTGCTTCACTGTAACGTTTACGTTCGATCAGCAATCGGGCGAGCTCCAGCTTGGAAGACACTTCGTTAGGGTTTAGCGCAAGCTGCTGCTTCAGTCGCGATATGTTCCGCATACGTTTCAGCGGCTTGGTGAAGCTTGGGAATACACCTACAAAGCGCCGGTCCAGAACATACAGAATGACGAGCAGAATGAGAATGGCAAGGAATGGATTGCCGATGATCTGCCAAAGCAGACCGAAAATAAGGAATTTAATAATCACAAATTCAACTCCAGTAACAATTTGATCGTTTTGCGTAAGCCTTGATTATCATACCATATATTACCTCCGAATAAAGTGTGAATGCATATTAACGATTACGAATCATCGCTCTCCGGTAGGCGGCAGGGGTCGTACCCGTCAGTTTTTTGAACTGTCTGTAAAAATGAGGAAGGCTCTCAAAGCCGCAGGCATCTGCAACCGCCGCCATCGTGGCATCCCCTTGCACAAGGTGTTCTTTCGCCATAATTACCCTGCGAGCTAACACGTAGTCCGTTAGCGTCATCCCGGTATAACGTTTGAAGGCACGGCTAAAGTGTGCAGGAGAAACCGCCGCTTGCTGCGCAAGCTCGGGTAAGGATAAGCCGCTTCTCAGTTTATGATCAATGTTGGACAGTGTAGATGAAAGCCAGGATGGAGCCGGGAGTGATGCTTTAGTATGAACCGGTCCGGCAACGGACTCTGCTTCCAGCCGTTCCAGAAAGATGAGCAGTAACTGTAGACGCAATTGTGCTGCGTGAGCACTCAGATGATGGTCTAGCTGGAATTCGGCATGAATGTCATCAATTAATGCAGACACTTGTGCACGCTCGTCTTTGTTAAGATGTCTCTTGTATACTCGCCGTTTACGGCAGCGCTCGAATGGATGCAGCAGCGCAGAGGACATGCCTCCGGCAGACGAAAACAGCAGTCCGGGGCTGAAAAACAGTGCTGACGAAGTGACGGGATTACCTGCATCCGGCAAAGCACGGTGCACCGTGCTACCTGGAATGAGGAAGAGATCACCCTCTTGCATCTCTTCAAGACCCGTATCAATAAAAATACTGCCTTGTCCCCGGTAGACATAAATAATTTCATGCCAGTCATGGAGGTGATCAGGCAGCTCATTTTGGGGGGATTTGGTGTCACTATAGACGAGCCGCAGGGGGATGCCAGAATCGGTCTGTATGGTAGTGCGTACAGGTGAGTGCTTCATAAAAATACTCCTTTTGGAGACAAATGTCTCTGGTGAGATATGAATTCTAGTCATGAAAGAGTACATTTAACGCAAAATAAGCAATTTAATTTCCTTTTATTGATGATACAATGAATTTAAAGCGTTTACAATAAAAGGATGACAGCTTTTGATGTGCATTCTGGGTTTACAAATAATCGGTGAGGTGAATGTCCATGTCTGCAAGCACGAAGCGGCCAAGGTTAAAGCTGCATTTGCTCGGCAATGATAGTCAGCGCAAATGTAAAGAAATGATGGAACGTCCCGTCAAGGTATTGCAGATCGGGGAAGGGAATTTTTTACGAGGTTTCGCAGACTGGATGCTGCATGAGAGCGCAAGGCAGGGCAAGTTTCATGGCAGTGTAGCTGTGACGCAGCCGCGGCCCGGCGGGAAGGCCAAGCTGGAGCAAATTCGTGATCAGGATGGATTATATACGATGATTACGCGTGGGCTGTCGGATGGGAAGCGTGTAGAGCGTACAGAAATGGTGTCTGTTTTTTCACAATATATTAATCCATACGAGGAATGGCAGACGTTTCTGGAGCTGGCGGAGCTGCCGTCGCTTGAGTTTGTCATCTCGAATACAACCGAATCCGGGTTGAAATATTTCGCGTCTGACTATGTCCCAGGTGAGCCGGTACAGTCCTTTCCTGGTAAATTGACGGTTTTCCTGCATCAGAGATATGTACGATTTGGTGGAGATCCGACGCGAGGTCTGATCCATCTCCCATGTGAGCTGCTGGAGGGCAATGGAGATGTATTGCGGAGCTGCGTGCTTCGTCACAGTGAGGATTTCGGATATTCCGACAGCTTCCGTTCGTGGATCGAGCATCATAATTTGTTCCTGAACAATCTGGTGGATCGCATTGTGACGGGTGCACCGACACAGAAGGAAGCAGAGGAGCTTGCAGATCGCTGGGGATACGAGGACCAGTTAATTAATACGGCAGAGCCTTATCACTTCTGGGCGATCCAGGGTGAGGAGTCATTGGACAAGAGGCTTCCGCTCAAGCAGGCTGGGCTAAACGTGCACTGGGTCAAAGATTTGAAGCCTTATCAGCTGCGGAAGGTCCGCATTCTGAACGGTTCACATACGCTCATGTCCTCCCTTGGCTTGCTTCGGGGCAAGCAGCATGTCAGAGAAACGATGGAAGACCCACAGTTCAGCTCATGGATCAGGGAGGCGGTGCTCGAAGAGATCGTGCCTGCCCTGGATATGCCCGAGCTTGGACTTGAGCAGTATGCAGAAGAAGTGTTCGAGCGCTTCCTGAATCCCTATATTGATCACAAGCTGCAGGACATTGCCTTAAATACCGTTGGCAAAATCAAGGTGCGTGTGTTGCCGACTCTTCTGGCTTATGAACAAAATCAGGGAAGCTGGCCTGAACGGTTGGTGCAGGGCTTATCGGGCTTCCTGTACTTGTATCGTCCGATTCAAACAGAGGACGGATACAAGGCTCGGCTGTTGAATGGTGAGATGATTTCCTTGCGGGATGATCCTGATGTGCTCAAGGCGCTGGCTGCTCACTGGAACGGGTATGACAGTCTGAGTGGCACAGCGACAACTGAACTGGAGAACAGGGTTGCTGCCGTATTGTCTGATGCAGGAGTCTGGGGAGAGAATTTGAATGAAAAAGAAGGGCTGCGTGCAGCGCTTGTGCATGAAATCGGTAAACTGGAAGGTGAAGCGAAATGAGTACGACCACGACAATGAATGACTGGATTGCAATCCAGCCGCAGGATGATGTCATCATAGCACTTCGGGACTATGTGAAGGGAGAACAAATTGTTCTGCCGGACGGTGTAGCATTTGCTCTGCTGCACGATGTGCCCAAAGGACATAAAATTGCAGTACATGACCTCGCACAAGGTGCGGATGTAATGAAATACGGCTTTTCCATCGGTATCGCCCAGGAGCCGATTATGCAGGGCAGCTGGATACACAGCCACAATCTGAAGACAGGGCTGCACGGACTGCTTGAGTACGAATATCAGCCTGGACAAAAAGCCCCTATGGATATGCCGCCTGAGCATCTGCGCTCCTTCGATGGGTATTTGCGCCCGAATGGCGAAGCGGGGATTCGCAATGAGATCTGGATTGTAAATACCGTTGGATGTATCAACAAGGTGTGTGAAGCCCTGGCCCGTATGGGGCAGGCCCAGTTTGGCAGCCGTATTGACGGTGTGTACCATTTTCCACATCCATTCGGATGTTCCCAGCTTGGAGATGACTTGAAATACACCCAGCAGCTGTTAGCCTCACTTGTGGAGCATCCGAATGCCGGAGGTGTGCTTGTCATCGGTCTGGGATGCGAAAATAACCAAGTGGATCAGTTCCGCGAATGTATTGCTTCTGAATATCGGGAGAAGGTACGTTTTCTTAAAGCGCAGGAGACCGAGGATGAGCTTGAGGAGGGACTGCGTTTAATGGAAGAGCTGGTCGAGATGGCCGAGCAAGAGCAACGTCAGCCGCTGCCGCTAAGTAAACTCAAAATTGGTCTGAAATGCGGGGGATCGGACGGGTTATCCGGGATTACAGCGAATCCGCTCGTAGGTTCTGTTGCTGATCTGCTCGTTGCTGCCGGAGGAACGGCAATTTTGACAGAGGTACCCGAGATGTTTGGAGCGGAGACGATTCTGATGAATCGTGCAGCGGATGAGCATGTGTTTAATGATCTGGTAGACCTGGTAAATGGCTTCAAGCAATACTTTGTGAATCATGGTCAGAACATCTATGAAAATCCTTCACCGGGCAATAAGGCAGGCGGTATTACAACATTGGAAGAGAAATCACTCGGCTGTACGCAAAAGGGAGGACGCTCCTCGGTCGTCGATGTATTAAGATACGGTAAACGAGTGACCAAAACCGGTCTGAACATTGTAGAGGCACCGGGCAATGACCTGGTTTCGGTGACGGCATTATCTGCAGCGGGAGCGCATATTGTGCTCTTTACAACAGGCCGCGGCACACCTTTTGGTGGTCCAGTACCTACACTGAAAATTGCGACACAATCTGATCTGGCGAAACGCAAAAAACATTGGATCGACTTTAACGCAGGCCAGCTGCTCGAAGGCCAATCCATGGATGAGGTCAAGCTGCAATTATTCACTCAGATTATTGACATTGCTTCAGGGCGTGCGAATACACTCAGTGAGCAGCATGGTTTCCGCGAGATTGCTATCTTCAAGGACGGAGTTATTCTGTAAATGAATAGTTCAACTTTATAGCAATGATGACGATTATAATAAATCAAACCAACAACCGGATTGTCTGCATACAAGCAGACATCCGGTTGTTGGTTTGTTCAGGCCAAAAGCATTGGTGTCGAACACAGCCAGCAAAATCACCATATTCTTCATAAACCGTTTGTTAAGTGGTCCATTCCAATATGTGCACGCCGCGTGCCTCGATTTCAGTAGGGCCTGTATAATGTTGGCCTGTTAACAGCTCACGCACTTTAGCTTCGCCCAGATCATAGGATTGTGCAGACGAATTATGATTCATGACAAACAGATAGGAGCTGCCGCTTTTGGTGCGGGCGCTCACCTCTACACCTTGCGGGGTTTCCAGCAAAGGTTGTATATGTTTGGCTGCTGTCAGCTCACCCAGCAAACCGTCAAGGAACATGTCATCCGGGTCTGTGGCTACATACCAGGCTTCTCCTTGACCATATACGTTGCGGGTAAGCGCAGGCATACCTTTATAGAAGTCTTCTCCATACTCGGCAATAACATCGGCACCTTCGCTATGTAACAGGTCGCAGAGCATGCCACATTCATAAGCCCCAGTAAGTGTACCGAAGGATTCTTTCATTACGATGCTGTTTTTCTGTTCAGGCAATAGCGCATCAATCTCCTCAACCCAGATGCCGAGCAGGCTTCGCAGCTCGCCTGGATAACCGCCTGTGGTCACGAGATCATGCTCGTTAACGATGCCGCTGAAGAAGGTGGTGAGGAAAGTGCCGCCATCAGCAACAAACTGTTCCAGCTTGGCAGCGAAGCCTGGTTTAACCATATAAAGCACAGGGGCAAGCACCAAATCATAGCTGCTAATATCCGTGTCCACACTTACGATATCCACTTGAATGTTTCGACGGAAGAAGGCTGCATAATATTTGTGAATTTGCTCGACATAGTTCAACGCGATCGTTGGCCCGCTTGATTTCTCAATGGCCCACCAGTTATCCCAGTCAAATACGATGGCGACCTTGGACTGCACTGTCGCATCGAGCGTAGTATCGCCAAGGCGTTGCAATTCCCCGCCCAGCTGCGCTACTTCGCGGAACACTCGTGTATTTTCATGTCCGGCATGCTCGATAACAGCGCCATGATATTTCTCGCAGGCCCCGATTGAGCGACGCAGTTGAAAGAACATAACGGTATCCGCGCCATGTGCGATGGACTGATAACTCCACAATCGCATAACACCTGGACGTTTCAGCGAATTGTAAGGCTGCCAATTCTGCTGGCTTGGTGTCTGTTCCATCAGCATGAACGGCTGACCATCCTTGAGTCCACGCATGAGATCATGTGCCATTGCAGTATAGCTGACCGGTGTAGCAAGACCCGGATAACTGTCCCAAGAGACGATGTCCATATATTTGGCCCATTTGAAGTAGTCCAGCTGTTTGAAAAAGCCCATCAAGTTGGTTGTGACCACGGCGTCAGGAATATGCTTTTTGATGGCATTGTACTCCAGCAGATAACATTCAAGCAGGCTGTCCGAGTTAAACCGGGAGTAATCCAGCGAGATGCCTTGGAACGAGGAGCTGTTGTGTCCCCAATGCTCGCTCAGATTGCTCGGAAGCACAATTTCGTCCCAATCATAGAACGTATGCCCCCAGAAGTTGGTGTTCCACGCTTTATTCAGCTGTTCAATGGACGTATAACGTTTCTTGAGATACACGCGGAATGCCTTCTCACAATTCTCACAGTAACACTCGCCGCCGTATTCGTTGGAGATATGCCACACGAGCACAGCGTCATGATCCTTGTAACGGGCTGCCAGCTTGTCTGCGATGATCTCGGAGTATTTGCGATAGGTTGGACTATTCGGACAGGAGTTGTGCCGACCGCCGAATTTTCGTTTGCGACCGTCCGCATCTACACGTAGCACGTCCGGGTAATTTTTAGCCATCCATGCCGGATGAGCGGCTGTGCTTGTGGCAAGGCAGATGTATACCCCGTTTTGGTGCAGTCGATCAATCAATTGATCCAGATCCTCAAAGTTGTAGGTTACTTCATCAGGCTGAATAAGCGCCCACGAAAAAACGTTAATGGTAGCGATATCAATTCCTGCCAGCTTAAACATACGCAGGTCCTCCAGATGGGTCGCATGGTCCCATTGTTCAGGGTTGTAGTCCCCTCCATAGAACATTTTGGGCAGTTTGCTGCTAATCAACACACTCACCTCTTGTATAAGAATAATTCTATACTATATGATGCATATAACTTTTAAAATATAACAAAAGTGATAACCTATATAAGAATATGGAACTCTATTTTACTATATTGAGCTTGTAATTACGGTTCAGTTCAAGGAGGCTGTTGTATGCTCATTTCGCCCCGACATCAACGTTATTTTATGACACCACGGGATCAGTCGCTACCGCTGTATATCGAGAGCATCGGGTATAACGGAAATCAGGAGAAAGTCTACAGACCCGCAGGTTACCCGTATTATCACTGGCTGCAAACGGTGAAGGGAGCAGGTGAACTCAAGCTGGCCGGAGTTTCGGCAATGCTCGGGGAAAACGCGGGTATTCTGCTTCCGCCAAATCTGCCGCATGAGTACGTCCGTGTTCAGAAGGAGTGGGAGACGATCTACATTACCTTTGGCGGATCGCAGTGTGCTGCAATTGTCGATTCACTTGGTCTGGGTGAGCCTGCTTTCCAGCAGTGGGACATGGACAGTGTTCTGAATCATCATGCCAGGCATGTGCTGGATTCTATCGGAAGTGACCACGATTTATCGGGGCTTGAAGCGTCGGCTGACATGTACCGTTTTTTGATTTTGCTCAAAAAACATGGTATGACTGGCAATCGCTCCTCGATCTCGCAGGCAGTAGCCAGGCTGGCTCCGCTTCTCGCATTTATGGAGCAGCATTATCATGATCCCGACATTGGACTGGAGCAGATGGCATGCATTACCGGAATTTCATCGAGACATCTGAATACGCTGTTCAAGCAGTCTTTTGGCATGACGGCCTACAGTTACTTTATTTTGCTACGGATACGCAAATCCAAAGAGATGCTGACAGGCAGCAGAGCTTTGACGATCAGGGAGATCGCTATTCGGGCCGGATTTCGGGATGCCAGCCATTTTGTCGCCACCTTTCGCCGAATGGAGGGGGTTACACCCGAACAGTTTCGCAACTTGTATTAATTAAAGCAGGAGGAATGAAAAGATGTGCTGGAAGGTATTGATGCTTTATCCCGTTACCGTTATGATGGTATCGAATCCTGATAACGAAAACGATTAAACGGATATATTTCCATGCTAACGAGAAAGGATGAGCCATCTCATGAGTTCAATTATTCCTTTGTGGGATCAGGCAGCACCGCATGCGGCTGCAGGTCATGAAGACGAAATGCCACATCTGATTCCTTTTATTCAACCTGGTTCCGAGAGCGCTGTCATTGTGTGTCCCGGAGGCGGCTACGGTCATCTGGCAGACCATGAGGGTGCACCTATTGCTGAGCTGTTGAATCGCGCAGGTATCAGTGCATTTGTACTGAAATATCGCGTCGCCCCTCATCAGCATCCTGCTCCCAAGGCCGACGGTCAGCGTGCAATCCGTTATGTGAGAGCGCATGCGGAGCACTATGGCATTCATCCGTCCAAAATCGCTGTCTTAGGTTTCTCGGCAGGAGGACATTTAACAGCCACATTAGGCACCCAATATGATGCTGGGCACCCGGATCACGAGGACTTTATCGAGCGGCAGAGTTCACGTCCAGATCGTGTAATTCTATGTTATCCAGTGATTACAATGGAGTCATATGGACATTCCGGTTCAAGAATAAATCTGTTGGGCGAAGCTGCGTCACAGGAGCAGATTCAGGCCTTTAGTGCAGAGCAGCAGGTCAAGGCAGATGCTCCTGAAGCATTCATCTGGCATACAAGTAATGATCAGGCTGTCCCTGTAGAGAACAGCTTGCGTTACGCGCTCGCTTTGGGTCAACACGGAATTGCGTATGATCTGCACGTATTTGAGAAAGGGCCGCACGGTTTAGGCTTGGCTGAGAACGATGATACGGTTCGAGTATGGTCTGACCTGTGCCTGACATGGCTTAAAAATCAAGGCTGGTAACGGCAGAAACCTGGAGAGGTATGGAAAAGTAAGCATGCCGCTCTAATTAGGTACTCATGGATTTCATATTAAACGAAGGAGAGCTGGTCTATGAAATTGCATAAGCATGACAAGCTTCTATTCATTGGTGATTCCATTACCGATTGTGGACGTGCACATCCTGTAGGGGAGGAAAGTTCAGGGCTGGGCCACGGATATGTCGCACAGGTGTATGCCTTGTTACGCTCTATTTATCCCGAACTGATGCTGCGGGTACAAAATGTGGGTAATAGCGGGAATACAGTCCGTGATCTGAAGCAGCGCTGGGAGCGCGATGTGCTGGAGCTGAAGCCGGACTGGCTGACCATCATGATTGGTATTAACGATGTGTGGCGTCAGTTTGATCATCCGCTGGCAGAATCACATGTGTTTCTGGACGAATACGAGGCCACACTGCGTGAACTGGCGGCATCCGTTCGCCCGAGGCTGAAGGGGCTTGTGCTCATGACACCATATTATCTTGAAGCAAATCCCGAGGATCCGATGCGGGCTACGATGGATGTTTATGGAGCAGCTGTTCGCAGAGTAGCATCGGAATATGATGCTCTGCTTGTAGACACCCAGGCCGCTTTTGCACCATTCTGGGATCACTATTATACATCGGTGCTGACACATGACAGAGTGCACCCGGATGCCACAGGTCATATGGTATTGAGCAAAGCTTTTCTGGATGTGATTGGATTTGAATGGTCTGGTAATAAGAAATCCTAAAATAAGGAGTGCTGATATGAATAAAGTAACTGTAGTCGTGGATACCCCTGCATTATTAGGAGAAGGACCAAGCTGGGATGCAGAAAATAACCGTTTGTTATGGGTGGATATCGAAGGGTTCAAGGTGCATGCATTCGATCCGGCGACGGGTCAGGATCAGGTCTATGACGTGGGTGAGCACGTCGGGGCTGTCGTTCCGTATCGCGGCAGTGAAGTGATTGTTGCGCTTCACACCGGATTTTATACATATGATCTGCTAACAGGCGCACGTCAAGCAATTGCCGACCCGGAACAGGATAAAACGACCAATCGGTTTAATGATGGGAAGTGTGATGCGAATGGACGGTTCTGGGCGGGTACAATGAGCCTGAATAACGAGCAAAAGGCCGGATCGTTATACTGTCTGGAGGAAGGACAGCCTGTACGTACAATGGTGCAGCAGGTGTCTACGTCGAATGGGCTCGGCTGGAGCCCGGACCGTCAGTTTATGTATTATATTGATACCCCAACACGTTCTGTGGATCGTTTTAATTTTGATCTGACTTCAGGCACAATCTCGGATCGGACCAGCATTATCTCTGTTCCTGAAGAAATGGGATTCCCGGATGGCATGACTGTGGATGCTGAAGGCATGTTATGGGTTGCGCACTGGGGTGGGGGGAGAGTTACTCGCTGGAACCCGGAGACCTCAGAGCTTCTACAGCAGATTGAAGTACCCGCGGATCAGGTGACCTCCTGTTGTTTTGGCGGACAAGATCTGGAGGAACTCTATATAACTACTGCACGGATCGGGATCAAGGAAGAGCGGCTGCTGGAAACGCCGCAAGCAGGTTCACTTTTCGTTGTGAAGCCGGGTGTGAAAGGGCAGGCAACCCATGCGTATGGGCAAAAAGGCCAGGAAGTCTGCTGAACAACATATGATGTCGGGTGCTGCGAAGGCAGCACCTTTTTTGCGTTTCGAAGCCAGGATGAGGGAGCAAAAATATTTTTGAAATGTCGCCTTGAAAGAAAGGTAAAAAACGTTTTCTATCGAATGTTAATTATTGATGTATAAACTATTTTATGGATTTATTTTCAGATGTTTTGTAAGCGCTTAACATCAATGTGAAGGGAGGTGATATTTCCGCATAAGCAGCTTTTCTATGGATTCGTCTGGAACGCATCATCATCAGGATGAGACAGCTGGGATAGACCGAATTACAGCAGATATTGAAGCATGAAAAGGAGGACAAGTTGAGATGAAAACGTGGATAAGAAAGTTACGGATGATTGGTTTGAGCATGGCCATCGTAACAGCTTCATTGGGTGCAATAGGCGTGTCTGGGACTGCGGCGGCGGCTCCAAGTGAAGCTTATGAATGGAAAAATGTTGTGACTGGTGGAGGAGGGGGATATATACCGGGTATTATCTTTAACGAATCCGAAAAGGATTTGATCTATGCCCGTACAGACATTGGGGGAGCTTATCGCTGGAATCCCGCAGACAGTAGCTGGAAACCGCTAACCGATTTTGTAGGGTGGGACGACTGGAACAACAATGGGGTGGACGCACTGGCTACGGACCCGGTGGACCCGGATCGTGTGTATATGGCTGTAGGCACGTATACGAATTCATGGGTGAAGGATAACGGATATATTTTTCGATCCACAGACCGGGGAGATACATGGCAGCAGACAGAACTTCCCTTCAAGGTAGGGGGTAACATGCCTGGCCGCTCCATGGGAGAACGTTTGGCGATAGACCCGAATGATCATCGAATTTTATATTTTGGTGCGCGCAGTGGTAACGGGTTATGGAAAAGCACCGATTATGGAGTAACCTGGAGCAAAGTGACCAGCTTTCCGAATCCGGGGAACTATGTTGAGAATCCGGGCAATGAATACACGAGTGACATCACAGGCTTGGCCTGGATCACGTTTGATAAAACAACTGGCTCAGCAGGACAGGCAACACAGACAATCTATGTTGGAGTAGCGGATAAAAGTGAAAGCATATATCGCAGTACAAATGGCGGCTTGACCTGGACTGCAATTCCTGGGCAACCGACCGGTTATCTGCCTCATCATGGGAAGATGGATGTTGATGGCAGTCTGTATATTACCTATAGTAACGGTGCAGGCCCCTATGATGGCACAAAGGGAGAGGTCTGGAAGCTGAACACAGTCACAGGAATGTGGAAAAATATTAGCCCTGTGCCGAGCATTAGTTCGGATAATTATTATGGTTATGGTGGTCTGGCTATTGATGCACAGGAACCTGGTACTCTCATGGTAGCCACGATGAATTCCTGGTGGCCTGATGCGATTCTGTTCCGAAGCAAGGATGGCGGGGATACGTGGACACGCATCTGGGATTTCGAAGGATATCCTGATCGCAAATTCAGATATACACAGGATATTTCGGCAGCACCTTGGTTAACTTTTGCTGTTAATCCTGCACCACCGGAAATCTCGCCTAAGCTTGGCTGGATGATTAGTGCACTGGAGATTGATCCGTTTGATTCAGATCGAATGATGTATGGGACGGGTGCAACCATCTATGGCACAAACAACCTCACGGATTGGGATCAGGATGAAAAAATTCATATTACAGTTATGGCCAAAGGCATTGAAGAGACCAATGTGCTTGATCTGATCAGCCCGCCAAGCGGAGCGAATCTGGTCAGTGCTTTGGGCGATATTGCGGGGTTCCGTCATGATGATCTGACTCAAGCACCAGCGAAGATGTTCTCGAATCCAAACTATCCTTCCACGGAAAGCATTGATTTTGCAGAATTAAGTCCGAATACGATGGTGCGGGTGGGTAAAGCCGATTACACGGTTGATTCCAATGCCAGATCCATAGGGCTATCCAGTGATGGAGGCAGCACATGGTACAAAGCAAGCGCAGAGCCTTCAGGCACGACAGGAGGCGGGACTGTTGCTATCTCGGCAAGTGGCAATCGCCTGGTGTGGAGCACATCCGATCGAGGCGTGTTTCACTCTGCGAGCGGTGATTCATGGACGGCCAGCACGGGAATCCCTGCACAGGCCAAAGTGATCTCCGATCGGGTGAACCCGAACAAGTTCTACGGCTTCGCAGTCGGTAAAGTTTATGTAAGCACCAATGGCGGAGCCTCGTTCACCGTATCACCAGCTACAGGGCTTCCGGTGGAAGGCAACTCGGACCTTCATGCTGTGCCGGGAGTAGAAGGTGAATTGTGGTTCGCAGGAGGTAATGAAGAAGAGGGCCCTTACGGTCTGTGGCACTCAACAGACTCAGGAGCAACCTTCACCAAGCTTGCCAATGTTGAAGAAGCTGACAGCATCGGATTTGGTAAAGCAGCTCCGGGGCAAAGTGTTGTTGCCTTGTATACCGTGGCACAGATTGATGGAACACGCGGGTTTTTCCGCTCCGATGACGGCGGGGCGAGTTGGGTGCGCATTAACGACGATCAGCATCAATATGCCCGTGTAACGACAATTACAGGCGACCCGCGTATATACGGCAGAGTATACCTGGGTACCAATGGACGCGGAATACTCTATGCAGATCCGGTTAACGGAAATGGCGGAGGGACTACCCCTGTGTCCAATTCAACGATTAATCCTGCGACAGCTCAGTTTGATCTAAACCCTGATCATCAGGCCGATATCCCTGTGATGTTAACACTTAATGGAAATACACTGCTCTCTGTCCGCAATGGAAACACAATCCTTGAGGCCGGAACCGATTACACGATAACAGGTAATCAGGTTATGCTTAATAAAGCCTACCTGGCTACATTACCAAAAGGAACAGCCACATTAACGTTCCAGTTCAGTGCAGGCAATCCTGCCATATTAAGTCTGACTATCAAGGATACAACAGTGGTGATTCCAAGTGGTACGATTCGGATCGAGATGTATAACGGCACCACTGCTGCTTCCAGCAGCTCCATTAATCCCAAATTCAGACTGACGAATACAGGCACGGCTCCACTGAATCTGTCGGATGTGAAAATTCGATATTACTATACAATTAACGGCAACCAGCCACAAAATTTCTTCTGTGATTGGGCCGCTGTGGGCAACAACAATATAACCGGTACCTTTAGTGCCTTGACTCCAGGGCTGCCAGGAGCGGATCATGTGCTGGAGATTGGCTTCAAAGCTTCGGCTGGAACGTTGAATGCAGGACAAAGCACTGAGATTCAGACCCGTTTTTCCAAAGACAACTGGACCAATTATAACCAAACGGATGATTACTCCTTCGCAAATGCACTTACCTCATATACGGACTGGTCGAAAGTAACCGGATATGTAGCTGATCAGCTGCAATGGGGAGTGGAGCCTTAATACTGGATTTCTGCAACAAGCATAACAGAATAACCGAAGAAGTCCCTGTACGTCTGACTAGGTCATGACTTTTTGGGACTTCTTTTCTTGTCGAAATATAGTGTACACTATGGATAGTTACTATTGCTTAAACATAGGATTTAAGATATAACAAGATGTACAATTATTTTAATGTTAATGTAACCGCTAACAAGGGCAAGCTTCACTACAAAGGCTAAACAGTATAGAGATAGAGTGAGATACAAGACAGGGGGGTCGCGATCATGAACCGGTTGTGCAAGGTGCTGATTGTTGACGATGAGTTTCTGGTTAGACAAGGTATAAAGCACCATATGAACTGGGAAGCCGAAGGCTTTAACATCGTTGGAGAGGCCTCCAATGGCGAAGAGGGTTTGCAGCAGGTAGAGCTGTTGAAACCGGATATTGTCATAACCGACATCGTGATGCCTGTTATGAACGGTGAAACATTTGTCCGTACACTCAAGGCGGCTTATCCGCAGATTGAGGTTATTGTGCTGAGCAGTTTTAGTGAATTTGAGTATGTTCGATCGACACTGCAGCATGGAGCAGCGGACTACATATTGAAGCCAAAGCTGGACACTAACGAACTGCTTGAAGTGCTCAGACGCACGGCTGGAAAAATTCCAGAGCTTCACTATGAGCCTTCACATGATGGCTATCGAATCGGTCAACTGATGGAGAAAATGTTATCCGGGTTTACGCTGGATGAAGAAAACGAGATGCCGAAGGTGCGGGAAACTTTCCCGCTAGGCTCCTTTCGTCTTTTCGCTTTTCAGCCGGAGAACGGACTGAAAAATCAGGAGCATGAGCGGATTGAAGCAGAATTACGAAAACGTCTGCCTGAGGTTGGATGCGCAATCTTGCCTGCGGAGAGTAGCCTGCCTGTCCTGCTGCTGAATGTAAAACCAGAGCAGGATGAAGAAATGGTTGAACAGATTCGGGAGTGGGCTAAGGAAGCGGGAACGGGGAATGACACTTCGGTATGGGTGCTCAGCGAGAAATTTGGTTCATTTGAAAAGATGGGAGAAATCTATCGTGAGCGAATGGTTAAATTAATGGAGTTTTCGTTCTATTATACAGATCGCTCAATTCTGGTGGATGGCGAGCTTCCGCCGATGCATCCCGCAGGATATCAGTTCAATGTAAACATGTTTTTGCAGCATGTGAAACGCAATCGGGTAGAGGCTGCCAGAGAATATTTACGTGATCATACAGCGTCGCTCGGGCGGGACTATATCGCGGATGTATTTGAGATCAAATCCTTTCTGGGCAACCTGATCTTCAATGTTACTATTACCTTGGCAGATATGGACGTGCAATCTTCAGGACTCGAGGAGAGCAAGTATACGTATTTCAAAAACGTCGATGGGGCTTCAAGTCTGAGCGAATTGATGCAGGAGCTGGATCAATTTATGACCGAGGTCGAGGAATGTGTCTCCGGCTCAGGAGGCAAACGAAGTGATCCCAATATGAAAATGCTGCTGGATTACATGCATGAGAACTTCGATCAGCCACTGGGCCTGTCCGAGGTGGCGAAGCATTTTCATTTTAACCCCTCGTACCTGTCCAGTTATTTCTCGTCACACAAAAAAGAAGGTTTTAATGAATATTTGAACAAAATTCGCATTGAAAAGGCTGAGGAGCTACTGCGTTCAGATGATGTGACGATATCGGAAATCAGCAGTATGGTAGGATACTCAGATCACAGCTATTTCTGTAAAGTGTTCAAAAAATTCACTGGACTATCACCAAGCCGATACCGGCGCAAATTCTGGGCTTAAACTCCCGTGCCAGATTCCGGGATAGAAGGTTAAAGAAATGGATGAGATGTATTCATGAAAAAATGGTTGAACAGCGGCTTGTCTCGTCTTGGACTGTTTCCGAAGCTGATTCTGGTCATGGTCGTCAGCATTGTACTTGTCTCTGTGCTTATCTTATGGACAACAATTCATATGTCTACCAACCTGTTTACAGAAACGTTCAGCATCACGAATTCCAAGGTGCTCAGCCAGATCAAGACAAACTTTGATGCGTTTAACGATTCAATTGCCGCAGTGACCAATAACGTATCGCAAAGCGCGGCGATACGCGGCTTTTTATCAGAAGGGGACGGGGATTCAGTCACCTTGTCCAAATCATACTATAATATGCGGGAAACGATGAAGCGAGTGCAATCCATGATTGAGTTTTATGAGGTAGGCATTACCATTGCGGGTGCGAATGGACGCTCCTTCTCAACCAACCCCTCCTATATCCAGAAAACGGCAGAAGAGCTAAGGCAGGAGCAGATTACGAAGGCGGCCGCCCAGTCGCCGAGCAGATTAATTTTTGACGACTATCAGAGTAAAACCAAAGAGGGCGAGCTGCAGATGATCTCTGCTACGAAGGCTTTGACAGACCGAACAAGAAACCGCATGTACGGTACGGTATATATTACGATGAGAGAAGAGGCATTCCGTCAGTTCTATGACAATTTTACGAGTCGGGGTAACGATGTGGTCATCATGAACGAAAAGGGAGAGATTGTCTCCTCGAACCGGGAAGACTGGATTGGCACGATCCAGCCTGAATTATTATCATATGCCGAGACGATAAAAGAAAATGCTCCCAAGAACATTACGGCACGTGTAATGGGACAGGAGAGCATTATCATATCGGAATATTTGCCATTCTACCGTTTTTATCTAGTCAACATCCTGGATAAGAAGTCTGCAATGGGGCAGCTCATCGACATGAAGACGGTAGCTTTAATCTGTGCTGCGATTGTCATCGGAGCTCTACTGCTGGTGTTTCTCATTACAAATCAGATGACGAAATCACTGCGCAGACTTGTGAAGCAGATGTCCAACGTTACGAAAAGTGATCTGGACAACTATATTCCGGTTAGCGGCAGTTATGAGAGCAGACAGCTCGGGCATGCGTATAATTACATGTTAGATGAGCTGCATGACTATGTGGATCAGCTTGTGCAGACTCAGCGTGAGCAGCGTAATGCTGAACTTGCTGCATTGCAGAGTCAGATTAATCCGCATTTCCTCTATAACACGCTGGCTTCGATCAAAGTTCTCGTGCAGCAGGGCAACAAGGACAAGGCTGCGGAGACCATCAATGCGCTAATCGGGTTGTTACAGAATACGATTAGTGATGTAAGCGAGACCGTTACTGTAGAGAAGGAAATTGAGAATTTGAAAAACTATGTCTTCATTAATCATGTGCGTTATGGAGGTCGCATCAAAGCTGCCTTCTATGTAGCGCCGGATTGTACACATTATCATGTACCCAAGCTGGTCATTCAGCCTTTTATTGAAAATGCCTTCTTCCACGGGTTTATCAAAAAAGAAATGGGCACCATTCATGTCATGGTGTCCCGTGCAGGAGAATCACTCATCTGCGAAATTATGGATAATGGTGATGGTATTGAAGGCTTGAATATGGAGGGAGCACTGCCTAATCCCCAAAATAATCGTCAGCTGTTCAGCGGTATAGGAATCCGTAATGTTCATGACCGGATTGAGCTTCTGTATGGCTCTCCATATGGGGTAACAATTATGAGCACCGTTGGAGAAGGAACGAGAGTGACCGTAACACTGCCTTTGATTACAGGTTAGGTAGAGCACCATAGGATGCCTAAAATTACACAAACCCTTCATTTCTGTTGTTTGGAGATGAGGGGTTTTTCTATGTAAATTTATGAGCCGTCTGCATAGTTGTAAAATATTCAGCTCAAAATAATACAAAATCAAAAGAAAGTACAAAAAGCTAAATTAAGTGCAACCGTTTTCTGTAAAGGTTTTCATTGTGGCAATAAGAAGACAAATCTGCACAAAATTTTTACTAACGAATGGAGAAATGGGAATGATAAGATGAATACATCGAAAGCAACCGCTTTCAGAAAACGCAAACAAATTTACAAACAAAGAGGTCGAAGGGGAGTTGAATGGTTTGAAAAAAATGTGGGTTTTGATGCTCGTAACCGTATTGCTGTTGTCCGCATGTTCATCCGGCGGTGGAGGTAAAGAAGCTGCAAGCGGTGGCGGCAGCGAGAAAGCTAAAGAAATTACGATCTGGGCTTGGGATAAAGCATTTAACGTAGGTGCTCTGGAACAGGCTAAAGCGATTTATCAAAAAGAAAATCCTGATCTGAAGATCAACATCATTGAAAATGCTCAAGATGCGATCATTCAGAAGCTGAACACAGGCTTGAACTCCGGAACAAGCAGCGGTCTTCCAAACGTTGTCTTGATTGAAGACTACCGTGCACAAAGCTTCCTGAGTGCTTACCCGGATGCGTTCAAAGATTTGTCTTCTACAATCAAAGCATCTGACTTTGCAGATTACAAAATCGGGCCAACTTCTTATGAAGGTAAACAATACGGAATTCCGTTTGACTCTGGCGTAGCTGGTTTGTACTACAGAACAGACTTGCTTGAGCAAGCAGGCTACAAAGCCGCTGACCTGCAAGACATCACTTGGGACGATTACATCAAAATCGGTCAAGATGTAAAAGCAAAAACAGGTAAAGAGCTGCTGTCTCTTGACCCGAACGACCTGGGTATCATCCGTATGATGATCCAAACTGCAGGTAAATGGTACACAGCTGAAGACGGTAAAACACCTGATCTGAACAACAACCCTGCGCTGAAAGAAGCGTTCGAAACATACAAAAAAATGATGGATGCTAACGTTGTTAAATTGCACTCTGACTGGAGTCAATTCGTTGCCAATGCCAATAACGGCAGCGTAGCAACAATTCCTACAGGTAACTGGTTCTCACCATCTGTACGTCAAGAGGCTTCCCAATCCGGTAAATGGGCTGTAGCTCCAATCCCGAAAATGGCTGGTCAAGCGAACTCTGTACACGCATCCAACTTGGGTGGTAGCTCATGGTACATCATGAACAATGTTCCTGGTGCAGATCAAGCAGCTGACTTCATGGCTAAAACGTTCGGTTCCGACAAACAACTGTATCAAGATCTGTTGACTAAAATCGGTGCGATCGGTACGTACAAACCAGCTGTTGATGGTGAAGCATACAACAAACCAGACGAGTTCTTCGGTGGTCAAAAAATCTTCGCTGATTTCGCTAACTGGACTAAAGAAATTCCAAAAGTAAACTATGGTAGCAACACTTATGCAATCGAAGATATTCTGGTTGTTGAAATGCAAGCATATCTGAACGGTAAATCACTTGATGATGTTCTGAATGATGCACAAAAACAAGCAGAAGCACAATTAAACTAAACCAACCAAGGTAACTTATAGAACCTAGGAAACAATGGAGCCATCTCCCTTGTCTGGCGCAAGTCGAGCTGGACATGGCGAGAGGCTCTGTAGGTTCTACCCATGTTGCATGGAGAGAGAGGAGCCATACTGTGAAAGCCATAAATACAGGAGACAGTCTCCAAAAGAAAAATAATTTGACTGGATGGGCTTTTGTTTTGCTGGCTGTTGTCGGAATCGTAGCCTTCTACTTTTATCCGATGATCGAAGCGCTGCTCTTATCATTCAAGTCTGGCAAAGGTGCCAACCTTGAGTTTTCGGGCCTTGCGAACTACAAAAGATTGCTTGTAGATACAACGTTTCGCACAGCATTATCCAACACGTTTATTTACTTAATCATTCAAGTACCTTTAATGATCGTTCTCGGTTTGTTCATTTCTGTATTGCTGAATGACAGCACACTGCGTTTCCGCAGCTTTTTCCGAACTGCTATCTTCTTGCCTTGTGTAACTTCACTTGTTGCTTACTCCGTTGTATTCAAATATTTGTTTGCACCGGATGGTATGGTGAACCAGGCATTACTGGGATTACACATTATCGGCACACCCATTCAATGGATTACTGACCCGTTCTGGGCTAAAATTACGATCATAATCGCCGTTACTTGGCGTTGGACCGGATATAACATGATATTCTATCTGTCATCCCTGCAAAACATTGATCAATCCATCTATGAAGCAGCGAAGATTGACGGAGCGAATGCCTTCACACAATTTTTCAAAATCACTGTTCCATTGCTTAAACCAATCATTCTCTTCACCTCCATTACATCAACGATCGGTACATTGCAAATCTTTGACGAGATCATGAATATTACCAAAGGTGGACCGGGTAACGCGACCATGTCGATTTCCCAATATATTTACAACCTTTCGTTCAAATATTCACCAGACTTCGGTTACGCAGCAACCGTTTCGTATTCCATCGTAATTCTGATCATTATTTTGTCCATTATCCAGTTTAAAGTGGCAGGTGATAATAAAAATGGCTAAAACAAGAGCAAAACGCATTTTCACATATGTCTTCCTGTCCATCGTCGCTTTTATTTCCATTTTCCCATTTTTCTGGATGATCGTCAGTGCTACAAACAAATCGGTAGACGTGACTAAAGGCACCTTGTTGCCAGGCTCAGCGTTAATCGACAACATTAACAAGCTGCTTGACTCCACTAATCTGGTTCAGGCACTGGGTAATTCAGCGATTATCTCGATCGTTTCCACTGTCCTGGCTCTATTGATTGGTTCCATGGCAGGTTACGGGTTTGAAGTATATCGTACGAAATCCCGTGATTTGGTATTTAACATCTTGTTGATGTCGATGATGATTCCATTTGCAGCAATTATGATTCCGCTCTATCGTATGTTTGCAACCATTTCGAGCACAGTACCAGCAATCGGTATCAACACCATGGGATCCGTTATTCTGCCGACCATCACAACAGCGTTCCTGATCTTCTTCTTCCGTCAGAACACCAAAATGTTCCCGAAAGACTTGCTGGAAGCTGGACGTATTGACGGTCTGAGCGAATTGGGTATTTTCTTGAAGATCTATATGCCGACGATGAAAACAACCTATGCAGCAGCGGCGATCATTACGTTCATGAGCAGCTGGAACAACTACCTGTGGCCGCTCATCGTATTGCAAACGCCGGATCAGCAAACCATTCCGTTGTTGATTTCCAACCTTGGCGCAGGTTATGCTCCTGACTATGGGGTTATCATGACAGCCGTGGTTATCGCAACTCTGCCAACAGCACTAGTGTTCTTCATTATGCAGAAACACTTTGTTGCAGGTATGGTTGGTTCGGTAAAATAAAGTTAACCGCATATGACGTCCATAAGGACGAATGCAGGAAAGAAGGGAGGACGCCTGTACAGGCGTACCTCTGTCTTTTTTGTATAAAGCAAAGATTAGGTACATTCTGTTGTAAGCTTGAAATAACTCAAAACGATATTCGTTCTAAAGAGGGAGAGAGAGCCGATGAAAGCAACAAAGGCAGATATCAACTGGCTGGGAGATGTAAGTGTATTTGAGGTGAACCGTCTTCACGCATACTCTGATCACCGTTATTACCGCACGATGGAAGAGGCTGTCGCTAACGCTTCTATGTCGATGCGTTATGATCTGAACGGAACCTGGAAATTCAACTATTCGATCCGTCCAGATTGCCGTCCTGAGCTGTTCTATACTTCTGAATATTCCAGTGAGGGTTGGGATGATATCGAAGTGCCCGGACATATTCAACTTCAGGGATATGGACAGATTCAATATGTGAATACACAGTATCCATGGGACGGTCTGAATGAGCTTCGTCCACCAGCACTGCCACAGGACAAAAATGCGGTGGGTAGCTACATTCGCACATTCCATCTGCCAACAGGCTGGGAAGCAAATCCGGTATATATTTCATTCCAGGGTGTGGAATCGGCATTTTATGTATGGCTGAACGGGCAGTTTGTCGGTTACGGAGAAGACAGCTTTACACCATCTGACTTTGACCTTACACCATTCCTTCAGGATGGAGAGAACAAGCTGGCTGTTGAAGTATATCAACGCAGCACCGGCAGCTGGCTGGAGGATCAGGACTTCTGGCGTTTCTCCGGTATTTTCAGAGATGTATATCTGTATACCGTGCCAGCTGCACACGTTCGTGACGTTCATGTTCGTACGGATCTGGATGCTTCGTATACAAATGGAACATTGGAACTCGATTTGAAACTGGAAGGAAAAGCGGCAGCAGGTGCACGGATCGAAGCTGAACTTGTGGACAAGGACGGAAATACGGTCAAAAGTATGGGCGGTAATGAAGTGGGTAATGGTCTGGTGCAACTTCGAGAAGAAATCGGTAAAGTAAACCTCTGGAGTGCAGAAATTCCGTATCTGTATCGTTTATATATCCGTGTATATGATGCAGCAGGCAACCTTGTGGAAGTTGTTCCGCAAGCAGTTGGATTCCGTAAATTCGAAATGATCGACAAAGTGATGCATATCAACGGCAAACGTATCGTGTTCAAAGGCGTAAATCGTCACGAGTTTAACCCGCGCCGTGGACGTGCTGTAACGAAGGAAGATATGCTGTGGGATGTACGTACGATCAAGCAGAACAATATGAACGCGGTTCGTACATCACACTATCCAAATCAGAGTCTGTGGTACGAGTTGTGCGACGAATACGGGCTCTATGTCATTGACGAGATGAATCTGGAGACTCACGGCTCCTGGCAGAAGCTTGGCGTGGTAGAACCTTCATGGGTTATCCCTGGCGACAAGCCAGAGTGGCATGACATTGTTATGGATCGTGCAATCTCCATGGTGGAGCGTGACAAAAACCATCCGTCCATTCTGATCTGGTCCTGCGGTAACGAATCTCATGGCGGTGAAGTGATCTACAAAGTGTCACAGTATTTCAAATCAGCAGATCCAACACGGATGGTTCATTATGAAGGTGTATTCCACGATCGTCGTTTCAATGACACAAGTGACATGGAATCCCGGATGTATGCGAAACCGGCTGACATCGAAGAATTCCTGAACGATAATCCGACCAAGCCATATATCAGCTGTGAATACATGCATGCCATGGGTAACTCCATCGGTGGTATGCATAAATACACGGAACTTGAAGACAGGTACCCGATGTATCAGGGTGGATTTATCTGGGACTACATCGACCAATCCATCTACAAAAAGGATCGTTACGGTAAAGAATATTTGGCATATGGTGGAGACTTTGGAGACCGTCCATCGGATTATTCCTTCTGTGGCAACGGGATTGTTCATGCAGATCGTAAAGTGACGGCCAAAATGCAGGAGGTTAAATTCCTGTATCAGAATATCAAGCTGTTCCCTAGCCGTGACGGCGTTAAAATTGTAAACCAGAACCTGTTCGCAGATACATCAGCGCTTGAACTGGTGTACAGCCTTGAGCGCGAAGGACATGAAGTGCTGCGTGGCACACTGGATGTGAATGTTGGTGCGGAAAGTGAAACCGTAGTTGAACTTCCTTTGAATGCAAAGGCTCTTGAAGGTGGCGAATATGCTGTCAACGTGGCGTTTGTGCTCAAAGCAGCAACATTATGGGCTGACAAAGGTGACGAAGTGGCATTTGGCCAGTTTATTTTCACTCAAGAAGGAAGCCAAGCAGCGGTTACAACGGACAAAAACGTTGTGAGCAATATCCAGGTGGTTGAAGGCGACGTAAACATCGGCGTTCGTGTTGGTCAAACACATGTGTTGTTCTCCAAACACTTTGGAACGTTGGTTTCCCTGAAATTCTCTGGCCGCGAAACCATTGCAATCCCGCCTGCACCACTGTTCTGGCGTGCAACGACAGACAATGATAAGGGTACCGCGATGGGCTTTGAGCTTGGTGCATGGTATGCTGCCAGCCTGTTGCCTCGTTGTGTGGAATGGAAGCATGAACAGAGTGCGGATCAATACCGGATCGAGTTCACGTACAAACTCAACATCTCGACAGATGTAGAGGTTAGAGTGATCTATACCGTGCTTGCCGATGGCAGTGTGCATGTGCATAACACGTACAAAGGCACCGAGGGTCTGCCGAACCTGCCAATGCACGCGCTTTCGTTCAGAACGTCGCCGGACTATGAAAATGTGGAATGGCTGGCGATGGGACCAGAGGAGAATTACTCCGATCGTGCATTTGGTGCACGTCTCGGCATTCATGGCAGCAAGGTTGCGGACACGATGGCTCCGTATCTTGTACCACAGGAGTCGGGTAACCGTACAGGCGTACGCTGGGCCAAGCTGACGGACAATGCTGGATGCGGGTTTAAGATAGAAGCTTCCGGTGCTCCGGTAGAGCTGAATGTGTCACCATATACAGCGTTTGAACTTGAAAATGCACAGCATGTATATGAACTGCCACCTGTTCACTATACTGTAGTGACCGTAGCTGGCAAACAAATGGGTGTTGGCGGTGACGACAGCTGGGGCGCTCCGGTGCATCCAGAATATCAAATCCCTTCCAACGGTGAGCTGAGCTTCGAATTTGTCATTCGTTCACTGTAAGAGAAGGTTAATTAAAACTCGGTGCGCAGGCTTATATTTCAAGTCTGTAAGCCGTAGTTTGCAGTAAAAGCCAAAGCAGAGGCTCCTCAATGATGAGGGCCTCTGTTTTGTTTTATTTTGAATAAAGGAGAGGGTAGAAGATTGAGGCAGGCAACGGAGCATAGGTATGATTGAAACCGTTCTCGTTCGGTTCTCGTAATGTACATAAACAAAGAGATGAAGGAGGGAACAGGATGAGCAAAAAAGCAAAAGTGGGCGTATGGGTAACGGTGCTGGTCGTTCTGGGTATTATTGTTGGATCATTTATCTGGTATTTCAATACGGCTTCTGGTGAGCGCGCACTCAAAACGATGCGATCCAATAATGCTGGAGGACTGGAGCGTGTAGTGAAGGTATACAGCAGCTCGGGTGAGCTGATTCAGAGTTACGAAGGCAAGATTGATGTTCAGGATACGGAGTATGGTAACAAGGTGCTCTTTGACCTGAATGGCAAACGGATTGTGATCTATAATGCAACCGTGGTAACGGAAGAGAAGTAAAGCAGTGAAGCGAATGGAGAGCTAGATGCAAAGTGACGAGTGTTCGGGCGGTCCAGAGCAAGGCCGACCAGCATGAGGAGACATATCTCTGCTTCTGTAGTAAAATTAAGGAAAATAAGAATTGAGTGATACAGAATGATGATTTTCTTGGTTGCTCTTGCTTTGCTCGGCATGTTTGCTTTTTATAGTTTGCTTGCTTATTTTTTAATCCGTTTGATATCTAAAAAAGGGTTTAAAGTGACGTTGACGAAATACGAAATTTTAGAAATGATGACTTGGCTTGCTTTAATATGTATCGTTGTTTATAGCATTAAATCTTGGTCCTCTACTACAATCTTACCGGCTATCATGCTTATCATACCATTAAGGAATATGCGGATTTCGAATAGAAAGCATAGAGAGCGCATTACACGGGAATCAGCTCCATTCGCAGTGAATAAGGAGGGCACGCTGTGATTCCGGGCAAAACAACAGATACGTCAGGGCTGACCAAGGTTGCGGAGCTATCGGATGAGTTACAGCTGCCTGCCTGATGAATATGGACGTAACTCCAGCGTCAGGCACGTAAAGGCGGAAAGGGTAATCTCCTTTGATCTGACGGTCAGTGAAGACCGTTATAAGACCTGGAGCGTAAGCAAACAGCGACATGCCTTGAGCCATGCGTTTTATACATTTTTGGGTGAAAAGATGAAGAAGTACAAGATTGAGCACTTGGATACAGAGGAATTCACTTCGGATATGGGAATTTGGCTCAAGGAAATTGGATGGATGCAGACGGAAGAGGAAGCAGAGCTGGGCGAGAAGTATGGATTATGAATATCGGAATTACGATGGTGTTGAGGAGAAAAAAAGAGATGAGGCAAATCAGGCTCCTAAGGAGCTTATTTTGCTTTTATATTAATTCGACGACCAATACATATGAGAGTGAATCTCTTTCTGTACGAATAGACAAATTGGAGCATTTCTGAACAAGAAGATATTCAGGGATTCTTTTACACTGTAGGAGAAAGGAGATGAGAGATTCTGGAAATGTTTAAGCTGCTGAGCCAGTCCATTGATTACGTGGAACAGCATTTGCACCTGCCGATTGAGATTGAGGACATCGCTAGGGCAGCGATGAGTTCGAAGTACCATTTTCAACGAATGTTCCATGCAGTAACTGGTGTAACCGTGACCCAATACGTGAGAAACAGGAGGCTCACGCTTGCTGCACAGGAATTAGCGGGAACGAATTGTAAAGTTATTGATGCCGCGCTGAAGTACGGTTATGAGAGCCCGGCAGCTTTTACGAAGGCATTTCAAAGAATGCAAGGGGTAACACCGCTTGAGGCCAGGAAAATGAATGTGAAGCTTAAAGCTTTCCCTCGAATCTCCTTTCAAATTCAGGTTAGAGGGGAAACCGAGATGAATTATCGGATGGTTGAGGAACAAGGCTCTACTGTATGTGGAAAAAGTGTTGACATCCATAAGGATGCGTACAAAGAGATCCCTGTGTTTGTGGAGCAAATCTGGAAAGATGGGACTCATGATCAGATTAACGAGCTGTTAGGGAGACCTGCTGGCGCATTGCTATATGGTTATCATTTTGATTTTGCTGAGGATGGTTCGAGGCGTTATTTAATGGGAGCAGAAGTGCCGGATGATATTCAGGTTCCGGATGGGTTTACCGTTCTTCATATACCGGATCAAACCTATGCGGTTTTTGACAGTCACGGGACGATGACCGATGGTGTCGAAATTGATTTAAGTATTATGGATGTCTGGAGACGAATCTACACCGAGTGGTTTCCGTCAATGAGTTTTGAACAAGCGGAAGGAGCATGTATCGAGAAATATGTCTGGGTTGATGATCGGCAGCAGGATTTCATCACAGAAGTGTGGATTCCGGTTCGTAAAAAGGCTGATGACATTTGATATTTTAAGAGATGATCAGCAGTCAGCATTCCAACAACAAAAAGAAGCCCTCTTTCGAGAGCTTCTTTTTCATGGGAGAGGAGAAACCGGATGAAGAGCTTATGGGGAAACGTAAGTCTTCTCCGCGGTTGTCTACGACACTTGTGATGTCGATAATTATAGAATGCCCAAGGCTTTCCTTTTTATACATATTGGTCAACAGTATTTTTCAAACTGAACCTGATTGTGGTACGATAGCTTTATCAATAAACTTACATAGAGAGAAAAGGTGACTCAGTTGTGAGAGTGGTATCTGGAAGTGCGAAGGGCAGGCCGCTGAAGGCTGTTCCCGGCACAGGTACGCGACCGACCACGGACAAGGTGAAGGAAGCGTTGTTTAGTATGATTGGCCCTTATTTTGAGGGTGGAGCAGCATTGGATCTGTTTGCGGGCAGTGGGGGTCTCGGCATCGAGGCGCTGAGCCGGGGCATGGACAAGGCTGTTTTTGTTGATCTTGAACCGAAAAGCATTGAGGTAATCCGTGCAAATCTGAAGGCTACGAAGCTGGAGGATCAGGCGGCTGTATATCGTAACGATGCCGGGCGTGCGCTCAAAGCGCTTGCCAAGCGGAACACAGCGTTTGAGCTGGTGTTTCTCGATCCGCCGTATCGTATGAAAAATGGACATGAGCTGATGCTCATGATGCACGAGCTGGAGCTGCTTGTACCAGATGCAACCATTGTGCTCGAATATGAATCGAAATATGAGTATCCTGAGCAGTTCGGGCCATTTGAGCAAACGCGCAAGGCGGTATATGGGGAGACAGCGGTATCCATATATGAATATGTGCCACATGCTTCAGCGGATGACGAGAACAGCAGCATAGAAGAGGAGGCTCCTCATGACTGAAATGATTCAGCGGAAGGAACGCATTGCTGTATATCCAGGCAGCTTTGATCCCGTAACGATGGGGCATCTGGATATTATTGCAAGAGCATCGAAGCAGTTTGACCGTGTCATTGTAGCGGTATTGAACAATATGAGCAAAAATCCACTCTTTACGGTAGAGGAGCGCAAGGAACTGATTCGAACGGTAACCAGCGATCTGCCCAATGTGGAGGTGGACAGCTTCCGTGATCTGACGGCCAATTATGTGCGGCAAAAGGAAGCTCAGGTCATTGTTCGCGGCATTCGCTCTGTGACGGATTTTGAGTATGAGCTGATGCTTGCTTCCACCAACAGCAAGCTGAACCCGGACGCGGAAACGATTTTTATGATGACCAATCCGAAATACTCCTACCTTAGCTCCAGCATTGTGAAAGAAATTGCTCATTATCACGGGGATGTAACCGATCTGGTATCCCCTGAGGTGGAAGCGGCACTTCGTCAGAAAATTAGCGAGAAAAGCGGCGGGTAAGCCACAGGGTTATGCCTGATAAACTAATCATAATGACTAGAAGCAAGCTGAGGCTTGCGGCTGCGACAGGGAAGGCGCTTCCGATAATCTGAATTGTACTGGTGGTGTCAAAAGCATGCTTGAACCACTGTAACAGCACAGGGTGTGACTCGCTGGCTGCCCCGTTCTGCCATGCAGTCCAAGCTTCTGTCGAATATTGGCTGAATGGATTCCATAGCCAGAGTGCAAGGCCAAAGGACGTCAGGGCATGTGCCAGCCGAACGAGTACAAAATACAGTACAGATTGGCGTCCGGGCATGGCGTTTCTTAGCATGGATGTCACTTGTAAATGAGAGCACACTCCACCCCAGCCGAGCGCTGCTGCCAGAAGGGCCATTAGCATGGAGGGGGCCAAGGTGGCTTTGCTAATATGATAAGTACCCAGGTGCAGTTCAAGAATAGAGGGCCACAGTGCTGCCGAGATGCCAGGGGTCAGATACAGAGAAAGCAGTCGGATGAATACGGCGAAAACGATAATGTACCCTCCGGTTAACATTAACGTTTGTACGGCATGGGAGACTGTGTCACCGAGCAGTTTGCCGAACCCCCGCGCATCCCGGCTGTGTGCTTCTCTGGCGGCCTGCAGCATGCGGGTGAATACACCTGGCTTATGGGGCGCTTGAGATGGTTCAAAGGTTGCTTGAGATAAGGAGGATGACGGTTTCTCGGTTATCTGATCTTGATGTTGAGCTGGTGGGATAGCGGTATATTTTGTTGCAGGGGTAGACATCGAAATGGACGTTGAGCCTGACTTGAGGCTGTCCTTGCGAGCGGCAGGCTGCAATCGGACGACTACGGCTGCTGCAATCCAGCCGCTAATCCAGTGTATAGCCAGCAGGAAATACCCGGCTGCAGGCTGATGAAGGAAAGCGGCCCCTATAACGAGCAGAATCATCATCGGATTTGCAAAGTGAGCTGTGGCAACAACGATAACCGCCTGTCTGGCGGTCATTTGCTTATCCTGAATCAGATGAGACACCGCATCAGCGGCGGCAGGGAACCCTCCACACATACCTACAGCAAGAGCAAAACCGGCGTTGCCGGGCAATTTGAACAAACGCTTCATCAAGGGCTCCAGCAGCACTCCGATGGCGTGGGTGAAGCCAAAGGCAGTCAGCATTTGCGACAACATCAGGAAGGGCAGCATGGCGGGGAATACGATTTTCCACCAGATATCGAGTCCCTGGATGGAGGCGTCAAATGCTTCTTTAGGAGAGGCGACTACTGCAATAACAAGTATTAGCGCACTGCTGCTCAGAAACAGGGTGCGTAACACACCTGTGCTTCGAATCTCACTTGATACACCCATGGTCTCACCTCTTTATTAAATGCGCCTTGAGCGGCATTCACATTATTGTGGACGGCCGAAGCACGTCCGTAAACGGCTCGGCCTTGACCAGACAGACTGCCAAAAAGCAGCGGCCTGCCCGGCCTGTACCATTGTATGCAGGAGTGCCAAGGTGTTAGAATGAAAAGCACATTAAATTAGGAAAATAAGATGAGCTAAACAGTTACACGCAAGCATATCTTGGGGAGATGGAACGGAGGCTCATGGGATGAATCGAATCCGCAAAACGGGCGGTTTCAGAGCTTCGATCTATGTGATCACGGTGGCTCTGATCGTCTATCTTACCGTGTATATGCCAACGCCGTATATCATATATACACCTGGCAGCGCGGATGAAGTTAAACCGATGGTTACCGTAAAGCACGGTGACCGGGATGAACGAGGCGTATTCATGATGACAACCGTGTCGGCGACATATGCAAATTTATTTTTGCTAGGAACCTCGTTGTTTGATAAAAATGCGCAAGTGGATAAAAAGGAAGATCGTCTTCGCGGCAAAAGCGAGGCGGAATATTCCGCTGAACAGGTGTGGTTCATGAGTGATTCACAATCCTCTGCGATGGAAGCTGCATATGAGAAAGCTGGTGTTGCGTATTCCATCGTGCCGGAGCATATCTTCGTATTTGGTCTTTCGGAGGACCCGAAACCGGATGGGGATATTGAGCCGGGTGACATTATTCTGGGTGTGAACGGTACAGCTACCCCGGATAATACAGTTCTGGCGGAGCAGCTCAATGGGAAAAAGGCCGGAGATACGGTGGAGATGCAGCTCGAACGCGGCGGTGAGACGATTAGCAAGGACATCACGCTGGTTGAGGTCAAGGACAGTCAGACGGGAAAAACCCGACCGGGACTCGGAGTGATGATCGGTGCTGTGCAGAAGGTCAAGCCTGAAGATGCAAATAAACAGATTACATTTACAAGCACCCAGGTGGGCGGGCCTTCTGCCGGGTTGATGTTTACACTGGAGATTTACAATCAGCTGACGCCGGGTGATTTGACGAAAGGGCATCGGATTGCGGGAACAGGCACGATTACGAAAGATGGTGTTGTAGGGGCAATTGGTGGTGTGCAGCATAAAATTGTAGCCGCTGACCGTAAAAAGGCCGAAATATTTTTCGTACCCAAGGACAATTACAAGGAAGCCGAAGCCAAAGCCAAAGAAATTCATACCAGCATGAAGCTTGTGCCTGTCAGCACACTTGATGATGCTCTGAATTATCTGAATACCTTGTCCGTGAACTCTTGAACGGAATGATTAAATCCCTTGTTGCTTCAGCGTTGTCCAGCTGACGCAACAAGGGATTTTTTAATGGGTGGAAATGTGCTGGAGGGTGGGAAGATCATCTAGATTCGTACTGGCGACTCGTAGTAATCACTGTACATGGCACGTGATATGTCAGGTGAATGACCTTGCTTATACGCGAGAGCATAAGCGGCCTGCGCCTGAATGTCGAGTTCCAGCTGATGATGTGTGAATGTTGAGGGCTTTATCACGATCGGCAAGGCCGCTGTTTTTTTCATTATTTTGAGCAGGTGTTGTCCCGCTGATGTGAACCCGAGGACACGCAAATATCCGGGTCCTTCAGCTAGCTGCTCCGGGGCACACTCATGCTTGGTGTGATTCAGGAGCAGGTGGGCCAGCATGCGCTGCAGCTTGGTGCGCGTGTATCGCTTTGTTTTGAGCGCATTCAGGAGAGCTTCGACGGAAGGCTCCTTGAGCTGGGCGAGTGCACGAAGGAGCCGATGCTCCAGCCCTTCCGTGACTTCGGCGATGCGTTCCAGCTCGCAGGCACGGCGGGTAGCCGCGATGTGCAGCAGCGGCTGTGCAAAACGCTCCCAGTGTATGGGAGCGCGTCCCTCCTGCCATTCGCGCTGCAGAATGGCAAGAGTAGCCGCCGGCACGTATGGTGCGGCGGCGGCAGGGCCGTCCGCCAGCAGCAGGCGGCGGACGGCTGTGGCACTGGCGATCGCCCCCGGGCCGGGCGTCGCCTGGTGATAGGCGGCACCGGTACGCGCCGCCGTCAAGGGCTGGATCGCGCTGCCTAGCCGCTGCAGCGCGATGAGGTAGTGCAGCCCAAGCGAATTGTTGGGCTGCTCCAGCAGTGCCGCGGCGTCGTCAGCATCGACGCCGCCTGGCGCCAGCGCTGCCGCCGCGCCAGCGTACGCGGCGGGGTAGCTGGCGCCTTCCCGCAGGCGGCGCGCGATATCCTCGCGCAGCCCTGCGGGCTCAACAGCCAGCACGCGCGCAATGCGCTGCAGGCTGTCGATGTCACCGGACTCGCTGCCGAAGCAGAGCGAGTCCACAGCCCCGGTGCGGTGCAGCAGCGATACCGCACCATAGGCAAACCACTCAGCCGGTTGAACTGCGTAGGCAACCGGCAGCTCAAGCACCAGATCGGCGCCCGAATGCAGCGCCATCTCGGTGCGTGCCCTTTTACCAACGATGGCGGGTTCGCCACGCTGGAGAAAAGGGCCGCTCATCACAGCGACAACGGCGTCTGCTCCGCTAAGCCGCCGCGCTTCATTCAGATGATGCACATGTCCATTGTGCATCGGGTTATATTCCACAATAACGCCTACAGCTTTCATAAGCGGATGCTCCTTTCCATTATTGTGTGTATAAATTATTTTTTCTGAAAATAGACCCCAAACGGATAACGTTGCGATTCTGAACTTCTATGTAGACGCGCAAATAATAAGAGCTTGAAAATGTACGTTCTCAATTACAACATATCAGCTTGACGAACCAGCCAGCGGTTGATCCATGTCCATGCCTCTTCCATCATAGAGGAGAGCTTGAATTAGAGCAAATTACATCAAGACATAGACAACAAAGAGACAAAAGCAGCAGCATGGGCAGACGCGATAAGCTGTGTGACACAGAATGCATCATGTGTTAACGCTTCGTGACGGATTTATGGCGCAAAATTGCTGGAGATGTCGATGATAAACATGACTTGTAGTTATGGTGCAGGAAGTCTATAATAGTTTAGATGTGATGACTTCATCAGCAATATCGGTTTTCGGATAGGGTGTAAAGTTAAAAGTGTTGACAAACCTCTTCAGAAATCGGTATAATGATTTTTGTTTGTTAAGTCAATTTCATAAATCTATCTGCGATTGAAAACCGGATTACATACAGTCAGGAATGAACGCACATATTAGGATCATCTTGAACTGTATATTGCCGCCATTCGTCTGGACAACTATTTATGAAATTGGTTTCGTTTGGAGTGATGAAACATGTTAATGCCATTTCGCAAAGTGGCAACCAGTGATCGCCCCCTGCATCTTAACGAACAGTGGGATATCAAACATCTGGTTTCTAACCGACAAGATATCACAGCCGTTACCCCGCTGACTGCGGATTTGTCTGCAGAGATCAGAGAGGGGAACGTTGTGGATGTTCATGGCAAACTGACGGTAGGGGCGGACATGTTATGCTCCCGTTGTCTCAAGCCGCTAAGTGAACATTTTCATATTGATTTTCATGAGCAATTCAAGCAGGGAAAACAGCCGGAGCAATTGCCGGAAGATGATGATACCCTCTATGTGGATGAGGATAGCGTTGATCTGAAAGGTTATGCCGAGGAAGCTTTTCTGCTGGATCTTCCGTTTGTGCCGCTCTGCAGCGATACATGTAAGGGACTTTGTCCCAAGTGTGGCCATGAGCTGAACGAAGGTGACTGCGGTTGTGATAACCAGGTTATTGATCCGCGGCTTGCAGGACTCAAGGATTTTTTTAAATGAGCATGATTGAAAATCGAACGTAACAACTACCTGCAAAGGTTGATTTTGATAAGGAGGTGGGAATAATGGCAGTACCTCAACGGAGAACGTCCAAGACGCGTCGCGACAAACGTCGCACTCACTTTAAATTGGCTGTACCGGGCATGGTGAAATGTGAACAATGCGGCGAATTGAAGCTTGCTCACCACGTGTGCAAAGTGTGCGGAACGTACAAAGCAAGAGAGATCATCTCTCAATAATAGCTAGACATGGAGCAGCACTTCATTTTGATGAGGTGCTGCTTTTTTGTGCTTGCAGGGTTGGAATACATCACGTATGGGAGCTGTTGGACTCGGTGTGAATTGAACAGAAATCCGATTGTGGCGGGCCGTTCGATGTTAAATGAAATGGTCACAGAACACTTTGCTGAAGGGATATGGTTTTTGTGAGACCAGCCTTTCTTTTTGACACAGGATGAGATATACTATAGTTTAGTACCAGGTTCTAAGATTTGACGTTACATACAGATAAACATATACTTTCGTCAGAAACAGCTCTGGTTGATCGGAGATTGAATTGTATAGAGATGCGGGATTCGAAGGGTGAACGAGTCATAGAGTGGTTTTGGAAATGATACAGCAGGGGGTGTCAGGCATCGAGCGATTACCGAAGAGACAGAGGCAACAGCAATTAACGAAAATGATAGATGAGAACCCGTTTGTGACCGATCAGGAGCTTACACGTCAATTAAAGGTAAGTATTCAGACGATTCGTCTTGATAGACTGGAACTCGGAATACCTGAGCTTCGGGAACGTATGAAGCTGATGGCAGAGCGCTCGTATGATCAGGTGCGCTCTTTGCCCCTGCACGAGATTATCGGTGATATCGTGGATTTGCAGCTGGACAAGAGCGGCATATCGCTATTTGAGATCAAGGAAGAGCATGTGTTCTCCAGAACAGGCATTGCGCGTGGGCACTACGTTTTCGCACAAGCCAACTCACTGGCCGTAGCCGTTATTAATGATGAGATCGCGTTAACGGCTTCAGCTGATATACGTTTCGTGCGCTCGGTTCGTCTAGGCGAGAAATGCATTGCCAAAGCTTATGTGAAATCAATCCCTGGACAGAAGGGTAAAGCCAAGGTTGAAGTATTCACTTATGTGGGCGAAGAAATGGTGTTCCAGGGCAATTTTGTTATCTATCATTCAGGTGGAGAAGACAGCAAAGAAGGAGGGCATTTGGAATGAGGATCGTCATTGATGCGATGGGGGGAGACAACGCCCCTGCGTCAACCGTAGAAGGCGCTGTTGCTGCCGCTGCGGAATGGACGGATACAGAGATCGTCCTGGTTGGCGATGAAGCCCAGCTTGAACCTCTTTTAAGTCAGTCAGGAGCAAGACCGGCCAACTTGAGCGTTCGGCATGCTTCCGAAGTTATTGGTGCGGAGGATGAGCCGGTAAGAGCGGTGAGACGTAAGAAGGATTCCTCGATGGTCGTTGCGGGACGAATGGTCAAAGAGCGTGAAGCGGATGCTATGATCTCTGCTGGCAATACCGGAGCGTTAATGACTGCAGGATTGCTCGTGGTAGGTCGTATGGAAGGCATCGAGCGCCCGGCACTTGCCCCTATGATTCCAACGATGGATGATGTGGGCGTGCTTGCACTTGACCTTGGTGCGAACATGGATGCCAAGCCGGAACATTTGGCGCAATATGCGTTGATGGGCAGTTTGTACCGACAAAAGGTGCAGGGTATTGCTTCCCCTCGGGTGGGCTTGCTCAATGTCGGAACAGAGGCTGGCAAGGGCAACGAGCTAACCAAGCATGCTTATCCGCTGCTGGAGCAGCTGCCGATTCGTTTTGTCGGCAATGTTGAGGCGCGTGATGTGCTTACGGGAGCTTGCGATGTGCTGGTATGTGATGGATTTGCAGGCAACATTCTGCTGAAATCACTGGAAGGTGCGGCCGGAGCAATTTTTGGTCTGCTCAAAGAAAAGTTTACTTCATCTTTTAAAAATAAATTGGCTGCCGCTATGCTGATGCCAGAGCTGCGTGGCTTAAAAAGCAAGCTGGATTACACGGAGCACGGCGGTGCCCCGCTGCTCGGTTTGAGCGGGCTGGTCGTGAAAAGCCATGGATCGGCTGATGGCAATGCCATCAAAAACGCAGTGCGTCAGGCACGCATTGCAGTACAAAATCAGCTGGTGGACAGCATATCTAAGGAAATTAGCGGGAAGTGAGTGACGATATGAATAATTTGCGCCCGGTAGGGGTTATTGGAACAGGTAAATATGTGCCTGAGAAAATTTTGACAAATAGTGATCTGGAAAAAATGGTAGATACCAATGACGAGTGGATTGTCAGCCGTACAGGTATTAAGGAGCGACACATCGCTGCACCGGATCAAGCGACATCCGATCTGGCCTATGAGGCGGCGTTAAAAGCGCTAGAATCCGCAGGTATGACGGGCAGTGATCTGGATCTGATCATCGTTGCAACCATTACACCGGACTCTGCGTTCCCTTCGACAGCCTGCATTCTGCAAGATAAACTGGGAGCAAAAGGAGCTGCTGCATTCGATCTGTCCGCTGCCTGCTCCGGTTTTGTCTACGGCCTTGCAACAGCGACAAGCTTTATCCAGAGTGGAATGTACAACAATGCGCTCGTCATTGGTGCAGACTGCTTGTCACGCATTACAGATTACACAGACCGCAACACTTGTGTGCTCTTCGGGGATGGAGCCGGCGCAGTTATTGTCGGTGAAGTACCGGAAGGTCGCGGCTTCAAAGCATTTGATCTCGGTGCTGAAGGCGCAGGCGGCAGTCTGCTTCAGATCGAAGGCGGAGGTTCGCGTCTGCCAGCAAGTGCAGAGACAGTTGAGAATAAAAAGCATTATATCTACATGAATGGTCGTGAAGTGTTTAAATTTGCGGTTCGTGTAATGGGGACTGCCACAATTGAGGTGCTTCGCAAAGCCGGTATGGATCGTTCGGACGTTGATTTGTTCGTGCCGCATCAGGCGAATGTTCGTATCATTCAATCCGCAATGCAACGGCTTGAGCTTCCTGAAGAGAAAGTGGTTGTGAATGTGCACAAATATGCGAATACTTCGGCTGCATCCATTCCGCTGGCACTGGTTGAAGCTGCTGAAGAAGGACGCATGAAAGCTGGAGATACCGTTTTGATGGTTGGTTTCGGCGGCGGTTTGACATGGGGCGCATCCGTACTCGTATGGTAAACTAGACAGCTGGAGGATGAAATGACATGGGTAAAATTGCTTTTGTATTCCCTGGACAGGGGTCACAGACTGTAGGTATGGCGAAGGATGCGTATGAGTCTGTGCCTGCTGCCACCGAAATTTTTCGCACAGCGGATGAAGCATTGGGCTTCTCGCTGAGTGGCCTGATCTTTGAAGGGCCAGAGACCGAGCTGAAACAGACATCCAATACACAGCCGGCTCTGCTTACAGCAAGTATCGCTTTGCTGGAGGCATTCAAAGAAAATGGGATTGAGCCTGACTATACAGCAGGACATAGTTTGGGTGAATACAGCGCATTGGTAGCGGCGGGTGTTCTCTCTTTCAAGGATGCGGTTCAGATTGTTCGGGCGCGTGGTCAATATATGGAAGAGGCTGTTCCAGGGGGACAAGGAGCAATGGCTGCTGTTCTGGGTGCAGATCGGGAAGCGCTGGGGGTGCTTTGCCGTGATGTGTCCGAGAGTGGTCATGCAGTAGAACTTGCCAACATCAATTGTCCTGGGCAGATCGTCATTTCGGGTGTAAAAGAAGGCGTTGCTGCCGTTTCGGAACGGGTAAAAGAAGCGGGCGGTAAACGTGCTATTGCACTTGAAGTGAGTGGTCCGTTCCACTCTTCATTAATGAAAGGCGCAGCAGAGAAGCTGGCAGACAAGCTGAGCACCGTTACGTTCTCACCTGCACAGGTTCCTGTGGTAGCCAATGTTACAGCTCGTCCTGCGGAAGAAGGACAATTCCAACAATTGCTGACGACACAGGTCTATTCTCCGGTTTTATGGGAAGACAGTGTGACATGGCTCATTGAGCAAGGTGTGGATACGTTTATCGAGATTGGCTCAGGCAGTGTATTAACCGGTTTGATTAAAAAAACAGATAAAACCGTAAAGTTATACAATGTTAACAGTCTTGAAGCGTTGGAAGTAACTGCTGCTGACCTTAAAAATACTAATTAAATCACCTAAGTAGAACTATTTGTTTACCCTTTAACGGAGAGGACAGAAAAACCTGGGGTTAACAGCGATTGGAAGGTTATTCTGTCACCTTGGTGCTTGTGTAAATAACCCAAGTTCAACTTGTGTAGATTCAGAGAGAGGAGGAATGGTTATGTCTAAACCGTTAGCAGGTAAAAATGCATTGGTAACTGGAGCATCGCGTGGTATTGGTCGCAGCATTGCACTTGCTTTGGCTGAAGCTGGTGCAAATGTAGCTGTCAACTATGCGGGGAGTCAGGCTGCCGCAGAAGTTGTAGCGGAAGAGATTCGCGCTAAAGGGGTACAGGCCATTACAATTCAGGCGAATGTAGGTCTGATGGCTGAGGCGGAACAGATGGTCAAAACGACGCTTGAAGCGTGGGGAAACGTTGATATTCTGGTAAACAATGCCGGAATTACGCGGGACAATCTGATTATGCGTATGAAAGAAGAGGAGTTCGATCAAGTTATCGAAACGAATCTCAAAGGGGTATTTAACTGCCTCAAGGCAGTTACTCGTCCAATGATGAAGCAGCGCTCAGGAAGAATCATTAACATTTCTTCTGTCGTGGGCGTGCTCGGTAATCCCGGACAAGCGAACTATGTTGCAGCCAAGGCTGGTGTTATTGGTTTGACCAAAGCCTCTGCACGTGAGCTGGCTTCTCGCGGAATTACCGTAAACTGTGTTGCACCAGGGTTCATCGAAACCGATATGACAAAGGAGTTGTCTCAGGAACTGGTTGATGGTATGCTTAGCGGCATTCCGTTATCACGTCTGGGACAGCCGGATGAAATTGCCGGTGTGGTTACATTCCTTGCATCTGAGGCTTCGTCTTATATGACAGGCCAGACGCTGCATGTTGATGGCGGCATGTACATGTAAAAATTCCTGGACTTGAATCAAAGTCGGGGAACAGGCGCTGGACGATCCGAAATGCCGGAAAAAGGCCGGGTTCCCCGGCCGGGAGCCGCATATGTCTTCTATGGCATTTTGCCTGCGATTCTCGTATAATACCAAGGAGGAGGTGAACCGGATGTCCGATGTATTGGAGCGTGTAAAACGCATCGTCGTCGACCGCTTGGGCGCAGACGAAGCTGAAGTTACACTTGAAGCATCTTTCAAAGAAGATTTGGGTGCTGATTCTTTGGATGTAGTGGAATTGGTCATGGAATTGGAAGATGAATTCGATTTGGAAATCTCTGATGAAGATGCAGAAAAAATTACGACCGTAGGTGAAGTTGTAAACTACATACAATCTCATACCTAAAGTCAATTCAGTCCCGCTCCTGTTGTCAAACAGGCGGGACTTCTCATCATTCATTGGTTTTTCACATCCCGCAGACGAGCTGCTTCGTTTATCTTCGGAAAGACGCCATGCATACTCGTCTGCGGCTATTCCCACAAAATACTTGCGTAATGCAGTCGATATAGAGGTGAGTCGGTTGAAACAAAGAGTCGTAATTACCGGAATGGGCGTAATGACATCGCTCGGAAAAGATTTAGAAACGTTCTGGGGCAGTTTAATGGCAGGCAAGTCCGGAATCTCTCAGATTGAGGCGTTTGATGTTAGTGAATACACGACACAGATTGCAGCCGAGATCAAGGATTTCAACCCAGAAGAGTACATGGATCGTAAGGAAGCGCGCAAAATGGACCGTTTCGTTCAGTTCGCTGTAGCTGCCGGCTTCAAGGCCGTAGAGGACAGTGGCTTGAAAATTAACGAGAACATTGATGCAGAGCGTTTTGGCGTATCCATTGGTTCAGGAATTGGTGGCCTGGGAACCTGGGAAGACCAGCACAATGCACTTCTTCAAAAGGGTCCCAAACGTGTCAGCCCGTTCTTTATCCCGATGATGATCTCCAACATGGCCTCGGGCCAGATGTCGATTTCATTGGGTGCGAAAGGTCCGAATATTAACGTGGTTACCGCTTGTGCTACAGGAACACATTCCATTGGCGATTCATTCAAGCTGATTGCGAACGGGGATGCAGATGCGATGATCTGCGGTGGTGCGGAAGCAACCATCCGTCCTACGGGATTGGCAGGCTTCTGTGCTATGCGTGCGATGTCTACACGTAATGATGATCCTGCAAAAGCGAGTCGTCCTTTCGATACAGGTCGCGACGGATTTGTTATGGGTGAGGGTGCAGGTGTTCTGATTCTGGAATCGCTGGAGCATGCTCAGGCACGCGGAGCGCGTATCTATGGTGAGGTCATTGGTTATGGTCTGACGGGTGATGCGCATCATATGACAGAACCGGATCCGGATGGAGCGGCGCGTTGCATGACGATGGCACTTCGCAATGCAGGCATTAAGCCGGAAGAAGTGGATTACATCAATGCACATGGAACGTCAACGCCTGTTGGAGATCGTTCAGAAACGCTCGCCATCAAAAAAGCGTTTGGCGATCATGCGTACAAGCTCGCAGTAAGCTCTACCAAATCCATGACAGGTCATATGCTTGGTGCTGCGGGTGGTGTTGAAGCCGTGATCTGTGGATTGTCTCTGGCACATCAGACGCTGGCTCCGACGATTAATCTGGAGAACCAGGACCCTGAATGTGATCTGGACTATGTACCGAACGTTCCGCGTCAAACCAAAGTAAATGTGGCGATGTCGAATTCATTTGGTTTTGGCGGTCACAACGCGACCATTATTCTCAAAAAATTTGAAGCATAAGGGGCTAGTTCGTTTGAGTGAAGATCTGAAGCAGTTACAACAAAAACTTCAAATCAAATTTGACAACAGACAGCTTCTAAAACAAGCGTTTACCCATGCTTCTTATGTAAACGAACATCGGTTCAGTCAACATCAGGATAATGAACGTCTGGAGTTTCTGGGCGATGCTGTATTGGAGCTGACTGTATCGGAGTACTTGTATCATCTGTATCCTAACCGTCCGGAGGGTGAGCTGACAAAGATGCGGGCATCCATTGTCTGCGAACCTTCCCTCGTCAAATTTGCTGAAGCGCTCGGTTTTGGACAATATGTACTTCTTGGAAAAGGTGAGGAATTAACCGGAGGACGTACACGTCCAGCTCTTCTCGCGGATGTGTTCGAGTCATTTATCGGTGCATTATATCTTGATCAGGGTCTTGAGCCTGTGCGGGCATTTCTGGATCAGCATGTGTTTCCGTTAATCGTCGTTGGCAGCAAGCTGCAAATGAGCGATTACAAAACAGAGCTGCAGGAGCTTACACAGCATCACAATATGGGGGCTCTGGAATACCGGATCGTAGAGGAGCGGGGACCAGCCCATGAACGTGAGTTTGTCTCGGAGGTCCATATGGGTCAGGAACGGCTTGGCCGAGGTACGGGACGTTCCAAGAAAGAAGCGGAACAACAGGCAGCATCCGCGGCGCTTGAACGATTGAAGCTTCCGGAGGCCTGAACGAACCAGGCGGCGCATAGACAAACGAAGAGCAAAGAGCAGCCCGCGGGTCCGCCCCGGCGGAAGTAATTGGCCGGACTGCTTTTTGCTCTTTTTTTTGTAAAGAGACTCGGAGTGTTTATTCGAATCTTTAACGAGGCGCTGAAGCCGATATACGAAATTTGCAAGAGGAGGTGACGAGAAGCCCTATGTTTCTGAAACGAATAGAATTGGGTGGATTCAAGTCATTTGCCGACAAAACGGAAATGGAGTTCGTTCGGGGGATTACAGCTGTTGTAGGCCCGAACGGAAGTGGTAAAAGTAATATCTCTGACGGCATCCGTTGGGTGCTTGGTGAGCAAAGCGCCAAGTCTCTGCGTGGTGGCAAAATGGAGGATGTTATTTTTGCAGGCAGTGATGCGCGAAAGGCTGTTAACTATGGCGAGGTTTCGCTTACGCTGGACAATGAGGATCATGCGTTAGCTCTTGATTTTGGAGAAGTGACCGTGACCCGGCGTGTGCATCGCAGTGGGGACAGTGAATATTTTATTAACAAACAATCCTGCCGCCTGAAAGATATTACCGAGCTGTTTATGGATACAGGTATCGGTAAAGAAGCTTATTCCATCATTGGACAAGGACGAATCGAGGAGATTTTGAGCACGCGCTCTGAGGACCGTCGGGGAATTTTTGAAGAGGCTTCCGGTATCGTCAAATATAAATCACGCAAAAGGGATGCTACGCGCAAGCTGGATGAGACGGAGCAGAATTTGCTTCGTATCCACGATCTCGTAACCGAGCTGGAGGACCAGATTGGTCCGCTGAAGGAGCAGTCCGAGAAGGCGGTGCATTATAAACAGCTGCGTACAGAGCTCAAATCGAAGGAAATTTCGATGTATGTGTACCAGATTGAACAGATTCATGCTTCATGGAGCAAAGCAAGTGAACGACTGGAGTCGCTGAAGCAGGAGGAGGTTGGCCTGGCTGCTATTGTGTCGACACATGATGCGAAGCTTGAAAATGATCGTAATGCGCTGCGCCGACTGGAAGACGAGACTGAGGAGCTTCAAGCGACTTTGCTGCATTTCAGTGAGGCGACCGAGAAGAGCGAGGGGCTCGGAGAGTTGCTTCGGGAACGTGCACATCATTTACAGGCGAATCAGGAGCAGTTGAAGGAAACGCTGGCCGTGAGTGAAGAGAGACATCGTGAACGTGAAGCTGAGCTGCTTGCTCTGCGTGAGAAGTTTGGCAAGCTTGAGCATGAACTGGCTGATGTGAAAAATCGGTTGTCCGAAGAAGAGGCCAAATTGGTCGGGGTAACAGGTGGCATAAGTCAGCAGCAGGAGGAAAGTCTGAAAGGAAACCTGCTGGAGCTTATGAATCAAATGGCGCAGGCGCGTAATGAAATCCGTTACGTGGACCAGCAGAAAGAAACGCTGGAGCGCAGAATGAGCCGTGCATCAGAGGAATCCGGCAAATGGGAAGAGCAGAAGCAAACGCTGGAAGGCCGCAAAGCTGAAATCCAGAAAAAGGTTGTTCAGCTAGGCAAGGAAATCAGCGAGCTGCGCGGAAATTACATTTCGGAAAGTGAGCGCCTGCAGTCGCTTCAGAAGCTGCTGGAGGAAAGTCGCGGCACTGTGCGTAAATGGGAGCAAAAGCGCGAGGCTCAGGTGTCCCGCCGGGATACGATGAAAGAGATGCAGGATGATTTTGACGGATTTATGCTAGGTGTCAAGGAAGTGCTCAAGGCTTCGCGTAAAGGTGTACTGAACGGCGTACATGGCGCGGTAGCTGAGCTTGTCAAGGTGCCAGAGAAGGTTGAGCTTGCCGTAGAGACGGCCATGGGTGCTGCCTTGCAGCATATCGTTATGGAGAATGAAGCGGTATCAAGACAGGCTATTGCCTTTCTGAAGCAGCGTCAGTTGGGACGCGCGACCTTTCTGCCGCTTGACGTTATTCGCCCACGTGCCATTGGTACAAGCGAGCGCTCCATGGTTGAGGGGATGGAAGGTTTTGTTGGCATAGGTGCCGAGCTTGTGCAGTATGAAGAACGGTATGCTTCTATTATTGGCAGCTTGCTTGGCAATGTGATTATTGCAGAGACGCTGGAGTTTGCCAATAAAATTGCAGCGCGCTGCCAGTATCGCTTCCGTGTGGTGACGCTGGAGGGCGATGTCGTTAATGCTGGTGGTTCCATGACAGGTGGTAGTCAGCATAAGAAAAACGGCAGCCTGCTCAGCCGCAAGCGGCAACTGGATCAGCTCGATCAGGATATTGTGGACACCGAGCAGCAGATTGTGAAGCTGCATCGCAGTGTGGATGATGTCAAAGCACAGTTAGAGCAGTGTCAGGACAAGCTGGATCAGCTCCGTCAGTCTGGTGATGATACACGGAATGCAGAGCAGCAGACCTCCATGGAGATGAAGCAGGTTGAGCATGAACTGCGGCACGTGCTGGAGCAGGTTGCTGTAGCAGGACAGGAGAAAAGCGGGTTCACGGAAGAGATCAAGGAGCTCGATCAGTCCAGAATTGAAGCGGAGAAAAAGCTGGAGCAGCTGGAGGAAGAGGAAAAGGCTACACATCGTGCGATTCATGCAGCAGAGTTTGCCCGGAAAGCCAATGAGTCAGCCAAGGAAGAGTTGCAGAGCCAGTTGACTGAACTGAAGGTCCGTGAGGGCAAGCTGGATCAGGAGCGCTTCTCCAATGAGGAGCAGCTGCGCAGACTGGAGCGCGAGGTGGAGTCGCTTGTCAAGGATCTCCGGCAGAATCGCACACTTCTGGCTTCCATGGAAGCAGATTTCAAGAAGACGCAGAGCGAAAGCGTGAAGCAGATTGAGGATCTGAATGAATACAAGCTTAAAAAGGCAAAGGCCTCTCAAGAGCTGGATTTCAAGCGTGCAGCACGGAGTGAACTGTCGAAGAAGCTTGAACTGGCGGAGAGTGAAACCAAGGAGCAGCGCACACAGCTCAAAGCTGTGGAAGAACAGATGCGTCAGACCGAAATTTCGGTTAACCGCCTCGATGTGGAGCTTGAAAACATTTTGCGCAAGCTCACCGATGAATACGAGTTGGGTTATGAGCTCGCGAAGGAGCGTTATCCGGTTCCCGACGATGTGGAAAGCACGCAGGCAGAGGTCCAGAAGCTGAAACGTGCCATATCGGCTCTTGGCGATGTGAATTTGGGTGCCATTGAAGAGTTTGAGCGGGTCAATGAGCGGTATGAATTCCTGAATGAGCAAAAAAATGATCTGGTCGAAGCCAAAACAACGTTGTATCAGGTTATTCGTGAAATGGAAGACGAGATGGCCAAACGCTTCAAGTTTACATTTGATGCGATTCGCCGTGAGTTCGGCACCGTATTTACGAAGCTGTTTGGCGGGGGGCGTGCTGATCTTGTGCTGATGGACCCGGAGCGGCTGCTTGAAACAGGGATTGATATCGTAGCCCAGCCGCCAGGCAAGAAGCTGCAAAATCTGCAGCTGTTGTCCGGTGGAGAGCGGGCCTTAACGGCTATGGCACTGTTGTTTGCCATTTTACATGTGAAGCCTGTGCCCTTCTGTGTACTGGATGAAGTCGAGGCCGCGCTGGATGAAGCCAACGTTGTTCGTTTTGCCCAATACTTGCGTGAGTTCTCTGAACAAACACAGTTCATCGTTGTAACCCACCGCAAGGGTACGATGGAAGAAGCAGATGTCCTCTATGGGGTTACGATGGAGGAAGGTGGAGTCTCCAAGCTGGTTTCGGTTAAACTGGAGGATGAGGAAGCTGAAATCGCCTAATCAGGCTGGTGAAACGGGGAGTACAGCTATTCATAGGTTTTACACACCATAACGATTCGATTATGCACACGATGGAGGGGCTTTATGAGTTTCTTTAAAAAGCTGAGAGACAGCATTGCAAGTAAAACGGAGTCGGTTACCAAACAATTCAAGGATGGACTTGAGAAAACCCGTAAAGGGCTTGTGGAAAAAGTAACCGATCTGGTCATTCGCCGCAAAAAAATAGATGAGGAATTTTACGAGGAGCTCGAAGAAATTCTGATCGGGGCGGATGTAGGCGTTAATACCGTCATGAATCTGATTGAAGATCTGCGTGTAGAGGTTAAAAAACGCAGAATTGAGGATGCGGCTGAATTGCAGCCTGTATTATCAGAGAAGCTGACGGATTTGCTTCGCGGCGAGCAAAATAACGAGTTGAAGATGAATCCGGATGGCATTACCGTTATTTTGTTTGTTGGTGTGAACGGTGTTGGTAAAACAACAACGATTGGCAAGCTTGCTCACCGCTTCAAGCAGGAGGGTAAAAAAGTCATTATGGCTGCCGGAGATACGTTCCGTGCCGGAGCGATTGAGCAGCTTGAAGTCTGGGGACAACGTGCGGGTGTTGATGTGATCAAGCAGCAGTCCGGCTCTGATCCTGCGGCTGTCATGTTTGATGCAGTGCAGGCGGCCAAGCAGCGCGGAGCAGATGTGCTGCTGTGTGATACTGCGGGCCGTTTGCAAAATAAAACAAATCTGATGGATGAGCTCAATAAAATCTATCGTGTCATTCAGCGCGAAATTCCAAGTGCTCCGCATGAGGTGTTGATGGTGCTGGATGCAACGACAGGTCAAAATGCATTGAATCAGGCCAAGCTCTTCGGTGAGAAAAGCGGTGTAACCGGTCTGGTGCTTACCAAGCTGGATGGAACAGCAAAAGGCGGTATTGTTGTTGCCATTCGTCAGGAGCTCGATTTGCCTGTGAAACTGGTTGGACTCGGGGAGAAAATTGATGATCTGCAGCAGTTTGATTCTGAACAGTTTGTGCATGCCTTGTTTGCGGGTCTGATCCAGGAACAACCGGCGCAGGATGCTCAGGAGGAGGAAACGCAAGGCTGAAGCAGCATCTGATAGCACGTTGAATCAAATACAGAATGTTCACCGTATTGCCGTTGCATCATGTGATAGCTCACGTGTATTGTCATCGGCAATACGTGTATAATGAGAAGTAACCGAGATAGTAATGGGTTAGAAAGGAAGGCAGATATGGCCAATACCTATACCTACTCCCGTCGTGAAGAGGTTGCTAATGCAGTAACACATGGCATTGGTGCAGCGCTGAGTGTAGCTGCTTTGGTGCTGTTAATTGTATTTTCCAGTATGAAAGGCACCGCCTGGCATGTGGTCAGTTTTACGATTTATGGCATTACGATGCTGTTGCTGTATACGAATTCAACACTGGTTCACGCGCTTAAAGAGGGAAAAGCGAAGGATTTGTTTGAGTTTTTTGACCACTCCTCCATATATTTGTTTATCGCAGGCACATACACGCCGTTTTTGTTCATTGCTGTGCGTGGAACGCTGGGCTGGACACTATTTGGCATCATCTGGGGCATTGCTCTCGCCGGGGTGATCTTCAAAGCCTTCTTCACGAAGAAGTTTTTGTTCATGTCCACCATTTTTTACATCGCGATGGGTTGGCTGATTGTTGTAGCCTGGAATCCGCTTATAGCAGTCATTCCAACGGGGGGCATCGTGCTGCTGGTTGCAGGAGGACTGATGTATACGCTGGGCACACTGTTCTATGTATGGAGAGGATTTCCATTCCACCATGCGATCTGGCATTTGTTTGTGCTGGCAGGCAGCATTCTTCACTTCTTTGCCGTGTTGATCTATCTGACTCCACTTCGCTAAACGTCTAACGAATCGCCTCGTTATATCGAGTCGTTTCGTTTTTTGTTTTTTAGGCAGGGTATTAAAGACAAATAACAGAATGCCTAACGTGTGAAAATGGACTTAGAAAAGGCCTGCTAACGGCGTTTAAGCCCGTTGATAACCCGGAATGGCTACTCTTTTTATTGTGACAAGTATTTTTGCTTGACATCCTGTTTAGTTTTAGGTATTATTAGGAACGTTGCAAGAGTGTAAAGTGTTTTTCCTTGACGAAGGGAGTGCCCCGATATGAGTCAAGAAAACCGGCTTGAGAAGACAAACCGGATTAACTTGCTGTTTGCGTTTTACGAATCGCTGCTTACAGAAAAGCAGCAAACCTTTTTGAAATATTACTTTCATGATGATTTTTCACTTGGCGAGATCGCAGCCGAGTTTGAGATCAGCCGCCAGGCGGTATACGAACATATCAAGCGTGCTGAGCAAGTGCTGGAAAACTACGAAAGCAAGCTGGGCTTGCTGGAGAAGTATGATAGACGCAGCCGCTGCCTTGAAGAGTTACAACAAGCATTGGAACGCGCTGGCGTTACGATGGATAACAACAAACCAATACACGATCTCGTTGCACAATTGGGTGAATAACCGTTGCACATGGATTGTGACGAGACGATTCGACAAACGTATGTAAGCTTAAAGGAGGTGGGATCATGGCATTTGAAGGATTAACGACCCGATTGCAGAATGTGTTCAGCAAGCTGCGCGGCAAAGGCAAGGTGTCTGATGAGGACGTTGCCGAAGCGATGCGTGAAGTGCGTCTGGCATTGCTTGAAGCGGATGTAAACTTCAAAGTGGTCAAGGAATTCATCGCCAAAGTGAAAGAGAAGGCTATTGGCAAAGAAGTAATGGATAGCTTCACGCCCGGAATGGTCATCATTGACATTGTTAACAAAGAGCTGACGGAGCTCATGGGTGGAAGTCAGGCCAAGCTGGCCAAGTCAAATAAACCCCCTACAGTCATTATGATGGTCGGCTTACAAGGTGCCGGTAAAACAACAACGTCTGGTAAACTGGCAAAGATGTTGCAAAAGCAAAACAGCAGACCTTTGCTTGTGGCCGGCGATATTTATCGTCCAGCTGCAATCAAGCAGCTGCAGGTGCTCGGAGAACAGCTGAATGCGCCGGTATTCACACTTGGTGATCAGACAAGCCCGGTAGAGATTGCTCGCCAGGGTCTGCAGCATGCCAAAGATAACGGCAATGATTATGTCATCGTTGATACGGCAGGACGTCTGCATGTCGATGAAGAGCTGATGGAAGAGCTGCGCCAGATTCACAGTGTTGTGAATCCGGATGAAGTGTTGCTGGTTGTTGATAGTATGACGGGTCAGGACGCAGTTAACGTGGCAGAACACTTTAACCAGCAGCTTGATCTGACAGGGGTTGTGCTGACAAAGCTGGATGGTGATACACGCGGTGGTGCGGCGTTGTCTGTCAAAGCAGTCACAGGCTGCCCGATCAAGTTTGCTTCTCTGGGAGAAAAGCTGGATGCACTCGAGCCATTCCACCCGGAACGTATGGCTTCCCGGATTCTTGGTATGGGGGATATGCTGTCTCTGATCGAGAAGGCACAGTCCAATATTGATACCGAGAAAGCGAAGGAAATGGAACGTAAGATGCGTAATGCTGAATTTACGTTCGAAGATTTCCTTGAGCAGATGGATCAGGTGAAAAAGCTTGGACCGATTGACCAGATCATGGATATGATTCCGGGTATGGGCAAGATGAAACAAGCGAAGGACCTGAAGGTGGATGACAAACAGATGGGCCGAATCGAAGCGATTGTATATTCCATGACAACCGAAGAGAAACGTAACCCGGATATGATCAACCACAGCCGCCGGAAGCGGATTGCTACCGGAAGCGGAACAACGCTCGCAGAGGTGAATCGTCTCATCAAACAATTTGATGAAATGCGCCGCATGATGAAGCAGTTCTCGGATATGATGGGCCCTAAGGGCGGTAAAAACAAAGCGATGAAGCAGCTCAAAGGTCTTGGCAAAGGAATGAAATTTCCTTTCCGTTGATTAAAAAGCAGTTTACATGATAACCAGATTTCATTGAAGGAGGTGAATTTTCAAATGGCAGTTCGTATTCGTCTGAAACGTATGGGTGCTCACAAAGCTCCTTTCTACCGCGTAGTGGTATCGGATTCCCGTTCCCCACGTGACGGTCGTTTTATCGAGGAGATCGGTTACTACAACCCGGTTGAACAACCGGCTGTTGTTAAGATCGATGAAGATAAAGCATTGCAATGGCTTCAAAACGGTGCGCAAGCATCCGACACTGTCCGCAACTTGCTGAGCAAAGCGGGCGTGATGAAGAAATTCCACGAGTCTAAATTATCTAAATAAGGTGCTGATTCGGAGGGTCATCTATGGAAGAATTAGTAAGCATAATTGCTAAGGCTTTGGTCGATCATCCGGAAGATGTGGCGGTTCGGACGGTTGAGAAAGACCGGCTTGTCGTTTATGAGTTGACGGTTCATCCCGACGATGTCGGAAAGGTGATTGGCAAACAGGGACGAATCGCAAAATCTCTTCGTACGGTCGTCACATCAGCAGCAGTTAAGATGGATAAACGGGTCACCGTAGATATCATATCTTAAAGATATACGAAAGGGGGTTAGGATGCATGTCCTAGCCCCTTTTCGTGCATGCTGAACTTAATATGTTGGATTAGTTATTGAATTAAAATATTTTGTGGTATGAGTTACTTCGGAGTAGTGCAGGGGACGGAATCGATTCTGGAGAAGCGTTAGCGTTCGCCTTTATCACCTCATTTTCACCTTTTATAATAGTTCAAAAAATGAGGGGGTAACAGCGATCGGAAGAACGAACCGTCGCCGGAACGGCCGTATGAGAGTCGAAGTACCTGTTTATTTTGATTGAATACCGTAGGAGGATTGTATGGCAGAGTTTATGAATGTAGGTAAAATTGTAAATACACACGGGATTCGCGGCGAGCTGAGAATCATGCCATTGACTGATTTTCCTGAGGTTCGTTTTGCTAAAAATGCCGAGCTGTTTCTGTTTACTTCGGATAACCGTCCGGTGCCGGTTACGGTGGAATCTGCGCGTTTGCATAAAAATATGTATATTGTTCGCCTGAAAGAATACGGCAACATTAACGAAGTGGAAAAGTTCAAAGGCGGCATAGCGAAGGTATCCAAGGAAAACCTTGCTGAACTGGAGGAGGGTGAGTATTACTTCCATCAGATCGTGGGATGTGCCGTTATTACAGAAGACGGGGAAACCCTTGGTAGCATTACGGAAATTCTAACACCAGGCGCCAATGACGTATGGGTTGTCAAAACGCCGGCAGGCAAAGAAGTGCTGATTCCGGTTATTGATGATGTTGTACTGGATGTGGATGTGGAACAAAAGCAGGTCAAGATTCACCTGATGGAAGGACTGCTGTAACATGAAGGTGGATGTTTTAACGTTATTTCCCGAAATGTTCGACGGCGTATTCGGTACGAGCATTTTGGGTAAAGCGCAGGCCAAAGGGCTTGTTTCGCTTGGCGCGACCAATTTCCGCAATTATGCAACCAATAAACATAATACTGTGGATGATGCGCCTTATGGCGGAGGTGGAGGCATGGTGCTCAAGCCTGATCCAATCTTTGCTGCGGTAGAAGATGTACTGGGGCAACGTGGAGAAGCCGCAGCGGCGATGAAAGCTCCACGGATTATTTTGATGTGTCCGCAGGGGGAAACATTTACACAGAAGAAGGCGGAGGAGCTCGTTCAGGAGGATCATCTGATCTTTATCTGTGGTCATTACGAGGGGTACGATGAGCGAATCCGAGAATTTCTGGTTACGGATGAATTGTCGATTGGCGATTATGTGCTTACTGGCGGCGAGCTTCCTGCCATGGTAGCCATTGATAGCATTGTGCGGCTGATTCCGGGCGTGCTGGGGAACGAGACAAGTGCGGTAACAGATTCATTCAGTACAGGCCTGCTTGAGTATCCTCATTACACGCGTCCACCTGAGTTTAGAGGTATGAAGGTACCTGATATGCTTCTATCGGGCCATCATTTGAATATTGAGGCTTGGCGTAGAGAACAGTCGCTGATTCGTACGCTGGAGCGCAGACCTGAGTTACTGAAGACGGCAGAGCTGACCGATAAGGAACGCAAATGGCTCGAACAGTATAAGGCTGAACGTGAGAAGAAATAATGTAAAAGATGTAGAGCAAATGATATTGATCGGAAGAAAGAAAAAGCCGAGAGGACAGCTAAGTGCTGTCTCCATCGGCTTTTTTGATGAGGTGGGAAGGGTGAGCTGTAACTTGGGAGGCAAGCTAATATGCTTCTATGGCTTCTCACTTAGGATATTGGAGCCTGTACGCAGCAAGGTTGCCATATCGGTATCACTTGTGACCGTCAAGCGTGGTAAAACCATAGGGGAATCGCCGGGATGAACGAATCCGGGGCGAACGGTGAATCCCATACGATATCCGTGCTGGTGCAGCTTGTATATCATCTGTTCGCTAAAGTATCCATACGGATATGCGATATAAGGTGTATTGATACCGATTTGTTTGATCCGCTCAATATCGTGGTCCAGCAGGCTCGTGTCCAGTGTGACGGGCAGATCATCTCCACACACCATATAGCCTTTATGATGCAGGTCGTACGTGTGACTGTTGTATTCAAATACATCACTTCCGGCCTTCATCTCAGGCCAGGAAATATCGCTTTTTTTGCGTGGATCAAACTTTACCGGCTTCGACGGAATTCGACTTCCAATCACAAAGAGCGAAGCATGGAAATGATATTTTTTAAGCACGGGATAAGCTAATGTATAATTGTTCTGATACCCGTCGTCAAAGGTGATTACAAACGATTTCTCAGGCAAAGAAATCTCACCGTTAACATACTTTTCAAGCTGGGCGAGAGTGACTGTTCTGTATCCGTTATCGTATAGGTACTTCATATTCTCTTCAAACGAGTCCAGATCAATGATTGATTTATTGTGAGGCTCGTGATTGTCCAAGCGTGGGGTAACATAATGATACATGAGTACCGGAACTTCCTTTGCCGTGCCTGGTTTGATAACAAAGCTTGAGCGATCGAGCTTGGAGCGCATGGAAAAGTCAGGGTGAGATAAGGTGAACATTTTGCGCTGTACGACATTCCAGGACGAGCAGGCTTTGTGGGATAACGCGTTCGTTGGATGGTTGACAGCATATGCGTATAGAGTAATGGTGCATGTGAGCAGTGCAACGGCGATAAGTAGAATTTTTTTCGTGTACTTCATGTTTCTCTGTTTCTCCTTTAACATTCATCTATGTCTGTAATGAGTATAAGCTGCTCGCGAAACGAGTCTTTTACTACATGATAGACGATCTTCTATGTCGGAAAGTTACATTATTTTATCCGGCTCAGAGGTTGACTTTTATATCGGATAGAAATCCACTTCTACAGTTATTATAGGAAGCAGGGCGTTTTTTAAATCGTATGTATTAAATTATGGAAGTTGTCCAGAGCAAAGTCTGCTACGCTTCTGCAAATTACTGTTTAATATTTCTTGTGTTTTGGTATGCTGCATGATATAATAATTCTGTTGTGTGGAATACGGCGGTCCTCTATGGATAATGAAGGAGACAAGGTGATCTCTGGAAGAAGTATGAACGCCTGTACGGAAGGAGGGAGTCATAGATGAATATCGTTCAAGCGATTACACAAGAACAACTTCGTAAAGATATTCCGAGTTTTCGTCCTGGTGACACTTTGAAAGTGCACGTTAAGGTAATCGAGGGAACTCGTGAGCGTATCCAATTGTTCGAAGGTGTTGTGATTAAACGTCGTGGTGGTGGAATCAGTGAGACTTTTACAGTTCGTAAAATTTCTTACGGTGTAGGTGTGGAAAGAGCTTTCCCGCTTCATTCCCCTAAAATCGAGAAAATCGAAGTGGCTCGCCGTGGTAAAGTGCGTCGTGCGAAGCTTTATTATCTTCGTGAACTACGCGGTAAAGCAGCGAGAATTAAAGAAATTCGTTAATATAACGGATACCGGGAAGGGCTTGGAGACAAGCCCTTTTCGTTTTTGTCCGGGAAAAGTTGAACCGGAGGTACACTTCCGAGTAAAATGGTATGGCGGATATGCGGCGCAAAGTCCGGGAGGATTGGACATCAGTTATCAAAGGCATTTAAAATTGTGGTTGAATGTACTGTAATGCTTGGCTGCAAGAATTACATAACTGAGTTGAGTGTTTTGCCTTCTATATGCGTAATGCTGGGATACGGCAAAAGACTGGATGTATACTGCTATAAACATGTACTGTGAAGAGAGGAAGATCTTGATATGGAACAAGAAGTTCAACAGGACCAGGGCATTCCTGCCGAAGAAAAAAATAATCGATCCAAAAAAGCGAAAAATGAAATTGTCGAATGGCTGAAAGCCATTGTCATTGCACTGGTGTTGGTCATTCTGATTCGCTGGCTGCTCTTTAAACCATTCGTAGTGGACGGTCCGTCCATGCAGCCAAACTTCTCGACAGGAGAACGTGTCATAGTCAATGAAATTCTGTACGATATGCGTGAGCCCAAGCGTGGTGAAGTTATCGTCTTCCATGTACCTTCCGAAGGTCGGGATTTCATTAAACGTGTCATTGCGGTAGCTGGGGATACAGTGCAGGTACAGGGAGATACGGTAACGGTTAATGGACAGAAGGTTAACGAAACGTATATCCAGGGCGCTATAGATGCAGCCGAGGCGAATGGCGGGACATATAACGTGAAGGATTTCCCGAATGAACAATTCCCGGATGGCAAGGTGCCACCAGGGCATGTGTTCGTCATGGGAGACAACCGTCCGAACAGTACAGACAGCCGGATGATCGGTTATGTGTCATTGAAAGATATTATTGGCCGTGCCGATGTTATTTTCTGGCCAATTGGAGAGATTAAGTGGATTAACCACTAAGATTTAAAGTATGTATTAAATGAGGTGAAGACAAGGTGACGATACAATGGTTTCCAGGTCATATGACCCGAGCCAGACGCCAGATTCAGGACAAGTTGAAGCTCATTGACGTGGTCATCGAACTATTGGATGCCCGTCTGCCTGTCTCCAGCCGTAATCCGATGATCGACGAGATTTTGATGGATAAACCGCGTATGATTTTGCTGAACAAGTCGGATTTGGCGGATGCCAAAGTGACGCAAGAGTGGATTGAATATTTTAAAAAAGAAGGCATAACTGCTTTTCCTGTAGATGCTTCCACAGGTACAAATGTAAAAGATATTCCTGCTCAGGCAAGACTTCTTCTGAAAGAGAAGATTGATCGTCAACTGGCAAAAGGCATTAATCCCCGTGCTGTTCGAGGGTTGATTGTTGGTATTCCAAACGTAGGCAAATCGACATTAATCAATCGGCTGGCTGGACGCAGCATTGCTGCGACAGGAGATCGTCCAGGTGTAACGAAAGGCCAGCAGTGGATTAAAGTGGGCAAGGAGATGGAGCTGCTGGATACACCCGGCATTCTGTGGCCGAAGTTTGAAGATCAAAATGTCGGCTACCGTCTAGCTGTGACGGGTGCCATCAAAGAGGAAATTTTAAATGCAGAGGACATTGCGTTCTTTGGCATCAGTTATCTCATGCGTTATTATTGGGATGCGCTTGAGGAACGATACGGCCTTCAGGAATTTTCCAGAGATGCAGACGATTCTGACAGTGTAATTGCTATCATGGAACAGGTTGGTCGCATCCGCGGCTGTGTCATTAGCGGCGGACGTATTGATCTGGAGAAGGCATCGCGGGCGTTTTTGCGGGAGTTACGCGCAGGCAAGATGGGGCGTTTTTCGATGGAAGCTCCTTATTAATAAAAGATAGCTATACAAGAGCCGAAGGAAGCGGCCGTTACCGGATTACCGGGAACGGTCGTTTTTGCGTTCAAAGGAAATTAAATAGCGGTGCTGACGTGTTGTTCTGGAAGAGAATTCAAGCAAAGGCTGCTTGGTGGAATCGGCTGTTCTGTATATGAGTGGACTTGTAATCATGTTATGATAAATGGTAGTGAAAATTTGCTGAAACATCGGTTTGCATGTATTCAATTTCACTCGATTACAACCGATAAATGAAGACATCACGATGTTGCTTTATTTTTTTTACAAGCAAGCGATATGCAGGTATTTGACTCAATGGAAACAAAGATACGAGTGTCAACGTCAAACTTTTAATAGATGGTGTGAGATTGCGCAGATGTATGAAATCAAGGTGTAAAGGAGATGAAAAAGCATGGCTGTTAACAATGAAATGTTTGAGCTGCAGCTGCCTGATGAGCCGGGCAAACGGAAGAAAAAGAAAAAGGAAAAGAAAGCAATCGAACCGCAGGACCTGTTGTTATATGAGCGGGAATATTGGGGCAGTGGTTTTGAATATATTGCCGGCATAGACGAAGTGGGACGTGGATGTTTGTTCGGAGATGTTGTTGCGGCAGCGGTTATTTTGCCTCCAGGACTTATTCTGGAAGGGGTTAATGATTCCAAAAAGCTGTCTGAGAAAAAGCGCGAAGCTCTGTATGACATTATTATGGAGAACGCACTGGCGGTTGGCGTAGGATATGCAGATGCCGAAACGATTGATCGGATGAACATTAAGCAGGCGGCCAGACTTGCGATGAAACATGCTGTAGAGGCACTCAGTGAGACCCCTCATTATCTGCTGGTTGATGCTGAGAAGGTGGATGTAAATATTCCGCAGCTGTCGATTATTAAAGGGGATGCTAACAGTCAATCTATTGCAGCGGCGTCCATTGTGGCGAAAGTAACGAGAGATCGCTTGTGCAAGGAAGAATGGGATGCGTTATACCCGGACTATGGTTTGTCGGTACATAAAGGCTACGCAACGCAATTTCATCGCGAACAGATTATGGCGTTAGGGGCTACGCCGATGCATCGGCGTAGTTTTCTCGGTAATTTGTTAGGAGAGCAGCAAACGCTGTTTTAAATAGAGCATGTTGGAAGGAGGGGCAGAGAGTTGAATATTAGCTCTATGATTCGTGGTTTGATTGGGGATGGCAAACCAGGAAATGCGAGGCCGCTCGAATTAAAGGAAGGTCAGGTTGTTCGTGGCTCCGTTGTTAGTGTATCGGATGATGGAGGCGAGGCGGTGCTGCAAATTCAAGGCGTGCAGGTACGTGCCAAACTGGAGACGCCGCTCCGTCCGGGTGAAACGACACTGCTGCAGGTGCAGCCTCCAGGTGAGAACGGCGTGACCGTTATGAAGCCGGTTGGAGGTTCTCTAACAGAGCTGCCGCAGGCTTCATTGAACAATTTGATGCAGGAGGTTGGCCTGACTGATACGAAGGACAATCGGGAATTGCTGCTGGCGATGCAGCGTAGCGGTCTGCCTTTGACCAAGGATAATGTAGCGATGGTACAAACGATGATGGCAGCCAAGCCTGCACAAGTGCCTGTGGAGGAGTGGGTACAGGCAACGGGTATTGCTTTTCAGCGCGGACTTCCTGTGACAGCAGAGACAGTAAAAGGATTACATCAGACTGTATTTGGGCCTCCGTTACATCAGCTGCTGAGCGGGTTAGCGGATCAGTTGGAGTCGCTGATATCTCAGACAACAGGTAAACCGGTTCCGGGAGGCGAGGCAGCGACCAATGCGAAACCGGGGATTGTGACAGCACAGCAGGGCACTGCTGCACAGCAAGTTCAGCCAGATGGGGATACAGCTACAGCGGCGGCCCTTGTGAATCGTCCGGTGGCGGGAATGCCAGCGGCATCTGCTTTGCCATCCCAGCAGCAGGCTCAGACTATGCAGGCCGCTAATGCTGCAGCAGCGGCGAGTGGTGCGGAAGTAGTCGCTGATGATGTGAATCAGACGTCTAAGGGCAGCATGCCGCAGCAGACGAGTCAGGCGCAGGCCAGTCCTGAGGCTGGCGCAAAAGCGGCTGGCAGTCAGGCTGAAGCGGCTGGCAGAGGCAGTGCAGGTATTCCGGCGGGTAGCGGAATACCCGGTGAGAGCCCGCGAGCTACGGACGCGGGCATAAGTGGCAGCCGCCCGGGAGCTCCGGGGGCGGCGGAAACGGGTGCTGGCCGTGGAAGTGTCGGCCAGCCCGAAGACGCGGCCGTGCGTGCAAACGGCCGCGAAAACACGCCTGCTGCTGCGGGGCCACAGTCCGCAGCAGGCCAGGCCGCGCCAGCGGCGCCTACGCCAGCGCAGCTGGCGCCGAAGCTGCTGGCGCTGCTGGACGCGCTGCGCAGCGCGTCCGCTGCCGCCCCGGCACAGCCTGGCGCGGCAGCTCAGGCCGCCCCTGCTGCGCAGCAGGGCGGCCAGGTGGCTGCGGCTGCCGCAGGCTCGCCGCAGCCCTTGCCTGCCGCCGCACCTGCGGGTGCGGCGGCGAACGCGCCTGTCACCCACGGGGGAGACCCGTGGGTGGGGCGCGTGCTAAAGCTGCTCGGTGCGGAGCACGAGCAGCAGGCCGTTCACGGCGCGGCGATGCAGCCGCGCGTGGGGGACGCAGCGAGTCCGGCGAATGCGGACTCGCTCAAGGGCTTGCTGCTGCAGCTTGCCAGCAGCGACAGTGCCCCGGCGGCACTGAAAGATGCCGCCGCCCAAACGGTGCAATATCTGACAGGGCAGCAGCTATTGCTTACGACTGATCGCGGTGCAACGTTTGCACAAATGCACTGGTTTATCCCCATCACGGGTCCGGATGGAGAGCAGACGGCCTCGGTGCAGATCCAGTCGCGACGTGGTCAGCGCGGTGAGCTGGATGCGGCTAATTGCCGCTTGCTGTTTGATCTGGACATGAAGAGCCTGGGACATACGCTGGTGGATGTGCATGTGGTGAATAACATTGTCAGTCTGCGTGTGCTTAATGATAATGAGGGGATGGGAGCCCTGCTGGAGAGTGGTCGTGAGATGATTCATCAATCACTTGACAAGCTGGGGTACCAGTTGCTGACCTTCAGGGCAGAGCCTTGGCCCGCAGGGCAGGCGGCTGGAGCAGAGCGAAAGGTGAGTGCAACAGACTACAGCCCTGAGCGATATAAAGGGGTGGATTTTAAAGTATGAAAGAGGAGTTACCACAGCCGGATGTATTATCCAAAAAAGCAGTGGCCTTAAAATATGTTCCCGGAGAAAATGAAGCGCCAATTGTTGTGGCCAAAGGCCGCGGTAAAGTAGCTGAAGCTATTCTGGATAAAGCCAAGGAAAATGGAGTCCCTGTGCAGGAGGATGCAGCACTGGTGGAGGTGCTCTCCAAGCTGAATCTGGATGAACAGATTCCAGCAGAACTGTACCAGCTGGTCGCTGAGGTGCTGACCTACGTGTACCGGGCAGATCGGCTTGCCTCTGGCCTTGATGAGGAAGAGACATGGTAGACTCCGGATCGGGTCGAAAGTCGAATGGCAAGCTGAATCGTCAACAGAAGGGGCGAATTGGAGAAGAAGAGGCCTGCCGCTGGTTAGAGCAGCGACAATATCAGATTCTTCAACGAAACTGGCGCTGTCGTAGCGGAGAAGTGGATATTATCGCATCTCACGGGGATTTGCTGATTTTTGTCGAAGTTCGAAGTCGTAGTTCACAGGCTGTATTCGGGACTGCGCAGGAGTCTGTTGATCAGCGCAAAATGCAGCAGGTGCGCTCCACCGCTGCCGTTTACATACAAATGACTGGAGAGCATGCTTGTCAGATTCGCTTTGATGTCATAGCTGTTACGATGCGTTCTACGGGTGAGATCATATCTGTCAATCATGTGGAGAATGCCTTTTAAACCTTTAAGCTTCGATAATTAAACGATATTAGTCGATCCAAGCATGCTTTAGATGGACATGTCGATGGTAGAACAGCCTGGAGAATAACGATAATCATCTGTATTTGCTGCCTGTTTGCAAAGGCGGGAAGTCAGGTGATAGACCTACACTGCGATGCGGCTTTCGTGCAGACAGCCTTCAGAGCAAAGGCTTCGTTTTCTTCAGGTTTTTCTGTCCTTTATTTGTTATAGGGATGTTGTAGCTGCGTCGACAGTGCAGGGAGCATGCCACTTGTTAACGGGCTCTATATGTTGCGAGCGGTGCATTATAATTAGTGTGAGAGCACAGGGAGCCAAGAGGATCAGCCGATGCAGGTCTGATTATCGGGTCGTTTTGAATCTCAGCAGCAGAAGCGTGTATAATGGAGGTTGTAACCTGCAAGTATGATGTGGAGAGGGAGGCATGACCCATGAGTAAAACGACAAACACAGGCAATGCAGTCCGGCATGCGATCCAGAGTCGCCGAACCGTCAAAAAGTTTAAAAAAGAGGCTGTTCCAACGGAGCAGATTATAGATTTGCTGGATACAGCAGTGTGGGCGCCCAACCATAAATTGCGCGAGCCATGGAGATTTGTACTGTTTAGTGGCAAAGGACGTAAAAAACTCGCAGAGGCCATTGAAGCCGAGATGGGCGAAGATAACAAGTTTTCGGCCAACGTGCTTCAGGTACCCTCCATTATGCTTGTTGTGATGGAGGAGGACCCGAGACAAGCGATCTGGGATGAGGATTTTGCAGCGGCCAGCGCGCTGGTTCAGAACTTTATGCTCGCAGCCTGGAGTGAGGAGATTGGCACGTTTTGGGTAACAAAGCCATTTCTGTATGCACCCAAATTCCGTAAGGAGCTCGGCATCAAGGCTGGAGAGAAAATTATAGGTATGCTCTATATAGGATATCCCGACGTGATTCCATCCTCGAAAGAGCGCACGCCTGCCAAGGATAAGCTAACATTGTTTGAATAACAGCCACTTTTACCGACAATATAACAGGAATCATAGGTGAGCTTTTTAAAGGCCGTATCAGACTCTTCATGAAACAGACATGGAGAGCTCTCATACGGCCTTTTAGGTTTCGTTACGTTAGATCCCGCAGCATTAAAATATATTCAGGTCTAACTGTCGGTACTGGATCGCTTCCGCAACATGAGCTGTTTGAATAATGCCTTCATGATCCAGATCTGCGATCGTCTGAGCCATCTTCATAATTCGATCACGTGCACGCATGCTTAGTTGAAGGGTGTTCAACGTTTCGTCTAACAGCAGCTCCGCTGAAGGAGGCAGGTGAATCGTTTTTCGCAAAAAGGTGCCCGAGAGCTGACTGTTCCAGCGAACCGGATGGTTCGCGTAACGTTTGGCCTGAATAGCATGGGCTGTAATTACTTTGTTTTGCATGTCTGCGGAGGAAGGGGAGACTCCCGACTTGCGCCAATCTCCTGGTGGAGGACCCTCGATCTGCAGGTCTATACGATCAAGCAGTGGACCCGAAATTCTGGCACGGTATGCGGCTACACGAGCAGGGGTGCAGATGCAGCGCTGATCCTCGGCATGGACTGATAAATATCCGCAGGGACAGGGATTCATAGAGCTGGCAAGCATGAACTGTGCAGGAAACGTGAACGCGGCTCTTGCACGACTAATCGTTACCGCCTGATCCTCCAGTGGTTGTCTGAGAACCTCCAGCACCTGACGCTGAAATTCGGGCAACTCATCCAGAAATAATATTCCGCGATGAGCGAGACTGACTTCGCCCGGCTTCGGAATACCCCCGCCTCCAATCAGGCCGGACGCCGATATCGTATGATGGGGCGAGCGGAACGGTCTGGCTGTAATCAGTCCCTGTGGCGCTTCTTTCAGCTGTCCGGCTGCACTTAACACTTTGGTTACTTCAAGCGCTTCAGCTTCCGACAGAGGTGGTAAAATGGTCGGCAGTCGTTTGATTAACATCGTTTTACCGGTTCCAGGCGGACCCACCAGCATAATGTTATGCATTCCGGCAGCGGCGATCATTAAGGCACGCTTGACATGATGCTGCCCCAGGACATCGCTATAGTCTTCATAAGACAACGGAGAAGCTGTCTTGCCTTGATCCCGTTGTGTACTGTCATTCCGGCAGCGGCGCAGATGATCATAATTTTTCAAGATGGTCGGGCCGGCATTGGTTGTTCCCCTCATTGTGTGGGTTACATCGTTTGGGGAAGGGTCAGAACGATTTGTTAAGTCAGGTGTCAGTTCCTTCAGATGACGCAGACCGTGGATTGCGATTCCGCGAATGAGGCGAGCCTCCTGCACATTATCGGAAGGTAATAGAACCGAAGTGAAGCCTTGTCTTTTGGCCAGATCAACCATGGATAAAACGCCAGGCACAGCTCGAATTGAGCCGTCCAGTGCGAGTTCTCCGAGCACCAAAGTGCGCTCCTCTGGAGGCAGTATAAGCTGACCACTGGTTGTAAGCAGAGCGATAGCAATGGCGAGGTCGAAGGAAGAGCCTTCCTTGCGCAGGTCAGCGGGAGCCAGATTAATCGTAATGCGCTGTAAAGGATACTGGTATCCGCAGTTTTTAATCGCAGCACGGACTCGTTCAACAGCTTCACGGATCGCTGAATCAGGAAGCCCGATGATGGAGGTCATAGGTAAACCATTGGAGAGATCCGTTTCCACCTCAATCAATACACCGTCAATGCCATAGAGACACGCGCTATATAACTTTCCGTACATAACAAAGAAACACCTCACTCGGTTAGTCAGCCCCGCATGCGGGCTGTTCTTCGAATTAAGGTGCTTCCTCAGCTTCTAATTGCATTTTATAGAAAAGCGATCAGAGCGTCAACCCGTCAGCATATTTAGTCCCCTTGATTACATTGTATGCAACTTAATTTATGATGATTTAATAGGTTTATAAAATAATTTGTGCTCAATTATTCTTCTTTTTATCTATTTTGTGATAAGATAGAACCAAGGAACCTGAATCACTGTAAGTTATATGGAAAGCAGTGAGGATAGCCTTGGATCAATTCAAGCAATTTAATGTACATTAGGCAGGTGAGACAGACAACATGCAGACAGATCGTTTGAAGCTGGATAATCAATTATGCTTTGCCATATACGCATGCTCACGTGAGATTACCAAGCTGTACCAGCCTTATCTGGAGGTATTGGGGGTAACATATTCCCAGTATCTGGTTCTAATGGTATTGTGGGAACGCCAGGAATGCACAGTGAAAGAGATAGGTGAGGCTTTATATCTCGATTCAGGCACACTCACCCCTCTTCTGAAGCGTTTGCAGGCAGCCGGATTCATCCATCGGGAGCGTTCCGCACAAGACGAACGCAAAGTATTAATTACATTGACTGATGCAGGACGTGAACTTAAAAATAAAGCTCTTAACATCCCGGATGCCATTCAGGGAGATGCTTGCCTGAACAGTACAGAGTTTGAAGCATTGCTTGGTCAGTTCAAGGGCCTGTTGCATAAAGTGCACGAGACTAATACAAATGCAGCGAAAAAATAAAATGTTAAGCTGTTATTCACACTGAACCTTAGCTATTCCAGCTAAGGTTTTTTTTCCATATATATCCAAGCATTCACAAAAAGGGATCATATCCATATCAAAAAGCTGTCTATTAACCATTAATTTTTTAAGGAAAGCGTTTTAAAAACATGTTACAATGAATTGGGTTTAAGTGAAAATAGTCAACATTTGTCTTTTGTTCGTCTACCAACCCGCCTTGTTGCAGTCATGTTGATAGGAGGATTCGAGAATGAATATCCATGAATATCAAGGAAAAGAAGTACTGAAACAGTATGGAGTTACCGTTCCAAATGGAAAGGTTGCTTATACAGTCGATGAAGCGGTTGCGGCCGCAGAGGCACTGGGCAGTCCGGTGACTGTAGTTAAAGCGCAAATTCACGCAGGGGGTCGGGGTAAAGCCGGCGGCGTGAAAGTGGCAAAGAGCTTAGAGGAAGTTCGTGCCTATGCATCCGAAATTTTGGGCAAAGTATTAGTAACCCATCAGACAGGACCAGAAGGTAAAGAAGTGAAACGTCTTCTCATTGAAGAGGGCTGCGATATCCGCAAAGAGTATTACGTGGGTGTTGTAGTTGATCGTGCTACAGGTCGTGTAGTCATGATGGCTTCTGAAGAAGGCGGTACGGAGATTGAAGAAGTAGCTGAAGCTACACCTGAGAAAATTTTCAAAGAGGTTATTGACCCTGCAATCGGGTTGCAAGTGTTCCAGGCACGCAAGCTTGCTTACAGCATCAAAATTCCGAATGAACTCGTGAATAAAGCTGTGAAGTTTATGCTGGCGCTGTACACGGCATTTGTTGAAAAAGATTGCTCGATCGCCGAGATCAACCCGCTGGTTGTTACCGGAGATGGAAACGTTATCGCACTGGATGCCAAGCTGAATTTTGACTCCAATGCTCTCTTCCGTCACAAGGATATTCAAGAGCTTCGTGATCTGGACGAGGAAGATGAAAAGGAAATCGAAGCATCCAAATATGACCTCAGCTACATAGCGCTTGACGGCAACATTGGCTGTATGGTTAATGGTGCAGGACTTGCGATGGCGACGATGGACATCATCAAATATTATGGCGGCGACCCTGCCAACTTCCTTGATGTTGGGGGCGGTGCGACCACAGAGAAAGTTACGGAAGCATTCAAGATTATTTTGTCTGATGCCAAAGTAGCCGGTATCTTTGTTAACATCTTCGGTGGTATCATGCGTTGTGATGTCATTGCCAACGGTGTAGTTGAAGCTGCGAAGCAGCTTGGTCTGACCAAACCGCTGGTTGTTCGTCTTGAAGGAACTAACGTGGAACTGGGTAAACGTATTCTGGGCGAATCCGGCCTGAATATCGTTCCAGCTGATTCCATGGCCGATGGTGCACAAAAAATTGTTGCCCTCGTAAAATAAGTTCATTCCTTCGTACCGGAGCTGTCCGGGAATTGAAAAATAACCGTAAGGATGTGAAGCAACGTGAGTATTTTGATTGATAAAAATACAAAAGTCATTACGCAAGGCATTACGGGTTCAACGGGAATGTTCCACACGAAGGGCGCATTGGACTATGGAACCCAGATGGTAGGCGGTGTTACGCCGGGTAAAGGCGGAACTAATGTTGACATCACGCTGGAAGACGGTTCAGTAGTCAGCCTGCCGGTATTCAATACGGTGCAGGAAGCGAAGGAAGCTACTGGCGCAACAGCGAGCGTCATTTATGTTCCTCCCGCATTTGCGGCGGATTCCATTATGGAGGCTGTTGACGCAGAGCTCGATCTTGTCATCTGTATTACCGAAGGTATTCCTGTTCTTGATATGGTCAAAGTGGACCGTTTCATGGAAGGGAAAAATACAGTATTGATCGGTCCTAACTGTCCAGGTGTTATTACACCAGGCGAGTGCAAGATCGGGATCATGCCTGGATACATCCACATGCCAGGACACGTTGGTGTTGTTTCCCGTTCGGGAACACTGACGTACGAGGCTGTTCATCAGCTTACAACTCGTGGCATCGGTCAGTCTTCTGCGGTAGGGATAGGCGGAGACCCTGTTAAAGGCTCCGAGTTCATCGACATCCTGAAACGCTTTAATGAAGATCCTCAAACGCATGCTGTAATCATGATTGGTGAGATCGGTGGTACAGCGGAAGAGGATGCAGCCGAATGGGTAGCGGCCAATATGACGAAACCGGTGGTTGGATTCATTGGTGGTGTTACAGCGCCTCCGGGTAAACGTATGGGTCACGCGGGAGCGATTATCTCTGGTGGTAAAGGTACAGCCAAAGAGAAAATTGCGAAGCTTGAGTCATGTGGCATCAAAGTTGCTCCAACACCAGCCGAAATGGGCTCTACTTTGGTAAGTGTGCTTGAGGAACGCGGCATTTTGAATCTGTGCACGACACATTAATCCTATTCCGTTATAATAGAAGGAACGGCTTGGAAATGTTTAATTTCTGCAGCCCTTGATTCAGGAGACGGTAAAGGTAAGCAACCTTTTGTCCTTACTACAGGACGAAGGGTTGCTTTTTTTGCGTTTTTTTGAAGAAGTAATCCTGGCTGTAAGGATAAAAAAAGTGTAAACGCTTGCAATTTTTCGAAACTTATCACACAATATGAGAGAGTTTTTCTCTCATCACGGGAGGTAAACGAGATGGAAGAACGCTGGATTTTGTTCGGACTGCATGAAATGGAAGGCATCGGAAGAAAAAGCATCTCCAAATTGATGTCAGGTTCACAGTCACTGACGGAACTGTTCGATTATGAAGAAGCAGATTGGATTGCAGCTGGATTGAGAAAAGATCAGGCAGCTCGGCTGGTCAAAGATTTTAATACTGGCTGGATTGAATATAGAAGAGAGCAGGTTTATAATCGCGGCATCGAGGTTATAACTTATCTGGATTCCAATTATCCTATATTAATGAAGGAAACCGTTCAGCCTCCCTGGATAATGTATGCCAGGGGGGATTCCCAGTTGCTGCATTCTCCTGCGATTGCAATGGTCGGAACTAGAATGCCTACCGTTTATGGACGCAAGGTAGGTGAGAAGCTTGCATCACAATTATGTCAAGCTGGACTAACCATTGTCAGCGGTCTAGCGAGAGGAATTGACCGTGTGTGCCATGAGACTGTTGTACGAGAAGGAGGCAAAACGATTGCCGTCTTTGGTACGGGAATGGACTATATATATCCTCCCGAGAATACAAGCCTTGCGGAGCAAATTGCCGAAACGGGCCTGCTTTTGTCGGAATACCCACTCGGGACGAGAGCACGGCAGGGGTTGTTTCCCGAGCGAAACCGAATCATAGCCGGCATCACACTGGGTACACTTGTTGTTGAAGCGGATATACGCAGCGGTTCACTGATTACCGCGGATGCGGCGCTTGAGGCAGGCAGAGATGTATTTGCTGTTCCTGGACCCATTACTTCTCCGAAGAGCCGCGGGGCACATAATTTGATTCGTCAGGGGGCAAAACTGGTCACTTGTGCAGCGGATTTGTTGGAAGAGTATCGTTTGGACTTGCCAAATACCGAACAACTTCCTTACAATAGAGGACGTTCGGCAGAAATGCAGGGGCATGCAGAACAAGGGCTGTTTACGAAAGTACAGCTGTCTGTAGATGAACAGCGGATTATCGTTTTACTTGAGCAGGAAGAGCAATCCTTTGATCAACTGATTGAGCAGTTAGGCTGGGATTTTGGACATTTACATTCAGTTCTGTTATCTTTAATCATAAAAAAGCAGATTAGCCAATTACCTGGAACCAAATATGCAAGGGTATGACGATGCTGCAACCTGTGCAGTATGTGGAATATATAAAATATGAAAATGAAAGTACATGAACTATATAAGTTGAAACATCATTTACACTCATATTCGAAGGTAGCTTTGTCATCGGAGTGTCACGTGTAAATCCAAAGTTCAACTTATATGGCAAGAAACAGTTTCATGACTGGGAGGAGGATGGACCTATGGCGGATGCACTCGTAATCGTGGAGTCGCCCTCAAAGGCGAAGACGATTGGCAAATACTTAGGCAGCAAGTTCATCGTGAAAGCTTCAATGGGACATGTTCGCGATTTGCCAAAAAGTCAGATCGGCGTTGAGGTAGAGAACGATTTTAATCCGAAATATATTACGATCCGCGGTAAAGGTTCAGTATTGAAGGAACTCAAGGATGCGCGCAAAAAAGTCAAAAAAGTATATCTCGCAGCCGACCCCGATCGTGAGGGAGAAGCGATTGCCTGGCATCTGGCACATGCGCTTGAACTGGATGACACGGCCGACTGCCGGGTTGTATTTAATGAAATTACGAAGCAGGCAGTTAAGGACGCATTCAAAACGCCGCGCAAAATTAATATGGACCTCGTCAATGCACAGCAAGCCAGACGTATTCTCGACCGGCTTGTGGGCTACAAGATCAGTCCACTATTATGGAAGAAAGTCAAAAAAGGCCTTTCCGCAGGGCGGGTTCAATCCGTTGCGGTCAAAATTATTCTGGATCGTGAGAACGAGATTGATGAGTTCGAGCCGGAAGAATACTGGAGCATCACTGCTAAACTCAGTGCAGATGGTAATCCGTTTGAAGCGAAGTTCCATAAATTAAACGGTACGAAAACAGAGCTGGGCAGTGAAGCGGAAGTACAGGCCATTCTCAAACAGATTGAGGGCGCTGACTTTACGATCAAGGAAGTGAAAGAAAAGGAGCGTACGCGTAATCCTTCGGCTCCCTTTACAACGAGCTCCCTGCAACAGGAAGCGGCGCGTAAACTGAACTTCCGGGCTTCCAAAACGATGTCGGTTGCACAGCAGCTCTATGAGGGTGTAGACCTTGGTAAAGAGGGCACAGTTGGTCTGATCACGTATATGCGTACTGACTCGACACGTATTGCAGCTTCTGCTCAGGAAGAAGCGAAGGAATATATCACTGGTAAATATGGAGAAGCTTTTGCACCGGAAAGCCCGCGCAATTATTCCAAAAAAGCTTCCAATGCTCAGGACGCACACGAAGCGGTCAGACCAACCTCTGTATTGCGTGACCCGGATTCGATTAAATCCTTTATGAGTCGTGATCAGTTCCGATTGTACAAACTTATTTGGGAACGCTTTGTAGCAAGTCAGATGTCCTCGGCTATTCTGGATACACTTTCGGTAGATATCGCTGCAGGAGATACCATTTTCCGGGCGGCGGGTTCCAAAGTCCGCTTTCAGGGCTTTATGAAGGTGTATGTTGAAGGTAATGACGATGGTACTACCGAGGAAGATCGCTTACTGCCTCCATTAAAAAGCGGAGATGTGCTTGATCAGCAGGGAATTGAGCCGAAGCAGCATTTTACGCAGCCACCGCCGCGTTATACAGAGGCAAGACTTGTTAAAACGCTGGAGGAGCTGGGCATAGGCAGACCAAGTACATATGCGCCAACACTGGAGACTATTCAGAAACGCGGATATGTGGCTATCGAAGAAAAGAAGTTTATGCCAACCGAACTCGGAGAGCTTGTCATCGAGCAGATGGAAGAGTTTTTCCCGGAAATATTGAATGTTGAGTTTACCGCAAACATGGAAGGTGATCTCGACCATGTAGAGGAAGGCTCCGAAGACTGGGTAAAAGTTCTGGCTGAATTCTATGAATCTTTCGAAAAGCGGCTGGAGTTTGCCGAGGAAGAAATGAAAGAGATCGAGATTGAGGACGAGGTATCCGATGAAATCTGTGAGAAGTGCGGCAAGCCGCTTGTTTACAAGCTGGGGCGTTTCGGAAAGTTTCTTGCCTGCTCAGGTTTTCCAGAATGTCGTAATACCAAACCGATCATCAAGGATATCGGAGTAACCTGCCCCAAATGTAAAGAAGGGCATGTTGTGGAACGTCGGAGTAAAAAAGGACGTATATTCTATGGATGTGACAAGTATCCTGAATGTGATTTCGTATCCTGGGATAAACCTTCGGCCAAGCCTTGCCCTAGCTGTGGATCTTTAATGATCGAGAAACGAAACAAAAAAGGAACCAGATTACAATGTACTTCATGTGATCATCAGGAGCCGGTGGAAGAAACGGAAGATGAATCAACGGATTAGCATATTATGGGGGTAAACGATTTTGATAAGTGAACAACAAGTAACGGTGATTGGTGCTGGACTGGCTGGATCAGAAGCAGCATGGCAGATTGCCAGCCGTGGTGTGCGAGTTAAGCTATATGAGATGAGACCGGTTGTCAAGACGCCGGCTCATCATACCGATAAATTTGCCGAACTGGTCTGCAGCAATTCGCTACGTGCCAATGGCCTTGCGAATGCAGTAGGTGTTTTGAAAGAAGAAATGAGAATGCTGAACTCTCTGGTTCTTGGCGCTGCTGATCGGCATGCTGTTCCAGCAGGCGGTGCTTTGGCGGTGGATCGGGATGGCTTCTCGGGTGAAATTACATCCACGCTGCATCGGCATCCGCTTATCGAAGTGGTGAATGAAGAGCTCACGGCTTTGCCTGAAGACGGTATTGTCGTTGTAGCTACAGGGCCGCTTACTTCGCCAGCGTTGTCTGAGCAAATCAAGGCACTGATGGGTGAGGAATATTTCTATTTTTATGATGCAGCAGCACCGATTATTGAAAAAGATTCAATTGATATGAACAAGGTATATCTGGCCTCCCGTTATGATAAAGGAGAAGCCGCTTATCTGAACTGTCCGATGACGGAGGAAGAGTTCGACATCTTCTACGAAGCGCTTATTAACGCCGAGGTTGCCCAGCTTAAAGAGTTTGAGAAAGAAATTTATTTCGAAGGCTGCATGCCGATCGAAGTCATGATGAAGCGTGGTAAACAAACCGCCTTGTTTGGTCCTATGAAGCCAGTAGGGCTGGTTAACCCGCATACAGGTGAATTGCCGCATGCTGTAGTACAGCTCAGACAAGACAACGCGGCTGGCACACTCTACAATCTGGTTGGTTTCCAGACCCATCTGAAATGGGGAGAACAAAAACGGGTATTCTCTCTGATCCCAGGTCTTGAGAATGCAGAGTTTGTACGTTACGGTGTGATGCATCGTAATACGTTTATTAACTCACCGAAGCTGCTTCGTCCAACATACCAGTTCAAAGAGCGTCCGAATCTGTTCTTTGCAGGCCAGATGACAGGAGTGGAAGGGTATGTGGAGTCTGCGGCATCCGGTCTGATTGCCGGTATGAACGCGGCCAAAGCGGTACTGGGTCAGGAACTCGTCGTACTGCCAGTAGAAACTACGCTAGGAAGCATGGCTCAATATATTACAACAGCCGACTTCAAGCACTTCCAGCCGATGAACGCAAACTTTGGCTTGCTTCCGAAACTGGAAACTAAAATTCGAAACAAAAAAGAAAAAAATGAAGCACTTGCCAAGCGTGCCCTGGATGGGATCGCCCGGTTTGCTGCTTCCGAAGGTCTAACCGTTCCAGAACGCGTATAAATTATTCGTGGGGAGGCAGATTTCATGGATATGTCATTTCATGCGACAACGATCTGTGCTGTCCGTCATAATGGCAAGGCGGCGATTGCAGGCGATGGTCAGGTAACGATGGGCCAGAGCGTTGTAATGAAAAATACAGCCAAAAAGGTAAGACGTTTATACCGCGGACAGGTTGTTGCCGGATTCGCAGGTTCTGTGGCCGATGCAATTACATTGTTTGAAAAATTCGAGGGTAAGCTTGAAGAGCATCACGGTAATTTGCAACGGGCTGCGGTAGAACTAGCGAAAGACTGGCGGCAGGACCGTATTCTGCGTAAGCTTGAGGCACTGCTGATCGTCATGGATAAAACGGGCATGCTGCTTATTTCAGGCGGAGGCGAGATTATTGAACCGGATGATGATATCATCGCGATCGGTTCAGGTGGTAATTTTGCGCTGTCTGCTGCGCGGGCGTTGAAACGTAACGCTGTGCAGATGGAAGCGAAGGACATCGCACGCGAATCCCTTCAGGTGGCTTCAGAGCTATGTGTATATACGAACAGTAATATTATTGTGGAAGAATTGTAGAAAAACAAAGAAATCTCCCGTAAAGGGGCAAGATGCTGCATCTGCTCTGGCTTACGTTAAGGAGATTCTTTGTTCTTGTAGTTTACGAACTTTAACATACATGCAGGAGGGAAGCGTATGAATACTCAAGCCTTAACGCCAAGACAAATTGTTGCCGAACTGGATAAGTATATCGTAGGCCAGAAACAGGCGAAAAAATCAGTGGCAGTAGCCCTTCGTAATCGTTATCGACGCAGTCTTTTGCCAGAGCACACACAGGATGACATTGTACCTAAAAATATACTGATGATTGGACCTACAGGCGTTGGTAAAACAGAGATTGCACGCCGTCTTGCCAAGCTGGTGGGAGCACCATTTGTCAAAGTGGAGGCTACCAAGTTCACAGAGGTAGGATATGTAGGACGTGATGTGGAATCCATGGTCCGCGACCTGATTGAAACATCACTGCGTATGGTGAAGCTTGAGCGTACAGAAAAGGTGAAGGACAAGGCAGAGGAAGCGGCGAACGAGCGCATTGTACATATTCTGGCTCCGTCTCAGTCCAAGTCCAAAAATCAGCGTAACCCGTTTGAAATGATTTTTGGCAACAACAATGCAGGTAATGCTTCGAATGAGCAAGACGAGCCAGAACCTGATACAGGGGTGGCAGAGCGCCGTCGCAAAATCAGATTTGATCTGTTGTCGGGTAAACTGGAAGATGACATCATTGAGATTGATGTAGAGGATAATACGCCAAACATGATGGATATGTTTGCTGGTCAAGGCAATGATCAGATGGGTATGAACATGCAGGAGATGTTTGGCAGCTTGCTGCCGCGTCGTACGAAGAAGCGTAAACTGGCGATTAAGGAAGCGCGTAAAGTGCTGATTCAGGAAGAAGCAAGTAAATTGATTGATATGGATGATGTAACTCAGGAGTCCATAAGACGTGCAGAGCAGACAGGCATTATTTTTATAGATGAGATTGATAAAGTAGCGAGTCAGGGACGTGGAAGTGGCCCTGATGTATCTCGTGAGGGGGTACAGCGTGATATTCTTCCCATCGTAGAAGGTTCGACGGTGATGACCAAGTATGGTCCGGTCAAAACGGATTATATTCTGTTTATGGCTGCCGGTGCGTTCCATGTAGCCAAACCTTCGGATCTGATTCCTGAGCTCCAGGGGCGTTTCCCGATTCGGGTAGAGCTTAATAGCCTTTCACTGGATGAGTTTGTGTCTATTTTGACCGAACCTCAGAATGCATTAACGAAGCAGTATGTGGATTTGCTGCGCACAGAGAACATCGAGATCGAGTTCTCCGATGAAGCGATTCGCGAGATTGCGAAGTTGGCAGAATCCGTTAACCAGAATACAGAAAATATAGGTGCTCGCCGGTTGCATACCATTTTAGAGAAACTTCTGGAGGATCTGTCCTTTGAAGCTCCTGAGCTCACGCTTGAGCATATGGTGATTACACCAGAGTATGTACGTGAGAAATTAAATGATATCGCAACTGATCGCGATCTGAGCCAATATATTCTGTAGCCGTCTCTTTTGTAAGGGGTTAAGGCAAGTTATTATGCTTGGGTTGACCTATAAGTTTTAATGTAAAGCTAGTTAATGAGCATGTATTAGAACGGATATGTTATATGTCATCTGTGAACTCTCACGGATGACATTTTTTTTATTTTTATGAATAGCTAAACCTTTCTTACGAAAACACCGATATAAGAGAAGTAACATATTGAAAAGGCTGAAAAGTAGGACTTGTGCCGCAGATTAATCAGGGCAAAGGACAGAGGACCGGTAGGTTATTCATATAAAAATAAAACCAAGTATTTCCATTAAAAGAATTTTAAATGTTTTATTTGAATTTATTATACAAGTGAAGTATGAGGAAAAATTGCACAAATGCGCAATATGTTGATTTTTAGAAAAGTGAGCAACCATTAAATGTTTCCCAGATATAAATTAGAAAGAGTAAACGTAATTGTTAAGAAAGTGTTGAGGAAGAAAAGGGGTTCAGATGATTTTTTGACGAGGAATGATCAAGTGATGCAGAAGTAACTTCTTATAAGAGACGCTTTCTAGTAGCTATAAACCTTAATATGGCGGTAAAAAATACTAAAGATAACAAATAGTCAAGCTTCCAAAATAGCTCTGATTATGTCTCACCTTGTGAGAAACAGCGATTAACAGTTTCACAATAATTTTAAAAATGTTTAAGCTAGTTTTTCAACATTGTTAACACATTTTTGATTTGGGACTGAATATTTACGAAAAAATTCATAATTTACTGAAAACACACAAAAAGCTCTCTCTTTCAGAAAAGATAGGGCTTTTTTCTTATTGTAATATATCCCAAACTCGAAGAAACTTATGTTATACGACAACATCAGAGTTAATTCTACCAAAGTCCTAGAAAAACGCATAAAGACGAATGTTTTTGTCGAAAAAACATAAGTGATTTCGCGTAAAAAGATTCAATCTTTTTCCATAAATTCTAAAGAGAGGAGGGATATCGTGAATCTTTTAAATGATATCAGCTTTAAAAGATTGCAAGGTGCACTCGATGCGTCAAATATCAGACAACGAACGATTGCTGACAACATCGCAAATGCCGATACCCCGTATTTCAAGCGCTCAGACGTTTCTTTTGAAGAAATGCTGAAGGAACAGATGAACGGTGATCTGCCTGTTCTCAAAGGTAAAGTAACGGATCCAAGGCATTTTGTCATAGGTCCTTCCTCTTCCATACCAACGCCAGTAGTTAATATGGACCAGTCCACTTCTATGAATAACAACCAGAATAACGTGGATATTGATCGAGAAATGAGCCTTCTGGCGGACAATCAATTGCGTTACAACGCTTATATCCAGCAAGTAAACGAACAGATTAAAATGATGCGAATCGGCGTAGAAGGGAGATAACATCGTTGAATATTAGTAACAGTTTTGGAATCAGTGCTTCAGCTCTAACAGCTCAACGGTTACGAATGGACGTCATCTCATCCAACATTGCAAACGCGGAAACAACGCGCGCGAGCGTGGTTAACGGGGTTGCAGTTCCTTACAAAAGGAAAATGGTTGTAATGGAGCCGAATAAATCGTCCTTCAGTACGATGCTGCAAAATCAGATGCAGGGTGGAGGAGCGGGGAACGGTGTCAGAGTAACCGAGATCAAAGAGGATCCGTCACCACTGAAGCCCGTCTATGATCCGACTCATCCTGACGCAAACGCAGAAGGTTATGTATACATGCCGAATGTGGATATTGCAAAAGAAATGGTCGATATGATCTCGGCTTCACGTTCTTACGAGGCTAACGTTACAGCACTGAATTCAACCAAAGCGATGATTCAAAAAGCTTTGGAGATCGGAAGATCTTAATCTGTTGCATCCTTCGACAACAATTGAAACCAAGAGATAAGGGGAGGGACATTCATGATTCAGAATAATATGTTTAACATTCAAGGCGCCCAGCAGTTGCAGATGAAGAGCACTGTTGAAAATAAACCTTCCACACCCGCCGAGAGTATTCAGAGCTTCGGTACATATTTACAAAATGCGCTGGGGTCTGTCGCTGCACAGGAGTCTCAAGCGCATGAAATGTCTAATCAATTTTTAATCGGCAAGGCGAATGTAGATCAGGTGATGATTGCATCAGAACAAGCCTTGTTAAGTCTGCAACTGACCTCTCAGGTTCGAAACAAAGTGGTTGAAGCATATCAGGAGATTATGCGCACGCAATTATAAGACACACTTGCGCAGGCAATAGCGCTGATCATTACGACAAGCAGCTGCGATGCTGCTCCTCACGCAGGCCAATGGAACGCTAAGGCCTTGTGTAAGGACAGACTAAGCAAAGTTTCGGATGGGGTGACAGAGTGAATGAGAGAATTGCCCAGTACAGGGACAAGGCATCACAGTACTGGAACAGCTTTAGCAAGAAGCAAAAAACATTATTTATTTCAACCTTCCTTTTTCTGATTTTGGCAGCAGTCGTTCTGACGATGCAGTTATCCAAAACAGAATATGAAGTTGCGTTCACTGATTTAAATGCAAGTGATTCAGCGGGTGTAATCAACTATCTGAATTCTTCCAATATTCCTTACAAACTAAGCGCGGATGGAAAAAGTATCTCTGTGCCCAGTACAGATGTAGCGCTGACAAAAGTGAATATCGGATCGCAAGGTATCATTCAAAATGGTTCACTTGGTTATAAAGCATTTGAAAGTTCTTCATCGCCTATTGGCATGACGGACAAAGAGTTTGATGTGAAGTACAACAATGCATTAAACGGAGAAGTTGAAAAGTTACTTGAGCGCATGCAGGGAATTCAGGATGCTAAAGTGCTTGTTAACATGCCGAAAGATAACATCTTTGCAGGTCTCGAAGAACAAGACAAAGCTTCGGCCTCTGTAGCATTGCAGTTCAAACCTGGTTATCATCCGAACCAAGCAGCTGTAGACGGATACTTTAATTTGGTTAAAACGGCTGTGCCAAACCTGCCGATTGAAAATATCACCATCACCAATACGGATGAGGCTGAGCTCATTCCGACGGCTCGTGGTGGCAGTGGCGGGTTGTCATCAGAAGTTCAAGAAAATATGGCTTTACAGAAAAAGTTTGAAAGTGATGTGCGAAACAACGTTAAACAGTTTCTTTCTCAGATCGTGGGTGAGGATAAAGTTAACGTGCTCGTAGCCTCCAAATTGAATTTTGATAAGGTGACCAGCAAAGAGAACATGGTTACACCTGTCGATCAAGAGAACATGAAGGGCATCGAGATCAGCGTGCAACAAATTCAAAAAAGCTATACCGGAGGAGCTACACCTTCCGGTGGTGTTGCAGGAACCGGTCAACAGGACGTTCCGGGTTATCCTTCCTCGGATACGAACAGCAACGGAAATTCGGAGGAATCCTCCAGTACAATTAACTATGAAGTTAATCGTATTGCCAGAGATATTGTTCAAAGCCCATATACTGTAAAAGATTTAACCATTAACGTCGCTGTTGAACCGCCTGCAGGACAAACTGAATTACAGCAACCGGTTAAGGATGCGATTGAAAACATTCTGGTTAACATCGTCCGCGCGTCTTTGGCAGATTCAGGAACTACAATAACGGATGCAGATTTGACTAAGAAAGTTTCAGTCATGTCACAAGGGTTCGCAACGGCTGCCGATACCAATAAGGGCTTCCAGCTTACACCTGCAATGATGTGGGGTGGCGGAGCATTGATTGCAGCATTGATTGCTACAGTCGTGATCTTGTTAGTGCGTCGTCGTCGTAAACAAAATGAAATTGAGGAAGAAGAGGATATCCCGCTTCCAGTTGCAACAGAGTTCCCGTCCATAACATTGGACAGTGTGACGAACGAAAGTCAAGTGCGCAAACAATTGGAGAGTTTGGCGAAGAAAAAGCCGGACGAATTCGTCAATCTGCTGCGTACGTGGCTGGCTGACGAATAGAGGTGAACACATTGGCAAAAGCAGGAAGTCAAACATTGACTGGCAGACAAAAAGCAGCAATTTTGTTAATTACATTAGGTCCCGAAGTGTCAGCTCAAATCTTCAAGCATTTACGTGATGAGGAAATCGAGCAACTAACTTTGGAAATCGCCAATGTGCGAAAGGTGGATGCTTCGGAGAAAGACCTCATTATGTCCGAGTTCCATCAGATTTGTTTGGCACAAGAGTATATCTCTCAAGGCGGTATCAACTATGCCAAGGAAATTTTGGAGAAGGCGCTCGGCTCCACCAAAGCGCTTGAAGTTATTAATCGTTTGACCGCTACACTGCAAGTCAGACCGTTTGATTTTGCGCGTAAAGCAGATCCGAACCAGATATTGAACTTTATTCAGAATGAAAGTCCGCAAACGATCGCTCTGGTCTTGTCCTATTTGCAATTTGAACAAGCCGCGGCTATTCTGTCTTCTCTTCCTCAAGAGAAGCAAGCGGATGTCGCTCGCAGAGTAGCGGTAATGGACAGCACTTCACCGGAAGTTATTTCACAGGTGGAGCGTGTACTGGAGCAGAAGCTGTCATCTACAGTAACGCAGGACTACACGAATGCGGGTGGTATTGAATCTATCGTTCAGATTTTGAATGGCGTCGATCGGGGGACAGAACGTACAATTTTGGATTCCCTCGAAATTCAGGATCCGGAGCTGGCAGAAGAAATCAAAAAACGCATGTTCGTTTTCGAAGATATTGTCAATGTGGACGATCGTTCCATTCAACGTATTATCCGGGATATCGACAATGCCGATCTGCAGCTTGCACTCAAAGTGGCAAGCGAGGAAGTTCGGGAGGCGGTGTTCCGAAATATGTCCAAACGGATGTCCGAAACATTCAAGGAAGAGATGGAATTTATGGGACCTGTGCGGTTGCGTGATGTGGAGGAAGCTCAGACACGTATCGTAGGTACAATCCGCAGACTGGAAGAAGCCGGTGAGATCATTATCGCACGTGGCGGAGGAGATGATATCATTGTCTAATTTGATTAAATCTTTCCAGTATGTTCCTGTCGAAGACCATAAAAGGCTCGAAAATCATCACTACTATGGTAGTGATGAAGAGTCCGGATTAGATGGGGATGGCGCTGCAGTTTCCGAAGCAGAAGTGCTTCGTGCACGAGTGGATGAAGAGACGGAACGTCTCACTGCCGAGATGCTGGAGGATGCCAAGGAGTTTGCAGAAAAGCAGGTGCGTGATGCTTCGGAAGAAGCAGAACGAATGCTTCAGGAAGCCCGGGAACAGATTGAACGCTGGTGGCAGGAACAACGAGAGCAGGATGAGCATCTGACCGAGGCTCTGCGATCTCAAGGTTTCCAGCAAGGGTTTGAAGAAGGACGAGCACAAGCTGAAGAGGCGCTCCAGGTGAAGATCGAAGAGATGATGAAAGAAGCACAAGAGGTGCTTCAGGAAGCGTATGTTGCCAAAGAACAGATTATTCAGGAAGCAGAGCCCTTCCTTGTTGAACTGGCGTGCGGCATTGCCGAGAAGGTCATTGACAAGCAACTGACGGTAGAGCCTGATCAAACACTCGAACTGATACGTCAGAGTTTATCGAGAAAAAGAGAACAGGGACAGATTACACTTTGTGTAGCACCTGAACAGTTTTCTTTTGTACAAGCTGCACGGGAAGAACTGGCTCTCTCCATTGATTCGCAAGCGGAGTTGCAGATTCTACCAGATGCAACGGTGAAGGATAAAGGATGTGTGATCCGTTCTTCCTTCGGGAGTGTTGACGCCCGGATTGATACACAGCTTGCCGAGATAAAAAAAGAGCTGATCCGCCTGGCACTTGAGGATGAGGAGCGAAGACATCAACATGAAGGTTCTTAGTTCACAGCGTTATATGGAGCACCTAAGGCAATTTGATCCTGTTCGGATTAACGGCAAAGTGACTCAGGTGATAGGGCTGATGGTGGAATCCGAAGGCCCTGATGCCAGCATCGGCGATGTCTGTTACATCTACCCTGGAAAATCTGCCAAGCCGCTTCAAGCTGAGGTTGTGGGGTTCAGGGATAACAAAGTGCTGCTAATGCCGCTTGGAGAGCTTCAATCTATTGGACCTGGCTGTGACGTTGTAGGGACGGGGAAGCCTCTCGGAGTGCAGGTGGGCTCTGAGCTTCTCGGCAAGGTTCTGGATGGACTTGGACAACCGCTTGATGGTTCGCTGTTACCTTCCAGAATGCCGATGTACTCTACCTCGAATACACCCGTAAATCCGATGGACCGCCCGCGTGTCCTTGAAACGATGAGTGTGGGTGTCCGAGCAATTGACGGCTTGCTAACAGTAGGCAAAGGGCAGCGGGTTGGTATTTTTGCAGGTTCGGGTGTTGGTAAAAGTACATTAATGGGTATGATTGCCCGGAATACCGCAGCCGATGTCAATGTGATCGCACTTGTCGGAGAGCGTGGGCGTGAGGTTCGGGATTTTATTGAGCGGGATCTGGGTCCGGAAGGTCTGGAGCGTTCTGTAGTTATTGTGGCAACATCAGATCAGCCTGCCTTGATCCGAATCAAGGGGGCCGTTATTGCAACGACGATTGCGGAATATTTCCGGGATCGGGGCATGAATGTCATGTTAATGATGGATTCGGTAACTCGTTACGCCATGGCGCAGAGGGAAGTTGGTTTGGCTGTAGGCGAACCGCCTGCAATGAGAGGTTATACTCCTTCGGTATTTGCAAGTCTGCCTAAACTTCTGGAACGTGCAGGCACAGGACCAACGGGTTCAATTACAGCATTTTATACTGTACTAGTCGACGGGGATGACATGAATGAACCGATTGCAGATGCGGTCCGTGGGATACTGGATGGTCACATTGTGTTAAATCGTGCGATCGCGAACAAGGGTCATTTTCCTGCAATAGATGTGCTTGCCAGCATCAGTCGTGTCATGAAGGACATTGCACCTGAAGAACAGATTGATGCGGTAAACAATATGAAACGTCTCATGGCTGTGTATAAGGAATCAGAGGATTTGATCAACATCGGAGCTTACCAGCGTGGATCGAATGCCGCGATAGATGAGGCCATGGATCAGATTGATCATATTTGGGAGTTTACGAAGCAGAAGGTTGATGAAAAGACAACGTTAAGTGAGGTACAGGAGCGGTTGATTCTGGAGTTCGCAAGGAGATGAATGGGTAAACGATGAAATTTCGATATCATTTCCAGAAGGTTGTTGACCTGAAGAGCAATGAGAAGACACAGGCAGAGTGGATGTTATCTTCAGCCATTGGCAAATTGCAAACAGAAGAAGAGCATCTGATGCAACTAATTAATGATCGGAACAGTCTGATGGACATCATTCAATCTTCTGCAGAGAGTTGTGCATCAGCGTCCAGTTTGCAGGAGCTGCAGCGTTATGCATATCATCTGGACGAATGTATTTCACGGAAGAGCAGTGATGTCAAGCATGCTCAGGTGAATGTGCAACGGAATCAGACCTTTCTGAATGGCAAAGTAATAGACGAAAAAGTGTGGCTTGGAGCGAGAGATAAGGCCAAAATCAGATTTCAGCAGGAGATGCTCCTCAGGGAACAGAACGATCTGGACGAGATGGCTACTGTACGCTTCGCTGCCAAAGCCGGACGCGCGAACTGATATGTGAGCCGGACGCGAAGTTGTCTCGTGAAGGAGGAATAAACGGTGGCTGTAAAAGACACTGATATCGAAAAAGAATCCGGGAGTGGATGGGAAAAGTTTCTCATGATTTCCATTCCGATTGTATTTACAGTTGTATTGCTAGGTGTTCTGCTTACTCTTTTTAATGTAGATATTCGAAATAACGCACTTGAACTAGCCCAGAAAATACCTTTTGTGAAAAATTGGGTGCCCGATCCGGTGCTTGACCCGGAGAAAGAAAAACTAAAGAGCTCGGAAAAGCAGGTTGAGAGTGCCGAAGCGACGATAGAAAAGCTGAAGTCTCAAGTTACGGCCAAAGATGCAGAGATCAAAGCGGCCAAAGCTGCAGCAACTGCCGAAACACAGAAAACGGCTGATCTGCAAAAAAAACTGGATGATGCCAAAAAGGCTGCTGAAACGGCCGCGACGACAGAGCCAGAAGCGGAAAGTGATTATCAGAAGCAAATTAAAAGTTTAGCCAAAATGTATGCTGATATGAGCCCAAGCAAAGCTGCACCGATTTTGCAAAATATGACGAATGAAGAAATGGTGCAGATGTTAAGTGCGATGCAGTCCACGGCACGCACGAAGGTGCTGGAGAAAATGGACCCCAAAACCGCAGCCGATGTAACGATGATGATGAAGGATGCGAAACCTTCAGGCGATCTTGCCCTGGATGCACTGCAATCCCGACTGAAAAAGGAAACAGCTACCGCATCTGCAACAACATCGACCAACAGCAAAAATCTGGACAAAAACCAGTTAAGCCAAACCTTTGCTTCCATGTCTGCATCCAGCGGAGCGAAGCTGTTACTGGAAACATACAAAATAAGTCCAGACAAAACACTTACGATACTAAATTCTGTTAATGATGCAACTCGTTCACAACTGCTTGAAAACATGTCAAAGGAAGATTCGGTAGAGACCGCTAAAGTTTTGAATCGGTTGATGGGCAATAAGTAATGGTGAACGGTAGGGGAGGGAGGTGAAAAAATGTCACTCGTATTTCAGATGAACTCCACAGCTTCCACTACAAAAGCTGCGGGTTCAACTCAAGTGTCTGGTCCTAACTCCAAAGGTGCCGTTACCTCTGGTGGCGAGTTTTTGCAGACACTGGCAATGTCATTGGCTGGAGCAGGTGGGAATGGTGAAGGCACAGATACTGCAAATGGAGCGGCAAGCCAGAAGGCTAATCCGCTTGTGTTTACTTTTGCAACCGATAGTGAAGGAGAAAACTCTGCTCTAAGTGAGACGTTGAGTTCGTTGTTTGCCGATGCAGACAAACTGGATATTAGCGATAAGCTGAAGAAACTTTTTGGTGATCTGGATGCTTTGGAAGAAACTTTGGAAAATGACCCAGCCCTGCTCGCAGGTCTTCAAACGTTAATTCAACAGCTATACACCCTGTTAAATAAGGATTCGAACAACAAGCAGCAAGGTTCTACAAATGATAATGCTGATGACCAGGCTAATGCGGTTAAGTCTGCACCCGCCTTGGAACTCTCTCAACATCCAGCTGCTATACGTTTTGTCCTACAGGATATGCTGACTCAGCTTACAGCAGAAGTTCATAAACCGGATCGTTCTTTTTTGCAAGCTGCTCCTGAATTCAAGCAGCTGCTTGAACAACTGCAAGCTCAATTGAAGCAGGCGGGTGTTGAAACGGATGGTAAAAAGGGCTGGGCTGAGCTTAAATCAATCCTGAATGCGTCCAGTGCAATGAAAGAGCAGCCTGTTCAAACGGTGAATACGGATGATAAGGCGAATTCAGTTCAGACAGAGGCACAGATTCATAATACAGCTATCGTAACCGCTGGAGAGCTGTCCTTACGGAGCTCAGGTACAGCAGCAGGAAAACCGGCTGAGCCTGTAATGCAAGCCTCCCTTTTTGCTAAAGAGATGACGCAGTTTGTAGTAAACAAGCTGGATATTGTGCAGCAAAAAGGATTCTCCGAGGCTACGATCTCCCTTCGTCCTGAGCATTTGGGCAAATTGGATGTACAGATTACGTTGCAGAACGGGCAATTGGTTGCTCGCTTTATGACGGAGCATGTGATGGCTAAAGATATGCTGGAGCAACAGATGATGCAGCTGCGTTCATCGCTGCAATCTCAAGGAATTCAGGTAGAACGACTTGAAGTTACCCAGAACAGCTCACTTGGATCAGAGATGTATCAGGATGGCGGGCGTCAACAAGGAAGTCAGTCTCAGCAGCAACGGCGTTCCCGTGAACGTGCTGAACAGACCGATGAAGCTGTAAGCGCAGCAAGTCTTCAAGAAGAATTGCGCAACTGGCGTAGCGAGCAAGTGGAAGGTAGCGATGTGAAGCGTGATTCATTTAGTGCAGAGGCTTAAACAGGAATGAGGTGAATCTATGGCAAATGAATTTATTTCTACGAACAATGTTTGGCCCAATTACTCGGCTGCCAACAAAGCAACAACGAATCCTGCAACCAAAGAGCTGGGCAAGGATCAGTTTCTCAAAATTTTAATTACGCAGCTGCAGAATCAGGACCCGATGCAACCGATGGAAGATAAAGAGTTCATTGCACAAATGGCTCAGTTCAGTTCGGTGGAACAGCTGGTGAATATTTCATCGCAGTTAAAAACGTTGAATCAGTCACTTGGAGCTGTCTCTGGTATGATCGGCATGGAAATCAGCTGGCTTTCTGCAGATAAATCAGACAACGGTACACTGCGTCAAGGGATTGTTGACTCAATTATTGTACGAGATGGTGTGCAGTATGCCAAGGTAGGCAAGGACGAGATCAAGCTGGACGAGATTATTCAGGTGAATCGTGCAAAGCAGACTGACGGTACTGAAACATCTGTGCAGAATGTACAGAATAATGCTGAAAATTCAAGTGGCGCACATGGTGCTGATGGCAATGCGTCGGCAGCTACTAACGAGACGGGTAATGTCGAAGATCGTGAGCAAACGATATGAGTGATCGCATAACTGTTGGACACTTGTATGCAGGACGGGTTACTCCCGGGATTCTTCGAAAAAACCAAACGGGAGAGATTGCCAACGCTCCTACAAAACCTTTCGCAGAAGTTTTGGAAAGTAATCTGCTGAAGCTCAGTAATCATGCGGCTAAACGGTTGGAACAGCGTGGTATTGAGTTGAAATCAGAGCAGATGAAACAGATTGGCTCGGCACTGGACAAGGCTGCTGCCAAAGGAGCCAAAGAGTCTTTGATTTTGATGCAGGATATGGCTTTTATCGTCAATGTCAAAAATCGCACCGTAGTTACAGCCATGGACAGTGAAAGTATGAAAGATAACGTCTTCACTCAGATTGATAGTGCTGTAATTATTTCTTAACCGGCTGGCCCTTCTCGGGAGCCGGAATGCCGCTAACCGACTGATGCGGTAACCAAATTAAGACTGGGAGGATTTTGTAAAATGTTGAAATCAATGTACTCAGGCGTTTCCGGGATGCGGGGTTTTCAAACCAAACTAGATGTCATTGGTAATAATATTGCCAACGTAAATACCGTTGGATTTAAGGGAAGCCGAGTGATGTTCAAGGACATTATGAGCCAAACGACTGCGGGCGTAACTGCTCCGGGTGATACAAACGGTGGTGTCAATGCCAAACAAATTGGTCTAGGCGTCTCTGTAGGTTCCATTGACACATTACACCTGGCGGGCAGTCCAATGACTACGAATAATCCAACCGACCTGCGGATTAACGGAGATGGTTTTTTTCTGGTTCGTCTGAGTGAAGACCAGGAAGTGCCCTATTTGACTCGTGCGGGTGACTTCCATGTGGATGCTGCACGCAACCTGGTCACTTCTGACGGGTTGTTCGTGTTGGACAACGGTGGAGGAAACATAACGCTTGGGGATGATGTTGTTTCGTTTACGATTGGACAGGACGGAACGATTAATCAGACGATGGCTGACGGAACAATTCAGGCAGGAGCGCAGCTTGGTATTGGTAAAGTTGTCAACCCTTCGGGTCTGGAGAAAATCGGCGGCAATCTGTACCGTATGACAGCCAATGCCAATCCGGATGGGGCACTTGATCCAGTAACTGCCAACAGCACTGAAAATGGAACAGGAGCTATCATTGCTGGTCAGCTTGAGATGTCAAATGTAGATTTGACAAGTGAGTTTACCGAAATGATTGTTGCACAACGCGGATTCCAGGCCAACTCCCGGATCATTACAACGTCTGATGAAGTGCTTCAAGAGGTTGTTAACCTGAAACGTTAATAGCTGATTTATGAAAAGGTGGGGGAGCTTGCTCCTCCACTCTGATTGAGGGGGGTTAGCATGATTTCAGTTACGCGGTTAAATGGTTCTCCCATGTGGTTAAATGCGCTGATGGTCGAGATTGTAGAGGAGACGCCGGATACGTATATTACTCTGGTAACAGGAAAAAGGCTGATTGTGCTTGAAAAAGCCGATGAAGTGATTTCCAAGATCAAAGAATACAACCGTGAAATTGGAGTTCAGGCGGCCACGATTAAAGTGCAGCAAACGGAGGAGTCCTGATGAAAAAGATGATGCCCTGGATTGCAACTGCATTGCTTGCAATCACACTTATTGTGGTCGTAGTTTTTGTGGTTATCAAGTTACAGCCAGACAAGAACGACAATACACATACGGCGGCAGCAGCTGAAGAAAAAAAGATGACTGCGGATGAAATTGTAGAGGTGTCGTCAGAGCTGCCACAGATTAAAACGAATCTGGCTGATCCAGATCGTATTATTATGGTTAGTTTTTCATTCAAATTATCTGATAAAACCGCCAAAGAAGATTTTGAGAAAATTAAAAGCATCACTGTGAAGCCTATTATTATCCAGGCGCTTGCTGATACCAAGGCTGAGGAACTGAATACGGCCAAAGGCATGAAACAATTCAATGAGAAGCTGACAGGTCTAATTAATGAGGCGTTGCCTGAGCCAAATTTGAAAAGCACCAGCATTTCAGACATTGTGATAGCACCAATGTAATGAACAGAACACGCTGTAGACTTGTAAGGGGGTGAGGACATGGTGGATGTATTATCACAGAATGAGATTGACGCCCTTTTAGCAGCCCTTTCTTCAGGTGAAATGGACGCTGAGGAACTGAAAAAGGAAGAGACTCAGAAGAAAATCAGATCCTATGATTTTAAACGGGCAGTGCGTTTCTCCAAAGATCACATTCGAAGCCTGACTCGTATACACGAGAACTTTGCGCGCTTTCTCACCACTTATTTTTCGGCCCAGCTGCGGACGTTCGTTCAGATCAATGTCGTTCAGGTAGAACAGTTGCCTTATGATGAGTTTATTCGTTCTATTCCCAAAATGACGATTTTGAACATTTTCGAAGCAGAGCCATTACAGGGGAGAATGGTGCTGGAGGTTCACCCTAATGTGGGTTATGCCATGCTGGATCGTCTTCTGGGCGGTACCGGCAGTGCTCCGACTAAAATTGCCAGCATGACGGAGATTGAAACGACAATTATGGAGCGTATATTCAGCCGGGCTTTTGAAAGTTTACAGGAAGCGTGGAAAACGGTACTGGATATTTCGCCAAGATTGGAAGCGCTGGAGACGAATCCGCAGTTTATGCAGATTGTGTCGCCCAATGAGACGATTGCCTTGATCTCACTTAGCACCAAAATTGGTGACACTACGGGCATGATCAATTTATGTATACCACATGTCGTTCTTGAGCCTATTATGTCCCGGTTATCAACACATCAGTGGTTTGTTTCGGAGAAGAAAACAAGAGCTCCGGAGGAATATGAGGCGTTGAAATCACGTGTGAATAAAGCCAAATTACCGATTGTAGCCGAGCTTGGCGAATCCAGAATTTCGATTGCAGAATTTTTGGGATTATCGGTTGGCGATGTGATCACGCTGAATAAACCGGTAGAAGAGGGGCTTTCCATCAAAGTTGGTGACAGACTGAAGTACATTGGTAGTCCGGGGACGATAAAGGACCGTGTGGCTGTGCAAATAGATCAAATTGTCACCGAAGGAGTTGAAGAATTTGACGAGTAAGGATTACTTATCCCAGGAAGAGATCGACGCGTTACTCAGGCAATCTGAATCCATAACCAGTTCAGAACCAGCTCAGAAGACGGTAGATGATTTTCTGACAGAGCTTGAACAGGATGCCTTGGGTGAAATTGGTAACATCACATTTGGCAGTGCCGCAACAGCGTTATCTACGCTGCTGGGTCTCAAGGTAGATATTACAACACCTAAAGTGTCGATTATTAGCCGAACACAGTTTGAAGAAGCTTTTCCTAAACCGCATGTTGCTGTTCATGTGAACTATGTTGATGGATTCGAGGGCATTAACTCTTTGGTTATCAAAAAGAGGGATGCACAGATCATTGCCGATCTGATGCTTGGCGGTGAAGGGAATCCGGCCGACGAAGAGCTGAACGAAATTCATATCAGTGCGGTCCAGGAAGCGATGAATCAGATGATGGGCTCTTCGGCTACATCGATGTCGACCATCTTTAACCGATTTGTTAATATTTCGCCTCCAGGGATTGATATTCTCAACTTGGAAAGTGGAGAGGGTGTCACCAATCTGCCACCAGATGAAACACTCATTCAAGTTTCGTTTCGTCTGTTAGTTGGTGATCTGATTGATTCCAATCTGATGCAGCTACTTCCTGTGCATTTCGCTAAAAATATGGTGGATATGTTGATAGGAGGTGCTCAAGAGTCTACAGCCAGTGCACCTGTTGCTTCAACTCCAGAGCCTGCGCCTGCACCCGTTGCGACTCCAGCTCCAACACCGCCGCCGGTTATGGAGCAGCAACCGCCGCCAGTTCAGCACGAGGCGCCTCCACAGGCTCCACAGCAGCCTGTTCCCGATTATGGTGGATATGGACAAGCTCCGATGGGAATGCCCCCACAGCAGCCATACGGAATGCCTCCACAGCAGCCATATGGAATGCCTCCAGAGCAACCTTATGGTGTCCCTCAACATTACGGTGGTGCACCGAATAGAAATGTGAATGTACAGCCTGTTCAATTTGCAAATTTCCAAAATGGGACTTTTGGTCAGGTAGACGAGAACAATTTGAATTTATTGATGGACATTCCCCTTAAAGTCACCGTAGAATTAGGGAGGACCCAGAAGCAAATTAAAGATATATTGGAACTATCACAAGGTTCGATTGTCGAACTGGATAAGTTAGCGGGAGAACCTGTCGATATTTTGGTCAATAACAAATTGATCGCCAAGGGAGAAGTTGTTGTTATCGACGAGAACTTTGGTGTTCGTGTTATAGATATCGTAAGCCAATGGGACCGAATTCAAAAATTACAATAAGCACAATTTAGGGAGGACTTGAATCAAGATGGCAAACCGAATTTTAGTCGTAGACGACGCTGCATTTATGAGAATGATGATCCGGGACATTTTGTCCAAAAATGGGTATGAGGTTGTTGGAGAAGCACCAGACGGAGCACAAGCTGTTGAAAAGTTTAAAGAGCTTCGCCCTGACCTGATCACAATGGATATTACGATGCCTGAGATGGACGGAATCGCCGCATTGAAAGAGATTAAAAAAATTGATGCGAATGCAAAAGTAATTATGTGCTCTGCGATGGGCCAGCAAGCAATGGTTATTGATGCAATTCAGGCTGGTGCGAAAGACTTCATCGTTAAACCGTTCCAATCTGACCGGGTTATCGAAGCGATCAGCAAAACACTGGGCGCTTAATAAACATGATGATGGCTCTGGGTGATTCTCCAGAACCAGCTGGCGCAGGAATCAATTACTATCTACAGCTTGTATGGGTGATTGTTGTCCTGGCCGTCATCCTGGTTCTGATTGTTTATTTGATCCGATTCCTCAATAAAAGGAATCAGCAATGGTTCCGAAGCGGAACGATTCGTATTATGGGCGGGGTCGGTCTGGGACAAAACAAGTCGCTGCAAATTATCGAGATTGGCGGAAACGTTTATCTGATTGGTGTGGGCGAAAACATACAGCTGCTGGATAAAGTTTCGGATATGGATGAAGCGAAGCGAATAATTGATTCGTTTGAACAGGATGCTGCTGCACAGCAAGGGAGCCTTTCGCCTATCATTGCCAAACTAGCGAAACGTCTTCGTAAAGAAGAGCCGCCTCGGGAAATGGAGATTGAGGACACAGCTTCTTTTCATGAGATGTTTGAATCCAAACTTCGGCAGATGCCTAACCGTAAAGAGAAGATGGAGAAGCTCCTGGATCAAGACAATACTACAGATCGGTCGAGGGATTCATGAAGAAAAAGATTTGGTTAGCGTGTTGTTTCATAGGACTTATCAGTCTGGCATCTGTTACGGTGGCTTTTGCCGAGCCGATTCCTAACATTGATATCCAGATCGGGAACGGTGACGGAAGTGCGCCAAGTACAAGCTCATTATCTATTATTTTATTAATTACTGTGCTTAGTGTTGCGCCTGCCTTGCTGGTGCTGATGACCAGTTTTACACGAATTGTTATCGTGCTTGGCTTTGTACGGACCTCACTTGGAACACAACAGATGCCGCCGAATCAGGTCTTGGTTGGTCTTGCACTTTTTCTGACACTTTTCATCATGTCGCCTACTATCTCCTCTATAAATCAGGTTGCACTGCAGCCTTATCTTAAAGGGGATTTGACACAAACCCAGGCGCTGGAAAAAGCAGCAGATCCGATAAAGAAATTTATGTTCACACATACGCGTGAAAAGGATCTCCTGCTGTTTATGAAATACAATCAGACAGAGAAGCCCAATTCGTATAAAGATATTCCGATTACGGTGATGGTACCGGCTTATGCAATTAGTGAGCTTAAAACAGCATTCCAGATGGGATTTATGATTTTTATTCCGTTTCTGGTGATTGATATTGTTGTTGCGAGTACACTCATGGCTATGGGTATGATGATGCTTCCACCGGTCATGATTTCATTGCCCTTCAAAATACTGCTCTTTGTGCTGGTAGACGGATGGTATCTGGTAGTCAAGTCACTGTTGCTAAGTTTTAACACTTGAACCGGAGAGTTAAAGGAGGACGGTCATGACTTCGGAATTTATTATCGGTCTGGCCGGAAAAGCAGTATATACGTCATTGCTGGCCAGTGCACCCATGCTTATACTAGCTCTGGTTGTAGGACTCATTATTAGTATTTTCCAAGCTACAACTCAAATTCAGGAGCAGACGCTGGCATTTGTGCCAAAAATTATCGCTGTACTGCTGGCGGTGCTTATGTTTGGTCCGTGGATTTTGAACATACTTGTCGATTTTACGTATAACATACTCGATAACTTATACAGATACATAGGGTAGGCTTTAGCTGATGGAGACATTATTGCAAAGTTTCCCTGTTGCTCTGCTTATGTTTTGTCGAATTGCATCATTTTTTGTAACCGCACCCGTTTTTTCTGCTCGAAATGTGCCCACATCGTTTAAAGTAGGTATATCCGCCTTTGTTACGTTGACGGTATATATGACTTTTGGCATACATCAAACGGTTCCAGCGGATTTGAGCTACATTTTGCTGGTTATCAGAGAAATTCTTATAGGTTTGCTACTTGGATTTACAGCTTATCTGCTGATGACAGCCGTACAGACTGCTGGGGCATTTATTGATATCCAGATTGGTTTTGGTATAGCAAACGTATATGATCCGATGACAGGGGCATCTGCTCCGCTTACAGGTAACTTTAAATACGCATTTGCTGTGCTCTTATTTCTGACCATGAATGGTCATCATTATCTGCTGGATGGCATTGTGTATAGCTACAGGTGGATACCATTGTCCAATTTGTTTTTCTTGAGATTGGCTAATGGAAGTGTTGCAGAGTTTCTTGTCCGTACATTGGGAGAATCGTTTATGCTTGCTTTCCAGATGGCCGCTCCGATTGTTGTTGCGTTGTTCCTGACGGATGTGGGGCTGGGGTTTCTAGCCAAAACCGCACCACAGTTTAATGTATTTGCTGTAGGTATGCCGCTTAAAGTGCTCGTTGGAATTGCGATTTTGCTTTTGCTGGTGCCTAGCTTTGCCTTTGTGTTTGGCCAATTGTTCGAGGTGATGTTCCGGTCGATGGAAAAACTGCTTGGAACGATCGGACAAAGGCCGGTATGAGTGAAACGGAGGACAGGATTCACATGAAATTTCAACTCGACCTCCAGTTGTTTTCAGGGGAGAAGACAGAGAAGGCTACTCCGAAAAAACGGCAGGATACACGGAAAAAGGGCCAAGTCGTCAAAAGCATGGAGTTATCGGGAGCATCGATTCTCCTGTTTACTTTTCTAGTCATGATGATGTTTAGCGATTTTTATAAGGAACGAATGGTTAGATTGTTTACGGATATCTTTATCAATCGGCTAAGTATGGAGATTACCGAAGGAAATGTAATGGAATTAATGATGCGTTACGGAATCGAAGTGATGCTCCTGCTTGCTCCTGTGCTACTTGGTGCAGCATTGATTGCATTAATAGTGAATTACATGCAAGTCGGTTTTCTTTTAATTGGTGAGGGCTTAAAGCCTAAGCTGGAGAAGCTAAATCCTATTAAAGGATTTAAAAATATCTTTTCACTTCGTTCACTTGTGGAATTTGCAAAGTCTGTACTGAAAATGACGATTATCGGCTATCTTGTGTACAGCACAATTACCAGTTATCAAGCAGAAATTGCTTCGTTATCTCATTTTTCAATGGACGCTATACTGCAGTTCGCCGCTTCAATTACATTAAATCTTGGTATCAAAATTGCTGTTGCACTGCTTGTGCTGGCGATCTTCGACTATATGTACCAGAAGTTTGACTATGAGAAAAATATACGTATGTCCAAGCAGGATATCAAGGACGAATATAAGAAAATGGAAGGCGATCCGCTGATCAAAGGTAAAATTCGGGAGCGTCAGCGTCGCATGGCTATGCAGCGTATGATGCAGGAAGTACCGAATGCCGACGTAATTATCACGAATCCGACTCACTTTGCCGTAGCGCTAAAGTATGAAGGTTCCGAGATGGAGGCCCCGCAGATTATTGCGAAAGGTCAGGATTACGTTGCTCTGCGTATCAAAGAAATTGCCAAAGAGCACGGCGTGATTACGATGGAAAACAAACCGCTGGCACGGGCATTGTTCCAGAGAGCCGAGATTGGCGACGCCATACCGGCCGATTTGTTTCAAGCGGTAGCTGAAGTGCTGGCTTACGTATATAAATTAAAGGGCAGAGTGAAATAAAAGGGATCGGAGGTCGTACATTCATTGAAAACAAAAGATTTAGCTGTCCTTGCGAGTATTATCGGCATAGTGTTGATGATGATTCTTCCGATCCCGGCCTGGTTACTGGATATGCTGCTCGTTGTCAACATTTCCATTGCCTTGATGATACTGCTTGTTGCCATGAACAGCAAAGAAGCATTGCAGTTTTCGATCTTCCCTGCGTTGTTGCTGATTACGACCTTGTTCCGACTGGCACTGAATATCTCGACGACCAAGCTGATTCTGGGTAAGGGAGATGCAGGCGCGGTTGTAGCAACCTTCGGAAGCTGGATTGCGGGTGGAGAAATAGCAATAGGTTTTATCGTGTTTTTGATTCTCGTTGTGGTTCAGTTTATCGTTATCACCAAAGGATCTGAGCGCGTTGCTGAAGTAGCGGCAAGATTTACGCTCGATGCCATGCCAGGTAAACAGATGAGTATTGATGCCGACTTGAATGCTGGGCTAATCAATGAACAGCAGGCTCGCGAGCGTCGATCCAAAATTGAACGCGAAGCCGATTTTTATGGAGCAATGGATGGTGCAAGTAAATTCGTCAAAGGGGATGCAATTGCAAGTATTATCATTCTCTTAATTAATCTGATTGGCGGCTTTATTATCGGTATGACCGTTCATGGTCTCGATTTTGCAACATCACTTTCTACCTATTCGGTACTGACAATCGGTGACGGATTGGTTAGTCAAATTCCCGCACTCCTTATTTCAACGGCGGCGGGGCTAATTGTTACCCGGGCTTCATCGGAAGGCAACCTGGCAGATGATATTACGAGCCAGCTGTTTACATATCCGATACTGATCTATATTGTAGCTTTTGTTATCGCGATGCTGGGTTTCTTCACACCAATTCATATTATTACAACGTTGCCGCTGGCAGGCATGCTCGCCTTTGCCGCCTGGAGAATGCAGAATAATCTGAATCTCAAACAGGAAGCGGAGGAGCAGCTGGAAGAAGAGCAGCAGATTGAAGAGGTTAGAAGTCCTGAAAGTGTCATTAACTTGCTTCAGGTGGATCCCATTGAATTTGAGTTTGGATATGGCTTGATCCCGCTTGCTGATAATCAGCAAGGAGGAGACTTGCTTGACCGGATTATCATGATTCGGAGACAATGCGCTCTGGAGTTGGGGCTGGTCGTTCCTGTTATTCGCATCCGGGATAACATTCAGCTCAGGCCGAACGAATATGTTATCAAAATTAAGGGAAATACGGTTGGCGGTGGCGAACTGCTTCTCAATCATTACCTGGCGATGAGCCCAGGGTATGATGAGGAGTCTGTAACAGGAATTGAGACGACAGAGCCTGCGTTTGGACTGCCGGCGTTATGGATTGATGAAGTAACCAAGGACCGGGCAGAACTTGCTGGCTATACTGTTGTTGATCCGCCGTCTGTAGTGGCGACACATCTTACAGAACTGATCAAGAAGCATGCTCATGAGCTGCTTGGAAGACAAGAGACGAAGGCGCTTGTGGATAACCTCAGAGAGAATTATGCCGCTCTTGTGGATGAGTTGATTCCTTCCGTTCTTTCGATTGGTGATGTACAGAAGGTTCTTGCCAAGCTGCTGCGTGAAAAAATATCCATACGTGATATGGTAACGATTTTTGAAACACTTGCAGATTACGGGACATACACAAAGGACCCTGATGTGCTGACCGAGTATGTGAGACAGTCATTGTCTCGTCAGATTACACAGCAGTTTTCTCAAAAAGGCGAAACGCTTCGAGTCATTACCGTTGGACCTGGACTGGAGAAGAAAATTGCTGAAAGTGTGCAGCAATCGGAGCAAGGTAGCTATTTGGCGCTGGACCCGGTGTCCACTCAAAGTGTTTACCAGAAGCTGAGTGAGCAAGTGAACCGTTTAATTCAATCGGGCCAACAACCCATCGTATTAACTTCTCCAACGATTCGAATGTATCTGCGTCAGGTTATTGAACGAACGATGCAGGATATTCCGGTGCTTTCCTACAGCGAACTGGAGCCGAATGTTGAAATTCAAAGTATCGGGGTGGTGAACTTATGAGAGTAAAACAATACGTTGTTGAGACCATGCCCGAAGCTATGCTTCAAATTCGCAAAGACCTGGGGAGCGACGCCGTCATTCTATCCACCAAAGAGATCAAGGTGGGTGGAGTGCTGGGAATGTTTCGTAAGAAGCGGATCGAGGTTGTTGCAGCAGTAGATAACGAACAGACAAAACAAGCAAAAAAAACATCTGCATCAACGGTTCGAAATTCATTTACACCAGTGCCTCGCGCATTTGTGCCTGAAGCGTATGCTCAAACTGCGCGTTCATTTGTCGTTGCTTCCGAGGACGAAGCGGTGGCAAACACAGTTGATCATAATACACAGGATAAACCAAATACGGTTCCAGTTGTGTCCAGATCAATTGATGTGAATGCACAGACGGATAAGGACTCTATTTCTTCGAGCAGTGAGCATAAACCGCGACCGCAAGGGGCGGATTTTTCGGGTTCAACTTCTACGAAGTCAGAGTCTGGTTCGGAACAACAGCAGGACAAGCTACTCAGTGAGCTTCAGGATCTGAAGCAAATGATGACCAAACTTTCCAGGCAGGGGACTTTGGTTGAGAGTTTTCCTGAGGCATTACAGAGCTGTCGTCAGCAATTGACAGAGCAGGAGATCTGGCCGGAAGTGTGGGAGTCCTGGCTCGAACCCATTCAGGAGCAGTTAGCTGAGGGTGAGATGGATGAGCGGAATATAGAGCAGGCATTGCAATCACAGGTCATCCGTTTTTTGAACGAGCGCATTCAGGAGGGCATTTTGCCAACGACCCGTATTGTGTATGTAGCTGGTCCAACAGGTGTTGGTAAAACAACAACAATTGCCAAGCTTGCTGCGGAGCAAATGTTTAAAAAACAACGTAAGGTCGGCTTCATAACCTCAGACACGTATCGAATCTCAGCAGTGGAGCAGCTCAGAACGTATGCGTCTATCTTGAATGTGCCGCTTGAGGTGGTGCAGTCTCCGGGGGATACCCAGCGTGCCATTTCCCGTCTAGCTCACTGTGATCTGATCTTTATGGATACAGCGGGCAGAAATTATAGAAATGAGCTGCTTGTGTCAGAGCTGCAAAGTCTGCTCGCTCCTGTAGAGCACAGCGAAACTTTTCTAGTGATGAGCATGACTGCCAAAAGCGCGGATATGGTGCAAATTACTGAACACTTCAGCAAATACGGTTTAGACAAAGTGATTTTCACTAAAATGGATGAAACAGGAACGTGTGGTCCGCTCTTCAACCTGCTTCATCGTTTTCCTCTCAAGCTTGCTTATGTGGCCAACGGTCAGAATGTGCCGGATGATCTGCTCAAGCCTGATGCAGAATGGCTGTGCAAGGCACTACTGGGAGAAGGAAAACAATGAAGGATCAGGCTGCGTCACTTCGAAGTATGGTCTCCGGACCTGAGGGAGGCAATGAAAGCAGAACAACCCCTCGTTCCTCCAAAATTATTACTGTAGCAAGCGGCAAGGGTGGGGTGGGCAAGTCCAACTTCACGTTGAATTTTGCACTAACACTGCACTCCCTGGGCAAGAAAGTGCTCGTTTTTGATGCGGATATTGGTATGGCGAATATTGATGTTTTGATGGGAACTAGGTCTTCCTATAATCTGTATCATCTTTTGTACCGACATAAAACTATAAGGGAAATCATACAACTTGGTGCAGACGGGCTTCCTTACATTGCAGGGGGGTCGGGGATGAAAGAGCTGTTCTCCTTGTCTGATCGTGATCTGGAGTTTTTCGCCAGTGAAGTAGAGGATATCGCACAGGAGATGGATTATGTCATTTTCGACACTGGAGCGGGTCTGTCCAAGGAAAATATGAGATTCATCGGCGCTGCCGATGAATGCCTGATTGTAACTACACCTGAACCGACTTCAATAACTGATGCTTATGCCTTAGTCAAAGTAATGCACAGCCAGGAGCACTCAACTCCCTTCCGTATGATCGTAAACCGGGTTGAAGACGAAAGGGAGGCGGAGCGTGTGGCAGACAAAATAGCTGGAGTAGCAAGCCGGTTCTTGCAGACCGATATTCCGCTCTTGGGTTATATATCGGAGGATGCACAGGTGATTACAGCGGTAAAGAAACAGATGCCCTATCGCCTGGCTTATCCAAACTGCAAAGCTTCCAAAGATATACAGAGGCTTGCCCTTCGTTATTTGGCTGTACCTGCAGCTTCGGAATCCGGAACCTTGTCAGGAATCAGGGGATTTATGAAAAAGTGGCTTAAACGAACAACATGATTTCTGAATAAAGGAAACAGAGGTGACACAATATGGCGGTCTATCAAGTATTGGTTGTCGATGATTCCGCTTTTATGCGCAAAATTGTGACGGATTTAATTGAAGCGGACTCAGAGTTTAAAGTTACGGCAACAGCGTCAAACGGGAAAGAGGCCATCCAGAAATCATTAGAGCTAAAGCCCGATATTATCACGATGGATGTTGAAATGCCCGAGATGAACGGGCTCGATGCACTAAAAACAATCATGGATACATCTTTTATACCTGTAATTATGCTTTCCGGCATTAATGAACAAGGAATGAAAGAAACGATTATGGCTCTGGAAGCTGGTGCATTTGATTTTATTCGTAAACCATCTGTCGTGCATGATCAGGATATTGCTCAGGTTGGCAAGGCACTCGTGGAACGAATGCGTGCTGCCATGCAAGAAGTCAAGCGAAAAGCCGAACGTAAAGAAGCAATCCAAAAGATGGATGCGTCTCGTAGCTCCGTGGTGAATGCAGCTCAGACGTCGAAGAAGGAGACGCCATCTAGGGACGTAAGTGAACCGCTGAATAAAACGGCTTCACCTGCTGTTCCGAAGATTCAGCCTTCATTAGAGGCGCGTACAGATGCAGTTCAGGCTAAAAAGCAAACGAGTGCGCCGCTATCTCCTGCAAGGCCCGATCGTTCGTTGATTAGAGAGGAAAACCCGGTGAAGCAGAATCAGCCAGCTCGCAAGCCTACAGCAGACAAACCGAAGGCTAGTCCGCTGCAAGCTCGCAAGGAGGCGAAATCGGCGAATGCCCCTCGTCTTACGTCAGACCAGCCAGTGGCTGGTAAGGCATCCGTACCTGCGAAGGAGATAACAAAACCAAACACGGTTTATAAAGCTTCAACAGGCATGGAGGGATCCTTCAACAAACTTGTTGCAATCGGGTCTTCAACGGGGGGGCCAAGAGCGCTTAAAACTTTGTTGGAACAGCTGCCTGCAGACCTGCCAGCGCCAGTCATTATCGTGCAGCATATGCCGCCTAACTTTACGCGTTCACTGGCCCAACGGTTGAATACCTTCAGTCCGCTACATGTGGTGGAGGCTGAGGATGGTATGCAGCTAAAAAAAGGAACGGCATACATTGCGCCAGGTGGCTTTCATCTGAGAGTTCACAAGGCGGGGGATGGAAGATTCATCCTGAAGCTGAGTGAAGATCAACAGGTGAATGGGCACAGACCTTCAGTGGATACAATGTTTGAGTCGCTTCTGCCGTTTACATCTTTACAGCGACATCTTGTTCTTCTGACAGGCATGGGAAGTGACGGAGCACGTATGATGAAAAAGTTATACGAAACGGGAGTTACTTCTACTTTTGCCGAAAATGAAGAAACTTGTGTTGTCTATGGTATGCCGCGTTCAGCTGTTGAGCTGCAATGCGTGCGTCATCTTCTGCCATTGCAGGAGATTGCGCCAAGACTTGTTCAAGCAGTGAAATAACGGAGTGTAACTTACGGAGGAGGTGCCTCACAATGGACATGAACCAATATTTATCCATGTTTATTGATGAGTCTAATGATCATCTGCAATCCCTTAACGAAAACATGCTACAACTTGAAGCGAATCCGGAGGATCTGGGCATAGTGCAGGTTATCTTCCGCTCTGCTCATACTCTCAAGGGTATGGCGGCAACTATGGGATTCGAAGATCTGGCTTCACTGACGCATAAAATGGAAAATGTACTTGATATGGTACGTAACGAGAAGCTGAAAATGCAGGATTATATTTTTGATACCATGTTTAAAGGCCTTGATGCTTTGGAAACTATGGTTCAGGATATTACGGGTGGCGGGGAAGGTAAAGCGGATGTCTCCTCCATCGTGGCTTCGCTCCAGGCTATCGAAAGCGGTGAATGGAAAGGCGGAAGTGCACCTGCGGCCAAAGCAGAGAAACAATCCAGCGGATCCATTTCCAATGCAGTTGAACTGGACGAGTATCAATATTCAGTGCTCGATCAGTCTATTGCAGAAGGTCACCGTGTGTTCTATGTTGATGTCTTGGTGAGTGAACACAGTCAGTTAAAAGGTGTTCGTGCTTACATGGTGTTTGACATGCTTGAGCGTTCAGGTGAAGTGGTTAAGGCATATCCTTCGGTTCAGGATATCGAGCAAGAAAAGTTTGAGCGCAGTTTCTCGTTGTATTACATAACGACCAAAGAGGCGCAAGAACTGGAAAAGGGCATTATGAGCATCTCCGAGATTGAGAGTGCCAAATTGATTCAACTGGATCAAGAGACACTGCAACAGATGACAAACCAGGTAGCTGCAGCAGCTGCCACGGTTGAAGCTGAGCCAGTTCCCGTCATTGTGTCCGATGCCCCGGCTGCAGGTTCTGCGCCACAGGAAGAAGTAAAGGCGGCTTCAGCTTCTGCGAAGACAGCCGCGCCGAAACAGGCAGCCTCGCCTTCACGTACCATTCGTGTTGACATTGAGCGGCTGGATGTACTGATGAATTTGTTCAGTGAATTGCTGATTGACCGGTCCCGTCTGGAACAGCTCGCAAGTGAGACTGGAAACAATGATCTGTCTGACACTGTAGCACACTTGAGCCGAGTGAGCACAGATTTGCAAAATATCGTATTGAAGCTTCGGATGGTTCCGGTAGACACCGTATTTAACCGTTTCCCGCGGATGATTCGTGACCTTGCCAAAACGCTGGACAAAAAAATTGATCTGGTTATCACGGGTGCTGAAACGGAGCTGGATCGAACCGTTATTGATGAGATCGGCGATCCACTCGTGCACTTGTTGCGTAATGCGGTCGATCATGGCGTAGAATCCATTTCGGAACGTATTGCTGCTGGCAAGCCGGAGATGGGTACCGTTAATTTACGTGCCTTCCATAGCGGCAACCATGTATTTATTGAGATTGAAGATGATGGTAAAGGGATTTATCGTGACAAGCTCCTGCAAACGGCGATCAAACGTGGCGTTGTGACGGAGGAGCAGGGTGCGAAAATGAGTGATGATGAAGTCAATCAATTGTTATTCGCTCCCGGCTTCAGTACGGCTGATAAAATCTCTGACATTTCGGGTCGCGGTGTAGGTCTGGACGTTGTAAAATCCAAAATCACTTCACTTGGCGGTAATGTAACGATTACGTCTACGCCGGGCAAAGGTACGAACTTCTCCGTACAGCTTCCACTGACGTTGTCTATTATTGCGGCAATGCTTGTGAGACTGGGTTCAGAGAAGTATGCAGTACCACTGTCTTCTATTGTAGAAACAGCGATTGTACAGCGTGAACAAGTTCGCAACATCCATGGCAATAAAATGATTACGTTCCGCGACTCTCTGATTCCATATTTGTCATTAAGCGAGGTATTTGGCGTACCGGATTTCAACGATGCGGATGAGAAAGAAACCGAAATTGTTGTCATTCGAAAAGGAGAGCGTCTGGCAGCTGTCGCTGTAGAAGAGTTCATCGGTCAAAGCGAGATCGTTCTCAAGTCTATGGGAACCTATCTTCCAGCGATTGAAGGAATCTCCGGTGCAACGATACTTGGAGATGGACAAGTAGCTCTGATTCTTGATCCTAACGCATTTATTAAATAAACAAAGCGTGTGCGTCTTACATTTAATAGGGAGGTTTTTAACATGGAAGAAGAGTTGAAAGTCATCGTCTTTAGATTAGGTTCTGAGGAATACGGTATTGAGGTAGACAAAGTTGAAACGATTGAGCGCATGATGCCGATTACCCGTGTTCCCAAGACCCTTTCTTTTGTAAAAGGGGTTATCAACCTGCGCGGTGTCGTGATTCCGGTCATTGACCTGCGCGGTCGCTTCGGCCTTCCTGAAACGGATTATACCGATCAAACGCGGATTGTAATCGTAGGTGTAGATGATATGCAGGTTGGTTTTATTGTAGATTCGGCTAATGATGTTATTGATATCAAAAGCAGTTCAATCGACACTCCGCCTGAAGTGGTTGGAGGCGTTAAGGCCAGATATCTGCGTGGTGTTGCCAAACTCGAAGATAGCCGCTTGTTGATCATGCTCAACCTCAATGAAGTATTGAATAAAAGCGAGATTGTACAGCTGGAAAGTGTTGAGGGCTAGCACCGTGGATATATTCAACCGATTTGAGGGTTTCCAGATGGATGTGCTCAAAGAGGTCGGTAATATTGGAGCAGGCAACGCCGCTACGGCGTTGTCTCAACTCCTTAACAGACCGATTGACATGGGTGTGCCTACTGTTCAGATGCTCCCGTTTGAGGAGATTTCGGAAAAAGTGGGTGGCGACGAGCGTATTGTAGTGACAATCTTTCTTCGCGTAGAGGGTGAAGCGCCCGGCAATCTTTTTTTTATGATGACGCCAGAGGCTGCCAAGATGCTGTTGAACCGTCTTGCGGGTTTTGAGTTAAAAGAAGGCTTGAATTTTACTGAGATGGAACATTCAGCTCTGTCTGAGATTGGAAATATTTTGGCTGGATCATATTTGTCTTCCTTGGCTGATTTTACAAAGCTTTCGATGTATCCAACAGTCCCTGGGCTGGCTATTGACATGGCTGGTGCAATTTTAAGTTATGGACTGTTGCAATTTGGAGAAATGGGCGATGCTGCATTATTAATTGATACGTCTTTCTTTGAAGGCGAAGACCAGGTAGAGGGACAATTTTTCCTGATTCCTGATCCATCCTCGTTTGCAAAGATTTTTGAATCGCTAGGGGTGCCATTGGACTATGATTGAGGACAAAAGCATCGTTAAAGTCGGTATGGCGGATCTGAATATCGCTAAACTTCCTGGCGTAATCCGTACAACTGGCTTAGGGTCGTGTGTAGGACTGACGATGTATGACCCGCAATTAAAGCTGGCCGGGATGGCACATGTTATGTTGCCTAGCTCTGATATTGCCCGTGAGGGCAAGCTGAATACTGCTAAATATGCAGATACAGCACTGCCTGAGCTGCTTGAGAAGATGTTGAAAATGGGCGCATCACAATCGCGAATTGTATCAAAGATGGCAGGGGGCTCACAGATGTTTGCATTTTCGGGCGCTGGCGATACGATGCGTATTGGACCACGGAATGCCGATTCTTGCCGGGAAATGTTGGAACAGCTCAAAATTCCTCTGCTGGCGGAAGATACAGGAGGAAATTACGGTCGCACCATCGAAATGAATTGTGAGACGGGACTTTTAACTATTCGTAGCGTACAAATGGGTGTAAAGGAACTATAATATAATGATAGGAAACTACCGCATTAATCTTGGAGCAGGCATAGTCGGATTTGTTCTGACTTTTTTTGTAGCATTCAGCAGCAATGTGCTGACAACCAGTTTAATACGTGGCTTGATTGGGTTCGCAGCCTGGTATGTGCTTGCATATGGTCTGCGTTGGGGATTGGGAATATTGCTTAGCCCTCGTATAGAAAACGGATCAACTTACGATGCAGCGAGTGCTCAAGATCTAAGAGGTTCACAGGTGGACATCAAACTCGAAGACGATGGACAAGAGCTGAATGACTTGCTCAAGAATGGACAGAGCGACTCCAATGGAGAGGGTCAACCGCCATCTGAGACGAAAGCTCCAACGGGATTTGCCCCTTTGGATCCGCCTAAACTCGTCCGGACCAAAGACCCGGAGGAATTGGCGCAGGCCGTTCGTCACCTGACAGAAAAATAAGGAGGGTGAAAGCAGTTGAACGAGCGTAAAGCTTCACATTTGAACCATTCTGATCTGTGGGAAAAGTGGAAAGAACATGGAGATCTTGAAGCCAAAAAGATGTTGATCGAAAGATATCTTCATATTGTAAATTATGTGTCAGGCCGACTTGCAGTTGGTTTACCCAAAAATGTTCCAAAAGATGATCTTGAAAGCAATGGGGTAATGGGCCTTATTGATGCGCTCGAAAAATTCGATTATGAACGAGGTCTGCAATTTGAGACTTATGCTTCATGGAGGGTACGCGGAGCTATCCTTGATGGATTGCGTCAAGGTGACTGGGTTCCCAGATCAGTACGAGAAAAAGCAAAACGGATTGAAGATGCCTATCAGCAGCTGGAGCAGACCTATCTGCGTTCTGTCAGCGATGAAGAAATGAGTCAGTATCTGGACGTGTCAACCAAGGATTTTCAACATATGCTCCAGGAGGTGGCTGTGATGTCGCTCTGTTCGCTGGAAGATCCAATTCGTGAAGAAGAGTCTGAAACCCGTCTATCCCTAATGATTGATGAAAAGGCTAAAAATCCGGATTATAAAGTCAATGAGTTTTATCTGAAGGAAGCGCTGGTGCAGGGGCTAGAGAAATTGACAGTGAAAGAACGAACGGTAGTTTCACTTCTGTATTATGAAGATCTTTCTCTAAGTGAGATCGCAGAGGTCATGTCTCTTTCGCCGTCTCGTATCTCCCAATTACATTCCAAAGCCATTTTGCGTCTGCGAGGCACATTGGATAAACAAAAAGATTTGCTGATGCGTAAAGACTAGAGAGCAGAAGTTAACCAAACAAATAGGGAGTGGACAGGCTAATAAGGAGGAAGATCTGCGTTGACACAACGGACTGTTATGGAAAAATGTCTGAACGTCGTTTTATCGGATGATAAATGCACGGCTTACCTTGAATATTACAACGAAGAAGAGGGATTTTCCTGTAATATGGAAGAGCTTGAACAATTTATTGAAAGCAAGGGCATTAAATATGGTCTGGCTCGCGAAGCTTTGTTGCTCTTTATAAGTAATCCATCTGCTTACCTCAAAGATAAATGCAAGATCGCCGAAGGCATTCCTCCCGTTCATGGAACGGATGGATATATACATGTTCTCATCGGCAGGGAAGATGATCAGGAGCAACGTCCTCTGGAAGCGGAAGACGGAAGTGTCGATTACAAAGAGCTGATTCGATTAGACAATGTACGCACAGGCCAGATCATTGCAGAGCGGATTGCCCCTGTTGATGGCTTGTCAGGCAAAGCAGTGACTGGTGAGGAGATTCCTTTTCGTCCTGGTAAGGAAGCAAGATTCAAAGTTGGTAAAAATGTCGTAGTCAACCCTGAAGGTTCTGCCATGTATGCAGCATTGGACGGACTGGTCAGCAGAACAGAGGGGAATAAACTCAATGTGTTTCCCGTATACGAAGTCAATGGGGATGTAGATTACAAACATGGAAATATTGACTTTGTAGGTAATGTTGTCATCCGCGGGAATGTACTGACCGGCTTTAAGGTAAAAGCGGCTGGTGATATTCGCGTTGTTGGCGGTGTCGAAGGAGCGGAACTGGAAGCAGGCGGCTCAATCGAAATTACCGGTGGGATCATCGGGTATAACAAAGGGGCGATCCATGCCGAGCATCATGTGAAATGCTCTTTTATTCAGGAAGGCAATGTTGATGCTGGTGAAGATGTTCTCGTGTCCCAAAGTATTATGCATTCCAATGTTCGTGCTGGTCATGCTGTCATCTGTGCAGGGACAAAGGGACTTATTGTCGGTGGCTCCACACAGGCCGGAGAGCATGTGTCTGCCCGTGTCATAGGTAACACCATGTCTACAGTAACCTCTATTGAAGTCGGTGTCCTTCCGAGACTTCGTAACGAAATGAATGAATTACGCAAAGAGCTCCGCGAGCAAATGGACTCTTTGGATAAAGCCAAGAAAGCATTGACCTTGCTCGATCAGCTGGCTGCAGCTGGGCAACTGACCCCGAACAAGACAGCGATGAGAATTCAATTGATTGCAACTCAAAAATCAGGTCTTCGTCAGACTGAGGAAATGAAAATGCGTATCCTGGAAATTGAAAAGGTACTTGAAGATACAAGCAGAGCTCGTGTGGATGTTCTGAAGATGATCTACGGAGGCTCTAAAATAGTTATCGGCAGATATACGAAATTTATTAAAGATCCGGTCAGTCGAATGTCATTTTATTATCAGGACGGGGATATCACGATGGTTCCGTACGCATAAAATGCAAGAGCAGGCTTGTGAGGGAATCCATTCGAAACCGTGAGGTGAGCGTATGAGTTTCAAAGCAGTGGAGCTTCAGATTGCGGTGCCGCGTACCAGCGAGGCTGGACGTTATCAAAGTGAAGCTCAGCAGAGGCCAGTGACCGATCAGAATTTACTTGCAGAACAGACGATTAAAGAAGCAAACGAGGCTAGGCAACGCAGTGAAGCCATGGCTGAGACTGCGCATACTTCGGTACGTGATGGTCATACAGGTGGTGGGGAGCATCACAGCGAAGCTGGTGGGCATGATGGAGCTGTGGAACAGGATAACATCAAGCCTGCTGAGCATCCATACAAAGGCAAACATATTGACCTGTCTATGTAGGAGAAGCATGAGCAAATGAATTGCCTGTATCCTCGGTGTTCGGAACAAAAGGAGAGAAGCAACTTGGCACCATGGATCATTATTGTCATACTAGGAGCTTGCGCTATCGCTTATGCAATGATTATGCCACGAAAAGACAAGGCGCAGGAATCATCACAACAACTGGTACATGAGATGGAGTCGACGCTTGAGCATTATATGACGGAGATTGAGCGGGATAACGATACACTGATTCAGCGTGTTGCTGAGCTTAAGGGCGAGGCGACTGCAACCGACCAGCGTATGATGTCACAGCTTCAGGAGTTGCAGCAGCGCCTGGATCAACTGGAACGGGAAAAAACAAGGTTATCTGAGCCTTCTGATCAAGGTCAGGCCAAGATTTTGAATAGCAGGCCGTCTGCGGAAGGACTTCAGGCGCAGGGGCTCATGGACAGCGTCAGAGCAGAGGCTGATCAACAAGCTTCAGCTACAGTAGATTTGCAACACATTGAGCAAGAGTCTCAAGAGACACGACGTGAATCTATCAAAGATCGTTACACAGAGCTGTTCAGACTGTATGATGAAGGCAAGTCTATGGATGCAATCTCAAAACAAACAGGCATACAGCTAGGTGAGGTACAGTTAATACTTCAGCTGGCAGAGCGGGAGGAGAACTGAGCCATGGACAAGCGATCTTTGTGGATAGGAATAGGCAGTGGCATGATGATTGGGGCCATTCTACTTCAACTTGCCACAGTCGGACAAAAAGCGTTATCAGACACAAATTTGGACCCAGCTCAGTCTGCCAATATGACGAAAGAACAACTTGAGTCAGCAGCAAAGAGTCTGGATATGAAGCTGGTCAATGCGGCGGACGAGCTGTATACGGAAGAAGAGTGGTTGCAGAAGAAAAAGCAGGAAAGCAGCCAAATGCAGGGCAAAACAGCTGTAACCCCTAACAAGACAAGCTCTGCTACACAGCCGACGAAGCCTGAACAGCCACAGCAGCCAAAGTCAGACAATGTAAAGGAACAATCAGAGGTCAAACAACCGACTATGACTGAGCCTGAGGAGCCGTCACAGCCTAAAGGGGAAATTGTTACATTTAAGGTGAGATCAGGGAACAGTCTGGCTATGGTTGCCGAGAATCTGAAACAAGCCGGTGTTGTGAGTGATGCAGAGGCTTTTATTCAAGCCGGTAGAGCAGAGGGCATTAACCGCAAGATTCGAGTAGGCACATATACTCTCGAAAAGGGAGAGAGCTTTAAGTCGATAATTACCAAAATTACTAAAGAACCGTCAAGCTGAGCATGCTCGGACCAGACGGTTTTTTGATTTCTGTGTGCTTGAAAATGTAGGGCTTAACCTCTGCTGAAAATTTAGATTCGTATAATGTTGCAACGGGCTGTCAGTTATGCTATATTATATAACGGTGTTAAAACACACGCTGTGCTAATTTTGTTGAGGGTGCTTTCCTGATGGAGAGTCTTAGCGAAAAATGATGCTGGCGGAGGACACAATAAAAAACCATATTAGGAGGTGTGTGAAGATGGCAGTAATCTCCATGAAGCAGCTTCTTGAAGCTGGGGTACACTTCGGTCACCAGACTCGTCGTTGGAACCCAAAAATGGATCGTTATATCTTCACTGAAAGAAACGGAATTTACATCATCGATTTGCAAAAAACGGTGAAAAAAGTCGAAGAGGCTTACAACTTCGTTAAAGGAATCGCAGGCGAGAATGGTACTATCCTTTTCGTAGGTACTAAAAAGCAAGCACAAGATTCCGTTAAAGAAGAAGCTGAACGCGCTGGTCAATTCTACATTAACCAACGTTGGCTCGGCGGTACCCTGACTAACTTCTCTACTATTCAAAAACGTATTGATCGTTTGAAACAGTTGGAAGCTTGGGAAGAAGACGGTACTTTCGCTGTTCTGCCTAAAAAAGAAGTTATCTTGCTTCGCAAAGAAAAAGATCGTCTTGAGAAATTCTTGGGCGGTATTAAAAATATGAAAGGCCTGCCAAGCGCCCTGTTCATCATTGATCCACGCAAAGAGCGTATCGCTGTTGCAGAAGCTCGCAAATTGGGTATCCCAATTGTTGGTATCGTTGATACTAACTGCGATCCGGACGAGATCGATTATGTTATCCCAGGTAATGACGACGCGATCCGCGCTGTTAAATTGCTGACAGGTAAAATGGCTGACGCAGTTATCGAAGCTAACCAAGGCGAAGAAACTTCCGCTTAATAGTTTCGAACATATCATTCATGAATTAAATGAAAAGGGTGGTTGGTAGGTGGATAACCTCTCACTGCCCTTTTTTTAGAGTGTACTTACAATACTTAATCTGGAGGGAATTTATAATGGCAGTTAATGCGAGTGCAGTAAAAGAACTTCGCGAAAAAACGGGCGCAGGTATGCTCGATTGCAAAAAAGCATTGGAAGAAGCAAACGGTGATATCACAAAAGCCGCTGAATTGTTGCGTGAGAAAGGTCTTTCCGCAGCAGCTAGCAAAGCAGGACGTGCAGCTACTGAGGGTGTTGTAGAATCCTATATCCACGCTGGTGGTCGTATCGGTGTTCTGGTTGAAGTTAACTGCGAAACAGACTTCGTTGGTAAAACAGACCAGTTCAAAGACTTCGTTAAAGATGTAGCAATGCAAATCGCAGCTGCTAACCCTAAATTCGTTACACGCGAAGAAGTTCCTACAGATGAGCTTGAGAAAGAAAAAGAAATTTTGAAGGCTCAAGCGCTCAACGAAGGTAAACCAGAGAAAATCGTTGAAAAAATGGTTGAAGGCCGTATCGGTAAATACTACGAAGAATACTGCCTGATGGAGCAATCTTTCGTTAAAGATCCAGACAAAACAATTGCTCAATTGCTGAATGAAAAAATCAGCCAAATCGGTGAAAATATCTCTATCCGTCGCTTCGTTCGTTATGAACTGGGTGAAGGTTTGGAGAAAAAAGTGGATAACTTCGTAGAAGAAGTTATGTCCCAAGTAAACAAATAAGACGGTTGTAGACCGACAAGCAGGAATGATTTTCGAAGATATAAGAATGATGAAACTTCGAAGCGCAAACTCCCTTATATCTCAGGAAAACAGTGACTGATCGGTTGAACGTTTTTCCTAAAAAGAACGGAACACTCCTGTGTTCCTTTCTTTTTAAGCAGGAGTCCATGCGCGAGAAGTTTTGTTGGTTGAACACTGGGAGGTGTTCAATTCAAAGTGGAGGGTGAACAATTGGAACAGCCAGTATTTAAACGTGTTGTCTTAAAGGTGAGCGGAGAGTCTCTTTCCGGTCAAAACGGCTATGGTATTGATGCAGCAACGATCTCATCCATTGCTGAGCAGGTCAAGGATGTAGTTGCACTTGGAGTACAGGTTGCGATTGTATGTGGCGGCGGAAATATCTGGCGTGGTATTGCTGGCAGCGAGAATGGCATTGATCGTGCAACCGCTGACTATATGGGAATGCTCGCGACGGTGATGAACTCATTGGCGCTGCAAGACGCACTGGAGCAGATTGAAGTGCCTACTCGCGTGCAGACATCAATTGCTATGCAACAAATTGCAGAGCCATACATTCGTCGTAAAGCCATTCGTCATCTGGAGAAAGGCCGTGTCGTTATTTTTGCAGCAGGTACAGGTAATCCGTTCTTCTCCACGGATACAACAGCAGCACTGCGCGCAGCGGAGATTGAGGCAGAAGTGATTTTGATGGCGAAAAATAAAGTTGATGGTGTCTATTCGGCAGATCCATTTAAAGACAGCACAGCTGAGAAATTCGAACAGTTGACTTACCTGGATGTACTTAACAAAAACCTTGGCGTAATGGATTCAACGGCGTCCTCGCTTTGCATGGACAACAACATTCCGTTGATCGTATTCAACATTACAGAACAAGGTAACATCAAACGCGTTGTTCTTGGTGAGCGCATCGGGACAATCGTTAAAGGGAGTGTAGATTAATGCCACAAGCAGTGAAACAACATGCCGAAGAGCGGATGGAAAAAGCAATTCAAGCGCTTCGCCGTGACCTGGCAACTTTGCGTGCAGGCCGTGCCACACCTGCTCTTCTGGATCGTGTACAAGTTGAGTATTATGGAGCAATGACACCTTTGAACCAGCTGGCTAACATCAGTACACCGGATTCCCGTACACTGATGATCCAGCCTTGGGACAAATCGGCGATGAACGATATTGAACGTGCAATCATGAAATCTGATCTGGGACTTACTCCGGCTAATGATGGTAGCATGATTCGTTTGTCTATTCCTCCGTTGACGGAAGAACGTAGAGCTGAGCTTGTCAAGCTGACTAAACGGTTTGGCGAAGAGGGTAAAGTTGCCATTCGTAACATTCGCCGTGATGCAAATGATGATATCAAGAAAATGGAAAAGTCAGAGATCTCTGAGGATGAATCCCGCAGACATCAGGATGACATCCAGAAGTCGACCGATAAATATATCGCTGAAGTCGATAAGGTACTTGCTGCCAAAGAAAAAGAAATCATGGAAGTGTAAGACAAGCGCAGCCCCTCCATTACGGTGGGGTTTTGTCTCTTTTTCCAAGCTTCAGATGAAGAAACTTCAGGGATTTTGGAGGAACAGGAATGATCAAACGGGTTCGGTCGTGGTGGAATGGGGCTGACAAGCAGGAAACGCTGACTATATCCGAGGATAATATCCCGCAGCACGTCGCCATCATCATGGACGGCAATGGAAGATGGGCCAAACGTTTGGGGCTTCCGCGCATCGCCGGACACCAGAACGGCATGAAGGCAGTTAAACGTGCAACCATCGCGGCGGATGAACTGGGCATCAAATATCTGACGATGTACGCTTTTTCGACAGAAAACTGGACGCGTCCAAAAGAAGAAGTGGATTTTCTGATGAGACTTCCGCAAGAGTTTTTGGCTATTGAGCTGGATGAATTGATAGAAAAAAATGTGCGCATTCGTATGATGGGACATGAAGAGCATTTGCCTTCACATACCGTGAATGCTTTGCGCGAAGCCATTCGTCTTACGGAACATAATACAGGTCTTGTGTTGAATTTTGCGATGAACTATGGAAGCCGCCGAGAGATGACGGAATGTGTGAAAGATATTGCTTTGCAAGTACAGTCGGGTGAACTGGCTGTCGAAGATATCACACCTGAACTCATTGACAAGCATATGCTGACTGCAGATATGCCCGATCCGGATTTATTGATTCGGACGAGCGGAGAACTGCGTCTGAGCAATTTTATGTTATGGCAGCTTGCATATAGTGAATTATGGTTTACGGATATATACTGGCCCGAATTTGGCAAACAGCATTTACATGAAGCAGTAGCCGAATATCAGCGCAGATCAAGGCGTTACGGCGGTTTGAAATAGATGGAGGATGAAGCCGTTGAAACAGCGAATAACGACAGGAATTATAGCAGGTGTGTTGTTTTTGGGGTTTTGCATGCTGGGGGGGCCTTGGTATCACGGGTTGGTCCTGCTTATGGCTCTCATCGGTTATTACGAGTTTGTTAAAATGACCGGGGTGAAGCCTTTTTCAGGTGTAGCCCTGATCGGATATGCGGGAATCATCTCCATCGTATTTCCTTGGGAAATGGTATGGGAGGTAAGGCCGTTATCCTTGTTTCAAGTGATCTGGATTGTCATGTTGCTTCTAATGACAGTGTCCGTTGTCACCAAGAACAGACTGCCAATTAATACGATAGCGATGCTTTTTATAGGCGTATTGTATATCGGAACAGGTTTTTATTACATTGCAGAATCCAGACATTTGGATCATGGTTTGTTCTGGACCTTTTTGCTGCTCGGCTCGATCTGGGCGAGTGACGCTGGAGCTTATTTTGTAGGAAAGTGGATTGGGAAAAACAAGCTTTGGCCTTCCATTAGCCCGAACAAAACCGTTGAAGGGGCTCTGGGCGGTATTGCTATCGCAGTGGTTACATCCGTAATATTTGCGCTCGTTTCTGACGGACTGATCTCCTGGCAAAGAGCTGTTGTAATCGGAATTGCCTGTGCAGTCGTCGGCCAGATGGGGGATTTAATTCAGTCCGCTTACAAACGTGTATACAACATCAAGGATTCAGGCAATCTTCTTCCTGGGCATGGGGGTATTTTGGATCGGTGCGACAGTTGGATTGTGGTGTTTCCATTTGTACATATACTGATGCTATTGCCTTATTAGAGGATAGGGATTTGCTTGGGAAGAAAGTGGCCTGAGCAGACAGGATTGACACCGATAGGCATTGGATTCATTAGAGGTGAGGTGCAGCAATGAAAAAAATAGCGATACTCGGTTCGACAGGTTCAATTGGAACGCAGACGCTGGATGTTGTCGATATGCACCCGGAGCATTTCCAAGTGGAAGCCCTGGCTGCTGGAGGCAATATAGATCTGCTGATTGAACAGGCGAAACGTTACCAGCCGAAGAAGGTCTCGGTAGGCTCTAAGGAGTTAGCTGAAAAAGTAACGCCTCATATGCCAGCGGGTACGAAAGTATATTATGGTGCAGAGGGTCTCATTGAGATTGCGGCAGGAACAGACGCAGACACCGTAGTTACGGCTGTTGTCGGCAGTGTCGGACTTGAGTCTACGCTTGCCGCTATAGAGGCCGGTAAACAGATTGGACTCGCCAACAAAGAAACACTGGTTACAGCCGGGCATATCGTTACAGCGAGAGCTAGGGAAAAAGGTGTTTCGATCCTGCCTGTTGATAGCGAACATTCAGCTATTTTTCAGTGTTTAAATGGTGAGAACCGCTCAAGTGTGGCGGGGATTACACTGACTGCGTCGGGGGGCTCTTTCCGGGATCTCACACGTGAACAGCTGCAACAGGTGACAGTAGAGGATGCACTCAAACATCCAAACTGGTCTATGGGCTCCAAAATCACGATAGACTCTGCAACGATGGTTAACAAAGGTCTTGAGGTCATCGAAGCCCATTGGTTGTTTGGTCTGGCTTATGAACAGATTGATGTGCTGCTTCATCCAGAGAGTATTATTCATTCTTATGTGGAATTCGAAGATACAAGCATCATTGCACAGCTCGGCACTCCAGATATGCGGGTTCCGATTCAATACGCATTGACCTATCCTGATCGTATGCCTTCTCCAGCGAAGCGACTATCTCTTGCACAGATTGGGAAGCTTCATTTCAGAGAGATGGACATGGGACGTTACCCGTGTTTAAGAATGGCATATGAATGTGGTAAAATGGGAGGAACGGCAACAACGGCGTATAACGCAGCCAATGAGGTTGCAGTAGCCCGTTTCTTGCGCAAGGAGATTGCGTTCCTTAAAATAGAAGATATCATTGCTTCTGTGCTGGAGGCGCACCGCAATGTGGAGCGGCCTGATCTGGAGCAGATTGCTGCTTGTGATCAGGATAGCCGCAAGCTGGCGTCCTTGTTGTAATCTCTTTTTTCGAGACGATCGGGAAGAAGTGATTCTCTTGTGCGGCATTAGAGAATAATGATAATCTAGAGGGACAGACTGCGGTACGTGCCGTGAAGGAGGATGGATAGGGATTGGAAACCATACAAGTGGTATTTCTAACGGTGCTCATGTTCTTTGTCATCGTGACGGTGCATGAATGGGGGCATTATTATTTTGCCAAACGCGCCGGCATTCTTGTACGGGAATTTGCGATCGGTTTTGGTCCCAAATTATTCTCATATAAAAGAAACGAGACACAATTTACACTGCGCTTGTTGCCCTTTGGCGGATATGCTCGGATGGCGGGAGAAGACCCGGAACTGATTGAAATTCAGGAAGGACAGACCATTGCGGTTCGAGCTGTGGAGGATGAGGTCAAATGGATCTATCTGGATCAGCTGGACAATCGCAAAAATGTCATTCGTGGAGAAGTGATCTCCATTGATATGGAGAATGCGCTCAGACTTCAGCTGGATGTAGATGGTGAAATGCAGAACTATCGTATTCATCCTCAAGCGATGCTGGTGAGCCGTGGCAAACAGACGCAGATTGCTCCAAAGGATCGGCAGTTTGGCAGTAAAACGGTAGCTCAACGCGCGATGGCTATTTTTGCAGGGCCTTTGATGAATTTCATTCTTGCTTTTGTTTTGTTTGCTGTATATGCCCAGATGGCAGGAGTCCCGGTGGAAAATCCGAAAAACCTGCAGATTGCTGAAGTACTGAAAGGCGGAGCTGCAGATCAAGCGAAATTGCAAAAGGGTGACATCATCGAAACGATTAATGGTACAGCGATCGGCACAGATTCACGCCGAATGGTGGAGATGATTGCTAAATCGCAAGACAAGCCTATGGAGTGGACGCTGCGTCGGGGTAATGAGACGTTTAATATCACGATCACACCTCGAGCGGTGGAAGGACAGGAAGGCGGCAAGGTTGGCATTGTGCCTACACTGCCTACACGTTCTGTAGGCTTTGTGGAAACCTTTAAAGTGTCAGGAGTGGCTATGGTGGATACCACCAAAGTTATTTTCGAAGGATTCAGACACCTTATCAATCAATTCAGTATGGACGACATCGGTGGTCCTGTGCGTACGTTTGAAGTTACAGGACAGATTGCAAAGCAGGGGATTGAGCAATTAACAAGATGGGCTGCAATTCTCAGCCTCTATCTCGGTATCTTTAATTTGCTTCCGATTCCTGCGCTGGACGGCAGTCGTCTCGTTTTCTTGGGTATTGAAGCGCTTCGCGGTCGTCCGGTTGATCCAAATCGGGAGGGCATGGTGCATTTTGTTGGATTTGCAATGCTCTTTGTGCTGATGCTGGCGGTAACATATAATGATATACTACGTTTAATTAACGGATAATTACGGTTTGACTACGCTCTGAATATTCAGTGCTGGTCTTTATGGGAGGACGCTGGAGTCTTATGTCAAAGGAAAACGATAAGCAATTCGTGACTGAAATTACACCTCAGGGTGAAGATTTCTCACGCTGGTATATTGATGTGATTAAAAAGGCAGATCTCATGGACTATTCACCGGTTCGTGGCTGTATCGTATTTAAACCAGACGGTTTTGAAATCTGGGAACATATCAAAGATGAAATGGATCGTCGCTTCCGTGAAACGGGCCATCGCAATGCGTACTTCCCGATGTTTATTCCTGAGAGCTTTTTTCAGAAGGAAAAAGAGCATGTTGAAGGTTTTAATCCGGAGCTGCCTTGGGTTACTGAAGCTGGAGGGGAAAAGCTGGAAGAGCGTTTGGCGATTCGTCCAACCTCCGAAACCATTATTGGGCATATGTATTCCAAGTGGATTCAGTCCTATCGTGACCTGCCAGTATTGATCAATCAATGGGCCAATGTGGTTCGTTGGGAAAAGAGAACACTGCCGTTTCTTCGTACAAGTGAATTCCTGTGGCAAGAGGGTCATACGGCTCATGAGACTGAAGAAGAAGCTCGCGAAGAAACGATGAAAATGCTGGAGATTTATCGTGAAGTTGTAGAAGAGTACCTTGCGATTCCGGTTATTACAGGCCAGAAAACAAAATCCGAGAAGTTTGCCGGTGCGGTGGACACGTTCTCGATTGAAGCGATGATGAAAGATGGGCGTGCCGTTCAAGCAGGTACCTCTCATTACATGGGCACAAACTTTGCCAAAGCGTTCGAGATTCAATATTTGAGTCGGGAGAACGTGCTGGAGCTTGCTCATACCACATCATGGGGAACGAGCACGCGGTTGATCGGAGCTTTAATTATGGTTCACGGAGACGATCGTGGTCTTGTATTGCCACCAAAAGTGGCACCGACTCAAGTGGTTATGATTCCGATTGGACCTCCTAAAACACGTGATGCAGTTGTAGGTCGTGCCGATGAGCTGTTCTCAGAGCTGAAAAAAGCGGGTATTCGTGTGAAAATGGATGATCGCAGCGACGTTCGTCCAGGCTGGAAGTTTAATGAATATGAGATGCGCGGTGTTCCAATTCGTCTGGAAATTGGCCCTCGTGATATGGAGAACGGTGTATGCGTGCTCGTGTCCCGGATCACAGGTGAGAAAAAGGTTGTGGAACAGGCCAATCTCGTGGAGGAAATCCAGGCCATGTTAACACAAGTGCAGTCAGATATGCTTCACCGTGCACGTAAGTTTATGTCAGACAATTTCTATTCCGTGGATACACTGGATGAAATGAAAGAGCTGATGGAGAACAAGCGTGGATTTACACTTGCTGGCTGGTGCGGTTCCGAGGTGTGTGAGGACAAAGTAAGAGAAGTTACGGGGGCAACAAGCCGGAACATTCCGTTCCAGCCTGCGGAACATAAGCATACTTGTCTCGTTTGTGGTGAAAAGGCACAACATACTGTTGTGTTTGCAAGAGCGTACTAGTCAAAATAGCTTGACCAAGAGAGCTTATTCACCGGTTTAGTCATGAATGAAGAGCTTCTGTCGGATAAAATGGATCGGTGCGGGTTCGGATCGGGGACATTTTTGAATACAGAGGCTTTTCATGTTTTAAGGGGGCGCAGGAGGAACACGATGAGTGGATTTGAGGAGAAGAGAAAACGGTTTGAGTTGTTGATGAAACAGGCAGAGCTTCCAGCAGGTTTGACTGATCCTTATTTTCTGGATGGATGGATTGAACAGGTAGAGACGAATCGCACCAATCGCGAATGGCACATTCAGATCGGAAAGGATACACTTGTGCCTGCACCGATCTATCGAACGTTTAGTCTGCATATTCAGGAGAAAATGAATCATATCGCGAAGATTACGTTTGGTTTTAAATATACGGATAAAGTTCTGTCCGGTGATATCGTGAATGAATACTGGAATTTGTTTCTGGAGTGGGTTACTCGCGAGATTCCGTCGGTCAACGGCTGGATGAATCGTGCCATTGTAGAGTGTGAGGCTGATTTGCTGCAGCTGACCATGAGTGACTCCACGTCAATGGAGCTGGCACGTAAGAAGCAGATTGATCAAGCCATCGCTACTTTTTATGACAAATATTTTCACTTGCCGCTACGCATTAAGATTCAGGTTGGTGAAGCGGGGAGCAACAAAGAGGCGATGGAGCAGTTCCAGGCGCAGAAGAAGGTTGAAGAGCGGCAGGTTATTGAGAAGATGATGAGCGAAGTCATTGAGACCGAATTGCCGGAGGAAGAGGATCAGGGTGATGTACGTCTGCAGATGGGCTATGAGATCAAAGAGCCGGCTGTGCCTATGCAGGAGGTTCAGGATGAAGAGAAGAAAATCACGCTTCAGGGTACGATCTTTGGTCTGGACCGCAAGGAGCTGCGCAATGGCAATACGCTGTTCACATTCTATCTGACGGATTTTACGGATTCCATGCAAATGAAGATGTTTGCCAAAACAAAAGAGGATGTCAAGATTCTCAGCCTGCTAGCCAATGGGAAATGGGTAAAGGTGCGCGGACGCGTAGAATACGACCGGTTTATGCAAATTCCTGAGCTGGCCATGATCCCGTCCGATCTGACCGAAATGAAAGCACCGCCATCCCGCAAGGACACTGCGGAGGAGAAACGGGTTGAATTCCATCTGCACACTACGATGAGCACGATGGATGCCGTCACATCCATTGATAAATACGTGAAGACAGCTGCAGACTGGGGGCACAAAGCCATCGCTGTTACGGATCATGGCGGCGTGCAGGTTTACCCGGAAGCAGCCAAGGCAGCGAAGAAAAACGGAGTTAAAATGATTTATGGCTTGGAAGCCAATGTGGTAAATGACTCCGTAGCTGTTGTCCTAAATTCACAACCATTGGATCTGAAAACGGCCACTTATATCGTCTTTGATATCGAGACCACAGGTCTTTCCGTTACACAGAACAAAATTATTGAGATTGCGGCGGTCAAAGTGCAAGAGGGGAAAGAGATCGACCGATTCGCAACGTTTGTGAATCCACATGAACGAATTCCCTATAACATTCAGCAGCTGACCAATATTACGGATGAGATGGTCAAAGATGCTCCTGAACTGGAGCCCGTCATTCGTGACTTTGTTGCTTTTGCAGGTGACGGCGTACTGGTTGCGCATAACGCGCGTTTTGATATGGGCTTTATCCAGGCTTCGCTCAAAAATCTCGGTATGCCCGAGATGCCAAACCCGGTGCTCGACACCTTGGAACTGGCTCGGCTGTTATATCCAAAAATGAAAAATCACCGGTTGAATACGCTGGCGGATAAATATAAAGTTGCGCTGGAGAGCCATCACCGGGCGATTGATGATACGATTGCACTTGCAGGTATCCTGAACGGACTTGTCAATGATGCAGCTCAATTAAAAGGCTTGACGATGCTGGACCGTTTGAACGATTACGTTGGAGTGGATCTTTCCAATACACGACCTTTTCACTGCGGAATTTACGCCTTGAATGATGTGGGCAAGAAAAATCTGTACAAGCTGGTTTCCCTGTCTCATACGGAATATTTCAAACGTGTTGCATGTATACCGAAATCCAAGCTGGTAAGCTTGCGGGAAGGCCTGGTCGTTATATCGGGCTGTGAAAAGGGAGAATTTTTCGAGGCTGTCCTGAACAAATCGGTAGAAGAAGCGGAGGAGATCGCAGAGTTCTATGACATTCTGGAGATTCAGCCGCTCACCATGTATATGCATTTGGTGGACAAGGGGCTCGTGGCTACGCCAGAGGAGCTTAAACTTGCGGTTCGTAAAGTTATAGATATCGGGGCTAAATTAAATAAACCAGTTATTGCGACGGGGAACGTGCATTATCTGGAGCCAAGGGACAAAATTTACCGCGACATCACGATTCATGGAATAACAGGCTTCAGCCCGCTTAAGGATCAGCGGAAGCCGGATGCGCACTTTAGAACGACGGCCGAGATGCTGGAGGAGTTCCAGTTCCTCGGGCAGGATAAAGCTTATGAGGTAGTTGTGACTAATACGATAGAGCTTGCCGACCGTTTTGAAGAGATCAAGCTATTCCCGGATAAACTGTTCACGCCAATTCTGGAGGGTGCGGATGAAGAGATTCGCAATACCTGCTATAACACAGCCAAGTCCATTTACGGAGAAGACTTGCCAGAGGTCATCGTGGCGAGGCTTGAGAAGGAGCTACAGCCGATTATCAAGTATGGTTTCTCAGCCAACTATCTGATCTCGGAGCGACTGGTGAAAAAGTCAAACCAGGATGGTTATCTCGTAGGTTCACGGGGCTCGGTTGGTTCATCCGTTGTAGCGACCTTCCTTGGTATTTCAGAGGTTAACCCGCTTCCGGCGCACTATATCTGTGTAAATCCTGAATGTAAACACAGTGAGTGGTTCCTGGACGGAAGTGTACCGAGCGGATTTGACCTTCCGGAGAAACCTTGTCCGAAATGCGGAGGCAAACTGAAAGGCGAAGGACAGGATATTCCGTTCGAAACCTTCCTTGGGTTTAAAGGGGACAAGGTTCCCGATATCGACTTGAACTTCTCGGGGGATTATCAGCCGCATGCCCATAACTATACAAAAGTGCTGTTCAGCGAGAAGAGTGTATTTCGCGCAGGCACGATTGGTACGGTTGCCGAGAAAACAGCGTTTGGCTTTGCCAAAAAATATGAAGAAGAACATCACAAGAAATGGCGTGGGGCAGAGCTTAATCGTCTGGCGTCCGGCTGTACGGGGGTGAAACGAAGCACGGGGCAGCACCCCGGCGGTATTGTCGTTGTACCTGATTATATTGAAGTGGAAGATGTCACTCCGGTGCAGTACCCGGCAGATGATGTTACAGCAGAGTGGAAAACAACCCACTTTGACTATCACGCCTTTGAAGAAAATTTGCTCAAGCTTGATATTTTGGGACACGATGATCCGACAATGATGCGTATGCTGCAGGATCTGACAGGTGTTGACCCAACGACTATTCCAATGAATGATCCCAAGGTGATGAGCATGTTCAACTCTACGGATGCGCTTGGTGTAACGCCGGAGCAGATTCGTTCTCCTGTTGCAACCTTTGGTGTACCCGAGATGGGAACCAAATTCGTGCGTCAGATGCTTGTCGAATCGCAGCCGTCGTCTTTTGCCGATTTGCTGCAGATTTCGGGACTCTCTCATGGAACAGGAGTTTGGCTGGGCAATGCACAGGATCTCATCAAAAATGGCACATGTAATATCAAAACGGTAATTGGCTGCCGGGATGACATCATGTTATTCTTGATCTACAAGGCTGGAATGGATGCGAGCCTGGCGTTTAAAATTACAGAAAGTGTGCGTAAAGGACGTGGACTGCCGCAGGAATGGATTGATGAGATGAAAAATTGCAAGGTGCCACAATGGTACATTGATTCCTGTCTCAAAATCCAGTACATGTTTCCGAAGGCCCATGCGGCCGCCTATGTTATTTCCGCGGTACGTACAGCCTTTTTCAAGCTGTATCATCCGATCGAATATTATGCGACATATTTTACTGTTCGTGCAGACGAGCTGGATATCGAGCTGGTGTGTCAGGGTTATGATGCCATCTATCGCAAAATTGTAGAGATTGAGCAGCTCGGTTTTCAGGCACCACCAAAAGAAAAAAACATGTTGCCTGTTCTTGAAATGGCGCTGGAAATGAGTGCTCGTGGCTTCTCGCTTAAACCGATTGATCTGTACCGTTCCGAAGCGACAAAATTCATTGTGGATGGGAAATCATTGATTCCTCCATTCTCTGCACTGGCAGGTATCGGGGATAATGCGGCTCGTAACATTGCAGCGGCCCGCGAACACGGTGAGTTCCTGTCAATCGAGGATTTCCAGCAAAAGTCAAAAGCGACCAAAACAATCGTGGAGCTGTTGACCAACATGGGATGTTTCCGAGGTTTGCCAGAGAGCAACCAGCTTTCGCTGTTCTAGGACCGGGCGATCCGTTGAGCTCAGCCAGCTGCAAGGCTTGAAGCGGATGTTATTGTTCAGGTCAGTTAGTGATTTTGTTTCAACGGATCTGAATTTTGTACATTCGTGCTGCTGGCCCGCAAAGGATGGCTTACTTGTCACTATTACCAGACTATGTTATAATTTTTGAAGTGAACGAGATAGTACGAATTTCTGAAGAGTGGGGAAACCCACTCTTTAGTCTTTGGTATACAAGAATCTTGGGTATTTAATCATCTGCCAGCGATACAGCTGGTGTAACCTAAGTTGGAGGTTATCGGTTTTGAGCACAACGAATATTAAATCTACCGTGGAAGAAATGATCCAACCCTACTTGAACGAACAAGGCTTCGAGCTGGTTGACATCGAATACGTCAAAGAAGGCAGCAACTGGTTTTTACGGGTGTATGTCGACAAAGAAGGTGGAATTGACATCGACGATTGTGTCTTGATCAGCGAAAAGCTGAGCGCCAAGCTGGATGAGAACGATCCGATTCCATCTGTCTATTTCCTTGAAGTGTCTTCTCCCGGTGCGGAACGTCCACTGAAAAAAGCGGAGGATGTTGCCAAAGCTGTAGGTAAAAATGTGTTTGTTACAACCTACGAGCCGGTGAATGGAATGAAGGAGTTCGAAGGCAAGCTGATTTCCTTTGATAACGGGGAGCTTGTCATTGAAGCAGGCAAGAAGCAGCATACCGTTTCTTATGAAAAGGTTGCCAGTGCGCGCCTGGCTATTTTGTTTTAAGTGCCTTGTTCACTTGATTAATGAAAAAGACACATCTCACGATAACGGCAAGGTGCTCACAAGTTTCGAGCCTTTCGCCGTTTTACGTATGAGATGCCATGTTTGAAAGGGGGATCAACATTCATGAGTATGGATTTTATTGAAGCAATGAATGAATTGGAACGGGAAAAAGGGATTAGCAAGGATGTGCTGTTTGAAGCAATCGAAGCTGCACTTATCTCCAGTTACAAGCGTAATTTTAACACGGCCCAGAACGTACGTGTTGACATGAACCGCAATACGGGGGTTATTCGGGTATACGCTCGTAAGCTGATCGTGGAAGAAGTTCTGGATTCGCGCACGGAAATCTCGTTGCCTGCTGCACGGGAGATTAACCCACACTTCCAGCTGGAAGATATTGCGGAGATTGAAGTTACGCCGCGCGACTTTGGACGTATCGCCGCACAGACGGCCAAACAGGTTGTTACCCAGCGAATTCGTGAAGCCGAACGCGGCCTGATCTACAATGCTTTCGTAGATAAGGAAGAAGATATCGTTACGGGAGTAGTGCAGCGTCAGGATTTGCGCAATATCTACATCGATCTGGGCAAAATCGAAGCGGCACTTCCTCTTACCGAGTTAATGCCGAACGAGAAGTTTGTTCACGGTGATCGCATCAAGGCGTACATCACTAAGGTAGAAAATACAACCAAGGGGCCACAAATCATCTTGTCCCGTACTCACCCTGGCCTGCTGAAACGTCTCTTTGAACTGGAAGTGCCTGAAATTTTCGACGGCGTAGTGGAAATTCGTTCCGTTGCTCGCGAAGCTGGATTCCGTTCCAAGATTGCGGTTCATTCCCGCAACGAGGAAGTTGATCCGGTTGGCTCTTGTGTAGGTCCAAAAGGAATGCGCGTGCAGACCATTGTGGGTGAGCTGCGCGGTGAGAAAATCGACATCGTTCGTTATTCCGAACAAGTGGACGAATATGTGGCTAATGCCCTGAGTCCTTCCAAGGTCTTGGAAGTTCATGTGTTCGAGGAGGAAAAGATGGCTCGAGTGATTGTTCCTGACTATCAACTGTCCCTTGCCATTGGCATCAAAGGCCAAAATGCCAGATTGGCAGCCAAATTGACAGGCTGGAAGATCGACATTAAGAGTGAGAGCCAGGCGGAGCAGGAATTCGGTAGAGAAAAAGATTCTTCTTCGGAAATGCACCAGGATTCCGTCTCCGTCGACTAAAGGAAAGCACGGGGGGGCGCTGACGTATGAAACCAAAAAAAGTGCCGATGCGCAAATGTGTGGCTTGCCAGGAAATGATGCCTAAAAAGCAGCTGATTCGCATCGTTAAAACGCCTGAGGATGAAGTGCTGATCGATTTGACCGGTAAAAAGTCTGGACGTGGCGCATATCTGTGTGGCAAAGAGTCCTGTTTCAAGCTTGCACTTAAAAATCGGGCGCTGGACCGGGCGCTGAAAAGCAAAGTTTCACCGGAGATTTATGAGCAGCTTGCTGCTGATTTCATTGCAGTAGAGGATGAATTCATAGCTGCACAGGGGCGTGAAGAAGATGAGTGATATTAAAGTATTATCCTATCTTGGTCTCTCGATGCGTGCTGGCAAACTTCTCACAGGTGATGAGATTGTGCTGAAAGCGGTCCGTTCAGGTGAAGCCAAGATGGTTATAGTTGCAGGTGACGCCTCAGCGAATACACAGAAGAAATTTCGCGACAAATGTGGTACTTACAAGGTTCCGCTTCTTATCGGATTGGATCGCGACCGCATTGGGTCAAGCATCGGTAAAGATACGCGGGTGGTTCTTGCAGTAACAGACCTTGGGTTTGCAAAAATGATCTCCAAGCAAGTCGGTATAATGTCGGAGGTGGAGTATATTGAGTAAACAGGAAAACAAGGAAAAATTGCGAGTTTATGAATATGCGAAGTCCCTTAACATGAGCAGTAAGGAAATTATAACCATTCTTAAAAAACTGGATATTCCCGTTAACAATCATATGAGTGTAATGGAGAATGGATCAGTGAGCAAGGTGGAACAATTTTTTAAAGATATCAAATCCACTGCCGCATCCAAACAGGGTGGCGAAGCCAAATCGGTAGCCACATCGTCTGTGCGCAGTGACAAACCAGTGGACAGCAACAAGCCGGGCGGCGGAGTGAACACGCCGAAGAGCAATAGTACAACCGGTAGTCCCGTACAAACAAAAATACAACAGGAAAAGCAGGTAGGTATGAACAATAGACCAAATTCCAACAATAACAATGGCGCTCAAAGACCAAGCGGCCAAGATAGCCGCAACAGAACCAATTCTTCTTCAGGCTCAAGCCAGGGAACACAATCAGCAAATCGTCCAAGACCAGCTTCTGGCGGTCAAGGTAACGCAGGTTCCCGTCCGCAAGGAGCGGGTCAACGTCCAAATAACGGTGGAGGCAACTCCAGCAGCACTGGCAACCGTAGTGGTGGCCAAGGACAAGGCCAAAGCCAGGGACAAGGTGGCCAACGCAGAGGCGGCCAAGGCAACACAGGCAGCAACAATGGAAATCGCTCCAACAATAGTGGCGGTGGACGTCGTTTTGATGACAATCGCGGAGGCGGAGGAAACTTCCGCAATAACCGTGGCGGCAAGAACAACCGCAACAGAAATCAGCAGCAGTATGTACAGCGTGAAAAAATTGATAACACACCGAAAAAAATCATCGTTCGTGGTGATATGACAGTTGGTGAAACAGCGAAGCTGCTTCATAAAGATGCTTCCGAAGTTATCAAAAAGCTGATTGGTATGGGTGTTATGGCAACCATTAACCAAGAGCTTGATATTGATACCATTCTTCTGCTTGCAGGTGAGTTTGGTGTCGAAGTTGAAGTGAAAATCGTGCTTGAAGATGACCGTTTTGAAACCGTTGAAGAAAATGATGATCCTGCGGATCTTCAATCCCGTCCTCCGGTTGTAACGATTATGGGTCACGTTGACCATGGTAAAACAACATTGCTGGATGCGATTCGTTCTACGAATGTAACTGGCGGCGAAGCGGGCGGAATTACGCAACATATCGGTGCATATCAAGTTGAGATTAACCACAAGAAAATTACGTTCCTGGATACACCGGGTCACGAAGCGTTTACAGCGATGCGTGCTCGTGGAGCACAGGTTACGGACATGACAATTATTGTGGTAGCTGCAGACGATGGTGTTATGCCACAGACGGTTGAGGCGATTAACCATGCCAAAGCTGCTGGTCTGCCGATTATCGTTGCAGTCAACAAAATTGACAAACCGGGTGCTGATCCTGATAAAGTGAAGCAGGAACTGACCAACTATGAACTCGTTCCAGAAGAGTGGGGCGGAGATACCATCTTTGTAAACGTATCTGCGAAACAAAGAATGGGTCTGGAAGGTTTGCTTGAAATGATTCTGCTCGTTGCAGAAGTAAATGAATACAAAGCAAATCCAGATAAACGTGCTAGAGGTACGGTGATTGAAGCCGAACTCGATAAAGGACGTGGACCTGTTGCACGTATTCTGGTTCAGCATGGTACGCTGAAAGTCGGCGATGCTTTCGTTGCAGGTAACTGCTTCGGACGTGTACGTGCGATGGTGAATGACAAAGGTCGTCGTCTGAAAGAAGCTGGACCTTCTACACCTGTTGAGATTACAGGTCTGACAGAAGTGCCAGGTGCAGGTGATCCGTTCATGGTGTTTGAGGATGAGCGCAAGGCTCGTTCCATCGCTGAAAAACGTGCGATTACACAACGTGAGTCAGATTTGGGCACGAACACACGTGTAACTCTGGATGATCTGTTCCAGCACATCAAAGATGGCGAGATCAAAGATTTGAACGTGATCATCAAAGGTGACGTACAAGGTTCAGTGGAAGCATTGAAAGGTTCCCTTGCGAAGATCGAAGTTGAAGGCGTACGCGTGAAGATCATTCATAGCGGTGCCGGAGCGATTACGGAATCCGATATTATTTTGGCGGCAGCTTCTAATGCCATCGTGATCGGTTTCAACGTTCGTCCTGAAAATCAGGCGAAAATTACTGCGGATCAAGAGCAAGTGGACATTCGTCTGCACCGCGTCATCTACAGTGTTATCGAAGAGATTGAACAAGCAATGAAAGGTATGCTTGATCCGATCTACAAAGAAAAAGTTATTGGTCATGCTGAAGTGCGTAATACCTTCACGATCAGTAAAGTGGGAACCATTGCAGGTTGTATGGTTACCTCGGGCAAAATCACTCGTTCTGCGGAAGCGCGTCTTATCCGTGATGGTATCGTCCTTTACGAAGGTAAGCTGGATTCCCTGAAACGCTTTAAAGACGATGCCAAAGAAGTGGCTCAAGGTTACGAGTGTGGTATCACATTGGATAAATACAACGATCTCAAGGAAGGCGATGTTATCGAAGCCTTTATTATGGAGACCGTACAACGATAAGCAAGGAAGTATGAGGTGAACAACCATGGCTAAGATTCGTACAGGTAGAGTGGGCGAGCAGATCAAGAAAGAATTGAGCTTGCTTATCCAGTCAGAACTGAAAGATCCACGTATCGGTTTTATTACCGTTACGGGTGTTGAAGTGACTGGCGACTTGTCGCAAGCCAAAGTTTATCTAAGTGTCTTCGGTGAACAGGAGCAGAAGGATAATTCCCTTAAAGCACTTGCGAAAGCAAACGGCTTTCTGCGCACGGAACTGGGCAAACGTATCCGGTTCCGTCATGTTCCCGAATTGATATTTAAGATCGACGAATCGATTGCATACGGTAGCCGGATTGAAAAGCTGCTGGGCGATATTGGTTCCGACAAAAACGAATCCCAGTAACAGAATAGAGGAGACGGCAATGCACACTTATGAACAGGCGCTCCAGGCAGGAAAACAATTCCTGCTGGAGCATGACGATTACCTGGTCGTGTCGCATGTACAGCCGGACGGTGACGCAGTCAGCTCGACGGTAACGGTGGGCTGGCTGCTGTCATGTCTGGGAAAGACATTCACCATGATCAACGAAGGTGAAATTCCGCAGCGCATGCGTTTTTTATGGCAGGCGGATGCCATTGTGAACATGACCGAACAACCCCCGATGCGTAAGTATAAAGCGATCATCTGTGTTGATTGTGCTGACTTTGCCAGAGTGGGGCTTACCCGCCAATATTTTGAAGATGACGCGATGATTCTGAATATTGATCATCATCCGACGAACAACGGTTATGGAGCAGTAAATATCATCAAATCAGATGCGGCAGCAACTGCCGAAATTTTGTTTGATTTTTTACAGCTTTTCGATATTACGTGGAACAAGGATATTGCAACGTCTATATATACGGGTCTGTTGACAGATACGGGTGGATTTCGATATGCCAACACAAGCCCGAATGTAATGGCCGTGGCTTCACGTCTGCTGGAACATGGTGTGAATGGTCCTTATCTTGCGCAAACGCTGCTGGAAGAGGTTACGCTTCCCCAGGTTCGCATTCTGAACAAGGCTCTCTCTTCTTTGCAGATGACGGAAGATGGCAGAGTGGCCTGGGTGGTTATTACACCAGATGACATGCAGGCATGCGGAGCAGTTAATGAGGATTTGGAGGGCATTGTGAACTTCACTCGCAACATTCGTGGAGTGGAAGTGGGTATCTTTTTCAAAGTTATCAATGACAATGCAGTAAAGGCCTCCATGCGTTCAGCTGGTAAAATAGATGTTGCAGCGCTAGCACAGACCTTTGGTGGTGGCGGACATGTGCTCGCAGCGGGCTGCCGTTTGGAAGGCAAGTTAGAAGAAGTCGTGGAAAAAGTGCTGAAGCAGGTGAACTCACAATGGTAAAGCCGTTTGAAGGTGTGCTGCCGGTGTATAAGCCAGCGGGGTTTACTTCTCATGACGTCGTAGCCAAGATGCGCCGTATTCTAAAGATGAAACGCATTGGTCACACGGGTACGCTTGATCCTCAGGTGACCGGGGTTCTGCCGCTCTGCCTAGGGCGGGCTACACGAGTAGTGGAGTATATGCAGGAGCTTCCTAAGGAATATTTGGCAACGCTCAGGCTGGGACTTGCGACGGATACAGAGGATCTGACGGGCGAAGTCATTGAACATTCATCCTCTGCTGTAGAAGTGACACGGGATCAGGTACAACAGGTTCTGGAGCAGTTCCTTGGCACGATCTCACAGGTTCCGCCTATGTATTCTGCGGTGAAGGTTGATGGCAAACGTTTATATGAACTCGCACGCGAGGGCAAAACGGTCGAGCGCAAGAGTCGTGAAGTTACGATCTATGAACTGGAGCTGACGGGAATAGAGAGTAATGACGGCACAACCGACATCTCTTTTCGTGCCTTATGCTCGAAGGGAACGTATATCCGTACATTATGTGTCGATATCGGCCGCAAGCTGGGGTTCCCGTCTACCATGGTGAAGCTCGAACGTACTGTATCTGCAGGAATATCTGCAGAGCATTGTCTCCATATAGAAGAGGTGGAAAAGCGCATGGCCGAAGGCACGCTGGCAGAGGCACTGATCCCGGTAGATGAAGCGATTCCTTCTATTCCAGCCCATAAGGTCGGAGAAGAGCAGATGAAGGGCGCCCTTCAGGGTCAAAAGTTGTCCGCTCGTCTTCTGGAGCCGCCAGTGGAGCAGCCTGGGCTGCTTCGTCTCTATGCTCAGGACGGCACGTTTCTGGGGATATTTGAACGAGATGAATTGAAACCAACCGTGAGGGCTGTTAAAGTTTTCTTGCCGGAATAAAAAGGTACCAGGCTTGGAGTGATGATGAGGTTCAAGCTTGGCCCATCAAGTGAAATGCAGGTGAATGATTGTGAAAACCGTAATGTTAACCTATCCGCAGACATTACACTCTGCGGAACTGAGTACACATCCCCAAGTGTTGGCAATAGGTCAATTCGATGGGCTGCATCTCGGCCATGCAAGCGTCATTCTATCCGCCGTTCGCATTGCTCGGGAAACGGGTAAGAAGGCGGCCGTCATGACCTTTCACCCCCACCCGAAAGAAGTTATGCGCAAAGGGGATTACGAGGGATACCTTACTCCGCTGCGAGACAAAGAAGAGATTTTGGCTGGTATGGGAGTGGATATTCTGTACGTGGTTGAGTTTAATGAGTCTTTTTCAAAGTTATCGCCGGAGCAATTTGTGCATGAATTGTTACTTCCTCTTCAAACGCGAACAGCTGTTGTCGGATTTGATTTTCGTTTCGGGCATAAAGGCGCGGGCGATGAGCAGATGCTGCGTACATTGGGTGCAGGCGATATGACGGTAGAGACGGTGCCTCCGTTTCTGCTTGGCGGGGAGAAGGTGAGCAGCTCACTCATCCGTGCTCTTCTGAAACGTGGCGAAATGTATGAGGCAAGTCAGTGGCTCGGCCGTCCATACAGCGTCAGAGGGACAGTTATCCATGGAGAAAAACGTGGGCGTACCATTGGTTTTCCAACGGCTAACCTTGAACTTGTCGATCATTATGTTACCCCAGCCAAAGGGGTATATGCTGTGCGGGTGAATGTCGGGGATCAACAGCTCGCTGGTGTGATGAACCTGGGTGTCAAACCGACTTTTCACGAGAATGGCATGAAACCGACCTACGAAGTGCACTTGCTTGATTTTGACGGTCAAATCTATGATCAGGAGCTGAAGGTGGAATTGGTGCATTACATTCGAAATGAGCAAAAATTTGACTCCATTGATGCCTTGATTGCTCAGATTCGCCAAGATGCACTGACCGCTGCTCGTCTGTTATCCTGAAATATAGAATTAACGTATGAATGTTTACATTTTTCATTTAAATTGATGTTTACATTTACTTTGTCCGGGCAACTATGATATAATGTACTACGTTGTCGGTTAAGACGACATTAACCTTAGCTTGGTTGCAGGCTCTCACCGGCGGTGACGAGGCTAATGGCGATTATAATGAAGGAGGTGAATAGGATGGCATTGACTCAAGAACGTAAACAACAACTGATCGACGAGCACAAAACTCATGAGTCCGATACTGGATCACCTGAGGTGCAAGTTGCTATCCTTACGGAAAACATCAGAAGTTTGACAGACCACTTGCGTACGCATAAGAAAGACCACCACTCACGTCGTGGACTTTTGAAAATGGTAGGTCAACGTCGTAAGCTTTTGGCTTACGTGAAAAACAAAGATGTTAAACGTTACAGCGCACTGATCGAAAAACTCGGATTGCGTCGTTAATTATCGTACATGTTTTCAAACTCAACCTGGCTGTTATCCGCCTCTTCTTTTGTCTAAAAGGACAAGCGGACCTCACAGCCGGGTTGTTTTGTAGATGAACATGTTGCCATATATTTGTAGCTGAGGGCTCCGCAAGGAGCTTTTGTTTTGCAAGTATGCCTGTCTTCAAGGCAACCATTGTTAATGAATGCCGAACAAGCAGGAAATACTATGAATATGCAGAATCCATTGTGATAGGAACGAATTAAAGGAGGGATTTCATGGAACAGCGTGTTGAAATGCAGCTTGGTGGAAGAAAGCTTACGCTTGAAACTGGGCGTTTGGCCAAGCAGGCGAATGCTGCCGTTAAGGTGACTTACGGAGATACCGTCGTATTATGTACCGTGACAGCATCCAGTGAGCCGAAAGATTTGGACTTTTTCCCATTAACGGTGAACTATGAAGAAAGATTGTATGCTGTAGGTAAAATCCCTGGTGGATTTATTAAGCGTGAGGGCAGACCATCCGAGAAAGCGATTTTGGCAAGTCGTCTGACAGACCGTCCGATTCGCCCATTGTTCCCGGAAGGTTTCCGTAATGATGTACAAGTATTGAACATCGTGATGAGTGTGGACCAGGACTGCGAACCACAAATCGCTGCGATGATCGGTACTTCGGCAGCACTGAGCATCTCGGATGTTCCGTTCAGCGGGCCGATTGGCGGTGTGAAGGTTGGTCGTATTGATGGTGAATTTATCATCAATCCTACCATTGCTCAGCTTGAAGTGAGCGATATTGAACTGGTTGTAGCCGGAACAAAAGACGCGATTATGATGGTTGAGGCTGAAGCGAACGAAGTGCCTGAAGAAGTGATGCTTGAGGCAATTATGTTCGGGCATGACGAGATCAAAAACATTGTAACGGTGATTGAACAGCTGGTACAGGTTGCAGGAAAAGAAAAAATGGAAGTGAAGCTCCATGCTGTAAACGCAGAAGTGAACAGCAGTGTGCGTGAGTATGCAAGTGCACGCCTTGTGGAAGCTGTTAAAATTGCGGAGAAACACGCTCGTCAGGATGCAATTGATGCTGTGAATGACGAAACGGTTGCTCATTTTGAAGAGAAATACCTTGAAACACCTGAATTGCTGAAAGATGTGAAAGAAGTGCTGCACGATATCGTCAAAGAAGAAGTGCGCCGTCTGATCACACACGATAAAGTACGTCCCGATGGACGTGGCCTTGCCGAGATTCGTCCGATTGAATGTGACACTTCCTTGCTGCCGCGTACACACGGTTCAGGCTTGTTCACACGTGGACAAACTCAGGCACTTAGCATCTGTACACTTGGTGCGCTTGGAGATGTTCAAATTCTGGACGGCATCAGTCTGGAAGAAACCAAACGATTCATGCATCACTACAATTTCCCGCCGTTTAGCGTAGGTGAAGCTCGTCCGCTTCGTGCGCCAGGACGTCGTGAGATTGGACATGGTGCGTTGGGTGAACGTGCGCTGTCCAAAGTCATTCCTTCAGAAACGGATTTCCCTTACACCATTCGTTTGGTATCAGAAGTGCTGGAATCGAACGGTTCTACGTCCCAAGCAAGTATCTGTGCAAGCACACTTGCAATGATGGACGCGGGCGTACCGATTAAAGCTCCGGTAGCTGGGGTAGCAATGGGTCTGATCAAAGACGGAGAGCATGTATCTATTCTGAGTGATATTCAAGGTATGGAAGATCACCTGGGTGACATGGACTTCAAAGTAGCGGGAACACCTGATGGAGTAACCGCGATTCAAATGGACATCAAAATTGATGGTATTGACCGTCAAATTTTGTCCGAAGCGCTGGCACAGGCGAAAGAAGGACGTATGCACATTTTGGGTAAAATGACCGAAGTGATGAAAACGCCGCGTGAGCAGTTGTCGCAGTATGCGCCTAAAATTACAACAATGCACATCAATCCGGACAAAATCCGTGATGTTATCGGTGCTGGCGGTAAAATTATCAATAAAATCATCGAGGAAACCGGTGTTAAAATTGATATTGAGCAGGATGGCCGTGTCTTTATCGCTTCTTCCAATCAGGAGATGAATGATAAGGCCAAAGCGATCATCGAAGGCATTGTACGCGAAGTGCTGGTTGGCGAGATCTATGTCGGCAAAGTAAAACGCGTTGAAAAATTCGGTGCATTCGTTGAAGTGCTGCCTAACAAAGAAGGTTTGGTTCACATCTCACAACTGTCTACAGAGCGTGTAGCAAAAGTGGAAGATGTGGTGGCAATCGGTGATTCGATTACGGTAAAAGTAACCGAGATCGACCCGCAGGGCCGAATCAACCTGTCCCGTAAAGCGGTATTAACGGCGGAAGCTCCTGCGCAATCCTAAGCAGCGGATGGCGGAATAAACTGAACGATTGAATGAAGAGACAGAATGCGAATTTCTGGCTCTTTTTTTAACGTTTAAATTGCAGCGAATGCAGCAGGTGGATTGCGGGATTTAATCATAATCCTGCCCTTGTCCTCATATGATGGGGACAAAGACGGCGGGAGGATGGAGCTGTGAGAAACCAATCCAAAAAACTGGCGGTTGTTCTCGCGGGTGTGGCATCGGTCATGCTAATCGGACAAGTCGGCAGTGTACGTACATACATTACGGAGATCCGCGATGGACCAGGCACACAGAATGCGTTTGATATGTTTAAAGAAGCGACGGGGGAAGAATCATTATTAGCTGCGATTAAGGATAAAGCGGCCGAGACCCGGATTGCACCGGTGAATGCCAGAGTTGATCGTGTATGGAAAGCGATTCCGGGTTACAACGGTCTGGAGATTGACGTGGAAGCGACCTATCGGAAGGCGCTGAGTGGCACATGGAATACCAAAATTCCATACGTCTATCGCCAGATTGAGCCAGATATCCAATTGAAAGACCTGGGTGCGCATCCGATCTATCGAGGCAATGCCAATAAACCGATGGTTTCTTTTATGATCAATGTGGCATGGGGGAATGAATTCCTCGTTCCGATGCTGGACACGCTGGATGCCGAAAAGGTGAAGGCTACTTTTTTTCTGGATGGCAGCTGGCTGAGCAAAAATGCGGAACTTGCCAAGGAGATCCAAAAACGCGGACATGAGATATCCAACCACGCGTATTCCCATCCGAATATGAGCCGATTAAGTGCGGAGCGGGCAAAACTGGAGATCAGTAAAACGCAGGAGCTGCTGCACCAGACGCTTGGTGTAGAGAATCGCTGGTTCGCACCTCCTTCGGGTGATTTTAATCAAAAGACAGTAGATATCGCGGCTTCAATGGGCCTGAAAACGGTGCTCTGGACGGTAGATACCGTGGATTGGCGGAAACCAAGCCCAGATTCCATCATAGCCAAAATAACGAGAAAAACCGAAGCCGGTTCATTAATCTTGATGCATCCTACAGCTTCCTCGGCAGGTGCGATGAAGGGCATGATTGATTCTATTCGTGCCAAGGGACTGGTGCTTGGAACCGTAAGTGAAACGTTGTCTTCGGAACGGGTGAAAGGCAATGCGGTTGAGTGAATGCTGTTTTTTTGTTAATATCAAAAAGTTAGGACCTAATGTCGATGGCAATCTGCAAGGATTGAGATCATGGCAATTATAGAGATGTAGGAGGGCCAACCGTGAAAAAAATTCAGCTGGGCAATGGCCTCAGAGTTGTAATGGAGCAAATTCCGACTTGTCGTTCCGTGTCTTTCGGAATATGGGTCAAAACAGGTTCGCGTAATGAGCGTACCGAAAATAACGGGGTATCCCATTTTATTGAACATATGCTGTTTAAGGGAACAGAGCGTTTCGATGCCAAGGCGATTGCGGAGCAATTTGATGCCATTGGCGGTAATGTGAATGCATTTACGTCCAAGGAGTATACCTGCTATTATGCTAAGGTCCTTGATGAGCATCTGCCAATTGCAGTTGATGTGTTATCTGATATGTTCTTCCGTTCCAACATGGATGAGGGTGAACTGGCCAAAGAGAAAAATGTCATTCTGGAAGAGATTTCGATGTATGAGGACACACCTGATGATATGGTTCACGATCTAATGGCCCTTGCCGCATACGGAGAGCATCCCCTCGCATATCCGATTCTGGGTACAGAAGAACGTCTCAAGGCGATGGATTCCAGTCATTTGCGTTCTTATATGAAGGAGCATTACACAATCGAAAACACGGTGATCAGCATTGCGGGCAACATTGATGACAGTGTGATTGATCTGATGGAGAAGCATTTTGGCGCATTTGACGTTAGAGGGGTGTCCGAGGAAGTAAAGGCACCAGCTTTCCAAAGCGGACAGCTTTTCCACAAAAAGAAAACGGAGCAGAACCACATTTGTATCTCGTTCCCTGGGTGCAAAATCGGTGATCCGTTACAATATGCCATGGTGGTCTTAAATAACGCTATTGGCGGAGGCATGAGCTCCAGACTGTTTCAGGAGATTCGTGAGAAGCGCGGACTCGCCTATTCTGTTTATTCGTATCACAGCTCTCATGCGGACAGTGGACTGTTCACCATCTATGCGGGCACAGCTCCAAAGCAGACGAAGGAAGTGCTGGACTTGACCAAAGAGGTGCTGCGTGACCTGGCTGTCAATGGTTTATCCGAGGATGAACTCCGTAAAGGCAAGGAACAGCTGAAGGGCAGTCTGATTCTGAGTCTGGAAAGCACAGGTAGTCGAATGAACCGGCTTGGGAAAAATGAATTGATGCTTGGCAGACATTTGACGCTGGATGAGATGATCGTCAAAATTGAGCAAGTGAAGATGGAGGATATTGATGCTGTACTTGATCTGATGTTTGCAGAGCCGTTTGCACTTGCTATGGTAGGCGCTTCAGACAAGACGATTGCTGGACTGAGAAGGGATGATTTGGTTGCATTACGTTCAAATAAAGAAGTTACCGGGTAACGAGGATATTAAGCTGCCGCAAAAAATGTCTGAGCTGGCTGCCGGCTTTGATGTTGTGGCTGCATTGGAGGAAGAGGTTGTCCTGAAGCCCGGGCAGCGCACGCTGATCCCGACCGGACTTGCGATGGCGATGCCAGCTGGACTGGAGGCTCAGATTCGTCCACGCAGTGGCTTGGCCTTCAAACACGGGATTACTTGTCTGAATACTCCCGGAACGATTGATGCGGATTATCGTGGCGAGGTGAAGGTGCTGCTTATTAATCTGGGGCAGGAGCCGTTTACAATTGTACGCGGGGAACGTATTGCCCAGATTGTATTCCAGACGGTGCCGGCGATCGAGCTGACGGAGGTTGCTGAACTTTCGGAGACGGTACGAGGAGAAGGCGGCTTCGGTCATACAGGCAAGTAATCATCATTTTTTTTCATTGCTAAGAAATAGGATTAGAAGTGAAATGCTTCATAGAAGCAGTATTATGTATTTTTGGTCGTCCCTTTGTGGGGCGGCTTTTTTATGTTCTGGCATCAACTGCTGCATTTATTGTTTTCACCCCCCTGTGGGCCGCTGCATACGATAAGGCATACATGTGGTGAAAGGAGTGACGTCCCGATGCTGACCGGAGTCCGGATTGTCGTTCTGGGCGGAGATGCAAGGCAGCTTGAAGTCATTCGAAAGTGCGCCGAACTGGATGCAACGGTAAGTGTGGTAGGCTTTGACCAACTGGAGCAGGTTATTCCGGGCATTGAGCACTGTGAACTTGAGGATGATGTGTTTGCTTCCGCAGATGTGCTGGTGCTGCCTGTGGTAGGCTGTGATGATCAAGGGAAAGTAAGCTCTTCGTTTAGCAATGCTGCAATTGTTTTGAAAAAAGAACATATGGCTGCTTTGCCGGAGCACTGCACCGTGTTTACAGGTATGGCAAAGCCGTTTTTGCGTGAGCTTTGCCAGGAAAACGGCCTGCGCCTGGTCGAAGTGCTAGATCGTGATGACATCGCACTTTGTAATTCCATTCCGACAGCGGAGGGAGCCATCGCCATTGCAATTAAGGAAACCGATATTACCATTCACGGCTCTGAATGCATCGTGCTGGGCATTGGTCGAACGGGGTTTACGCTGGCGAAAACACTGCAGGGGCTGGGAGCCAATGTGCGGGTGGGAATCAGGCGGAATGAAGATGCAGTTCGGGCAACCATCATGGGCTGGAAGCCTTTTATGACAACGGATTTGGCCGCTCAAACCGGGGAAGTTGACTTGCTTTTTAATACGATACCGACTATGATAATCACAGCACAGATCCTGTCCAGAATGCCTCAAAAAGCAGTCATTATTGACCTCGCATCCGCTCCCGGCGGTTGTGATTTCAGGTATGCCGACAAGCGTGGCATCAAGGCACTGCTCGCACCAGGCCTCCCCGGTATTGTTGCTCCCAAAACGGCTGGCGGCATTATTGCCGACGCATTAATCCGTTTGCTTTTGGAAGAACAGAATGCACGGGAGGTTAAATCATGAACTGGCAGGGTAAAACGGTAGGTTACGCAATTACGGGGTCTCATTGTACGTTTGAAGAGGTTATGCCGGTCATTAGCCGCTTTGTTGCTGAAGGAGCCAATGTCATTCCGATTATTTCGAACTCGGTGCTGACGACGGATACACGCTTTGGAACAGCGCAGAATTGGCAAAAACAGTTGAAAGATATAACGGGTAATGATATCATTTCAACAATTGTTGAGGCGGAGCCTTTAGGGCCCTCTAAGCTGCTTGATGTGCTGGTCATTGCTCCATGCACGGGGAATACAACGAGCAAGTTGGCTAATGCAATGACTGATAGTCCGGTACTTATGGCTGCCAAAGCGCAGATGCGTAATCAGCGTCCGCTTGTGCTGGCTATATCGACAAACGACGGGCTCGGCTTGAATGCGGCAAATATTGCAAAACTGTTAGTGGCGAAATATTTGTATTTTGTGCCGTTTGGCCAAGATGATCCAGTGAAAAAACCAAATTCGTTAGTTGCCAAAATGGAGCTGATCCCAGAAGCTTGCTGGAGTGCACTCGAAGGCAAGCAGCTGCAGCCTATGATTGTGGAGCGTGCTTCACAGGCATAGAGGTGATCTGTAGTCAGGGCAATAACGGTTATGCGCTCGAAGAATTGAAGAAGGGTTCGAGAGACAAAGAAAATCATGGTGCACGATAGCTGGCGTGAACAGCTACCTCTGACCACGTTCCTGTTTGTTAGGGCATTCCCTGCATTATCGCATTGGAACGCTCCTTAGGGTGATCCATTTGTTGATCTGACTCGTGTCCAGTCTTCTTGCGTACACAAATGGAGGAATAAAGATGCGCATTATGGTACAAAAATTCGGAGGCACGTCTCTCTCTACCGTTCAGGCGAGAGAGCATGTGCTCCGGCATGTTAAACGTGAGCTTGAAGCAGGGTTTAATCTGGTTATTGTGGTATCAGCTATGGGGCGCCGTGGCGAGCCTTATGCAACAGATACATTGCTGGACTGGGCAGCACAGAATGGGAATGCACTATCTGCACGCGAAAAGGATTTACTGCTGTGCTGTGGTGAAATCATCTCAGCAACCACGCTCAGCAGCCTGCTCGAACATGAAGGCATTCCAACCTCAGTGCTGACCGGTGCACAAGCGGGCTTTGTGACGGACGACAATTTCGGGAATGCCCGGATATTGGATGTCCGTCCTGTTCGTGTGCTGGAACAGTTGCAGCAGGGGCGAGTGGTTATTGTGACCGGATTCCAGGGACAGACGGAGAAGGGGGATTTCACTACGCTGGGCCGCGGAGGCAGTGATACATCCGCAACAGCTTTGGGTGCTGCACTACGTGCCGAAATGGTGGATATCTATACCGATGTTAATGGTATTTTGACGGCTGACCCCCGGATTGTTGAGGATGCTCGTCCATTAACGGTAGTCAGCTATGCGGAAATTTGCAACATGGCTCACCATGGAGCGAAGGTCATTCATCCACGTGCAGTTGAGATCGCCATGCAGTCTCAAATTCCGGTTCGGGTAAGATCAACCTTTGCAGATACAGAGGGAACACTTGTAACGCATCCGGAAGGATTCAAGGATGTACAGACAGGTATTATTGATCGTTATGTGACAGGTATTGCTTATGTCAGCAATGTCACTCAAATTACGGTGGACGTTCCTGGTGGAGCGGATCGCTTGCAATTGAAAGTGTTCAAAACGATGGCTGAGAACTCTATCAGCGTCGATTTTATTAATGTTACCCCTTCGGGAGTAGTGTATACGGTATTTGATAGTGATTCCGAGAAGGCAATACGTGTCTTGCAGGAGATTGGTCTCAAGCCGCAGAGCTTGTCTGGCTGTGCCAAAGTTTCGGTGATTGGCGGGGGAATTAATGGTGTACCCGGCATTATGGCACGTATTGTGGAGTCCTTGACCCTTGCAGATATTCAGATTCTGCAATCAGCAGATTCCAATACAACGATCTGGGTGCTTGTCAAAAAAGAAGATATGGTTCAGGCCCTGAGGGCTCTTCATGCCTCATTTGAACTTCACTTATAAATCACCGGAGGTTAGCGGAGCCAGACCTGTTTTAAGGGAGGAAATCGAATTGGACTTTGGAAGATTGATTACAGCAATGGTTACCCCGTTCAATGCAGTAGGCGAGATTCATTGGGAGGAAACGGCACGTCTCATTGATTATCTGATTGTAGATCAGAAGTCGGAGACTCTCGTGGTTTCGGGTACGACTGGGGAGTCGCCAACACTTAGTGATGCAGAGAAAGTTCAATTATTCGAGTTTGCCGTGAAGCATGCGGCTGGGCGATGCAAAATTATTGCGGGAACAGGCAGCAACAATACGGCGCATTCTATCCATCTGACAAAGGAAGCTGAGCGCGTAGGGGCAGATGGCGTTTTGTTAGTTGTCCCATACTACAATAAACCGAGTCAGGAAGGCATGTACAGACATTTTGAAGCCATTGCTGCCGCAACATCACTTCCGGTAATGCTGTACAATGTGCCTGGTCGTACCGTAGCCAATTTGTCTGCTGCAACGACGTTGCGGCTGGCACAGATTCCGAATATCGTGGCAACGAAGGAATGTGCTTCGATGGAGCAGGTGACATTGATTGCTGCCGGGGCACCTGATCATTTCAGAGTATATTCGGGAGATGATGCAGCGGGACTGCCAGCTATCGCTGTGGGAGCTCACGGGATCGTTAGTGTGGCCAGTCATGTCGTAGGCGCCGAGATGAAGCAAATGATTGATGCTTTTTATGGTGGAGATGCTCTGAGGGCTACACAGATCCATCAGAAGCTCTTTCCGCTGTTCAAGGGACTCTTCGAGTGCCCGCAGCCCTTGCCGAATCCGGTAGCCGTAAAATATGCGCTGACATTGCGCGGTCTGAATGTAGGGTCAGTTCGTTTGCCTCTTATTCCGCCAACAGAAGAAGAGCAAACCTACATTGAAAATTTGCTTGATATGTAAATAAAAGTTGAGTTTCTGCCATCGTTTATTAATTATAAGCATGAAAGCTTTGTTTAACGAAGAGCCGCACCTCTTGAGCCGAGGCAGCGGTTCTTTTTTTTACGACCGCTGTAAGGTTTCTTTTCTTTCATGAGGGGGAAACCTACAGGTTAACGAGAGAGTGACTTGTTTTTTCTGTTTTTAATCATGTATAATGATGTCAAGTGACTGGGTGCGGTATTTTTTTGAAATTGAAAGCGACATCGTTTCGGTGGTGTGGCTTTGCGGTGAAAAGGGAAGGAACGGCTAAGAGGGGCAATTCAGATCCAACTTGTTGGTGACGGGAATAACTTCGAAGAACTTCTTCCAAATATCGTGAATAAAGGTGTTCTTTTGCATTCATCCCTATTTATGGGCTTGTGATGTATGAACTACTTTTCTTAACTTACAATAAATAATAAGGTACGACGTCCAACTACCATAGGAGGTTCAGATTCATTTGTCTAAGAAAAATAATAATAACGAAAAGCTGATGATTTTTGCATTGGGCGGCGTAGGCGAAATTGGTAAAAATATGTATGTTATCCAATACGCTAACGACATTGTTGTCGTAGATGCCGGTCTCAAATTCCCGGAAGAAGACATGCTTGGTATTGATATTGTCATCCCTGACATTTCGTATTTGACGGAGAACCGTGACAAAGTAAGAGGTATTATTCTCACTCACGGTCACGAGGATCATATCGGCGGCCTGCCATATGTTCTCAAACACCTGAATGTTCCAGTATATGGAACGAAGCTTACACTGGGTCTTGTAGAGAATAAACTGAAAGAAGCAAATTTGCTTGGTGAGACAAAACGTATTCTCATCAATGCAGATTCCGAGATTGAACTTGGTTCTACACTCAAAGCATCTTTCTTTGCTACTAACCATAGTATTCCGGATTCCGTCGGGGTATGTGTAGAAACACCGGAAGGTGCAGTCGTTCACACGGGTGACTTCAAGTTCGATCATACACCAGTCAATGGTCAATATGCTGACTTACAGCGTATGGCACAGATTGGAACAAATGGCGTACTTGCGCTGCTGTCTGACAGTACCAATGCAGAGAAGCCAGGCTTTACTCCATCCGAGAAAAACGTAGGCATCGTGCTGGAAGATATCTTCCGCAAAGCAAGCCAGCGTGTTGTTGTTGCAACCTTTGCATCCAACGTACACCGAATTCAGCAGGTAATTAACGCTGCAGAGGTTACTGGACGTAAAGTTGCTGTCATCGGACGCAGCATGGTCAACGTGGTTGGCATTGCTTCTGATCTGGGCTATCTGGAAATTCCAGATGGCATGATCATTGAACCGGAAGAAGTAGGCAAGATGGCAGCGGATCGTGTTGTCATTCTGTGCACAGGAAGCCAAGGCGAGCCGATGTCCGCATTGACACGTATGGCACGTTCCACACACCGCAAAGTGGATATCCTGCCTGGTGATACGGTTATCATTGCAGCAACTCCGGTTCCTGGCAACGAGAAATATGTAGGCCGTACGATTGATGAACTGTTCCGTCTTGGAGCACACGTGCATTACAGCGGTGCAAACAGCGGCGTTCACGTATCAGGTCACGGTAGTCAGGAAGAGCTGAAGCTCATGCTTAACCTGATGAAACCGAAGTATTTCTTGCCAATCCACGGTGAATTTCGTATGCAGCGTCGTCACGCCGTTCTGGCTGAATCTGTGGGCATCGACCCGGACAACATCTTCATTACAGACATTGGTGAAGTTGTAGAGATTCAAGGTGGAGCAGCGCGTAAAGCAGGTAAAGTGACTGCTGGTAATGTATTGATTGATGGTCTGGGTGTAGGTGATGTAGGTAACATCGTACTGCGTGACCGTAAACTGTTGTCGCAAGATGGAATCCTTGTAGTTGTGGTAACACTCAGCAAACAGGATGGAAAAATTGTTTCTGGTCCTGATATCATTTCTCGCGGTTTCGTATACGTACGTGAATCAGAAGGACTGCTGGATGAAGCTAACCGAATCGTTAGCAGCACGCTGCAGAAGCTGATGAGCGAGAATGTGAACGAATGGGCTTCGCTCAAAACGAACGTTAAAGATGCATTAGGGCGCTTCCTGTATGAGCAAACTCGTCGTAGACCGATGATTTTGCCAATCATTATGGAAGTTTAACATAAGGGTACACAAACATATATTCTGGCACACAGTCGCCCCTTCTCTACAAGTAATATTGGACGGTTCCTTGTAGAGAAGGGGCTTTTTTTTGCGTTTGGCCCATTCAGGCAGTGCTTGTGCGAGGGATTAAACAATTCATTAGGCGATGAAAGTATAAGCTTGTTGGTAGATTCCCCATACTAAGGAAAAGGAAAGCATTACACTTTTCAGGAGAAGGGGATTACATTTCATGAATGAGCAGATGAATGACAAGCAAATACCACGTTCCAATCAGCCGGATGCAGAGGCCCCGGATATGCCGGTACAGGAGGAGAAGCAGGCCTCTCCAGTAACGGAGTCCATTCAGCAGTTTGGCCAGACACAGTCACCGGCTGCGGAATCCAACATTTTCTGTATGACCATTATCGGTCAAGTCGAGGGACATTTGATTTTACCTCCGCAAAATAAAACGACAAAGTATGAGCACATCATCCCGCAGCTCGTTGCAGCAGAACAGAACCCGAAAATTGAAGGCATACTTATTATTCTCAACACGGTAGGTGGAGATGTAGAGGCTGGACTTGCGATAGCAGAGATGATTGCTTCCCTCAGCAAACCTACGGTAACTGTTGTTATCGGAGGAGGACATAGTATAGGTGTGCCGATTGCGGTCGCCTCGACGTATTCGCTGATTGCCGGAAGTGCAACGATGACCATTCACCCGATTCGTATGAACGGACTTGTCATTGGTGTGCCGCAAACGTTTGAATATATGGAGAAGATGCAGGAGCGAGTTGTTCGGTTTGTGACTTCACACTCCAATATTTCCGAAGAGATGTTCAAAGAGCTGATGTTTAAGACGGGGGAGCTGAATCGGGATATCGGTACAGCGGTAGGTAGTGCAGATGCAGTGAAATACGGACTTATGGATGCTGTTGGAGGGATCGGACAAGCTATTGCACAATTAAATCAGCTTATGGGAGACAGGAAACAGATGCTTCAGGCAGGAGGATACACTCAATGACAACGATGTATACAGTCATGCCCCCGGAGCAGTTGTGGTCGGGAATGTGGACAGAAGCTGCGGATACCAAAGAGATTCGCATGAATGGTTTGTTGATGCAGGTTAGACCTGTAAATGACACCGAAGCGGTTATCGTGCGTCTGCTGGATTGTCCGCTCGAAGCGTATCTGGACCCGGCTAATCAGCCGGGTTCCACGGTTCTCCTTTCAGGTAACGCAGGTCTATCATAACGCGACGAAATCAGACAAATGGTGCAGAAAAAGAACATATGTACGGAATATATTTGTATGGTATAATATTCTTCTGGGGGTGACCTGATCTTGGCCAGAAGAAAAAAGAGGAAAAAAAAGGGCGCCGGATTTAGCGGTGTCTTAAAATATGAAATTTATGGTATTGTGCTTATTACGCTGGCAGTTATAGCACTATCGGGTGAAGCCACTGTTGGACGCTCGCTTTCCAAGATGTTTGGACTGCTGCTGGGCAAGTTCTATTTTGCAATTCCGCTGGTAGGTATTTATTACGGTCTGATGGTGATGATCCATCGCAAATGGCCGAGCGGCTGGACTACTCGCAAAACCGGCCTGGTGCTATTGGTCTTCGCTTTAACGCTGATGAGTACAATCTCCGCGATGCACCAGAAGCTGATTCCGGTTGGTGCGCTTGAGCCGGGTGCTGTTCTGACCCAGGTACATAATGATATGCAAACAGAGCTGTTAACACCTGCCACACCTGGTGAACGCGACTCCATGCTGAATAAAGATATTAGCGGTGGATATATTGGAGCTGGACAGTATGCCTTGTTCTTGTGGCTGTTCGGCAGTCTTGGTGCAAGACTGATCATGATTGTGATGTTTGTGATCAGCTTTATGCTTGTGACCAACCTGTCCTATGTTGATCTGATCCGCATATTTAGGACTAAAATATGGGATGCCGGAACCTCCATGTACAAAAAGCTGGAGGCCAGACCCGTCAGACGCACAGCGTCGAGTGCTGCAGGAGTCAAGAAAGGCAATACACGTAAATTAACACCTGTACCTGTGCAGGATGACGAGTATGATGACGATGAGGAGCTACAGAATGACCGGGAAGGACAACTTCCAAAACGCAAGGCTCCTATGTTTTTTCAATTGTTTGGCAAATGGGGGGCAAACCGTCAGGCATCCAATACTGTTAACAGACCAGATGAGCTGCATGAGCTGGAATCCGAACAGGTTGTATATCAAGCCAGACAGGATGAGACGTCCGAAGCATGGTATGGTGAGTCTGAGTCCGTAGCGCATGGAACAGGAGCTGCTTCCGTTGGTGCGGGTGCAGCGATTGCTTCACCGAAGGCGGACTCTGCGCCAATCATTCGTGACTTTTTTGAGCATGTCAGGGCAGAAGGTGCGGATAAGGATGATGACCTGGATGACGCATACCCGTATCCGGATGATCTCGGAAGCAATGATAATAACGCAGACCAGGTGGACAGAGCTGATATCAAATTTACAGATGAGCTGGTCGAAGCAGACTGGTCTGATGCACATGGTGCAGCAGAACTGCTTCAAACGGAGCATAAGCAGGGGCTGACGAAGACAGAGGATTCAGATGGAGCAGTGGACTCCGCAACAGAGAAGCCTGCTGCAGAAGGGGCAGATGTGCCGCCAGCGGTGGCCCCTCCTCCGCCTCCGAAGCCCTATAAGCTGCCGTCATTCCGTCTTCTAGCTAAGCCTAACAATGGTGGCAAGGGTGGAGACCAGAAGGATTATATGCAGACTGCACGCAAGCTGGAGGCAACGCTTGAGAGCTTTGGCGTACGTGCCAAGGTGCTTGAAGTGGTTCGCGGACCAGCAGTGACGAGGTATGAAATTCAACCTGATATCGGGGTGAAGGTCAGTCGAATCGTCAGTCTGACGGATGATATTGCTCTCGCCCTGGCTGCCAAGGATATTCGGATGGAGGCTCCAATCCCTGGTAAATCCGCAATTGGGATTGAGGTCCCGAATGGAGAAGTCTCAGTAGTAACGATGCGAGAAGTAATGGAGACGGCTACGTTCCAGGATGCAGAATCCAAGGTGACGATTGCATTTGGCCGAGACATATCGGGTCAGACGATCATTGGCAACCTGGCGCGAATGCCCCATCTGCTTGTAGCTGGTGCAACCGGCTCAGGTAAATCGGTATGTATCAATGGCATCATCACCAGCATATTGTACAAAGCGAAGCCGGATGAGGTTAAATTTTTGATGGTTGACCCTAAAATGGTCGAATTGAACGTATATAACGGTATCCCGCATCTGATGGCACCGGTTGTAACCGATCCGAAGAGGGCATCGCTTGCACTCAAAAAGATCGTGGTTGAGATGGAGAAACGATATGAATTGTTCTCCAAATCGGGTACGCGTAACGTGGAGGGATACAATAATCTGATGAAGGATAATCCGGCAGCGGTATTGCCTTATATCGTGGTTATTGTGGACGAGCTCGCCGACCTGATGATGGTAGCGGCTGGGGACGTAGAGGATGCGATTGCCCGTCTTGCACAGATGGCTCGTGCAGCAGGTATCCATCTGATTATTGCGACACAGCGTCCTTCTGTCGATGTTATTACAGGGGTCATCAAAGCGAATATTCCTTCGAGGATTGCGTTTGGAGTATCCTCACAGGTGGATTCACGTACGATTCTGGACATGGGCGGAGCGGAGAAGCTTTTGGGCCGCGGAGATATGCTGTTCATGCCGATGGGAGCATCCAAGCCGATTCGTGTTCAGGGTGCTTTTATGAGTGATGAAGAGGTTGAAAATATCGTGAATTACGTTCGGGGACAGGGCGAAGCGCAGTATGATGAAACCCTTGTTCCTGAGGTGGACGATTCCAGTCAGGCAACAGAAGAAGTGCAGGATGAGCTGTACGAGCAGGCTGTGCAGATTATTCTGGAGGCAAAGCAGGCTTCAGTATCTCTATTGCAGCGGCGAATGCGGGTAGGGTACACACGCGCAGCGCGTTTAATTGATTCAATGGAGGCCAGAGGGGTGATTGGTCCTTACGAGGGCAGTAAGCCGCGTGAAGTTCTGGTTTCGCTGGAACAGTATCAACAGAGCAAAATAAGCTCGTAAATGAAGTGACGTAGAAGCCTTCAACCATTAGGGTTGAGGGCTTTTTGTTATATCGTGACATGTGTGAGCTGCCATATGCTCCAGAGATCGGATGATTTGGTGCATAGGAAACAAGCAGGGTTGTCATAATAACGGTAGCGATTCTGTTAAATCCCACAAGAGAAAGGTAGAGCGTAGTCGATGCGAAAAATGAACCTATGGCTTTTCACTGCTATTTTGCTGATATCCGCGCTGGGAATCCGTTATTTGCTTCCTGAGCATGCTGCCAATCCAAGCACTGCTGAGAATAAGGTACAGGCAGAGGAACAGGCACTGCCCACATTCAGCAGCAACACGGTGAAGTATGGCAGTTACGGTCAAGATGTATACGAGCTTCAGGGTCGCCTGAAATATCTTGGATTCTACAACGGTAAAATCGACAGTAATTTCGGTAGCAGCACACTGAAATCGGTGAAATGGTTTCAATCTGAATTTGGTATGAAGGCTGATGGTGTGGTCGGTGCAGAAACAAAGCTCAAGCTTTATAATGCAACTGCCAAATGGTCACCTACTGAACCACCTCTGCATAAAGGAGGAGAAGGCGGGGAGACGGGTGGAGCTAAAAATACCGCCAATAATGAGCAGGACAATATGGGCTCGGCTAATGCGATGGGTCTCTCCGAGAACGAGCTGAAAATTATGGCGAATGCCGTTTATGGTGAAGCTCGCGGAGAACCGTTTGAAGGTCAGGTAGCGGTAGCCGCTGTTATTTTGAATCGGGTCAAATCACCGAGTTTCCCATCTACGCCTTCGGGTGTAATCTTTCAGCCAGGGGCATTTACAGCCGTTGCAGACGGACAGATCTATCTGGAGCCCAATGCTCAGGCCAAAAAAGCTGTAGAGCAGGCATTAAATGGCTGGGACCCTTCCGGCGGCTGCCTGTATTATTTCAACCCCAAAACGGCCACATCCAAATGGATCTGGTCACGTCCACAGGTGAAAACGATTGGGCAGCATATATTCTGCATGTAATTGGGCAGGGAAGCAACCAGAAGGCATCACTTCGGTTGCTTCTTGGCTTTTGAATCGTTTAAAATGATGGTTACATTTAAGTTCGACATAGGCCTGTTATCTAAATGACGCCGTAAAGGGGTTTTGACATTTGAATACCGCAGAATTTGAACGGGGCAATCGGAAACAGCTTCGAATTCACGTGCTTCCCACCACACGTTTCAAAACGTTCGCGATCTCCCTATACGCCGGTGTTCCTTTACGTGAGGACACGGTGACTCATACAGCGCTGATTCCGTTTGTGTTAAGACGAGGGACTGAATCATATCCGGAAACAACGCAGTTTCGAGAGCAGCTGGAGCATTTGTACGGAGCCGGGTTTGGCTTTGATGTGTACAAACGCGGCGATTATCAGATCGTGCAGTTCCGAATGGATACGATTAACGACTCTTTTGTCGGAGGGGAAGAGCAGCTGCTGGATCGCTCGTTTGCTTTTCTTGGCGAGGTGCTTACCAAGCCTGCGCAGGAAGATGCACATTTCAAAGCCTCATATGTTCAGGCTGAACGCGAGACGGTTCGCAAAAAGCTGGAGTCCATTGTGAACGACAAAATGCGTTACGCCGCTGAGCGCTGCATTGAAGAGATGTGCAAGGATGAGCCTTACAGGCTACACCCGCTTGGTGAACGAAAGGCACTGTCATCTATAGAGCCTGCGGAGCTAACAATGGCTTATCAGAACTGGCTGAGCGCAGCAAGCATGGATCTATATGTGGTGGGTGATACGACACTTAAAGAAGTGGAAGAACTTGTGGAGCGACATTTTAGTCTGGAACGTACAGTTTCTTCAGATTATCAGGCCCAGAAGGCGGTGCGCGGGGATCAGGATGTGAATACGGTCATTGAGAAGTTAAATATCGGCCAGGGCAAACTGAACATGGGTCTGCGTACTTCCATAACGTATGAAGATGACAATTATGCCGCAGCTTTGCTGTACAACGGTATCCTTGGTGGTTATCCGCATTCGAAGCTGTTTGTGAATGTTCGTGAAAAAGAGAGCCTTGCCTACTATGCATCTTCCAGATATGACGGGCACAAAGGCATTGCCACCATCCAATCCGGCATTGAAATTCCTCATTATGAGAAAGCAGTTGCTATTATCAAGCAGCAGCTTGAGGAAATGCGCAGTGGCAACATTACCGATCTGGAGATGTCCCAGACCAAGGCGATGATTCGCAATTTGCTGAAAGAGATGCAGGATGCTGCGTTTGAGATCATTGCCTATGACTTTAATCGTCAGTTATCTGGCAAGGATAGAACAGTGGAAGAATTGCTCGCACAAATCGAGCAGGTCAGCAAGCAGGATGTTCGTGAGGCCGCAGAGCAGTTCCGTCTGGATACGATTTATTTCTTGCGGGACGAGAAGGAGGAATAGTCGTGGAGAGCATTCGGTATGAACATCTGCAGGAGACGTTATATTACGAAGTGATGGATAACGGACTGCACGTCTACGTGCTGCCCAAACCGGGTTTTCAGAAAACGTATGCTACATTTGCGACCAAATACGGGTCTGTAGATAATCATTTTCAGGTGCAAGGGCAGTCTGAAGTGATGGTGCCGGACGGGATTGCACATTTTCTGGAGCACAAAATGTTTGAAGAGCCTACGGGTGATATTTTTGCAACATTTGCCTCTCAGGGGGCTTCTGCAAACGCTTTTACAAGCTTTGACCAGACGGTTTATTTGTTCTCGGCCACAGAAAATGTAAACGAAAACATACAAACATTAGTTGATTTTGTGCAAAATCCGTATTTCACCGATCAAAATGTGAACAAGGAAAAAGGCATCATTGAACAAGAGATCAATATGTATGCTGATAGTCCGGATTGGCGAGTATATTTCGGCTTGATTGAAGCGATGTATCAAAAGCATCCGGTGCGCATTGACATTGCGGGAACCGCTAAATCCATTCAAACCATTACGAAGGAAACGCTATACACCTGTTACAATGCCTTCTATCATCCGAGCAACATGCTTTTGTTTGTTGTGGGGGGTGTTGACCCGGAGCAGGTGATCAGCATGGTGCGAGCGAATCAGGCACGGAAAAAGTACGAGCCACAGGGACAGATTCAGCGCTTCTTTGACCCTGAGCCTGCACAGGTAGGAGAGGCAAGACGTGAAGCTAAACTGTCGGTTTCCCTGCCAAAGTGTCTCTTTGGCTTCAAAGAGACGGATGTTGGACTAACGGGAAAAGAACTTTTGCACAGAGACACGACGACACAGCTAATGATGGACCTTTTGTTTGGCTCCAGCACACGGCTGTTCCAGAAGCTTTATGATGAAAATCTGATCTCGGACAGCTTCGGGTTTGAGTACATCAGTGCACCTGAATATGCGTTCTCGGCTGTGGGCGGGGATACTCCAGACCCTGATCAACTATTGAAACGGATACGTGAAGAAGTGGATGTCATTGTGCAAAAAGGATTTGAGTCTTCCGATTTCGAGCGTGCGCGTAAAAAGAAAATTGGCGGTTATTTACGCATGCTGAATTCACCGGAGAACATTGCAAGTGAATTCACACGCCAGCGGTTCCGCGGCGGTGACTTTTTTAATATGCTCTCCTTGTATGATACGATTACGCTGAATGATGTAAATCAAAGATTGAAGCAGCATATTCGTTGGGATCAGCTGGCGGTTTCACTCGTGTTAAGTCCTTGATGTGGGGAGAGATTTGGGATACTTTTAAGGTAATAGTGAAATAGGAACCAGGTGAGATGAAGAAAGAAAGAGTAAAGTGTAATGGGGGAAGCGGACAGTGAAAGGGATTGGGGAAGCAACAGTGAAAGCGATTGGGGAAATGACGGTACTGGTTACCGGTGCAAGCGGGGGGATTGGGGCTGCCATTGCAGAACGGTTCGCCAGTGTGGGCATGAATGTTGTGCTGCATTATATGAAATCGCATGAGGCAGCCAATGAAGCAGCGAGACGTTGTATGGAGAAGGGCAACGGACGCATTATGACTGTGTCAGCTGATCTGCGCAGTCGGGAGCAAATTCAGCGTATGCGGGACAAGCTGGCATCCCATGAGCTGCTGCCGGATATTCTGGTTAATAACGCAGGCATATCTCATTATGGTCTGCTGTCTGATGTAACAGATGAAATTTGGGATGAAGTGATGGCCATTAATTTGAAAGGCACCTTTTTGTGTACACAGGAGATGATGCCGCATATGATCTCTCAGCGATATGGTCGCATAATTAATGTGTCGTCAATCTGGGGACTATCCGGTGCATCTTGTGAGGTGTTATATTCGACCACCAAGGGCGGTGTGAATGCCTTCACCAAGGCGCTTGCCAAAGAACTAGCACCTTCAGGCGTTACCGTTAATGCTGTTGCTCCGGGTGCGGTTCAAACGACGATGTTGGATCATCTGGATCAAAGTGAACTACGGATGCTGGAGGACGAAATCCCGGCAGGCAGACTGGCGCAGCCGGATGAAATTTCGTCACTGGTTTATTTTCTCGCGCTGCCCGAATCAGGATATATTAATGGTCAGATTATCAGTCCTAATGGAGGCTGGCTGACTTAGCTGGAAGCAACAATGCTGTTTGGGTTGAAATTCGAAAATCCGCGTTGTCTGAATGCAACAATGATGCGCATTGCTCGTGCCAGGAATACACGGGCCGTGTTTTTATTTCAAAAGTTTGTATATAAAATGTCCCGGAAGCACATATTACAACTGTTGATTTTAAATCTCATGCGTCAGCTAAGGAGGATTTATCATGTCAACAGAAAAAACGGTAGTTTCCAACTTTGACACGTGGAAGAAGTTTCTGGGGGATCGCGTGCTGCAAGCCGAGAAGATGGGCATGAGTGAAGAAACCATCAACAAACTTGCGTACGAGATCGGTGACTTTCTGGATGAGAAGGTTGATCCGGCGAACCATTCCAACCGGGCATTGAAGGAACTATGGGATGTCGGCGATGCCGATGAGCGTCGTACGATTGCGTGCCTGATGGTCAAATTGGCCAAACAAAACGCATAAGGCCAAAGATGAAGAGCTCCCGCAAGGGGGCTTTTCTCTAATGATTACAAACGGATTACAGAGCTGTTCTTGTAATTCATTTTCATTTTATATATCATTAACGTGACCCATTTTTAGAAGATGACTCCGAATTTCGTTCAGTGGACGTGTTCAGATGTTGTCGAATAATGTGGAATAATGCATTACGGGGTGTATAAATGGAAACTAAACAATGGTACATGGAATATAAAATACATAAGAACAGACCTGGTCTTTTAGGGGATATTGCCTCAATGCTGGGGATGCTGGAAGTCAATATATTGACCATCAACGGTGTGGAAGGCAAAACAAGGGGCATGCTGCTGGAATCTGATGATGACGAGAAGATCCGTCTGCTTGGAGATATGCTTAGCAAAGTCAACAGTATTACGGTATCGGCGTTGCGTCAGCCCAAGCTGGTGGATATTCTTGCTGTTCGTCATGGCCGTTATATTGACCGTGATTCGGATGATCGCAAAACATTTCGTTTCACTCGTGACGAACTTGGGTTGCTTGTGGATTTTTTGGGTGAAGTATTTAAAAGGGAAGGCAATCAGGTCATTGGTTTGCGCGGCATGCCGCGTGTAGGCAAAACAGAGTCAATCATTGCAGGCAGCGTATGCGCCATGAAACGATGGACCTTTGTATCCTCGACACTGCTTCGTCAAACCATTCGGAGTCAGATGTCCGAGGATGAGCTGAATCCCAACAATGTATTTATTATTGACGGTATTGTGAGCACCATTCGATCCAGCGAAAGGCATTATAATTTGCTTCAGGATATCATGACGATGCCAAGCACGAAAGTGATTGAGCATCCTGATATTTTTGTGCAGGAATCGGAATACGATTATAATGATTTTGATATTATCATTGAATTGCGTAACAATCCTAACGAAGAAATTATTTATGATACGTTTACGGCAAGCTACACCGATGAATTGTAAAGCCCCGTACGAAATCATGAAATAGATGATGAACAACTATTGAAGAGATAAACATAAGGAGGAGATGGCATGTCTGAACTGGGTCAGCAGTTAAGAGAGGCCCGGCTGCAAAAAGGGATGAGTCTTGACGATGTGCAGGAAATGACTAAAATTCGCAAGAGGTATCTGGAGGCGATAGAAGCAGGGGACTATAAAGTGTTACCTGGCAGCTTCTATGTGCGTGCATTTATAAAAACCTATGCGGAAACCGTGGGACTGAATCCGGATGAGCTGCTGGAAGGACATAAAAAGGATGTGCCTGCAGAGGCGGCAGAAGCAACGATGGAGCCTGTTATTCAGAAGCGGTCCAACAGACCGGTGGAGCGGAGCAATCGTTGGATGTCTGTTGCTCTCATGTGGACATTCCCTATTCTGATTATCGTTCTTTTGTATGTTTACATGGCAAATAATAAAGCTGATGATACGAATCCGCAAGGTTTGGATAATACGAAAATTACCGACAGTCAGAAGCCGGCTAATGACAAGCCTGATCCATCGACTGACAAGGGTCAAACAGCGAATCCGCCTGCAACGGACTCTGGCTCGCAGGAGACGGGCAAAGGTGAAGCAGGTGGCAACGGTGGTGGCACGGAAAATAATGGTCAGACGGATTCACAAGGCAACGGACAGACCGACGGGCAAACGGATGGACAGACTGGTGATAATCAAGGAGAACAGACACCTCCAAGTACACCAGGCTCAATCACCGTTTCAGAAGATGGCAAGTCAGGTAACATTACTAACTTCAAGGTTGCCGGAAGTGCAGGTCAGCCTGTGACGGTGACGATTAAAGCGACGGGGAACAGCTGGCTGGAAGTATATAAAGGCGAGAATTCAAGCGGGGAGAAACTGCAGTATGGCAATACGGCAGACGGTAATTCGTTTACTTTTACGCTGGATAGCGCAGGGATGTATATTAAGTCTGGTTATGCAGCAGCAACTACCATTGAGGTGGGCGGTCAAGTGGTAACGGACGGCAAAGCGACAAACCGTATTCGTCTCAAGCTAGATACGGACAGTGCTGCTTCTTCTGCGGGAACTGAGAGTACAGGTGCAAGCAGCTCCGGCGACTCCACAGAGGGTGGAACTTCAAGCTCAAGTGGCGAATAACCAGGTGAACTGCTGGAGACAATAACGTTGTCTCAACTTGCAGTTAACTTATGGTGAAGTGAGGTGGACGGCCATGACAGTCAGCTGGATCGTAACCGGTTTAGGTATTATTGTCAGCCTCCTGGGTTATTACCTGACTCCAAATGCCTGGGGCTACGGTATATTGGGCTTTGGACTTGCACACATCATTCTTGGTGTGCTGGATATGTTCAGACAGCCTGACCGCAGCCGATATTAGAGGGCAGCTTAACCAGCAAGCATTTTTGGCGACCGAAAGGTACGCCAGAAATGCTTTTTTCTATGGTTAAACCGGGCTGGAGATTAGACTTTTGTGTGAGATTTACTCTATAATGTTACAGAACATATGATTAACTGAAAGGGTGACTCGATTTGAGTTCAGAAAATTCATTTGATATCGTGTCCAAAATGGACTTGCAGGAATTGACAAACGCTGTTACACAAACGGAAAAGGAAATTGGCACTCGATACGATTTCAAGGGCAGCAAGAGCAGCCTGAAGCTTGACAAAGATGCTCTGACAATTGTGTCAGATGATGAAACCAAATTAAAGGCTGTTATTGATGTGCTGCAATCCAAAATGGCCAAGCGCGGTTTGCCGCTGAAAAATATTGATTACGCGAAGGTAGAGCCCGCTTCATCAGGAACGGTTCGCCAGCGCTTGAATTTTAAACAAGGCATTGATCAGGATGTCGCCAAAAAAATTAATATTCTGATTCGTGATTCCAAGCTGAAAGTAAAGAGTCAGATTCAAGGCGACCAGCTTCGGGTTACAGGTAAAAGCAAAAATGATCTGCAGGCCGTAATGCAGATGCTTAACGGGGCTAACTTGCCACTGGATCTGCAGTATACCAACTTCAAATAGAAGTTGAGAGGGCAGCGCGGATTTACAGACCAGTGCAGAATGTCTTTCAGACATAATACAATAATGCTTTTTGACACTATATTGATACGTATATTATACTGAATGTGCATTGCTGGCAGTCATGCATCAAGTCCAGTCCTCATCGTTTGCTGACTTTGTGAAAAGCAGTACACTTCTGGAAGTCACCGGAGCGTTTCAAAGCGGTTTTGCGTTTGAGCGGTAGACTTTATTTTTTGCGTTTCTACATAGGGTTTCATGTGTATACAAGTCGAACGGTTGAAACGTTTTTGCCATGCTTCAGATGATGAATACGGGATTAAGATGAATGTTTGAAGTAATGGAGGATACAAAGGGAGGGCGTCTTGTGAATTTACCCAACCGGATTACGCTTGCACGAATTTGCTTAATCCCTTTTTTAATGGTGTTTCTGCTTGTGGATTTTCCATTTTATCCCGAGCCGTTACAGCTTGGAAGCCTTACGCTTCCGTATAATCAATTAATTGCTGTTTTCATTTTTATCGTAGCTGCAAGCACGGATGGAATAGACGGCTATCTTGCAAGGAAAAACAATATGGTCACCAATCTGGGCAAATTGCTTGACCCTCTTGCAGATAAACTGCTGGTTACCGCTGTATTGATCTCGCTGGTGCAGATGGGTAAGCTGGATTCCTGGATTGCCGTAGTCATTATCAGCCGTGAATTTGCTGTAACCGGGCTTCGTCAAATTGCTTTGCTCGACGGTTCGGTTGTTGCTGCGAGTGCTTGGGGCAAACTGAAAACGGTGGTGCAGATTGTGGCGATTGTTTTGTTGCTGCTTAACAATTTTCCGTTTTCCTACACAGGTATCCATGCGGATGTCATTGCAGTGTGGGCAGCAGCGCTCATCACGATCTGGTCGGGGATCGACTACTTTATCAAAAACAAAGATTTGCTTCATCTATCCAAAGTGTAATATTTTACGCTGAAACGGGTAATGACTCATCGGGTCAAAGGGCAATAGGAGCTTATCCTATTGCCCTTTGATTACTCAACACATGCGTACAGGAGGATACTGATAATGAAGGCAGAGATTATTGCAGTCGGAACGGAGCTATTACTAGGACAAATCGTCAACACCAATGCCAGATATCTTTCCAGAGAACTTGCTGCAATGGGAATTGACGTATACTTTCAAACCGTGGTTGGAGATAATCTGAATCGGCTTAGTGAAGCGATCCGTATTGCGCAGGGACGAGCTGATGTGATTTTATTTTCAGGGGGCATCGGTCCGACTCAGGATGACTTGACCAAAGATGCACTCGCAGCTGTGCTTCAACGAAAGCTGCACACGGATCGTATGGCAATGGACAAAATTGAAGGCTTCTTCCGTGAACGCAATGTGGAGATGACAGAGAACAATCGGCGCCAAGCCATCGTTATTGAAGGCGGAACTCCCTTGGCAAACGAAACGGGTCTTGCGGCAGGCAATGCGATTGCTGACAATGACAAATTTTATGTAGTGATGCCTGGACCACCTAAAGAGCTCATTCCAATGTTTGAGCAGGAGGTCAAGCCTTGGCTGCTACAGCATGTTCTTACGGAAGAAATGCCTATTTATTCACGAATGCTCAAGTTTGCAGGTATTGGTGAATCGGCTCTGGAGGATCGCTTGCTTGATCTAATTGATGCACAGACCGATCCTACCATCGCTCCGTATGCGAGTGAGGGGGAAGTTACTGTACGCGTATCAACCAAGGCGCCAAGCGAAGGAGAAGCGAAGCTGAAGCTGGATGCGATGGAGGTGCAGATTCGTGAGCGCTTGGCCGAGCATCTCTACGCGAACGAGGATGTGCCTATAGAGTACACGATTGTGACGATGATGTCTGATATGGGACTAACCCTCAGCGCCGCTGAGAGCTGCACAGGAGGGCTTGTGATGCAAAGCCTCACTTCTGTGCCGGGAAGTGCCTCGATGCTGAAAGGGGGCATCGTGTGTTATTCCAATGAAATCAAAGAAAAGCTGCTTAACGTGCCGCACAGCTATCTGGAGGGCGAGGATGCACCAGGTGCAGTCAGTCCTGAGGTGGCTAAAGTGCTTGCGGAGCAGGTCCGTATGATTGGGGATGCTGACTTCGGGCTGGCGATTACAGGTGTGGCGGGTCCGGGGTATTCGGAGCGCAAACCACCTGGGCTTGTGTTTATCGCTTTGGCTGAGCGTGGAAAGGATACTGAAATTCATGAGCTGCGCATTAACGGTAACCGGGAGACCGTCCGCATTCGTTCGGCAAAAGCGATCCTGTATCGCTTGTGGCAAAAGTTAGTGGCCATTGACTGATGCATGGACACGTAACGGTTTGCTTTTATGGATTGAAGGAAGTATAATGGGTGAAGACGGAAGAACCGTAAAATTGGGCTACACAGCCTTGTTTACGGTTCTTTTTCTATTTCCTGAATGTATTTCGTTGAGGAAGAGGCGCCTCTTCGTGAACAAAAAAACGAATGTATGTTCGAAAAAAAGCTTGGCAAACGAGTAAAAACAAGGTATCATTATATTATAAACAGTAAAGGGTGTGAGTTTATTGTCAGACCGTCGTGCCGCGCTTGATATGGCGCTCCGTCAAATAGAGAAGCAATTTGGGAAAGGTTCCATCATGAAACTGGGTGAGTCAACTCACATGAATGTGGAAATTATTCCCAGCGGATCATTGGCTTTGGATATTGCATTAGGAACAGGCGGCTTGCCTAAAGGCCGTATTGTTGAAATATATGGACCTGAATCTTCAGGTAAAACAACTGTAGCGTTGCATGCGATTGCCGAGGTTCAACGTGTGGGTGGACAAGCAGCATTCATTGATGCGGAACATGCGCTTGATCCGAATTATGCAAGCAAATTGGGTGTTAACATTGATGAGTTGCTCTTGTCCCAGCCGGATACGGGAGAGCAGGGCTTGGAGATTGCCGAGGCACTTGTACGCAGTGGTGCAGTAGATATCATCGTTATTGACTCGGTAGCAGCTCTTGTACCAAAAGCGGAGATTGAAGGAGAGATGGGGGATTCCCACGTAGGCTTGCAGGCACGTCTGATGTCACAGGCACTGCGTAAATTGTCCGGAGCGATCAGTAAGTCCAAAACGATTGCAATCTTCATCAACCAGCTTCGTGAGAAGGTTGGCGTAATGTTTGGTAACCCTGAAACGACGCCTGGTGGTCGTGCACTGAAGTTCTATTCTACGGTTCGTCTCGATGTGCGCCGTATTGAGAGCATCAAATCCGGTAATGACATTACAGGTAACCGTACCCGTATTAAAGTGGTGAAAAATAAAGTAGCACCTCCGTTTAAACAAGCGGAAGTTGATATTATGTACGGTGAAGGTATTTCCAAAGAGGGAAGTATCATTGATATCGGTACAGAGCTGGATATCGTTAATAAAAGTGGTGCCTGGTATTCTTACGAAGGCGAGCGTTTAGGTCAAGGTCGTGAGAATGCAAAGCAATTTATGAAAGAGCATAAAGAAATTGCGGATGTAATTGAGCAAAAAATTCGCGAAGCCAGTAATTTGACAACGGCCGTTCCTGCACCAACGAACGAAGAACAAGAAAAAGAAGCGGCTGAGGAACAAGAGTTATTCGAAATTAATGAGTAATTTTATGTCGGGTGCAGACTCGTGCACTCCGATCTGTTGAATCTGTATGAGCGGGCAATTATGCTTATTTAGCTAGGGTGTGTCTGAAAACGCTGGAGGAAGCCAATTTTGCTGAATTTTCGTTCCAAGCGGGAAAGTTTACCGCAGTCGTGCCGGGGCACGTCAAGGGAAAGTGAAACAGCACGGGGAGCAAAGGCGGGAAAAGATGTGCTGTAGCAGGTTTCAAGACAAGCTCTAAATAAGATTGGTTTCTCGTGATGCTAACAGCCTCTGTCCATGCCGGACAGAGGCTGTTAGCATCTATGCCATGTGAAGAATATTAAGGATAGAGCAAAGCGAATTATATCTTGACATGAGTACGGAATAACTAGGAAGGTGAAGGACGCAGTGAGGCATCGCCAAAACCAGCATGAATATGATGAACATGAAGAGGAGCTGCACGAGCGAGTAGAAATGGATGGGTTCTCCCAGCTCCCAGATGATGAAGAGCTGGAAATTACAAAGGTAGAGCGAACCAAGAGCAGGGAGGCGCGTTATCGGATTTCATTTGGTATGTATTCCATTACCGTTCTGGAAGATGTGATGATTAAGTACAGGCTTACTCGGGGAAATACCTTTATGAAGAAGGATCTGGAGGATATCCTGCTTGCAGATGAACGCCAGCGAACGTATGTACAGGCTTTGCGGTTTCTGGAATTCAAGCAACGAACACGGCATGAGTTGAGCCAAAAGCTAAAACAGAAGGAGTTCGCGCCGCCAATCATTCAAGAGGTTCTGGAGCGGCTGGAGCAAGAAAAGCTCGTTGATGACGACCTTTTTGCCAAGGAATGGACAAGACAGCGTATGGAGGGCCAGCGGAAGGGAAAACTGTGGATACGGCAGGAACTGCGTCAAAAAGGCATCGCGAATGAACTTATAGCAGAGGTGCTGGATGATGTGAGCGCTGAGGCAGAGCTAGACACTGCATTGACAGCTGGCCAAAAAAAATGGAAACAGGTACGGGGAGACGTGCAGGAGAAAAAGCGCAAAACGTTTGCTTACTTGATGCGGCGCGGTTTTAGCATGGATCTGGTGCGCCGGGTTGTGAATCGCTTAATTGAAGAAGACGGAGCGGACGAGGCCGAAGATGATGCAGCGTGGATGTGGGAGTAAACGAGAAGACTAACAATCCTGCATTCTCTTGACAATTTCTTTCGTCAAATACTAAAATGGACATGAGTCTGTAAGAAAAGGACAACCCTTTTTCCTTCCAAAAAAGCGGTTTCGGCTTCTGCAGATTTATACCATTCCTGATTATGGGTTCACTGGAAGCAGTGAATAGTACATGTAGTCATGTACATGTGAAATGAAAATCGGCGGGGGATCGCCGTGAGTATTCTTTATTCCCAAACTTATGCAAGGTATGAAAACAGAAAAAGTTGACCCAAGGAGTGCCTTGGAGGAACCAACGAGGAGGTGAACAGTATGGAAATTGCTATCACGATCGCTCTCGTTGTGGCCGCGCTCGTCATTGGGTTCGGAGTCGGATATTTTATTCGCAAATCTCTTGCAGAGGCTAAAATCTCTAGTGCGGAACAAGCTGCCGTACAAATCGTGGAGAACGCGAAGAAAGAGGCAGAGGCACTGAAGAAAGAAACGGTGCTGGAAGCGAAGGATGAGATCCATCGCATTCGCGCCGAGGCTGAAAAAGACACTCGTGAACGTCGGAACGAAATTCAACGACAAGAGAGACGATTGTTGCAAAAAGAAGAGTCGCTGGATAAAAAATTGGAATCACTCGAACGTAAAGAAGAGCAAGTGGCAAACAAAGAGAAACGTATCGATGAAACACAGCAGCAGATCGAAATGATCTACAAAAACCAGGTGACGGAGCTTGAACGGATCTCCAATCTCACGATGGAAGATGCACGCAGTATCATACTGTCCAACGTTGAACAGGAAGTCCGTCATGAGACGGCTCAAATGATCAAGGACATTGAACAACAAGCGAAGGAAGAGGCGGACAAAAAGTCCCGCGAGATCATTACACTCGCCATCCAGCGCTGTGCGGCTGACCATGTTGCGGAGACCACCGTGTCGGTTGTAACGTTGCCTAATGAAGAAATGAAAGGCCGGATTATCGGTCGTGAAGGACGTAACATCCGTGCGCTTGAAACCCTTACCGGGATTGACCTCATTATTGATGATACGCCAGAAGCTGTTATTCTGTCGGGCTTTGACCCGATTCGTCGTGAAATTGCCCGCACTGCACTGGAGAAGCTGGTGGCAGATGGACGGATTCACCCGGCTCGTATTGAAGAGATGGTTGAGAAATCCCGTAAAGAAGTGGATGAGCGTATACGTGAATACGGTGAGCAAGCTACCTTTGAAGTGGGTGTGCACGGTCTGCATCCAGATCTGATCAAGATTCTGGGCCGTCTGAAGTTCCGTACCAGTTACGGTCAAAACGTCTTGAAACATTCGATGGAGGTCGCTTATCTGGCAGGATTGATGGCGGGCGAACTCGGAGAAGACGTCACTTTGGCAAGACGTGCAGGTCTATTGCATGACATCGGTAAAGCGCTGGATCACGAAGTGGAAGGATCACACGTCGAAATTGGCGTGGAACTGGCGAAGAAATACAAAGAACATCCAGTGGTTATTAACAGTATCGCTTCCCACCACGGGGATTGTGAAGCCACATCGGTTATTGCGATGCTGGTTGGCGCAGCAGATGCGCTGTCGGCAGCAAGACCGGGTGCACGCCGTGAAACGCTGGAAACGTATATCAAACGACTGGAGAAGCTGGAAGAGATTTCAGAATCCTTCGAAGGTGTCGAGAAATCGTACGCCATTCAGGCCGGACGCGAAGTTCGTGTCATGGTGCAGCCTGAGAAGATTGATGACGCTGAAGCCTTCCGTCTCGCACGTGATATTACGAAAATGATCGAGAATGAACTCGATTATCCAGGTCATATCAAAGTCACCGTTATCCGGGAAACCCGGGCGGTTGAATACGCCAAATAAAGTATTACGGAAAAGTGGCCGCATCTGCGTGCCACTTTTCCTGTTCATAAGCGATGTAGGAACTTGAGGAGGCAGTAATCGTGAAAGTTTTATTTATCGGAGATATCGTAGGAAATGTAGGACGTAAAGCACTCAAGGAAAATTTACCTTATCTGAAATCGAAATATAAACCCCATGTCATCATTGTAAATGGGGAAAATGCGGCAGCAGGTCGCGGAATTACTAGTGCAATCGCCAATGAATTTTTTAACTGGGGTGTGAATGGCATCACGCTGGGCAACCATACTTGGGACAATAAAGACATTTTTGATTTTATAGATGATGAACCTCGCATGATTAGACCGGCTAATTTTCCACCAGGCACACCGGGTCGCGGTTATACGGTGGTTAAAGGCGAGGGCAAGGAGCTTGCCATTGTTAACCTGCAGGGCAGAACGTTTCTGCCTGCGATTGATTGTCCTTTTCGAGCAGCTGACGAGATTGTGGACGAGCTGCGCAAAAACTACAAATGCATTCTAGTGGATATGCATGCGGAAGCGACCTCTGAGAAGATTGCCATGGGGTGGCATCTCGATGGACGAGCATCCTTCGTTGTAGGTACACATACCCATGTGCAAAGCAATGACGAACGGATTTTGCCTGGAGGTACAGCGTATTTGACGGATGCAGGTATGGTTGGCCCGCGTGACGGTATTCTGGGTATGGAGCGTGAAGCGGTGCTTCGCAAATTTTATACCCAGCTTCCGGTTCGGTTTGTTGTGGATGACGGGAAGTGGCATTTTCACGGTGCTATGGTTGATATTGACGAAGCGACCGGAGCGGCTACGCGTATTGAAAAGATTCGCTTGATGGAAGACGAGTGGCGTATGGAATAGGGGCATTGTCCCATTTTGCCGGGAAAGCCTGTTAAAAAGAAGGAATTTTTTTGCCTCCCGCGAATAACATCTAGTAAGTGGAAACAAACTTTCAACATTCCCAGGGAGGTACTTACCATGGATGTATTAAAAGTTTCAGCAAAGTCCAACCCTAACTCTGTAGCCGGCGCTCTTGCAGGAGTTCTTCGTGAACGTGGAAATGCTGAACTGCAGGCAATTGGAGCGGGAGCACTGAACCAAGCCATTAAAGCGGTAGCGATTGCCCGGGGATTTGTAGCACCAAGCGGAGTTGACCTGATTTGTATTCCAGCTTTTACAGACATTGTGATTGACGGTGAGGACCGAACGGCCATCAAGCTGATTGTGGAGCCCAGATAATACATGTATCAAGCGTATGCATGAGCCTGTTTACGAACGAAGTAGACAGGTTTTTTTGCGTTATTTTCAGACTTTCAGGAGAAGCTTTGGGTAATTTATAGTTAACAGGAGGATGGGCGATGTTGAGAACAGACTGGCGAATAGCTGATTTTCATTGTGATGCATTGAGTAAACTGCTGATGAAGCCGGAGCTTTCATTCGAGACCGCTTCCGAGCTGGATGTGAATCTGCGTCATATGCAAGAGAGCGGGGTGGGACTGCAGGCTTTTGCAATCTATTTACCCGAGGTGCTGGGTCGTGGAAAGTTTGAGCATGTGATGGGACAACTGGACCTGTATCGTAAAAAGGTAGAGTATAGTGCAGAGCGCTCCAGTGGGGTTCAAACGCTGCTTTGGCGTGAGCAGGCTGTACAGATACAACAAGGGGTGAAAAACGCACCCTGGGGCCTTATTACGCTTGAGGGCGTCGATGGGCTTGAGGGTAACCTCTTTTACCTTGAGCTATGTTTTCAGATGGGCGTGCGCATCGTGGGGCTCACATGGAATCATGCGAACTGGGCGGCGGATGGCATTATGGAAAAACGCGGAGCGGGTCTGAGCGATAAAGGCAAGGAGCTGGTGCACCTCTGCAATCGGGTAGGGATGCTGCTGGACGTATCTCATTTGTCGGAAAAAGGGTTCTGGGAACTGGCCGATCTGAGCGAGCGTCCCTTCATAGCCTCTCATTCCAACAGCTACAGCGTATGCCCGCATATACGTAATCTGAAGGATGATCAGATCCAGGCCATCATAACCAGAGAAGGACGCATTGGTCTAACCTTTGTACCGTGGTTTGTCAAGGAGCAAGAGCAAGTGCACGTTGAGGATTTACTGCCGCATATTGAGCAGATCTGTTCACTCGGCGGGGCACATCATCTGATGATGGGTTCAGATTTTGACGGAATATCGGTGAAAATACATGGGCTGGAGCATGCGGGATGTTACCCGAAACTGATCGAGGTTTTGCTGAAGCACTACGACGAAGCACTCGTACAAGGATGGTTATGGGAGAATGCAATGCGGTATCTGGGAGAACACTTGCCAGAGGCAAGACCGTGAGAGACTGAAATGGAAAACAGATTACTAAAATAAGTGTATTTCATGAATTTTCATCAGTTCGTTTTCATTTCACGGTAAAAAGGAGTATAATACCACTTGGATTGCAAGAGCCTGTCTACAGGCCACAGATAAACAAGGAGTGAATTTAGGATGAGTAAAACAGTACCTGTGGGCGTATCTGCCCGTCACATTCATGTATCTCAAGAGCACGTTGATATTTTGTTTGGCAAAGGTTATGAACTGACTGAATTTAAACCACTGTCCCAACCAGGACAATATGCTGCTAACGAAACCGTAGCGGTAATTGGCTCCAAAGGGCAGTTTGATAAAGTGCGTATTCTCGGCCCTGTCCGCCCTGAAACACAGCTGGAAATCTCCATGACAGATTCTTTTGCGATTGGTGTTAAAGCACCTGTACGTGAATCCGGTAGCATCGAGGGCACACCAGGTATTACAATCAAAGGCCCAGCGGGCGAAGTAACCATCGACAAAGGTGTTATTGTTGCGGCCCGTCACATTCACTTCCACACGTCCGATGCTGCTAAATGGGGCATTGAAGACAAACAAATGCTGAAAGTGCGCTTGGGTGGAGCGCGCGGTCTGGTACTCGAAAACGTACTGGCTCGTGTATCCGATTCCTTTGCACTGGATATGCACATTGACACAGATGAAGCGAATGCTGCAGGCGCACGTAATGGCGACACAGCTGAAATTATTGATTAATTGATCTTGAACGACCTTAATGCACCGTATCTGGTGTATGAGGAGAATGTTTAAGCTATGCAAGAAACCTGAGTGTTCTGGCGCAGGCAGTTCTTTTGTTGAACTGGCCGTCAGGTGGCTCAGGTTTTTTTGCTATCTGTATGGCTCTGTTTATTGCGAGGGGCAGTCTTAATTTTTTTGTTAGGTGAAGTCTTGAGCAGAGCTTTATGTGGTTAAACAGGCAAGGCAGCGGTGCTGTTTGCATGTGGAACTGCAGCCCAATTCATGTTATAATTTGCTGTAATGCTCTTTTGATGCATGAGAATTGAAATGCTTGTAAATCCATGAAGAATTGAACGCTTTTTATGAATAGAGGCTGTAAGGAGTGACCGAAGGAAATGGCTAAAGACTCAAAAAAGGATTACTCCCAATATTTTGATTTCTCCGATGCCAAAGTAATTTCGCAAGATGAATTCAGCAAAAAAATTAGAATTCGTGGCCGTGAGATTAATATCAAGGCGGAACCGAACCATCGTCAGGAGAAACAAAGGGGCAAGGAAGATATTCAGGTTCTGTATGACACTGCCGTACCTGATGAGCTGAGAACGATCGGCAAGGGCAAGCGTTATATTGTATATACCTATGGTTGTCAGATGAACGAGCATGACTCGGAGACGATCAAGGGCTTGTTGGAAACGATGGGTTATGAAGCTACAGAGGATCGTAAAGAGGCAGATATTATTCTGCTTAACACTTGCGCGATTCGTGAGAATGCAGAGGACAAAGTGTTTGGAGAACTGGGCCATCTGAAAGCGCTGAAGTTTGAAAATCCGGGCCTGCTATTGGGTGTATGCGGTTGTATGTCTCAGGAAGAGGGCGTCGTTAACCGGATTATGCAGAAGCATGGTTTTGTCGATATGATCTTTGGTACACATAATGTACACCGTTTGCCGCATCTGATTCAGGAAGCAAACTTCAGCAAAGAGATGGTTGTTGAGGTGTGGTCCAAAGAGGGCGACATTATCGAGAATCTGCCGAAAAAACGTGAAGGCATGCGCGGCTGGGTAAACATTATGTACGGTTGCGACAAGTTCTGTACATATTGCATCGTGCCGTTTACCCGAGGCAAGGAACGCAGCCGCCGTCCAGAGGACGTCATTGCGGAAGTAAGAGATCTGGCCAGACAGGGCTTCAAGGAAATCACCCTGCTGGGTCAGAATGTCAATGCGTATGGCAAGGATTTTACAGATCTGAAGTACAGCTTCGGTGACCTGATGGACGATATTCGCAAAATAGATATACCGCGTGTACGCTTTACAACGAGCCACCCGCGTGACTTTGATGATCATCTGATCGAAGTGCTTGCCAAGGGCGGCAATCTGGTGGAGCACATCCACTTGCCGGTTCAATCAGGCAGCACAGAAGTACTTAAACGCATGAGCCGCAAGTATACTCGGGAACACTATCTGAATCTGGCGGCGAAGATCAAGGCGGCTATTCCGGACGTTGTTTTGACGACCGATTTCATTGTTGGCTTCCCTGGTGAAACGGATGAGCAGTTCGAAGATACGCTTTCACTCGTTCGTGAAGTTGGCTATGATTTTGCATATACCTACATCTATTCTCCGCGAGAGGGCACGCCTGCAGCAGTAATGGAGGATAATGTTCCAATGGAAGTGAAAAAGGAACGTCTCAAACGTCTGAACGAAACCATCAACGAGTACAGCCACCGCAGTAATGAACAGCAACGCGGCAAGATTGTTGAGGTGCTTGTAGAAGGCGAGAGTAAACGGAACTCGACAGTTCTGGCTGGACGTACACGCAGCAACAAGCTGGTGCATTTTGAAGGGCCTAAAGAATTGATCGGTACGTTTGTGCAAGTGGAAATTACTGATCCGATGACGTTTTATATTCGCGGTAATTTGCTTACCGAGCCAGTAGCTGCTAATCAGTGAGACAGTAGGCTTTTAACGACATTGCTCGCAAAAGCAGTAACCTACAAAACTCACCGAACAGGATGAGCATTACAGGTTAAATATCAGGTTTGGACATCGGCTTGCTGTAGCGAAGGGGAAGGAAACGATTCTGAAGAAGCGAAGTGTTCGCCTTTATCCGCGGATTTTTCCCTTTGAGAAGGGGATCAGAGAAATCCGGGGATAACAGCGATCGAAAGAACGATCCGAACCCGGAGTGTCCACTCAAGCCGAAGAAATACTAAAACTCACCGAACAGGATGAGAGTTTCAGGTTAAATATCAGGTTTGGACATCGGCTTGCTATAGCGAAGGGGAAGGAAACGATTCTGAAGAAACGAAGTGTTCGCCTTTATCCGCGGATTTTCCCCTTTGAGAAGGGGATCAGAAAAATCCGGGGATAACAGCGATCGAAAGAACGATCCGAACCCGGAGCGTCTATCCAAGCCGTACTATACAAAACTCACCGAACAGGATGAGAGTTTCAGGTTAAATATCAGGTTTGGACATCGGCTTGCTATAGCGAAGGGGAAGGAAACGATTCTGAAGAAGCGAAGCGCTCGCCTTTATCCGCGGATTTTCCCCTTTGAGAAGGGGATCAGAGAAATCCGGGGATAACAGCGATCGAAAGAACGATCCGAACCCGGAGCGTCCACTCAAGCCGAAGTCCAAACAAAGGGTTTAACCGCATTCTCATCTTATATCATCTCATACGAATGGAGCGATCTCAGTGGCGCAGGAAGAAGTGCAGTACAACCATTATGGAATGCCTACCTACGATACGCGCAATCTGGTTATACGCGACGACATTATGGGAAAGGCCAAAGAATTGGCGGACATGCTCGGAACGAGCGAGGAAGTGAAGCAGTTCCAGCAGGCGGAAGCCAAAATTCGAGATCATGAGCGCATTCAGCAATTGATTGCAACGATCAAGAAAAAGCAGAAGGAAATTGTAGCTTTTGAAAGCTTCAATAACAGTGCAATGGTGAGCAAAATTGAACAGGAAATTGATGAATTGCAAAACGAACTGGACAGCATTCCGCTCGTGACGGAGTTCCAGCAGAGTCAGAGTGACATCAATTATCTGCTTCAGCTTGTTATCTCTGTCATTCGGGATACAGTATCCGAAAAAGTCAACGTCGAAGCCGGAACGGATTCACCTCCAACCAGCTGCGGTTAAATGAACGGAAGGGTGCGGACGCAGTCCGCGCCTTTTTTGACATCAGCCCGGAGGCACGTATTATTACTTTAGTGGAGTTACAGGTATGGAGCGGCGATCATCTGCACACATCAGAAATGTTGAAGGATCATGCTCCACACTGTGGGGTTATTTGGTTTGGGGACGTGTGGCATATGCGGATGAATACAATACATGTGAGGACAGTAAACGCATTTAACAGATCAATAGGATGACACCTAGAGCTGGTCAGACAACAAGCGTAGCAAAAGGAGAAATGAAACATGAGCATTTTGGACAAAATGGTGAAAGACGGAGACGGACGATTTTGGGGATTTCTCGGGTGCCGGTACATCAAGGGCAGTAAACAAGAGGTTCAGATTGGGCTCACAGCAGGTGAGCAGCATACCAACTCCATGGGCATCATTCATGGTGGTGTGCTCACCTCATTGATGGATCAGGCGATGGGCATGGTGGCTACAGCCGCTATGGAGGTCGATGGTTGCGTGACAACAAACCTGAATGTGCATTTTCTTGCACCCATGAGACAGGGCGAGTTAATTGTAACGTCGACTGTGTTGCATCAGGCTGGACGCAGCATTACGACCCAGTCCGAGGTGCGGGATGAATCGGGAACGCTGGGATGCATGGCTACAGCCACATTTCGTGTAGCGAAACCGAGAGCCTGAAGACAGAAGACAGAAGGTTATATCCACGGTTGACAAAAGATATTATTATGTCATAATGAGATTATCAAAATGAAAATAGTCGGTGGTGCCCATGAGCGAAAATAACAAACATGTTAACACGGAACCAGATCAGGATGAAATGGAAGCACGGAACTATAGCTCCAAGAAATATCGCACCCCGGATGGGGTTCCAGCGGACATCGTTATGTTCACGCTGACGAAGAGGGAACGCAAGACGGTAACGAAAACTCTCCCGATCCGGGAGTTGAAGGTTATGTTAATTAAACGCAAGGGTTGGCCCTTTGCAGGACGCTGGGCGTTACCGGGTGGTTTTTGCCAAGAGAATGAGTCTATATACGGCGCAGCGAAGCGAGAATTGATGGAGGAGACCGGGGTGGACGGTGGACACCTGGAGTATCTGAACGTGTATAGTCAACCTGGACGTGATCCAAGGGGCTGGATTATCTCACATGCGTTCTTCGCTCTTGTAGAGGAATGGATGCTTGAACACCGGCAGGCAGCAGATGATGCCCAGGATGTCGGATTGTTTACTATTCAGGAAGCGCTGGAAGAACTGGAGCTGGCTTTTGATCACAGAACGATTATTGAAGATGCGTATAGACGTATACAGCAGCAAATGCTGGAAACCACGATTGCCAGACAGTTTCTGCCGCGTGATTTTACGTTAAGTGAATTATATCAGGTCATCCAGAGTGTTGTGCCGGATTTTGAAGAGCCTAATTTTATTCGGAAAATTACATCTACACGCAGCCGTAAAGGCATTGTCGAGGAAGTGCGTGATGAAGAGGGCAATCTGGTCAGCTCCAATCAATATTCTCAGCGCCCGGCACAGCTGTATCGGTTTACCGAGCTTGTGCCACGTTTATCCATCTACACCTAAAATGACGGAAGATGCATTCAACCCTATTCAAACAAGGGAGTGTGGACGATGAAAGCATTAATTGTTATTGATTTCACCACGGATTTTGTTACAGGTGCGCTACCTGTTGGGCAGCCGGCTGTGGACATTCAAGAGACGATTGCGGCGATTACGGAGGCATACTGTAATAACAAAGACGAAGTGATTATGGCTGTAGACCTGCATGAGGCAAATGATCCGTACCATCCGGAGACGGTGCTTTTCCCGCCGCATAATATCCGGGGCACGGAAGGACGAGAGCTATATGGCCGCCTGGCCGAAGTTATGGAAAAGCGCAAAAGCGAGATTCGTTGGATGGATAAAACGAGATATAGCGCGTTCTGTGGCACGGACCTGGAGCTCAAGCTGCGTGAACGAGGTATAACGGATATCGCACTAATCGGGGTATGCACTGACATATGTGTATTGCATACCGCTGTGGACGCGTATAACAAAGGGTTTCATATTACGATTTATGAAGATGCTGTTGCGAGCTTTAACCCGGCAGGACATGATTGGGCGCTTGGACATTTCCGTTCCAGCATGGGTGCACAGGTGGTTAAGGCAAGTGAAACAATTTTGGCCTGATTCGTCAGCCAAGATTGTGGTGTAATCAGCTTTAAGCCCGTATTCAGGCATGGGCCTGGGAACGAGCGGAAGTCAGAGAGGATGAGACAAATGCAGACAACAAGCCTGGCTTTACATACGGATAAATATCAGATCAACATGATGTATGCGCACTGGGTCAATGGTACACACAAACGGAAGGCCGTATTTGAAGCCTATTTCCGCAAGCTTCCTTTTGGCAACGGATATGCCGTATTTGCCGGACTGGAGCGTATTGTGAATTATATCAGCCAGCTTCGCTTCACAATGGAGGACATCAAATTTTTATCCAAACAACCAGAGAATTATGATCCGGTCTTTCTGGAGGAATTGGTTCAGTTCTCGTTCCAGGGAACGATTCATTCCATGAAAGAAGGTGCAATTGTTTTTCCTGACGAACCGCTCATTCGGGTTGAAGGCACCATTATGGAGACACAGCTGGTGGAGACGGCCATCCTGAATTTTATGAATTACCAGACACTGATCGCAACAAAGGCTTCTCGTATCAAACAGGTGGCGCAGCAGGATACGCTGCTCGAGTTTGGAACACGTCGTGCACAGGAAGCGGATGCTGCCATCTGGGGCGCTCGAGCTTCATATGTAGCCGGTTTCCATGCCACATCCAATATGCTTGCTGGTGAACAGTTTGGCATTCCGACAGCAGGCACACATGCGCATTCCTGGGTGCAAAGCTTTTTGACCGAGCAGGAGGCATTTGATGCTTATGCAAGAGTGCTGCCGGATCAGGTGACGCTGCTGGTGGATACGTTTGATACCCTGAACAGCGGTGTTCCGCATGCGATCAAAACAGCTAAATGGCTGGAGAGCCAGGGTAAAAAGATGAATGCCATCCGTCTGGACAGCGGTGACCTGGCTTATCTTTCCATTCAAGCTCGTCAGATGCTGGATGAAGCCGGCCTGGATTATGTGAAAATTGTAGCCTCGAATGATCTCGATGAAAACACCATTTTCAACTTGAAGGCTCAAGGTGCACGGATCGACACTTGGGGTGTCGGTACACAGCTGATTACGGCGTCCGACCAGCCATCGCTCGGTGGTGTATACAAGCTGGTGGAGCGTGAAGTGAACGGAGAGATGCTGCCTACGCTTAAAATCTCTGCCAACCCTGAGAAGGTGTCCACTCCGGGCAAAAAAGAGGTTTTTCGGATCATTGATCCGAAGCATGGCAAGGCGATCGCAGACTATATCTGCTACCCTGAGGAAGAGCAGCCGCTGCAAGGCGGACCGCTCAAGCTGTTCAACCCGCTACACCCTTATCTCAAAAAGACGGTTACCCGCTATGAAGCGGTAAATATGCTGGAGCCGATCTTTGTAAATGGGCGCAAGGTGTATGAGCTGCCTACGCTGGATGAAATTCGTGCCTATCATAAGGAACAGCTGAACCTGTTCTGGCCGGAGTACCAGCGGAAGCTGAACCCGGAGATTTATCGTGTGAACATCAGCCCGGCGGCATGGAATATGAAGCAGAAGCTGATTGCTGAACATGTGAAGTCTAACGAAGAATAGATGAATGAACGGATTTGCAGCATGCATTTAGAAGGCATAACCAGTGCGTATAAAGACTGGCTTATGCCTTTTTGATATGGACTGGAGAATGAACAAGGCAAGAAGCCAGCCATGACTAAAGCATTGAACTGTGTGCTGCTTCATAGAGTTTTGAGGCAGAAAGCAGTATATTATTTCTCGGGAAAGCGCAGGAAACGCCAAATCCCGCCACATTCCGAAATACGTTGCCGATATGCTGAAATCCGCCAGATCATCTTGAAATGTGCTTTTAAAAAGATGGAAGGTGATGAACAGCTCCTTGTCCTTGAGATGATCTTGTTTCAAGCTGCTGTCAGCAGGGGATGAAAAGGTAGAGGAGGGGAGTGCATGAGATACAGCCTGGGACTGCTTTGGCTAGTTTTTATCGTTTATGCCCTGTTTATGGCGCCGGGAAATTCCCCAGGGAATGATCCGGTATTCAAGGGATTGCTTACATTGCAGAGCAAGGAGGCGTGGCTGCTGACCGTGTTTTCGTGGCTGGGTATTTTTCCTGCCGTGTACGCCTGTCTTTTGCTCCGAAACTCAGTGAAGGCTGGGGGCAGGGAGGGGAAGCGATCTGTTCCTGCCTGGCCTTTCGTCTTGTTTTCTTTCGGCTTGGGTGCATTTGCATTGCTGCCCTATTATGCGTGGGTATGGACTTTCCCTGTACGAACAGGATCGGCTTACCAAGTGAATAATCATCTTCCTGTGCCTTCTGCTGATAGTAGCAAGACGGGGGTCGCTCGTGTGGCCGCCAGCAAGCTGACACATCTGGTCCTGCTGTTATTAACGCTCGGATTGGCTGTTTATGCCATCACCCAAGGCAACCCGGAGCATTATGCGGAAGCGTTCAATCAATCCTCGTTTGTCCATATTATGACGATTGATTTGGGGGTACTCACGCTGTTGTCCACTCTCGCAATATTTCAGGATGCCAGAGATAACGGGCGTGCAGCTTACTGGGCCTGGCTAGGGTTGTTGCCACTTGCAGGGCCATTGATATATTTGCTCACGGAATCTGAACAACACTAAGGAGAGGATATAAATGAAAGAACAATTTCAAGCCTATGTACTTCGCCAGCATGATCAAGAGGGAGTCACGGCCAGTATAGAACAGCTGAAAAAGGAGGATCTGCCTAACGGTGATGTTACCGTACAGATACACTATTCCAGTGTGAATTATAAAGATGGCTTGGCAACACTTGAGAAAGGCGGTGTAGTTCGGCAGTATCCGATGGTGCCTGGCATTGATCTGGTCGGAACGGTAGAAGAATCGGTGAGCGCAAGATTTGCACCTGGTGATCGGGTGATTAGCACTGGATTTGAACCCGGTGTTTCTCATTATGGGGGTTACAGTGAATATGCCCGTTTGCAGAGTGAATGGCTGGTGCCTTTGCCGCAAGGTTTGAGTGAACAGGAAGCGATGGCGATCGGTACAGCGGGCTTTACTGCGGCACTTTCGGTGGACGCTTTGATACATGCGGGCATTTCGCCGGATATGGGCAAAATTTTGGTTACAGGAGCGACTGGCGGGGTGGGCAGTATGGCGATTGCCATTCTTGCCAAACTCGGCTATACAGTGACCGCAAGCACGGGCAAAAAGCAGCAGGAAGAGGCTCTTCTCCGCAGTCTGGGAGCGTCCGAGGTGATTTCGCGTGAAGAAGCAGATGCACCGATCAAGGGAGCGATGGGTAAACAGCAATGGGCGGCTGTCGTTGATCCGACAGCAGGGCCGGCACTCGCGGAGCGATTGAAGCAGGTGCAATATGGAGGGGCAGTAGCGGTATCTGGTTTAACTGGAGGCAGTGATTTTGAGTCGACGGTATTTCCGTTTATTTTGCGAGGTATTCAGCTGATGGGTATTGATTCCGTATACTGCCCGATGACAAAGAGAGAACGAATCTGGGCCAAGCTGGGTGGAGAATGGAAACCCGATCGTGCACTTGCGCTAGGTGTTCGGGAGATCACGCTGGGGCAGCTGCCGCATACCTTGGAGAACATATTACGAGGTGGTGCGGTAGGGCGTACCGTTGTGCGAATCTGCTCCGAATAGATCTCTGGAATAAAAGGGGTATCTCTTAGACATGCTAATTCTACCTGAGAGAGTCACGTTGCTGTGGCTTATGGAAAGGGAGGGTGTGCATGTCTAAAAGTATGGAGAGAAATGGAAATACGAAGCGAAAACAAAGAAAAAACAGACAAGAGGACATAGGCAGGCTGAGCCTGGCGTGGCTTAACGCAAAAGGGATTATGGTCATCGGTACAGCTGTGATGCTCAGCGCAGCCTTTTTGACTGCCTGCACAACATCGTCTATTGAACAGGAACGAAAGCTGTATAATGGTCAAGCAGCCACAGAAGGCAATTTTCGAGCGAAACAGCAAGGACATGGGTTAAACGGTGCGTTAGCAAGAGAGCTGACAGCTGGTTTCGATGCAAAGCACATTAAACTGATGAATAATATGTTCGAGGATGATGGCGAAGGCGGCATGTCCTATATGTATTTATTAAACGGCAGTGCACGGCATATCGTCAAAGTGCATATCTATCGCGATGCTCAAACAAGGGCTGCACGGATGGAGGAGATGTATGGCGAGCGCAGGGAAAATGCGGTCTTGGAGAACGCACTCGGCAAAACAACGATTCGCAGTCAAGGGCATGTCTCCTTTGTTTATACGGCCTCTGGTGGAGAAAAAGATGTGTACGAACGGGATGTACTGCAGGTTTTTGGACAGGTGCTGAATCAAATAATGAAAAATAAAAACGACAAACCCGTCTGAGACATCAGACGGGTTTGTATATTTCACGCATGACATGGCGTAGCTCCGGCAAAATAATGCGCTCCATCGCCAATTTGACGGCCCCGCGGGAGCCTGGCATGGAAAATACAGCTGTCCGCCCAATCGTGCCTGCAACAGCCCGGCTCAGAATAGCTGCAGAACCGATGTCCTCCGTAAAGCTGAGATATCGAAAAATCTCTCCAAATCCCGGCAGCTCCTTGTCCAGCAACGAGGATACGGCCTCGTACGTGGTGTCTCGGGGAGCGATGCCTGTTCCTCCGCTCAGTAACACGGCTTCAATATCCTCTCGTACAGCGGCATCCTGCAAAAGGCTTTGAATACGTTCTGTCTCATCCGGTGTAATGATATACTCTACAACCTGATAACCGGATTCCTGCAAAAGCTGGTGCATAAGCTGACCGCTAGTATCGGTTTCTTTGGTGCGTGTGTCCGAGACGGTAACAATCATGCAGGCTACCGTTTGCGGTGCCTCCTGTCTATGCTGTTCGACTGAATTGGTCATTTCGTAACCCCCTTGAATACATATGTCCTCATAGCATAGAGCATTCAGTGGAATCAGGCAATGGAGTGTAGCAGAGGAAAGGATAGAACGAGTATATTGCAGAACATTTGATGGATAGTGTACACTCGCTAGATAGAGTAAGCTCAGAATCAGATTGCATGATGGACAGAAAGGTGTGTAGAGAATGAGTGGGATCCTAGAAAAAGAACAAAGCATTCCTGTATATATTTTGTCAGGCTTTTTGGGGAGCGGCAAAACAACGTTACTCGTAAAGCTTATCGAACACTGGAAAAATCAGAACCTGCGGCCCGCTGTCGTAATGAACGAACTGGGTGAGGTTAATCTGGACGGTCAGATCGTAGATGAAGCTGTGCCGATGGCGGAAATGCTGGGCGGCTGTATCTGCTGCACGGTGCGCGGTGATCTGGGAATACAGCTGGCGGATCTCGTTCAGGAAGAATCACCTGATATCATAGTTATTGAAGCGACGGGCGCGGCTAATCCGATGGAGATTCTGGATGCTGTAACCGAAACCTCGTTATACATGCGTCTGGAACTAAAGAGCTTGATTACGGTGGTGGATGCGGCACATCTGGCCGGATTGTACTCGGAGCAGAAGGGCAAAACCTTCAAGCTGATGCAAGAGCAGATTCGCTGTGCTTCCGTGTTATTGCTGAATAAAACGGATCGTGTGCAGGCACAGCAGCTTCAGGAGCTGGAGTTGCTGCTGAACAAGTGGAACGGCTTTGCCCCCGTAATTCCTTCGATTCGATGTGAAGTGAATGTGGAGCATTTGCTGCATACTGGTACTGATGTTCACCTCCAGCAGCCCGCCGAAGCAGCTGGTGCATCCCAATTAGAACATGCAGCGGAGTCACATGTGCATACAGAAGCTTGCCATACTCATGGATGCAGCCATAACCATGACCATGCTCATGAACATGTTGAAGGGCATCACCATGAGCATTCTTCCAAGGCTCATACTTCACACGAGCATGTGATGGTATATACACATTATTTTGAGAAGCCGGTGAACAGTGAGGCCTTTGAACAGTTTGTGGCGGCCTTGCCCCGTGATATCTATCGGGCGAAGGGTATATTATCATTCAGTGACACGGCCAGCCGCTTCTGGTTTCAGTATGCTTACCGGGAGTCCGATTACATGAAGATTACACCACAAGGTGATGTGCCGAATGTTGCAGTTTTTATCGGTGAACATTTTGATCAGACACGTATTCGAGAGAAATTGCTGGAACTGGAAGCAGCAAATATTATGAATGAGCTAAAATAACTAAACTCCGAATGCTCTCGAAGAACCGTGGTAGTAAGTCTTATGGTTCAAAGTTCCTCCGTATTGGGTATTAGGAAGCATAGCAAACTTTGCCTGGGAGGTAACTTTTAATGACACAACAACAATACCAACAATGTATCGCTGCTTGTCTGGAGTGCATGAATGCTTGCAACGTATGTTACATATCCAGTCTGAAAGAATATAATCTGGCGATGCTGCGTGATTGCATTCGTGTGAACCGTGAATGTGCAGATATTTGCGCATTTGCTGCACAGGCCATGACACGTGGCAGTGATTTTATCGGCGAGATCTGTGAATTGTGTGTGAAGGCATGTGAAGCCTGTGCGGCTGTATGTGGCAAACATGAGCATGATCATTGTCAAGCCTGTGCCGAAGCTTGCCGCAAATGTGCGGAAGCCTGCCGTGTAATGGCTGCTGTGGCCTAATCTCTATTTTTGAAACGTACTTGCTCATGCCAATGAGTCTAATACAGGTTGCCAAGGCATACCCGGATATGTATAATGATGTGAAATGAATGCAATACAGCAATATCAGTGATCGGGAGAGTAGCCAGATTCAACCAGACAGCGAGCCGGGGCAGGTGGAAGCCGGTATGGCATGGAATGAGTGAACCGCACCCGTGAGATGGTTATCCGAAGCCGTATATCTTCTCTGAGAGAAGAGACTTATGGAACCTGAGGGTAACTCGGTATGCAACCGTTATTTGCACCGAGCGGATCGGTTATACTTGGCGTGCAGCTTTATGCAATTCAGGTGACTGTTCACTTAGAGTGGTACCGCGGGAACTGTTTATACAGCTCTCGTCTCTTATAAGAGACGAGAGCTTTTTTGCGTTTAGTATTTAGCGCATATACAAAACTGGAGAAGGAGTGTTTGCTGTGTTGATGAAACAGGCAGCAGCCCGGATTGCACCGTTGACCGGGCTTGCACAGGAAGAAGTGTTAAAATTAATGGAGGTACCTCCGCAGGAGACGATGGGGGATGTGGCCTTTCCCTGTTTTGTTCTGGCCAGAACGCTAAAGAAAGCACCAGCGGTAATTGCTGGCGATGTTGCTGCTGCATTACAAGGCGAAGGTATTGATGCGGAAGCGGCAGGACCTTATGTGAATATTCGTTTTGACCGGGACGTGTATGCTGCGGACATGCTTGAGGAACTGGGCAGTGAGAGCTTTGGCAAGCTGCAGCTGGGGCAAGGAGAACGTGTTGTGATTGATATGTCTTCACCTAACATTGCCAAGCCTTTCGGCATCGGCCATTTGCGTTCGACTGTTATCGGTGCAGCATTGTACCGTCTCTATAACGAGGCGGGTTATACATCGGTCAGTGTGAATCATCTGGGGGACTGGGGAACCCAGTTTGGCAAGCAAATTGCAGCTTATAAGCGCTGGGGCAGCGAGCAAGCACTGCAGGCTGATCCGATCCGTAATTCGCTTGAGCTGTATGTTCGTTTTCATGACGAGGCGGAGAAGGACCCTACTCTGGAGATTGAGGCACGAGATTGGTTTCGCAGGCTGGAGCAGGGGGATGAAGAAGCAAAGCAATTATGGTCCTTTTTTGTGAACGTAAGTATGCAGGAATTTAACCGGATGTATAAACGATTGAATGTGACATTTGATCATACATTGGGTGAGAGCTTTTATAATGACAAGATGGGAGCGGTAGTCGAGGAACTTCAAGCCAAAGGGTTACTGGAGGAAAGTGATGGCGCACTCGTCGTAAGGCTGGATGAAGAGAACATGCCGCCTTGTCTTATTATCAAGAAGGATGGAACAACGATCTATCCTACCCGTGATCTGGCGACAGCGATCTATCGTCATCATGTGATGAAGGCGGATCGGCTGGTATACGTGGTTGGCGGGGAGCAGAAGCTTCATTTCAATCAGGTGTTTACGGTTTTGTCCAAAATGGGTCACGAATGGGCAACAACCTGTGAACATATTCCATTTGGGCTGATGCGCTTTGAAGGACGGAAGATGTCGACACGTCGGGGCAAGGTGGTTTTTTTGCAGGAAGTGCTGGATGAAGCCGCTGCGCGTGCTCTGCAGATTATACAGGAGAAAAATCCGAATCTGGAGCAGCCTGAGCTGGTGGCCGAGGCTGTGGGTGTTGGGGCTATTGTCTTTGGGGATCTGCGCAACAACCGGCTGAACGACGTTGACTTTTCATTGGAGGATGCCGTGAGTTTTGAAGGGGAAACAGGGCCTTATGTGCAGTATACGCATGCCCGGATTCAAAGTGTGCTCGCGAAGGCTGCGGAGACCGGGACCTATGATTCTTCCGCGGCACAGGAAGGCACATCAAACAGCAGTGGAATTGTAGGTGATACGTCATGGTCACTGCTGAAATTACTGTGCGACTATCCCGCTTATCTGGAAAGAGCAGTGCTTCGCAGTGAGCCTTCCGTCATTGCCAAGTATACGATTGATGTTGCTCAAGCCTTTAACCGCTTCTATCATGCGGAGCGAATCGCAGATGCTGCACCTCAGGTGAAAAGCTTCCGGGTGAAGCTGGCGAAATATACGGCAGAACGTCTCGCCTGCAACTTGTCTTTACTGGGCGTGCAGGCTCCCGAGCGGATGTGATCTGGGGATCGGGGAAGTGCGAGGTTAAACGCCGCCGTTTCAGATAACTTGAATGTTGAGTTCTGTTTGGGTACGATAGAGGCAGAATAAACATTTAAGATGCCCGGATGGAAAGGAGCGCTCGCATATGCAAAACACGGATCTCCAGAATGGCTTCATGCTGGACAGCGAACACTCCAGAGAACTGTTTGCTTACTATGGCTTGGCTGTATATTATGGACAAGCGCTGGAGCAGCAACTTGTTAATCTCATTCTGCTAACCAAGATGTCTCAGGGCAAAGTGGTAACGGAGGAGGAACTAGAGGAACTGTATGAACGGAAGATGAGCAGCTCCTTGGGACAGCTGATTCATGAGGCTCGTCATCATTTTACGTTCTCAGAAGAGGAGACGGACAGGCTGAATGAATTATGGCAGCAGCGCAATCGCATTGTGCATCATTATTTCAAGGAACGGATTCATGAAACCTTCAGTCCGGAAGGGCGCTCACGTATGATCAAGGAACTGGATGACTTTAAAGAACGGGCTCAGGAACTGGAGATCACGCTCCAGCAGTATACCGGTGCCTGGATTGCAGAACTGGGTCTGAATGCTGAATCTGCTGCTGCGTGGGCTGATCTGGAACGCATGCATGCTGCAAGTCTGCAGGCACAGCGCCTGAATGAAACGTAGAATTCTTGGAGGATACAACAAACCCGCTCTGACAGCAACCTGATGGCTGCTGCACAGAGCGGGTTTGTTATGTTTGTTTAAGGTGTATGCATGCTGAAGAGTTAAGCTTTTCCTCCTGCAAGCGATGCCGAAGCCGCGCTGAACGCGTTCGCTGACTGCGCCGAACCGTCGATAACGGCCTCCCCTTGAGCCCCTTGCTGCAACTGATACATCTGGTAATATCGCCCTTTGAGCTCCATCAGCTCATGATGTGCACCTTGCTCCACAATTCTGCCTCGATGCAGAACGAGAATTTGATCCGCGGAGCGAATAGTAGATAGACGGTGAGCGATGATGAAGGTGGTACGTCCTTTTTTGAGGACCTCCAGTGCATTCTGAATCAGCGCTTCCGTCTCTGTATCAATGTTGGCGGTAGCTTCATCCAGAATAAGGATTGCCGGATCAAAGGCCAGTGCGCGGGCAAATGAGATTAGCTGCCGTTGTCCAGCAGATAACGTCGCGCCTTTCTCGACAACCGGCTCGTCAAAGCCCTGCGGCAGATGAGCCAGAATTCGTTCAGCACCCACATCACGCAGCGCCTGTTCAATGCGTTCACGAGAGATTTTTTCATCGCCCAGACTGACGTTGGAAGCGATCGTGCCCGTGAAGAGATATGGGTCCTGCAGCACAATGCCCATATGCTCCCGAATCCACTGCTTCGGCAGCTCCTTGACATTTTGCCCGTCAATTGTAATCTTGCCTTTTTGTGGATCATAGAACCGGAAGAGCAGGTTGATGATGGAGCTTTTGCCTGAACCGGTATGACCGACCAGAGCCACCGTCTGTCCTTGCGAGGCCTTGAACGAAATGTTGTTCAGCACATAGTCCTTTTTATAAGCAAATGATACATTGTCAAACACGACATTACCTTTATATCTTGGCATCGAGCCATCTGTCACGGGTTCTCCTTTTTCGTCCATCAGCTCAAATACACGTCCGGCGGATACCATAGAGGAATCCAGATTTGCAAGCTGATTCACCATACCGATAATCGGCTGGAACAACCGGCCGAGAACATCGACAAAGGCATAGAGTACACCAAGTGAGATGATGCTTGTGCCCGTAATCGCACCTGTCCCGAAGTACCACAGCACGACCGCAAAGGCGATATTTCGCAGGACGTTAACAAGGTTATGGGAGGTAAAGGCGTTCAGGTTGAGCATTTTGTTCTGATGTTTCATATAATCTGCATTCAGCTCTTCGAATTCCTGGCGCGTTTGCTTCTGACGCCGGAAGACACGAATGATCGACATGCCCTGAATGGATTCGTTAATGATCGCATTAATCTCACTCAGTCGTGAGCGAATAATTGTATTGTATCGAGTAGCATATTTGCGATAGAGCACAATCCATGCAATAAGCATTGGCACAACAAACAGTGATATTAGACCCAGGCGAACATCGAGCAGGAACAGAGCGATATATACCCCTGTAATCGTAATGATGCCTGAGAAAAAGTTAGATAACACGGCGACAAAAAGATCTTTGACCGCCTCGGTATCATTTGTAACCCGGGATACCACCTTACCTGCGGGCAGATTATCAAAAAAATTCACCGGCAGCCGCTGAATGTGTGCGTACACATCATTGCGAAGCCGCTGGATGACCTTATTGGCAGAGGATTGCAGCCAGAAGGTTTTACCAAACTCCATAATAATGGAGATCACAAGAAAGATCAGATAATACACAATCAATTGATAGATGCCCGGCATCTCGGGCTTGTAAAAAGCAAACAGTTCACCAGCAGACAGCGGAGCAGCCGCGTACTGCCCAACAACTTCACCTGAGCGGGTCACGGTTAACGTGCCGTTTGCATAGGTTCGGTCGCCCTCAGGAGCGCTGACAGGCTCATTTACAAAATAAAAGCTTTTGCCGGCTTGCAGAACACGTACCTCTGCTCCTTTGGATTCATTGGGTGCGAGCAGTGCTTCACGTTTATAGTTTTTTCCTTGGTAGACCGCCGCATTTTCGGAAGAAGCGGTCTCATAAAATGGCTGCTCGATAGCGAGCAGATGATTATCAATCATGGATTTGGCGATAAAGGGTCCGGCAAGCTCTGCCGCAACACCAATCGTCAGCATGATTAAGGCAGCGATGAATGTGCCTTTGGCTTTCAAGGCATACTGCAGCAGCCTTTTACCTGTATTAGACTTCAATGCGTTGACCTCCTACGTGGAAAGATTGGACTCCACCTGTTGCCGTTCATATTGTTCACGGTACCAGCCGTTCATGGCGAGCAGTTCCTGGTGAGTGCCTTCTTCCGTAATTTTCCCTTGCTCAAGCACGATGATCCGATCTGCGTGCTCAATGGCGGACAGGCGGTGAGTCGAGATCAGCGTTGTTTTACCCGCACGTTTGCTGCGAATATTTTCAATAATTTTAGCTTCTGTCCGTGCATCAACGGCGGATAAAGCGTCGTCGAGAATCAGAATGTCGGGATCGGCGATAAAGGCGCGTGCCAGAGATACCCGCTGTTTCTGTCCACCGGACAGTGCAATACCTTTTTCGCCTACGAGTGTATCCAGTCCATCAGACAGCGTGCCCAGATCCCCGTCAAATGCAGCGGTACGAATGGCTTCCATGATCACGTCATCCGAAGCGTCCGGTTTACCGAACTGGATGTTCTGACGAACAGATTTGGAGAACAAAATTTGCTCCTGCGGTACGTATCCAATCCAGCTGTGCAGATCATCCTTGGCGATATCCTCAATGGAATGTCCGGAAATGCTTAGTGTGCCTGCACCTGTAGGGTATTCGTGCAGCAGCTGCTTCAGAAGTGTAGATTTACCACTTCCTGTACGTCCTACAACGCCAAGGGTCTGCCCGCGCTGTAGCGAAACGTTAATATGACTGAGATTATCCACAGTGGAGCTTGGATAGCGGAACGTCACGTCTTTCATTACAATCTCATTCGGATTCGTAATATGAACAGGCTGTTCGCGATCCTGCACAGCAGGTTCAACCGATAAGGTTTCGTTCACCCGGTCCAGAGAAGCGCTACCACGTTGCATCAGATTAATTAATTCGCCTATGGCAAACATCGGCCAGATCATCATCCCCAGGTACATGTTGAACGATACGAGATCCCCCAGGGTAATTTCATTGTGAAATACAAGATAAATGCCGTAGGCGAGTGCGATTACATAACTAAGTCCTACGAATAACCGAATCGTCGGCTCGAACAGCGCATCCATGCGGGCAACGGCCAGGTTTTTGCGATATACATCTTCCGTTACATCTGCAAAGCGTTTCTCGTCCAGTCGCTCTTGAACGTACGCGCGTACAACGCGGATGCCAGCAATTGATTCAAGCACCTGATCGTTCATGTCGCCGAAGGCGTCCTGTGCCAGTGTATAACGCTGATGCACAGCTTTGCCGTAGATCATCATCGCAATTGCGATGAAGGGCAGGGGAAGGATTGCGGCCAAAGTCAGCTTCCAGCTGACCAGGAAACCCATGGCGAACAGTACAGTCAGCAGAAAGGCTGTCGAGTCTGTCAGGGTAAGCATACCGAAACCTGCGGTCGTTGCAATGGAACGAAGATCGTTGGTGGCGCGAGCCATGAGATCGCCGGTTCTGTTTTTTTCGAAAAAGGGAGGTGTCATCCGTAGCAAATGGTCCATGAAGCGGGAGCGCAGCAGTCGCTCGACCAGGTTGGCTCCACCAAACAGTTTGTGCATCCATATGTACGTTGTCAGATAGATAATGATAACTGTCCCTAGAATCAGCAGGATGTAACGGGTTAATGAGGCGCTGGTAATGGAGCCGCGCACGATTTCATCAATGGCGTTCCCCAGTAGGCGCGGGGGCAGCAGCTCAGCAATGCCCACGAGAATGAGCAAAATGACACCAATCAGGTATCTTTTGCGTTCCAGCCGGAAGAACCAGGCCAGGTTTTTAAGTACAGAGAACAAGTGTTATCCCTTCCTTTCAATATCCAAGAAATGCAGCTTTCGTTCAGAATTACAGTTAAATCCTGTTAAAATGGACATGAAACTCACTTTTAATCCACAAAAAAAGACACACCGCACGCAGGCGGTATGTCTTGATTTCTTCATACGGCAGCATGACTCCGAGAGCAGAGCCACCGCCGTACATAAGATTATAGTGAGCAAACTTCACAAGAGTCTTAAAAAAGACACCTGAAGTGCTGTCTTATGAACGAAATAATGATTTCGGGGATACTCCGGTATTTAATTGTGTGTGAATATGGACAAGCTTATGTCTTTTAAACACCGTAATCACCCTTTCTTGTTAATGGAAATTAATGCAATGTAGACCTCGTATGTTTGCATCTTACCACCGCATTTTACAATCTGTCAAACATTTTTCACAAGATATTATGCCTATATATAATTTACAGGGTTTGTGTTCAGGACGCTCTAGCGATATGATGTAACATATATACACAGAGAAGGAGCTGACAGCATATGAGTACCCTACATGTATCCGAACAAGCTGCTCGCTGGTACAAAGAAGAGTTGAACCTGAATGAAGGAGATAGCATTCGCTTCTTTGCGAGATATAGCTCTGGCGGAGGTCTTCACCCTGGATTTTCGCTCGGAATTGCCGTGGAAAAGCCAAGGCATCCTGCCGAACAGACGGAAGTATCAGGCATTCAGTTTTTTATGGAGGATCACGATTACTGGTATCTGAAGGGGCATCAGCTGCATGTCGATGTCGTCGATGAAGGCCATGATATTGAATACCGTTACACGGAAGTGAAGTAAACACCAAGCAGCAGAGAGTACACGGGGCACGGGACACTGGACACAATTGGAATTTTAACGCTCCGTTTTTGTTCCGGCTCGGTGTCTGAACCTGATGCAAATTATAAATTTCAGCCCGGAGCATGTAGATTCTCGGGTGATCACCATCTTTTTCGGGAAGGAGGGATGAGGAGTGGATCTGCCAGCTCGAGATATAGGCCAATATATTGCCAAGCGTGCAAATATTGTGGTCAAAGCAGCTATTAAGGCTGTAAATGAACAGGGTGAGCTGCTGCTCATCCAGCATGCCGAACAGGGACATTGGCGTCTGCCTGTTGGAGAGATGCGTCCTGGGGAGACGATTGAAGGGGCTGCACATCGTGAACTTTGGGAGGAAACAGGATGGACCACGGATTCCATGATCTTTAGTTCGTTATATTCTGGCCCGGAGCTGCGTCAGGTGCATGCCAACGGGGATGAAGAATATGATGTTATTGCCCTGTTCCATGCCCTGATCGTTCAGGATGAGCTTGTGGAGGCAAGAGTGAACAGCGATGCAGGATTGAAGTTTTTTGACCCATCCGCACTGCCAGCCATGAATGGAATCAGTCAAACCCTGCTGCGGCGTTCAGGTTTGACAGTACAAGCACCAGATTGAACTTATGTTATCGGTTACTGCAAATGCTCCAAAATATTAAAGACCTCGATATTCGCTGTACAAGCGGGTACCGAGGTCTTTGGCGTTTATCGTAAAATTACATAGCTGTATTGATCCGGCTTATCGGAAATATGCTTCTGATCAGATCCTCTATAAGCGCGATCACACTTGATCGAGCGGTTCATCGTCCATGGCAAAATCAAAATCATCAATATCAAATACTTGTACCGGTGATTCGGATTCGATGATTCGGGCAATCAATTCCACCTGATCCGTCAAAATAGGAATGCCCAGACGTTGGGAGGTAAGCAGCAGCTCTGTCTCGATCGGATCAAAAAATTCTCCAAACTGTGCAGTATCCATCGCATTGATAATCGTAAGGGACACCTGGTCACCAAACAGGATTGAAGGGCTTTTGGCCCAAGGAACAGAAAGCGCACGTTCAATTTTTTTCTTGTTTAAAGGTTCCTCGAAGTAGGAGATCAATTCACCAATTTTAGTTTTAACATGCTGATCATCTGCCGGATTATCCATCATCGGATCAGCACTGCTTTGAAATTCATATAATTCAAGGATGGTGGTGTAAGGAACGATATATTCCACAGGCGCTGATGGCGCAAGTAATTGACCGTAGATGGCCACCATCACGGCTTCGGTAACAAAGGGACGTGACATGGTTCCTGAATCCTCCTGAGGACGATTATTGTCGTTGATGAATTCATCTGACAAGGCGAAAGATGATGTTTCCTTGCATCAGATGCATGTACCTGAATTGCATGAATAGAAGTATAGCATACAACGGTGGGAAATACATCCAATCCGCAAAAGTGTACATGGGTATGCTGCGGTTCAGGATTTACCTAATAGCATGGCCAGAATACCTGCTGCAATCAGCGGTCCGACCGGCACCCCTTTGAACAAGGCAACCCCGAGAACGGTGCCAATTAGCAAGCCTGCTACAACAGTGGGCTGTGCAGTCATCAGCGAAGCACCTCGTCCGCCGAGGAAAGCAACGAGCATGCCTACGCCAATAGCGAGCAGTGATTTCCAGTGCAGAAACGATTCACCGACCGTCTGCAGACTGATCTTACCGCTGGCAAGTGGTGCCATGACACCAATCGTCAGAATGATAATACCCACGGTGAGCCCGTACTTTTCAAGCCACGGAAAGGCCTGGCTCACATTCATCACACGAAGCAGCAGCAAAAATACCATCGCAACAGTCACCGGGGTATTGCTGCTGATGATGCCAAGTGCTGCAAACCCAAGCAGCAGGAGGGAGGTCATGTCCATTGATTTCATTGCCCCTCGGATTGTGCGCCTGATGTGCTGTTCATATGCTCTGATTTGCTAATGATATGTTCGGCGATATATCGCCCATGCCAGCGACCTGACTCGATAAATACTTCGTTGGCATTACGCCCGGATGCGATAACACCGCCGACGTAGATGCCGGGTACACTGCTTTCCATCGTTTGCGGATTGTACATCGGTTTATCCATATCTTCGGACATTTCTACACCGATGGAAGTCAGCAGCTGGCGATCCGGTCTGAAGCCGGTCATGGCGAGCACAAAGTCATTGTCCAGTTCGCTCTCTGAACCGTCGGCGTGTACGATGCGGATCGAATGATCCAGAATTTCATTCACCCGAGAGCCCAGATGCAGCGTAATGTGATTTTTCTGTACCATACTTTCGAATAATGGACGAACCCAGGGTTTAATGTGGTCGGACAGACCTGTACCTCGGTAGACCATATCAATATGTGCTCCGACCCGGACGAGCTCCATGGCAGCATCTACGGCTGAATTGCTTCCACCGATAATGGCTACACGCGTCCGAGTGTATGGATGGGCTTCACGGAAGTAGTGGGTGACCTTGTCCTTCTCTTCCCCGGGAATGCCGAGATAATTCGGGTGATCAAAGTAGCCCGTTGCTACAACGACGTGACGACCTTGATGCACAATCGCTTCGCCGCGCCGGTTAACTGTATGTACCTCGAATGTACCGTCTTCTTTGCGTTTAATCTCACGGGCTTCCTCATAATTATGAACACGCAGGCCGAAATGTTCGGCGACTTTGCGATAATAGGCAAGGGCTTCATAACGAAACGGCTTGTCATTCGGACTGCTGAAAGGCACGTTCCCGATCTCGAGCAGCTCGGCTGTACTGAAAAACTGCATATGGGTGGGGTAGAGATAGATGGATTGTACGATATTGTGTTTCTCAATGATAACCGCTGATAAACCGACCCGTTCACACTCAATTGCCGCGGACAGACCGCATGGGCCTCCGCCAATAATAATGACATCTTCCATGTTCATAATCCTCCTTCATTGCAAGCAATATAATCCTACCGTAAATAACACTTCAATGCCAGTTTTGCCCCGGGCATGAGATGAGAAAAGTCGAAAAATAGATAGGATTGACTTCCCTAACAGAATAGACTAACATAAAATTAGATGATCATCTAATTAGTAAAGAGGTGCATAGCGATGCAACTGGAGAAAATAGTGGCCTATCACAAAGCCTTGGCTGATCCTACACGGCTAAGACTGCTGCTGCTTTTGTCCGAAGGAGAACTGAATGGACAGGCGCTGGCTGAGCGTCTAAATCTGTCGCAGCCCACTGTAACACATCATGCTGCCAAGCTGAGAGAAGCAGCTCTCATTCAGGAGCGACGAGAGAAAAATACGGTGTATTTCACATTAAATCCTTCGTTTATCCGGGAGCATGCGCAAGCTTCGGTTGATTTTATTTTCAAGAGAAAGGAGCATGCTGATATGACCGATGTTAACGAGACGCTTAAAGCCTCTATCATGAGAAATTTCTTCTCCAAGGATGGCCGACTTCGCCAGATCCCTGCACAATACAAGAAAAAGCTGGTTGTGCTGGAGCATCTGATGGAGCAGCTTGAATTCGGGCGCAAGTACAGCGAGAAGGAGATCAATGTATTTATTCAGCATTACCACGAGGATTTCGCCACATTGAGACGGGAATTTATTATGCATCAGTTCATGTATCGTGAAGACGGAGTGTATGAGCTGAATCCCCGTGAAATGTGGACTCGCTGGGATCAAGTGAAGTAGAGTACAGAGCGGTTTCAATTCAATATGATTTCAAATGCAATTCGAAATAGGCTTGACAATTGTATATATGACTGTGTAACATGATGGCATATTCTACAAGGGAGGCGATGTTAAATGACAAATCTAACGGCACTATACGTGGACTTGAATAGAAACAGCGTCTCCGGAACGGATCAAGGTATATTCATTGTGTTGTAGCAGGATAGGGATAGTCCTATTTATGCGAAGCTAATAATGATAATACCTTCAGACAAGTCACGGGTGACGTACCCGTGGCTTTTTTTGTGCCGATGGGGGAATAATGGGCAGGTTTGGATAATGGAGGGATGCAGAACAACCGTTATCCTATATCTGTGCGACCTTCTCTTTATTTGGATGACTTGAAGCTGCCACGGGTGTGTAAACGCTCGTGGTTTTTTTTGTTGGGATCTGTAATCGGAGAAGCGGGACAAATGACAAACATGCAGGCTGTGCAAAAGAGCAAACATTTTATCGTGGAATGTATACGAACTGGGAGGAATTTTTATTTTAAATCAGGATAATAAGGATAATAACAAGGTTAACGAGAGTTATCGTTTTGCAGAGAATGGTATTGCAAGATATGGATGGTCTGCGGCATGGGAAAAAGTATGGGTAGAGGAGCAGCAGGAAGCGGCCTCCAGACAGCCTGCCCGAATTATAGCGGATCATGGTCACATGCAGCGTCTGGTTACAGCAGAGGCGGAATATTGGGGCAAGGTGTCAGGACGGCTTCGACATGAGAGTCTGGAGTCAGGCGTTTCCCCGGCTGTTGGTGATTGGGTAGCCGTAACATGCAAACCTGGTGAGGAAGTTATTATCCATCACCTGTTGCCGCGTCAGAGTCGTGTGTCCAGACAGGCAGCGGGTCCGGTAACGAAGGAGCAGCTCATCGCTGCCAATGTAGATACACTATTGATTGTGGCTGCACTTAATCATGATTTTAATCTCAGAAGACTTGAACGATATGTATTAATGGCCTGGAATGGAGGCGTAACCCCTGTTGTTGTTCTGAGTAAAAGTGATCTCTGTGACGATGTACACACCCGAATCAGCCAGGTAGAGGGTATTGCTCCAGGAATTGAGGTGCTGGCAATCTCGGCAATCGAAGGACAAGGGAAAGAGCAACTGGAAGCCTACCTGAAGCCTGGAGCAACAGTAGCACTCACCGGCTCATCGGGAAGTGGCAAATCTACATTAGTTAACTGGATGATGGGCAGAGAGGTGCAGATGACACAGTCTGTTCGTGAAGGGGACAGCAGAGGCAGACATACAACGACACATCGGGAGATGTTTGTACTGCCGCAAGGAGCCGTCTTGATTGATACGCCGGGGATGCGGGAGCTTCATCTGTGGGACGAAGGAGAAGATGGGTTGTCTCAGGCATTTGGCGAGATTGAGGAGCTGGCTGCTGCATGTAAATTCATGGATTGCAGTCATACGAAGGAAGAGGGCTGTGCGGTCAAAGCGGCTATCGAGAGCGGTGAACTGGAAGAGAAGAGGCTGATTAATTTTCTCAAGATGCAGAAGGAGCTTCAGTATCAGCGGCGTAAGGAAGAGGTGGCTTCGAGAAAACGAACAGCGTCAAGTAAGCCGGCCAAAACACGCAAGGCCAAGCATGCACAGCGGGTCAAGGATTGGGAGCAGTACTGATAGGAGCCGGGGCATCCGCATCTGTCCTGCATAGGATAGGGCAGGAGGGATGACTTCATGCCGAATTATAGAATTATTGTAGATCTGTCTGACCATATGTTGTATCTGCTGGATGGAGACCAGGTTGTGAAGGGATATCCTGTAGCCACCGGAAAGATGCTTACGGAGACGCCAAGCGGTGAGTTTACCATTGTAAATAAACAAGAGAATCCGGGAGGCCCCTTCGGTGTGCTCTGGATGGGACTGTCTGAGCCGCATTATGGCATCCACGGCACCAACCAGCCTTGGTCGATAGGCAAGTCCGTGTCGCATGGCTGTATTCGTATGTACAATTCAGACGTGCTGGACCTGTCCTCCAAGGTGCCAGTAGGAACGAGAGTCACAATCCGGCCCTAGGCCGGATTGCTGTACCTCACCCAAATACCGTATCTCTAATGAATGGAAAGAAAGTAGAGAAGGGAGCAGGCAAATGATACAGATCAGACAAGCGCGTCAGGGGGACGCGGAGGGAATCGCTTATGTACATACAGAGAGCTGGAAATCAACTTATCAAGGAATTGTGCCCGATCATGTTTTGCATCATTTGACGACTGAATCGCGAGTGCCGCAGTGGGAGAAGCAAATAGGCTCTGGCGAAAAAGATCAGATTCTGCTTGTGGCCGAGCAGCAGGACGGGGATATTGTCGGTTTTGCTACCGGTGGAAAGGAACGGGAGGGGAAGCTACCCTATGAAGGCGAGCTTTATGCTATCTATCTGTTGCAGTCCTATCAGCAGTCAGGAATAGGCAGACAACTGGTCGGGCGGGTAGTTCAGCATCTTCAGAGATTGCAGATGCGTACGATGCTCATCTGGGTGTTGGAGCGTAATCCGGCTTGCCGGTTTTATGAGAAAATGGGTGGAATCCCTGTTCACACGAAGCGGATTCGTATCGGGGATAAGGATGTCACAGAGGTTGCTTACGCCTGGTCTGACTTGAGCGTTTGCCTGACTTCGAACGAGGTGGATGAATGAGACAGCGTTTTTTCATAGGTACGTTCTAGGCCAAGGATCAGAGGCGTGCGTAATGACTTTCAATGGATAATGAACGTACAGCAGCTTGCACGAAGCAATATATCAATATTGTGACGATCCGCGTGTGAAATGAGTCGAATAAACATGAAAGCAAGGGAGCTTCCTGATCATAGAGGTGTGTTCGCTATAAAGTGACAAGAACGGTGTGAAGCCTGTATGAACGTTGTTGGGACAGGCTTTTGCATCATTATACAATCGCTTTAATCCCTGTGTTTTTTGCATAAAGCAAGGTGTTTGGGCTCGTTGTGATCTGGTTATTTATGGATACACGGAACGAAGTGCTCCGTAAATATTATGGCAAAGGGGCTTGGAACTCATGTCCATTGACCGCTTTATTTTAAGGAAAATAAATACCTGTCAGGAAGAGCATACACGAGCCAATCTGGTCAGACTATTCGTAATTCGTATTCGAAAAGCCGAGATCGCCGAGGAGCATGAGGTGGCCTACACTCTTGAGAAGATGTAATACATCAGGAATGTGTGCGGGTCGAAAGTTGTAAAGATGCAAAGAAGGTGCGTTAACATGCCAAAGTGCTCCTGAATGTAATAAATGAACTTTTTCAGGACTCTATTCTTTCATTAATGTAAAATCAAATCAGTATGCTTTAATGTAGAATCAAATCAGTATGCTTTGTTAGACCATGCAAAAAAGGAAGCTTGTCCCTTGAAGGGAGGCTTCCTTTTTCATGGTAAGGTATAAGCGAAGGAGAACGGATTCTTCTTCAATGTGTCCTTCAATATAAGGATAAAGCAAGAGAGTCATTTTCACTGCGGCTATGAAGGATTGCTTCGCCACCTACAATTTCAATACTAATCAATGAGTGCAGACATTTTTGCAAAGCGCGTTTACCGTTGCTGATCTTGTGTTCCAAAGCACTGCTCAGCAATCTTAATGTTTTTTGCACAGGTTGTTTGTTTTCTTGATTAAAGTATACAGGGATTGATTTGTTTTGAAATGTTATTAGAGTTCTCACTTGAAATCACCTCACGAGAGTTATTTCATACAGGTAATATTAAATACCAATGCTTAAAATTACCTTAAAATCAGCTTATGAAAACATAAAGGTGCACAAAGTTTGAAAAGTGTTCACAATTCAATTGTGGACGAAACAATAAAAGTCCTATTTAGTATACTATAATCTGCAAATAAATGGAAGAATATCCGAAGCTTTCGCATCGTTGCATTTCTGAACTCCAACAATGACACGAAAGTTCTGAGTCGAATGAACGATATTTTAATATATACGTGGGTCATATGTAACAAAATTACAGCGGATACGTTGCAAACAAGGGTTTTATATAAGAAAATAGGGTGGAATAGCGTTTCATCCGCATTTTTTTGATTTAATCTGACATTAGGACAATTTACATATGAGACTTTTGGGAGGGATTCACATGATACTAACCGTGTATTCCGGCCGGGAGGAAGGCGAATGGTTCGACATTGATGTTCCTGATGAATGTACCATTGAACATCTGAAGACGCTGCTTGGTGTACGAATTTTCGGACAGGCCCCTGGTGACGGCGTTCAGTATATCCTTGAGGCTAAATTTCCGGAGGGACTCTGGTTTACCCCGCATAATTCCCAGCAGTTAATGGAAACAGGGCTCCGTCAGGGAAGCTGCGTGCGTGTCCAGCGTGCATTTTCAACCACTTCCGAAGAGGCGCCGATCTATGGAAGACGCTCCTTATTTCAACAAGAGAGCAACGAATAGCGCTTTGAGGCGTATCATTCATTAATTGAACGACTAAAAGGAGGTCTTTTCTTCGTGAATGTGTTATATCAGCGTTCTCCAAGAATGACACCGGTTCTAAAGGAAGAGAGTCTCGAAATTCTCAGGCCGCCTTCGGAACCGAACAAACCTACGTTTTCAATGATCTCAATTATTATTCCTGTGATGATGACCATGGTCAGTATCGGTTTCTATGTATATATCAATATGACTGGCAAAATGAACAACAATACTTATATGATGTTTCAAATGATGACAGTCATGATGATGCTCACCTCGTACACCATCCCTTTTTTCGTATATCTGAGCAACAAAAAGACATATCGCGAAAAGATTGAGGAACGTAAAACGATGTATCTTGCTCAACTGGGCAAGCACCGTGAAGAGCTGAAGGAAGCGCAGGCGGAACAGGTAAAGAGTCTGCATGAGATTCATGGTGATCCGTCCGTATGTTTGCAGGTTGTGAAGAACCGCAACAGTTCGCTCTGGGAGCGTTCGCCGGAGGATGATGACTTTATGCAGGTGCGGATCGGTACAGGAGAAATTCCGTTTCGGATCAAACTCCAGGTTCCGCGTATTGATGGATATGAGAAGGATGAGCTGATTGAAGCAGCGCATGAACTTGCTGCTGAGTTCCAGACGGTTCCTGATGCCTCCATCACCCTGCCGTTGTTTGAGTCCAAGGTGATGGGACTTGTCGGTGATCGTGAGGAAGTCATGGCATCGCTCCGGGTCATTGTATCCCAGCTGACGGTAAGGCACTCCCCGGACGAGCTGAAGCTTGCTGCTTTTTATGAAGAAAAGGATACGAAGGAATGGGAATGGCTTCGCTGGTTGCCACATATCTGGGATGAGGATCAGGGGCAACGGTACATGGCCGACAGGCACAGCAGTGCGCATCAGTTGGCGGACAGCTTGTTTTCCGTATTAAACCGCCGCCGGAACAATAAAGAGGAGCGTTACAAAAAAACGGTGCAAACGCCGTGTTATGTCGTCATTCTGTCAGACACCCAGCTGATTGAAGAGGAACCCTTGTTGCCGTTGCTGCTGGAGGCTGCGCAGGAGATTGATGTGTGCACGATTGTACTGGCGAACCGCAAACAATCGCTTCCTATGCATTGTCAGTTAATTATGGAGGCGGGCAAAGGCAAAGGGCTTTATATCAAAAAAACGGAAGATGCAGATGTCATTCAGCAGACGTACAAACCGGATGTCATCTCCAGGGAGACGGCTGAGGCATTGTCCCGTTACATGTCACCGATTCGTCTCAAGCGTTCATCGGCTTCGGAGATTCCACAGGTGCTGCCATTGTTTGATATGCTCAGCACTACGCGTGTGGAGGATCTGGATGTCGTATCCCGCTGGGGACAGACACGGTACCCGGATACTCTTCCCGTACCAATGGGAGTAAGAGCCGGAGGCAAGAAAATAGCCATCAATCTGCATGACAAAATTGAGCGGCAGGGCCACGGTCCACACGGTTTGATTGCCGGTACGACCGGTTCAGGCAAAAGTGAGGTCATCCAGTCGATCGTTGCTTCCCTGGCTGCGGAGTTTCATCCTCATGATCTTGCATTTATGCTGATCGACTACAAGGGTGGAGGTATGTCCAATACGTTTGTTGATCTGCCGCATGTGGTGGGCACGATCACCAATCTGGACGGCAATCTGATCGAGCGAGCGAATGTGTCGCTTCGGGCGGAACTGGTCCGAAGACAGAAAATTCTGAATGATGCTGGAAATCTGCAGCATATTGATGAGTATTACAAAATTTTGCGCTCCAGACATGAGCAGCCGTTGCCACATCTCGTGATTATTATTGATGAGTTCGCTCAATTAAAGCGGGATCAGCCGGAATTCATGGATGAGCTTATCAGTATCGCAGCAATCGGTCGGACGCTGGGCGTTCACCTTATCCTGGCAACTCAGAAGCCAGCCGGTGTTGTGGATGATAAAATATGGAGTAACTCGCGTTTTCGTATCTGTCTTCGTGTGCAGAGTGAAGGAGACAGCCGGGATATGATTAAAATTCCGAATGCTGCCTGGATTACAAAACCGGGACGTGGTTATTTTCAGGTTGGCAGTGATGAAGTTTTTGAAGAGATGCAATTCGCCTGGAGCGGAGCGCCGTATAACCAGCAGGAGGACACAACGACGGTGCTGCCTGTCATGGAGGTTCGTTTGAATGGTAAACGGGAGCCTCTCCTGACGGGTGAGCGAAGAGCTGTGCTCAAGGGGGATGATGTTCCTAAACAGCTACAGGTATTTATTGATTATGTGGCCAAGGCGGCTGCAGATGCGGGGATTGAGCGATTGCCTGGACCATGGCTGCCACCGTTGCCGGAGACGCTGGAGCTGGAGAGCTTGCATGATGGGAAGCAGGGGGCCAAGAGTGAGCTTCTGCTTGATGGCGGCGCAAATGGTCTCAAACCCGTCGTAGGCATGCTGGATGACCTGCCGAATCAACGTCAGCTGCCGCTGGCATTGCCTATGGATCAAGGACACCTTGTAGTATACGGGATGCCTGGTCTTGGCAAAACAACGTTTGTTCAGACGTTACTCATGTCTCTTGCCAGCGCAGAGCGAACCGAGCCATGGAATGGATATATTATTGACATGGGCCGCATGATGAAGGATTTTGCAGGGCTGCCGCAGATCGGCGGTGTGATGATGGCAGAGGAGGAGGACCGGATCAAGCGGTTATTCCGTTACATTGTCAAAATTTCATCACAGCGCAAGGATATAATCTCTGAGGCAGGTGTTAAAACGATTTCCGCTTATCGTCGAACGGCTCATACGGTTGTGCCACAGATTATAGTGGTTATTGACGGATATCTGTCGTTCCGCAACGCTTACCCGGATGAAAATGAACTGTTAGAGACGATTTTGCGTGAAGGCGGAAGTCTGGGAATCACCTTTGTGCTCACAGCGAATCGCGTAACAGATATTTTTGAAAAATTCAGAAGCAACATTCCGAATGCAGTTTCGTTCGAGTTGTCTGATCCGAGTGATTACTATTACGCTGTAGGACGGCCGTCGAAGGCTCCAAGTCAGCTGCCCCCCGGCAGAGGTCTTGTGAAAGGTCAGGTGCCTCCTTTGATGTTTCAGGCTGCACTGCCTTCAAGCGGAGGGGATGAGGGTAAACGATCTTCGGCACTTCGCCGCACCATTGCAGCAATTCGCGAAGGCTGGACGGGTGAAGAAGCCCCGCAGATTGCACCACTTCCAGATGAAATCAAGCTAAAGGACCTGCTTGTGAGTACAGGCTCCTTCGGTAAGGCTTGGGAGACTTCAACCGTAAATGTGCCCGTCGGGCTGCTTACGGACGATCTGGAGCCGTTTGAACTGAATCTGCGTGAAGGCCCGCACTTTTTGGTAACCAGTCCGATGGAGGGCGGAAAAACGACATTTTTGCAAACCTGGATGTTGTCTCTGGCCTATCATGCTTCACCCAAGGATGTGCAAATCTACACGGTTGATATGAGGTATGGCTCAGGCGGCTTGGGCGAGATCAGCAGTTTGCCCCATGTCCGGGGACATGTATCACGCGAAGAACAGCTTGCACCTGTCATTCAGGAGTTGTACGATGAAGTTCTGAAGCGTGGGGAAATTGCGGGAGGACCGGCCATCGTGCTCGTCGTTGACGATGCGGATACACTGTCCAAGCAACTAACGGACTTTAATGTAAAAGATCAGCTAGGAGCCATTGTTCGTCAAGGAAGAGACAGGGGCATTCATGTTATCCTGTCTGGTGTGCCTGCAGACTTTCCGACGTTTGGTTCCGATTGGGTAAGTGATGTAAAGGCTTCTCAGAGTGGATTGCTGTTCGGGACTTTGGACCCTAATGATCTATCGTTCTTCCGTATTCCCTATTCGGAATCCGGGGGCAGTACAGGTGGGCTGAAGGTACTGCCCCCAGGTCAGGGTTATTATATAAAACGCAAATATTCCAGGGTTAAAGGTGCAGTTCCATGCGATAACAGCTGGAAAATGAACAATTGGATTTCTGAAATTCGTGACCGATGGCATGTTGTAGTTTGAGGGGAGGTGGCTCATAATGTTGACGGTTCATGATTCTAAGCAAAAGGTAGTCACACTGCAAATTAAGGAACTGTTTTTCCTTGCAGGCATACTCGGTTCTGATCGGCTGCTGGGGGTGGAAGACCCGTTTCGCGGTTATATGGCAGAGGAGATTGCCAGGGAGTGGGAGCATGTTAAAACCGCCTTGCTGGACAAAGGCTACTTGATTCAGGATCAAGATACCAATGAGCTGATCATGACTCCAACCGTTTTTTCCAGAGTAGCTATAGCAGGATTGTCGGACAGAGCATGCTGGCTCCGCTATACCGTTTGTGGCAAGTCGCATGAAAGTTATATTCACTGTACGGATGAACGGGTTGTTGAAGTCAGCCGGGCTTCGGATGCTCCGGATTCATTCCGTCTTCGTGATCTGGGGAATGTACGTGAAGCTATTGATATCCTCATTGAGCGGATGAACTGGAGTGGTCATTCTCCAGCGGAGAAGCCGGCATTAATGTGTTCCAAGAAAAAGTTTTACGATGTGATGAGCGGGCTTGAGAGCTGTGAGGTACAGTCTGTGGCAGATGAGCTCTCACAGGAAACAAGTGATCCAGAAGGCTCGCTTGCACTGGCCCGTTGTCTGAAGAGTAGGCAATCGGACGGAGAGCTGAGGTTACTCGTATGGGGACAGGAGGGATGGCGGTCACAATCGGCCGCATTTACCGCTAGTCCTGCTTCTAACTGGTTATTCCGTATGAGCACAACAGCTTCGGATGATTGGCTTGTTGCAGCGCTCACAACAAAAGAACAGTTTCACGAAATGCTGCTGGACTGGCTTAAACAGCCTGCAGGGGAAGAGGAAAGGTGATGGTAAATGCGCATTCGTGTGGAACCGGATGTGCTTCGGGCACTGAGCAGGCAAATTCAGTATGCAGCGGAGCAAATACAGCAAAAAATGGCAGTGTTGGATCAGGCAATTCATTCGCTGGATTGGGATATCGAATCCCGTGCGGCGGTGATGAGCGAATGGGAGCGTAGTAAACGTCTGGGTGAAGATGCTCTGCTTCGATTGATGGACTTAAGTGTACAGTTAGGTCGCAAGGCATTGTTGTTCCAACAAGTAGATATGGAATATCGTTCCGTGCTGAGTCATGTCAATGTTGCCTATGGTAATGCAGTCAACATGCTGAATGTTCTTCAAAGCAGCAGTGCGGGCGAAATCCTGCCTGCGCATGCGGCTGATGTAGCTGTTGTATCCGATCCCCTTTCCGCAATGGCGGCAGTGTATCGAATACAGGATACAGCCCCGCCTGACGGCTCTCCTGCTACTCTTGTTCAGGCGATGCAGCCTGAGCCTGTCGCCTGGAGATTCAGAGATCCTTCCTTTCGGGACAGAAGAGGAACTGAACCTGTAGTTTCCTAAGTATACTGTGAAGCGAAGGTACAGCAGAAAGTGAATTTAATTGTAAATAGGCTGTTAGTTGAAGTTTCATACGCTAAAAATGGGGTAAATAGGATTAGGTCCTTCGGCTTTTGTCCGATTGATCCTTGTATAGTACAATTTGAACAAACCAAAACAATTGCACACATCAAGGAGGAATTTAACAATGGCAGGACGTATTTTAGTTACCCCGGAGCAACTGGATCAAGTGTCCAACCAATTCAAGCAAAGTGGAGAGCAAAGTCAGCAGATCGTATCTACTTTGACTCAATCCATTACTAGCATGGAAGGTCAATGGGAAGGTATGACGAAGCAACGCTTCTTCCAGGAGTTCCAGGAAGCCAGCAAACAAATGCAGTCTTTCGTTCAAACACTCAACAGCATCAGCGCAGAGCTGTCAGCAATTGCGACCAAATTCCGCACTGCAGACCAAGCTCGTTAATCTGCTGTACATAGATCAGGACGATGAGAATAATGCAATCGCCCTGAATTTATGTGGGCAGCAACAACAAGGTTGTGCAATTTATCAAGAACAGGGATTGTACAATTACAGCGAAACCGGGTGTATTTACGCCCGGTTTTTGTTGCAACTATGACACAAAGACAAAGAGAGGGATACGCATGTCTTTTCAACCGAATCCCGGGGATGAAGTGGTAATCAATGACATTGCTTATACGATTGGGCAGCATCCGGCCGCTCCGGGGCTTGCTTATGCCCAAGCCGGGAGGCAAGGGATAGTTTATCAGTTAATTCCCCGCGACGGCTCCGTATATGGGGCCAAAGCACTAAAAGTGTTTTTTCCGAAATTTCGTATCCCGGCGATGGTATACCAGTCTGAGCATATGGAGCCATATAGTGAACTGCCGGGGCTGCAAGTATGCAGACGTGAAGTGCTCACTCCGGAAAGAAACGGAGCGCTTATTGGAGAACATCCTGATCTGCTGTATGCAGTGCTGATGCCATGGGTACAGGGGCTTACCTGGTTCGATGTGATCAGTGACCAAAAACAGCTGACATCGGAGGAAAGCCTGAGGCTGGCAAGAGCACTTGCCGGAACAGGTTCTGCGATGGAGCAGCGCGGACTGGCACATTGCGATATGTCTGCGCCCAATGTAATGATTCCGTTTTTTTCCGAAGTGCAGAACTCGGAGCTGACTTCCGCGGTTGAACTCGTTGATGTGGAGCAGATGTATGGTTCGAAGATGGATCGGCCAGATGCGCTGCTTGCGGGTTCACCCGGTTATGCTGCCCATCGCACGGTGCACAGCGGTCTGTGGAGCTCCTACGCCGACAGGTTTGCTGGTGCTGTCATTATTGCCGAGATGTTGTGCTGGTCAGACCCGGTTATCGTCGAAAAGGCATGGGGAGAAAGCTACTTTGATCAGCATGAGATGCAGACTTCCAGTGAGCGATATTTTGCCATGCGGAGTTCTTTGGAGAAACGCTGGGGCTCCAAATTATCGGATCTTTTCATCCGGGCTTGGGAAAGTCATGATCTAAGCAGCTGTCCAACATTTGGTGAATGGTACATTGCTCTTGCCTCGGCAGATACAGAGCAGGCGGATGCGCTATTGGCTTCACCTGTCGAAATGCAAGAGGATGCAGAGCATTTGTCAGAAGCCCATTCGCACATGGGAACTGCGCGTAATGCGGCACAGTCGGATAATGACGGTGAGACCACCGCGGACTTGTCCGGCGCAAAACAAGCTCCAGAACAGGAAGCTGTGGTGAATCGTTTGTTTCTTCAAGCCAGAGCATTGGAGGATGAACACAAACCGGCTGCTGCACTGGAGGTATACCGCTCGCTGTATCATTTCATTCCAAGCAACAGTGCGATGCAGATGGAAGTGGAGGCAGCGATCAAGGAGCTGGAAGAACGGATTCACGGGAACAAGGAAAGCACAGAGCCGGTACCGATTCCTTTCTACCGCTCCAAAAAATTTATGATCTCTTCAGCGGTGATTATTGTGCTGCTGGTCGGGGGAGTGCCTACCGTTAAGATTCTTGCGGATCAGGCTGAGGTAAAACAGCAGGAGGCTACGCGTCTCGCTGAAGCGAAGGCTGCCGAGCAGGCCGCTGCTGCCAAGCTCCAGCAGGAGGAGCATGACAAGCAAAAGGCCGATGAGGCTGCGAAGCTTAAAGCCGAGGAACAGAAGAAGCTTGCGCAAGCCAAGCAAGAGGAAGCGGAAGCGAAGAAAAAAGAAGAAGAGCGCAAGGCGTTGCAAGAAAAGTATGATAAGCAGGCCAAATATGAAGCTCTCCTGGCGAAGCAGGAGCAGCAGCAGAAGGAAGCGGCAAGAAAGGCATTGCAGGAAAAATACGATCAGCAGGCGAAATATGAAGCCTATCTCGTTTGGAAAAAAGAAAATGATGCTAAAATCGCCAAACAAAAGGCCGAGGCTGAAGCGAAGCGAAAGCAAGAGCTTGCTCAGAAGGAAGCACTCAAGAAAAAGCGTGCACAAAACGTGGTAACGCTGATCGCACATTATAACAAGGCTTATAACGCACAAAAAGGCAGAAAAACGGATAATGCCCTTTCGTATGCCCGGGATTTCAAAAATCTGTATAATACCGACGCATCATACTTCAAGGGTGTAGGAAAAGTGGCTGCACGGATGAGTGCAATCAACAAATTTTTGGGCAATTCCAAGTATGTGCTACCTGATCTGTAACTTTATATTAGAAAATAGAGGTGACACACTCTAGATGAACTACACAATTCAAGCATCACAGCGTACACCCGCACTTATTATCTATTTAATTGATATTAGCGCCTCGATGAACATGGTTCTGGATAATCGGCGGCGCATTGACATCGTATATGATGCTTTATCTTTGGCGATTCGGCAGATGGTGTTCCGCTCAACGAAAGGGAATCGGCTGACGCCGCGATATCGAATTGCTATTTTGGCATATAGCGATGATGTATATGATGTGTTAAACGGCATTAAAGGAATAGACGAGATTGCCGCGGTGGGCTCGTTGCCTGATTTGACACCAAGGCGCTTCTCGGATTCTGCGAAAGCCTTTCTGCAGGCAGAGAAAATTTTGCAGGCAGAAATACCGAACATGCAGGACTGCCCTGCGCCACTCGTATGTCATATGACAGACGGCGTTGCAACTGGTGAAGACCCGGAGCCGATTGCGAAACGCATTATGGGCATGAGTGTGCCGGATGGCAACGTTCTGGTGGAAAATATTTTTATCAGTGATCATCTGCTGGAAGGACCTATTACAGAACCAAGACGCTGGAAGGGCATCTCTCCAGAAACCATTCTTCAGGATGAGCATGGTGAGAAGCTGCGCAATATGTCCTCCGTGCTGCCTGAAAGCTATCGTGAAATGTTGGTGGAGGCCGATTATTTACTTGCACCGGGAGCACTCATGATGCTGCCTGGTACTTGTGCAGAACTGGTGTCCATTGGATTCCAGATGTCTGCTGCGACACCTGTAAGATAGGAGGGGAATCATGCGAGCAATGCGTATGGCTACAATGTCTGCCAGTGATCGGGCAGGTCATGCCAAACAGAGGCATGAACATTTTTGCTATGTAAGCGAGCAAACCGGCGAGCAGCCTTTAGCACGTTATCAAGGTAGGCTGAAATGTAGATATGGATACGGTCGGGCGGCGGAGACGGTGCATCAAGGTGATGCAGGTCAAGACTATGTTGCAATTCGCATGCATGGGAATATATGTAATTTTGTATTGTGCGATGGAGTTGGCATGAGTTATCTTGGGGATTTTGCAGCACGTTTCCTAGGCAACGCTTTGCTGGAATGGCTGGAAATGACCTCGAGTCCGACTGCTGAGGGCATTGAGAGCTATCTTCATGAAATAACAGATGCGGCTTCCAGACAGCTAGAACAATTGCAGCCTTTGGATAGCTCTCCGCTGCTGCTGCGTGAGGTATTAATGGAGAAGCGGAGCCAGGGAAGTCAGGCCATGTATATATGTGGACGCATTGAGCTGAACTCGAATGCACGTAAAAGCAAGGTATGGCTCGCTTGGCAGGGTGATTCCAGAATTCGGCTCTGGTGCAACGGTCAGGAACAGTCGGAGCAGTTTCAGAAGCATTGCAGCACCAATGAACGATGGTCAACACGCGGAGGGCCTATAGGCGGGAAACCTCATATTTTTGAGACAAAAGCGCCGGCTCATGATGTCTGTCGCCTTCAATTGTATACAGATGGATTGAATGATCTGGATGCCATTAATACGTACATTCCAGATGAACATATTCAGGTGCTGCTGGATGCCGTCCATACGGGCGGCTTGGAAGATGATGCCGCTTTCATTGAAATGGAGTGGTAAGTTTTATCCGAAAAAATGTTGCTGGTGTTGATTTAAAAGCTGCTCCTTTTGGGTAATCTTGTGAAGAATTGATTGAACATGAGGTTGGATCGAATCTTCTTACATAACTTCCAAATCGAAGGAGTGAATACGTGATGACACAACACAGCAGCAAGCCACAGTTTCAGGGGAAGGTAGCGATCATTACTGGAGCGGGCTCCGGGATCGGTAAAGCGACAGCACTCAAGCTTGCGAACGAAGGTGCGCAGGTTGCGCTGTTTGATCTGGTGAATGATCGGATCTCACAGACGGAAGCGGAGATTAATGCACAACATGAAGGGGCCGCAAGAGCCTTTGATGTGGATATTTCTGATCCGGCACGGGTTGAAAAGGCTGTGCTTGAAACGGTAGAGCTGTTTGGCGGTCTGGATATCGTATTTGCCAATGCAGGTATTAACGGGGTGTCCGCGCCAATAGAGGAAATCCAGGTGCAGGATTGGCAGCGGATTATTACAACAAATCTGGACGGTACGTTTTTCACTGTAAAATATGCACTGCCTCATCTGAAAAAACGTGGCGGGGGCAGCATTATCATTACGAGTTCGATAAATGGAAACAAGCGCTTCTCTAGCTTTGGAATGTCAGCCTACAGCACCTCGAAGGCAGGGCAGGTTGCTTTTGCCAAAATGGCTGCATTAGAGCTGGCGAAATTCAAGATCAGGGTTAATGTCATCTGTCCGGGGGCCATTGCCACGAATATTGATCAGAGCACCATTAAAACGGACGATCTGCAGGACATTATAATTCCAATGGAATTCCCTGAGGGGCAGCAGCCGCTCGCGGACGGACCAGGACAGCCTGAGCATGTGGCCGATTTGGTGAGTTTTCTCGCTTCGAATGCCTCCAAGCACATTACAGGGGCAGAGATTGTCATTGATGGAGCAGAGTCATTGCTCAGCTGACACACTAGAAGCACAAGGGTGGGAAACTGCTGCCAGCAGAAGTGAATATACGAACAAGATCAGTCATGTCTTCACATGTCTGTATGTTCGGATATAGTATAGTCGTTCCTTCGGGACGGCTTTTTTTGTTATAATGCTAAGGTTCCAATATTAAATGTAAGAGACTGATTACGGGATTGTTGAACTCGGGCAAATAATTGTTGAAATGAATTTAGGGAATCAAAGATGAAGTGATGGGAACTTATTAAGCTTGCGGAAGCAAGATTGAAATACAAAAATGATTATCCAAAGGACACAAGAAAACGAAGGGGTAAGACATCCAATAGGAGCGATGACATGTACACTGATTTACCGATACAAGCGGTTATTCCAGAATTGCAGCAATGTTTCCGTGAGCAGGATACAGGTGTTTTGATTGCTGAGCCGGGAGCGGGGAAAACAACGGTTGTGCCGCTTGCGATGTTGGAAGAGCCATGGCTTGATGGCAAAAAAATTATTATGCTGGAGCCGCGCAGGCTTGCAGCCCGTTCAGCTGCGTCGAGAATGGCAGCAGCATTAGGTGAAAAAACAGGACAGACGGTTGGATACCGTGTACGGATGGATACCCAGGTCAGCCCGTCAACACGAATTGAAGTGGTGACTGAAGGTGTGTTAACGCGGATGTTACAGCAGGATCAGGGGCTGGAGGACACCGCCATGATTATTTTCGACGAATTCCATGAGCGGCATCTGCACGGTGATCTGGGGCTTGCTCTTGCACTGGAATCAAGGGCGATGCTGCGTCCGGATCTGAAGCTGCTTGTGATGTCAGCTACACTGGACCCGGCTCCAGTGAGCAGTCTACTGGGGGAAGACACATGTGTGGTGCATTGTGCGGGACGTACATTTCCAGTCGAAACGAGATATGTGCCCAAACCGGCTGCCGTTGATCTGGAGAGCTGGACTGCACGTATCATTATTCGGGCATTGACGGAAGAGCAGGGCGATATTCTGGTGTTTCTGCCTGGAGCCAGAGAGATTCACCGTACGGAACGGCAATTGGTGCAGGCTTCACTTCCAGCGCAGGTGAACGTGCATACACTGTATGGCAGCATGGCTGCGGAGAAGCAGGATGAGGCAATCCGGCCCGCTGCCGAAGGCTGGCGCAAGGTTGTGCTTTCTACTTCGATTGCAGAATCAAGCCTTACCCTTCCTGGCGTAAAAGTGGTTGTGGATGCCGGGCAGAGCCGAGCGGCTTCGTTCTCGGCCAGAACGGGCATGAGCCGGCTTGTCACACTGCCGGTGAGTAAAGCGTCCGCAGATCAAAGGCGCGGACGGGCGGGGCGTATTGCCCCAGGGGTATGTTACCGGCTGTGGAGCGAGGAGGCTCATGGGGCGCTGCCAGATGCAGCACGCCCGGAGATTGCCTCCGCGGACCTTGCGCCGCTGGCGCTGGAGCTTGCCGCCTGGGGTGTCCAGTCTCCAGCCGAGCTGAACTGGCTGGACATCCCGCCTGACGCGGCTTACGCGCAGGCACAGGCGCTGCTGCGCCAGCTGGGCGGCCTGGATGACGCAGGCCGCATCACGCCCCTTGGGCGGCGGATGAACACACTTGGTGTTCATCCGCGGCTGGCCAGCATGCTGCTCCGCTCGGCGGAGCTTGGGCTGGCCAGCTACGCCAGCACGCTGGCGGCACTGCTGCAGGAGCCCGCCGGGCTCCGCAGCAGCAGCGCCAGTGCTGGCGGCGCGGGCGTGGACCTCCGCCCGCGCGTGGAGGCGCTGCTGGCCGCAGGCAGCAGCGGGATGCCGCATGCGGCCAGCGCAGACGGCGCTGCCGTGCGGCGCATGCTGCAGGAGAGCCGCCAGCTATGCTCGGTGCTCGGCGGCCCGGCGGCCGATCCGGTGCGGCCGGATGAGGACAGCTGCGGGCTGCTGCTGTCCTTTGCGTACCCGGACCGGATCGCGCAGCGCCGGGAGGACGGCCGCTATCTGCTGAGCAGCGGCCGCGGGGTGCGGCTCGGCGCGATAGAATCGCTGAGCCGTTCCGCTTATCTGGTCGCAGCCGAGGCAGACGACCAGGGCGCAGATGCGCGCATCCTGCTGGCTGCGCCATTGCAGGAGCAGACGGTGCTGCGTGCCGCGCAGCACCTGCTGCACGAGGAGATGCAGGTGGCATGGGACCGCACCACGCGAAGCGTGCGGGCACACCAAATGCAGCGCATGGGCGCGCTGATCATCAAGGAGAGTCCAGCTGCACAGCCGCCGGAAGAGCAGGTGCTGGAGGCGCTGTTAACGGGAATACGACTGGAAGGACTAGACATTCTGCCTTGGAGCAAAACCTCCCGCCAACTTGCGGATCGCATGCGTTTTCTGCACAAACATTGGCCGGATTGGCCTGATTTGATCGAGGACCATCTGACGGATGAACTGGCCGAACAGCTCATGCCGTATGTGGCAGGCATGCGCTCCGCCGCAGATCTCAAGAGACTTTCGATGCACGACGTATTGCTGGGCGGACTGAGCTGGACACAACGCCAGCAGCTGGACGAGGAAGCGCCGACCCATATTCAGGTGCCGAGCGGCTCTCGTATCCCGGTAGATTACAGTAATTCGGAGGACCCTGTTCTGGCAGTGCGTTTGCAGGAGATGTTTGGTCAGCAGGAGACACCGCGAATCGCAGGCGGACGCGTGCCGGTCACGTTACATCTGTTATCGCCTGCTCAGCGACCTGTTCAGGTCACAAGAGATCTGGCTAATTTCTGGCGCGAGACCTATTTTGAGGTGAAAAAAGACTTGAAGGGACGATATCCGAAGCATTACTGGCCGGATAATCCACTCGAGGCGATTGCAACGAATCGGGCCAAGCCACGAACCAGCTGAAAAGCCCAGCATCATTAACAACGAACTGGCTATATGGATTTAACATGTCTAACTGTCTCTGAAATATCATGTGACAAACTGGACTTCAGGTTGTAGAGATTAATATTGACACATGCGATAATCATCTTCCAAACGTTTGAAAGAAATAAAGACGGGTAATAACATAGCGAACCACTCAATCCAATGAGGAGGTATTCACTATGCAGAAGAAAATCGTAGGTGTGTTTAATACAGAGCGTGAAGCATCAGAGGCTATTGAAAGTTTAAAGGCGGAAGGATTTACATCCGATGAAATATCTGTCGTTACCCAGGATAGGGATGAGCTCAAAGCCATCCGGGAGGAGACGGGCACGAAAGCACCGGAGGGTGTAGCTGCTGGTGCAGCAACCGGCGGTTTGCTTGGAGGTATGGCGGGTCTGCTCGCGGGTATTGGCGCACTGGCGATTCCGGGGATCGGTCCAATTCTGGCTGCCGGGCCTATTGCAGCAACCTTTACAGGCGCTGCTGTAGGGGCAGGAGCCGGTGGACTGGTGGGCGGACTTGTTGGACTTGGCATTCCTGAAGAGGATGCGAAGCAATATGAGGAGTATGTGCAGAACGGTAAAATCCTGCTGCTGGTCGACTCCACAGATCGGGATACCGCTGTATACGACGTGTTTAATCTTTCCAGCCCGGACCATACGAACAGGGGTACCATGCACGGCGAAGATGTGAATGCCGTCCGTCCCGATCTGGATATGGAAGAGCGCCGAATGGAAGCACAGACCAAAGCAGCGCGCTATGGCAACAATACCTTTTTATAAAGGAAGTAGTTCGCTTCCATTCAGAACAGGTTTCTTGGCATCATGGATGTGAGCTTCAGGTGCACGGCAGCCGGTCTTCGCTGAGGAGGCCGGTTTTTGCACCTCATGCAAAGGATTATCCTATGTCTAGCGTCTATCGCATTGGGAGGATTGGGCTGTATGCTTATTAGATGTACCCGTGTTCATCTCAGAACCTTGTTTTTTACCTGATCAAGCAGGGAATAACAATACATAGAGCAGGATCGCAAGTGCAATGCCAATCACAAGCAAGATGAGACTGAGAAACGTAATAAGTCCGGTTGTGGCTTGGAATGTCTGCTCATTAATCTGTGTGCGCTTCCGGTGGTAGGCTGTCGCCGAGAACAAAATAATGCAGATGCCGCCCAGAAGAGACGTAATGCCGGTAATGATAGCCGCAAGATGTGCAAGACGATCATAAGCGCCCGAATGGAAGCCGAAACCGGCAGCGAGAAAACCGATTCCCGCCATGGCAATGCCCGTGCGCACCCATGCAAGGAATGTGCGTTCATTCGCCAAGTGCTGCTGCACATATTTGGATTCAGAAATATCGGATGATCTGTCGGACATGTGTATCGTGTACCTCCACTCAGGGATTGTACCCGATTTTTTTGTTTTACATGGCAAGTATGAACCAATATAGAAGGAAAGGCTGATCAATTTGCCTCGTAAAGAACGCATTATCGAATTAGAAACCTTAAGGGGAATGGCCTTTGCTGCTGTTGTGCTCCAACATTCCATTGCTCATTATTCGCTGGTTCCGCAAGCTGGACTTCAGGATGGTGTAGTGCTGGCTATGCTGCTGATGCTCGCCAAGTTTGCCGTACCGTTGTTTATATTTATAACCGGGATGGTTCTATTCTACAACACAGGAGATCAGCTACATTACGGCCAGTTTATGCGCAAAAGAGGTATGGACGTGATCTTGCCTTATGTCGTGTGGACGCTGATCTATTTTATACTTACCCCGAGCCATTGGACAGCCTTCGGCTGGCAGGAGCTCTCTGATCTTGCGCTGAAGGTGGTAACGGGCAAAACGGCTTCACATTTCTGGTACATCATTATGCTGATCCAGTTCTATGTGTTTTTCCCGTTGTTCCTGCGTGGCATTCGGTACATATATCAGCGTTTTCAAGCGAGGGGGCGTATGATTGCCCTGTTGATCTCAGGGATCGTTTATCTGATTCTGGCTGATCAATTGAGGACCATTGCTCGGTGGATGGAGCCGCTGCAGATTCCGGTGCTGACCGATGCTTTTACAACCTATGCAGACCGTAATTTTATTTATTTTTTCTTTTATTTTGTGCTTGGGGCTGCAGCAGGGTTATCTGTCCAGAGCTGGAGAGAATGGGTTCACCGTCTGCGCTGGGTATCCTGGCTGGTGTTTATTATCCTGGGTCTGCGGTTTATTTATCTATTGATGCTGGAATTTCAGAAGCCCGATGGCATTCAGATCACCTTCTACACCGTCAGCCTGATCAGGCCGGATATGATCCTGTTTCTGCTGGCTTCAATGCTGGTGCTGTATCAGTTAGCTCTGAAGCTTCAGCAGCCAAAGGTGCTGCAAGGACTGGCATGGATTGGCGGTCTATCCTATGGCGGATATCTGATGCATATGCTGGTGCTCCGTTATAGTTACATTCCAGATGAATGGTTATACGTGGCCTGGGGATGGAATCCGGTGGTTCGTATGCTCGTTACATGGCTTACTGCACTTGCAGCCTCCTGTGGGCTGACCTGGCTGATCTCTAGATGTAGATGGGGAAAATGGATTGTGGGCTCGGTGTCCGTCAAGCGCACAACAACCCAAGGAGCAACGGATTCATGGACGTCCAAGTGAATATATCATCATATGAAAAATTCATAATAATAAAGCCTAATTTCGCTGTGTTCTCGCCTCACTTGGAATTCCCCAACCGTTATCCTGCTTGCTACTCAAGCGTTTGTCACAAGGATGAGTGATGAGATCAAGAGTAAGATAGCAGGATAAGAACGTATGTTTTATAATGGGAGATAGACAGGTTCTGACAGGAGGGAAAGCTCATGGCTTTTATGATTGCACAGCGAGCATTTATCAAGGTTTATCTCATTACGATGGTAGAGCAGCATAGAGGGTATGGCTACGAGATGCTGGAGGCGATGAAGCAGGAATTCAAAGATTACGGATATGTACCGCCGCAGAGCGAGGTGTATCGGGCCTTACATGAGCTGGTGCAGCAGGGTATCTTTTATCGAACCAAGAAATTGAAGGGCAACGATCCGAAGGTGGATTTTCAGGAGATCGTGCTCTATCACTTCACGGATGAGGGTGCGGCAAAAGCCGAGTTATACAAAAAACAGGTCAAAGCCGATCTGGATCGTTGTCTTGGCATCTTACACAAGGCGGAAGCGGATAACTACGGTACGAAAGGGCGATGAGCATGAACAGACCTCTGCAGTGGGGTGTACTCGGAACTTCTACGATTGCCAAGAAAGCAATTATTCCTGCGATTCAGCAGTCCGAACGTGGTGAAGTGCTGGCGATTGCCAGCCGCTCGAAGGAAAAGGCGGAGGCCTTGGCTGAAGAGATGCATATTGTCAGAGCCTATGGCAGTTACGAGGAGCTTCTGGCTGATCCGGATATCCAGGCCGTCTATATTCCATTGCCCAATCATATGCACAGAGAATGGACGATCAAAGCTGCCGAGGCTGGAAAACATGTTCTATGTGAAAAGCCCGCAGCCCTGAATGCGGAGCAATCCGCCGAGATGATCGAGGCATGTGAGCGCCATGGTGTGTTGTTTGCTGAGGCGATCATGTATCGCTATCATCCGAAGCACAGACGTGTGCAGGAGATTATTGAGAGTGGCGAGATCGGAACGGTTAGAGCGATTCATGGCAACTTTACGTGTAATACCGCGGAGGACAAGGAGAATGTAAGGTTCAAAAAACATATGGGCGGCGGCTCTATTTTTGACCTCGGCGTATATCCGATCTCTGCTGCCCGCATGTATCTGGGACAAGAACCGGAAGCTGTTACAGTACATGCCTTGTTCTCGGAAGAGCATGATGGCGTTGATATGATGGCTTCAGGACTGATTGAGTTTCCGAATTCAGTGGCTCTGACCTTTGATTGTGGCATGTGGGCATCCGGGCGGGCTGAGATGGAGATTCTCGGTACGGAAGGGCGAATCGAGCTGCCCAAAGTGTTCGGCTGGGAGAACAGCGATATTCCACCGCAGATTATCATCCATACAGATTCGGTAAGCCGGGAGGAGCGTGTCTCCGTCTCGAACTCTTATGTGCTACAGGTGGAGATTTTTGCGGGGGCGGTACTGGAGGGCGAGCCTCTGCCATTTAGTCCGAACAACACCGTTCTGAATATGCGTGTGATTGATGCCTGTCTGGCATCCGCCCGAACGCGTCAGCGGGTGCTGGTGGACCGCAGTCCAGTGAAATAGACATTGTAGACGAAGTTTCGTTAGGTAGTGGAGCAACAGTCCAACAACAGTTTACTGAGGATTTTTAAAATAAATGTGTGATAGAAGGCTCCATCCATGAGGATGAGAGTCTTTTTTAGGTTAAAAACCTGCAAATGACCATCTTAAACATAACGTGAAAATGCATCCTCAACTCCATCGTTAAAAATATTTTAACGTTAGTATTGCTTTTCGCAAAAACTACGTTAAAATAAAATTAACATTAAAAATATTTTCACGTTAAGGAGTGGAGAAAATGAACAATAGCACAGCAATTGGCAAACAAGGACTAGGGGAGCTTATTCGTATCAGGCCTTACATGCAGTTTATTATGAGCAAAATGGTATCCCGATTTGGCGATTCCATGGATTCCATTGCATACAGCTGGATGGTGTACGTGTTGACAGGGTCGAAGATGCTGATGGGCACATTGCTGGCTGTTAATTTTCTGCCTAATATTCTATTCGGACTGTTTGCTGGTGCACTGGTGGATCGCTTATCCTCCAAAAAAGTAATTGTAATGACTAATATCGGACGTAGTGTGATGGTGGGCTTGACCGCTCTTTTGTTTGCTCTTGGTCAGCTTGAGGTCTGGCATTTATTCTTGTTCACCGTACTGAACTCCTTACTGGAATGTTTCACGTCACCTGCCGAGGTGTCCAGTGTGCCCCGTTTGCTTCCACCCTCCATGCTGCTATCAGGTAATGCGATAACCTCCTCCGCTACTCGACTGGCTGAACTTGCAGGTCTCGCTGCGGCAGGTGCATGCATTGCAACACTTGGCATCGCATGCACGATCTGGATTGATGCTGCGCTTTTTGCCTTCAGTGCTTTACTTATGAGCCGTGTGCAATATCCCGAAGGCACGTCCGCTCATGCTATATCTTCTGCCGCCAGAAGTTTGCTGGCCGAGATGGCGGATGCTTTTCATTTTCTACGTAAACATGCCTTGTTACTGGTCAGCTCTATTCTGTTTGCTTTTGTCAACTTCTGCCTGATGCCCTTTAATGTGCTGCGTACACCGTACGTGATGGAGACGCTGCACGCGGATGCCTGGGGGCTTAGTCTGCTCAGTGGATTGTTAGTCGGGGGGATTATCCTTGGTGGTCTGTGGATGTCACATTGGGGAACCCGTTATCGTAAAAGTGTGCTGATCATTACCGGCATTGTTATGGTTGGTTTTGGTTATGCGATGACAGCAGTTCCCGCTTATATGACGATGTTTCAACTCCCGATGGCAGGTTTCTTCTGTTTACTGATGGGCTTGGGCATTCCACTTGCGACGACTCCGCTGGTTTCTTATCTGATGGAGGTTACCCCGTCGCATATGCTTGGAAAAGTATCAGCTTTACAGAGCATGCTGGTATTAAGTGTGTCACCGCTGGGTAGTCTTCTCTCGGGTGTGCTTGCAGATTGGTTTTCGATGCCTGTGCTGTTTATTACGTTTGGTGTCTTGCTCGGTCTGTCTGCGCTTGTACTGCTTGGGAGCAAAAGTTTTCGCCAAGAGATGTGAGTGGTATACAGCTTTGACCGGGGTCCTGACTGAAAGGTATAATATAGAGAACGAAGGGCAGGCACGTACCCCGGAAATGAGGAACCAGGTATGCAGCAGCATAAAGTGCTTTCAACGATTGAAGAGATCAAAATATACTCTGATCCGTACCGGATACAGATTATGAATATGTTTAACAGGCAGGGAAGACCCTCCACGGTGAAGGAAATCGCCGATCTGATGGGAGAGGTGCCCGCCAAGGTTCACTATCATGTGAAGAAGCTGGAGAAGATCGGTCTTCTGAGCATGGTATCCACTCGTGAGATTAACGGTATTATTGCTAAATATTACGAGCCCTTCTCAGGTGAAATTCATCTGCGTCATAAGGATGAAGAGGATCAGAATTCCCCGCTGAAGCAGGTTTTTCGCTCAGAGACGTTAAAGCTGCTGAACGAGATGTTCGAGCAGAGCCGTCTTCGCTTCATGAATCAGGTAGAGCATGGGGAGCGAGAGAAACGTTTTATTTCGGATATGACACTTTACGCAACGGCAGATGAAGTAGATACGTTATATCAGAATATTGTGGAGCTGTGTCAACCCTATCTGACCAAAAACGAGAAGAATGCCGACCAACAGATTTTTCAGCTGTTTACAGCCCTGTCCAAAGATGTTCACATGGATTTCAAGTCTAAGGAAGTCGGGAAAAGGAAGATAACGACGGGAGGACAGAAGAAATCGTCTGCATCCGGGGCATCCGTTACATCTGAAGTCCCGCATGCTGTACCGGCCGATAAAGCCTCCAAACGTTCTGCCAAACGGAAGAGTCAGCAGTCACCTGAAGCTCAGTCTGAGAACTAAGCAGCCCTGTATAAATCTTCAAAAGCCTCCTCCATGTCATGCTTCATTGATCGCTTGTCGCAGCAGACACTGAAGGGGTGTAAAGAAAGTAAGGGAACCAAGTGAAGTTAGGAAGAACAAACGGAGTGAAGAGATGCAGCTGAAGTGTAAGGACACTCAGAGCACAACGTGTAGTAGCAAGTAAAGGTTAGCAGGCACAGACAGGGGCATGATAGTAGAAAAGCCGCCATCGGCGGCTTTTTAGTGTTAGATTGTGGCAGGTCGGATTGGTTCAGACCTGAGCTCATGAAAATTCAGCACAATCTGCGTTCTTCAGCGTCTTCCTACACTCCCTGACCTCAGAGCTAGGTACAACTTTTCAATTGAGCCTACATGTTCTCGTCGTAATTCTGCACATCCCGCTTGGCTGCCATTGCAGGTGAATTGGATGTCCCATACGCCTCGACGGCCTCCCAGGCCTCTGCGTTGTCAAACTTGCCTGCATTACGCTGTCTCACCTCTCCAGCACCACTCGGAGGCATCGTCATAACCTCTTCCTCTACAGGGCGGTCATTGCTTACGTCACGGTTTGATGCGTGATCAATACAATAGGTGGTATAAGGAATGGCCTGCAGCCGTTCAAAAGGAATCTCTTTTCGGCAAGATACACATGTGCCATAGGTTCCCTCTTCCATGCGTTCAAGGGCATCATTCACCTGATTGAACTCATCTGTCAAGGTATCATCTATGGCGAGGTCACGACTGCGTTCAAATGTTTCTGTACCTGCATCGGCAGGGTGATTATCATAAGAGGACAGCTCACCAGTGGAATTCTTGAGCGATTCGGCTGGTGCGCCATCCTCCATGCTGGACTCAAAATGATGCTGCAAATCTTTACGCTGCTCCAGCAGCGCCTGTTCTAATTCCTGACGTTGATCTTGGGTTAATGTACTCATAAGGACATGCTCCTTTCCCGCTTGGGGTTGTAGAGACTCCTTACCCGAAAACCGGGAGAGACAATCATTTTGCAATGGAAACATGGTTTCGTTTTATATCTGATGAATTATGTGTTATAAAAAATAGAGAGAGAAATTGCCGTGAGTTCTGTGTTCATTACATAGAACCGCTGCTCGGCTACAATGGAGGGTTGTCAAGATGGATGAACATATGAAACGAAGATTGGACAAACAGAGACAATTGTTCAAACAACTGGGTGTACAGCTGGATGCTTTATCCATTCATGAGAAGCAGTTTAATTATAAACTTCGTGGTTATGACCCGGATGAGGTCGATGCATATCTTGATCTGGTGATCAAAGACTATGAGCGCTTTTACGCCAATATCGCCGATTTGATGGATAAATGGCAGGAACAGCAGCTCACAATCCGCGATCTGAAAAACTCGGTCAAGCCTGTGAATGATCCGAACAAGATTGATCGCAAACAACTGGATGATATCGTAAAGCAATTGGAATATACAGTGCGACAGCTTAAGGCCAGAGCACGTCCTGAACAGGATCTGTTCACCGAATAGAGATGAATGATCCGGGATTATATTAAATAAAGGTGGTTAATCATGAGTACTCATTTTTCGGTCAGTGTGCATTGTTTGTTGTTACTGTCTCTCAGCGCGCCTGAACGAATAACGTCCGCAGATATTGCGGGCAGCGTGAATACCAATCCTGTCGTGGTCAGACGGATTCTGGGGGGGCTGAAGAAGGCAGGATTGGTCAATTCCTCCCCAGGCACCAGAGGATTTTATCTGGCGAAGCCGTCCAGTGATATTACACTGGATATGATCTATCAGGCAGCCAAGGACGAGGGGCCTTTATTCCCGATCCATGGTAATTGCAATCCAAACTGCGAGGTAGGCATCCAGATGGATAGTTTACTGACGAATCTGTATCAGATTGCGGAGTCCAAAGTGGAGCAGTTCTTTGCGTCTATTACCCTTGAAGATATGGAACGCTCCTGCTCGCAGCAGATCGAGACAGCTCGATTAGAGGCAGAGCCGAAAGCCTAACGAAGGGAAGGCGGTTGAGACATGAAAATCATAGTCATCTCTGATACACATCTGCCCAAAAAAGCACGAGCCTTGCCAGCACCACTGGTGGATGCTTTGACAGGTGCAGATCTGATCCTGCATGCGGGTGACTGGTCGGACTGGAGTGTGTATGAGCTGCTTAGCGGTTATGCTCCGGTGGAAGGCGTGGCGGGTAATACCGATCCGTCCGAGATCGGGGAGAAGCTTGGGTTCTCCCGAATTGTCGAAGTGGAGGGGCTACGGCTTGGCCTTGTGCATGGTCACCGAGGATCAAAGGGTACAGAGCAGAATGCAATCCAAACCTTTGCAGGTGAAAAGCTGGATGCCGTGATCTACGGACATTCTCATATTCCGGTGATGCATACCGTGGATGATCTGCTCGTATTTAATCCAGGCTCACCGACAGACCGTCGGTTCCAGAAGCAGTTTTCTTTTGGCATTATGACCGTAGAGGATGGGCAGCTGTCGGCAGAGCATGTATTTTTTGACCGGGATTAGATCGCGATTGTATGAAATAGTAAGGATACGGGTTAAACTGTCCCGACCTTGTCAGATATAAAAGCATTTCTGAGCAGAAGTAATTTCTGATTCGGAAGTGCTTTTTTTACTTTGCTTGGGAGCATTTTTCTTATTTTAATCGTGCTTGGCCTCGTATTGTAGTGCGAAACGTTATCTCTGAATGGGGAATATGTGCAGTTTGTTATCTGTCATTCATCTGTTTGCTGTATGCTCTATGGTGGTGTGCGTGAGAGTGATACAATGCGTTTATGACATGAAATGAATGCGTTTACATAGGAGGGTTCATGAATATGAAACTGTCCGTATTCACCGTTTCGGTTCCTGATCTGAATGCAGCGGAACTGGCTTCAGCCGCCGCAGCGGCAGGCATTGAAGGCATCGAGTGGAGATTTCGAGGAATACCAGAGGATGCGCTGTCCGAACAGCCCTCCTTCTGGAGATACAACCGCTGCTCGATTGACCCGGACAAGTGGCAGGAGGAGGTGCCTGTTTTTCGAGAAGCGGCAGCGAAGTACGGCAGACAATCCTTTGCACTCGTGCCTTATCTGGGCTGTGGAGACCTGCCGGCAACAGAGCAAGCATTCCAGGCTGCATCCAAGCTTGGTGCTTCAATGATGCGTGTGGGTGTTCCCGGTTATGATCGCACGACAGCATATCCCGAATTGTATGCAAAGGCTGTTCGGTATTTGAACGAAGTACAGGATATGGCGAAACAGTACAGCATTAAAGCAGTTGTAGAAACACACCATCAGACCATCGCACCCACCGCTTCTCTAGCTCACCGTCTTGTACAATCTCTTGACCCGGAGCATGTTGGGGTGCTCTATGATCCAGGCAATATGGTGCATGAAGGGTATGAGAATCATCGCATGGGACTTGAGCTGCTTGGACCTTATCTCGCTCATGTGCATGTGAAAAATGCCGGATGGCATGTGAAAGCAGCTATAGATGCTAGGGAACAGGCGGCATCAAACCCAAGCTCTGGTTATCATTTGGCTTTGAGCACATCCTGGGAATGTCATTGGGCTCCGCTGACGGAAGGGTTGGTGGACTGGGTGCAGATGGTACGTGATCTGAGAGCGGTCGGGTATAACGGTTATTACGGGATTGAGGATTTTAGCGGAGTGATGCAGTCTGGAGCGATGTTACAGCATTTTGCAGCAGTATTTGCTGCAATTGAGCGTCGTATAAACGAGGAGGAGCAAACATGAGTATTGTGCGAGTAGCGGTCATTGGTATTGGAAATATGGGTGCGTCACATGCCAGAACGCTGGCGGCTGGAGACGTTCCGGGTGCGGAGCTTGCGGCTGTATGTGATGTGAGAAAAGAGATGGAGGGCTGGGTAACGAGTAATCTCCCGTCTACCGTCACGTACTGGCAGGATGCGGAGCAGATGATGGCTTCAGGCACAATTGATGCCGTTATTATTGCTACACCGCATTATGATCATCCTGAACAAGCGATCCAGGCATTCCGGCATGGCCTGCATGTCATGATTGAGAAGCCAGCGGGCGTATATACCAAACAGGTTCGTGAGATGAACGAGGCAGCTGCGGCAAGTGGCAAAGTGTTCTCCATCATGTATAATCAGCGAACGAATCCGCTGTACATCAAGCTGCGGGACCTGATTGCATCCGGCGAGCTAGGCGAGGTACGACGTACCAACTGGATCATTACGAACTGGTATCGCTCTCAGAGCTACTATGATTCCGGCGGCTGGCGTGCAACATGGGCAGGCGAAGGGGGCGGCGTGCTGATCAATCAGGACCCGCATCAGCTGGATCTGTGGCAGTGGACCATTGGTATGATGCCTGTTCGTATGCGTGCGTTCTGCTCCTTCGGCAAATATCGGAACATTGAAGTGGAAGATGACGTGACAGCGTATGTGGAATATGAAAATGGAGCAACTGGCGTGTTTGTAACCACCACAGGTGAAGCACCAGGAACGAACCGTTTTGAGGTCAATGGTGACCGCGGCAAAATCGTTATTGAGGACGGACAGCTCACCTTCTGGCGGTTGCGGGAATCGGAGCCGGAATTCAACCAGCGCTTTACCGGAGGTTTCGGACAGCCGGAATGCTGGAAATGTGATGTGCCGATTACGGGCATCGAGACGGGGCATCCGGGCTTAATCCGCAACTGGGTCGATGCCATTCGCACTGGGGCACCGCTGATCGCTCCGGGGCAGGATGGAATACATGGTTTAACCTTATCCAACGCCATGCTGCTGTCCACCTGGACGGACAACTGGGTGAATCTGCCGATAGATGAAGATTTGTTCTACGAGCACTTGCAGGAGCGTATTGAAAATTCAACGACCAAAAAAGACAAGGCATATGCGGGCGGACAGCCTGCCGATCTGAGTCAGACGTTTAAATAGGATGTAGATGAGTTGGAATAGAGATTTACACGGAACACTCCGATGACAGAATAATTTTTCAATCGCTGTTATCCCCAGATTTTTTGATTCTCATTAATCAATGGGAAAATTCGGTGAACAGCGTATGCTTCTGATGCAGCTTTCTTGCAGGAAGCTTTCAGGCGACCTCGTCGCTTTTCCAGATTTTTTCTGTCCTCTCCGTTTCTGTGTAAATGAAAAGTCAAACTTATTGATGGATTCTAGGATATCAAAATGCTTGATCAAAATACATTAAATCCAACAAAAAGAGGATGGGTTAATATGGCAAAAGACGGAATGTTCTATGCACCAAAAAGTGTGACAAAAGAGGTTGTGTGTGGACCTGGCGAGTTTACCATCGCGGCAGTTGCTTTGGATCACGGGCATATCTATGGCATGGTTGGCGGTTTGCTGGACGCCGGGGCTACGCTTAAATGGGTATATGACCCGGACCCGGCCAAGGTGGAGGCATTCCGCAAGCAGTTCCCTCAGGCACAGATCGCTGCATCGGAAGCGGAAGTGCTTGCGGATGATGAGGTGCTGCTGGTAGCGAGCGCCGCCATTACATCAGATCGTGCACCACTTGGCATGAGAGTCATGGCAGCGGGTAAGGATTATTTTACGGACAAAGCGCCCTTCACCACGATGGAACAATTAGAGCTGGCTCGTGAAGAAGTGAAACGCACAGGCAAGAAATACATGGTGTACTACAGCGAACGTCTGCATGTGGAAAGTGCCATCTACGCAGGGCAACTGATTGAACAGGGCGCTATCGGTAAAGTGGTTCAGGTCATGGGTACAGGACCGCATCGCTTGAATGCTGGAGGACGACCAGACTGGTTCTTCAACCATGAGCAGTACGGAGGTATTCTCTGCGACATTGGCAGTCACCAGATTGAGCAGTTCCTGACCTTTGCTTCGTGCAGTGATGCACAGGTCGCCTTCAGTCGGGTTAACAATTTCAATCATCCACAGTTCCCGGAGCTGGAGGATTTCGGTGAAGCTTCCCTGATCGGTGATAACGGGGCATCCGGCTATTTCCGCGTAGACTGGTTCACACCAGACGGTCTCGGCACATGGGGTGACGGACGTACCGTGATTCTGGGCACAGACGGTTACATCGAGCTGCGCAAGTACATCGATATCGCCCGCGAGTCGGAAGGAGATCAGGTGTACTTGGTTAACCATGAGGGTGAGTTCAGGTACAATGTCAAAGGCAAAGTCGGCTACCCCTTCTTCGGTCAGCTCATCCGCGACTGTCTGGACCGCACCGAGACGGCAATGACACAGGAGCACGCTTTCAAAGCGGCAGAGCTCTGCCTGATTGCCCAGCATAAAGCCATGAGCGAGCGCGTAGTATGGAGTGTGAGTGGGAAGTAAGGTTTTAAGTATTGTAATTCAGGTGTAAGGCAGATGGTTCAGATGAGAAAAGCAGTCCCAACGTTACTGCAGCTGTGCTTGTTAGCACGATCTAACAAACACCGCAGTCTGGGGACTGCTTTTTGTCGATTTGTGACTTCGCAGATGGAACAAATTGGGGTATATTAGATGTAGTTAGGATATGAATTGAAATGAGAGGTATATACGAAGTTCGTAAATATGATGTAGAGAAATCATCGTGATATAATCAAGGCAAAAGAGAATAAGGCAGGCGAGACTAATTCATGGATGATTTTACGAAGAAGCGGATTATGAAGATTAT